>NZ_CP120232.1:0-202500 GCF_030012965.1 Microbulbifer sp. MLAF003
TGACTTGCATCAGGGGATTGTATGGGGTACACAAACCGAGCTATCGAGCCTGGATGAGAGACTTATAAATCGTTTCGATTACGATGGTGATTATGGCACTGTATTAAACAGATTCTTAATGCAAGCCACAGTAGGCTTTCCTCTCACTGTACATGGAACTGGAGGCCAGACGCGGGCATTTATTCATATTTCAGATACCTGTAAGTGCGTGGAACAAGCGCTACTACACCCACCTTCCGAGGGGGATCGGCCAATGATATTGAATCAAATGGCAGAGACTCAGACGCTTTCTGATTTGGCAAAATTGGTTCAATCACTTACTAACTGTGAAATTAGTTATCTTCCAAATCCAAGACGAGAAGCGGAAAGAAATGATTTAAATGTACGCAATGACCTTTTACGTTCTTTTGGATGGAGGCCTACGCTTATAAAGGATAGTCTTCTGAATGAAATTACTGAGATAACAGAGCGTTATCGAAATCGAGCAGACTACTCCAAAATTCCCTGTATATCCTATTGGACGCGAAGTAATGAGCTTGCAGATGTTTCCTATCAAGAAAAAATTGGTGAAGTAGCTGAACCCATTTCTTAGTCTTTCCAGGTGGCTAAAGTTATGCCTAAGCGCATCCTTATTACTGGTGGTTGCGGTTTCATTGGCTCGAATTTGATCAAAATCCTGAGTGAGAAGGGTTTATATGATGAAATTCTGGTCTTGGATAACGAGGTTACCGGGAGTATTACTTCATTATCCCGGTATCCCCATCATTTTATTCGGGGAGATATAAGAGACCAAAAAACCGTAGACGAAGCAGTAGCAGGTGTTGATGCCATCGTCCATTTAGCAGCTGACACGGGAGTTGTCGATTCAATAAAAAATCCTGCCCATAATTTTGAGGTAAATGTTCAAGGAACCGTAAATATTCTGGAAGCTATGCGCAGAAAGGGTGTTAAGTGTCTTGTTAATGCCTCAACCGGCGGTGCTATTATCGGAGACGTTGTACCACCAGTACATGAGTTAATGCCCATAAACCCGTCGTCAGCATATGGTGCATCTAAGGCCGCGGCGGAGGCCTACTGCTCCGCATATACTCAAAGTTATGGGCTTACTATTACGTCTCTAAGATTTTCGAATGTCTATGGCCCACTTTCTTTACATAAAGGTAGCGTTATAGCCGCTTTTATGAAGAAAATTTTAAAAAGAGAGCCTTGCGAAATTTATGGTGATGGTAGTCAAACACGAGATTTTATCTTTGTCGGTGATTTATGTCAGGGCATTATAAAGGCATTAGAAGTAAGGCAAAGTGGAGTTTTTCAGCTCGGTAGTGGAAGGCCAACTTCTGTGAACGAAATTATCTCTTTGCTAAAACAGATTACTGGTGAAAATGATAAATTAAAATTAGTTTACCATGGATTCAGAGTTGGAGAAGTTCGTCACAATTTTACTGATATTTCCAAAGCAAAGCAGCATCTAGGATTTTTACCAGGCACAGAACTTGTAAGTGGTATCAAAGAAACCTGGAACTATTTTATCGATAATGAAAATACGGTAGTAGGTAGACTTAATCAGAGGGTTCTAGAGAATGCAGATTGATAAATTTGCAGTCGAAGAATTTCCTGATCTCAACGCCTATGCCGGCATTGAATCGGATAATAAACTTCGTGTCTGTATTGCAACAGAAGAAATTTTAGGGCCAGTAAGGAATGGGGGTATCGCTTCAACTTATTACCATTTAGCAAAGGGCTTGGCCGCTCATGGCCATGAAGTACATGTGCTCTATTTAAAAGGGGAAAAAGTTGAAAACGAAACGCCTGAACATTGGATAGAGCATTTTTCCAGCTTTGGGGTATCTCTTCACTACTTGGCTCACGCAGAAGAGACGATCATAGGTCCCTCACAAAATTGGCAGAGACGATATAGTGCGGCTTACCGGTGGTTGGCAGAACAAGATCGGTTTCATGTTGTTCATACCTCAGAGTGGCGTGGAGGATTGATCTATGCACTTATGGCGAAGAAATTGGGGCTGGCGTTTCAGGAAACTTTATTTATTGTTAAAACCTCTTCCCCGCATCTTTGGAATCGCCACTATCAGATGCAGCCTATCTCAAAGAGGGAGCTTCTACCGGCAAGTTTTGCCGAACAGAAATGTGTTGAGTTCGCTGATATGGTCATTGGCGGTAGTGCTCACTTACTTTGTTTTATGCGTTATGTTGGTTATAAACTTCCATATGCTTCCTATGTACAACCAAATATCTTAGATTTTTCCGAAGTACATGTAGATGATCTACGCCCTGATAGAAAGCCTGGTGACCTTGTTAAAACCCAGGAACTAACTTTCTTTGGTCGGCTAGAGATGCGAAAAGGTATTGAACTTTTCTGCAATGCACTTGACCTTCTGGAACGTGCTGGGAATCCACCAGCCAAGGTGAATTTTCTTGGTAAGTATGGTGAGGCACTCCCCAATCAGAAAAATGAGAAGGTTTCAGATTATATCGAACGAAAAGCTTTGTCATGGAGCTTTGAAGTTAATTGTATAACAGATTGTAATCAACCGGAGGCTCTGTCTTTTTTATGTTCTAGAGATATGATAGCTATTATGCCTTCGCTAATTGAAAATTCCACCATGGCTGTATATGAGGCTTTAGAAAATAATATTCCCTTTATAGCCACTCGTGTTGGTGGCACACCTGAACTTATAAATGTAGAAGACCATGATACTTGTCTTATCGCTCCATACGCCCATGAACTCGCTGAGAGATTAAGTAAAGTTCTTGAAAATGGACATAGAGTGGCTCATAGCAGTTTTGACAATAAAAAAAATCTAGATGTGTGGTATGGATTCCATGCTTATCTTGCTGATTTGTTTGCTGAGTATCAAGGTGGTGATGCCATTTGCAAAGCTATAAATATTAAACCCGAGGAACCAGAGATCATTAATGAGGCCGTGACACCACGTTTAGAAGTATTGGTCTTGTTGCGTGAAGCGAGTAATACGATAGAATTTGCGGAATCTTTGATAAGTGATAAACCTGACTCTGTCAAATTTATAATAATTGACCCGGCCTTGGAGGAAATTGCAATACAGGCCTGTGATTTACTCCAAGAATCGGGAATAGACTCAAAAGTTATTGATTTTATCGGCTTTCCTGCGGGCATTGCGTTTGATTGCAGCTTAAAGGAGAGCAACTCCGATGCTTGTATATTATGTGATGGTACAGCGTCAAGATTTGTTTTAGGATTTTGTACAGCATTACGCAAGACTCTCTTGCTAGGACAGAATTATCTTATTACAAGTTTCCTTTCTCTCCCTGACAACAAAATTGTAATGCCAATTGGAAGTGATATTGTTTCAGAAATATCATTTGGAAACTCTATCGGAACGAATGTTGTCTGCATTCCTAAAGCTGTATCTGTCAAGATTGGAGATTTACTACCATATGATATTCGTTATGGTTTGTTGCAAGAGTATATTTTAAGGGCAAGTAAGGATTACGGACTGGAGTTAATGGTAATTCCTGAATGCTATTTAGAGAGTGAATGTTACTTAGAGGAGCTTGAAGATTCTCAGCATAATGCCAATTCAATATATCTTCGCTCAATGCCTTTGATAGAAAACGAAAACATAGCTTACCGGAAGCTTGCCCTTCTTCCTGGATCACAAGTAGTTGGATCGAGACTGAAACCAGCACTTTATCGAGATAAACAACGACATGAGGAAGAAGCTGTATGGCTTGTGCACGCCGATAGACCTAGAAAGATGAAAAATCGGAATCCAAGAGTTGTCGTTGGCTTAGATGAAAGGAATTCTCATCTGCTTTGTGTTGCAAATGGTATAGGAAAAAGACAGCTAATAGTAAATGGAGAGAGCCAGTCGATTTCTTTTGAAAAAAAGAAGATGATCTGACTTTACATAGGTTTCCTATACCTGATAGCTGGGAGGAAGGGGAACGTTTTAATATTAAATTCATTTTAGAAGAAAATGAAATGAGTTATACCCGCTTTATTCGGGTTATTAAGTTATCAAAAAATGTTTTTGCAGCAATTTCGGGGAGCCCTATTTTAAATGAACTGGCTGTTGAAGAACTATTTAATCAAAAGTTAAGCTGGAGCCTTTTCTCTAAAAATGAACAATCTAATTTTGATGAGTTAAATTCTGATGAAATGCACCAATATAGTTCAGAAAATGGTGAATTTAATCACTTGGAAGGAACTGAAGTCAGTGAAGTGAATAGTGATAAGCACTCTATAGAAGTATCTGATTCTGAACATGATTTTGCCAAAATTATTTATGATCAAAATAAAGCGGAAGAGCATGGGGTTAAATCAAGGTTCAGCTTCCAGATGTTAATACAAAAGTCTGGTACAACTCTACAACGTTTAATGAAGGGGTATACAGGCTCTCCAATCAAGGGATCAATTCCACCCCGTGAACTTTTTGCAATTGATCCTCGTTCTATAGAGGGTTGGGCTTGGGACAGAAGCAACATAACACGTAATCTAGTTGTTGTTTTGGAACTTAATGGAACTGTGATCGCAGAGGCTACTGCTAACCGTTATATTGAGCGATTTGGTACGAGGAACCCAAAGCTGGCTTGGTATGGTTTTAGGTTTGCATTAACCCCTGATATTAAGCAAGAAAACTCTGAAATTACGATACGTGTAAAGGAAAATGGGTTAATTTTGAGAAATGGGCGTCTACGTTACCTCAAGCAAATGTTAGTAGCGATGTAAGGCCGCCATATAATGAAAGAACTTCATCAGGATATCAAATTTGAAGATACCCTGAGGTTAAGGCGTATCTGCATAATAACAGAAGATATTTTTGGCCCAATAAAAAATGGAGGCATAGGAACCGCTTATTATCATCTGGCCGTTTTTTTACAGCGTTCTGGGCATAAAGTTACTATTTGCTTTGTAAATGGCTTAGCAAAAAATCCTATCAAGATGCAAAGAACCAAGAGTTTTTTGAAAAATATAATATTGATTTTTTTAGTATCGCCCCGCAAATTCTTGCAAAAACTGCAATGGCTCGAACTATGGCAATGCCATATGCAGCTTATGAATGGCTTAGGCAACACGAAAATTGTTTTGATGTTGTCCATGTTTCAGAGTGGCGAGGCATGGCATATATCGCTCTACTGGCTAAGAAACTTGGTATTGCATTTCAGAATATTCATTTTGCTGTAAAGGGATCCTCTCCTACGCTATGGTCTGCTGAGGGAAATCAACAGTTCCTTAAGGAGGAACGGCAGCTCGGGTGGGTTTTTATGGAGCGTAAAAGTGCTGAAATGGCGGATACGCTTATTTGTGGCAGCAACCACCTTTTTCAATGGATGGTAAGAAATAAATATAATCTTCCTGAACGAAGCTTTTATTGGCCGAATGTCTTTATCGATGACCTGATGCCAGATAGAAAAAAATACCAGTAAAATTATATCGGTTACTCGAGAGTGGGTTTTCTTTGGGCGTTTAGAACCTCGGAAGGGAATTATATTATTTGTAAATGCTCTTAATACTCTTTCTGTAAAGGGAATAAAGCTGCCAAAAATAACTTTTTTAGGCGGACTTTCTCATCGCTTTGATGCTCGTAAATTTATTGAGGAAAATCAAGGTAACTGGAAAACTAAAATAGAATATAGAAGTAATTTTAACTCGCTGGAAGCTGTAGAATACCTGAGTAGAGATGGACGCCTAGCTATTATCCCTGCTTTGTTGGAGAACTCGCCCATTGCAGTATACGAATGTCTTGCTGCTCGGATACCATTTATTGCGGCGGACACCGGTGGCACATCCGAGTTACTAGATAAAAAGAGTGTTGAAAAAATACTTTTTAAACCCAACCATATTTCCCTTGCAAGTAAACTGGCAGTTCATATAAAGGAGCTTCCTTGTCCAGGTATAAAGCATGAAAGGTTGAGAAAATCTATTAAAGTCTGGGAACAGTGGCATGGCCAAGAGCACCTAGTTTCAATTAAAAAGACTAAATCTATCGCTGTTTTACCTCTTATTTCAATATGCGTAACTCACTACGAGAGACCAGAGCTTCTTGATCAGGCCTTAAATAGTATAGATAGACAGAGTTATAAAAATTTTGAAGTAATTATTGTCGATGACGGTAGTGTTTCTGATAATACATTGAAAGCTCTCAAGATTTATGAAGACCGCTATAAAGATAGGGGTTGGCAATTTATTTATCAGGAAAACAGATATGTAGGTGCTGCGCGGAATACTGCAGCAAGGAATGCCTCTGGTGACTATCTTCTGTTTTTTGATGATGATAATGTCATGATGCAAGATATGGTAGACAAGTTAGTCCGTGCGGCAATCTTTTCAGGTATTGATTGCTTAACTTGTAGTTCTATTAGATTTAGTGGTGTAGGAGAACCAAATACAGCTGAGAGTAAACTCGGAACCCAGATTCGTTTTATGGGGCCAGCTAAAGCTTGGGCGACTAAGGTGAATATTGTTGGGGATGCAACTTGCTTAATAAAAACTTCCCTTTTCAAAAAATATGGAGGTTATACAGAGAGATATAGAACCGGGAAAGATGATATTGAGTTTTATAGCAAGCTAATTTTTGAAAAAGTAAAGATATCTTACTACCCAGACCCATTATATTACTATCGAACCAGTAAAAATTCTATGAAAGAGAGGAACCATTTCCAAGAGGAGGGGGAATTCCGTCAAATTAGCCCTTATTTAAAAGGATTGGATTCTGAGGACAAAAGTCTTCTATTGTTTAGAAAACAGCAGAAAGAAAACAATAAAGCTAAAGCTGCGAAGTATAAGCCGGGTATTATACAGAAAACGATGCGAAGATTGCGTAAATTCGTCAGGGTGAAAGTTTGAAGTCCATTAAGCTTATCGAAGCAGCAAAAGACACTACTTTCCCACTCATTTGTGTTTTCCGAGACGAGTTAGATATCTTACCCGTATTTCTTCATCATTATCGTTCTTTAGGCGTTACATGTTTTCACTTGGTGGATACTGGTAGCACTGATAATTCCATTGATTATTTATTGAAACAGAAAGATGTTCAACTTTATACGGTTGATGGAGGTTACCCTCAGGCTAATGCAGGGGTTGATTGGGTTAATAAAATCGCCAAGGAATATTGTTTGGGAAAGTGGACCCTTGTAGTTGATGCCGATGAGTTTCTTCAGTTACCTGCAAAAAGCAATCAAGTTTCATTGGATCAGACCACCCGCTGTATGCAAAAGGAGTTGGCTTTTGCCCTATATACACCACTGATCGATTTTTTTAGTGATAATTTACAGGGAGATCCTACTAATGCAGAAACCCTTGCTGAGTTGATGGCTATAGCTCCTAATTGTGTTCCATATAAAAGTTATATAAAGAAGCGTATACAGGCTTTCCCTTTCTTTGAGATTCGCTCTAGAGCCAGAGCACAGATATCAGGCATTTCCAACTATTTTGTAAAATCCTATAAAATACCCCTTGTGTATTGGCGACCAGATTTTCAATATATACGTTCAACACATGCGTGTACTCCGATACCCTTAAGTGATAACTGTGCATATCTTTTCCATTTTAAGTTTCGAGCTGGCTTCAAGAAAAGGCTGGAAAGAGAGTTGAAAAATCCGGATCGGATGAATGCAGATGTGTATTATATTTCAAAATCTATAATAAAAAATCAGGAATCTATTCCTAAGTACACATTGGATTTACGTACGATGAACGGGTTCCAGGGAAGTGACTGGCTGTCACCGCCGGATTTTAATAATGATTGGCAGATTGAGAATCAGTCCAAAGCTCATTACTTCGAATTAATGACAAACCAAAAGATCCCATCTGAAAGCTATCTCGCTGATAACCTGACCCGCTTGACAAAATCATTTAGTTGGCGAATCAGTAAACCTGTAAGAGGGTTTTTGTTTAATCGTGGGGTGTTACGACATGACCACTATCCCGAACGGCTTGAGCGGGATCACCCTTTGGCAGATCAGACCATTGCCATCTACGAGTCATTCTGGTGGTTAGTCACGGGAATCTTTCGGCTTCCTGTAGCAATGTACCGTGCCATTCTCTGGCACAAGTTGGGAGGGCGCAGGCGATCTAAATAATATAATTTCAAGCCAAATAAAAAGGCCGGGGATGTTTCCCGGCCTTTTGTTAACACCTCAGTATATGGTTGAGATCAGTGCACCCAATGGTGGCGCTCCATTTTTTCTTCTACCGCTTTCGCAGTAGGAGCAGGCATCGCACTGATAGGCAGGCGTTCGTGGAAGAATGCCAAGCGTTCGCCAGCACCGACTTCGTTCATGGTTTCCGCTTCGAACACACGGCCATTAATTACCGTATAGGTAATGTTTTCGGACAGGCGTAGATTGTCCAATGGATTGCCATCAATCACGATCAGGTCAGCTAGCTTTCCTGCTTCGATACTACCGATATCGCTATCCATACCCAGGTAGCGAGCGCCGTCGATGGTACCGGCGCGGAAGGCTTCCCAGGGGGTAAAACCGCCCTGCTCCATCATCCACATCTCCCAGTGCGCCCCCAGTCCTTCGCGCTGGCCGTGGGCGCCGATATGTACGGTGACACCTTCATCGCGCAGCTGCTTGGCCTGGCGGGCCACATTAAAGTGGTTGTAGTGGGCATCTGGCGCAGTGGGGCGACGGATAGAACGAGGGTTAACGATAAAGTCGGGGGTAAAGCGGGTCAGGCGCTCGTTTTTCCATACTTCGGTACGGTCATACCAATACTCCTCACCCCAGAGACCGCCGTAGGCCACGACGAAAGTCGGCGTATAACCCACCTGGGTTTGGCTCCACAGTTGTTCCACATCGCCGTAAACATTGGCGATTGGCAGTGAGTGCTCGATACCGGTATGCCCATCCACAATCATATTCATATTGTGTTGGTACTTACCGCCGCCCTCGGGCACCACCATAATGCCGGCTTCGCGAGCTGCCTTTAGCACCTGCTGGCGCTGGTCGCGGCGAGGCTGATTGTAGCTCTTCACCGAGATGGCGCCCATTTCTTTTAGGCGGTTCACATGGAACTGGGCATCTTCCAGAGAGTTGATTTTGGCTTTGTAGCCCGGGCCTTTGGCGCCGTAGAGGATGGTGCCGGTAGAGAAAATACGCGGCCCGGTAATCAGGCCGGCCTTTTGCATTTCTGCGGCGGAGAAGATCTCGCTGCTGTCATTGGAGGGGTCGTGAATGGTGGTCACGCCAAATGCCAGGCTGGAGAACAGATTCCAGTTCTGCTGCGGGATAATTTCTTCGCGCCCTTGGGCACCGTGGGCATGGGCGTCAATCAGTCCAGGCAATACGGTTTTGCCGGTAATATCAATGCGCTTCGCTTCAGCGGGGATTTCCACTTCTGCTGCCGGACCCACCGCGACAATGCGGTTGCCCCGGAACAGAACCACGCCATCCTCGATAATTTCACGGGTGTTCTCCGCATCGCGCATAGTGACGACTTTGCCGCCGGTCAGGGCAACAAGACCTGCGCGATTGTCGAAGGGTTGCTCAAAGCTCAAGTCAATACCTTCGGAGACCGGTTCTGGCAGCTCCTCAGGGGCACCGGCGACAAACTCGAAGGCATCCTTAAGTTCGCGTTCGAACAACTTAGGTCCGTGAGCCCAGCCCAAGGTTTCGCTATCGGCGGACCAGTGCAGGTTTTCACCGGCGCGCTTGGATACCTGGGTGACTTTAACCGCTTTGCTGTCGGGGCCGATCACCTCGGACTTGCCGGTGTGCATAAAGGGAGCAACGAAGGCTCTGAAGTCCTGGGTGAAGGCGACCCACTTGCCGTCCGGGGACAGTCGGAAGGAGGTGATCTCCGCCCCGTGGAGGTGCTCGCGCTCATCTTTGCCTTCCAAGTTGGTGCTCTTCAACACACGCTTACCACCGTTGGCGCCAACGTATTCAGAGAAGTAAATACGGTCATCGGTGGCGCCGAAATGCGGCTCATAGCCAGACTTCACGACCCGTCGCTGCCAGTCACCATCGGCGTCTGCAAGATAGATACCCGGCTCTAATGAGTATTCGGGGCTCAGCAGGTAGCCGCCGGTAAAGCGACGATAAGCCACCGTATCACCGCTGGGGGAGAAAGTTGGCTCTACGTATAGACCGCGTTGTTCGGTGATGTTTTTGCCGCGACCGTTACGAGCGGAAACCACGCGTACATGGCCAAGTTTTTGGTCATCCCAGGTGATATAGGTAATCTCGCGGCCGTCGCGGGACCAGCTGGGGTAGAACTCAAAGTGATCATTTTGGCGAGTCAGGCGGCGGTGCTCACCGCTGTCGATATCCTGGATATAAATCTTGCCCAAGGCCTGGAAAGCGACCTGCTTGCCGTTGGGAGACTTTTGCGCCCAGCGAATCATCTTCACATCGAAGGTTTCAGGGGCCACTTCGACAGGGAAGCGTACCGCGTCGGCGACCTGCTTCTCTACCTTCACATGGGCTTCAATTGGCGCGACGCTGTCACCGTTTATTGAAATGCGCAGGAATTTACCGCCGGTCCATACGATCAGCGATTCGCCATCGGGCATCCAATCGTACTGCACATAGTTGCCGTGCGGGCCGAAGATTTCCTGCAGGTCGCGCTCAAGACCGGAATAAACCGGGGTTTCGAGGCCGGTGTTAAGGTCTTTCAGAAATAGGGAAGTCTGGTTGTCCTGGCGTCGGATAAAGGCCAGCTTGCTGCCGTCTGGAGAGGGTACAGGAGCTACTGCACCGCCGGGGCCGGAGATAAAGGTTTCCTCTTCACCGTCCTGCAGGTCGTAGCGCTTGATCGCAAAAATTTCCTTGGTGGAGTTCTTATTGTATTCCCATACGGTACCCGGTGTGGTGTCGATGGAGTAATAGACGTAGCGTCCATCTGGGGAGAAAGCCGGGTCGGCAATGTTTTTCTGGGCGATATCGCCACCAATGCGCTCTTTCAGTTGGCGGCCTTCACCTCCACCATAGTGGTACATCCAAATCTCACCGGCGGGGATACTGCGCCCGGACATAAATCCTTTGCGTGCCACCAGGTACTGGCCATCTGGACTCCAATTCGGCGAGTGCAGCAGGTTTTCCTTTTCAGTTGTGAGCTGACGTAGGTTTTCTCCATTGCGATCCATGAGCCAGATATTGTCGGCGCCGTCTCGGTCGCTGATAAGCACAATAGTCTTGCCATCTGGGCTGAAGCGAGGCTGCATATTCCAGGCGATTTCATTGGTCAAGGCTACAGCTTCACCACCTGCGACGGGTACTGTGTAGATATCGCCGAGCATATCGAAGAGGATGGTTTTGCCATCCGGGCTGATATCCAGGTTGCTCCAGGTAGTCTCGCGGGTATCCAGCTGGATTGGCTTAAATTCATAAGCCGGCTTGTTGATATCCCAGGATTGCTCTTCCACCTGCTCTTCTTGTGCTTTCTCTTCCTTTGCGCTTTCTGCTGTCGCCGCTAGTGGCAAAGCCAGTGCCAAGGCCGTCAGTGCCAATAGATGGCGCTTCGGTTTTATCTGCTTGATTGTATTCATGGACAATTTCCCCCACCGCTTTGCAAGGCGATGGCTTTAACTGTTCTGTTGTAGTGGGCAAGTTATTGATTTTGCGGTTGGTAAATTACCGGGATCACTGCCCGGCGGCAAACGCAATGCGCCGAGCGCCAGGCTGCCGGGTTGGGTTGAGTTAGCCTGGAGGACTGGAGACAATAGCCTTAATTTAGCGAAATTAGTGAGATTTCAAATCAAAATGACTATCGACGTTGTGATTTTGGCTGCGGGTAAAGGCTCCCGTATGCATTCAGATTTGCCCAAAGTGCTACATCCGATTGGCGGAATCCCCATGTTGGGACGTGTGATCGAGGCTGCCAGGCAGTTGGGAGAAGTGGAAATCACAGTGGTGATCGGACATGGTGCTGAGATGGTGCGGGAGCATTTCGCCGATAGTGGCGTTCATTTCGTGGAGCAGGCAGAGCAATTGGGTACTGGCCACGCCGTTGCCCAGGCAATCCCAAATTTTCGTGAGGGCGCCACAGTGTTAGTGCTATACGGCGATGTACCGCTGGTAAAATCAGGGACTCTGCAGTCGCTGTTATCGGCGGCGGACAAGGGCCCGGCATTACTTTCTGTGGAGATGGCCAATCCCGCCGGTTATGGGCGTATTGTGCGTGATGAGGCTGGTAGGGTACTCGCCATCGTGGAGGAGAAGGATGCCGATGCGGACACACTCGCTATCCGCGAGGTAAATACCGGTATTCTTGCTGCACCGGCAGAGTTGTTATCCCGTTGGCTTCCGGAGCTTTCCTGTGACAATGCGCAGGGAGAGTATTACCTGACTGATGTGATTGCTCGTTCAGTAAGTGAGGAGATGGCAGTAACCGGCGTGCGCGCCAGCGATGTCCTGGAAGTTTCCGGAGTGAACAGTCGCTCGCAACAGGCACAAATGGAGCGGGCTTTACAGCACAGTCGAGCTTTGGCCCTCATGAATACTGGCACTACCCTGCTCGATCCAGCGCGTATTGATATCCGCGGTAGTCTCGAGTGCGATACCGATGTTTCTATCGATATTAACTGTATCTTTGAGGGGCGAGTCACTCTGGGGAAAGGTGTACAAATTGGTCCCAACTGCTTGCTGAAGAATTGTCATCTCGCAGATGGTACCCGGGTAGAGGCCAACTCCATTATTGAGGATGCCGAAGTGGGGGAAGCCTGTACCGTAGGCCCCTTTGCTCGTTTGCGTCCAGGCACAGAACTGGCAGCCGGTGCCAAAGTGGGCAACTTTGTTGAAACCAAAAAGGCGAAAGTTGGTGTTGGCAGTAAGATAAATCACCTTTCCTATGTCGGGGATGCGGTTATAGGTGAGGCTGTGAATATCGGTGCTGGCACCATCACATGTAATTACGATGGTGTGAACAAATCGCTGACAGAAATTGGTGATGGGGCATTTATTGGCTCCAATACTGCACTGGTAGCCCCAGTAAAAGTAGGCAGCGGCGCAACTGTGGGTGCCGGTTCAACGATTACCCGTGAGGTGGGCAGCGAAGAACTGGCGGTGGCTCGGGGCAAGCAGCGTAATATCAATGGTTGGCAGCGTCCGACCAAAAAGAGCTAGCCAACCCCCATCTTTCAGGAATTCTCCGGTGGGATATTGAATTCCGGCGGAGGATCCCTTCTCGCGCACTCTGTGCTGATACCCATCCATTAAACTTGCGCATCGGGAACACAAGGAATGGCCCGATGCACAAGCCAAGAATGCAACTGCTCGCCAGCTTTGATATTGCCTCGTTAGAGTATTTGGATGAACGTGGACATACGACCCAGGCGCTACCAGATTTTGCTACCCCCGATACCCTGGTAGCTTTTTATCGCCAGATGGCCCTTGCCCGATTAGTGGACGATCGCGCGGTAAAAATGCAGCGCACGGGCCAGCTCGGTACCTACCCGTCCAGTCTTGGGCAGGAAGCTATTGGCGTAGGTGTCGGTGCAGCCATGGCAAAAGAGGATGTCTACTGCCCAAATTACCGCGAAACCGGCGCCCTGCTGGAGCGGGGTGTCACTATTCAGGAAATCTACGCTATTTGGGGTGGGGATGAGCGCGGTCAAAACTTCCGCCACGCCCGCGAGGATCTGCCTCTAAGCGTTCCCATCGCCACACAAATGCTGCATGGGGCTGGGGTCGCTTTCGCCCTCAAATACAAACATGAACAGCTTGGTGAGCCTATGCGGGTTGCTGTTACTACTGGTGGGGACGGATCAACATCGCGTGGGGATTTCTACGAGGCTATCAATCTTGCGGGAGACTGGCAGCTGCCTCTGGTGGTGGTGATCAATAATAACCAGTGGGCTATCTCCCTACCCCGCTCCGAGCAGACTGCTTGTAAAACCCTTGCGCAAAAAGCGATTGCTGCAGGCATACCCAGTTTACAGGTCGATGGAAATGATGTGATTGCGGTGCGAGAGGCTGTCGGGGATGCCGTGGAACGAGCACGCAGGGGTGCGGGTCCGTCTATGGTTGAGGCGGTCAGCTATCGTTTATGCGATCACACCACCGCTGATGATGCCAGTCGTTACCAGCCAGAACAGGCTCTGAAGGAAGCCTGGTCGCGGGAGCCATTGCGTCGTTTACGCAGCTATATGCGGGCTCATGGGTTCTGGGGGATTCCCAGGAAGAAGAAATGCAAAGGGAGCTGAACCAGGCGTTGGAAAAGGCGGTGCAGGAATACCGGGACACTCCCAGGGATGCAGCTACCGCGATCTTTGATCACCTCTATGAAACTCTGCCCGAGGCCTTTCTGGAGCAGTATCAACAACTGCGGGGAGAAAACTGATGGGCGAGATCACGCTTGTAGAAGCCATCACACAGGCTCTGGCCTTTGAATTGCAGGCGGATCAGAGGGTGGTGGTGTTCGGCGAGGATGTGGGGGTAAACGGTGGAGTGTTTCGAGCTACTGAAGGGCTGCAGGATAGGTTTGGAAGTGCCAGGGTTTTGGATACGCCTTTGGCTGAAACCATGATTGCAGGGATTGCCATTGGTATGGCTGCCCAAGGATTGCGCCCCGTGGCGGAGTTCCAATTCATGGGATTTATCTATCCCGCACTGGACCATATCCTCAGCCACGCTGGTCGATACCGAAACCGCACTCGCGGACGCTTGTCTTGCCCCATTGTATATAGGGCACCTTACGGTGGCGGTATCCATGCTCCAGAACATCACTCGGAAAGCACCGAGGCCCTTTTTGCCCATATTCCCGGATTGCGCTTAGTCGTGCCCTCCTCTCCGGCGCGGGCTTATGGGTTGTTACTGGCGGCCATTCGCAATCCAGACCCGGTTGTATTCCTTGAACCGAAGCGCATTTACCGTGCGGCGCGCCAGGAAGTACCGGATAGCGGTGAGGCTCTGCCACTGGATCGAGCATTTGTTTTACGGGAGGGTACTGATGTCACTCTGATCTCATGGGGGGCCTCCCTCAAGGAAACTTTACAGGCTGCTGAGCAACTCGCTGAAGAAGGTATTGAAGCTGAGGTGATTGATCCCGCCACCTTAAAGCCACTGGATATCCACACCGTAATTGACTCCCTGGAGAAAACACACCGATGTGTGGTTATACATGAAGCTGCAAGATTTTGTGGCCTGGGGGCTGAAGTGGTGGCGCAGATTAACGAATATGCCTTCGACCTGCTACATGCTCCAGTTCAGCGTGTCACTGGTTACGATACCGTAATGCCGTACTTCCAACTGGAGGATGAATATCTGCCGGGAGCCTCGAGAATTTTGGCTGCGGTGCGCAAAGCACTCGATTATGCCAACGGAGGTGCGGTATGAAAGTTTTCACCCTGCCGGATCTTGGTGAAGGGTTGCCCGATGCGGTTGTGCGAGAGTGGCATGTTAGTGAAGGAGATACGATTGCCGCCCATGAAAGCCTGGTGACGGTTGAGACTGCCAAGGCGCTAGTGGAGGTGCCAGCTCCCTGGGGCGGCAGAATTGAGAAGCTGTTTGCAGCCGAGGATGAAACCGTCAATGTAGGCGAACCCCTGGTTGGGTTTGTCACCGCTGGTGAGGATATCGGGGGTGAGGAGATATCGCCCAGGAGCTCTGAAGAAGCACCAGGTGTGATTAAAGAGCCTGCTCAAGCTGCAGAAGAGGCTAGCTCCCACCTTGATGGTGGCACAGTTGTCGGCAAGTTGGAGCAGGGGCGAGATGTCCTGAGCGCGGAGCAGTGGTTTTCAGGGGCCCCCAGGCGGCTGGCTACACCCTCAGTGCGTGCCTTGGCTCGGCGTTTGGGGGTGGACTTGCAGCGACTCTCAGAAAACGGTGCCCTGGTGACTGAATCCCAGGTGCTTGCAGCGGTAGGCTCCAGGGAGAAGATTGCCAGAAAAGTTAGCCCATCCTCGCCGCCTTCCTCTCCCAGCAAAAGTACTGCAACCGGGGGCCAGCCCGAGACGATTATGTCGCCGGCACGGCGGGCTATGGGGCTTTCCATGAGCCGGGCGCGAGACCAGGTAATGCAAATTACCTTGTGTGATGATGCAGATATCTCCAGCTGGTGGGGCAGCGCGCCGGCCCTGTTGCGATTGGTACGTGCTGTGCAAGCTGCTTGTACAGTTGAACCGACCCTCAATGCTCTCTACCAGGAAGGTCAGCTGGCTCTCCAGAAGGGAGTGAATATCGGATTGGCAGTGGATTCCCCGAGAGGCCTATTTGTTCCAGTACTTAGGGATGTGGGGGGCGCTCGGATGAAGAGCTATTGCAGCAGGTTGCAGATTTTAAGCACCAAGCCAGGGAAACCGGTATTGCACAAAGCGATCTACAGGGAGCGACGATACTTTTATCCAATTTCGGCACTATTGCTGGCCGCTACGCCACTCCGGTTGTATTGCCCCCAACGGTAGCGATTGTCGGTGCTGGGCGGGTTTGCCAGGGAGTCGTCATTATTGATCGCTGGCCAGCTATGCGCCCTCTGCTGCCTCTCTCAATCAGCGCTGATCATAGAGCTGTAACAGGTGGAGAATTAGCGCGTTTTCTTCAGGCTATGTTACAGGCTCTTTCCCGCTAAATATTGATCACGCAATCATCCCCCAATAACTCTCCGGTAAATATCACCAGAGAGGAAAAATAATGTGGGAACTTATCTTTCGTTTTGCTATCTTTAAGTTTCGAAATGAAAGATAGCCATTTATGTCTAAACGCAATACACAGCAACGTCGACACGGCATCATGAGCCTTCTCAATGAGGCGGGAGAGGCTAGTGTCGAGCTGTTAGCACGACGCTTCGAAACTTCAGAGGTTACGATCCGAAAGGATCTTACCGCTATGGAAAATCATGGGCTGCTACTGCGTCGCCGCGGAGGCGCCATCCCGGTGCCACGGGAACTGGTAGTAGAGGAAGGGCCCTCAGAGGTTAAGCGTGTGATCGGCCGTGCAG
Organism: Microbulbifer sp. MLAF003; assembly: GCF_030012965.1. NCBI lineage: Bacteria > Pseudomonadati > Pseudomonadota > Gammaproteobacteria > Cellvibrionales > Microbulbiferaceae > Microbulbifer > Microbulbifer sp. MLAF003. Next base: position 16,886 of record NZ_CP120232.1, read on the forward strand.
CGGCGGCACTTATTCCCGATCACCACCGTATCGTGATCGATTATGGCCGCACCACCGCGGCAATGATTCCTGAACTGGAGCGTAAGCGCGGCCTGGTGGTGATGACCAACTCCCTGCATGTAGCTAATGCTTTGCGTGAACTGGAAAACGAACCGACGCTGCTTATGACTGGAGGCACCTGGGACCCCCATTTTGAGGCGTTTCAGGGCAAGGTGGCAGAGCAGGTGTTGCGAGATTACGACTTCGACCGCGCCTTTATTGGAGCCGATGGAATAGACCTGAAGCGCGGTACTTGCACATTTAACGAGCAGATTGGTTTATCGCGTGTGATGGCAGAAGTTGCTCGCGAAGTCGTGGTGTTGGCTGAATCCAGCAAAGTGGGCAGGCGTATTCCAAACCTGGAACTGCCATGGGAGCAAGTAGATACCCTGGTTACTGATACAGGCCTGAGTGACGATGCACAGCAACAGCTTGAGGGTCTGGGAGTGCAGGTAATCCGTGCTGCAGCCTCCAGTAGAGCTAAATGAGCAGCAGAATTAAATAAAAGAAATTGATTTATTAGGAGATAAACATGTGTGGAATTGTTGGCGCCCTCGCGCAGCGCAATGTAACTGAAATTCTACTAGAAGGATTGCGCCGCCTGGAATATCGCGGCTATGACTCTGCGGGAGTTTGCCTGCGCAGTGATGATGGCGAACTACAGTTGCGCAAGAGTCTGGGTAAGGTTGCTGACTTAGAAGCCAAGCTTCAAGCTGAGCCCGCTGAGGGCCATCAGGGGATTGCTCACACCCGCTGGGCCACCCACGGGGTTCCATCCAATGAAAACGCTCATCCACATATGTCTGGACATATTGCTCTGGTACATAACGGTATTATTGAAAATCACCAAGCATTGCGTTCAGAGTTGCAGGATAAAGGTTATAAATTTGCCTCAGATACTGATACAGAGGTGGTCGTACATCTAATTCACTCTCTGAGTAAAGATGGTCATAGTCTGGTGGACGCCGTAGCTAAAGCAACACAGATGCTTGAGGGGGCCTACGCCCTCGCTGTTATCAGCAGTGAAGAGCCGGAAGTTATGGCTTGTGCGCGCTATGGCAGCCCTTTGGTTTTAGGTGTTGGTATTGAGGAAAATTTTATTGCCTCTGATCCTATGGCTTTACGCCAGGTTACCGATCGCTTTATCTTCCTTGAAGAGGGCGATGTTGCTGAGGTGCGTCGCAGCGGTATTTCTGTGCGGGACAGGCAGGGGGAAGAAGTTAGTCGTCCAGTACACAAGCTCGATGGCGGTCATGACGTAACTGACAAGGGTCGCTATCGCCACTATATGCAGAAAGAGATTTTTGAGCAGCCGGAAGTTGTGGCGGCAACTCTGGCGGGACGTATTGGTGACCACTCGGTGTTATCCCAGGCGCTGGGTACTCGCGCTCAAGAGATCTTGCCACAGGTGCAGCAGGTGCAGATTGTCGCCTGTGGTACCAGCTACCATGCGGGTATGGTTGCGCGCTATTGGTTGGAGGATTGGGCCGGGGTGCCCTGTTCCGTAGAGGTGGCCAGTGAGTTGCGCTACCGTAAAACGGTAGTACGTCCAGGTACCCTGTTTGTAACCATTTCACAGTCTGGAGAAACTGCCGATACTCTGGCGGCTTTGCGTCAGGCTCGGGAACTCGGCTATCTGGCCTCCATGACCATTTGTAACGTACCCAACAGTTCCCTGGTGCGTGAATCTGAATTGTCCCTGATGACTGAAGCAGGCCCGGAAATTGGTGTAGCCTCTACAAAAGCCTTCACCACTCAGCTGGTAGCCCTGCAATTATTCTGTATTGCCTTGGCCAAGGCCAATGGCCTCTCACCTGAGCGAGAGGCGGAGTTAGTGGGAGCTCTGCATAAATTGCCGCAGCTGATGGAAGACTTTACGGATCTCGATAAGGTGGTTAAGCACAGCAGCGAGGCTTTTGCAGAGAAAAACCACGCATTGTTCCTTGGACGTGGTGTCGAGTTCCCAATTGCCCTGGAAGGGGCATTGAAGCTTAAGGAAATCTCCTATATTCACGCCGAAGCTTATCCGGCTGGGGAACTCAAGCACGGCCCCCTAGCACTGGTAGATGCGGATATGCCAGTAATTGTTGTGGCACCAAATAATGAATTACTGGAAAAGCTCAAATCTAATCTGCAGGAAGTACGTGCACGTGGCGGCCAGTTATTTGTTTTTGCCAGCCCCAAAGCAGGCTTTGCTAGTGAGGAGGGGGTTACCGTGATTGAAGTACCGGATTCCCCAGAGAGCTTGGCGCCAATTCTCTACACAGTACCCTTGCAGTTGCTTAGCTATCATGTGGCGGTACTGAAGGGCACCGATGTAGATCAGCCGAGGAACTTGGCTAAGTCAGTTACCGTAGAGTAAATCCCAAATGGCCACGGATGGCTTATGAATGAACCTGCTGAGCAGTTTGCATTTACTACTTCGGATGGTGTGACTCTCCGTTATCTGCAGGCAGGTTCCGGTCCCACTCTATTAATTCTGCATGGCTGGTCCCAAGGGGCTGCCCTGTTCAAGTATCAGCTCGCCGGATTGAGCGATCGTCTGAGGGTGATCGCACTGGATATGCGCGGCCATGGCCTCTCTGATAAACCCTCATATGGTTATCGAGTTGCGCGTTTGGCCAAGGATCTGCAGGAGCTGATTGAGGCTCTAAGGCCAAACCCACTCTACCTGCTCGGTCATTCGGCCGGGGCCTCAGTTATCTGGAATTACCTGGAGATGTTTGGTGATTCCTTGGTTTCAAAATTCATCTTTATCGACGAACCCGCTGCCCTTCTCGCCGATCCCGGCTGGTCGGAAAAGCAGTGTTTGGATGCCGGGGCAATTATCACACCCAACGGGCTCTACCAGTTTACCAACCGTTTGATTGGACCCGGTGGAGAGCTGGCCACCCGGGATATTTTGATGTCCATGGTGACCCCTGCAATGACTTCACAACAGAGGGAAGAGTTGGTTGCGGTCAATTTACAATTCCCCCGCGCACTGGCGGCACGCCTATTTGTTGACAATGTTACCCGCGATTGGCGGGATTTTATCCCCCGTATTGAAAAACCCACTTTGATTATTTTTGGGAGGGCAAGTCCCCATCCCGTGGAATGTCAACAGTGGATTCATAAGCAGATAAGAGGCTCGCGACTGGAGATTATCGAAGCTTCCGAGGGGGAAGTCACTTTGTGTTTCTGGAAGCGCCGGACAGATTTAATAGGCTGTTGCGCGATTTTCTGAGCTAGTTCCAAAAAATTTTCCCGGGCCGTTCTCGGTATGTCGCGCTGTGCTTTCGTGGGAAGGCATAACGCTTTGTTAGCCGCTTGAACTTTATAATATTTTTTGAAACTCCTTACACTTTTGGGCGGTTTTTCTATTGGGTAACGGTGCTTAAGATGGAGCCATCTCAACGAAGCTATGTAAGTAGGAATTTTTACCATGATGAAGGCCGTAGGTTATCAACATTCCCTGCCCATTTCCGATGTTCAATCACTGCAGGATATTTCTCTGCCGGTTCCCAAAGTGTCTGGGAGAGATTTACTGGTTGAAGTTAGTGCGATATCGGTAAACCCTGTGGATACCAAGGTGCGCTCCAGGGCGACGCCAGCTGAGGGGCATTGGAAAGTTCTGGGGTGGGATGCGGTAGGAATTGTTAAAGAGATTGGCCATGAGGTTTCTGAGTTTACCGTTGGTGACCGTGTTTGGTATGCGGGTGATATTTCCCGCCCAGGTAGCAATGCCCAGTATCAGTTGGTAGATGAGCGTATCGCTGGCCGTGCGCCGTATAGCCTGGCTGATGCGGAAGCCGCTGCCCTGCCCCTGACTGCTATTACCGCCTGGGAAATGCTCTTTGATCGTTTACAGGTAGAGACGGGTAAAGGGGCCAATAGCAAGTCCATCCTGGTAATAGGTGCCGCTGGGGGCGTGGGCTCTATTTTGGTTCAGTTGGCGCGACGCCTGACCAACCTTACGGTAATTGGCACAGCTTCACGGCCGGAGACGAAAGCCTGGCTGGAAAGCCTGGGGGCGCATCAGGTTATTAATCACAATAATCCTTTGAGTGAAGAGTTGGCAGGTGCCGGGCTTGATGAGGTCGATTATGTCGTTAGTCTTAACAATACGGAAGATCACCAAGCTGAGATTGTAAAGTGCATAAAGCCCCAGGGTAAGTTTGCCTTAATTGATGACCCCAATTCGCTCGATGTGATAGCGTTCAAGCAAAAGAGCATCTCGTTACACTGGGAATTTATGTTTACCCGCGCGCTATTTGAAACTGAAGATATGGGCGCGCAACACCAGTTACTCAGCGAACTGTCTGAATTGATTGATGGCCGGTTAATTAAAACTACTCTTGGCCAGCATTTTGGGAAAATAAACGCAGAAAACCTGCGCAAGGCTCATGCTTTCATCGAATCCCAGGCAGCCAAGGGAAAAGTTGTCCTGGAGGGATTCGATTGAATCATCGGAACAATAATTTTCGTTAAAGCGTTTTTCAGATAAATTTTTTCTTAAAAAATATGGGGCATAGTGATATGTCCCATACTTTTTAATCAGCAAAAAAGTTTGGTTTTTATGCAAAAAAATACACGACAGATAAATCTTAATTAAAGGCATAAAAGTCATCTGCTTAATTGGCTTTATTTTAAAAAAGTTATAACACTTCCTCTCGCTTAAAATAGATATTACGTGCTATAACCGGCTTTCGGAATTTTTCTATTAGAGAGATCCAGCAGATGAGTACTGTAGAAAAAATAAGAAAAAAACAGGCATTGATGCTGCGGTTATGAATGGCGACATCAGTATGTTGCTGGGAGATCCATTATTACCACCGGCGCAGATACGCGAAGAGAGGAAAAGAAAACTGACAGCTGCTTTTCGATTATTTGGAAAGTTTGGCTACGATGAGGGAATAGCCGGCCACATTACCGTACGGGATCCAGAATTTGAGGATCATTTTTGGGTAAATCCCATGGGGGTGGCTTTCCAGAAAATACGTATGTCGCAATTATTGCTGGTCAATCACAAAGGTGAGGTGGTTGAAGGCAATGGTTATTTAAATGGGGCAGCTTTTACTATTCACTCTCATATTCACCGAACCCGTCCGGACATTGTCGCAGCAGCACACGCACACTCCCTATACGGTAAAAGCTGGTCTACCCTCGGACGTTTGTTGGACCCTATTACACAGGATGCCTGTGCTTTTTTTGCTGACCACGGGCTTTTGGATACTTTCTCCGGTGTTGTGCTGGAAATGGGAGAGGGAGTAACCCTGGCAAAAGCGCTAAGCCATTACAAAGCACTGATATTGCAGAACCATGGCTTGCTTACTGTGGGGAAAACTGTGGATGAGGCGGCCTGGTGGTATATTACTATGGAGCGTAGTTGCCAGGCGCAATTAATGGCCGAAGCGGCTGGAAAACCAGTATTAATTGACCCGGAAGTGGCTATCCGGACTCGTGCAGTGGTGGGTACAGAACTGGCTGGGCTATTCAGCTTCCAGCCTTTGTATAGTGTGATCTGTGAAGAGCAGCCGGATATGTTTGATTAAGTAGGCATGTATTGGGTATTCACAGTTTCCTATACTGGCTGAAATGATTAGCCCGTTGGATGTCGGGTTAAATGCCGCTATGCGGTGAGCCTTTCAAGGATCCTGAGTGGGCGATGCACTATCTCGTTCTTGCGCTGCTTTTACTATTGGTGGTGGCACTTAGCCTTATTGTCGCTCGTATCCTTCCGCTACCCATCCCCCTCCCATTAATACAAATTGTTGGCGGCGTTATCCTAGGTGGGGTTTTCGGTATCGAGATACCGCTCGACCCGGAAATTTTCTTTCTTCTTTTTATTCCTCCCCTGCTATTTCTTGCCGGTTGGCGTATTCCCAAGGGTGCTTTTTTCCGGGATTTGGGGTTGATTGTAACCCTGGCTGTTGGTCTGGTGGTTTTTACCGTAGTGGGCATGGGCTTTTTTATCTATTGGCTGGTGCCGGTCATCCCTGTTGCCGTAGCTTTTGCTGTAGCGGCGATACTCGCGCCCACAGACCCGGTTGCAGTTTCAGTTGTGCATGGTGGTAATGCCATGCCAGCGCGGCTGGAACATATTCTTGCTGGGGAGTCCTTGTTCAACGATGCGTCGGGACTGGATATTTTCCGGTTCGCAGTGGCAGCCGCGATGACCGGCAGCTTTTCCTTTTCGCAAGCGGTGGGTGGTTTTGTCTGGGTTGCAGTGGGTGGCATAGCAATTGGAGCCGGAGTTGCCTTTATTTGCGGATATTTGTTGCGCTGGCTGGTGCGAATAGGTGGTGAGGACTCTGCAATACAGATACTGGTGAGCTTATTAGTGCCATTTGCCGCTTATATGGCAGGTCAAAGCCTACAGGTATCCGGGATTCTGGCAGCGGCAACGGCAGGTATTGCTACTCATTACACTAATCTACACGGCTCGGAAATGTCCACGACACGTATGGATCGCCGCGCTGTGTGGAAGACTGTGCAAACGGTATTGGATGGGATTATTTTCGTTTTACTCGGTGAGCAATTGGTTCGACTGGCAGAGGCTGATCTCGCCGGTGCAAGGCATACCAGCCTCGGCATGGTGGCTCTATATATCCTGGCAATATCTTTGGTACTGCTTTTACTGCGTTTTATCTGGGTGTGGGTATCCCTCTATTTTTCCCGTTTTCGTCGGAGCATACGCTCACTTTCAGCACACTTGATATTGGTCAGTGTATTGACTGTGTCAGGGGTACGGGGAGCGATAACCCTTGCAGGAGCTTTTTCCCTTCCTCTTCTGTTACCTGACGGCTCACCCTTGCCGGGGCGGGAACTGGCGCTGGCTATTGCCATGGGGGTAATCCTTTTTTCACTGTTGTTGGCCAGTTTTGCACTTCCCTTGTTGCTGAAGCATTTGCCGGATACACCGCAACTGGCAGCGATTGGCGATGAGCGAGGTGCAAGGATGTCAGCGGCTAAGGCGGCAGAGGAACGCTTGATAATATTACGCAGTACTATCAATGCGCATTGGGAGCACAAAGATGTTGCCTATGAGGCGATTGATCACCTGTTGGAAGTCTATCGTCGCCGTATCAGTACTGGCGAGGATGAAAATGAGGAACAGGTATGGGTGCGCGCGCGAGTCGAGCGTAATTTCCGCCTGGCGGCTCTTGCCGCTGAGCGCAAGCAACTTTTTACCCTGAGAGTGCGCAGGGAAATCGATGATGAACTCCATCGCAAGTTGGTAATGGAAGTAGACTTGGTAGAGGCGAGCCTGATGTCAAAAGGCTAGAAAGTCTCCAGGTCCGCGCCATACCCGTTCAACTCCTCGGCAACCCTAAGGCTTCTCTGTCTCTGGTTGCGCTTCTTCCCAGTAGTGATCCAAGTGGAGGTCTTTGTCGCGTCTGTCCTGCTGTAGTGCCTGTAACAGCTGTTCTCGATAGATTCGGGCTTGGGCTATGTGCTGGGTTTCATCGCGCCAGTAGGGAAATAGAGCCTCCAGCATACGCTCGTCGTGTTGTTTGAACTTACGTGCTGCTCTACGCGCCTGCATCGGACTAAGGCCGAGTAATATTAAGGCCTTCTCACCAATTGCCAGTGCCGAATCCACGGTCTCACGAAAGATATATTTTACTCCGGCCTCCATCAGTGCATATTGGTGCATGCGGTTGCGCGCCCTTGCGAGAATAATCAAATGCGGGAAATGCTTTTGCAGCTGGGCGATAATTTCGAGAGATGCGGCCTGGTCGCTCAGTGTCAGGATAACAAGACGTGCATTTTTGGCACCGGCAGCACGTAGCAAGTCCTCTCGCGAAGCGTCCCCGTAGTAGGCTTCTATGCCATAGCGACGCACGAGATCCAATTGTTCTGCATTGCGCTCTAACAGAGTAGTGCCGAAGCCGCAGGCGTTGAGCAGGCGCCCAGTGATCTGCCCAAAGCGACCATAGCCGATAATAATTACCGGCGAGCCATGGTCTACTGGTGGGGGGTATCTACCTCCACAGGACTTTCAGGCCCAACCAGAAAGCGTGGCTGGATAAATTGTTCGAATATCAATAGCAATACCGGGGTGAGTGCCATAGTCAAGGCAATCAAAGCAACCAGCAGGCTGCTGGCACCGGCATCCAGGACCTGGATCTGGGTGGAGAAGGAGACGAGCACAAAGCCGAATTCCCCCGCCTGGGCGAGGGATAGGGCGAATAACCAGTCCTCCCCTTTCGAAAGGCGCATCATGCGTGCAAGGCCAAAAAGAACGGCAAACTTAACCAGGACCAGAGTGATGACAAGGCCGAACAACAGCAATGGGTTCTCGGCAATCTGGGCGAAGTTCAGACTCGCGCCAACGGCAATAAAGAACAGCCCCAGAAGTAGCCCTTTGAACGGCTGAATATCCGCTTCCAGTTCATGGCGGAATTCACTTTCCGCCAGCAGCACTCCGGCCAGGAAGGTACCCAGTGCCGGTGATAGATCCAGCCAGGTCATTACCGCTGCAGCGGCGAAGACTATTAACAGGGCGGTAACGGTAAACATCTCGCGCACCTGGCTGCCCGCGACCAGGCGCAGCAATGGGCCGAGTAGGTAGCGGCCGCTAATCGCAAAAGCGGCAATGGTGCCGATCACCGCGGCAGCATATTGCCAGCCACTCAGGCCACTGGCGTGGGCTTCGGCGGGAGTGCCGGCAAGTAGTGGTAAAAGTGCAAGGATGGGAATAACGGCAATATCCTGGAACAGCAATACTGCGAAGGCACTGCGCCCACCCTGGGTTTTCAGCAGCCCTTTTTCGCTGAGGGATTGCAAAACAATAGCAGTTGAAGAAAGTGCCAATATCAGTCCGATAGCAACCGCTGAGCGCCAGTCTAAGCCAAATAAAAGCAGGGCTACCCCGGCAACAGCGGCAGCGGTCAATAGGAGCTGGGCGCTGCCTGTACCGAGAATGGCTCCCCGCATTTGCCACAGCTTTTTTGGCTGTAACTCTAAACCGATCAGGAACAGCATCAGGGCCACCCCAAACTCGGCCACATGCATCTCGTCGCTGGCATCGCCCACCAGGCCCAGGGCACTGGGCCCTATCGCGACTCCAGCGAGCAGATAACCGAGTACTGAGCCGAGGCCGAGACGGGTTGCGATGGGTACGGCGATCACCGCCGCAGCCATAAAAATGACGGCTTCTACGAGGAAGTTAGAGTGTTCCATTGATGAATTATCGCTATTTGGCGGTGTGTTGCTGGTTGGAGCCCACTGTACTTTCGGGCTCGGCAAACTCTCGGCTGCGGCGAATTAACGGGGCTATGGTAGAGCCCTGCACCACGATAGAAAAGAGCACCACGCCGTAGGTCATTACCACCCAAAGGTAACGCAGGTCCTGCCCTTGTACAAAAGCGCTGCCAGCTGGGATGGACATAGCCAACGCTAGAGCCAATCCCCTTTGAGGCCACCCCAAATCAGTATCCGGTTGGTATAGGGGTGATAGCGACGGCGCCTCTTCAGGTACAGGAAGGGCACTCCCACCGCCATAACCCGGGCCAGCAGCACTATCACAATTGCCATTACCATTAGCAGGTAGTCTGCGGGTCGTAGGTCGATGGTGATCAGGAACAGGCCCACCAGCAGGAAGAGCAAGCCGTTGAGAAAATCCTCTGTAATATTCCAAAAATTATCCAGCTCATGCTGGCTCACACGGGAAAAGCCCCGTTCACGGGTGAAGTTACCGATAATAATGCCGCTTACTACCATCGCCAGGGCTCCGGAAACACCGAGGATATTCGCCAGCGAGAAGCCTGCAGTGGGGATCACCAGGGTTAGCAATAATTCCAGACTGTGGTCGTCGGTGCAGCAGATCAACCAGTGAAAAAGCCCGCCGATAATCAGGCCAAGCAAAATACCGCCGATCGCCTCCACGATGAATAGCTCGGCGACTGCGGGAACAGTCGGTTGGCCGCCCTCAAAGGCCAGGGCATAGATCACAGCGAAAATCACTATGCCAAAGCCATCATTAAACAGGGACTCCCCCTCTACCTGGATAGATACCTGCTCGGGTGCTTTCAGGTTTTTCATTATCGCCAGCACCGCGATGGGGTCTGTAGGAGATATTAGTGCGCCAAATAGCAGGCAGTAAACAAAGGCGACTGGCATATTAATCAACATCAGGAACCAGTACAGCAGTGCCCCTACCACAAATGTAGAAATCAGGGTGCCGACGATCGCCAGCAGGCCAATTTCGATTTTCTGGTTACGCAGTGCCAGCAGGTCGATATGTAAACTGCCGGCGAAAAGCAGGAATCCCAGCATGCCCTTCAGCAGAATATCTTCCAGGTTGAGCAACGGCAGTAGTTGATCTGCCCAGGTGCGCAGTTCGACCACACCCAATTTGCCCAGACCAGTCACTATAAGAGACAGTGCCAGCGCACCCGCGGTGATTGCGATAGTGGTTTGCGCGCGCAAAACGTACTGATTGAGGAAGCCGAGAAAAACCGACACAGCGGCAAGAAAACAAAAGGTGTAATAGACTTCCATGCCGTGCGTGGACTCCAGGGGTGAAATTTCCGGGATTACTCCCAACCCTCAAAAAGGAGCAGTGATACCTGCTCTCTCAGCGGGCAAATTTATCAATTGTGAGCGTGCCGTTATTGTAGCCGTGCGAGCGCCGCTCGATTTTCCCGTGAGGAGGGCTCCGGTTCCGGGGTTACGCAGGGGCGCGCCATGTGGATACTGCCGGCCAGCGCCTTCATTAGGGGCGCGCAATTGTAACGGCTCCCCAGTGAGGCACAACTGCATTTTTCAATTTTGCGCCCAGGTGAGGAGTAGAAGCTGTCCAGGCTGCCACTTATGGATTTTCGTCAATATTTTGGCATCCATTTCCTTGTTAAATCTGATTATTACTAATATTCGATGCGCGGCATCCGTCTCCCATAACAGTTCCCAACTACACTGGAGGCATTCCATTGTCTGTAATTCCCCTGAAATGAGAGAGGAAGTTATGGCGAACCATCCTGCATTGTGCGACACCTCCAAATTGGTAGGACGAATATTGATGTCTCTGATATTCATTTTTGCCGGCTGGAACAAAATCGGCGGCTATAAAATGACAGAGGCATTTATGGTATCCATGGGACTCCCGGCCTTTTTACTGCCTCTGGTGATTGTGGTTGAGTTGCTCGGGGGGCTGGCAGTATTATTTGGCCTCTTTACCCGCTTTGCGGCGATAATTCTGTTTCTTTTCTGTCTTGCCAGCGCATGGATGGTGCACTTCTCTCCCGGAGATTCAGGTGAGATGACCAGCTTTATGAAAAACATCACCATTGCCGGCGGCTTTTTGATTCTTGCCTGCGCTGGTGCAGGGCGCTTCAGTCTGGACCACTGGTTCCGTAAAAAATAGTTACTGCGCTGATTTCAACAGGGACTAGGAGGTAACTCACGAGAGCGCCGGGAGGTAGTGATGGGCCTTTTGGTCGATGGACAGTGGCGCAACCACTGGTATGACACTGCTAAAAGCCAGGGTGAGTTTGTGCGTGAGGCAGCACAGCTCCGCAATTGGGTGACCAGTGATGGAGCCCCGGGGCCGAGTGGAGAGGGAGGCTTTATCGCTGAGGCAGGTCGCTATCACTTGTATGTTTCACTCGCCTGCCCCTGGGCCCACCGTACGCTCATTTTCCGCACATTAAAAAATCTGCGCGACTACATAGATATTTCTATTGTCAGCCCCTTTATGCGTGAGCATGGTTGGTCCTTCAACACCGAGGAAGGCAGCAGTGGTGATCACCTCTTTCAATATGATTACCTTTACCAGCTATATCAGCGCAATCGCAGTGATTACAGCGGACGTGTCACTGTACCAGTGCTGTGGGACAGACAGCACCAGTGTATTGTTAGCAATGAATCATCTGAAATCATCCGAATGCTCAACAGTGCCTTTGATCGCCTCACCGGTAGCGAGGATGATTTTTACCCCGATGACCTGCAGGGCGATATAGATGCGACAAATGATGTGGTTTATGAAACCGTAAATAACGGGGTTTATCGTGCCGGCTTTGCCACTACCCAAGAGGCCTATGAGCGAGCTTATGAGTCGCTTTTCAGTACTCTCGAACAGCTGGAGCAGCGCCTGCAGAATAACCGCTATCTGACTGGAGATCAGATAACAGAGGCCGACTGGCGACTGTTTACAACATTAATCAGATTTGATGCTGTTTATCATGGCCATTTTAAATGTAACAAGCAGCGCCTGGCTGACTTTAAGAATCTGTGGGGATTTACCCGGGAGCTGTTTCAATGGCCGGGAGTAGCGGAAACAGTGGATTTCTTCCATATCAAGCATCATTACTACGGTAGCCACCTGCATATCAACCCCACTGGAATTGTGCCAAAGGGACCACAGCTGGATTACGCTGCACCGCATAGGCGCGGCTAGGTAACGTTTTAAAAATGCACGCCTATACTGCTGGTTGCTGCGCAACTGTTACCTGAGGACCGCAATGAAACTCTTTTACACTCCCGGCGCCTGCTCGCTATCCCCACATATTGTCGCGCTTGAAGCGGGTATTGATCTGGACTTGTGCAAGGTTGATCTGAAGACACATACCATGGAAAACGGCGATGACTTCAGGAAGATAAATCCGAAGGGTTACATCCCTGCCCTGCAGTTGGAAGGTGGGGAAATACTGACAGAGGGGTCGACGATAGTACAGTTTCTCGCGGAACAAAAGCCAGATGCACACCTGGCTCCGCCAGTTGGTAGCCTCGCCCATTACCGCTTGTTGGAGTGGCTTAATTTCCTCAGTGCAGAGGTACATAAATTATTTAAACCGCTGTTCTGGGATGGCGCCAAGGATGAGCAGGAGCAAGCGCGGGAAAGCTTGTTACGACGCTTCGACTATATAGAAAAGCGCCTGGACAAAGACTTCCTGATGGGCGATGAATTTTCTGTGGCGGATGCCTACTTATATGTGCTGTCCCGCTGGATGGAAGCCCAGCAGTTTGATATGGCGCGCTGGCCCAAGCTGCAGGCGTTCCAGAAGCGAATGTCGGAACGGCCATCGGTACAGCAGGCCCTACAAGAGGAAGAATTGTAGGAACAGTTGCCAATCCTCATGGATTAGCGTGGGGTGAATCGTTTGGTAGCCGGTATATCTGATTCGATGGGCTTGCGCGCCTGAGCGATTACCATGGCGGAAAAAAATGCTGCCACCGCACAGCCAAACATAGATGCGGCGATAGGCACCAGGGTGCCGGTGTGTATGCTGCTGACTAATCCGCCCAGGACCCCCCGGTAATAAATATGGTGGCCCCATAGAGGGCGTTGGCACTGCCACTGATTTTGGGGAAGAACTCTAGATAGCAGGCTGCAGCGTTGGGGCCTGTCATGCCGATACAGCTCATCACCAGTACCAGTGGCACCATCCACAAGGTAATTTCCCGAATTCCAGTCATAGTGCCCAGCAACAGCAGACCACAACCCAGTATCTGTAGAGAGATGCCTGCCAGCAATATATTGCGCGGCTGAAACAGATTTAACAGCCGTATATTGACCTGCACCATGCAGATCAGGCCCAGAATGCAGCTGCCAAAAAACAGGGGAAACTGGCTGGCACTGACCTCAAAATAATCCATAAATACGAAGGGCGCTGTGGTGATATAGATAAACATCGAGCCGCTCACACAGGCCTGGGCGCCCAGGAAACCGAGGGCCCGGCGATTGCGCAATACCTGCCCATAACTTGAGATCAAGGACCCCAGAGGCATTAGCTGGCGACGCGCGCGGGTAAAGCGCGGCACCGTCTCCGGCAATAACAGGCGCACCAGAACCAGCATTGCCAATGCGTACAAGAGTAAAAAAACAAAAATGCTTTGCCAGCCACCAATGGCCAGAAGGAGTGCCCCAATGACTGGTGCGATCAGGGGAGCGATCAACATTATGGTGCTGATCATGGAGATAATCTTGGCTGCTTCGCGCCCACTGTGCAGGTCGCGCACAATTGCTGCGCAGATTACAGTAGCAAAACCGCCACCGATGGCCTGAAGGAAGCGCAGGATAATCAACTGGTCGACATGGTCTGTGAGCAGCACTAACAGAGAACTGACAATATAAATGCTTAGACCAATAGTCCCCACTAAGCGGCGGCCCCAGCGATCTGATAGTGGGCCACCGAACAATTGCCCCAGGGCGAAACCCAACAAAAAGCTGGAAACTGAATACTGTACTCGCTCCACCTCAGTATCCAGCGCTGCAGCCATGGCGGGAATAGCTGGCAGATAGCTGTCAATCGAAAAGGGCGTCAAGGATACGAGAGCCGCCAGCCATACCACCAGCCAACGCGGTGTGGTTTTTTCATCAGGTTTTGGCTTCGAACTCATAGTTGACTCTGATACAGCTCAGTGGAAAACCGTAAAACGCATTGCTCGATCTGTTATGGCAGACCACAGTCGAGACTACAGCAAGCTCAATATCAAACCTGTGAGTTTAAGACGGTTCTTTCGGTAGAGAGCTTTTTCGTATCGCGAAAGGCGCTGAGAAGGCGGTCTATTCGGGTATGTCGGCTGGATTTCAAACATAAAATTGGTGTTTATCCAGCCGAGGGTACGTATTTGGTGGCCTTTGGCCAAGGCTCCAATGTGACCCAATGGTAACGGGACAGTGACCTTTTCACCAGCTTATCAATAACTCAGTATCTTTTAACTTAACAGTTTTCATTAGTAGGCAACTGAAAAACGCTGCTGGATATGTTGAGGCTGCTCCAGCTCATTGATCATTGCTATGGCGTAATCCTCTAGGGAGATGCGGCTACGGCCATCCCTATCCACCATCAGCTGGTCGCCTCCGAGACGAAAATGACCAGTGCGCTCGCCGGGCTCGATCAAGGCGGCGGGGCTCAGGAAAGTCCACTGTAGCGTATTTTCCTGCTTTAGTCGCTTGAGGGCATCAAGGGCACCGAGAGCTGAGGCTTTCCATTCCGGTGGAAATTGGGGAGTTTCCAATAAGTGCACTCCTGGAGCAACTTCAAGACTGCCGGCGCCACCAACAACTAGAAGGCGATCTATCCCCGCCTCTTTGCAGGCGTTGAGAATTGATTCGAAGCCTCGCAGGTAATAGCCGTGAATATCCTGTTGGGCGTGGCCGCTAAAAGCACTGATCACCGCATCGTGGCCTCTCAATAAGTCGGCAAGCTGCGTAGTGTTTAATACGTCGGTCTGGGTTGCGGTTAACCTCTCCTGGGTTTGTAGCTTCTCGGGGTGGGTAACCAGAGCTGTGACCCGGTGCCCTCTTGCCAAGGCCTCGACCAACAGTGCAGAACCGATAAAACCACTGGCACCGATCAATGCAATATTCATGCGTTCAATCTCGGGGTGTCTTTGTTGGGGATGCCAAGCAGTTTAGTTTTGTATTGCAGTATTTATGGGATAGTTAATAGTGCTGGAGCAATAAATTTCTGTTGGCCGATGGCAGTGCATTGGCTGCTATGGGAAGCCGTCAATGCGGTGCCTGCGGTTAATCTTTTCGTTATGCGGACGCTCATGCTCTCAGTGCTTGTCTTCACGAAGGGTGTAAAGGCCCTGTTTGAGCTTTAACAGGTGCTCTTGCAACTGTGGTCCTTTACGCTGGGCTACGCCAATTGCTAGCACATCAATTACCACCAGGTGGGCGATTCGAGAAGACAGTGGCGTGTAGATCTCGATATCCTCTTCTACATCCACCTCCAGTGGAATACTCGCCTGCTGGGCTACCGGGGAGCCACTTGGGGCCAGGCCCACGACCAGAGCGCCCTGCTCTTTTGCCATGCTCATGGAGCGTAACAGTGCTTTGGTCCGCCCACTCTGGGAAATAGCCACCACAACATCCCCTGGTTGCATCGACATAGCCGACATATTTTGGATGTGATGGTCGGAGTGTGCGGCAGTAGCCAGTTGCAGGCGAAAGAATTTGTGCTGAGCATCGGCAGCGACAGCACCGGAGGCACCAAAGCCGAAGAATTCTACCCGCTTGGAGGCGGCCATGGCGGTCACAGCGGCTTCCAGTGCGCGGTCGTCAATCCTGTCGCGTACCTTCAACAATGTATCCACAGTGGAATCGAATACTTTGCGCTTGTATTCAGCAATGGTGTCGGTCTCGGTTACTGCAATCTGGCCAAAACTGGGGCTGGAGGCCAGCTGCTGGGCCAGGTTCAGCTTGAACTCCTGGAACCCCGAGCAGCCTACTGCGCGACAGAAACGCACTACCGTGGGCTCACTTACCTGGGCCTCGGTGGCCAGGTCAACAATACGCATATGAATAATTTCATCCGGGTTGGCGAGGATATACTCCGCCACCTTGCGCTCAGATTTGCGCATGGATGACAGTTGTTCGCTGATTTTTTGCGTGACTTCCGCTGGTTTCACAAGACTACCTTCGCTATGCCAGATGGCGCAGTGTAGCGGCTGTGCCCCCCGCTGGCGAGCGGCTTTGCGTTGTCAGGATGGGTAAAATGCTGTTTATTTACACAGGTCTCGCACAGCAGCTCTGGTACAATCATCGCCCATGGACGTATCTCAGATTTTAGACCCCCTCAACGACGCCCAGCGCGAAGCAGTAGCAGCCGCGCCCGGCAATCAATTGGTTCTGGCCGGTGCCGGTTCGGGTAAGACCCGGGTGCTGGTGCACCGCATCGCCTGGCTGATGCAGGTGGAAGGTGCCTCGCCCTATTCCATTATGGCGGTGACCTTTACCAACAAGGCGGCCCGCGAGATGCGCGCTCGTATCGAAGAGCTGCTGGGGGTGAATACCTTCGGCATGTGGGTGGGCACCTTCCACGGCCTGGCCCATCGCCTGCTCAAAGCCCACTGGCAAGAGGCCAGGTTGCCGCAGAACTTCCAGATCCTGGATTCCGACGACCAGCTGCGCCTGATCAAGCGGGTACAGGCGGATCTGGGGCTGGACGATAAAAAGTGGCCGCCGCGGGAAACCCAGTGGTGGATCGGTGCGCAGAAAGATGAAGGCCTGCGCCCGCAATATATCAATGCTGGCGCCGACCCATGGTTGCAGACCATGGTGCGGATCTACTTTGCCTATGAAGAGGCCTGCCAGCGTGGTGGGCTGGTGGATTTCGGTGAGCTGTTACTTCGCGCCCATGAACTCTGGTTGAATAACGACGCTATTCTCGCCCATTACCGCCAGCGCTTTCCCTTTATCCTGGTGGATGAGTTCCAGGATACCAACACGATTCAATACGCCTGGTTGCGTCTGCTTGCTGGTGAGCAGTGCCATATCACAGCTGTGGGTGACGATGACCAGTCCATTTACGGCTGGCGCGGTGCCAAGATCGAGAATATTCAGCACTTTTCCACAGACCTGAAAGAAGTCCAGACGGTGCGCCTGGAGCAAAACTACCGCTCCACCTCCACCATTTTGAATGCGGCCAACGCGGTGATCGCCAATAACAGTGGCCGTCTGGGTAAGGAGTTGTGGACCAGGGGTGAAGAGGGTGAGCCCATCGCCGTCTACGCAGCCTACAACGAACAGGATGAGTCGCGCTTTATTGTCGAACGCATCAATGACTGGGTGCGCGATGGCAACCGCCGCGACAGCATTGCCATCCTCTACCGCTCCAACGCGCAATCCCGGGTACTTGAAGAGGGGCTTCTGCGCGAGCAGGTGCCCTACCGCATCTATGGCGGCCAGCGCTTCTACGAGCGCCTGGAGATCAAGAATGCCCTGTCTTATCTGCGCCTGATTACCAACCGCGATGATGACACTGCGTTTGAGCGGGTGGTGAATACGCCGACCCGTGGCATCGGTGCGCGCACGGTGGAAATGGTGCGCTCCTATGCCCGCGAACAGGGCTGTTCCCTGTGGCAGGCGGCCAAGCTGATGTTGCAGCAGCGGGTATTGGCCGCTCGCGCCGGCAATGCCCTGCAGAGCTTTCTGGACCTGATTAACCAGCTGGCAGCGAATGCAGAAGATAAAGAGTTGGATGCTATTGCTGAGGATGTGATCGAGACTAGCGGCTTGTTGGAATTCCACGGCAAGGAAAAAGGTGAGAAGGGCCAGACGCGGGTGGAGAACTTGCAGGAACTGGTGACTGCCTGTCGCGCTTTCTCTGGTGTGGACCTGCCCGAAGGGGAGGAAGATGAGGAGGAAATTCCTCTGCTCAACCAGTTCCTCGACAGCGCTGCCCTCGATGCCGGTGAGGGCCAGGCAGATGAATTTGAGGAGGCGGTTCAGTTAATGACCCTGCACTCCGCCAAAGGCCTGGAGTTTCCCCTGGTATTTATGGCGGGTGTGGAGGAAAACCTGTTTCCCCACAAGATGTCCGCGCAGGAGCCGGGTCGTATGGAGGAGGAGCGCCGACTCTGCTACGTGGGAATTACCCGCGCTATGCGCAAACTGTATATCACCTACGCAGAAAACCGCCGCCTGTTTGGCAGTGAGACCTATAACAGCCCCTCACGGTTTATTGGTGAAATTCCAGCTAATTTGGTGCACGAGGTGCGCCTCAAGACTGAGATTTCCCGGCCACTATACCAGGCGGATTATGGCAAAGTTGGTCAGTTTTCCGACCCGGCCCCAGACTTTGATGATTTGCCACCGCTCGCCCTGGGAGGGCGAGTGGAGCATGCCAGATTTGGTGAGGGCACCGTAGTGCAGTTTGAGGGTAATGGCCCGCGCGCACGGGTACAGGTGAACTTCGATGATGCCGGCAGTAAATGGCTGGTGGTGGCTATGGCTAAATTGCAGCCGCTGTAGACCAAGGGTCTGGAAAACTGAATCTATTTTGAAGAAGCAAATCTCACGTGGCTCCAGTATCACTGGAGCCACGATAATTAAAGTTAGCTAGCTGACAGTCAGCGCCTTACAAGAAAAACGATAATTAGAAGCGATGAAAAAAATTAATTGGTACCCCGCCGTTATTTTGGGCCTTCTCGCCCTGCTGGTAATTACCTTTGCCGCGCTGGTAACTTCCCGTGCGGCTCAAGGGCCTCAACAACACTTTTCTGATACTGGTGATAAAGAATTGTTTGAGTGGAAGCTGGTTACTACCTGGCCAAAAACTTCCCCGGCCTGGGCCAGGCACCGGAGCGCTTCGCCAAAGAGGTAGAGCAGATGTCTGCTGGCCGTCTCAAAATTAAGGTCTACGGTGCGGGTGAACTGGTGCCTGCATTGGGGGTTTTCGGTGCTGTTTCCGAGGGTGCGGCACAAATGGGGCACGGTGCAGCCTATTACTGGAAAGGCAAGATTCCGGCGGCCCAGTTTTTCACTGCGGTACCTTTTGGTTTGAATGCCCAGGAAATGAATGGCTGGCTCCACCACGGCGGTGGTTTGGAACTCTGGGAGGAGATTTACGAGCCTTTTAATTTGATACCCCTGGCAGGTGGTTCCACAGGGGTGCAAATGGCGGGTTGGTTTAATAAGCCGATTAACTCTGTCGAGGATTTGCAGGGTTTAAAAATGCGAATTCCTGGACTGGGAGGTGAAGTATTAAACCGGGCCGGCGGCACGGCCGTCACGATTCCTGGTGGTGAGCTTTATACAGCGTTGCAGACTGGCGTCATTGATGCGACCGAATGGGTTGGCCCATACAATGATCTAGCATTCGGCTTTCACCAGGTTGCCGAGTATTATTACTATCCTGGTTGGCATGAGCCTGGCTCGATGATGGAATTTATTGTCAATAAAAAAGCCTTCGATAAATTGCCTAAAGACCTGCAGGCAATTGTGCGCGTGGCAGCCCGGGAAGCAAACCAGGACATGCTGGATGAGTACACTGCGCGCAATAACCGAGCCCTGCGTGAATTAGTGGAAGAGCACGGTGTAAAGCTCAGGCGTCTACCGGATGAAGTACTTTCTCATTTAAAGCAAATCAACACGCAAATTATGCAGGAGACTGCAGACAAGGACCCTGAGTTTGCCCGTATCTATAAAGCCTTTAAGGATTTTGAGCGGGATGTACGGCCCTACCACCAGATTAGTGAAGAGGCTTATTACCAGGCGCGAGAGCTGGATAATGAGAACAGAAAGGATTAAATGGGGATAATGAGGGGGAAGCTGTGTACCAGACTGTTCCCCGCAGCGATTCAGTGAGCGACTTCTTGTGAATAACTTAAGGCAGTGGCCTGGTATGCCCACTATCGTCAATAGCGACAAAAACAAACTCACCTTCAGTGACCTTCACCTGCTCACCGGAATCAACCCGTGTCAGCCACACCTCAACCATAGTCCTGATCGAAGAACGACCCACTTCGATAGCCTCTGCATAGCAGCTGACTGTGGAGCCAACAGGTACCGGGCGTAAAAACACCATACTGCCTACCGCAACGGTGGTTACCCTGCCCCGTGCGATACTTTGGGCGAGGATTGCGCCGGCCAGGTCCATTTGCGACATCAGCCAGCCAGCAAATACGTCCCCTTGGGGATTGGTATCACGGGGCATGGCCAGGGTTTGCAGGGTTAGCGTACCTGTGGGTTGCGGGTTTTCATCTAGGGCTGAAAGTGCGGACATCGACTGCTCACAGATTGTTAGAGTTATTGGGTACTACTTCTGGGAAGGTGGCGCATTCTAGCACAAATTGCGCAGTAATTGACCAGTGTTATCCAGAATTTGCTGGAGAAAACTGGCGATCCTGCTTCCCAGCCACCACCCCAGATGGCCGGGAGACTAGTGATCTGGGCCTTACAAAGCCTCTACTTCCAGCAGGTTGTCGTCTGGGTTTTTATCAATCATCTTGATGTAGGGGTCAATTCCAGCGATGCTCGGTTTGCCCTCCACTTCAAACTCCAGCACGGTGGTTTGCTCGCTGATCTCCTGTTTGGCGAAGTAGAGCACGTTTTCTGAATTAAAGTTCTTGTCGGGATCTTCCTTGAAAATGGCGATATCTATCCGATTATTCATTGGGATTTCTTGTTCCTGGCCCTCCCCATCGGCCTCGAACTTGTGAGCTTCCAACTCCAACAGAACGCGATAGTTACCATTATCCAATAGCTCAGAGGTGGCCTTTGCGATCTTCAGGTCAAAAAGAACTACCCTCTCCAGCATATCGGTGATCAGTTCCTGGTGAGATGCTTCGGCGTGCGCTCTGAGCCTTGCCACCAAATCCATACTGGTGGGATAGGGGTCACTGGAGAACCCTTTATCTTTCAGCAACGATGCCAAGGCCGCATTTATGGCATCTTCACCCATGGCATCTTTGAGGGCGTACATGGCTACAGAACCCTTTCGGTAGTGGATATAGGGTTGATTTTCATTGTGAGTCAGGGGGAGTTCCTCAAGGAGTTCGCTACCCCGCGCGCTCAGGTAACGGTCAAGCTCATATTTGAGGAAGCGACGTATTTTTTCCGGACCGTATTCCTGCTCCATAACCATCAGTGCGGAATACTGGGCCAGGGTTTCGGAGAGCAAAGTGGCGCCTTGCACGTTGGCTCCGACCAACTGATGTGCCCACCACTGGTGTGCAACCTCGTGGGCAGTCACATAGAAGACGTAATCAATTTCATTCGGGTCGCGGAGATCGGCGACAAAGCCGATGGATTCTGAAAAGGGCACGGTGTTGGGAAATGCCTGGGCAAAACTTTCATAACCCGGGAACTCAACGATACGCAACTGGCGATATTGATAGGGACTGAAAGCCGCACTGAAATACTCCAGGGATTTCTTCACACTTTCAATCATACGGTCCACGTTGTAGTCGTGAGGCTTGTGATGGTAGACCTCAATGGCTACATCCTTCCACTGGTCTTTAACTATGGTGTAGTCCGCAGAAAGGTAGGAGAAAAAATTGTGAATCGGGGCATCCATCTTGTAGTGGAAATAGTGGCGCTTTCCCTCCTGCCAGTCTTTTTGCAGATAGCCGGGAGCCAGTGCTACTTGTCCCACTGAGGTACTGACCGTGGTTTCAAAGTTAATCCAGTCGGAGTCGCTGCGCAGGTAGGACTCCCGGTAGTGATCTGTATCCTCCAGTTTGGGCATTCGCTGAGGCGGGGGTAGATCGTACTTCTTGCGCAGGTGACGGTCAGTTAATTCAATATTGCTGTTGTAACCGATAAAGGGCATCGCCTCAAAGTTATTAAAGAAAGTACCGTTTTGCACAATAGTGGTGGAGGAGCCGGAGTTCATAAAGCCACGGCTGATCCTGCTAAGATCAAACTCCAGTGTAAGTGCCTCTCCGGGTTCCAGGGGTTGCTCCAGTTCGAAGAAATAATGGCCGAATTGCTCATCCTTTTCGCGCAGTTTGGCCTGACTCAGGGATAGCTGGTTGACCGTGAGACCGCGCTCCAGTCCGATGGCTACTTCATTGATAGATTTATCGCGCTTATTCATCAGGAAGTAACGCCCACGCACTTCATAGCGGCGTTCATCGGGGAAGATATCCACATCTACATTGACATCGATGATATGTGGCGCTGGCTTGTCTTCCAGGGATTTGTACTTTTTCTCGTAGTCTGCGGCTAGCTGCTCGCGATCCTTGCTGGTTTCATAGTCGTTGAGAATATTAGTGTTGTAGAAAATAAAGGTTCCACTGGCAACAAACAGCAGGAAGGCTGTAATACCAGCTAAACGGCTGGGCAATCCCAGCTGGAAGCGTAGGGCTTTGAGCCTGCTCGTTAGTGAGGCCAGGGTGCCCCGCTGCCAGAGCCCATAACTCAACATTGCTAATATCAGGCTGAAGCTTGTCCAGTAAAATGCAAACCAGGCGCGACCCTGTTCAAAGTGACCATAGCCATTCATATCCGAGTAGGGAGCAGCATTCCAACCGGCGAACTGATAGAGGTTGTGCTCAAAACCTAAGATGTCGAGCACTATAGAGCTGATCAGGTAGCCCACCATCAGCAACATGCCGAGGAATTTATTACGGGTAATTACCTGGACAAAGATAGAAAGAACAGCCATCAGGTAGAAGGGCATTGCGAATTGGTACCAGAGACCATAAAAATAAAGCCCTGGCTCGAGGGTAGCGTGCCCCTTGCCCAGCTGTACAGCGACAGTGGTCAGCATACTGGCAATCAATATACCGGCTAGAACCACCAGCATTGCAATAAACTTGCTTGCCACAAAAACCCAGTTCGGTGTGGGCACTGCATCCATAATTTCATGGCAGCCGGTCTGGCGTTCGCGCCATACTAATTCAGCCCCATAGTAGATCAGAATAATCATCATGATCAGGCTGAAGGCGCCCTGTATCAGGCTTATCATTGAGCGGGTAACAGGGTAAACCGAGGTACCGAAAATTGCTTCCAGGTTAAGGGAAGCACCCAGTACGTTGAGAACACCAATTGCGAGAATTACCCAAAAAGCCAGGCTTTTTACCACAGCTTTGACTTCAAAACCGCTGCGTACCCGGAATTGTTGCCAAACAGCGGTTGCGCCAAAAGTAGGAGTGATTCGCGGTATTGGCTTATTGTAACGAAGCTGTTCCTCAGTTTGATTCTCTATTCTGTGACGACGTGACCAGAGTGGTTTGCGCTCGGCAAAAGAAAAGCATCTATAGCCCAACCCGATAATAAGCAAACTGGCGATGAGCCATATTATGCGATTGGTTAGATACTCTCCCTCCAGGGCAACCATGGAAGTATTGCGGTCGAAGGCGGTCCAATAACGAGTGGCATTATCGAAGGCGCCGAGACCGAAGGGGTCGGCCAGTGCGGCGACACTGCGATAAGCGGGCTCGTCCATCATCCCCTGACTGGTAAAATAGAGAACCAGAAAAGCAATCAGCCCCAAGTAGGTGGCCATCATGCTGCGAGTTACAGCTGCCAGGCTAAAAAACAGTGCGCTGCAAAACAGCATGGTGGGAAGAATGAGTGCGAATAGTGTTTGTAAGTAATGAGATATTTGTGTTGGACCTAACCGTTCCGGGTCCAGCCAGGGCATCCAGGAACCGAACAGCATACCTAGGGCAGAGGCTGAAAATGCCAGGAAAGAAACAGTAAATGACCCTGTGAAGCGCCCTAGTAAATAATCGCGCTTGCTGATAGGGGTACTGAAGACGATACCATCCATTTTCATATCACGATCACGCAGTACCGGGTTGGCTGCGAATGCGGCGGTAATAAAAATACTGAACAAGCTCATGATCAGTAGGGTTTGCATGATCGCAAAAGGGGAGTTGATTAGGGTGCTGCCGCCGGCACCGCCGATTTGTATACTGTTGGAGGCAGTGGCGCCAAATGTCAGAAGGAAAAAAACCAGGCTGGTGACATAAAACACCGGCTGGCGCAGTTGATAGTGAAATTCAAACTTAGCAATAGATAAAAACATGTCGATACCCTCCCCCGCCTCAGGCGGCGCTAGCCACTCGAGATTCTTCATCACTGAAGAGGGTGGAGAAGTAGACATCCTCCAGGTCGGGTTGCAGTTGTTCAAACCCTTCACCCGGTTGAGATTCCGCCAGTATATGTACAACATGACGGCCGGCTAATAGGCGAGTGGAAATCACATCGAATTTATTACGGCACTCTTCCAACTCTGATTTATTGACGATACGCCGCCATACGCGACCTTGCAGCTTGGAAGTCAGCTCTTCAGGTTTACCTTGTGCAACAATTTTTCCAGCTGCGAGAATGGCCATATTGGGGCACAGATCGGCAACATCTTCCACAATGTGGGTGGAGAGTATCACTACTACATTCTCGCCAATTTCGCTGAGCAGATTATGAAAGCGATTGCGCTCCTGTGGGTCGAGTCCAGCTGTGGGTTCGTCGACAATAATCAGGCGCGGGTCGCCGATAAGGGCTTGGGCAATGCCAAAGCGCTGGCGCATACCGCCGGAGTAACCGCTCAGATTTTTCTTGCGATCACGAAATAAATTGGTTTGGTGCAATAAGTCAGCCACCAGCTCGCGGCGTTCCTTTCGATTGCTGATACCCTTAAGTACCGCCATATGATCAAGCATATCTTCGGCACTGATTCTCGGATAAACACCAAAATCCTGTGGCAGGTAACCTAAAGTACTACGGATTTTCTGCGGATTGGTGGCCACATTGATTCCATCAAAAGTGATGAATCCACTATCGGCGAATTGCAGAGTGGCGATGGTACGCATCAATGAGGACTTGCCGGCCCCATTGGGTCCGAGCAACCCGAACATTCCCTTTGGAATATCCAGATTGACGTTTTTAAGCGCGTGTACGCCATTGTCATAAGTCTTGGAAAGACTAGAGATCTTCAGCATTTTTAATTCCCTTTTAATATTTATTCATGTTCTTAATTCTTTTTAAGAATCGATAGACTGATTTCAGAGTTCTTGATTCCCTATTTGTTATCTTTATTTGTTTCGAGTGTCGATAGGTGCGTTTCACCGTCAATATATAGACAGTTACACCAGGTTTTAAATCGTTAATGTAACAGGAGTATTTTCTGAAAAGAGGGATGACAAGGTGTAGTGAAAGTTTTAAAAGACAAATAGTTTGATGTTTCTGTAGTTAAGTGCGGAGTGTGGAATTGACGATAGAGACTGAGAAGGGGCGGCGCAATTGAGCCGGCCCCTTTTATTTTTAACAGGTGTAAAAATAGGGTATGTACCTGTTATTTTTGAATAATCCCTGGCAGCCAGGTTGCCAGAGCTGGCCAGAGCGCCAATAGACAAAGTAAAAAAATCTGGATGCCAATAAAGGGCGCAACACCACGGTATATAGCGGAAGTAGCTATTGAGCTGGGTGCGACACCGCGTAGATAAAAGAGGGCAAAACCAAACGGTGGTGTCAGGAATGAAGTTTGCAGGTTAATGGCGATCATAATGCCGAGCCAAATCGGGTCGACTCCCATTGCTAATAAAACTGGCCCTACAATAGGTACCACTACAAAGGTGATCTCGATAAAGTCGAGAATAAACCCAAGTAAGAAAATCACCAGCATTACCAATAGTGTCGCCCCTACTACGCCACCGGGCAGGCTGTGAAAAATACTGGTTACCAATTCTTCGCCGCCATAACCGCGGAAGACCAGAGAAAACAGCGAGGCTCCGATTAGGATTGCGAAGACCATCGCTGTTACTTGTAGGGTGCTTCGCCCAACCTCCCCCGCTCGTGCCCAATTCAGGGCACCACGGCTATAAGCCAACAAACCTGCGCCCAGTGCACCTACTGCAGCGGCCTCTGTGGGAGTTGCTGCACCGGTAATAATGGAGCCCAAAACCACCAACATCAGGGCAATAGGAGGAAAAAGGCTGCTAATCAACGGCCAGACTTCCAGTGCCTCCTGTTCGGTGGAGGGAGCTTTCGCCGGTTCGCGGCGGGCCATGAATAACAGGTAAATAATGTAGGCGGCTACCAGCAGTAAGCCCGGGATAATTGCCCCGATAAACAGGTCACCGACGCTGACGGGCTTGGGGTTAAAGATTCCGGCAGACAGCTGTGCCTGTTGGTAGGCATTGGAGAGAGTATCTCCCAGTAATACCAGCGCAATAGATGGAGGGATAATTTGCCCGAGGGTACCGGTGGCACAGATGGTACCGGTGGCGAGCTTGGGAGAGTAGCCCTGTTTCAGCATGGTGGGCAGGGACATCAGACCCATAGTTACTACCGTGGCACCCACTATTCCGGTGCTGGCGGCGAGCAGTGCACCAACCACTACTACAGAAATGGCCATTCCTGCCCGCGCCCCCATAAATACCTTGGTTAGGTTGACCAGTAAATCCTCGGCGATTCGGGCGCGCTCCAGTATCACACCCATCAGCACAAATAATGGCACGGCCACCAGGGTGCCATTTTGCATAATGCCGTAGAGGCGATCGGGAAAGGCGCGCAGCAATTCTGCATCAAAGACGCCGTACACAATACCCAGGCCAGCGGTGATTAGCGCTGTTCCACCAAGAGTGAAGGCTACCGGATAGCCGAACATCAACATTGCACAGACAGCGGCGAACATCAGCAGGGGGATTAACTCCATCATGCCTCAGCCTCCTCTGCTTGCCTTAGTAACCGGGGCTTGGCCGAGGCCTTGGTTGTCGGGGCTGGCGTTTCCATCAGTTGCAGGAGGGCGCGCATAAACTGGGCTGCGCCGGCCAGGGCTAGGGTAATTGCCGCAAGAGGGATCAGGCTCTTCAATAGGAATACCCCTGGCAGGCCGCCGGCATTGGCGCTGTCTTCAAGCACTGACCAGCTGTTCAGTACAAACTGCCAACTGCTAATCAGCATAAAAGTACAAATTGGTAATAAAAAGATGAGATAACCTACGGCGTTAACCCAGGCCTTGCCCCTGGTCCCCATGCGCCTATAGAGGATGTCTACCCGCACATGGGCATCAGTTTGCAGGGCGTAGGCCAGGCCGAGCATAAAGGTAGCACCGTGCAGATAGACTACGGATTCCTGTAGGGCGATAGAGCCGCTATCGAAAAGATGGCGTAGTGCCACGACACAGCTTTGCAGTAAAACCATGGCCCAGGTAAACCAGGCCAGCAGGTGACCGGTGCGACTGGACAGACTCTCCAATGCACGGGCTCCACGCAACAGAAAAGGCATGGGGGCTTCTCTCTTTACATCTTATTGTTATCTTGGTTGCACGAAGGTTACCGTTTTGGCAGTCCATGCACCAGCGAGCCATATTTCAAGCTGTCATCTTTTTGTCATCTTTTGTTCATAGAATCGTCACCCGTTGTTCCTAGCATCGCCGCGTGAAATAAAAAACACTCATCGGAGTTCCACATGAACAAGCAAATTCTGGCCACTTCCCTGGCGGCATTGACCCTCGCCACCTCTCAGGTGGCTATGGCGGCTCGCGACTACATCAGTGTTGTCGGTTCCTCTACCGTTTATCCTTTTACTACTACTGTGGCAGAGCGCTTCAGCCGCGCTACACAGTTCAAAACCCCGGTAGTTGAATCCACGGGAACTGGCGGCGGTATGAAGTTATTCTGCCAGGGCGTTGGCGAGAGCACTGCAGATATCACCGGTGCATCCCGTCGTATCAAGCAGTCCGAGCTGGAAATGTGTAACGGCAACGGCGTTGATGTTGTGGAAGTCCAGATCGGCTACGACGGCATCGTACTCGCCAACGCAAAGAAAGCAGCTCCGTTTGAGCTATCCCGCAAGGATATTTTCCTGGCTTTGGCTAAAGAAGTACCAAACCCTAACGGTTCCGAGACCCTGGTGGCCAACCCTTACAAGACCTGGAAAGACGTAAACCCGGCTTTGCCCAATACCAAAATTGAAGTTCTGGGCCCGCCCCCACTTCCGGTACCCGCGATGCCTTTGCCGAGCTGGCGATGGAAGGTGGCTGTAAGAAGTTTGGCTGGATCAAGGCCATGAAGAAAAAAGACAAGAGCGCTTACAAGGCGATTTGTCACAACGTGCGCGAAGATGGCGCTTATGTAGAAGCTGGTGAGAACGACAATCTGATCGTGAACAAGCTGGTTGCCAACCCGAATGCCCTGGGCATTTTCGGCTTCAGCTTCCTCGATCAGAATGCCGACAAAGTACAGGGCTCACTGATTGAAGGTCAGGCCCCGACTTTCGATTCTATTGCTGATCAGAGCTACCCGGTATCCCGCCCGCTGTTTATCTACGTGAAGAAAGCGCATGCTGACGTAGTACCGGGCATCAAGCAATTCCTGGCCGAGTTCACCAATGAGCGCACCTGGGGTGATGAAGGTTACCTGACAGACAAAGGCATGATCCCGTTGCCTCAAGAGAAGCGTCAGCAAATTGCTACTGACGTTCGCAAGCTGAATGCACTGAGCAATCTCGCTGCAAAATAACTATATCCTGGAGTAGTACAGTCAAAGGGAATTGACGGCCAAGCCCGAGAGGGCTTGGCTTTTCTTTGTCCACAGCACTGTGGAATCTGAAGGAAATGTCGGGATAATGCCGACCACCATTTTTTAGCACGGTAAATCAATGCAAACCCCCACACTGTTCGCCCTTCTGCTGCTGTTGATACTGGTGGCCTACGGTACCGGCTTTAGCCGTGCACTGAGCGCTGCACGCAGCTTAGGTGGCTTACGCAATCTGGCTTCCCTGCCTAGTTATTACGGAATATTTGCCGCGCTTTGGTGTGGCTTGCCGGCTTTGATATTACTAGGAGCCTGGCTGATTTTTGACGATGCCATTATTCGGGCTATGGTGCTGAACAGTGTCGCCGACAAACCCGAGACAATTTCAGGACAGAATCTGCTCTACGCCCAAATTCAAAATCTGGCTGCGGGTCATATGTTGGGGGAAGCCACTCCACGTTTGCAAGAAGCGGCGGATCACCTCAGCCAATTGCGTAGCAGCTCCAATAATATGCAAGCCTTTATGAGCTTGATATTGGCCGTGGGTCTTGGGGCCTTTGCTCTTTTACGTTTCTCTCCACAATTACGCGCCAGAGAAAAAGTTGAGAAGGTCTTGCGGGCTATATTGATTGCCTGTGCCTGCGCGGCCATTTTTACCACCGTGGGTATTCTATTCTCGGTGCTATTTGAATCCCTGCGCTTCTTCCAGTCGGTTCCGGTCACCGAGTTTCTGTTCGGTTTGCACTGGAGCCCGCAGATGGCCCTGCGTGCCGACCAGGTTGGTTCCAGTGGTGCCTTCGGTGCTGTGCCCCTGTTTACCGGCACCTTAATGGTTTCTGCCATCGCCATGTTTGTCGCTGTACCGATTGGTTTGATGGCGGCAATTTACCTGGCGGAATATGCCAGTAAACGTGTCCGTGCAGTGGCCAAACCTATTTTGGAGATTCTCGCCGGTGTACCTACAGTGGTATACGGCTTCTTTGCCGCCCTGACTGTTGCGCCCTTTATTCGTGACCTGGCTACCTCGGTCGGCCTGGAGGCCTCCAGTGAAAGTGCCTTGGCTGCTGGTCTGGTGATGGGCATTATGATTATCCCGTTTGTCTCCTCACTGTCGGACGACGTGATCAATGCGGTGCCGCAATCATTGCGCGATGGTGCCCTGGGCTTGGGCTCCACCCACTCTGAAACAGTGCGCAAAGTGGTCATCCCGGCGGCTTTGCCGGGAATTGTCGGCGGTGTTCTGCTGGCGGTGTCACGGGCAATTGGTGAGACCATGATCGTGGTGATGGCGGCGGGACTCGCAGCTAACTTAACCGCCAACCCGCTGGAGTCTGTGACCACTGTTACCGTTCAGATTGTGACCCTGCTGGTTGGTGACCAGGAGTTTGACAGCCCCAAAACCCTGGCGGCCTTTGCCCTGGGCTTAATGCTGTTTGTTACCACATTGGTGCTGAACTTTATCGCCCTGCACGTAGTGAAAAAATATCGGGAGCAGTATGACTAATCTGACTCAGGCGCAGGTTCGCGAGCGTATTGAGAAGCGCCTCGCCAGCCGCCATCGCAAGGAAAAGCTCTTTCGCGGATTGGGCATTGCCAGTATCGCCTTCGGGGTACTCGCAGTTGTAATTCTGTTCAGCGATATTATCAGCAAGGGTAGCGGTGCTTTTATGCAGACCGCTATCCAGCTGGAAATACACTACGACGCACAGGTACTTGACATCGACAAAGTCGATGATGAGAGCCTGGCCTGGGCCAACTTCTCCGGTGTGATTCGCCAAGCATTGCGCGAGCGCTTTCCCTCGGTGACCAGCCGTGGCGAAAAGCGCGAGCTATATACCCTGGTTTCTTCTGGCGCGCCTTTCACTCTGCGTGACCGCCTGGCTGATGACCCTGAGCTGCTTGGCAAGAGCGAGAAGGTTTGGTTCGCCGCTGATGACGATGTGGACACCTTTGTTAAGAGCCTCAAGGATTCCAAGGAGGGTTTTCGTGGTCGCACCTCTGAGCAGAAAGCCGGCTGGATTGAGCAACTGTTGGATAGTGGTGAGCTGAAAAAACGTTTCAATACCACCTTCTTTACCAATGGGGATTCCCGTGAGCCAGAGCAGGCTGGTATTCGGGCAGCGCTGATGGGGTCGCTATTTACTCTGCTGGTGACACTGGCGTTGTCCTTCCCTATCGGCGTAGCCGCCGCCATTTACCTGGAAGAATATGCACCGAAGAACCGCTGGACCGACCTAATTGAAGTGAATATTAATAACCTTGCTGCGGTACCTTCTATCGTATTTGGTTTGTTGGGGCTGGCGATTTTTATCAATTTCTTCGAGCTGCCTCGCTCGGCGCCGTTAGTCGGCGGTTTGGTGCTGACCCTGATGACACTGCCGACGATTATTATTTCCAGCCGTGCGGCATTAAAAGCGGTACCGCCTTCTATTCGTGAAGCGGCTATGGGGATGGGTGCCTCGCGTATGCAGGTGGTTTTCCACCATGTGTTGCCACTGGCAATGCCGGGTATGCTTACCGGTGCGATTATCGGCATGGCCCAGGCTCTGGGTGAAACAGCACCTCTGTTGATGATTGGTATGGTCGCCTTTATTGTCGATGTGCCCGCCGGGGTGACGGATCCAGCCACTGTGCTACCGGTACAGATCTTCCTGTGGGCCGACAGCCCTGAGCGCGCTTTTGTCGAGCGCACTTCGGCAGCAATTATGGTGCTGCTGAGCGTATTGATTGTAATGAATGCCAGCGCGGTATTACTGCGCAAGAAACTTGAGCGCCGCTGGTAACACAGCGCGGATTAACAGAAAGCGGGATTATTTATGAGTACCATGACCCTGGATGCCGCGGGGCGCACAGAGGCGGCGCAATCCGAACTGACTGGCGGGCAAATTGCAGCGAGCGCCGAAGTCCGGAAAACCGTGGGCAAGCCGTTCTGTGATACCGCCAAGTTGCGCATGCGCAATGTGAATGTATTTTACGGCGAGGCCCAGGCTATCCACTCCGTCAGCCTGGATATAGGCCGCAATCAAGTGGTGGCCATGATCGGCCCCTCCGGTTGTGGTAAGTCCACTTTCCTGCGCTGCCTCAACCGTATGAACGACACTATTGAAGGTTGTCGTGTTGAGGGAGAGTTGAGTCTGGATGGCGATCCTATTTACGGTCCCAAGGTGGATGTTGTGCCCTTGCGTGCTCGGGTGGGCATGGTATTCCAGAAGCCAAACCCTTTCCAAAGTCCATCTATGAGAACGTGGCCTATGGTCCCAAGATCCATGGGATCGCCAGCCGCCGCGCCGATCTGGATGAAATTGTTGAGAGCAGCTTGCGCCGCGCCGGGCTATGGAATGAGGTAAAGGATCGCCTGGATAAGCCGGGTACCGGACTCTCCGGTGGCCAGCAGCAGCGCTTGTGTATTGCCCGGGCTATTGCGGTTAGCCCCGAAGTTATTCTGATGGATGAGCCCTGTTCGGCCCTGGACCCCATCGCCACCGCACGTATCGAAGAGCTGATTGATGAGCTGCGCGAGAACTACACTATCGCCATCGTTACACACTCAATGCAGCAGGCCGCTCGCGTCAGTCAGCGTACGGCCTACTTCCATCTGGGTCGACTTGTCGAAGTTAACGATACCGAAACCGTGTTCACCAACCCTGAGCACGAATTAACCGAAGCCTATATCACCGGCCGCTTCGGCTGAGTTGGCCACGCCCCGAGGGAACACTATGGAAATGCACTTCGATCAGCATATCTCCCGTCAGTTCAACGAGGACCTGGAAGGTATTAAGACCGAGATGTTGGAGATGGGCGGCATGGTTGCCCGTCAGGTCGCCGATGCTGTAGATGCCTTGTCCAATGCTGATAGTCAGCTGGCTGAGGAGGTTTTGCGTGTCGAAGAGGAGATCGACAAGAGCGAGATGGCACTCGACGAGCACGCGACTTTAATTATTGCTAAACGCCAGCCCGCCGCCTCGGATTTACGGATGGTGATGTCGGTAACTCGCATAGCTCGTGATCTGGAGCGCATCGGCGATGAGGCCTGCAAGGTTGCAAAAATGGCCATTGCCCTCACCGATGAAGGCACCTCACCCCGTGGTTATACTGAAATACGCCATATCGCCAATGCCGTGCGCAAGATGCTCAACGATGCCCTGGATGCCTACACCCGTTTTGATGTTGAGTCAGCCCTGCGCACGCTGGCGGAAGATGAGCAGGTGGATATGGATTACCGCACCGCGGTTCGCGAGTTAGTCACTTATATGATGGAAGACCCGCGTAGTATTTCGCGAGTGATCAACGTGCTTTGGGCGCTGCGTTCACTGGAGCGTATTGGCGACCATGCGAAGAATATTTGTGAGCAGGTAGTTTATTTGGTGGAAGGTGCGGATATTCGCCACGGCCATGAAAAAAATCTGCGGAAGTCTTGAACTTCCAGTCCGCTACAAAGGTCGCATTAAGCGGCCTTTTTTTATTGCAGGTTTTTCCAGCTCGGGCGTCCTGAGAGGAAGTGATGAAATATATTTTCGAAGTTCAGATCAAAGAGGGGTTCAGTGCTGAGGAATATGCTGAGGCCTGGGTACGGGCGTCCAGGATAATTCAGCAATATCCCGGCGCTATGGGAACGGAACTTCACCGCAAGATTGATGATCCAAGAAAATTGCTTGCTGTTGCCACTTGGCGTTGTAAGGAAGACAGGGATGCAATGCAGGCACAGCATTCAGTGGAGATCGAAAAAATCATTCGTAGTGTTGCCCCCTTCGTCGAAATTCGTTCATTGGGTGAATTTGAAGATCCGCAATGGGTTGTTAATTTTAGCCTGGATTAATATTAGTGAATCCAAACTGAATGTAAGCTGAATAAAGCAAGTGTGGCTGATAAGAATTAAAAAAATATAAAATTATATTGTTTTTTGTGATTTGTTTTTCCAATTAGTTATTACGCTGCATTACAAGTATTTTTATCTTTTTGTTCCAGTCAATTCAACCACCTGTTTTATTCAGCTTGTCGCAAAAAAATAGTTAACTGACTTTTTGTAATTTGCTGTTGTTGCGAACTAAAAAACTTTTGTTACAATCCGCTGCCCAATTTGGATCCCAACGTTAACGAAGGATTTTGATATGAGATTCAAGCTCGCAGCTCTTCCCCTGATGCTTCTCGCGGCTACTGCTGGTGCTGAGGAATACAATTCATTCACCAAAGCTAGTTACGCTGATACAGAGTTTGGTTCTGCAGATGCAGACCATTTTGATTTTGAGACAATTTACTATTTTGGGGGTAAAGAAACCCTCGGCCCACTAAAAGAATTTGAATATATTAATAAAGTCAGTAATTTTTCCGCAGGATTTTCTCATTACAATATCAGAAGTTTTGACTCCGATACTTTCTCAGTAGGTGGTGAGTACTTTACGTCTGGCGGCTTTGTTGTTGGTGCAGGAATTATTGACCTTTGGGAAAATAATGTAGATTATCAATCTATTGGATATCTATTTTCCCCTGATTTTTTGCTGACTTTGAATCATGTTGATGATGATAGCGACAATGAGTTTTCAGTAGATGCTCGCTACAATCATCAGTTAAACTCTACTGATTACATCGGTTTTAATCTATTTGTTGATGAAGAGTTTGATACTCGCTCACTGTCTTCCAAGTACTTTACTCACTTGGGTGGTGAACAATACCTGACCGCAGAGTTGACTTATACGAACTTTGATGAGGCTGATGATTACTGGGCTCTGGGCACAGAGTACTTCTTTACTCAGCGCACTTCTATCGGCTTCTCTTTCGATGAGTATGATACATACAAGTTGGGGGTGAACCACTTCTTCAACCGCAACTTTGCTGTTGAAGCGGCTTATGTTACCAACACTGATAGTGATTTAGATTACGATACATACCAATTAGGGCTGACTGTGCAGCTATAATTTGGACTCATAAAAGGGCTATCTAAGATAGCCCTTTTATTTCTGGATTTATATTATTCTATCTATCCGCACTAACCCTTCTAGATTTTCGATCAACTGATAATATTTAAAATCCCTCTAAATGCTACCTTACTATCAACATGCATTATCCAGGTTAATATGAAGGTCTGCTACAAATTGCAATAAGAGTTTCGAGTAATTTATTAGTTGTATTAAGACTCCAAATCCATAGATTTTTTGTATTCGATATTAATTTGTTGATAACAGTCTTAAGTTTTAAGCTATTAAAATGAAGCTTGAATATTTCGTTATACTTGCTCAGTAATCTTATTGGTTTGCAGTATTTATCTATACCTTGAAAAGGTAATTGAATATTTTCCCAGCTAGGGTTGCTGCATAATATTTATTTGCTATCGATGGGAACTTATTTGAATTCTAAGTGTAATTCAGCTCTTTTTGGCGCTCAAGAAAATTGATTTTATTTGATTATTGGATTTTTTACTTTAATTTGAATTTTTTCCTGGAGGAGGAGTCCTATTTGGCGCCATATATTTGAAAATAGCTAATAAGAAGGAGATTTAAATGAAACTTAGGGTTTCGGCTTTTTTACTGGTATTTTTCTCGGCTGTTGCTTCAGCTGAAGAGTACAAATCAATTACTACTGCAGGCTATTCTAATCTAGATTTTGACAGTGGAAGTGGCGATGATTTTTCTGTGGAAACAACCTATTATTTTTCTGGGAAGGATACTCTTGGCCCGCTAAAAGAATTTGAATTTATCAATAAATCTAGCAATATATCAGCGGCATATTACCATCGAAATATTGGAGATTGGAACAATGATAACTTTGCTTTCGCTGGTGAGTATTTTGCTGAAAATGGTTTTTTAGTTAGCGCTAACTTAACAGATTTTACGGAAAATAGTTTCAATACTATAGCTTTGGGATACTTGTTTACTCCAGATTTTCTGATGAAGTTATATAATACTGAAGGCGACACTTATGTTGAGGCGCGCTACAATTATCAGCTAAATAGTACTGATTATATTGGGTTTGGGTTCGTTGCTGATGAACTTTTTGATTGGCAGCTGTTTTCTTCTAAATATTTTGCAGGTTTAGGTGATAATAAATATTTAGCTGCAGATTTTAGCTACCTCAATATAGATGGTGGAGATAATTATTGGAAAGTGGGCACAGATTACTACTTTACACAGAATACTTCATTTGGAATTGATTACGATAGAAATAATGATTACAAGTTAGGGTTTTCTCACTTTTTTAATCGTAATATAGCTGTGGACGCTTCTTATAGCACTATTTTAGAGAATGTTTTCAAGCATTCCAGTTTTGGAAATGATATCTATGCAAAGGCCTTGAATCCAGATGTGGATGTAAAGAAATTTGAACTAGGTGTGACTGTACAATTCTGAGTGAAAGAAAGTAAAAAGGGCTATATGAGATAGCCCTTTTTATAGATTTTATAGTGCCGGATATTTTAAATTACAATTAAACTATCCTCTATTTGTCAGCCCCTGCATTCTTGCCTGAGCTTTCGATGCAATTTCTCCTCCTGCTTGAGACGCAGTCTGGTAATGCTGAAAAGCAGTTTGTACATTGCCTTGCTTCTCATAGACTTCACCCAGATAGTAATGTGCGTAAGCCGTATCCAGGTAGCGAAGAGAGCGGTTTAGGTCTCTTTCAGCCGATGTATAGTCCTTAAGTTGTGCACTGACCATTCCACGTTTCAGCCAATGGGAAAATAGGGCTGGGTTTTTTTGTACAGCACGATCATAAGCTTTGTGGGCGCTGGCGTACTGTTTTTTTGCGCAAGCAGGTCACCTTCCAGTGCGAAGAAAGCTGCTTCCTTGGGCTGTTGTTTTTGCGCTTTACGCACGAGGTTTAGGGCATTGTCATATTGCTTGTTACCTGCTGCCTTCAATGCCTCATCATAATTTTTGTAGGCATCGGCATCGCGTTTAAGCTGGCTAATCGCTTTTTGGTAGGCACCACGGTTGCTAATGCCCCCTTTTGCCAGTGCTTTACTGTGCTCAATATTTGCGTTAACACGGGATTGTGATGGGGGATGGCTGGCAAATAGTGCTTCCAGTCCGTTGGTCTGGCGCCCCTTGGAGAGCTCAACAAATTTACGCTGCAGGCGAACTGCTCCTTGGGGGTCATAGCCGGCAGCAGCCATATATTTCATGCCGTATTCATCAGACTCCAGCTCATTGCCGCGACCATAGCGTGCGATATAGGCTGAGCCACCAAGCTGGCTGCCGGTAGAGATGAGGTCTGCATAGGCGGTGTCTTTTGCCGCTGCGCCCAGGACAGCAAGCCCTGCGCCCAGCACCTGTTGCTGGGACATGGCTGTAGCTGAATGCCGCGCAGCGGCGTGAACAATTTCGTGCCCTAACACAGCGGCCAACTCAGCTTCATCGTCCAGCAGCACCAGCAAGCCACGGTTAACGGCGATTTTACCGCCGGGTAGGGCCCAGGCATTGGGCACGGAATTGTTGAGCACGACGAACTCATAGGGCAGTTGGGGCTGGTCCGAAACTCTAGCCAGTTTTTGTCCCACCCTGTTCACATAATCCTGCAAGCTGGGGTCTATGGTGTATTGCCCACCTTGTTGCTGCTGGTTTTTAGGGTACTGTTGCTGCCCCAGGCTCAGTTCCTGCTGGGTTGAGATCAGGGAGAATTGTTGTTCTCCGGTTACGGGGTTGACAACGCAACCACTGAGAATTGAGGTTGTTACAAATGCCGCAGTCGCGAAGAAAGTCTGGTTGCGCGAGATCATTGCCTGCCTCCCTGTATAATGCTGAGTATTTAGCGATCACCCATTGTACACAGTCCGGGAAGAGAGGTTATGACAGCACTACAGGTAATCGAGTTGTTTGCGGGCACGAACCCTGATGGCGAGCCGGTGGTAGAACGCCTGCAGGTGCGTATTAATGAAGACAGTAGCTGTCAGCTGGTACGTTCCCCCGCTTTTATAAAGGGCATCGCCAGCGGCGATAGTATCAAGGTAGATAAAGATACCCAGCAGTTTGAGCTGGTAAAACGCTCTGGTAATTTGTCAATCCGAGTATTTTGTCGCGGTGATAGCGCAGAGCTTTCGGATAAATTAACCCCCCAATTGGAAAAACTTGGAGGCGAATTGGATCTGGAAGTTCCGCGTATGCTGGTATACAGCATTCATGTCAGCTGCGGGTTCGAAAAAATTGAAAAGATCCTGAATAGTGTCTGCGATGGGGCCAACAGTGTCTGGTATTACGGCAACGTGTATGATCCCAAGGATGGCCAGACCCCCTTGAATTGGTGGCAGGATATTCTAAAGCCAGAATAGTCACGGCCGGGGTAAATCAAGGGTAGTAGCAATATTTACTGCCGCATTATGCTAAGAGAGCCGGGCAAAATTTCAGGTATGCCCTAGATTCGCAATTGGTTTGGAACGTCGCTAACAGCGATGGTTAGGCAGAGGAAAGTAAGGTATCCAATGTTAATAGTGATTTCTCCCGCGAAAACGCTGGATTATGAGAGTGAAATTCCCGAATTGGAAACCACCCAGCCGGAGTTTCTCAAGGAGTCTGCAGCATTGATCAAAGAGCTGCGTAAACTCAGCCCGCAGCAGATTTCCAGCCTGATGAAAATTTCCGATAAGCTGGGCATCCTGAATTACGATCGGTTCCAATCCTGGAAGCGGCCTTTTACTGCTACGAATGCACGAGCGGCGCTGCTCGCTTTTAAAGGCGATGTTTATACCGGTCTTGATGCAGAGTCTATGGGCAAGCGCGATTTCAGCTATGCGCAAAAACATCTGCGTATGTTGTCGGGGCTCTACGGTATCCTGCGCCCACTGGACTTGATGCAGCCTTACCGTTTGGAGATGGGCACCAAGTTTGAGAATTCCCGTGGTAAGAACCTGTATGAATTTTGGGGAGAGAAAACCACCGGGGCTCTCAATGAGCAGTTGCATAGCCTCAAGAGCCGTGAGTTAGTTAACTTGGCCTCAAACGAGTACTTCAAGTCGATCAGGCCCAGGGCACTCGATGCCGAAGTGATTACCCCACACTTCAAGGACCTGAAAAATGGCCAGTACAAAATGATCAGTTTCTTCGCTAAGAAGGCGCGGGGCATGATGAGTCGTTGGGCTATCGACCAGCGGGTAAAAAAGGCAGAAGAGCTGAAGGGCTTTGATGTCGGGGGGTATGAATACAGCCCTGAAATGTCCAGTGAACACGATTGGGTATTTACCCGGGACGAAGCGCAATGAGCGAGCAGGCCCTACCGGATGCTCCCTCCTGCGCGCGTAACCGTGATCCCATCCTTAAACAATTACGACGCCTGCTGGCTGATAGCCGGCAAGTGCTGGAAGTTGGAAGTGGTACCGGGCAGCATGCGGTCTACTTTGCTCCTCAGTTGCCCCAATTAACCTGGCAGACTTCTGAACGTGCGGAGATGTTACCGGGAGTTTGCGCCTGGTTGGAGAAGCAGCCCGCGCAAAACCTGCTAAAGCCTCTTGCCCTGGATGTCGATAGCGACTGGCCAGAGCTCAGTGCAGACGTGGTCTTTACCGCCAATACCCTGCATATCATGTCGAGAGAATCGGTAGAGCGCTTTTTCCACAAGCTCCCCTCGGTCTTGGAGTCCGGTGGTCAGCTGGTTGTCTACGGTCCTGTGAAAATTGATGGGGCTTTTATCGGGCCAAGCAATGCCGATTTTGATCTCTGGCTCAAGGAGCGCAACCCAGCCAGTGGTATCCGTGACCTGGAATGGTT
The DNA here is from genome assembly GCF_030012965.1 of Microbulbifer sp. MLAF003. Lineage (NCBI taxonomy): Bacteria > Pseudomonadati > Pseudomonadota > Gammaproteobacteria > Cellvibrionales > Microbulbiferaceae > Microbulbifer > Microbulbifer sp. MLAF003. The sequence goes on from NZ_CP120232.1 coordinate 56,257, forward strand.
GGATCAGCTCGCTGCAGATGCGGATATGCGGCGCGAAGAGCTAAGTTTCCTGCCAGCCAATAATCAACTGGTTGTCTGGCGTAAAAACGATAATAAGGAGTAAGTATGCCTGCGTGGTTTGAAGTAACGGTAATTGTGGCCTTTGCAATTGGCGCTGTGTATTTTTTTGCCAAGTATCGTGAGACTGCTGCTGCCTTGCACGAAAGTGAGCGTATGAAGACGCGCCTTTCTAATGACCTGAACCGCTATAAGGATGTGCCTCGCCTGCGCGCCTTGCGCGATGCTTTACTGGGTTCCCGGCCCCTGCCTACGGACGATGAGGGCAATGAGCACCTGTTGCTGCGTGATGGGGATTTGCAATTGCACCACCTGATCCTGAGCAGGGAGAGTACACCGGTTAATGATGAGGACGAGAGCACCTATACAAAAAATGGTGAAAAGGTAAGGCTGGAGGAGTTTGATTAACCCCGGCTTTATCTGGGTAAGGAGTGGGGCGGTGTTTAAGCGCCCACTGTCACCTCAGGACCTTGCTCTACTTTGCTAACCACTTTTTTGACAGGGAAGTGCAAAGTGAAAGTGCTGCCTTGTGTGGGAGTACTTTCAACACTCATTTCACCGCCGTGGCGTATCAGAACGTGCTTCACGATAGCCAGTCCCAGGCCTGTGCCGCCGCTGTCTCGCGAGCGACCGGGGTCGACCCGATAAAAGCGTTCAGTAAGGCGCGGGATATGTAAAGGGTCAATACCTATGCCTCGATCCTCCACACTGAAGTGACCGCCCCAGTTGTCCTGCCACCAGCGAAGCTTGATGGCCCCTTCATCAGGGCTGTACTTCACCGCATTCAGCACCAAGTTGGCAAAGGCGCTGTGTAGCTCGCTAGCATCACCGCGAATGCAGCTGGGGATTTCGTTTTCCACCTCTATCTGGTGGCGACCACCACTAAAGCTGCGTGCTTCCCGCGCTACTCGCTCCATCAGTTCCTGCACATCTATCAGCATGTCGCCGCCAGTGCGCTCAGAGGTCTCCAGGCGTGCCAGAAGCAACAGGTCGTTGACCAGTGTGGTCATGCGTGCGGCCTGCTCCTCCATCTGTGCCAGTGGACGCTGCCACGCGGGTGGTGCCATATCACTGCCTTGCAAGGTTTCCAGGTAGCCGGCAATGACTGTCAGTGGGGTGCGTAGTTCGTGGGAGACATTGGCAACAAAATCGCGGCGCATCTGCTCCAGGTTGTGCAAGCGGGTGATATCGCGAACGATAACCAGTGCCTCATCTTTTCCATAGCGGGTAACCTCCAGCTGCAGGTGCAGTGCTTCATTGCCTGGGGCGGGAAGGGTCAGAGGCTCGCGCGAGTCGGTATCCTCGCTGTGCATGTAGCTGACAAAGTTGGGGTCACGGACAAAATTGACCAGGGATTGTCCGCTGTCACTGGCCTGCAGGCCGAGTAGCTCACCGGCAGCGGGGTTCCACCAAGCCAAATGGTCACCATTCTCGAGAGCAACTATGCCCTCACGCAGAGCGCTGGTACTGTCCTGTACCCGCCGCAACATAGCGTGCAGCTTTTGTTTCTCACGGCGATGACGGCGTTGCATACGATAGAAGTCATCGTAGATTTCGCCCCAGATACCGAAAGAGGTGGGAGCGGGTCCGCGCCGGCCATTGGCCAGCCAGCGGTTGAAGCGCTGTTGTTGCCACAATACAGATAGAAGGTAGGCGGCCAGGCCCGCAATTAGGGCGAGCGACCAGTTGCCTGAGGTGAAACCGAGAATGGTGCAGCCCAGAGCGATAATTACAAAACGCGAAAACTCGCCAATACTGCGATCCAACATAGCGTTGCCGTGTTACCTGACGGATGCGAAAGGGCTCTGCCTGGCAGCCCTTCACGGTCAATACATCTTGGAAACCCATAGTTCTGAAGTGTGACCATTGGTTCCCGTGGAAGTCAGTGCCGATCTGTGGGGATTGTCACACTTTTTCGACAGTTTGCACAGAAAATCGATAGCCTGTTCCGCGTACTGTCTGGATATATCGGTCATGACCATCCACTGTCAGGGCTTTGCGCAGGCGACGGATATGCACGTCCACAGTGCGCTCTTCCACATATACGTTGCCGCCCCAGACATGGTCCAGCAATTGGGTACGTGTGTAGGCTCGCTCTTGGTGCGATAGGAAAAAGGTCAGCAGGCGAAATTCGGTGGGGCCCATATCTACAGGCTGTCCCTTGATAGTCACCCTGTGACTGAGAGGGTCCAGCACCAGGTTGCCGGCACTCAATGGGTCTTCCGGTGTGGCCGGGCCTGCGCGCCGCAACACAGCCTTGAGGCGTGCAACCAGTTCGCGGGGGAGAAGGGCTTAGTGATATAGTCGTCGGCGCCTGTCTCTAACCCCTTGATTTTATTATCTTCTTCGCCTTTTGCCGTGAGCATGATGATGGGCACTGAAGCGGTCAGTTCATCGCGCTTGAGGCGCCTGGCCAGCTCGACACCGGAGACATCCGGCAGCATCCAGTCGAGCAGGATCAGGTCCGGCTTTTCATCGATAATCAGGGCGTGGGCCTCCTGGGCGTTCTCGGCTTCGAGGCAGCGGTAATCTGCCATCTCCAGCGCTATCCGCAGCATGTCGCGTACTGCGGCCTCGTCATCGACAATCAGAATCGTTTTACTGTGCATTTGCCTGCCATTCCCGCTCAGCTTCCAGGTTTTCCCGGTTATGGCTGGGGATTAAACGAGATTAATATGACAAATATATGACGGCTGCTGTCCGGTTCCCAGTCAGCAGTTAATTAAACAGATAATGCAGAAAAATTCCGGTAAATAACGCCAACCCTACCCAATTGTTGTTGAGAAACGCACGAAAACAGGCTTCTCTCCCCGTTCGCGAACCAGCCATTGCTGGTAGGCAAACAATGAGGCCACAACGATAAGGGAAACGTAGTAAATGCCCCCGAGGCTAAAGCGTTGGCCGATGAGCAGCAGTGCCATCAATACCAGTAGCTGCAGGGCGGCAGTCATGACTTTGTCCATCTCTCCAAAAAGGATTGCTGTGGATTTAACCCCAATCTTCAGATCGTCATCCCGGTCCACCATGGCGTAGAAAGTGTCGTAACACAGGGTCCACAGCAAGTTGGCAACATAGAGGAGCCAGACTTGTGGTGGGACTTTGCCAGTTACTGCGGCGAAGGCCATGGGAATGCCCATGCTGAAGGCAGCACCCAGTACCACTTGGGGCAGATGGGTGTGACGCTTGGCAAAGGGATAGCAGAAAGCTAGTGCCAGAGCGGGTAAGGAAAGAAGAATAGTCAGTTGGTTGGTTGTCAGTACCAGCGCGAAGGCCAACAGGCTGAGTCCGGCAAAAAGTCCAAGTGCTTCTTTTGGAGTGATACTGCCAGTAGCCAGGGGGCGCCCAGCAGTGCGCTTTACTTTGCCGTCGATCTCACGATCAGCAAAATCGTTTACTGCACAACCGGCTGCGCGCATCAGGATCACTCCAAGTGTGAATACGGAGAACAGGTGCAGTCCCGGCCAGCCATCCGCAGCCAGCCATAGTGCTGCCCAAGTGGGCCATAACAGCAACAGAGAGCCGATGGGTTTATCCATGCGAGCCAGCTGCCAGTAGGGCATGATTGCGGGCCAGCGGGTGGCAATCTGTTGGCTGATCACGGTGGACTCTCCCAGTATCTAGTTAGTGACTGCGGCGGCTAAAGGTGAGGTCTCTGGCTGGAAACTTGAGAGAAATGTCTCTGCTACCAGCAGGGGCTTGTCCCGAAGCCAGAAAGTAGAGCGGCGACCCCAGGCGTTCTTATTCTCATTGCACAGGGTCTCCAGCTGGAAATTCGGATTTCGCTGCAGGCGATTAAATTGAATATCACCACGGCGAATACCTGGCTCGCTGAAAAGTAACTCCCCTAATGGGCGGTCGTCCAGGCTGCGCAAATTGCGGGACTTGCCTTGTAGGCTGCGCATCGGCAATACGCTGCGGGCGTATACCCAGGGCTGGCCGCAGCCATACAGTAAAACCTCCCGCACCAGGGCGCGACTGTGCTCACGCAGTTTTAGTGCGCGACACTCCTCAGCAAGGGGTGTTTGCCAGCCCTGGAAGAGGACCTGTACACGAAAATCCTCGCCGCTCTGCTGCTTCAAAGCCGCCGTCAGCGAGCCCGAATATTCCAGCCAGGGCAACAGTGACTCGGGAGGCTCTGGGAGTGTTGGCTCTAGGGGCTGCCCACGCCAATCGCCGGTGGGTACAAATGGGGATTGGTGCAACGATAACTCCGCAGTCTGGAAAAATGGCATTGTACCTCGCCTGTTGGCGGCTGGCCTCACCCTGTTGCATTTTTGCTCCCTGAGTCGCCAGTGGATATAGTGCCCTCTTTGACGAAAACAACGAATCTATAACGAATCCATAAAGAGAAGCTTGTTATGGGGCTTACGACCAAAATTCTTGTGGGGATGATTGCGGGCATTCTTTTGGGGTGCCTGTTCAATTTCCTGAATATGAGCCAGCTGCTCGGCGAGGGTGTTACCAGCGCCATTAACCTTTACCTGACCGAGGGTCTTTTTGACATCATCGGCCGTATATTTATTGCCTCACTGAAGCTGATGGTGGTGCCGCTGGTGCTGGTTTCCCTGATTAGTGGTGCCTGTGCTTTATCGGAAGGCAGCCGTATTGGCCCATTGGCGGGTAAAACTGTTCTGCTCTATATGCTGACCACAGCCATCGCTATTACTCTGGCCCTTTGTTTGGCACTGATATTCCAGCCTGGGGTCGGTGTGAGTGAAACCGCGGCAGAGGCCACCGCGGCTTATCAGCCAAAGGAATCCCCACCCCTTTCCGAAGTGCTGGTAAATATTTTCCCCACTAACCCAGTAGCCGCAATGGCTGAAGGTAATATGCTGCAGATTATCGTGTTCGCCCTGCTGATGGGCTATGCGATTTCCCGCTGTGGCGAGCCGGGCCAGCGCATCGCTGCTTTCTTTAATGATATGAATGCTGTCGTATTGCGCATGGTGGGTGTGCTGATGGTGTTTGCCCCCTATGGAGTTTTTGCCCTTTTGGCAAAAACTTTTGCTGACTTGGGGTTTGGAGGGCTCTTGCAGTTAGGCAAGTACTTCCTGGTTGTACTAGGTGCCCTGCTGCTACATGCCTTGGGGACTTACTCGCTGCTTTTGAAGATGTTGAGTGGCCTCAATCCGTTGGAGTTACTCAAGAAAATGTGGTCCACCATGGTCTTCGCTTTCAGTACTGCCTCCTCCGCAGCCACTATTCCTGTGACCCTATCTACAGTGGAGAAACGCCTGGGCGTAGATAACAAGGTTGCCGCTTTCACTATTCCCTTGGGTGCCACTATCAATATGGACGGCACTGCGATTATGCAGGGGGTGGCTACGGTCTTTATTGCCCAGTTCTTCGGTGTGGAGATTGGCCTGACCGGTTATCTTACAGTGATTCTTACTGCCACCCTGGCCTCTATTGGCACTGCCGGTGTACCCGGTGTGGGTCTGATTATGCTCGGTATGGTGCTGCAGCAGGTGGGTCTGCCGCTGGAAGGCATTGCTATTGTGATCGGTGTCGATCGTCTGCTGGATATGGTGCGTACTGCGGTGAATATTACCGGTGATGCGGTGGTAAGTAGTGTGGTGGCGAAGAGCGAAGGGGCTCTCGATGAAGAGACTTACTACGATGCCAACTACAAGAGTGTAAGCATCAACGATAATCAAAATACTGTTGGCGCCCACTGAGGCGCCTTTCATCAAGCCTCGGCAAAACGGGGCTTGTTTTGCAGCCAGCGTTTTATCAGCTGGCATCGCATTTCCTGATTTAGCGTTGGGGATGCAGCGATCCTCTGCACCTGGGGTAACAGTTCTGCATCTCTCTGCAAATCGGCGATGCGGTGCTGGATTTCACCGGTCTGGCGTGTGCCGAGAATCTCCCCGGGGCCACGCAGTCGCAGGTCTTCCTCCGCAATAGCAAAGCCATCGCTATGTTGACGCAGTGCCTGTAGGCGTGCACGCCCATTTTGCGATAAAGGAGTACCGTAGAGCAGCACACAATGACTGGCGATGGAGCCGCGTCCCACGCGACCGCGCAGCTGGTGCAGCTGGGCCAGACCGAGCCGCTCAGGGTTTTCGATAATCATAAGGCTGGCATTGGGCACATCCACCCCCACCTCAATCACAGTGGTCGCTACCAGCAGGTCCACTTCACCCGCCTTAAAAGCGCTCATCACCTGCTCTTTTTGCTCTGGCTTGAGACGACCGTGCACCAGGGCCACGCGTACGCCATCCAGCGTTTCCGCCAGCTCCTGTGCAGTGGACTCTGCTGCCTGAGCTTGCAGGCTCTCGGACTCTTCAATCAGGGTGCAGACCCAGTAGGCCTGACGGCCTTCGGCAATGGCGCTGTGCACGCGCTCCATTACCTGGTCTCGGCGATCATTGGAAATAGCTACCGTGTTTATGGGTTGCCGCCCCGGCGGCAATTCATCAATGACGGAACAATCCAAGTCGGCAAAGGCCGACATAGCCAAGGTGCGAGGAATTGGAGTCGCAGTCATGATCAATTGGTGCGGTTGCAGCCGGCCAGTGGCACCGCTGGCTGCGCCCTTTTCACGAAGCTCCAAGCGCTGGCGTACGCCGAAGCGGTGCTGCTCATCGATAATAACCAGAACCAGGTTGTGGAAAACCACTTCCGCTTGGAAAAGTGCATGAGTTCCCACCACCAGTTGGGCATCACCACTGGCTACTTTAGCCAGCTGCTCGCGTCGCTCAGCGGCTTTCAGGCTGCCGGTGAGCTGGGCAACTTGTACGCCGAGAGGGTCGAGCCAGTTGCAGAAGTTAATCCTGTGCTGTTCCGCGAGGATTTCAGTGGGTGCCATTACGGCCACCTGGGCGCCGACGCCTATGCCCTTTAGTGCTGCCATGGCCGCCACCAGAGTCTTGCCTGCACCGACATCCCCCTGCAGCAGGCGCATCATAGGGGCGTCCCGGGCGAGATCCTCGGCGATTTCCCCGCATACCCGCTGCTGTGCGCCGGTGAGTGAAAATGGTAAACGCGAGAGAAAATCCCTCTCCAGGGACTCATTTACAGATAGCGGCGGAGCTGCAACTCTGGTGCTATTACGCCGCAGCTCCAACAGGCTTAAGTGATGAGCGAGTAATTCCTCCAACGCCAAGCGTTGCTGTGCAGGGTGTATACCAGCGCCGAGCTGCTCCAGCTGGGTACCAGCAGGAGGTGAATGCAGGTAAATCAGGGCATCCCTCAAAGGGTAACGCAGTGCCTTGGGTAATAACTCTGTGGGGAGTAACTCGGTGACGGCCCCACTTCTCAAGAGCATCACGGCTTGCTGCATCAGCCCGCGCATGCGTCCCTGGCTAACACCCTCGGTCAATGGATAAACCGGGGTGAGGGTTTCTTCTGTGGCAGAATTCTCGCTGCCAACAACCTCGGTTTCCGGGTGGTAGAGTTCTAGCCCAGCAGCGCCGCGACGGGCCTCGCCGAAGCAGCGCAGGCGTACGCCGCGGGCAAAGCGGTTTTTCTGTGCTGCAGAAAAATGGAAAAAGCGCAGGGTGATACTGCCACTCATATCCTGCAGTTTCACAACCAGGCTGCGCCGCCGGCCGAAGACGATATCAGCTGCTGTTACCTCACCTTCGATGACTGCATCCATACCAGCGGTGAGCCCCGCAACCGGCACTATGCGGGTGCGGTCCTGATAGCGCAGTGGCAGGTGGAACAGTAGGTCCTGCAAGGAGTAAATATGCAGTTTGGCCAGCACCTGGGCAAACTTATCCCCTACCCCCTTGAGAGCGGTAATAGGTTGTTCTGAGAGGCTGGTTAGGGCTCGATCAGATGACACTGGCTGATAGCCTCTCGTAGGATATCAATGGCGCGGTGGCGTGGGAAGCTGGCGCGCCAGGCCAGGGCGACGGTGCGACGAGGCCCCGGTGCAACAAATGGGCGGGTCTCCAGCAGGCCGCTCGCATATTGTGAAGCTGTAGCTGCAGACAGGGGCAGTACCGTGATGCCCAGCCCCGAAGCCACCATATGGCGCAAGGTTTCCAATGAGCTTCCATCGGCGGCGGTGCGGATGCCGCCACCGTTATCTTTTTCCATGGTCAACTGGAGGTGTGGGCAGGCCTCTAGTACCTGATCGCGGAAACAGTGTCCCTCACCTAGTAAAAGTACATTGTCATCAGTCAATTGTTCCGGGTCGATAGTCTCAAACTGGGTGAGAGGGTGACCGGATGGCATCAGCACCACAAAAGGTTCATCGTAGAGGGGCTGTGTCACGACATCAGGCTCGGTAAACGGCAGCGCGATAATAATTGCGTCGAGTTCGCCTTTGCGTAAACGCTGGCGCAGAGTGGCAGTATACCCCTCCTCCACATACAGAGGCATATCTGGGGCCAGGTGTTGCAACTGGGGAATGAAGTGTGGGAACAAGTAGGGGCCAATGGTAAAGATTGCTCCGACAGAGAGAGGGCTGGAAAGCTGGTCCTTACCGGCGCTGGCGATATCTTTGATTGCCGCAGACTGTTCGAGCACAAGTTGGGCCTGGGCGACAATTCGCTCTCCTAGTGGTGTCGCCTGTACCCGGGTCTTGGAGCGCTCAAACAGCGCAACACCCAATTCCTTTCCAGTTTTTTCACTGCAATGGACAGGGTCGGCTGGCTCACGAAACAGCGCTCGGCGGCACGGCCGAAATGCTGTTCCTGGGCGAGGGTGACTATATAACGCAATTCATTGAGGGTCATGGTAAAGACAATTAAATGGTCTCAGGTGATAGCTATTATTCATAAATAATAGCTGCTCGCCAATACTGTGTCTCACCCTGCCCCTAGCCTTCTGCCTGGAGACTGAAAGTTGGAAAAATTTACCAATTGTGGACGTCGATAGGGGATTGAGGCGCAAAATTTTGCTATATCTTATGGGGGCATACCGAACGGAGAAACGTCATGGGAGTTCTATCCTGGATCATTCTCGGACTTATTGCCGGCGCATTGGCCAAGTGGATCATGCCAGGCAAAGACCCTGGTGGCTGGATAGTGACTATGGTCATCGGCATTATCGGTGCGTTTATCGGAGGCTGGCTCGGTGCCTTAATTGGTTTCGGCGGACCCGTGACCGGTTTCGGATTTGGCGACATAATAACAGCGACCATTGGTGCGATAATCTTTCTCGCTGTATACCGTTTACTCAAGCGGCGCGGTAACTAGTTCAAAACCAGAGCGGCAGTTTGATTTGTGGGGCATAAGCTGCCCCGCTTCGGTATCCATGGATGGTGGTATCGCAATCGTTTGCGGGTTAATTTTGGAGGGCCCGGAGTGATCGGGTGAGAAGGATCTGTGTTGCAGAGGATCTTATGTTTCTCCAACAGGACTCAACAGCATAAAAATTAAGGGAATATGACGGTTGGTGCGGCACTTGGCACCCTCCGCCGAGAACTATATGACACAACAAGAAAAGCTTTGGATCCTTGGGTGTGGTGACCTTGGGGCGCGCCTCGCGCTGAATATCGACCGGAAGAAATACAGCGTTTTCGGAATGCGTCGTAACCCACTGGTGGCTTTGGCGAGTAAGCGCCGCGCCGATGTTGTTAACTGGCGCAGGGGAGATGCCACAAAGGCCGGTGACATTGAGCGCCTGCTGGCAGATGGTGCCGATATCATACTCGCCACATTTACCCCCGACGAACACACACCTAATGGATACCAGCGTGCTTATGTAGAGACTGCTCGGGCTCTCGCCGAGGCGATCCCGGACCTGCCTAAACCTCCGCGCCTGGTGCTTTGGGTATCTTCCACCCGGGTTTACGGTCAGAGCGGCGATGATTTTATCGATGAACAGACTCCCCCTGTCCCCAGTGGTTTTCAGGGAGAGGCTCTGCTGGCTGCGGAGGATATCATCCGCTCGGCGATGCCCGGCACTTGCATAGTGCGTTTTGCCGGTATTTATGGGCCGGGCCGTGACCGCCTGCTTTCCCAGGTACGTGCCGGACGCTGTGCCCCTCCGCAACCTCCACAGTACAGCAATCGCATTCATGTGGATGACTGCATTGGCTTTTTATTGCATCTAATTGAGAGACATAAACAGGGCTGGTCCCCAGAAAACTTATATATTGGTGCCGATAGCAAGCCGGTGCCCATGTATGAGTTGCAGCAGTGGCTGGTGAAGGCGATGGGCTATACCAGTGCCCATTTGCGCGAGATAGTGCAAACCAGTGAGCGTCGATCTAAGAAGCTCAGTAATCAGCGAATGCTGGCCAGCGGCTACGAGCTGAAGTATCCGGATTATAAAGTGGGCTATAGCGCCCTTCTTGAAGCGGAAGGGTAGAGATGAGCCGGGCGATTGGCCCGGCTTTATTTTGCATTGTAGAAAATCAGGGCACCATTACGCCTTCGGCTTCAAACTGGGCCCCCAGTGGGAGCTCTTTGACGACTACAGTGGCCCGTGCTGGATAAGGCTCCTGGAAAAATTCAGCCATGATTTCATTGACCGCAGCAAAATTACCGCTGTCGGTGATGAACAAGTTCAGCTTCACAATATGATTGAGTGAGCCATCTGCCGCTTCACACACGGCACTCAGGTTGCGAAATACCTGGCGTGCTTCATCGGCGAAGCTGCCTGAAACCATCTGCTGATTTTTTGGGTCCAGCCCTATCTGCCCGGATAGGTAAACCGTGTTGTTAACCTTCACCGCTTGTGAATAGGTACCAGCTGCAGCCGGAGCCTTGTCAGTTTTGATAATTGCGCGGTTGGGCATGCGGGGCACTCCATTACTTATTGGTATTTACGGAAAGCGGCTAAATATAACGTGCTTTGATGGCAAATGTCAGCGTTACTGACAGCCATAATTGCATTGCTAAGAGGCATAAATAATGAGCTGATAAGCGCCTTAGGGGCGGGAGATACGGATTACTGATGGCAGGTTGCGCAGTCGTTTCATCACCCTTGCCAGATGCACCCGCCCACTCACTTCCAGCGTCAGGGAGATCACGCTATTGTGCGCATCTTTTTCATCCACATTGATTTGTTCAATGCTGGCCCCCTCCTCGGTAATGCGGGTGGCTAGACGCGCAATAATGCCTCGCTCCGATTCAACCTCCACGCGAACATCACCGAGGAATTCTCCAGTTACGTCGGGAGACCAGTTCACCAGCATCAGGTTTTCTGGGTGTTCACGGAACTCACTGGTGTTGCGGCAGGTATCGCGGTGTACCACAACGCCTTTTCCGGAGCTGATATGACCCAGGATGGTATCCCCGGGAATCGGGCGACAGCAGCGTGCAAAACTGATCATCATGCCCTCCTGGGCATCGATCGTCAGTGGTGAAGAAATATTGCCGGTTTCCGCCTCTTCACTGTGGGCTGGTGCCAGTAGCTTTGCGGCGGAGAAGGCGACCTTATTGCCCAGGCCTATCTCTTCGAGCAACTTGTCCAGTGTCGCGCACTTGGCTTCCTGTAGGCCCCGTTCCAATTGTTCCGGAGTGAGTTCCTCCAGGCGCGTGTCGAATTTTCCCAGAGCCTTTTCCAGCAGGCGTCGTCCCAGGGCAATAGAGTCGTGGTGACGCTGGTGCTTTAGGAAGTGCCGAATTGCACTGCGCGCCTTGGCAGTGACGACAAAATTGAGCCAGTTGGGATTCGGCTGGGCACTTTTACGGGTGAGGATTTCCACTCTCTGACCACTTTCGAGGGGTTGCGATAGCGGTGCCAGGCGCTGATTAATACGCACCGCTACACAGGAGTTGCCGATATCCGTATGCACTGAGTAGGCGAAATCCACGGCAGTGGCACCGGCTGGCAGGTCGACAATCTGACCTTTGGGGGTGAATACGTACACCTCATCGGGGAACAGATCGATTTTAACGTTTTCAATAAACTCCAACGAGTCACCAGCGCGTTGCTGCATTTCCAGCAGGCCCTGCACCCAGCGGCGCGCGCGCACTTGGCTGGTGCCGCCGGTATTAATCACTTCATCGCCGGAAGCTTTGTACAACCAGTGGGCAGCAATGCCACTATTGGCCATCTCATCCATTTCCTTGGTACGAACCTGTACCTCGATTGGTACCCCATGCATGCCGAGCAAAACGGTGTGCAGTGATTGGTAGCCATTGGATTTGGGGATGGCGACGTAGTCTTTAAATTCGGAAATGACCGGCTTATACAGGCTGTGCATCACACCTAAAACCCGGTAACAGGTATCCACGCTATCCACGATAATGCGGAAGGCGTAGACATCCATGATTTCCTTAAATGACTTCTTCTTGGCGCGCATCTTCTGATAGATGCTGTATAGATGTTTCTCGCGGCCAATCACCAGAGAGCTGATCCCCTCTCGCTGCAGGCGCAACTCTATAGCATTCTGGATTTGTTCTAACAGCTCCTTGCGATTGCCGCGCGCGGCTACAAGGGCGGCGCGTAACCGGCTGGCGCGCAGTGGATAGATTGCGAAGAAGGCGCGGTCCTCAAACTCGATACGCACATCATTCATGCCCAGGCGATGGGCGATAGGGGCGTAGATTTCGAGGGTCTCCCGGGCGATGCGTGCGCGTTTTTGCGGTTTTAGCGCGCCCAGCGTACGCATATTATGCAGTCGGTCAGCGAGTTTGACCAGGATCACGCGGATATCACGCGCCATGGCCAGGGCCATCTTCTGGAAGTTCTCTGCCTGCTTTTCTGCCGCACTGTCAGTTTCAAACTGGGTCAGTTTGGAGACGCCGTCGACAATATCGGCCACCTCGCTGCCAAACTGCTCAGCCAGAGCTGCCTTTGGAATCCCGGTATCCTCAATCACGTCGTGCAGCATGGCCGCGGCCAGGCTCTCGTGATCCATATGCATGCCCGCAAGGATGGTAGCCACCGCCAGTGGGTGAGTTACATAGGGCTCGCCGGAGCGACGCTGCTGGCCGTCGTGGGCCTGCTCCGCATAGAAGTAGGCGCGACGGACTATCTGGATCTGATCGGGGGGCAGGTATGAAGAGAGGCGGTGGGCCAGACTATCGATGGTGTGCAATGCCGCGCGCGCCTCTCGTATAACTCATAGACTTCCAGTTCGAACAGGCCAGGATCAGATTTCCTGGTCTGATAGGTAGGCCGGGGCCACCATGGGGGCCGGGGCTTCTTCGCGATCCGGCTGGTCGAGGATGCTGGCATCTACCAGGCCTTCCTCGATCTCCCGCAGGGCGATTACTGTGGGTTTATCATTCTCTTCTGGAACCATGGGATCCTGGCCGCCAGTAGCAATCTGGCGGGCGCGCTTGCTGCCCACGATAACGAGTTCGAAGCGGTTGTCGACGTGCTCGAGGCAATCTTCAACTGTGATACGTGCCATAAACTTTCGGTTCCATTCACTGTGCCCATAAGGGCAAATTCTGTTCGGGAGGACCGGTTATTTTACCGGACCGCGGAGTGTACGCAATTCGATCAATCGGCTCAATGGCGCAGCAATGCCTTTAATAGCTCGCCATGGCGCAGCTGTTGTTGCCCGAGGCGCTGGCGCTGGGCTGTGATAATGCAACTTAGCTCCATCAGGGCCTGGTCGAAATTATCGTTAATCACCAGGTAATCTGCTTCGACATAATGTGTCATCTCATCGATGGCCTGGTCCATGCGCCGTTCTATAACAGCCTGGTCATCCTGGCCGCGCCCGGTGAGGCGCTGGCGCAATGCCTCCTGAGAGGGAGGCAGAATAAATATGCCCACCGTATCTGGAAGCAGACGCCGTACCTGGGCGGCCCCCTGCCAGTCGATCTCCAGGATCACATCGCGGCCACTGTTGAGAACTTCTTCAATACTGCCTTTGGCTGTGCCGTAGTAGTTGTCTCCATATACCTGGGCGTGCTCGAGGAAGGCATTTTCTTCGAGCATTGCCAGAAACTCTTTGCGCTCGATAAAGTGGTAGTCGACACCGTTGACCTCACCGGGGCGCATGGCACGGGTGGTATGGGAAATGGAGACGGTGACTTGGGTGTCGTTGTCCACCAGCGCCTTTACCAGACTGGTCTTCCCCGCACCCGAGGGTGCAGATACGGTATAGAGAGTTCCTGTAGGCACAACTGATCCTATTCGAAGGCAAAGCGTGCATTATAACCGAAGCGGTTAGATTCGCGCTGTCTCAAACGGCGGGGTATGCATGGGAGGCTAAACCCCGGCCGGAGTTGGGGGTATGTGTTGGGAGTTCCAGAAGTGCGCTACAGACTGCACCCCTGAGACCGGCCGGGATCGCCCAGCAGGAGTTTGCTCAATCACCACCAACATCATGCGACTGAGGTTGCCCCTTGTTGCTAATCGCTAACGACAGCGACTTTATCCTCTTTGTCAGTGATTGCCAACCACCACCACATCAGCGCGCTGACAGAAATATAGGCCATAAAAAGTGGGACAAATTGGGTATTTAGCAACGGTAATAGTGCAACCAGGAGCGCCAAGCGCAGGGGTTCCAGATATTTCACCCAGTGGTGGCCATCGAGAATGCGGCCGTTGATAACCAGGCTGAAAACCAGCAGGGCAACTACCGAGATTAGATAGGCAAAGTTCAGCGATTCGTAATACCAGAGTAAGGCCAGGGTTGCGGCGGAGTAACATAGGTGCTGGGCCAGCGCATACACTCGGCGGGCACGGCGAATAGGTGGGTCGTAGCGCTGAAAATGTGCCAGGTTGGTGGAGGGTACAGGCATAGCCGCCTCGGCGTCGGCGGGCCTGTAACCGGTGCGGCGGAACCAGAGGGTGAGCTTGTCCCACCAGCTCTTTGTATACCAGGCGTCCTTAGCCATGCGTTTCAGGTGCTGAAGGTTAGCTGCAAGAGGGTCGAAGGTGTTAAGCGCTTTGCGCACACCGTAAATACAGGGCTCATGCTCAAGCTCTTCTTGATAAGTGCCAAACAGCCGGTCCCACAGAATCAGGATGCCGCCGTAGTTTTTATCCACATAGACCTTGTTTTGCGCATGGTGCACACGATGATTGGAGGGGTTATAAACAGCCATTCCATCCAGCGGACTTTGGGAATCTTTTGCGTGTGTACCCAGAACTGATAAATTAGATCCAGTGCACCGGCAACGATCACCATTTCCGCCGGCAAGCCGATAAGCAATAGTGGTAGATAGAAAACCCAATCCAATTGCAGCCCGCCACTGGACTGGCGTAGGGCGGTACTCAGGTTGTAGTCCTCACTTTGATGATGCACCAGATGTTCGGCCCAAAACACATTGATTTCATGGCAGATGCGATGCTTCCAGTAATAACAGAAATCGTAGGCGATTACGGCGATTAGCAGGTGCCAGCCGTTACTGATGGACCAGTCGAAACCCATTGCTTGGTAGTAAGGTTGTAGTAGTTGGAACAGAGGGATATAGATAATCAGGAAAAGGCTTTTGTAAGTCAGTCCCAGGATTCTGCTAAGGATGCCGGTGCTGAGATTGCCCAGGGTGTCGTTAAGGCGGTAGACCCCCCAACCTCTCCAGCGGTCCAGGGCAAGCTCTGCCAGAATGGCGAACAGGAAAAAGGGGATAGCGTAGGTAATCAGACTCACGGCGACCTCTTATAGTTATTGCTCGATACCGTCTTACCTGACTTTGCCATAGGGGCTGTGCAGGGCAAATGTCCGCAGGAGCTGGATTCCGAAATCCGTCAGCGTTAGTTTGAGAAGGTTAGCTTCCAAGCACAGAATCTCCCTAGTTGGATGTCTGCGCCGGGACTGGGTCAAATAGCTTCCCTATCATCTGCTCTACTGCCGCGCGGTCCGAGGTGGCACGGAGGAAAGTGCGCAGCCCGATCATTTGAACCTGTAGCTGGCGGGCGAGTAGCTCTGAATTTGTATCCTGGGGCAGCTCTCCAGCGCTTACCGCCTCCTCCACATAGAGGCGAAACTTTTCACCATGTGCAGCCAGCAAGGAGCGGGCCTCGTCCAATAGCGTCTCCTCCCCTTCATCCAGCTCAGAGATGGCTTTGGCCAATAAGCAGAGCTCGTTTGGGGCATCAACGTCATCACCAAGCAGTATGTAGCGGAAATAGGCGCGCAAGCCGCCCAGAGTGCTTGTCTCTTCTGTCATACAGCGATGGAGTAATTCATCGCGGTTTTGCGCGTAATAGGCGAGAACTTCTTTGAAAAGACCAGATTTACTGCCAAAAGCTGCATAAATACTGCCAGGTCGAAGATTGGTGGCCTGCTGCAGGTCACGGGTCGATGTGGCGTGAAATCCATTTTGCCAGAAAAGCCTAGTCGCCTTCTGTAGTACTTCCCGACGATTGAATTTCGCGGTGTTCGCCATGCAGCCTCCAATTGAGCAATTGCTCAAATTTTACCCTTTCAAGGGGTGTACGCCAATTACCATTTAATATTGAACAGTCGCTCAATATTGGGTAGTCTGAGCCTCACTTGATCGATCGCTCAAGTATTTAACCCAAACAATGAAGGTAGGTTCAGCGATGAAAGAGTTTCAAATTTACGACCTTGAAAGCGCACCAGAAGACAGCAAACCCCTCCTACAGAAATCTCTCAAGGCATTTGGGTATATTCCTAACTTGCATGGGGTTATGGCGGAGTCTCCCCAGGCCCTTGCTGCTTACCAGGATTTACACCAGTATTTTCTGAATACTTCATTTACAGCTGAGGAAATGACAGTGGTGTGGCAAACCATCAATGTGGAGCACAACTGCCACTACTGTGTGCCGGCACACAGTGCCATTGCCAAGGCGATGAAGGTGGCAGACGAAGTAAATGAGGCTCTTAGAAATAAGACATCCCTGCCAACTGAAAAGCTAGAAGTACTCAGGGATACCACCCTGGCGATTGTCCGTGAGCGCGGTGTGATTTCAGATGAGGTATTGGAGCGCTTTTATGCGGCTGGTTACAATCGACAGAGCCTGCTCGAGATAATTGCCGGAGTTGCGCAGAAAGTGATGAGCAATTACATCAATCATTTTGCTGATACACCGGTGGATACTCAATTTGCTGCATTTGCTCGCTAGCTAAAACTGAATAGTTTGAGAGCAGAAAAGAAAAGGCCGGTAAATGCCGGCCTTTTCCAATAATGGTAAATTTAACTTGCCGCTTAGGGCACGGCTTCCGCCTCCAGGGTTGCACCAGTATAGGACCTGTAGCCGTATACGGTGATATCCCAGGTACCAGACTGCGGGTTATTGATGGTGCAGCTTTCGTTATTGCTCGACTCTCTAGAGGTGCATGCCCATTGTGAGGCATTGCTGTGTCCCACGTACAGGTCTGCATCACCCTCGCCACCGTACATTTGTACGTTCAGGGAAGAGGTACCAGCCGCCACTTCGATAGTGAAGTCCTGCCGACTGCGCCAGCCGCCGGAGAGGTTGGTCTCTGTCCAGCTCACCCCATCACCATTTCCGTTGCCATTGCCACCGCCATCATCGCCGCTGGCCATGGCTACAGCTGCCGCCGCATCGACAATACCGGTACCACAGCTGCTGCATGAGGACGGGAAGCTACGGGCAGTGCTGGTTAGGATTGATTCCACCTCGTCCGGGCTCAGGTTCGGGTTGACTGAGTAGAGCAGCGCGGCAGCACCGGCAACGTGAGGCGCGGCCATGCTGGTGCCTTGGCTGTAGAAATAGCTATCACTGCTTGGGTTTGTTGCACCGCTGTTGTGTGTGGACAGAATACCATTCGGGTCGTTGAGGAAGCTCTGTGCTCCACCCGGTGCGGCAACATCCACTACATTGCCGTAGTTGGAGTAGTAAGAGCGCCCGCCGTTACGGTTAGTTGCTGCAACCGTAATAACTCCATTACAGCTTGCCGGGCTGAACTGGCTGGCATTGGTATTGTCATTACCAGCGGCAACTACAACGGTGGCGCCCAGGCTGCGGGCGGTATTGATAGCATTTTGGGTTGTAGTATCACAACTACCGCCGCCACCAAGACTCAGGTTGAGTACTTGGGCTGGATTAGCATTAGTCGGCAGGCCACTGACGGAACCGCCTGCTCCCCAAATAATGCCGTCGGCAATATCAGAGGTATAACCACCACAGCGACCGAGTACACGAATCGGAACGACCTTGGCTTTATAGGCGACCCCGGCGATGCCCATATTGTTATTGGTGACCCCGGCAATAGTGCCGGCTACGTGAGTGCCGTGCCAGCTGCTGTCACTTTCTGAGGGGATACGTGGATCATCGCCACAGGCCTTATTGGTGTACCAGTCACCTGGATCAGTGGCATCGCTATCGCGGCCGTCTCCATCCACAGAGACAAAGGTATCAGAAATCATGTCATAGCCCGGCAGAATGTTGCCGACCAGATCGGGGTGTGGGCGATAACCGGTATCAAGTACGGCGACAACAGCTCCTTCACCCTGGGTTACATCCCAAGCTGAAGGCAGGTTCAGGCCGCCGGTGGTCTCAAAATAGTGCCATTGATTGAGATAGCTCGGGTCATTAGGTGTGGCCATAGCGCGCATAATACGGTCAGGCTCGGCATACTCCACATCCGGATCCTGCTTCAGGCGGCTGATAATGGCTTCCAGCTCAGCTTTATTTTTCCGCCCCTCAAGGCGCATTACTTGTGCACCGGTAGCCATACGGCGTAGGTGACGCATCTTGTGGCCGGCGCGACGAGAAGCCTTTTCCACAGTCTCTTGGGCCATAGTGGCAGCCCGACCGACCTTGGCGTTATTTTTATATTTTACGATGATGCGATCTGTCAGCAGAGTGTTGTCCGCCTCTTCTGCATGGGCAGCGAAGGGTGCCGCGCACAGTATTGAAAGTGAGCTCGCTAAAGCTGTCTTTTGAAAAAGAGTTTTCAATGATGATTTCATTATTGTTATTTCTCCGAGATTCTATTTGTCCGGATGCCAGTCAGTGTTCTGGCAGGCCGGCCACTCCTGTGTCACCTCGTATTGGCAAAATAAATTTGCCAAACGGGTTAGCCAAAAAACTGCCAATCACGTGATCAATTAGTCAGTTTCACTAAAATTGGTACCAGAGTTTCAATCGGGCACAGGTATATAACGATATCGAAATCATTATCCTCAGTGAAAACCCAATAAAACTTGTGGCTTTTTGCGACAAATTTATAAGTTTTGAAAAAAAAGTCAGGTATTGAGAAATTGTCTATTGAGGAAGTGTGCTGCAGTTCTCATTGAAAATGAGAGCGAAGAGAATATAAGAATTGTTATGAAAAAAATTAATACAATTTTCTGCTAGACAGGAAGTATCGTTATGTTTTTCGAAGTGGTTTTTTCTTTAGCTAGCTTGAATTCTTAGACCTTTCATCAGAGGCAAATTAGCCCTTGGATTCAACTAAGACGGTGATCCTATTTGATATCTTTAAGAATGAGACATTGCTCTCAGATTTTATTAATTCAGGGAAGGTTAAGTCTGTTTGGGCTCAGAAGGATGCTTTGAATGTTTGTGAAAGGTGCGCTTTAATTATTTATATTTTATTTTGAAAGGCTTTTATTTCTATCTCGGGTTTGATGTGTATAACCACTCTGAAGACTAACAGTCTCACGTAGTTGATGTCGCTTACCGGGCTATATTATAGCTGGGAGTGTGCGCCCAAAGCCTCGCCGCCAATATGCCAAAGATGAAGCCAAATAGGTGTGACTCCCAGGAAATATAATTTCCTTTAGGCAGCAGGCCAATAATCATTCCCCCATAAAAAATCCCTATAAAGATGGACACAATTAATCGACTAAACTGCCTGCTGATAAATCCAGCCATTAGCAAAAAACCGAAATAACCATAGATTATCGAACTTGCCCCCAGGTGGTTTCCGTCTCTTGCAAATAGCCAAACGGTAAGCCCGGTAGTAACTAAAATAGCGATTGTTATTTTCAGGTAGGTTTTAACTCCATATTGTAATACCAAAAAGCTAAATACGCACAGAGTTACTATGTTTGATAAAAAGTGCCACACACTTCCATGTAGCAGTGGAGCGGAAAAAATATGAGGTAGATGGCTGAGAGACCTTGGGACTAGGCCGAAATGATTTAGTGATCGCCCCGTAATTATATTGATAATTTCAATAGTGGCTAATACAAAAAAATTGCTCCAGCCCATTTAAAACTTTTACGCATAAATTTTAATTTTTAACGTGGGGAAGACTAAAAAGAATAGTTCTGTCGAAGGTGGGAGAATATAGAGCCTTCACTTTAGTTGTAAAAGCCCTATGGTTTTCCTACTCAATATTCTGTACTTGCTCACGCATCTGCTCGATTAATACTTTCAGTTCTACAGCTGCTTGAGTGGTGTCAGTCACAATGGACTTTGATGAAAGAGTGTTGGCTTCCCGGTTAAACTCCTGCATCAGGAAATCAAGGCGTCGGCCAATTGCGCCACCGCCGGCGAGCACGCGGCGGGTTTCTGCAGTATGGGCACTCAGACGGTCCAGCTCTTCATCAACATCGGCTTTTTGAGCCAGTAGCACTATCTCTTGCTCAAGACGCTCCTTATCCAGGTCCACAGAGAGTTCTTCCAGGCGGCTGCGTAGCTTTTCCCGTTGGGCTTCCAGTATTTGTGGGAGCAGTTCGCGAACATTAGCCACCTGCTCTTCAATTCCTTTGAGACGGGCTTCAATAAACTTTGCCAGCTCTGCGCCCTCGCGTTCGCGATTTGCGCGTAACTGCTGCAACGCCTCGTGAAATGCCTTCAGGATAGTTGCTGACTGCTGCTCGGTATCGGCTTCCGGCTCGCTGATCACTCCGGGCCACTGTAATAGCTGCAGAGGATTTAATGGCTGTATCTCTTCACCTGCAGCCACTTGTTTGGCGGCCTGAATTAATGCCTGTGCTAGGGGCTGGTTTATTTCGAGGCCGCTACTCTCCACACCGTTAGGTTTGATGGTCAGGGTGAGTTCAAGCTTTCCGCGGGACAGGGTTTTGCGTAGAGTGTCACGTAACTGGGCCTCTAAAGGACGTCCAACCTCTGGCAGACGAAAATGGGGCTCTAGGTAGCGATGATTAACCGAGCGCAGTTCCCAGATAGTGGTCCCTGTAGCGTAAGTGCCTTCGGCGCGGCCGAAAGCAGTCATGCTCCGCACTTTGTTTTGTTCCCGGTTATTGGCCATTGCTGATCCCCTGCAGGCGTATTTATCGGCCCGGCATCATAGCACAGCGTTCGGACAGGCATGCTGGGGTATATAATGCTGGGCTTTCATATAATTTTCTGAGGTGAGCTATGCAGCGTCCCAGCGGCCGCGCAGCGGCGCAATTGCGCCAGATTCAAATAACCCGTAACTACACCCGTCACGCTGAGGGCTCTGTTTTGGTAGAGTTCGGCGATACAAAAGTTTTGTGTAACGCATCGGTGTCGAGTGAAGTGCCGCGGTTTTTGCGTGGTCAAGGTAGTGGTTGGATTACCGCTGAGTATGGGATGCTGCCGCGTTCCACCGACTCGCGTATGCCGCGCGAAGCGGCCAAGGGCAAGCAGAGTGGCCGCACTGTTGAGATTCAGCGCTTGATAGGCCGCTCTTTACGCGCAGCGGTAGATTTGGAAAAGCTAGGTGAAAACCAGATCACCTTGGATTGCGATGTTATTCAGGCCGATGGCGGTACGCGAACGGCCGCTATTACTGGCGCCTGTGTGGCCTTGGTGGACGCCCTGCGCTATATGCAGCGAGAAAAAATCCTTACCGAGGATCCATTGCTCAACTTGGTCGCTGCGGTTTCTGTTGGTATCTATGATGGCGAGGCAGTACTCGACCTGGATTACCCGGAGGATAGTGCGGCTGATACCGATATGAATCTGGTGATGGCAGCAGATGGTGGCATGATTGAAGTTCAGGGTACAGCAGAGGGCAAGCCTTTCACTGAGAAGCAGTTCGCACAGCTGCTGGGGCTTGGCAAGGCAGGTATTGATGAACTGATTGCACTCCAACAGGAGGCGCTAAATCAGTAGCAACCGGTAACTGATGGCGAGTCCTGTATGTCGCCAACAAGTAAGCTGATCTATGAAGCCTGGACGAATCCAGGCTTCATAGCATTCACACTTCAATGTCGTAATCCATCATCACTGGAAGGTGACTGGAAAATTTAACGTTCTTGTTGATAGCCCCATATTCGATACGGTTTTTCAAGCCATGCGACACGATTTGCATGTCGGTGCGCCAGCCATCGCCCTCGCCCACGGCGCCGCTCGGCCACCAGGTAAATTCATCGGTGTCTTTGACTACGCGGCGGAAGGCATCGACATAGCCAATCTCATTGAACAGTTGGTCCAGCCAGCGCTGCTCGTGGCGCATAAACCCGGGGCTATCCTGGTGATCTTGCCAGTTCTGCACATCGGCCCGGCGGTGGGCCATGCCCCAGTTGCCACAGAAAATAAAATCGCGGCGTTTGCGGCTGATCTTATGCAAATGCGCCTGCATATCGTCGAAGAACTGGACCTTTTTCTCCAGTGATGCTTCATCCGTAGCCACTGGAGCAAGCAGGGAACCAACACTCAGGCGTTCGAAGTCTGCTTGCAAATAACGTCCGTACATATCTTCGCCATTGGCAAAGCCCATTCCAAAAATAATCGCCTTGGGCTGGTTGCGCGTATAGATCGCCACACCGTTTTCATGGGGTGTGCCCGAGTCGAAAAAATAGCTGTAATAGCCGTCGGGGTGGAATATGGGGTGGTCAAGCTCTGGCTCCAGGGAGCGCAGGTCCTGAAGGCAGATAATGTCTGCGTCCTGCTCAGCCAACCAATCGTAGAGACCGCGTTGTGCGGCCTGATGAATGCCGTCTACAGACAAGCTCACTATTCGCATTATTAGCCCCTTACCAGCGGACTGTGTATCATTAGAAACATTATTTGCATGCCTATCCCCGGGATTGCTTCGGGGAGGTCTCCCTTCACCTTAGCCAATAGTTAACAATTTTCCATGCAGCAATATCAGCGCGATTTTATCCAATTGGCCCTGGATCATCAGGTGTTGTGTTTTGGCGACTTCACCTTGAAATCAGGCCGTCAGAGCCCCTACTTCTTCAATGCCGGCCGATTCCACACCGGTGCCGCACTGGCAGCACTCGGACAGGCCTACGCCGAAGCGATTATCGCATCGGGAGTGGAGTTTGATGTCATTTTCGGACCGGCTTACAAGGGCATTCCGCTGGGTGCGGTGACTGCCGTGGCATTGGCCCAGAAAGGCATTGATAAACCTTTTTGCTACAACCGCAAAGAGGCCAAGGATCACGGCGAAGGCGGAACCTTAGTGGGTGCGCCGCTTAATGGCAAGGTTTTGATTATCGATGATGTGATTACTGCGGGCACCGCGGTGCGTGAAGTCATGCAGATTATCGAGTCTCATGGTGCTGAACCGGCGGGTGTAGTGATTGGTTTGAACCGTCAGGAAAAAGCCGGTGAGGATTGTGAATTCTCCGCTATTCAGAAAGTAGAGAGACAGTACAATATTCCAGTGATCAGCATTGTCCAGTTGGATAATGTGATCAGCTTTCTCGAGCAGGAATCGCAGGACGGCGAGACCCTGCAAAAAATTGTGGACTACCGGCAACGTTATGGGGTTTCAGGTCAATAAATAGGCCTTTTCCTGCAGCGGGCCGCACTGTTTAGTGAGAAGAGCGATGCCAATCGCCCCTATTGCACGTTTACTGGTTCCAGGCCTTTTACTGCTCTCCATCCTGGCAAATGCCGCAGGCGGAGCCAGGGGGCAGGTACTTTATCGCTACACTGATAATCAGGGCATTTTGGTGCTCAATGAGAGCGTGCCTCCTGAATATGTGGCTGGGGGCTATGAGATCCTCAGTCACTCCGGTCGAGTATTGGAGGTGGTGCCGCCGCAATTGAGCCCAGAGGAGTATGAGGTTCAACGTCAGCAGGAGGTTCAGAAAGAAGCTGATCGCAAACTGCTCAAGCGTTACAACAGTGTTGCCGATATTGAGAGTGCGCGTAAACGCAAGTTGGCAATTGTCGAGCAGGACATGGCGATTATGCGCTCGAATATCAATAGCCTCGGTCTACAGATAGCTCAGGAAGAAGCGAGCGCGGCACGTACCCAGCGCGGTGGTCGCGAGGTGGCCCCGGAACTGCTGCAGCGTATTGCCGACCTGCAAAAAGAGGTTTCAGTGTTGCGTGAGCGGCTCAGCCGGCGCGCTGATGAGGCCGTCTCTATCAATGATGAGTTTGATAAAGCTGCTGCGCGCTATGCTGAGCTTATGGCTAAACACTAAATGAAGCTGAATTCGCGAGGATAATTGCTCAGTGAGTTTTATCCTCAGGCTCCAACCGGCGTCATTTTTCTAAATTATTCCGTGGCTTGGCTGCAGCTATTTAGCGAGCTGCAGCCACTGTCTCACGGAAAAACCCCGAGGTTAAGACCGGCCATTGCTCAGCCCAGTATTCTGTAGGCTTGCGCTTGAAGCCGCTGCGTACGTATTGCACGATACGGCCTTCGGCACTGGCCAGTAACAGATTGGCGGCACCGCCCAGGGGCAGAGTTGGGCGGAGGTGTTCGCGAAGCTCTGCCTCGCGCAGAATTTGCCGGATCTGGGTCTCCAGGCGATCGAATAGCTGCAGGATACGCCCGTGTAATCGCTCAGTTTCGCCTGTCAGTGCATCGCCAGTGAGGAGGCGGGTTATACCCGGATTGCGCTCACAGAAAGCCAGAAGAAGGTGCAGAATTTTCTGGCAACGGTTCAGGGCTGAAGGCTCCTCCTGCAAAATCATTGCAATGCGTGTGAAAACTGTCTCCTCGATAAATTCGATAAGACCTTCAAACATTTTTGATTTACTTGGGAAATGGCGATAAAGCGCCGCTTCTGAGAAGCCGACTTCCTTGGCCAGGGCTGCAGTTGTAATACGTGCGCCGGGACTGGCTTCCAGCATATGTGCCAGAGCTTCCAGGATCTGTTGACGCCGATTGATTTTTTCGCTGCTCATTGACTGCCTTTAGTCCGCTTGGGGAGCGGACGGTGGTTTTTGCTCTTGTTGCCTTAATATTGCGGCGGCGGAATCCTACCGATTCGCTCGGCTGTCTTCAATTGCCAAGGACGATTGTGTGTCCGCTTTATGCGTCATTGTTGGTAATTAGGGTGCCAACGCCGGTATCTGTGAAGATTTCCAGCAATACCGCATGGGGTACCCTGCCATCGATAATAT
Organism: Microbulbifer sp. MLAF003; assembly: GCF_030012965.1. Classification (NCBI taxonomy): domain Bacteria; kingdom Pseudomonadati; phylum Pseudomonadota; class Gammaproteobacteria; order Cellvibrionales; family Microbulbiferaceae; genus Microbulbifer; species Microbulbifer sp. MLAF003. The sequence continues at coordinate 81,313 of NZ_CP120232.1, forward strand.
GTGCCGAGGTCACACCGGCTTTAACAGCATGCAATGCGCAGGCAATTTTGGGCAGCATGCCGCCGTGAATTGTACCGTCTGCAATTAAGCCTTCTACCTGCGGTGTACTCAAACCGGTCAGTACCTCTCCCTTTTTATCTTTAAGGCCCGATACGTTGGTGAGTAGCATCAGTTTTTCTGCTTTTAGACATTCGGCAATTTTACCGGCGACCAAGTCCGCATTGATATTGTATGAAATACCATCCTTGTCGACCCCAATTGGAGCGATTACCGGAATAAAATCGCTGTGAATCAACATATCAATAACATCGGTATTGACCTTTTCTACCTCGCCCACCTGGCCGATGTCGATAATCTCCGAGGCATGCAGGCCGGCACTCTCATTTTTCCTGGTGAGTTTGCGTGCCTTGATTAATAAGCCATCCTTACCGGTGACCCCCACAGCACGGCCGCCGTTATGGTTGATCAAGTTGACAATTTGTTTATTGACGGTGCCGCCTAACACCATTTCCACCACATCCATGGTTTCGCTGTCAGTGATGCGCATACCATCGACAAAACGGGATTCGATACTCAGTTTGTTCAGGAGCTGACCAATTTGCGGACCGCCGCCGTGTACCACCACGGGGTTCATACCAACCAGCTTCATCAGGATAATATCCCGGGCAAAGCTGTTCTGAAGCTCCCTGTCCACCATGGCATTTCCGCCAAACTTCACTACAACAGTCTTGCTGGTAAATTGCTGGATATAAGGCAATGCCTCATTCAGGACCTGGGCAACACGCAGTGCGGACTTTTTATCGAGGGACATGGAAATTCCTTTGGAGTAAGGCACGTTTGAGCGGAATTCTCCTGCCGCCCAATCTATGCCGAGAGTGCCGCGCAGGTACGCGGATATGTTGTGGATATAAACATACCGACCGCCGGTCGGCAGCGGCACTTATCTGTGCCGCAGTATATTCAGGTCAATTTATACTCGTCAGTCGAGAAGCTGCCAGTTAGGCACGGTAATAGTGGGATCGATTTTTTTGAGCTGATCCATAACCTGTTTGCGAATACGTTCTAGAGCCTCTTCATTTTCAGCTTCAAAACGAAGGGTTAAAACGCTAGTAGTATTGGAGGCCCGCACCAGTCCCCAGCCATCGTTGAACTCTATTCGCAAGCCATCGATAGTATTGACGTCCGCACCGGTAAAGCCCCCCTGCTCGCGTAACTTTTCAATCAGGGCAAATTTTTCCTGCTCCGCCACAGGTAACAGGATTTCTGGGGTACTTTGCATTTTGGGTAGGGTGTCCAGCAACTCGTCGAGGCTCTGTTCACGTAGTGCCATAATTTCCAGGATGCGCGCAGCCGCGTAAATACCATCATCAAAGCCAAACCAACGATCCTTGATGAAAATATGCCCGGATAATTCGCCACCAAGAATGGCTTTGGTTTCCAGCATTTTGGTTTTCATCGGGGCATGGCCTGTTTTCCACATTACCGGTCGGCCTCCATATTGGCTGACCAATTGCGCCAGGCTGCGACTGCTTTTCACATCAAAGACAATGCTTTCACCGGGGTGCCTGCCGAGAATATCCCTGGCTAACAACATAACCAGTTGGTCGGCCCAGGCGATACGTCCACTGCTGGATACCAGGGTAACCCGATCGCCGTCGCCATCGAGAGCCACGCCCAAGTCCGCTCCGGCCTCAGCGACTTTATCTATCAGAGCCTGGAGGTTTTCCGGGCGCGAAGGATCTGGCGGGTGGTTGGGGAAGTTCCCATCCACTTCGCAGAATATTGGTGTTACTGCACAGCCCAGTTGCTCGAACAGGCGCGGGGCCAGCAGGGAAGTAGCGCCGTTGCCCGCGTCCACTACTAGGTGAGGCTGCCCGGCGAGCGCTACATTGTTGAAGATCTCATCGATATACTTGTCTTTGATATCCTGCTCGCGGTTACTGCCTTCTCCATCCTTGAAAGGGCCCTTTTTCATTAGCTGGTAAAGCCCCTGGAGCTTCTCCTCGGCCAGAGGGCGGCCCTTGAGTATAATCTTGAATCCATTGTATTCGGCGGGGTTGTGGCTGGCGGTTACTATAACTCCACTGGTGGTGTTCTTGCCTTTTGCGCAAGCGTAATAGAGTAAAGGTGATGGGACCAAGCCCAGGTCAACACTGTTACAGCCGGTATCGAGAATACCTTCCATCAGACAATTACTGAGCAGTTCACTGCTATTTCGGCCATCGCGTCCCACAAGCAGGATATGCTCCCCTGCGTGTAGGGCTAGGGTACCGAGAGCGCGCCCAAGCTGGTATGCGAAAGGCTCGTTGATCTCATCGCCGGCAATACCGCGAATGTCGTATGCGCGAAATACGTGCGCGGGAAACTCGGTGCCCAGAGAGGAGTGCGGCTTGTTCACTTCTTTAGGGGTATTTTCTGCATGGCTTTGCTCGGTGGCCTGTGGAGCGATACTGGGGGCCGCGGCCAGGCTCTGAGGCAGGGAACCATCCTGCTGTGGGGCCTCACCCTCTATTTCTCCAAGTTTACTCGTCCTCTCGCTGTCTTTTGTGTTTCTTTGGCTGCGTTCCCAGGGAGCGCGAGTGTCTTGTGGAAGAAAGCGTATCAATAGCAGCAGTGTAACCAGCAGGCCGGCACCGGCACCGAGATAAATCCAAAGCGTCGACAGGCTGTATTGTTCGGTGAATGTAGTGGAAGGGCTAAATTTCACATGCAGATAACTTCCCTGAATATCCACAGTGGAGGTATAGCTCCCACCCTGCCCGCTGCTCCATAGAGTTTGTGCAGCCCCATCGGGAAATTTCTGGGTGAGCTGAATTTGTCCCTGACCCTTATCAAGGTCATCCAGAGTGCTTTCTATTACGGTAAAGGGTTGGCTTACCAGCAGTTGCTCGCTACTTAGGTTGATGACGTTGTGTAATTGCCAGCTGTTATCGGAGCCTGTGCGCAGTATTTCCAGGGGTTGCTGTGTGTCCAATCGGGTTCGTTTGAGCAGATCTACCAGGGCGAAATTGAGACTCGGGTCTGAGCCGGCTCCGACCTGAATCTGCGCGCTGCTAAATACCTGTACCCTTGATTGCTCTGGCAGTTCGGCAGTATTGAGAAGAGTGGCAGCCGGCGTCTGTAACGCACTGATTTTTTGCAGGCGCCGAGAACGCTCGATCAGTTGCTGTTGAATTACCTGAGCTAATGTTTCTCCCTGTTTTTCAGCCGCCTTGGCCACCTGGGAACGGTTATGGGGTTTGACCAGATGTTCAATGATTAAATAGGCTCCACAGAGCCAGGCTACTGCGGCCAGTAGGGAAGGTAGTAGTAGTCCTTTGTGCAATGCTGAATTGCGTTGACTGTTGTTCTTGGAAACCACAGATATTCCTGTCCGAGATTTTTTACTGTTGTGCCTTGGTGGCAATTATTTCTATAAGCTGCCTGGCCAGATCGGTCTTCAAGGCTGGCGGTAGAGTATCGCTGCCATTTCGATCTATCACTGTGACCGCGTTGTGGTCGCTGTTAAAACCGCTATCTGCGCGGCTTACATCATTGGCAATTATCATATCTAGATTTTTTCGCTGCAGCTTACTCCGTGCATACTGCTCCACCTGTTGGGTCTCTGCGGCAAAGCCAACCGTAAATGGGCGTCGTTCCACGCGTGCAGCGATACCGGCAACGATATCGGGGTTTTTAATCAGGGCAATAGAGCTTTCATCATGGTCTTCCTGCTTCTTGATTTTTTGCTCGGCGGCGGCGGCTGGACGAAAATCTGCAACAGCGGCAGCGCTGATAAAGATGTCACAGAGGTCGGCTGCGCGCTCGGCAGCAGCGCGCATTTCTCGTGCGTCGACAACGTCGACGCGCTTAACATGGGCCGGAGTGGCCAAGTTTACCGGCCCGGCAATCAATGTCACCTGGGCGCCGGCCCGTTGAGCGGCCTTGGCTAGTGCGAACCCCATTTTGCCGGAACTGTGGTTGCTCAGATAGCGTACCGGGTCCAGTGCTTCGCGGGTTGGACCAGCGGTGATGACTACGTTTTTGCCTTGCAGGCAGTCGCTACTGCCAAACATAGTTTCCGCCTGTAGTACTAACTCTGCGGGCTCGAGCATGCGCCCCGGCCCTATATCTCCACAGGCTTGACTGCCGGCCGCTGGACCCCATAAGTGAACTCCGCGGTCGCGCAGAGTTTTTGCATTGGCTGTTGTAGCGGGGTGGCGCCACATGGCCTGATTCATCGCGGGTGCTAGCGCCAGGGGTGCCTCACTGGCCAGGCACAGGGTGTTGAGCAGATCATCGGCCATGCCGCAGGTGAGTTTCGCCATCACCTGGGCGCTTGCGGGTGCAATCAGGATTAGCTCGGCCCACTTGGCCAGCTCAATATGCCCCATGGCTGCTTCAGCGGCAGGGTCCAACAGGTCAGAGTGAACAGGGTTGCTAGACAGAGCCTGGAAAGTCAGGGGCTGCACAAATTTTTGGGCTCCGGCAGTCATAACCACCCTTACCTCGGCACCGCGATCTTTCAGACGGCGTACCAGGTCGGCGCTTTTGTATGCGGCGATACCGCCACTGATACCCAAAAGAATGCGTTTATTGGTAAGGGGGGACATAGATACAGTTTCCGAATATATGCGAGCGGGTTAGATTAGCATTTCTGCGTCCGTACTTATAAGGCGGAGAATAGACACGAAAATCGCGTTTGGGGTGAGTTGGTGAGAGGGTTCACAGAAAAAGGCTGCCAGGAAAGGCTGGGAAGTGGATATGAAAATCAAGGATTGGCCGGAGGCTGAAAGGCCTCGGGAGAAGTTGTTGGCGCGAGGTGCCGCAGCGTTGTCGGACGCGGAGTTGTTGGCCATATTCCTGCGTGTGGGTTTGCCAGGGGTTTCGGCGGTGGATTTGGCACGCAGTCTACTGACTGAGTTTGGCGGTCTACGAGCGCTGCTAGAAGTGGATAGGGACCAGTTTTGTCGCGCGCGCGGATTGGGGGATGCCAAGTTTGTCCTGCTGCAAGCGGCGTTGGAAATGGCAAAGCGCCATTTGGCGGAGACTGTGAGCCAGGGGAGCGCACTGTGCAGCCCGGCTGCAGTGCGAGACTATTTAGCGATGCAGCTGCGCCACCGCCGACGGGAAGTATTCTGCTGCCTGTACCTGGATACCCAGCATCGTGTGATTGCTTTTGAGGAGCTGTTTGAGGGAACGCTCAATGCTGCCAGTGTCTATCCCCGTGAGGTGGTACAGACGGCTCTGCATCGCAATGCGGCAGCGCTAATCCTGGCGCATAATCACCCCTCTGGCATCTGTGAGCCCAGCCAAGCGGACATATGGATCACTGAGCGCTTGGTACAGGCCTTGGAGCTGGTCGATATTAAAGTTCTAGATCACTTAATCGTTGGCGAGGACAAGGCTTTATCCTTTGCCGAGCAGGGGCTTCTGTAAAGATGCCGTGATCGGCGCAGAACTGCTGTACAAAACTTGCTCCCTACGGGCTCTTTTGGTATAAAACGCCGCTCTTTGCGGCCGGGCCAGATTCTGCACAGGTTCCGCCGCCATCCAGGAACCGGATTAGAATCCCGATTTTTATGTTCCCGCACTACCTTTTCCTCTTCAGGATTGGCGCTATGCGGGCACAAGCGTTTTGAAGAGGCCAACAGATGTCCAAGGTATGTCAGGTAACCGGTAAGCGTCCGGTCACCGGAAACAATGTATCCCACGCTAAGAACCGCACCAAGCGTCGCTTCGTGCCAAATCTGCACAGTCACCGTTTCTGGGTTGAGTCCGAGAAGCGCTTCGTGAAACTGCGTGTTTCCGCAAAAGGCATGCGCGTTATCGATAAGAAAGGTATCGACGCTGTCCTGACTGAGCTGCGCGCCCGCGGCGAAAAAGTGTAACAGCTGTAACCCAGCTAATAGATTGGAGATAGAGCAATGCGTGAGAAGATTCGTCTGAATTCCAGCGCCGGTACTGGCCACTTCTACACCACTACCAAGAACAAGCGCAACATGCCCGAGAAGATGGAGATCAAAAAGTACGATCCCGTTGTACGTAAGCATGTGATGTACAAGGAAGGTAAAATTAAGTAATTGCCTACCGCTACTGTACAGAAAGCCCGGTTTTAACCGGGCTTTTTTGTGCGTTGTGGAAATTGAGCAGCCAGTTTAGACAGGGTATTCCAGACGATGCCAGAGCTCCCGGAAGTAGAAACCACTCTCAGAGGTCTGAAACCTCACTTGGAAGGGCACAAAATTCGCTCCGCAAAGGTGCGTCAGCACCAATTGCGCTGGACTGTGGACGCAGACTTTGAACGTCGTATTCGAAATGCCCGAATACTGAAGCTGGAGCGCCGGGCTAAGTACCTACTGGTGCATACTGACAAAGGCTGCGCTATCTGGCACTTGGGTATGTCTGGCAGTCTGCGTATGGTTGAGCCTGCACTGGCACCGGAAAAGCATGATCATATCGATTGGCGCCTGGATAGCGGTCTCACACTGCGTTACCGCGACCCGCGCCGTTTTGGTGCATTGCTGTGGACGGCGGCGGACCCACTGACTCATGATTTGCTCAGCCACCTGGGTCCCGAGCCTCTCTCAGAAGAATTTTGTGGTGACTATTTGTTTGAAGCTTCGCGAAAGCGTAAGCAGTCGGTTAAAACCTTCATTATGGATGGCCGTATCGTTGTGGGGGTGGGCAATATTTACGCTAGTGAATCCCTATACCTAGCGGGGGTTCGCCCCGACCGACAGGCCGGTTCCATCTCCAAAGCCCGATACCAGCGCATGGCCAAATCCATAAAGCAGGTTCTGAGTCAGGCAATCGCCCAGGGCGGAACGACCTTGCGGGATTTCATTGGAGGCGATGGAAAGCCGGGCTATTTCGCCCAGCAGCTCAATGTTTATGGCCGTGCAGGTGAGCCTTGTCCCTCGTGTGGACGAGCGGTGCGGGACATGGTTTTGGGCCAGAGAAACACTTTCTTCTGTTCCAGCTGCCAGCGTTAATTTGCAGTAAATCTGGGGAACTGTCTACGGCAATACTAATATCAAGCTATCGCCGTCTACGGAGATAGTCCGTGGTAATGTTATTGCCATTTATCACCACCTTACTGTCAGCATGGTACATCTGGAGTGGACACCCGCGGGCGGCAATTGGCTGGTGGCTCGTGACCTTGGCAATTTATCTTGCCTGGTTCGCATATCATTGGACTACTAAGCTACACCTTTCCTTCTAAGAATAGGCCTCAAAGGGGCTCGCCATGGTGTATACGGTGCGAAGGTTCGACGCCCTGCTTCTGTTACTGATTACAGTGGCATTGTGGTTTGCTTTCCTCGTGGAGCTGTTTTTCCATCAGCCACCCTGCCCTCTATGCTTACTGCAGAGGGTGGCTTTTACTATGGTGGGTATTGGACTGCTGATGAACCTGCGCTTTGGTGTGCGACCTGTACATTATGGAATGGTCATACTATCAGGGCTTGCCGGTTTAGCTGTGGCTGGGCGACAAGTGCTACTGCATATCCTTCCTGGCAACCCTGGCTTTGGTGAAGCTTTCTTTGGCCTGCACCTTTATACCTGGTCAGCTGTTGCCTTTTTCGGGCTTCTAGCTTATTCAGGGGTTGCCATGATGCTAGGATTTTCCCAGCGCAATTTTGCGCCACGTCGTTTCAGTTTTGTGGAAAAATCTGTTGCCACTGCTTTTTTTACCATCGTCATGGTTAATCTGATAGGCGTTTTTCTTGAGTGCGGCCTGGGGCCCTGTACCAGTGGCTCTTTTGGCTATCACTGGTTGTGGACTTAAGCTTGCTCATAAAAGCTTCTCCTTTTCTACAATTACGACAGTGCCATGGGTTATATGTGCTGGACTGGCTGTTACATTTACCTATAAAAGACAGTTGCATATATTTCAAAAAAATATTTTCGAGCCGCTTATTTTTAAAGCCAATTACTTTCCGTGGATTGACTGGGGTGCCTCTGAAAAAGGAAGCTCGTATGAAGCGTTTGGTTTTGATTTTATATTGTTTTTCTTTGCTATCCTGCGGTGAAGCTATTCCACAGAATAGTTCCAGCCTAGTTCCTGCTCAGCTGATTTTGGAAAATGCTTATATCTATACACTGGATAAATCCCGTTCCGTTGCCTCGGCCATGGTTATCAGGGATGGGTATATTGTTTACATTGGCGATGAACAGGGTGCAAAAAAATACATTGGGCCAGATACAAAGGTTGAGAACCTACAGGGAAAACTGATCTTACCAGGGTTTATTCAGGGAGCAAAAATTGCTGGATCGGCATTTGGCATTGATTTGCACGCGGGAAATACGGTTGATGATTACCGGCGGGCGGTAGAAGTTTATATCCAGGAAAACCCGGATCAACAGGTTGTGGTTGGTTCAGGATGGCGCCCACAAGCATTTTCAGACCATAAAATTCATAAAGAAATTCTCGATCAAATAAATGATTTAATTCCTATTATTCTGGTTTCTGCTGACGGAACGAGTATCTGGACAAATTCCGAAGGGCTCGCTGCCGCCGGTATTGATAACGATACGAAAAATCCACTAAATGGATTTATTGCTAAAAATGAGGATGGTATCGCAATAGGCTTATTGCGTGGCCGAGGTGCGACAGAACTATTGCAAAAATTGATCCCAGATAAGCGTTCGACAGATTACCATAAGGATATTTTACGTATAAATAGTCTGGCCCCCAGTTGGGGTGTGACAACACTTTATGAGACCAATACCCCTTTGGTTAGCGGTGGAAAATTAATGACGATTCTGGATAAATTTTCGGATCTAGAACCATTGGACTTGCGGGTAAGAAGCTCATTTACTGTTTTGCCTGATATGACAGCAGCACAGTTTAGGACGCTACAGGCTCTTACCAAACGGTATTCCGGTGAAGATTTTCGTATAGGTTCTGTCAGTATCAGTACCCCGGTCTCTCCGAATGCAGTTGGCCATAGTTTAGAAACTGGAAAATTACCGGCAATAATACAGCTAGTAGAGCGAGCAAATATTCATAATTTCCCTGTACAACTTTACGTGCATAATCGCGTTGGCACTGAGTTGGCTTTAGGAGCTCTCTTACAGCTGGGAGATATGGCCAAAAAAAGAAACCCGCGTAACAGTATCTTCAATGCCACGATTGCCGATGCCGATGAATTACAGAAATTTGCAAAGGGTAAAATTGTAGCGGTAGTTCATCCGAGCAAAATTCCGCTACAGAAAAAAATTTCAATGTAGAAAATGGTAAACATTTTTTTCCGGAAGGCGTTACTTTGGTTTCTGGGTATGTATTGTCTTCAGGTAGGGAGAGTAGTCCACTGTTTGGGATTCAATCCGGGGTAGAGCGCAATATCCCTCTGGAGGTGATGCTTGAGACTTTTACTATAAATGGAGCCTATGCCCATGGGCTGGAATCGGAAACAGGCAGTCTGGAAAAGGATAAGTGGGCGGATTTTATTGTGCTGGATCGTAATCTATTCCAGATTCCTGTAAGTGAAATCCACAAAGCCAATATCCTGCGGACTTATTACAAGGGGCGGCTGGTTTATGAATTTGGTAGCGATAAATTGCCCAATGAAAAAAGCCCCTGATGTACAGAGGCTTTTAAGTATCCCACCTGAGATCAGTGCCCCAGGGCGCTCCCCTCACGACGGGGGTCAGCGCCGCCATGGAGTTTTTTATCCTTTAGGGCAATGGCATGAATGCCGCTATTGAGATTGCGCTCGACTACCTGATGTCCGCGTGCCTTCAACTTTTCTACAGTTTCACTGCTGAAAAAACCCGGTTCCAGTTCCACGCGCCGGCCGATAGCACCAATATTACCGGCGGCTATAGCGTCTGCGATCGGCATATTCAGACCCAAATGATAGAGAATGGTTCGAGCTGTGTAGTCGATGATGCGGGATCCACCGGGGGAGCCAACCAGCAGGCGCATACTGCCGTCCTTGTTGAATACGATAGTGGGTGACATGGATGAACGGGGTCTTTTTTCGGCTTGGATACGGTTGGCTACCAGATTCCCATCGGCATCCCTTGGCGTGAAGGAAAAGTCGGTTAATTGGTTGTTCAGCAGAAATCCCTTCACCAGTAAACGTGATCCAAACCCTGTCTCGATGCTGGTCGTCATACTGACACCATTGCCGTAGCGGTCCACCACCACCAGATGACTGGTGTTGGGCATCTCCGGTGACTGGGCCATTGTGCGCTTGCTAGTACCGGCCGAGGGATTGCCTGGCTTGGCGGTGTTGGCGCTATCTGGGTCAATCAAGGCAGCGCGACTGCTTAGGTAGTCGGGAGAGACCAGGGGCTTGCTCGGCACACTGACAAAATCCGCATCGGCGGAGTAGGTATTGCGGTCGGCAAATGCCAGCTCGGAGGCTTCAATAAACAGGTGGGTGAGAAGGTCGTCGCCAGCCTCCATCTTGTCCAGCGGAAACTGCTGCAGCATGCCCAATATTCCACCCACAGTGGTACCCCCTGAGGAGGGAGCATCGGCACCACAGACGTGATATTCGAGGAATAGTGAGCACAAGGGCTCACGCTGCTTGGCTTTATAGGTAGCCATATCTTCCAGGCTGAGCAGACCGGGGTTTTCCGGGTCGTTATTTACTGCCTCTACAATAGCCTTGGCTATTTCGCCATGATAAAACGCATCTGAGCCACCTTTGGCAATCATTCGCAATGTCTGGGCGTAATCATGGTTCTTCAGCTTGTGCCCCACAGGCAGAGGCTTTCCATCATTGTCGAAGAAGTAGTTGGCGATAGCCGGCCTGGCGGCAACGCTCGGAAGCCTGAGCAGGAGCTGGTGCAGACGAGGGGAAATCTCAAATCCGTTTTCGGCTAAGTCGATAGCGGGCTGGAACAGGGATTCCCATGGGAGTTTGCCATCGCGCTTGTGTGCCATTTCCAGCATGCGGATAACGCCGGGTACACCTACTGAGTAGCCACCAATAACCGCTCGGATAAATGAGCGGGGCTTACCCTCGTGCATAAAGTAATGTTCATCGACTGCAGCGGGCGCTGTCTCGCGACCATCGTAGTATTGGAGTTCTTTGTCGTCGGCGTCATAACTGAGCATGAAGGCACCGCCACCAATACCTGATGACTGAGGCTCCACAAGCCCCAATACCATTTGTGCGGCTATAGCAGCATCCACAGCGGTACCTCCTTGGGCGAGAACCTGCTCAGCTGCGCGACTGGCATGTGGATTGGCGGTAACCGCCATATAGGTGTTGGCTGTGGCCGACTTGATCGCACTGCGACCGGTATCGATCTCCGGTTGCGGCTCGTCGGCTATTGCTGGGGTCATTAAGACGGCAAAGGCGAGGAGAAGGTAGCGCACAACACACTCCGCGGATTGTGGAAAAATCCGCTTGAGTGTACCAGAAATAACCAGGTCCGGGCTTAGCGGAATTTCTCCTGGAGTGCGCTCTGTACTGCCGGTGGAACAAACTTGGTGACATCACCGTTCAAAGAGGCAATTTCTCTCACCAGAGATGAGGAAATGTAGGAAAGATGTTCCGCCGGTGTCAGGAACAGGCTTTCCATATTCGGCGCCAGCTGCCGGTTCATATTTGCCAGCTGGAACTCGTATTCGAAGTCGGATACTGCACGCAGGCCACGTAGTACGCCGTAGGCATCTACTTGGCGAACTAGGTCGGCCAGCAGAATATCAAAGCCGATAACTTCCACATTGGGCAGGTGGCCGAGTACCTTCTGGGACAGCTCTACCCTCTCATCCAAAGTGAACAAGGGGTTTTTGCGACTGCTGGCGGCCACAGCAACGATAACGTGGTCAAACAGGCGGCAGGCCCGTTCCACCAGGTCTAGATGGCCATTGGTGATTGGATCAAACGTTCCGGGATAGACGACTTTTTTCATACGCCAAGGCTTTTAGTGCGGGCCGAAAGGGATGCGAATGGTAAACAATTTACGGCTAAGGCTCAAAACCGAATGCATTCATATAATTTCGCTGGCTCCTCGCTATTCAGTTGAGCGTTGTTTAGTGCTGCTATCGCTATATAGACGCATACAAACCTGCCCAGCACGTTTTTCTTTGATTAATTGCCAGTTTGGCAATACTGGGGGAGGCGTGTTGCGAGGGGTTTCAATATATATCAATGCCTCCGCAGATAGATGGCCCTCAAGGGCGCTCAAGCTCTCCTGCCACAGGTCTTTGGCAAACGGCGGGTCAATAAAGACAATATCGTATTGCTTATCACTACTCGCAAGGAAATCGGCTGCCTCGCAGTTATACACCTGGGCTCTCTGTGCGCCCAGCAACTGCAGTTGCTGCTTGAGGGTGCGTGCCGCATGGGGATTCAGCTCGACAAAATCCACTGAGGCGGCGCCGCGGGACAAGGCCTCCAGGCCAAGGGCTCCGGAACCGGCGAATAGATCCAGGCAGTGAGCGGTTGGCAGATAAAACTGCAGCCAGTTGAATAGGGTTTCACGCAGTCGATCGCCCGTGGGCCTCAGTCCCTCTACTGGTGCGAACTGCAGTTTGCGTCCGCGCCACTGCCCTCCGATGATGCGAAGTTGGGAAAGAGGTTGTGGGGTGGGCTTGCGTGATGAACTTCTGGCCAAGGGAACTCTCTACTGGGGGCTTAGCGATGCTAAGATTAGCGTCTTTCTGCAAGCGGTACACCCGGATACACGAATGATCTTTGATTTCCTGCGTAAAAAGAAAAAGCGCAAACCTGAACAAAGCGAGTCCCAGCAGGAGCATGCGGAAGTTGCGGCTGCTTCTGGGGAGCTTTCCAGTGAGCAAGAGTCCTCAGGCCATAAAGAGCCTTCGACTTCGGAAACCGGTGCTCAAGTAGCGGGATATGTGTCTCCCCCAGTTGAAGAAAAGCCTACCGCTGTAGGGCGAGAGGAACCTGTCACAGCTCCCGAACAATCAACTGCGGAACAAAAGCCCGCAGAAGTCACGGAGAAAAAAGCTGAAGTTGAACCCAAGCTGCAGCAGGTTGTTGCGGAGCAAGTAGCCGCTGTCGAGCGGGTACCAGAGCCGGTAGCGAAACCTGCACAGGTTCAGGAAAAACCTGTTGAGAAAAAGAAAGAGGGCTTTTTTGCTCGCATTCGCCGTGGACTCAGCCGTACCAGCAATCAGTTCGTTGAGGGAATGGGCAATCTGTTTCTTGGTGCCAAGGAAATCGATGAGGATTTACTTGAAGAGCTGGAAACCCAGTTGCTGATGGCAGATGTGGGTGTTGAGGCTACCAGTGAGATTGTTGAGCGCCTGACTGAGCGCGTGTCCCGTCGCGAGCTTGCCGATGGTGATGCCCTGTACCAAGCCCTGCAGCAGGAGCTGGCGGAACTGCTTGAGAGTGTCGATGCGCCGCTGATGATTGATACTGGCAAGAAGCCGTATGTGATTCTGGTGGTGGGAGTTAATGGTGTTGGCAAGACCACGACCATCGGTAAGTTGGCGCATCGCTTTCTCGGTGAGGGTAAGTCGGTCATGCTCGCCGCAGGCGATACCTTCCGCGCTGCTGCTGTGGAGCAGTTGCAGGTTTGGGGCCAGCGCCACGATGTCCCAGTTGTCGCTCAACATACCGGTGCAGACAGCGCATCAGTTATCTTTGATGCGGTCCAGTCAGCTCAGGCCCGCGGCATCGATGTAGTTATTGCAGACACTGCCGGCCGGTTGCATACCAAATCTAACTTGATGGATGAGCTGGCCAAGGTGCGCCGGGTGATGGGCAAACTGGACCCCAGTGCTCCCCATGAAGTGCTGTTGGTACTCGATGCCGGTACGGGCCAGAATGCAATCAATCAGGCCTCCCAATTCCGTGAGGCGGCTGGTGTTACCGGGCTGGTTCTCACCAAATTAGATGGCACGGCCAAAGGTGGGGTGATATTTGCCCTGGCACGCCGTTTCGGCATCCCGGTACGCTTTATCGGTGTGGGGGAACAGGCGGAAGATCTTCAGCCTTTCCGGGCACGTGAGTTCGTTTCGGCACTGTTCGGCCGCGATACCGCCTGACTTTCCTCACAGGGAATAACAAGAATTAGAAACCGTGATCACCTTTGACAATGTGAACAAGCGTTATGCATCGGGGCAAGATGCCCTGGTGCGTATCAGCCTGGAAATTCCCCGCGGGGATATGGTGTTCCTCACCGGTCACTCCGGTGCAGGCAAAAGTACCCTACTGAGATTGGTTACTGCTATAGAGCGCCCCACCAAGGGGACTATCCTAGTTGCCGGGCAAAACCTCAATCGACTGCGTAATAGTCAGGTTCCCTACTATCGCCGCAACCTGGGCATCGTATTCCAAAACCACCAACTTCTCTTTGATCGCAGTGTGTTTGACAATATTGCCCTGCCCCTATCAGTTGCCGGTTGTAATAGGCGCGAACTGGGCCGCCGGGTACGCGCTGCGCTGGACAAGGTGGGCCTCCTGCACAAGGAAAAGCAAAACCCCATTATGTTGTCTGGTGGTGAACAGCAGCGTGTTGGCATAGCCCGCGCTGTAGTGAACAAACCAGCCATCCTGGTAGCCGATGAGCCGACCGGTAACCTTGATCCGCAACTATCCCAGGAAATTATGCAGTTGTTCGCGGATTTTAATGCAGTGGGCGTTACTGTAATGGTGGCGAGTCACGACCTGGAATTGATCGCACGAATGCGTCGGCGAGTATTGACGCTGCAGGCTGGCCAGTTGATTTATGACGGAGTTCCGAGCCGTGAAGCAAACCCAGTCTAGGTCACAGCGCCAGGCCAATCCCAGTGCTGAAAAACGTACGCGCAGTACCGGGGCAGTAGCAGCCCGTACCGATTTTGGCGATTTGTGGCGCAGCTGGCTCGGCCATCATAGAGAGGTGGCGTTGGAATCCCTACGGCGTTTTTTTGCTACCCCCATGGCTAGTATCATGACTGCACTGGTGATAGCGATAGCTTTAGCCCTACCTGCTGCCCTGCAACTGGGGCTAGCGAATTTTCAGCGCGCCGTAGCTGGTTGGGATGGACAACCGCAAATTTCAGTTTTCCTGCATAAGGGTGCGCGGGACGCTGCTGTGGAATCTTTTGCTGCAAAACTACGCAGCGATCCGGCAGTAGCCGAAGTGACTTATATCTCCCCGGAAGAGGCCCTGGCTGAGTTTGAGCAGGCATCGGGGCTCGGTGATGTGCTGGCGGGACTCGATGCGAACCCTCTTCCAGCGGTATTGCTATTGCGCCCACGGGATACCCAAGATAATGACAAGTTGCAGATATTGGTGGCGAACTTGCAGCAACAGGCCCTGACTGATTCCGTGGTGTTAGATTTAGCTTGGGTGCAGCGTCTTACCCAGCTTACTGAGCTGGGGCAGCGCCTCTCCGCTGGGCTTGCGGTCCTGTTGGCACTGGGGGTGATCCTGGTGGTAGTCAATACCATTCGTCTACATATCGAGAGCCGCCGCGAGGAGATTCTGGTGGTAAAGCTGGTGGGCGGTACCAATGCCTTTGTGCGCAGGCCCTTTCTCTACAGCGGGCTCTGCTATGGTTTTTGTGGCGGGTTGTTGGCCTGGTTGCTGTTACTGGGTGGCGTACTGCTGTTGTCGGGGCCAATTGCAGGCCTTTCTTCCAGTTATGGAAGTAACTACGCTCTGGCAGGCCCTGGATTCAGCTACTTTTTAGGGCTGACCGCTGGCGCAGCCCTCTTGGGATTGTTGGGTGCCTGGCTGGCGGCAACCCGGCATATTCGGGCTATCGAACCCACTTGACTGGTTAGTTCCATAAAGAATCGTAAAGCTGTTGCAGCAGTGGGAACCCCAGGGGTTGTTCGGCCCTCTAATTGCCCGAAATACAGCGGAATACGGCAATTGGCGGCGGACTTTCTTATCCGCCTGTGCAAGTGCTACACTGAGCCCAGCTTGTCGCCGGAAACAGTATTCGACGACAGCGGCCGGTGGAGCCGGTCGACTAATAAAGAGAGGAGAAACCTGAATGGGAACCAGCCTACAGCCAGTGCATACGCTGTCTCCGGGCGCCAACCTGGGAGCTTATATCCAGACGGTCAGTAGCTTTGATGTACTGACTGCCGAAGAGGAAAAGCGCCTGGCAGAAGACCTCTACTATCGTGAAGATATTAATGCCGCTCGCCAGCTGGTGATGTCCCACCTGCGCTTTGTAGTGCATATTGCCAAGTCCTACTCCGGTTATGGCCTTAATCAGGCCGATCTGGTTCAGGAAGGTAATGTTGGCCTGATGAAAGCCGTCAAGCGCTTTAACCCTGAAAAGGGGGTGCGCCTGGTTTCGTTCGCGGTTCACTGGATCAAAGCCGAGATCCACGAATTTATCCTGCGCAATTGGCGTATTGTGAAGATCGCCACCACCAAGGCGCAGCGCAAGCTCTTCTTTAACCTGCGTGGCCAAAAGAAGAAATTGGCTTGGCTCAGCAATGATGAAGCCAAGGCTGTGGCAAAAGACTTAAACGTGGATGTTGCCCAGGTCCATGAGATGGAAGGCCGTCTCGCTGCTTATGATGCCGCATTCGATGCAGGTGTAGATGACGATGACGATACTGCCTGGCAGGCACCGGCGCATTACCTGGAAGATCGCAGTTTCGACCCAGCCGCCCAGCTGGAGCGTGATAACTGGCAGGAAACCAACCTCAGTAGCCTCGCCCATGCTATGGAGCAACTGGATGAGCGCAGCCGCGATATTATCCAGGCACGCTGGTTGAGTGAGGAGAAGTCCACGCTGCATGAATTGGCTGACAAGTATGGTGTTTCCGCTGAGCGTATCCGCCAGCTGGAAAAGAATGCCATGAAGAAAGTGCGGGCGGCCATGGAGGCCTGAACCCGTATCTTTGTCATTCGGTAGAAAACCGCGCAGTTGCGCGGTTTTTTTATTTCCGTATTTATCGATTTCCTGAGTCTAACCAGGAAGGAAACTGTTGAGGGATAAATAATGGCAAAACTTTACCTGGTGCTCGCCGCGCTGTTCGGCGCCAGCGGTGTTGCCCTGGGTGCCTTCGGCGCCCACGGCCTGCGCGATAAGGTGACAGAGAACCTATTGGAGGCCTACAAGACTGGAGTGCAGTACCAGATGCTCCATGCCTTGGCATTGCTTGGCGTGGCTCTGTTAATCCAGAGCAGGGGGTGCACTTGTCACTCACCCTGAGCGGAGCTTTCTTTGTATTTGGCGTAGTGTTTTTTTCCGGCAGTCTCTACGCCCTCGCCCTTGGAGGGCCGCGGTGGCTGGGGCCTGTCACACCAGTTGGTGGGACCCTGATGATTGCCGGTTGGATTGCATTGTTAATTGCCGCTGCAAATTTCTCCAAATAATCGGGACCAGATTCATTTTTGAGTCGGCGCCCAATTTATCCCAATACCCGAATATAAGAAAACCGTTTCGCATAAGAGGTCGTGAAGAATGCAAGACGAATCCGCGGGAGAGTTCCCCTACCGCACCGAGTACAAGAAAAAGTCCATCCGTAGTTACGTGATCCGCGCAGGGCGAATGACTGAAGGGCAGCGCCGCGCTTTTGATACCTACTGGGGGCAGTTTGGCTTGTCCCTGTTTGATGGTCCTATCAATCCGAGTGAAGTTTTCGGGCGCGAGGCCCCGCTGGTTCTGGAAATTGGTTTTGGTATGGGGGACTCCCTGTTCGCGATGGCACAGGCGGAGCCCGACAAGAATTTTATTGGTATCGAGGTGCACCCTCCCGGTGTCGGCAGGTTGATTAATAGTGCCGGTAAAGCTGGGCTGGAAAACCTGCGTGTTTATATGGCTGATGCAGTAGACGTTCTCAATGATTGCATCGGTGAGGGTATCGTGGACAGGTTCCAATTATATTTTCCCGACCCTTGGCACAAGAAAAAGCATCACAAGCGTCGCATTGTGCAGCCAGAATTTGTACGCTTGATTTGTGCCAAACTAAGAACCGCCGGGCTGATGCATATGGCGACAGACTGGCAGAACTATGCCGAGCATATGTTGGAAGTACTCCAGGCGGAGCAGTTGTTAGAAAATACATCTGCCAGCAATGACTATGTTGCGCGGCCCGAGTGGCGCCCGGAAACCAAATTCGAACGTCGAGGCCAGCGCCTGGGCCATGGTGTTTGGGATTTGGTGTATCGGCGTTTGCCCGGTGAAGCTCCCGCTCAGCGAGTGGCTAGCATAGAGAGTGAAGTCAGTTCCACTTATGGTCCCGGTGGAGAATAGTCTCTAGTACTTAGAGCGAGAGTATGATCACTGGTGATATTACCCGTTCCACCAGTGATCAGTTTTGAAATATCGCAGTCTCTACAAAATTATCTGCCAGTTTTTCCCGGTAGTTTCCGATCTTCGCTGACATCGGAGATTCTAAAAGGCAATCCTGCCAAAACTTATCCAGTTCACAGGCACAATACTGTTTTGTGTAGCGGCAAAATATTGCATTCAGGACCGCCGAAGGTACTGTTTGTTAATGGCCATGAATGCCACTACATTGTTGGCGTCGGCATCGGTTATCTCTCCTGTCCTTATCGCTATCTTTTCCTATTTCCAGTCTATGATGCTAATACTGGGCGAGGCATCAAATACGAATTCGTATTAAGAGTACTTAAAAAATATACCAATAAATTCGATTTCGTTGCTAAGTACCCATTCGAATAAAAGCCTTGGGGGGTTGGTTCGAAAAGGAATTTCGGTGTCTCTAATGAGAAAGCGTCTCTCGCTTCTTTCAATTTTGTATGGCGTTTTATTTTCTCTTCTTTTTACAAGTTCAGGGGCCTCTGCTGATTTTGTTGGCACACTGAATCTCTACGCCAATGGTGGTAAACATTGGTTTAACAGTGACCGACTAAATGGGACACCCTTTCATGGATTAAAACTGCGGGACACCACTGGTGGCGGTGGCGGCCTGGGATTCAATATGACCAACTACTGGGCCATGGAGGGAGTGGTTGATTACTTTGTAGTGAATGTAGATGAAATTCCTGAAAAGGTTGAAGTATACAATTACCATTTGGATCTGCTTTATCAATTTGGTGGCCAGTTCTGCGGCGACTTTTGCTGGCAACCCTACGTAGCTTTCGGGATTGGCGAAATTCGTATTAACTACGATGATGCACCAAAAAAACATTACAGGGATAAAGACGGCAAGTATCGGTATGACTGTGAGTACAAACGTAAATACCCTTATACGCACCTCTACCCAAAGTACGTTTGCAATTGGCATGATAGCCAGACTATGGTCAATCTGGGTATTGGAGTGAAGTACAGTCTGGGGCCTCGTTGGCAGGCACGTGCTGATATACGTCTTTTTCAAGGGGTGGAAGAAGGTGGCCTGGATGGATTTGCCAGTGTCGCAGTAGGCTATCAGTGGCTTGAGTACCCGGATTTTTGGTATGACGAGGATGCCGACAGTGTGATTGATGCAACAGACCAATGTCCACAGACACCAGTTGGTGTGGATGTGGGGCCTGACGGTTGTCCTATCGACTCAGACTTTGATGGTGTACCTACCTATATAGACCAGTGTCCGAATACACCGATTGGTATTGCGGTGGATGAATACGGTTGTATCCGCAGCTAAAAACTGGCGGTTTCCACTTTTTGGAAAACCGCCTTACGCGGTGCCATCCAGATAAGGGATGCCCGTGATGTAACATTGTGATGGCGGTTTCAGGTACATCATCCGGGCAAAGCGCCCCTCTAAGGCTGTAAGAATAGGTGGGTAGAGGTGTTACTCTCCACGCAACTCTTCCACCTGTTCAGAAATTTCAAGCCACTCCATTTCCAGGGTATCAAGAATTTCGCGCTGCTCTGACTGCACTTTATTGAGGCGGGAGATTTCCTCCTGCTGGCCGCCGCTATACAGATTTTCGTCTGCAAGCTTTTCCTGAGCCTGGTTCAGTTTCTTCTCTGCTGTAGAGATTTGCCGTTCAATCGTTTTCAGCTTATTGGTAAGAGGCTTTAGCTGTTCTCGTAGCGCGGCAGCGGCGCGGCGCTGTGTTCTTTTGTCTTCAGCAGACCTCTCGGGAATTTCGTTATTATCGGTGAATTTCTCGTCGCGCCGTTTATCCCGGTTAAAGCTCAGCAACCACTGTTTGTAGTCATCGAGATCACCGCTAAAGGGTTCAGCGCGGCCATTGGCAACCAGAATAAACTCATCGGTAGTGTTGGCAAGCAGATGACGATCATGGGAAACCAGAACCATCGCACCGGGAAACTCCGCAAGTGCCATGGTTAAAGCGTGGCGCATCTCTAGATCGAGGTGGTTGGTGGGCTCGTCGAGCAATAGCAGATTGGGTTTCTGCCAAGCCAGGATAGCCAACGCCAGGCGTGCCTTCTCGCCGCCGGAAAAACCAGCGACGGTTTCAAAAACCCGATCTCCGACAAAGCCATAGCCACCTAGGAAATCCCGCAGTGATTGTTCACTGGCATTTGGGCTTAAGCGTTGCAGGTGTAGTAGTGGCGAGGCGGCTCCGTCGAGGGCTTCCAGCTGGTGTTGGGCAAAGTAGCCAATTGCCAGGTGTTCTCCACTTTGGCGCTCGCCACTCAGTGGCGGCAGCTCCCCGGCGAGGGTTTTAATCAGTGAAGATTTACCTGCGCCGTTGGGACCAAGCAGGCCAATGCGGCGACCGGGCTGGATACCCAGTTGTACCTTGCTCACCACTACCTTGTCGGCATAGCCGATATCCGCTTCGCGCAGATCGATCAGCGGGTTGGAGGTTTTCTCTGCGGAAGGCAGGGTGAAGTGAAAGGGGGAGTCCACATGGGCTGGGGCAATCCGGGCCATGCGATCGAGTGCCTTAATGCGACTCTGTGCCTGTTTGGCCTTGCTCGCTTTGGCGCGGAAACGCCGCACAAAGTCTTCCATGTGCGCACGTTCGACCTGCTGCTTTTCGAACTGGATTTGTTGCTGTGCCAGGCGCTCTGCGCGTGTGCGCTCGAAGGCGCTGTAATTACCGCTATAGAGCACCAGTTTTTGCTGCTCAAAACTGACAATGCCATCGACGACCGCATCGAGAAAATCGCGGTCGTGGGAAATAATCAGCAGGGTACCGGGAAAGCGCTGTAACCACTGCTCCAGCCACAGGGTTGCATCTAGGTCCAGGTGGTTGGTGGGCTCGTCGAGCAACATCAGATCAGCGGGGCACATCAGCGCCCGCCCCAGGTTGAGGCGAATACGCCAGCCCCCGGAAAAGCTGCGTACTGGCTGCTGTTGATCTGCGTGGGAAAATCCCAGTCCATCGAGCAGCTGTGCGGCGCGCGCTGGCCCGCTGTAGCCATCGATACTGGCCATACGCTCGTGCAGCTCTCCCAGCTTATGGCCATCGGTATCATCACTATTTTCCGCCTGGGCCAATTGTCTTTGCAGTTGGCGAAGCTCTTGATCGCCATCGAGAACATAATCAAGGGCGGATTGTTCACTGGCTTCAACTTCCTGGGCCATATGCGAGATACGCCAGGTGCTCGGTAGGTCTACCTGACCTGCATCGCTTTCCAGCTGGCCGAGTAAAAGCTTAAATAAGGTTGACTTGCCGCAGCCATTCGCACCGATAATTCCCACTTTGTGGCCGGGAAATATACGGCAATCTGCGCTGTCCAACAGGTCACGTTCACCCCGATGCAGGGAGACACCTTGCAAATTGATCACTGGAAAAACCTCATATGAACAGGCCGATGGGTGCTAGGCTATTCGACGTATTTGAATTCAATCGCCGCCTCTACATAAGCGCCGATCAACAAAAGGTCGGGATTCTAACGTGACAAATAGTTCACCTCCATCTTCTGCTCAGGAAAACCCTCTGTGGCAGTTCAGCTTGGAATTTTACCGCCATGAAGAGGTGGAGGAATTCCTACTCCGTTGCCAGGATAAAAAAGGTGCGGATGTGTGCTTGATGCTGTGGGCGAGCTATGCCACTGCCTGTGGTCATCAGCTGAGTGAAGAGGGTTGGCGTGTTGCGGATCGTGGCCTGGCGCCGAGGCGTAGGATAATCACGAGTGTTCGTCACCTGCGACGCTTGCTGGGGCGCTTTCGCCCCCACAGCCAGCGGATTTATGATTTATTTAGACGCTATGAGCTGAATCTTGAGCGCTTGCAGTTAGCCGCTCTTTGGAAAATCTGCGTTGAGGAGTGGCCGGGGGATCGTCCTGCCCTGGAGCTGGCTGGGCAGCAGTATGGTCTGCTACAAAAAGAGCAGGCCTACTGGTCAGAGTTGATAGAGAGTTTTATGACACAATCGAGAAGTCTGGGTAAGACAAAAACCAACAGTCCATAAGCGCCGGGCTTAACAGGGACCTGTTTGTGGGATGAACTCACATGACCTGTCTGGAGAACGGAGTCGCATAAGGCAAAAATCTGCTAAGTTTGCGCCCTTGCCGCCAATCGAGAGCGTTGGTCGGCTGGGCGCAGTAAATCAATTGCCTGAAGCCCTCACTCGCTGCTACGGTTTTCCGAGGAGAACAGGCTGTTGGCGGGAGTGGTTGGTGTAATAGTTGGGTTAGGAGGTGTGGACTCCACCGGCTTCTTCTCTTCGGTAGCTACAAAGGCTTTTGCTTCCTTTGGAGCTTTTTCTACGGTAACGGAGTCACCGCCTTTTGCCTGCACAGGCTTTTCAGATCTAGGCTTAGCCGCAACAGAAGCTTTTGCTGTTGAAGCAGCTTTGGCTGAGGTTGCTTTTTTGCTGGCGGGCTTTGTCGCTTTGTGAGTAGTGCTGACTTTAGCGGGTTTGGCAGCGGCTTTCTTCGCAGTGGAATTTGTAGCTTTTGCAGTGCTTTTGCGTACGCTGGCCTTTTTCGTAGCAACTTTCTTTTCAGTAGCTTTTTTAGCTCCTGGTTTTTTGCTCGTTTTAGTACCAGCTGCTTTCACAGCTTTAGTGGCAGTTTTTGCTGTAGCCTTTTTAGCTCCAGCAGTTTTTTTAACTACTGGAGCCTTCTTAGCCTTGGGTTGCTTCTTAGCGAGCTCTTTTTCTGTTCTGGCTGCGATTTTGCGCACAGCTTCTGCAGCTTTAAGCTCGGCTTTAGCCAGGGATTGACTATCTTTGGCCTCCGCTGCCGAACTCTTAGCCAATTGGAATACTTCATTGAGTTTTTCCACATTGGCTTTGGCGGTATCGACTCGTTTTCGTGCAGCGGCGGTCTTGGCCGTTTTAGCCGCGGCGCGGGCTTCGCTAAGCTTGGTTTTGGCCTTGGCCAGTTTTTCCTTTGCCGAAGTCAGAGCTTTTCCGGCTTTTAATACCGCCTTGCCGGCATCGGTGACTTTTTTATTGCGGGCTTTATCCAGTTTTGCAGAGAGCTTGGAAATTTGTGCTTCCAGCTCTGCGACCGGATTGACAGCTTTTCGTTTGGCAGCCATGAGTAAATGTCCTGACGTTTATTATCGATTGGCACTTCCGGGTGGTGCACTAGCCTTGCCTTAAATACGATCGATACCGCTGAAGAAGAGACGCGCGCACTGCAATATTGCCCCAAAACTGAAAAGCACCTCAAACAGTCCAGAACAATAACCGGTGACTCGTCGATAATAGCGCTGTTTTTAATAAAAATGTATGCCGAGTGCAGTGAAAAAAGCGCGGGTTGCGTTTTTTTATGGAAGAGACCGGAACTGGCATAGGGAATGTGGTGTCCTGCACAGTGTGAAAGTCATCGGTATGCACTGGCTGTCGCCTTGGGTTAGACTTGAGCGCACTGGCGGATAGCGTGCGCCCGGCGGCTGGAGGCCGCAACAGCATTGCCCGAGAAACCGCTGATGGCGTTGGACCAAGGTCAAGCGCGAATCCATAAACGCAATACGGACAAAGAGACAACATCCATGAATAAATACCCTTTGGCTGCAGCAATTGCCCTTGGCCTGGCGCTGACCGGCTGTAACGAACAGGGATCCAAGCAGGAAAAAGAAGTTACCCTGGATACCCAGGAGAAGAAGGTCAGCTATATCATTGCTGAAGATATGGCCAAGCGTCTTCAAGCCCAGGACGTGAAGCTGGACCCTCAGGTGGTGTTGATGGCACTCAATGATGTTGCCAGTGACCATGAATCGCGTCTGACAGACGAAGATAAGCAACAGACCATTGCTGCTTTCCAGGAGCAGATGCAGAAGAAGCAGCAGGAAATGCTGGCCAAGCAGGAACAGGAGTTTAAGGAAACTGCTGATAAAAACCTGACTGAAGGAAAGGCGTTCCTCGAAGAGAATGCGAAAAAGGAAGGTGTGATTACCACTGATTCAGGCCTGCAGTACAAAGTGATTACTGAAGGTTCCGGCAGCAAGCCTTCCGCCAGCAGCACTGTTGAAGTCGACTACAAAGGTACCCTGATTAACGGTGAGGAGTTTGACAGCTCCTACGCCCGTGGTGAGCCGGTACAGTTTCCGGTAAACGGCGTTATCAAAGGTTGGACTGAAGCCCTGCAACTAATGAAGGAAGGTTCCAAGTGGGAACTTTATATTCCTTCTGAATTGGCATATGGCCCCGGTGGTGCCGGTGGCAAAATCGGCCCGAACGCGACCCTGATTTTTGAAGTGGAGTTGCACAAGGCCAATGTTGGCGGTGAAGAAGAGACCAAGAAAAAAGAAGAAGAAAAGAAGGAAGAGCCAAAGTCTGAATAATCTGACTTTTTAGACTTTACTGAAAAAGGGTGCCTAAAGGGCGCCCTTTTTTATTTTTTGGTAGGAAGCTTTTGAGCGCTAGTAAACCGCTTTCGAATAACCAATAGAAAATTGTAAATACATTTAGTTTCACAGTAACAGGAGTTAAATTGCGAACTATAAGAGCGGTTTTTTATTGCTGCTTTCAGACAATCTGGTTTTTATGTGCGGTATGCAGCAGGGCGATCATCTTGTCTTCGGAGCTAAATCGAGTTTCCAACGCCTCCCCGAGTTCGGATAGATCCGGGGCCAGGCTGGAGAGATCATCTGTCTCTAAGTACTTATCATTGAAATCGACGGCGATGTCTGTCGTTGTATCGATATCTTTGTACAGCTCACAGGCTTTTTTAAGTCCCGACTTGTCGTCGAATGCCTGGCCCTCTCGCATTAATTGCTCATAGACTTCAAAGTGACCTGCCGAGACATAATCCACCAACAGCTGGCACAACTGGCGCACACGATCCTCAGTTTCAGGGTCGTCTTCACTGAACTCTTTTTTTCAGAGAGATGATAGAAGCTCACCAGCAAATTTTGCCGCGACTGTAACCAGCGGTCGATTATTTCGCTTACACCACCCCAGCGCTCCCGCGCCGATTTGCAATTTTCCAGCATCTCCAATATGTCCCTTTGTTACTGTTGCCGCAGTGGCCAGCTTTATTGCCGATGTCGAAGACTTTATGGAAGATAGGAGATTCCCCGCCGGCAGCAAGATAGAGGGAGTAAACTACGCCAAAATACTGTGACAGATGTGCGAATTCGATTATGGGGAATTGAAAGCTGTTCAGCTACTGATAATCAGCGGCAGGACCAGTGCAGTCAGCGCGCCGCAGAGTCCCATGGCAAGGGCAGAGCAGGCGCCACAAAGGGCACTGATTTCGAAAGCGCGAGCGGTGCCTACGGCATGGGCGTTTATACCTAGAACCACCCCGAGGATACGCTTATCGCGAATACCAAGCAGAGTTAGTAACGGTGGTCCGGCCAGGGCACCAACCACTCCAGTGAGGACTACGATGCCCGCGGTGAGGCTCAATGCTGCGTGGATTTTTTCGGCCAAAGCCAGGGCAATCGGGGTAGTGACAGATTTGCCGCTGAGAGCCAGTAATACGGATTCCCCGGCGCCAAATAAAAGGGCGATTATGATAGCGACAACCGGTGCCAGGACTGCCCCTACGGCAATCGTTACCAGCAGTGGCCAGCCGGCCCGGCGAATCACTGCCAGGTTCTGTTTCAGTGGCACTGCCAGGGCCACTACTGCTGGACCGAGTAGTGCGTAGAGCAGTGTACTGGAGTGCTGATAATCGCTGTAGGGAACATTCAAGGTATGGAGCAGCGCCGCTACTATCAGGCTGGCGGTCACTATTGGGTGCAATAGTACTGTACCGCTGCGGCGGTAAAAGTACACGCCGATACAGAAAGCCACCAGACTCAGCGGTAAGGCAAACAGAGAGCTGTGCAGCCAGTTAGCCACTACCATTTACTACCGGCCTTGTTTAATAGCCTCTGCAGTAGCATGGCGCACAGGACTAGGCTGATTAGGGTGCCGATTACAACCGCAGCGATCAGCGCAAGCCAGTCTGCGGGGGCAAGGTCACGTAGAAAAAAGACGCCCACTGCAGCGGGCAGGAAAAGTAGTGGCAACAGGAAGAGCAGCTGGGCACTGATTTGGGCGAGGCCACGTGGTACGCCTCCATTCACCATCAACCCAAATAGTAGCAGTAGCATACCTACCACCGCGCCGGGAACAGGAAGTGCGAGCATTGTGCTGGCAAGTGTGCCGAGGCGTTCACAACCAAACAGAATGGCGGTGCCAATCAGCCAGTGAAATATGTTGCTCAGGGCGGGTGGAGTCATTTTGGAGTGCGGCCCGGTGGAGCCGCCATTTTTTATCAAGCTTTGCGGAATGCCTGCCAGGCACCGAATAGGACCAGGCCGCCAAAGCCGATCGCGGACCAGCCGGGAATACTCAGGCCCATCATTGTCCACTGGACTTCTGCACAGTTACCGTCACCACTCAAAAGTGCCTTGAGAACATCGGCCATGGGAAAAACTTCCAGCATGTAACTCACGCTGGGACCACAGGCGGGCACCTGGTCTTCGGGTAGGCTCTGCAACCATAACTGGCGGCCGGCAAAGTAAAGTCCGCCCAGGGCCCAGATGGATACCAGCAGACCGTAGACGCGCCTGCCTATGGTGGCCGGGTTGTGCAGGAAGGCAATCAGGGAAACCACTCCCACACCGAGCAGCATTACCCTTTGGGTAATACAGAGCTTGCAGGGCTCCAGGCCGCGAACGTATTCCAAGTAGAACGCAGAGCCCAGCAGGAAGGCAACCATTAGGAAAACAATCAGAAAAGTGATGCGTGGGTTGGGTAAGGTCATGATTTATCAGATCCTGAATAATGCTGCCGAAACCGGGAGGCTTCGAGATTCAAGTCGGTCAGTAGTTTATTGAAATTGTGTTCCAGCTTTTCCCGCCCGGCGATCAGCTCGGGCAGCATTTCCTGTAGGGCCACCGGGCGGCGCAAGCGCTGCCCAACCCGCTCCAAAGTGAGGGCTACCACTTGCTCTTCGCGGTAGCTCTGCAGCAGTTTAAACTGCTCAGCACGCGCCATAAACGCTTTGGCTTGCGGCGGAATATACGCGCTGTCGCTGCGAAAGTCTCTCCAGCATTCGGTACAGAACTCTTCCAGGTTCTGTGGGTGCCATGTGTGCCAATTTTGTGCCAGTAGGTGATCGAACCAAATATCCAGCGCAATACCGGCATAGCGGCGCCACCTGGGGTCCAAGCTTGCCAGGGCGTCGCGGTAGGCGGTATGTTCATCCGTACTCGCATCAATCCGCCGGTGCAACTTGATGCCGGCCTCAATGGCTGCGGGCCTTTCGCCAACCAGTGGCCCTTTGACAAAGTCACCCAGGAGTCCACCCAGGCGCCAGCGCGCTTCGGGGCCGGACAGCAACAGGTGTGCGAGGTAGTTCATACTATCGATCCGTTCGAGCCCGCACACCCGGTCAGACGCCGGTGGCCGACTAGTCCTGACAACAAATATATTGTGCGTAGTAGTGGCTGAGGAACTCCTCAAAAGAGCCTTTATCTTCCGCTTCCATCTGCTTTTGCCTGAGCAGCGATTCCTCAGCTTGACGGGAGAAGTCCCGGACTGAGTCGCTGTCGAGAGGGCGCTCGAGAAAGTAGTGTCGATGCTGCTCAGCTTTTTCCATGGCCCATTGGTAGAAGCTCAGTTTCTGCGCATCCATTTCGGCTAAGATCTGCTGCGCAGGAGTGGGGATTTCCCCTTCACTTTTGCACGCTGAACGCCAACGGCACAGCGGTACTGGTCGCCACCCCAAGCACTGTCGAGCAGCTCAGCAACGGAGTTCATCTCCCCCAAAAGCTGAGAAGCCCAGTCTTCGAGTTTGCGCTCGCCATTGCCGGAGCGCAGCAACAGGCCTGGCTCGTTGCCGCGATAGACAATGCGCTGCTGGTTTTCCTGGGTAGCGCGATAATCGGTATCGTTGGTTTTGGGGCTTTCGGTGAGCAGGCAGTGAAGCAGGAAGCTGTCGAGGAAACGCATCTGCTGGGCATCAATACCCAGTGGCATAAATGGGTTTAGGTCGAGGCAGCGGACCTCGACATACTCGACCCCGCGATTGTTCAGAGCAGCCAGGGCTGTCTCACCGCGCTTGGCCGGATTTTTGGGCCTAATGGGCGAATAGAATTCATTTTCGATCTGCAGTATGCCGGTAGACAGCTGTTGGTAATTCTCATCGCCATCTTTCACTCCCATCTCCTGATAGGGGCCGTAGGGACGACTGATGGCAGAACATAATGTTGAGAGGTAGCTGCGCAGGTTGTTGTAGCAAACGATCAGGGATTGCTGCACATCACTGTTGTAGCCCAGGTCGCCCATACGCAGTGAGGTGGCATGGGGGACGTGTAAAGTATGGCTATCGCCGTTAAACGCCTCAAGCTTGTGTTCACGCCCTTCCACAAAAGACGAGCACACAGCTGGCGCTGCGCCAAACAGATAAATCAACAGCCAGTAATTGCGGCGGAAATTACGGATCAAATCAAAGTAGCGACGGGTCTTGAATTCACTCAAGGACTCGCTGCTGCCCTCGAGCTCGTGCAACCACAGCCAGAAATCATCGGGCAGAGAAAAGTTGTAATGGATACCGGCGATTGTCTGCATGGCGCGGCCGTAGCGTAGGCCAAGACCGAGCCGATAAATAGTTTTCATGGCACCGCTATGGGAATTGCCGTAACGGGCTACCGGGATATCATTATCGGTACCGATTACACAGGGCATGCTGTTGACCCACAGGCGCTCATCGCCGATCTGGCTATAGGTGTAGCGGTGGATACGGTCGAGTATCCGCAACGCCTCCTCGGGGGTGGCTACCGGCGGTGTGATAAATTCCAGCAGCGCCTCGGAAAAATCGGTAGTGATACTCTCGTGGGTGAGGGCTGAGCCCAGTGTTTGCGCATGGGGGTTGCCGCCAAGGTACCGTCACTGGCAACCCGCAAGCTCTCTTTCTCGAGTCCACGGCGTATGCCCTTGAGTAATTGCACAGGTTTGGCCTGAGACAGGGCGGCCAGATGGGGAATAGGCACTCGAATCTCCTTGGTACTACCGGAACTTTCTCTTGCGTCGCTGGATAGAGCGACTGGTGCCGGTTCAGTGAGAGTTACCGCTCAAGCGGCTGACTCTGATTCCGATGTTTTCTCGCTGGGATGAGCGGGCGTTTCTTCTGGGGGTTGCTCAGGTACAACCTCGGGAGCCGGTTCCGGGGATACCTCCGGCTCTGCCTGGGGCTCCAGCTCAGGAGGTTCCTGCGCTGGCATTTCCTCTGGCGTGTTCGGCTCAATTTCCGGGTCACCCTGCAGAGTAGAAATGTCGGCAAGGGCCTCTTCTGGTACTAGCGGTTGTCCCTTGTTATTCAGCTCACATTGCAGCAATTCGATGCGCAGGCTGACATCACGTGTGTTGGCTTCGAACATCTGATTGATGGCGACGTCTTTGTGTTCGCTGCGAAACAGTTTATTGGGCTCACGGCCATCCAGCCATTCACCACTTTTGCTCAGGAACTGCTGGTGCTGATTGGCCAGCACATACACATGACTCATTATGTTGGGCAACTTTGATGCTGTGACAGAAAGGCAGTTTAGCGACGGGTGCTGTATGGCTCAAGGAGTCCGTGAGAGCGAACGCGGCAAACGCCCGCTCCCACGGGGTGAGGTGGGGATGGCTATACAGATTTCAGCGGGTAGTGCTCGGGGTAAGGCAGGCGAGCACAGCCACTATCCACTGCCGCGCGGGCTACTGCAGCAGCGACCTCGGGCAGCAGGCGCGGGTCTGTGGGCTTGGGCAAAATATAGTTGTAGCCAAAGCTTAGTTCTATACCACCGTAGCCTTCACGAACTGAGTCGGGAACGGGCAGGTGGGCAATTTTGCGGATGGCTTCGATTGCCGCGAGTTTCATCTCTTCATTGATCCGTGCCGCACGTACATCCAGAGCGCCGCGGAAAATAAAGGGGAAGCACAGCACATTATTGACCTGATTTGGATAGTCCGAACGCCCGGTAGCCATAATCAGGTCTTCGCGCACACTGTGGGCCAGCTCCGGCTTGATTTCCGGGTTGGGGTTGGAGCAGGCAAAGACTACCGGCCTGGGTGCCATTCGTTGCAGCTGCTCGGCAGATAGCAGGTCTGGTCCGGATACGCCGAGGAACACATCCGCGTCGGCTATGGCATCGTCGAGGGTGCGCATATCGGTATCCCGTGCCCACTCGCCTTTGTAGGCGTTGATATCGGTGCGCCCGGAGTGGATTACCCCACGGCTGTCGAGCATGGTGATTTGCTCTTTGCGCGCACCGGCAGCCAACATTAGCTTGCAGCAGGCGGTAGCAGCTGCGCCAGCGCCCAGGCATACCATGCGCACTTCGCTGATTTTTTTACCCTGGATTTCCAGTGCATTGAGCATTCCCGCTACGGTCACAATAGCTGTGCCGTGTTGGTCGTCGTGGAATACCGGTACCGGGCAGCGCTCTATCAGTGCCTCTTCAATATGGAAGCACTCCGGCGCCTTTATATCCTCAAGGTTGATGCCGCCAAAGGTATTGGCGATAGCGGCAACAGTCTGGATAAATTGCTCCGGGCTATTGACGTCCACCTCGATATCCACCGAATTGATATCGGCGAAGCGCTTGAACAGAAGTGATTTCCCCTCCATAACGGGCTTGGAAGCCAATGGCCCCAGATTGCCGAGGCCGAGAATGGCGCTGCCATTAGAAATAACAGCTACCAAGTTGCCCTTACCAGTGTATTGATAAGCGGCCTCTGGGTCTTTGGCTATCTCGCGTACCGGTTCGGCTACCCCTGGGCTATAGGCCAGGGACAGGTCCTCTTGGGTTTCGGCGGCAGTAGTCAGCTCAACTGAAAGTTTGCCGGGAGTGGGGAGCGCGTGGTAATCGAGCGCTGCCTGGCGCAATGAATCCGTCATTTGGGGGCTATTCTCTCGAAAACTTGGGATAACGCTGCGGTGCTATCCCGGTTACTGCGGGTGCCAGAGAATAACCGAGGGGCACTTGTAGCCACAAGCTTAATGGAAGGCTAAAACTAGTACTTCTTACTATTTTGCCCTTAGTAAGTGGCTAATTTCAGGATGATCAGTTGCTAATGTGTGATTTTGAAGGATAAATTTATCGTCAAAATCGACAACATTAAGCAATTCGAATCGATTTTGCCCGTGGGGCATACCTTTGAGCAGATATAGGTATTAAGGGTAAAAAAAGGCATTGGGGTGGCCCCAATGCCCTCTTCCGAGATGTCAGGCATCCCAATGTTCGGTTTACTTGCCGATGCGGCTGCCGAAACGCTTTTTGAAGCGGTCCACGCGTCCACCGGTAGTAGCCTGCTTTTGCTTGCCAGTGTAGAAGGGGTGGCACTGGGAGCACACATCGATCTGCAGGTCTTTGCCCAGGGTAGAACGGGTTTTGACTACGTTTCCGCAGGAGCAAGTGGCGGTGATGTCGGTGTAGTTAGGATGGATATCTGCTTTCATGATTGCCTCTTTTCGAAACCGCCACTCGATCTGTTGCCGGGCACGGTATCGTCGTTGGAGCAGGAACCGGACCGGTTCCAGGCTGATTAAAAAGTCGGCGCATACTATCAGATTAGCGTCGGGGTTCAAGTCCAAATACCGGGATCTAGCCAGTCACTAAATTGCCATTTATTCAGCCAATGGACTTATCTGGATATCTCGGTATTGCCTCTTTGGGGTGTTGGTAAGCATAGGGCCGGGCCTGGCTTAGGAAGGCTACCCGACCTGGTGGTTACACATTGCCATATAAAAAAGTAATCGGCCTCTGTATCTTGCCGGAGCAGTCAGTACACTAGCGCCTTTTACCGAGGTTCGTGGGGGTGAGGTGGAACAGGCAGTCCAACAGAATGTCATTTTACGCTTGGCGGTACCAGTACCGTTGCGGCGCCTGTTCGACTACCTGCCTCCAGAGGGCCTGGATCCGCAGACATTAATACCAGGGCAGCGGCTGTGGGTGCCCTTTGCCGGGCGCAAACTGGTTGCGGTATTGGTAGACGTTGTGCAGAAGTCATCGTTTGCACATTTAAAGCCCGCCCTGGGGGTGATTGACCAAACGGCGCTGTTTAGTAGAGTCAGTCTGGGATTCCTTTCCTGGATCGCCGATTATTACCAGGCCCCGATTGGTGAAGTGTATGCAGCCGCACTGCCCGCCGCTCTGCGTAAGGGCAAGCCCGCAGACCACTGGGCCGAGCAATGGTTGCAGCTCACTACCGAGGGCAAGGGTTTGCCCGAGTCAGCATTGGCGCGGGCACCAAAACAACAAGCCCTGTTGCAACTGTTGCTCAGTGAGGGAAGGCAAAGCCGTACTCACCTGAAAGCCCTGGGGCATACATCGACGATAGTGCGCGCCTTGCAGGAGCGCGGCCTTGTTAATTGGAGCTCTGGCCCTACCGTTCCACCACCGCTACCGGTAGCAGAACCGGTTCCGGCGCCGCAATTGAGTGAAGAACAGCAAAAGGTATTGGATTCGGTGGATTGCGGCCACTATTCCGCTTCCCTCCTTGAGGGCACTACCGGCAGTGGCAAGACCGAAGTTTACTTGCAATTGATGGAGCGGGTTTTGGCTGAGGGGCGCCAGGCGCTACTCCTGGTTCCAGAAATAGGACTTACCCCTCAGACCCTACGGCGTATAGCTTCGCGTTTCCCCAAGCGCAGCATTGCGGCTCTGCATTCAGGCCTGGCTGAAGGCGAGCGGGCCCAGTCCTGGCTCGCTGCAGTGGCGGGGCAGGCCGATATTGTGATTGGCACCCGCTCGGTGATTATGACGCCAATGCCGAGACTTGGCATAGTGATAGTGGATGAGGAGCACGATGCTTCCTTTAAGCAACAGGATGGTGTGCGCTACTCAGCTCGGGATCTTGCAGTGGTGGTGGCGCGCAATGCCAATGTTCCGGTGCTATTGGGCTCCGCCACGCCCTCCCTGGAAACCCTGCATAACGCGTTGAATGGCCGTTACCAGCATTTGCGCATGCGCCAGCGCGCGGGGGATGCGCGCCCTCCGCAGATCCATGTGGTGCCCACTCTGCGCGAGCCGCTGGAGGAGGGATTTTCCCCCAGGTGCTTCGCCATATAGGGGAAACCCTGGCGCGTGGTGAACAGGTTTTGGTTTTTATTAACCGGCGCGGCTTCGCTCCCGCCCTCACCTGTGATGATTGTGGTTGGTTGGCCGATTGCCCCCACTGCTCCAGCAAGCTCACCATGCATCGGCGCTTGCGTCAGTTGCGTTGCCACCATTGCGATTACCGCTGTTCACTAGTTGATAGTTGCCCCCAGTGCCACAGCCGATCTATCTCCGCCCTGGGTGGGGGTACTGAACGCAGTGAGGAGTTGTTGGCGCGGCGCTTTGCCGAATATCCGGTAATCCGTGTGGATCGGGACACCACGACCAGTAAGCTGGCCTTGGACCGGTTGTTGGCTCCGGCGCGCGATGGAGAGCCCTGTTTGCTCCTGGGTACCCAGATGCTGGCTAAAGGTCACCATTTGCCGCGGGTGACCTTGGTAGTAGTTCAGGATGCGGATGGTGGCCTGTTTAGTGCAGATTTCCGCGCCCCGGAGCGTACTGGTCAGTTGCTGGAGCAGGTGGCTGGACGTGCAGGGCGCGGCAGTCTGAGCGGTCGGGTACTGGTGCAGAGTCGATTTCCTGAACACCCCCTGTTACAGATGTTATTGGAGAAAGGCTACGGTAGCTTTGCGCGCCAATTACTGCGCGATCGCGCGGTGGCGCAGCTGCCCCCTACCAATGCAATGGCTCTCGTGCGGGCGGAGTGCGAAGAGCCCTCCTGGGCTGAGGAGTTCCTGCACAATGCGAGAATGTTTATGCAGTCCCTGGCACCCCCTTCACCGCAGTTACAGTATCTGGGGCCAGTGCCCGCGTTGTTGGAGCGCAAATCCGGGCGTTTCCGTTTTTATATACAGGTTACTGCGCAGAATCGCGCGCAACTGCAGCCTCTTTTGGCGCGCTTATGTGTCTGGGCAGAGGGAAATAAAAACCGTCGTCTGCGCTGGGCGATAGATATGGATGCACAGGAATTGTCGTAAATTTTGCTGGAATTCAATGCCCCCAGCCTAATTGGCGGTACAATTCCCCTGCTGAGCAGATCACCCAGGGAAGAAATCCTCAATGAGCCGTCGCAAAACCAATCGCCGCAGTAAAAGTTCTGCGGGAAAACCCGCCTGGGGTTGGTTCTTCCTGGGAAATATTGTTGGCGGTTTCGCGGTATTTCTGCTTCTGCAATACGGTATTGCTGGGGAGGGTAAAGGCGCTAGCGGTGGCAAACCACAGGCGGCCAAACCGAGGGTTGAGGAGCGCACTCAGCCGCGCTTTGATTTCTACACAATGCTGAAGGAAAACGAGGTTTCCGTACCTCCCCCAAGGTGGCCGAGCCCGCTCGTCGTCAGCAGGATTCCAATACCGGGCAGGGGGCAGTTAGTGAACCCCCACAACAGGTTTACATTCTGCAAGCAGCCTCCTTTCGTGAGGCGGCTGAAGCCGAGCGCCTGCGTGTGCAACTTACCCTGGCCAATCTGGATGTTAAAGTCGAGTCAGCTAGTGATAGTCGCGGAACCTGGCACAGAGTCTTGGTTGGGCCTTTCGACAACCGCTCGCGTATGGCAAAGGCCCGACAGGTACTGGCTGAGCACAGACTGATGCCGCTGGTGCTGAAACGTCCAGCCAACTGATTAATGTGCAGGGCTTTCTGCCCAGCATGGTAGATAAAGCTATTTACTCTCTCACTTTTGGTCAAATTAACGTGGGCGGCTTTGGCTTTGAAGCAAAAAACCACAGTGGATACTGGGTTCCGGGTACAGCAATTGCCCCTTCCTTATTGAAATCGGCGCGTGCCGTCCTCACTTATCTAACCTGAATGAAATTCCCGGCGCGATTGGTAACCACCTTCTGCGCTGAAGCTCACGCGTAATCCGAGAGGTCTCCATTGGAACAGTATCGCGGAACCACCATTTTATCCTGTCGCCGCAACGGCAAAGTTGTGATTGGCGGCGACGGCCAGGTGTCCATGGGTAACACCATTATGAAGGGCAATGCGCGCAAGGTGCGTCGCCTGTATAAGGACAAGGTGATTGCCGGTTTTGCCGGCGGTACCGCCGATGCCTTTACCCTGTTTGAGCGCTTCGAGGCCAAGTTGGAAGCCCATGGTGGGCAATTGACCCGCGCCGCTGTGGAGCTGGCCAAAGACTGGCGTACCGATCGTGCCCTGCGCCGCCTCGAGGCCCTGTTAGCTGTGGCCGACGAGACTGCCAGCCTGATCGTGACCGGCAATGGTGATGTTATTCAGCCGGAAGATGACCTGATCGCCATCGGTTCTGGTGGGCCTTTTGCCCAGTCTGCGGCACGGGCTTTGCTCGACAACACCGATATGGATGCCCGTGCAATTGTTGAGCAGGGCCTGAAAATCGCCGGTGATATCTGTGTTTACACCAACCAGAACCACACCATCGAAGAATTGAATTTTTAAGTGCCTCGCGCTCTTTAGGCGCCATTGGCCGGGCGGTCCCTCAAAGGGAACCGCCGATATGTTTTGCAGGAATTGAATTGATATGTCCCAGATGACCCCCAGAGAAATCGTCCATGAGCTCGACCGCCATATAGTCGGCCAGCAGGACGCCAAACGCGCCGTAGCGATTGCACTGCGCAATCGCTGGCGCCGTATGCAGGTGACCGAGGATTTGCGCGCCGAGATCACCCCGAAAAATATCCTGATGATTGGCCCCACCGGTGTGGGCAAAACTGAAATTGCCCGCCGTCTGGCAAAGTTGGCCAATGCGCCCTTCATTAAGGTAGAAGCAACCAAGTTCACGGAGGTGGGCTATGTTGGCCGCGATGTGGAGTCGATCGTACGCGATCTTGTCGAGATGGCTGTGAAGCAGGAGCGTGAGCTGGCTATGTCCGGTGTGCAGCAGCGTGCTATGGATGCTGCGGAGGAGCGTATCTTAGATGCCTTATTGCCGCCAGCGCGCTCCACTGAGCCCAATGACAAGGATTCCAGTACCCGCCAGTTGTTTCGTAAGAAATTGCGGGAGGGAGAACTCGACGATAAGGAAGTGGAGTTAGATATGGCAGCTGCGCCAGTGGGCGTAGAGATTATGGCGCCTCCAGGTATGGAGGAAATGACTAATCAACTACAGGGCATGTTCTCGAATATGTCCCAGGGCAAGACCCGCAAGCGCAAATTACCGGTTAAGCAGGCCATAAAGCAGCTGACTGATGAAGAGGCGGCCAAGCTGGTTAATGATGAAGATATTAAAACCAGTGCGATTCGTGCCGCCGAACAGAACGGTATTGTCTTTATCGATGAAATCGACAAAGTGGCCAAGCGTCAGGAGAGTGGCGGTGCCGATGTGTCTCGTGAGGGTGTTCAGAGAGATCTACTGCCACTGATTGAGGGCAGTACTGTTAACACCAAGTACGGCATGATCAAGACAGACCATATTTTGTTTATCGCCTCAGGTGCCTTCCATCTGTCCAAGCCATCGGATCTGATCCCAGAGTTGCAGGGCCGACTGCCAATCCGTGTGGAGTTAAGCTCGCTCACTTCGGCAGACTTTGAGCGCATCCTCACTGAGCCATCCGCTTCCCTGACCGAGCAGCAGAGAGCTCTGCTTGCTACAGAGGGCCTGGAGCTGAAATTTACTGAAGACGGAATCCGCCGCATTGCAGAGGTGGCCTACGAGGTGAATGAGCGCACGGAGAATATTGGTGCGCGTCGATTGCACACCGTACTGGAGCGCCTGTTGGAGGAGATTTCCTTCGATGCTGGTGACGGAGACAAAACCCTGAATGTAGATGCTGCCTATGTGGATACCCACCTGGGCGAGCTCAGCCAAAATGAGGACCTTTCGCGTTTTATCCTGTAAATGAAACCGCAAAAAATCCGATTAAATCGCGCAGAGAAAAACTTGCAGCTGGTATTTGCTGATGGCGACTTTACCTTGCCGGCAGAGTATTTGCGCGTCTACTCCCCCAGTGCCGAGGTGCGTGGTCATGGCAACAGTGCCCCGGTTCTGGTGGATGGAAAAATGCACGTGGGTATCGACAAAATAGAGGCGGCTGGTCGCTATGCGCTGAAAATCGATTTTGATGATGGCCACGACACAGGTATTTATACCTGGGAATACCTGCGTGAACTCGCCGAGAAATATAATGCTAACTGGGAGAGCTACCTGCAGCGGTTGCGCGCTGAGGGTAAGGGACGCGATCCTGATGAAAGTGTGGTGAAGTTTATCGGCTAGTACGGGGTGCGCCGTATAGCGGTGCACTTGTCTATTTCCCCACCCATTGAAAATACTGAAAAAACAATAATCTCTCACTGTTTTTTCGCAATTCTGTAATATTGCTGTGGTTGTGTTTTTACAGTCTTAACGCCCATACTAAGCTTTGTGGCGATGAAAGCCAGAAGTTAATCGGCGCGTAATTCTTTTGTCATATTTCCGGACTCTAATGCTCGCCAAATTTACGAGTTCCGGAGGCTCATCGTGGCAAACAAACTTGCCCGCGCGCTTAGCGCCTTTTGTTTAATTCCTCTCGCTTCAGCGGTTTCTGCCGCAAGCCTGCCTGACTACCAAACCAAAAGTGACTGGTATACCGACGCTGCCGATCGTCTGGAAGAGCGTACTGCCCTCTCCAGAGAAGCAAAGACTGCAAAGAACGTCATTCTTTTTGTCGGCGACGGTATGGGTATATCCACGTTGACTGCTGCACGTATTCTTGAGGGTCAACTGCGCGGTGAGAATGGTGAGGAAAATGCCCTTTCTTTTGAGGAGTTTCCCTATTCCGCTCTGATCAAAACATATAACACCAACCAGCAGACCCCGGACTCTGCCGGTACCATGACTGCGATGATGACCGGTGTAAAAACCCGCGCCGGAGTCATTAATATTGAGGAAGATGCATTGCGTGCTGATTGCGTCAGTGCTGAAGGCAAAGAGCTGAATACTTTCCTCGAGTTGATGGAAAATCGTGGCAGATCAACTGGCATCGTCTCAACCGCGCGATTGACTCATGCCACGCCCGCCGCCACTTATTCGCGTAGTCCAGAGCGTGGCTGGGAGTACGAAGCTGAAGGAAATTGTGTGGATATCGCCACGCAAATGATTGAACTGGAATATGGGGATGGCATCGACGTGATGCTCGGTGGCGGCCGTCGCAGTTTTACAACGACCGATACAGGTGGCAAGCGTGAAGACGGGCGCGATCTTACCAATGAGTGGCTACAGCGCTATGAAGGTGAACAGAATGCTGAATATGTGCAGACTGGAGCTGAACTGGCGAGCGTGGATCTCGCCTCTACAGACAAGCTGTTGGGGCTCTTCACAAGCAGCCATATGAGTTACGATGCGGACCGTATTGCTAAGGAGAGCGACGAGCCGAGTATCGCCGAGATGACCGGTACTGCTATTGAACTCCTGCAGAAAGATAGCGATGGCTATTTCCTGATGGTGGAGTCTGGTCGAATCGACCACGGCCATCACGCAGGTAATGCTTACAACGCATTGCACGATGCGATTGCCTTTGCGGATGCGGTACAAGCTGCACTGGATAAGGTGGATCTTGAGGACACCCTGATCCTGGTGACTGCGGACCACAGCCATGTGATGACCATTGCCGGTTATCCAACCCGTGGTAACCCCATTCTCGGCAAGGTGGTTGAGAATGACAGTAGCGGCGCAGCCAAGGCGGAACTGGAAACCGCATCGGACGACTTGCCTTTTACCACGCTGACCTATGCCAATGGTCTGGGCTTTGCCGACCTGGGTGAGAATACCGATGCGGATGAACGTTATGGCATAGCTGCTGATACCGGCCGTAAAGATCTCTCTGGCGTAGACACCGAGGCACCGGGTTTTCATCAGGAGGCTCTAGTTCACCTGGGATCAGAGAGTCACGCGGGTGAAGATATCAGCCTGCATGCCATTGGTGCTGGAGCCAAGTTGGTACAGGGTAGCCTGGAGCAAAGTGCGCTTTTCCATGTGATGACTGCTGCGACTGACCTGTCGTTGACAGAAGAATAATTGGGGTAATTCACCATGAGACATTTTAAAAAGACCCTGCTGGCTTTCTCCGTAGCCCTGCTGGCCGCTGGTTGCAGTGATGACAAGTCCAGCTCGAATCCGGTTGAACTGCCAGAGCCAGAAGATGTGTTGAACCTTCCCCAGGGGCAGCTCGATAGCGACTGGTTCAAAGAGGGCCAAGAGGCTGTAGAGGCGGCGCAGGCACAGGCAATTAATAATACTCCTGGCGCAGCAAAGAATATCATCCTGTTTGTCGGCGATGGCATGGGTATTTCTACAGTGACTGCAGCGCGTATCCTCGCCGGTCAACAGCAGGGCCTCGCCGGTGAGGAGCACCAGCTGAGCTTTGAAAAAATGCCTTTTGCTGGTTTGGTGAAAACTTACAATACCAACCAGCAAACTCCGGACTCCGCTGGCACTATGACGGCTCTAGTTACCGGGGTTAAAACCAAGGCCGGCGTATTAAGTGTTGCCGAAGATGTAGCGCGCGGCGATTGTGCCGCCAGTCTGGAGCGTCCTCTTACCACTGCCATTGAGCTGGCAGAGGATCTGGGCAAAAGCACCGGTATTATCAGTACCGCGAGAATTACCCACGCTACTCCGGCAGCCACCTATGCCAAGGTGCCTGAGCGTGGCTGGGAAGCGTCTGCTCCTGATGGTTGCACTGATATTGCCGCGCAGCTGGTTGAGCTGGAGGCTGGTGATGGTATCGACGTGGTAATGGGAGGGGGCCGCCGTAACTTCTTGCCCAGTGACGTCACAGATATCGAGGGGGAAGCCGGGCGTCGAGAAGACGGGCGCAACTTGGTGGATGAGTGGAAGACACGTTACAACGACGGTGTGAATAATATTGCTTACGTAGAAGACACCACAGGCTTTAATGCTGTAGACAGCGCTGCAACCGACAAGTTACTGGGTTTGTTCAACTCTTCCCACATGGAGTATGAAGCTGTTCGTGAGGAAGATACTGCGGGTGAGCCCTCCCTCACTGAGATGACATCTAAAGGTCTCGAACTCCTGCAGAAAAACGACAAGGGATATTTCCTTATGGTAGAGTCCGGTCGTATTGACCATGGCCATCATGCTGGCAACGCCCACCGCGCACTGACCGATGCTGTGGAATTTGCAGAGGCTATCCAGTATGCAATGGATAACACCAGTGCAGAAGATACTCTAATAGTCGTTACTGCGGACCACAGCCATGTGATGACGATTGCCGGTTATCCCACCCGCGGCAACCCGATTCTTGGCAAGGTGATTGGTAATGACAGCAGTGGTGAGGCTAAAACCTCTCCTTCATTAGCTGAAGATGGCCTGCCCTACACAACCTTGACCTATGCCAATGGCCCGGGTTACAGCTCCAATGATGACGGTAGCCGGCATGATCTCACAAGCACTGACACTGTCGCACTTGATTACCAGCAGGATGCACTGGTGCCCATGAGCAGCGAGTCTCACGCTGGAGAGGATGTAGGCGTATGGGCTCGCGGGCCGGGTGCACACTTGGTGAGTGGTACCAATGAGCAGAACTACCTATTCCACGTTATGGCACGCTCAGGTGGTTTATTGGAGCAGGACGCCGAATAAATTCGGAGGTTATTTGTTTCAATGCAATGGCGCAGGTATTTCCCTGCGCTGTTTTACTTTCTATCTGACTTTCAACTTTGCCTTAATGAAGAGCGCAGAGCAAAGAGTCTCTATTTCCCGACGAAGCCTCATTTTGCGCCAGTCACCCAGTTCCAAGATTGGTATCAGCTCTTTCCCGAGGCTCTCTCCCGTGGCAATTGCCAAGCGGCAAAGTAAATAGGCGTCGCGCCAATCGCCAAGAACTTGGGCCAATTGTTTTAGTGGCTCACAACGTAATGCGGCTGGCTGTGGAAATTTTTCTTCAAGCAGTCGGCTGTGGTACCAGTGGTCTTTTAC
The DNA here is from genome assembly GCF_030012965.1 of Microbulbifer sp. MLAF003. Lineage (NCBI taxonomy): Bacteria > Pseudomonadati > Pseudomonadota > Gammaproteobacteria > Cellvibrionales > Microbulbiferaceae > Microbulbifer > Microbulbifer sp. MLAF003. The sequence goes on from NZ_CP120232.1 coordinate 122,396, forward strand.
TCGTTTGCGCAATTGGTGCAGATTCTCCGCGCTATCCAATTTTTGCACCTGATACCAAGCTTTTCGCGCTCGCCGGTAACCTCGACAGTATCCGCGTTCTAAATGAGCCCAGCGAACATCCTCTAATGACCAGTTACCGATACGCCCCCGTCTTTGAATCAGAAACGGTTCGACCTGTGCCAGGGCCCTTTTATCTATTTTTAAATGCAGCATATGGCGCAGCAGTGTGTGCATTGTCGGAAAGTGGTGTGGCGGGGCTATCGCAAGTAGGGCTCCTCGAATAGAAACCGGATCGCGGCTCTGAGCGAGGCTGTGGGCCAGGTTGCGGTAGTGAATGTTTTCACTCTGGAATAAGAGTGGATAAACTGGTTGTACGAGGCGCAGTAGAGCGCGTAATTTCTTGCAGTGCTTACGCAATTCGTGCACTGCATGCTCACTGGGAAGCTGTTTTGTATGGCTGATTGCAGTATTGATTTCCGCCAGGGCAACTTGCCGAAGTCCATGCTCTGGAAGTACGTTGCAATCGAGCCGATAACTCATGAGCCCTGACCAGTATTTCGTTCCGGTTTCTATGGATCAATTTTAGCGAGTTTCCAAAGGGGGTGATGATGGGCTGTGTTCCGCCGGCTTCCTAGATGTACAATGGCTCCCCAGAATTTGGCTCAGTAGGCAGCACAGCATGAAGGATCGCAAGACCACCCACTTCGGCTACCAAGAGGTCCCGGTGGAGGAAAAGGCCGGTCGTGTGGCAGAAGTGTTCCACTCAGTGGCAGCGCGCTACGATGTAATGAACGATTTAATGTCTGGGGGGATTCACCGCCTCTGGAAGCGTTTTACCATCGAATTATCCGGCGCGCGGCCGGGACAGAAAATTTTGGATATTGCTGGGGGAACTGGCGACCTCACCGCCCGCTTTTCGCGTATTGTGGGTGACAGTGGTCAGGTGGTACTGGCGGATATCAATGAATCGATGTTGCGGGTTGGTCGCGATCGCCTGCTGGACCGCGGTATCGCCGGCAATGTGGTGCCAGTGCAGGCAGATGCCCAATACCTCCCCTTCCCGGATAATACCTTCGACTGCATAACTATCGCCTTTGGTCTGCGTAATGTCACTGACAAAGACCTAGCGCTTCGCTCCATGCTACGGGTGCTCAAACCCGGCGGGCGTTTGCTAGTGCTCGAGTTCTCCAAGCCAGAGTCGAAACTGCTTGAAAAAGTCTACGATCAATATTCTTTCCGCCTACTGCCATTTATGGGCAAATTGGTAGCCAATGATGCGGAAAGTTACCGTTACCTGGCGGAGAGCATTCGTATGCACCCAGACCAGGAAACCCTCAAGCAGATGATGGAGGATGCCGGTTTTGTCGATTGTGAATATCACAATATGACTGGCGGTATTGTTGCGTTGCACCGTGGCATCAAGCCCTAACTGGCGTTTGACGTGATTTACCTGCAAGTGATGGCACGAGGCCAATAACTGCCATGAGCGATCCCACTTATCGCGCGGGTTTTGATGCTGCGCTGGAAACCGCCATTAATACCGCCCTGCAATATGACCCGGCTACTCGCGCTCGTCTGCAGGAGCTGGATGGTAAAGTTATGGCGCTCGATCTAACCGCTCCAAAACTACAGTGTTGTTTGTGCATTGAGGGCGATCAAGTATTTGTCCGCCAGCATTGGGAGGGAGATGTCACCACTTCTATCAGTGGTTCGGCTATTTCTCTTGTGCGTCTTCTAAAAGACCCGGATGCCACGCCCGCGGCCCTGGGGGTCTCAATCAGTGGTTCTAGTGCTCTGCTGGCAGAATTGCAGTGGATGATGAGTGATCTGGATATCGACTGGGAGGCGCCGCTGGCGCAATTGATAGGCGATATTCCCGCTCACTCCATCGGCAATGTATTGCGCAATGCCGGCAGTTGCTTGAGCGCCAGTCTCAGTCGCGCACCTGTTGCGGCTGCGGAAACCATCAGCGAAGAGTGGCAGTTGACCCCACCACAGGCGCAATTTGAGGCCTTTGCCGATGATCTCGCTGAGCTGTCTCTGGCCACTGAGCGCCTGGAAGCACGGGTGCGTTTGCTGCAAGAGCAGTTCTCCCGCAGGGAGGCCGAGTAGTTTTGCCGCTCTTTCGCAGTTTTACTATCACGCGGGTTTTCCTGCGCTATCGTCTCGATCAGCTATTGCCCGCCGAGCGCCGCCCTTTGTGGCTGCGAGGGATACTGGCTCCCCTGAAGCTATTGCCACAGCCAAAGATGGAGCGCGGTGAGCGCCTGCGTCGAGCCCTGGAGGAACTGGGGCCAATTTTCGTCAAATTTGGTCAGTTGCTTTCTACCCGCCCTGACCTGTTACCGCCAGATATTGTCGAGCAGCTCGATTACCTGCAAGACAAGGTGCCTCCCTTCCCAAGCGACCAGTGTATCTCGTTGATTGAAGAGGCCTTGGAGGCCAGTGTCGACGAAGTTTTCGCGAGCTTTGAGCGCGAGCCCTTGGCTGCGGCTTCGGTGGCACAGGTACATGCTGCGGTGCTCACCACTGGTGAATCAGTGGTTGTAAAGGTGCTGCGCCCAGGTATTGGTGAAATAATCCAGGAAGATTTGCGTCTGTTGGGGGTATTAGCCCGCGGTATTGAGCGCTTTGTGCCCGATGGGCGACGCCTGCGCCCGGTGGAGGTAGTGGAGGACTATCGCCACACCATTGAGGGAGAGCTGGACTTGGTGCGTGAGGCGGCCAATGGCACCCAGTTGCGGCGTAATTTTAATAACTCTCCACTGCTGTATATCCCTGAAGTGTACTGGGAATACACACGTGAGAGCGTGTTAGTACTGGAGCGTATTGAGGGCATCCCGGTTACCGATTTGGCACAGTTGCGCGCTCAGGATACTAATATGCAACTGCTTGCTGAGCGCGGCGTGGAAATTTTTTTCAAACAGGTATTTGAATACAATTTCTTCCATGCCGATATGCACCCTGGCAATATTTTTGTCTCCCGCGAGCATCCACAACGTCCTCAGTATATTGCTATCGACACTGCAATTGTCGGTAGCCTTTCGCGTGAGGACCAGTACTATCTGGCACGCAACCTTTTAGCCATGTTCCGCCGCGACTACCGAATGGTGGCTGAGCTGCACGTACAGAGTGGTTGGGTGCGGGCCGATACGCCGGTGAATACTTTTGAAGCGGCGATCCGCGCCGTATGCGAACCCATTTTTGAGAAACCGCTGGGAGAGATCTCTTTCGCGCGGGTGCTGATCAGCCTGTTCCAGACCGCGCGACGTTTCGATATGGCAGTGCAGCCACAATTGGTATTGCTGCAAAAGACGCTGTTGAATATCGAGGGCCTGGGTCGGCAGCTTTATCCGCAGCTGGATCTGTGGAAGACTGCCCATCCATTTTTGGAACGCTGGATGCGTGACCGCATCCACCCGAAAACCATTGTGGGCGAAATTAAGCGTTACGGTCCCGAATGGTTGGAGAAATTCCCGCAGATGCCGCAACTGGTGTATTCCGCCTTGGAGCAGTCACGGGAACTGGCACCACAGTTGGAGAATATCGGCGAGAAACTGGCGAGTGGCCAGCGTCGTGGGCGTTGGCAGTACTTGCGCCGTGTAGGCGGCGTAATCCTTGCTGCAGGAGCTCTCGTCTTGAGCAAGCCCCAGTGGCTTGAGCAGTTACCGCCCTCGGGTTGGGCCCTGGGTATCGCTGCCCTGGTACTGTTGCTCTGGCCCTAGATATGTCTGGGCCGACCTACACTTGGAACTCTGAAGGAAGGGACATTGACTCAAGCAAAAGCGACAACCGATTTCCTTGACCAGGTCAGTTGGAATAGTGACGGCCTGGTACCAGCCATAGCCCAGGATTATAAAAGTGGCCGGGTATTGATGATGGCATGGATGAATCGCGAATCTCTGGCCCTTACCGCCAGCGAGGGTTACGCGGTTTATTGGTCGCGATCGCGCAAGAACCTATGGCGCAAGGGCGAAACCTCCGGTTTTCTACAGAAAGTGCGCGAGGTGCGCCTCGACTGTGATGGAGATACCGTTCTCCTGATGGTGGAACAGGAAGGTGGTATAGCCTGCCATACTGGGCGTAGCAGCTGCTTCTACAACCTACTACAGGATGGTGAGTGGCAGGTGAATCAACCTGTGATTCAAGACCCCAAAGCCATTTACAAGTGAGCCCCTGCATGAGTGACCTGTTACAGCAGCTCGACGCCGTCTTAGAAAGTCGCAAGCGTGAGGAAGACGCAGAGAAATCCTATGTGGCCAGTCTGCACAAAAAAGGCCTGAATAAAATCCTGGAAAAGGTCGGCGAAGAGGCCACGGAAACCATTCTCGCTGCGAAAGACGCACAGTCCAGCGGCGATAATCAGGATATGATCGCCGAGACGGCGGACTTATGGTTTCACTCAATGGTGATGCTCTCTCATCTGGGTGCAGATTCGCAGGATGTGCTGGAGGAATTGGGCCGGCGTTTTGGCCTTTCAGGTCTGGTGGAGAAAGCCGCGCGACCCAAAAAGGGCTAACAAGCGCTTATCGAAAGTATTCAGGAGTCTTTGCTGTAGTAGTTGAAGGCTTCCAAAATTGCAGTTTACCAATGATAGCCCGTGGCAGCTTAGCGTCTGGCTATCGCATTAAATGACATGGAGACAATTATGGGATTCGGTGGAATTAGCATTTGGCAGCTGTTGATTATTCTAGTCATTGTCCTACTGCTGTTCGGAACCAAGCGCCTGAAAAACCTTGGTGGCGATCTCGGCGGGGCTATTAAGGGCTTCCGCAAAGCGATCAAGGATGAAGACAAGAAAAAAGAAGCCGACGAGGAGAAAGATCCCGAGCGCCTGCAGCATGATGAAGAAGAAAAGCCAGACCAAGGCAGTACCGCCAAGGAAAAAGATAAGCAATCCCAGGATAAATAATTCGGCAACCGTTAACGCGAGTAATGCTCTGTGTTTGATATTGGCTTTTTTGAACTGCTGCTGGTCGCTGTGGTGGGCTTGCTCGTGGTTGGGCCTGAGCGCCTACCCGATGCCATCCGCACTACAGCCCGTTGGTGGTCCGGCTTAAAGCGCACTTTACATAGCGCCCGTGAAGAGTTGGAAAAAGAGGTGGGTGCGGATGATATTCGTCGGGAATTACACAATGAGCGCATCCTTCGCGAGATTGAGGAAAGTCGCCGGGAAATGGAGCGCACCTTTACTGAGACCAATCGTGAAGTGAGTGAATCATTGCAGAAGGTTACCGAGGATACGGAAGAAAAGCCTCCTGCAGAGCAGCATGCCAAACAGGGGGAGGTCAAGGAGCTTAAAGATAATGCCCTCCCGAAGCGCCCCGAAGAACCCCAGCCCCCCGTGCGGAAAAAGAGGACTACCTGCCTGAACAGGATGAGACTGTGGAGGAGTTGCAGGACCCCGAATATCCGGAGCACTGGCATGATTTTGGCGACCCGGACATGAACCCCGATCACCCGGAAAATGTCGAATTGGATGAAGAAGAAAAAGCATCACAACAAGAAAAAGATAAGCAACCATGAGTGATAAAGCACAAGACAGTCATCAGCCGTTTATCGATCACCTGATCGAGTTGCGCGACCGCTTGTTACGTACTTTATTGGTCGTGGTCGTCTTGTTTGCCTGCCTCGTGCCTTTCGCTTCAGAGATTTATAATTTTATTGCCAACCCTCTGCAGGAGAGACTGGTTGGGGATGCTGGGATGATCGCCACCGAGGTGACTTCAACGTTCCTCACCCCATTTAAGACCACGTTTATAGTCTCTTTCTTTATTGCGATTCCTTTTGTGCTCTACCAAGCCTGGGCGTTTATTGCACCGGGCCTGTATAAAAATGAAAAGCGTATTGCGGTGCCTATTCTGATCACCAGCGTTTTTCTTTTTTATGCGGGTGTTGCTTTTGCTTACTTTGTCGTATTTCCAATTCTCTTTGATTTCTTTGTCGGTTCCGCCCATGCAGATATCAAAGTGATGCCGGATATGCGTAGCTACTTGGATCTGGTGCTGAAATTATTCTTTGCATTTGGTTTTGCTTTCGAAATACCCATCGCCACTGTGCTGTTGATCTGGAGCGGAGCGGTAGATGCAAAAACCCTGGGTAGCAAGCGCCCCTATGTGATTGTGGGGTGTTTCCTGATTGGCATGTTACTCACGCCACCTGATGTGATTTCCCAGTCACTTCTGGCAGTGCCAATGTGGCTTTTATTTGAGGTGGGTATTTTATTTGGGCGCTGGATAAAAAGGGGTTCCAAGAAAGAGCAAACCGAATAAGCTGCCTGTTAGCCGGGAGCGTAATAAGCACCCCCTGTGCTGTAAAGTGCCCCGGCAGCCGAAGCTGCCGGGGCAATAGCCCTGTTGTTTTGTCTACCCTACCCCTGATTGTAACCCTTTGCTCTCAAGACAAGAGTTACCCAGGTATATGGGCAGTCTGCGTTCCATGCAAAAAGAAGCTGATCGACTCCGGTTTTTGTGCCACTACTAGCAAGCCCCCATCGCGACAAAAACCAGACGGTCAGCCCGGGAAATGGACAATTGTGCCGGGCTCGCTTTGGAGTTAACCCTGCATAATTGCCTGCTGCCGCCTGTATCAACGGCAAAAATATTTACCCTAAGATCCTGGGCTTAAGCGGGATATTCCAGTTCAGGCCGGCTTATTCCTATGGGAAACTGCCGCTTGTTCTTTCCTTTCCTGCTCCGCCACTGCCTTTTCCACATTGTTTTGAACCAGGCGATAAAAATAGAATGCCATCAGGAATATAAACCCGATTACGGCCAGGCTGAGCAAGCCGGAAAAGCTGGTAAATAGATCAATTAAGGCATCCATCTTTCTCTCCAGTACGCCAATGCTTCACCTATATAGTCTATGGGCCTGGGAAGTAAGTCTCTTGACCTAAATCAACCGGAATTGAGTTAATTCAATAAGGGAATCTTAAAGTGCCAGGCCCAAGATCAGGCAGATTATGGCCGCTCCCAGCAACTGATAGAGCTCCTTTTCTTCACGCCAGTTGGGTAAGAGCAAAAACAACGCCACTGGTGGTAAAAACAGGGCAAGGAAGCCCGCTAGAGGCCCATCAGAAAAGCAGATATACAGGAGCCGCCCCCAGGCTATAGCGGCAAATGCCAAAGCAAAGACTATTAGGATTGCACTAACAGGCAGCATGCTATAACCCATTGAAGGTCTGTAGGAAGCTGGATAGATCCACAGGCACGATACTAAACAAAAAGGAAAATAGGACAAAAGTGTATATCAGCATTGGAGCCTTAAGGTCAGTATTAAGCGCTTATGGCAGGCATATTTGGCTGTTAGTCATCACATTGTTTCTTTGTGGTTGTGAGACGGTGGGGTATTACGCTCAAGCTGCTGCGGGCCAGTTGCGGATTCTGTCCGCGCGACAGCCAATTGAAAAAGTGGTACAGCAGCCCGGCACTAGTGAAAAGCTGAGGCGACAGTTAATGTTGGTGCAGGAGATACGGGCCTATGCTGCCCAGCAGTTGAATTTACCAGTTGGTCAAGCTTACAGCTCTTATGTACAGCTGGAAGATCAATATCCCATCTGGAATGTCTTGGCTGCTCCTGAATTTTCTTTAACCCCAAAACGCTGGTGCTACCCTGTTGCTGGTTGCGCCAGCTATCGAGGTTATTTTCGTAAGTCTGCTGCAATTGCAAAAGTTAATAGTCTAAGGGCGCAGGGTTACGATACTTATCTGGGGCCGGTACCTGCATATAGCACCCTTGGCTGGTTTGATGACCCAGTACTCTCTAGTTTTGTAAATTGGTCACCAGAGAGATTAGCCGGATTGCTATTCCATGAACTGGCACACAGGCGTGTATATATTTCTGGTGATACACAATTCAATGAAAGTTTCGCAACTGCCGTCTCGGAACTTGCTCTACCGGGTTGGCTTGTCAGCCAGGGCCTGACCGGTTCAGCTACCCAAGCCCGTGCCGAGACAATGGCCGTGCGTCAATTGATGAATATGGCGCGCAAGCAGCTCGAACCCATTTATAAATCCCCTGAACCGGATAGTTTTAAGCTCGAACAAAAAAATTTAGTGCTTTCACGTCTGCGCCAGTGCTATCGGAAAATATCCGTAAGTTGGCCCAATCCAGCGCGCTACCAGGCGTATATAGAAAAAGCTAACAATGCCACTTTAGCCCTGGCCGCTGAATATGAATCCCAAGTTCCCGCTTTCAAGCAGTTGTATATAGAAAGTGGTGACTGGGAGGTCTTTTATAATGCGGCACAGAGGTTGGGAGATTTGGATAAAATGGATCGTGAAGCGAGCTTATACAAGCTGGGGGAAGAATATCGCCGAACACACTTGGGAAGAAACCAAGAAAATTTTACTGAAGGAAAGAAGTGTATGGAAAGTGATGAGCAATATTTATTTTTATTGAATACTTATTTTTCAAATAATTTACGATCAATATAAAATAATCTACTGAATAAAAAATTAGATTTCTTTGGTTACGCTACACAAATAGTCTTTTGATGACACCCTGTGTGTTTGCGTATAGTGACAGCCAATATCAAAAGCCTGGTTGTTTAATATGGTTCTATGTTTATATATCCTAGTCTGATTTTAACTGTTCCTTTATAGTCACTCTCCCAATACCTTCTGTAACCCAATTCTTAAAATGAATAGAATGATGTACCGTAAGTTCCTATCCAGATTTTTACTACTTGGTTGTATTTTATTCCTATCCGCATGTAGTGGCGGAGGTGGAAGTTCGTCAAAAGATAGTGATAAAGTCCCTGATAGTGGTGAGCAGCCAGAAAATACCGTGAGCTTAACTATCCAAGGTTATGTGGAGACCGCAAGCTATACAGGCGTTGAAGTAAAATTCCATGTAGGTGAGAGCTATTTCCATGGATTGGTTGATGCATTTGGTAATTACTCCATAAATATTGAAGTTGACGAATCCAGAATCCATAGTTTTGTGAAGGGGGAAGCCATTTTCCCTAGTGAAAGTGGCATTAGGCTTGTCAGCTTACTCGGTTCCGTAGAATCTTTAATAGAGAAAGCAGGCGAGGATCAGATTCTAGTGCGCTCTGAGCTTCTGGATGTGAATATTACCAGTCTCTCAACAGCCCTATCTGCAGTTTTAGAAATTAATAATAATGGCCCTGTCAAATCCAGCTCACAATTTGATTTGGCTTACCATAGTATGGAAGCTTCTGTAGTATTTGCTATTGCAACATATGTTAAGATTTTAATTGATAATCCACTCCCTTTGGAGGAGGCAGGCATTGCGTTGCCTGAAGAGGCCGCTGACACGTATGAGCTAGCTACAAATTATAGCTTAGCTTCTCTTTATGTTGCGAGAGCCAGTGAAAATTTTCCGGATCTATTTGAGAAAACTAAAAAGAATATATCTCGTGATATAAATTTGTTGGCCTCTTCACCATCTGAACACTCTCCTATTGCTGATACTTACTACCTGCCATCAATAGGGATGAGACTAGTATTAAGGGAAGATGGCACAGGTGAAGTTAACGGTGTCATGGATTATGCAGCTATAACTTGGTTACAAACTAATGATGGTATCCTTTTGGAAGGGGCGGATTTGATAGAAAGTTCTTACTATGATGAATTTAATTCAGCCTACAAAGAAATACACTTAATAATTAATAAAATTAATTGGTTATCTGAAAATTCTATTGCAGATTCTATTGTTATTGAGGCAATGGAATATACACATTATCCAGATGGGCAATACCAGGACAATGAATTCTTAGATCGAACAAACATGAGTTTTGCGATCCGATCTTCAGGGGTGGTTCCTGTCTCTGGCGCGATTGAATTAGGTAAGCTATACAGCCTTCCTGTAGTAACAACACCTGGAGAAATCATTGATCCTATAGTTGAAATTTCCCCCCAGCATATAGTGCGAGCCTTAGATATGCAATTTCATGGTAAGTATGAAAGTGGCGGGAGCGTTGATATTACTATACCAGAGATTAGCGGAAACGGAGAGTTATCCGAAGTTGATCTATCTGGGCTTTGGTACTTGGAGGATAATTACCAGCTGGTAGTGGAGATGCCAAGTGGACTTAAATTAACCTATATGTTTATAGATTATAAATATAGAAATCTGACGTGGGTTTTTATTCTAGAAGAGACCGGTGAAAGCAAAAGAGTAAAGTTTTATACGGATTTTGTTCAAGATTCAACTGGATGGAAAGAAGGTGAAATTGCAGGAATCTACCAGGTAAGTGGTCCGATGCAAAATTTTCGGTGGCCATCGGATTATTATTGGTTCGAATTAAATGCTGATGGAACGGTAGAAGTAGTTAGCATGTTTGATTCTAATCTTAGTGGAAGTTTAGAGGAAAATGAAATAAATACATATCCAGGTTTATGGAAGCTAAATGGCAATAATAATGTAACAATTAGACATTACTTGAAGCGAGATGGTGGATTTTGTATCCCTGATTCTTGGGATCCGACTAGTATTGAGAGTTGTCACCTTTATCGAGAGCGTGAATGGGGAATTTATAACATTAGCGAAAGTAGCAACTTTCGCATGAAGAAAAAATTGCGGATCTTTGATGATTATCGGCGTGATATAATTCCTGATTTATCCGATATTGGTGGTCACCTATTAAGGTCATCTCTTATTTATCATTCGGAGATGAAAAAAATAGCTGAAAGGCCAATAAAAATCCCCCAAAAATAAATTTTTTTAGGCATCAAGTGTTTGATGCCTTTTTTATCTGTCTTTTAGCAGGTCGTACCTATTTTGTCAGTCTACCCTGACTTTCCCGATGCTGGATTTTTAAAAATTAATAATTGGTTTCGTATAATTGGCAAAGGTTATAGTAATACTTTGGGCACCATTGTAGATCGTAAGACAGCGGAGTGAGTTGCTCAAGCTATCATTGCACTACTTGATCGTATAAATACTTAGTACACACCATTATGGTCGATAATGGAAAAGAATTTGCTCCGCACGAGAAGATTAGTGGGTAGTTGATTTGGCGGTCTATTTTGCGCATCTGTATGCATCTTGGGTGAGAGGCCTGAACGAGAACACTAATGACTTGCTGCGCTAGTAATTTCCGAAAAATTGTGACTTTAAACTTGTGAGTCAAACAGAGATTGAGGTGGCTGTTGGACGTTTAAATAATCGTCCCAGAAAAACGTTGGGTTATAAAATTTCTCGGCAGATATTGGGAAAAAATACGGCTACCGCAGCAGCCTGAGGAAGATGTAGTTTAGAGTTGAGTGCAGGCGATTCAAACTCTGGGTGTTTTCGTAATTATATGCGCCACATCTAACATCCGATTAGCAAACCCCCACTCATTATCAAACCAGATTAATATTTTTACTAATTTGTCACCGGCAACCCGTGTCTGGCTGGCATCAATAATTCCTGAGCGAGGGTCGTGGTTAAAGTCGCAAGAGGCAAGTGGTTCTTCGGTGAAGCCGAGGACGCCTTTGAATTCTGTTGCGGCTATGGACTTCAGCAAAGCATTCACTTCAATTTGACTTACATTCTTTTGTAATTGAACAGACAGATCAATGGCGGAGACATTGACTGTGGGTACGCGCATAGCCTGGGCTTCAAATTTTCCATATAAATGCGGCAATATGCGTTCGATACCTCGGGCAAGAGCCGTATCGACAGGAATTATTGAGGTAACGGCGGACCGTGTTTTTCTCAAATCGGTGTGATGGTAGGCATCGCTTACTGGCTGGTCGTTCATGGCGGAGTGGATTGTGGTTAAAACCCCAGCTTCAATACCAAATGCCCGGTCGAGTGCCGCGATCACTGGCACGCTGCAATTTGTAGTGCAGGAGGCTGCAGAAATAATAGTTTCGGAGCCGTTTAGAGTGTGGTCGTTGATGCCGTAGACAATAGTGGCATCTACATCGCGGCTGGCAGGTTGGGAAAATAAAACTTTTTTGCCCCAGTGGCCAAGTGGGTTTCGGCGTGCTTACGCTCCTTATAACTGCCTGTACACTCGAGCACGATATCGACTCTTTCCTGCTTCCAATTTAGATCTTCAAGCTGTTCGTGGTGTGTCACCGCAATGCGATCACCATTGACCACCAAAATGTCATTTTCCACCGAGACTTCACCGGCAAAACGCCCATGTACGGAATCGTACTTTGTCAGGTGTCCAATAGTGGCGCAGTCAGCCAGCTCGTTAATAGCGACAATCTGTAGGTTATCTCGGGCACCGGATTCATAAAGAGCACGCAGAACAGAGCGGCCGATACGGCCATAACCATTGATAGCGAGTCGGGTTGTCATAGCAGTACTGCCAGATAGGAATTGTGGAAGGTACCGAGCGCTCCCTGCGGTAAACAATAGCAGGGAGCGACCAGCTAGCGCGCTGAGTTACTTCACCAGCTTCTCGACGGTTGCGGCTACGTTGTCTACGGTAAAGCCGAAGTGTTGCATCAGCTCGCCGCCCGGAGCGGATTCTCCGAAGGTGTTCATACCGATAATCTCGCCATCAAAGCCAATGAACTTGTACCAATAGTCTTTATGGCTGGCTTCAACCGCTACACGAGCACGCACAGCAGAGGGCAATACAGATTCGCGATAAGATTCATCCTGTTCCATAAAGGCTTCCGCGCAAGGCATGGAAACTACGCGAACATTCTTGCCGGCGAGCTTTTCCTGTGCGGCCATGGCCAACTCGACTTCAGAACCGGTAGCAATAATGATTGCTTCGGGAGTGCCTTCACAGTCGGAAAGTACGTAGCCACCTTTTTCAATCTGCGCCAGCTGTGCGGCATTGCGCGCTTGAGGAGCCAGCCCCTGACGGCTGAATACCAGGGTGCTGGGGCCTTCTTTGCGAGCGATAGCCATCTTCCAGCTCACGGCGGATTCAGTGGCATCGCAGGGGCGCCAAGTGTGTAGGTTCGGGGTGGAGCGCAAGGCGCTAAGCTGTTCTACAGGCTGGTGGGTAGGGCCGTCTTCGCCTAGGCCGATCGAGTCATGTGTGTAGACGAAGATAACACGCTGCTTCATCAGTGCGGCCATACGTACGGCATTGCGCGCATATTCCATGAACATTAGGAAGGTTGCGCCATAAGGTACGAAACCTCCGTGCAAGGCGATACCGTTCATCATGGCGCTCATGCCGAACTCACGCACACCGTAGTAGACATAGTTACCGGAGGCATCTTCAGCGCTCACACCCTTGGAGCCAGACCAAATAGTGAGGTTGGAGCCTGCCAGGTCGGCAGAGCCGCCGAGGATCTCGGGTAGCAACGGGCCATAGGCATTGAGTGCATTCTGGCTCGCCTTTCGTGAAGCAATTTTCTGCGCGTCTTCCTGGCACTGTTTAATGTAATCATCGGCTTTCACCAGAAAGTCTGCCGGCAGTTCGCCACTCATACGGCGCTCGAATTCGGCGGCCAGCTCAGGGAATTCTTCTCGGTAGTCAGTCAGGATGTCTTTCCACTCGTCTTCCTGAGCTTCACCTTTGGCTTTTCCATCCCAACCGGCATAGATACCTTCGGGGACTTCGAAAGGTGCGTGGGCCCAGCCAATGGTCTCGCGCACCAGTGCGATTTCGTCGTCACCTAGGGGGGCACCGTGGCATTCTTCGCGGCCCTGTTTATTTGGCGAACCGAATCCGATAACCGTTTTACAGCAAATGATGGTGGGCTTGTCGGTAACTGAGCGGGCCTCCTCAATTGCAGCTTTGATCGCGGCTGCATCATGGCCATCTACATTGGGGATTACGTGCCAGCCATAGGATTCGAAGCGTTTGGGTGTGTCGTCGGTAAACCAGCCTTCCACTTCGCCATCGATGGAGATGCCGTTATCGTCATAGAAGGCGATCAGTTTGCCCAGGCCCAGAGTGCCGGCTAAGGAGCACGCTTCATGGGAGACACCCTCCATCAGACAGCCGTCGCCCATAAACACATAGGTGTGATGGTCAACCAGTTCATAACCGGGGCGGTTAAATTGGGCTGCCAGTACTTTCTCTGCCAGAGCCATGCCCACCGCATTGGTTATACCCTGGCCGAGCGGGCCGGTAGTGGTCTCGACGCCAGGCGCATAACCGTATTCCGGGTGGCCCGGAGTCTTGGAATGCATTTGGCGGAAGTTTTTCAGCTCCTCAATCGGCAGGTCGTAGCCGGAAAGATGCAGCAATGAGTACAGCAGCATGGAGCCATGGCCATTGGAGAGCACGAAGCGGTCGCGGTCGGCCCACTCAGGGTTTGCCGGGTTGTGCTTCAGGTAGTCATTCCATAAGACTTCGGCGATATCTGCCATACCCATAGGCGCACCTGGGTGGCCGCTGTTGGCTTTCTGGACCGCATCCATGGACAGGGCGCGAATGGCGTTGGCCATGTCTGTGCGAGAGGGGGTAGAAGACATAGGAAGAGCTCTCTGATTTTCGGGTAGGCCGCGGTACCGCTCTCTTGGCAGCTTCCGCGAGGACAAAATGGGGGCGTATTTTCCCGTAAAGACCTGCCCCACGCAAAGGCTTGCCGGAAAAATTGCCACCAAGTACAGCAGCAATTTTCCTAATCTGGGTTCTGGAATTGCCTAAAAGTATCTACATCAAAATAATTTTATGGAGCTATATCAAAATCTTTTGATATAGTATCTTGTGGCTGCTAGACTCGTCCCCATGTCTGAATCCCAGCCCACCTTTGAATCCGGTCCCGGTGCGGAAATTTCGCAGCTGGCGATGACCTTAAAGGCTGCAGGAGATCCCCTGCGACTTGAGATATTGCGTCTACTCAGTCAAGACTCCTACAGTGTGCTGGAATTGTGTCGAATTTTTGATCTGCGCCAACCCGCCTTGAGCCACCACCTAAAAGTCCTTGCCCAAGCTGGGCTGGTGACTAAGCGCCGCGAAGGTAACAACATCTTTTACCGGCGCACGGGGGGCACTCCGCTACTCGAGCAGTTATTTGTGAATCTGGATCTTCTGTCATTGTCCGATGAACGGGCCCAGTCGGTAGCGCGAATTTCTGAGGAGCGGGCTGAGGCTTCACGCCGTTTCTTTGCCGATTACGGTAACCGGTTCCGCGAGCAACAGGAGCTGATCGCTAGCTACAGCGTTTATGGACCACAGGTGGCCCAACTGCTTATTTCTGGGCGCCACGCATTGGAAGTGGGCCCAGGTGAAGGCGAGTTTTTGCAGGAACTATCCCTGCGTTTTGGCACGGTAACGGCTCTGGACCTGTCATCAGCTATGTTGGAGCGTGCCCAGGCTTTTGCCGATGAGCAGGGGCTGGCCAATATTGAGTTTGTCTGCAGCGATACACGTGCCGCCGCGGCGCGCCCGGCAAGTGCGGATACCATCGTGGTAAATATGGTGCTGCATCACACCCCAGATCCCGCGCAGATCTTTCATGATTTGCAGAGTGCGTTAAAAACTGGCGGCCAGTTGTTGGTGGCTGAATTGCAAGAGCACGGTCAGGACTGGGCCAGGGAGGCCTGTGGTGATCTATGGCTGGGCTTTACCCCGGAGCAATTGAGTGACTGGGCACAGAGTGCCGGGCTGAGGGATGGGCGCAGTGTATACAGTGCACTGCGTAACGGTTTCCAGATCCAGATACGAGAATTTATAAAACCCTGACGGCGTCTGAACGTATTGTCAGAAGCAGAATTTTACTAACCGCCCGCGGCGGAATAAATGGAGACTCTCACATGAGTGAATATAGATTGTTTACATCAGAATCCGTGTCCGAAGGGCATCCGGATAAGATTGCCGATCAGATTTCCGACGCGGTACTGGATGCATTGCTGGCCCGCGACAAGCAGGCCCGTGTTGCCTGTGAAACCCTGGTAAAAACCGGGATTGCGGTGATCGCCGGCGAGATTTCCACTTCTGCCTGGGTGGACCTTGAGGATCTGGTGCGTAAAGTAATCACCGATATCGGCTACACCTCATCCGATGTGGGTTACGATGGCGAGACTTGTGGTGTGATCAATGTGATCGGCAAGCAGTCTGTAGATATCGCCCAGGGTGTTGACCGTGCCAAACCGGAAGACCAAGGTGCCGGTGATCAGGGCCTGATGTTTGGCTACGCCACCAATGAAACCCCGACCTTTATGCCGGCGCCTATCTACTACTCCCACCGCCTGGTGGAACGCCAGGCGGAAGCGCGCAAGTCCGGCCTGCTGCCATGGTTGCGCCCGGATGCCAAGAGTCAGTTGACCTTCCGCTATGACGAACAGGGCCGTCCCTGTGCGATTGATGCTGTTGTTCTTTCTACTCAGCACAATCCGGATGTCAGCCAGGCTGATTTGCGTGAAGCTGTGATGGAGCTGATCGTACATCACACCCTGCCGGTGGAGTGGCTGCACAAGGACACTAAGTTCCATATCAACCCAACCGGTAACTTTGTTATCGGCGGTCCTGTAGGCGACTGTGGCTTGACTGGCCGTAAAATTATTGTGGATACCTACGGCGGTTCTGCACGTCACGGTGGTGGAGCTTTCTCCGGTAAGGACCCTTCTAAAGTGGATCGCTCTGCGGCCTACGCCGGTCGATATGTGGCAAAAAATATTGTCGCTGCGGGCCTGGCCAAGCGCTGTGAAATCCAGGTTTCCTATGCCATCGGTGTAGCTGAGCCCACGTCTGTGGCTATCAATACATTTGGTACCGGCATTATTCCAGAAGAGAAACTGGCCGAACTGGTACGTGAGAATTTCGATCTGCGCCCATTTGCTATTTCCAGGTCCTTAGACCTATTGCACCCCATGTATCAGCTGACAGCGGCTTATGGCCACTTTGGGCGTGATCCTTTCACCCATACCTATAACTGGGTGGACAGTAATGGTCAGGAGCGCAGTGAGACCTTCACCGCTTTCCCATGGGAAAAAACTGACAAGGTGGATGCCCTGCGCGTCCAGGCCGGACTTTGATCTCACCTCTTAAGGCGGTGGCTCCTATTTCTGAATTGGGAGCTACTAAATTGGAGCGATAAAGCTCCAATGTAATAACAATTTTTATTGGACAATAAACAGCATGAACCAGATGAGTACTGAATTTAAAGACTTCAAGATCGCGGATATTTCCAAGGCTGAATGGGGCCGTCGTGAAATCGAAATCGCTGAAGGCGAAATGCCGGCACTGATG
This sequence comes from Microbulbifer sp. MLAF003, assembly GCF_030012965.1. NCBI lineage: Bacteria > Pseudomonadati > Pseudomonadota > Gammaproteobacteria > Cellvibrionales > Microbulbiferaceae > Microbulbifer > Microbulbifer sp. MLAF003. The sequence goes on from NZ_CP120232.1 coordinate 139,467, forward strand.
ACTTTGCGGGAAAAATATCGTGCAGACCAACCCCTCGCAGGTGCGCGTATCATGGGTTGCATTCATATGACCATCCAGACCGCGGTTCTGATTGAGACTCTGGTTGCCCTGGGTGCAGAAGTGCGCTGGTCTTCTTGTAATATTTTCTCAACCCAGGATCACGCTGCTGCGGCCATTGCCGCAAGTGGCATTCCGGTATTTGCCTGGAAGGGCGAGACTGAGGAAGAGTATGAGTGGTGTCTGGAGCGCACTGTTGGTGCCGATGTCGCCGGCTGGCAGCCGAATATGATTCTCGATGATGGTGGAGATCTTACCGAACTGCTGCATCGTAAGTACCCTGATATTCTCGATAACTGTCACGGTATTAGTGAAGAGACTACCACTGGTGTACACCGCCTGCAGGACATGTTGCGCGAAGGCACCTTAAAGGTACCGGCAATCAACGTAAATGACTCTGTTACTAAGAGTAAAAACGACAATAAATATGGTTGTCGTCACAGTTTGAACGATGCGATCAAGCGTGCTACCGACCATCTGTTGGCTGGTAAAAAAGCATTGGTTATCGGTTACGGTGATGTGGGTAAAGGTTCAGCGGCCTCCCTGCGCCAGGAAGGCATGATTGTAAAAGTGTCTGAAGTAGATCCGATTTGCGCTATGCAGGCCTGCATGGATGGTTTTGAGCTGGTGTCCCCGTACATTGACGGTATCAACACCGGCACTGCGGAAGGTATTAATAAGGAGTTGCTGGCCAATACTGACTTGATCGTAACGACTACCGGTAATGCCAATGTATGCGATGCGCATATGCTTTCAGCTCTGAAGAGCGGCGCAGTTGTGTCGAATATCGGTCACTTTGATAACGAGATTGATACTGCCTTTATGCGTGAGAACTGGGAGTGGCAGGAAGTTAAGCCCCAGGTACATAAAGTGGTGCGCAACAGTGAGACCAATGATCACCTGCTGCTGCTATCCGAGGGCCGCCTGGTAAACCTTGGTAATGCTACTGGTCACCCCAGCCGTATTATGGACGGCTCTTTTGCTAACCAGGTTCTCGCGCAGATTCACTTGTTTGAAGAGAAGTTTGCTGACCTACCTGCAGACCAAAAAGTATCTGCACTGTATGTAAAAGTACTGCCCAAGCGCCTCGATGAAGAAGTAGCCCGCTATATGGTTGAAGGTTTTGACGGCGTGATTACCCGTATGACAGAAGAGCAGGCTAAATATATCGGTGTTTCCGTGGACGGTCCGTTCAAACCAGAAAGTTATAAATACTAATATCCTCATCAAAGGCACCGGCTTAGCCGGTGCCTAAATTTCGGAGGGCCTGGAAAATAAAATGAAAAACTCTATTCGCATCAGTTTCGAATTTTTCCCACCCAAAACCCCCGAAGGTCGCGCAAAGCTGTATAAAACCCGCGAGGCTTTACAGGCGTTTAACCCTGAATTTTTCTCTGTCACTTATGGTGCTGGTGGCACTACGCGAGAGACCACCTTGAATATCGTCACTGATATGCGTCGCGATGGTATCTCAATTGCACCCCATTTATCTTTCGGTGGTGATAATGAAGAGACAATACTCGGTTTATTGAATACATACCAAGAGGCAGGTGTAAACCGTATTGTAGCACTTCGTGGTGATATGCCCTCTGGTATGGGAGCTGTGGCGCAACTGGTATATGCGAATGAGTTGGTGGCTTTTATTCGTCGCCATACAGGCGATCATTTCCATCTGGAAGTTGCCGCTTACCCGGAAATACATCCGGAGTCCAATAGCTATGACGATGATATACGTTATTTAAAGGGAAAATTTGAGGCAGGTGCCAACAGTGCCCTGACCCAATATTTTTACAACCCCGATTCTTATTTTTATTTTGTTGACCAGTGTGAGAGGGCTGGCATTGATGCACCGATTTATCCAGGAATTATGCCGATTATCAATTTTGATAATTTAGTACGCTTCTCACGCAATTGCGGTGCTGAAATTCCACGCTGGCTGAAAAAGCGGATGGAGAGTTACCAAAGTCCAGAGGATGTTCGTAAATTAGGGCTGGAATTGGTTACTGATTTATGCGAAACCCTGTTGGAGGGTGGCGCACCCGGGTTGCATTTTTATACGATGAATCAGGTTGATACCTCTGCACATATTTTGAAATCTCTAGGCCTAGGGGCAAAATGACCTCTCACTTTTGAAGGAATATTGGGTTCTCAAACCGCAGGAAGGGATTGGTATCAGATAGCATTTTTTAAGAGTTAGTGATGCGCAAGTACAACCCTCCCACAGAGCCCTATCTCTCTGTGGTTTTTGAAGATAGTTCCTTGCTGATATTGGATAAGCCGAGCGGACTCCTTAGCGTGCCTGGTCGTGATCCCACCAAATGGGATAGTTTGGCTAGCAGAGTTCAAGAATGTTACCCGGAAGCATTGATTGTGCATCGGTTGGATATGGATACTTCAGGCCTAGTAGTTATGGCTCGTAGCCCGGAAGCGCATAGACAACTCAGTGTTCTCTTCCAAAATCGTGAGGTAAGTAAAACCTATATAGCGTGGGTATGGGGAGCTCCTGAAGCTGACTCCGGTAAAGTTGAGCTGCCATTAATCTGTGATTGGCCGAATAGGCCTAAGCAGAAAGTGGATTTTGAAATAGGTAAACCCTCCCTAACTCGTTGGGAAAAAGTAACAACTTCTGGGAGTCGCAGCTTAATTCGACTTACACCTGTTACTGGGCGATCGCATCAATTGCGGGTGCATATGCAGGCAATAGGCCATCCGATATTAGGTGATCCCTTTTATGCGCATATAGAGGCTCTGAACGCAGCCCCCAGGTTATTACTGCATGCAAGAGAGCTGGGATTTAAACACCCAGCTACAGGAGAATTGTTGTATTTCAGTAGCGAGCTTTCAAAAGAGTTCTCTTTAGGAAACACTTCGTCAGAAGTAGTTTGATATTAAGTTAAAAAGGCGATCAATAGATCGCCTTTTGCTTTCACTATTATTACTTCTTATTCTTCATCGCTGCCATCAACAGATCGCCCATGCTGCCACGGTTGTTACCTTGGCCCCCCTTTTGCTGCCGGCTGCCTTGTTGTTTGTTGTAGCGCTGAGCCTGGCGATTTTCCCGTTGATCACCTTTTTTAACACCTCCGCTTCCCTGTTCTCCTGGTTCGTCGGAGAGACGCATGGAAAGGCCAATACGCTTGCGGGCAACGTCCACTTCCATCACTTTTACTTTTACAATATCGCCGGCTTTAACCACCTCATGGGGATCTTTGACGAACTTTTCTGAGAGTGCGGAAATATGCACCAGGCCGTCCTGGTGCACACCGATATCCACAAAGGCACCGAAGTTGGTGACATTGGTTACGGTACCTTCAAGAACCATAGCCGGGCGCAGGTCCTTGATTTCCTCCACGCCCTCTTCAAAACGAGCGGTGCGGAATTCCGGACGCGGGTCGCGACCGGGCTTTTCCAGTTCGGCGATGATGTCGGTAACGGTGGGTACCCCGAACTTTTCGTCGGTGTAGTCCGCTGGATTCAGGCGACGCAGGAAGGCGGAGTCACCGATCAGGCTGTTGATCTCACGGCTGCTTTTCTCGGCGATGCGTTTTACCACAATGTAGGATTCCGGGTGTACGCCGGATTTATCCAAGGGGTTATCGCCATTGTTAATGCGCAGGAATCCGGCGGCTTGCTCAAAGGCCTTTGGGCCAAGGCGAGGGACTTCCATCAGTTGTTTACGATTTTTAAAGGCACCGTTTTGGTCGCGATAGCTGACGATGTTGCTGGCGATAGAGGCAGTCAGGCCAGAAACTTTGGCCAGCAGTGGTGCTGAGGCGGAATTCAGCTCTGCACCGACACCGTTTACACAGTCTTCTACTACAGCGTCGAGGGAGCGCGCTAACTGTGTCTGTGACACATCGTGTTGATATTGGCCAACACCAATGGATTTGGGTTCGATCTTTACAAGTTCTGCCAGCGGGTCCTGCAGACGGCGGGCGATAGAGATAGCGCCGCGAATAGTCACGTCCAGGTCAGGGAATTCCCGCGCGGCAAATTCAGAGGCAGAGTACACAGATGCACCAGCCTCGTTCACCACTACTTTCTGCGCGCTGAGTTTGTATTGCTTGATAGTTTCGCCTACAAACTTATCGGTCTCACGGCTGGCGGTGCCGTTGCCGATAGCGATCAGGCCCACATTATATTTGTTGCATAGGGCTGCGATAACAGCAGCGGACTCCTGATGGCGGTTCTGTGGTGGGTTGGGGAAGATAGCGGTGTGGTCCAGCATTTTACCGGTGGCATCTACCACTGCTACTTTGACGCCGGTGCGCAGGCCTGGGTCCAGGCCGATAGTGGCTTTTTGTCCAGCAGGTGCCGCTAATAACAAGTCTTTAAGGTTGCGGGAGAATACCTTGATCGCTTCTTCCTCGGCTTTTTCTCGCAGTTCACCCAGCAGGTCGGTTTCCAGTGCGGTAAGCAGCTTGATACGCCAAGTCCAGCGCACTACTTCGCCGAGCCACTTATCTGCAGAGCGTCCCTCATCGCTAATATCGAAGTGTCTCGCAATCATGGTTTCACAAGGGTGGCCGGCGGTGGGGGAAGCTCCCTCCTCCTCTGGCAAACCTACGCTGATAGCGAGGATGCCCTCATTGCGGCCGCGAAAAATTGCCAGGGCGCGGTGAGAGGGAACCTTGGACCAGTCTTCGGCATACTCGAAGTAATCGCGGAACTTGGCTCCCTCTTCTTCTTTACCATCCAGCAGTTTGGATTTGACCTGCCCATCCCGTTTGAGGAATTCGCGCAGTTTGCCCAGAAGCTCGGCATCCTCGGCGAATCGTTCCATCAGGATGAATTTGGCCCCGTCCAGGGCAGCTTTGATGTCTTTTACTTGTAGGGAGGCGTCTTCGTGGTCGGTGTTGAGATATTGCTGAGCTTCTACAGCAGGGTCTAGGCTGGGATCGTTAATCAGCGCATTAGCCAGTGGCTCCAGTCCCGCCTCTATGGCAATTTGTCCTTTGGTGCGACGTTTGGGTTTGTAGGGAAGGTAGAGGTCTTCGAGGCGGTTTTTGGTGTCGGCGCTGTTGATCTGTTGCGCCAGCTCCGGAGAGAGTTTGCCCTGTTCATCAATACTTTTCAGGATGGCTGCGCGGCGCTCTTCCAGTTCACGCAGGTAGCGTAGGCGATCTTCCAGATTGCGTAATTGGGTGTCATCCAGGGCCCCAGTCACCTCCTTCCGGTAGCGGGCGATAAATGGCACAGTGGCGCCTTCATCGAGCAGGGATACTGCGGCCGTGACTTGTTGTGGGCGTACATTGAGTTCTTCGGCGATGCGAACGTTGATATCCAGCATTTGATGTTTACATCCGTTTTCCGGGGGATTTCGTACCTCTAGGAGCGGGGTTTGACCGGGAACTAGCCCATCGGTTTCCTTGGCTTTGTGCGGCCCGCCTGTCTCTCCTACAACGGTAAATTGGGTCGGGCATTATGCGTTACCAGAGCGTTGCGAGAAAGGTTTGCGATAGGGCACAAACTCGTGCGGCAACCTGCATCCAAATACACGCTTATCTGCGTCGAACATCTGTAAAATGCGCGCTAATTAAAATTTGACCAGTTTCGGTCACAAAATGGGGTAGAGGGTGCCTGTGAAAGTGTCGAGCAAGAACAAGCTGTTACTTATCGTTGTGGCCATTGGGGCGGCTGCAATTTCCTTGGTGGTTGCACTGAAACCCAAACCTGAGGAGAAACCACCGGAAGCGGTGGTGCCGCCAGTTGCGGATGTTCTCTATGTGGAGCCAGGCCGCCAGACACTGCTGGTGCCCAGCCAAGGTACAGTGCATGCCCGCCACGAAATTGAAGTGGTGGCTCGTGTTGGTGGTGTTATCGAAAGCGTTGCCGATGCCTTTGTACCCGGTGGATTTTTCTCAAAAGGGGAGCCCCTGCTGAAGTTTGAGCAAGCCGATTACATTTACAAAGTAACTCGCGCTGAGTCACAGTTAGCCGACGCTAAGTCAGCCCTGGCTCAGGAGCAGGGCCGTGCCAAGCAGGCCAAACGTGAATGGCGCGATTTGGGTAGTGAAGAGGCAAATGCCCTGTTCTTGCGTAAGCCCCACCTGGCAGCAGCAGAGGCCGCCGTGGCAGCAGCGGGCGCGGATCGCGATCAAGCCAAACTGGACTTGAAGCGCACAACGATAACAGCGCCTTTTGCAGGCCGTGTGGTTGAAACCTATGTCGATCTGGGTCAGTACATCACCCCTGGAACCAGGTTGGCGAAAATCCACAGCACCGGTATTGCCGAAGTGCGTCTGCCCCTGACTGATCAGCAACTTGCCCTACTCGATCTCCCATTGGGTAAAACAATTGAAAATGGCCCTGAAGTGCGGCTCCAGGCAGTAGTGGCTGGGCGTGAACGGGAGTGGCGTGCGAAGCTCGTACGTACCGAGGCGAGCATCGATCCTAATAGTCGCTTTATTTTTGCTGTGGCCCAGGTACAGAACCCTTACAAAGGCGATGCACCGCTGATGAATGGTCTTTTTGTTGAGGCGGATATCGCCGGTAGGACCTTCGATGATGTGGTGGAATTGCCACGCCAGGCATTGCATGAAGGAGACCACCTTTTGGTTTTGAATGAAGAGAGCAAGCTCATATTCAAAGAAGTGGAGTTACTGCAGAGCATTGGTGACAAGGTTTGGTTACGTGGTGAAATCGCTACTGGTGATCGCGTGGTGGTTTCCAGCTTGGGTTATTCCCGCGAGGGCATGGCACTCACTGCCAATCCTCTTAATGAGAAGCCCGCAGGGTTAATTGACAGTGTCGAGGGCACCTCTGATGCGGCTGCTACAGCGGTTAGTGAGACTGCGGCGGCGAATAACGCCTCACAGGGAGGTCAGTGATGAACGGCATCATTCCCTGGTTCGTGCGCAACAGTAAGGCCGCGAACCTGCTGATGATTATGATCATCATCGGCGGTATTTTTGGTATTAGCGGTATCGATCGCGAAGTTTTCCCGGCTATTCAGCCGGGCATTGTAGAGGTGAATATTTCCTACCCTGGTGCTGGCCCTGCGGAAGTAGAGCAGCAGGTTACTGTGCGTGTTGAAGAGGCGATCGCTGAGGTCAAGGGAATTAAAGAGGTCAACTCTGCCTCGCGCCGTGGCCACTCTTCAGTTGAAGTTCAGGCCGTAGATGGTTATGACGAGCTGCGCCTGCTCAACGATATCAAGGTGCAGGTGGACAGCATCAATACTTTTCCTGAGGGGATTGAGCGCCCAATAATCCGACTGCAAGAGTGGGATACCCAGCTGATGATGATCGCCATCGGCGGCCCGGTTTCCGAGCGTCAGCTCAAGGAAACAGCCCTGGATTTGCGTGACAAACTGACGCTAATCCCCGGTGTGCGCAGTGTGGATATCTGGGGTGAACGCCCCGATGAGCTGTCGATTGAAGTTTCCGAATTGGATCTGCGCCGCTACAACCTGAGCTTTAACGATGTCGCTGATGCGGTGCGCCGCTCATCCCTGGATTTGCCGGCAGGTATGGTGCGTTCGGATCGCGGGGATATCCAGGTTCAGACGCGCGGTCAGGCATACAGTGCTGAGGACTTTGAGCGTATTCCCGTAGTCAGCCGCGCCGATGGCTCGGTATTACTACTGCGTGATGTGGCTACGGTTCGAGACGGCTTTGAAGAGTACAACAACGTTATTCTCTTTAATGGCAACCCGGCCATGAACCTGCGAGTGGTCCAAGGTGAGCCGTTGGATGTTGTGGGTACCGCTGAGCGGATCAAGACCTTTATGGCAGAGGCTCGAACCCAGCTGCCCCCGGGGATGGAATTTGATATCTGGTTCGACTTCTCCAAGGCCTTTGAAGGTCGCATGAACCTGCTGACTACGAATGCCCTGAGTGGTTTTGTCCTGGTATTCGTAATGCTGATGCTGTTCCTGCGCCCGGCCCTGGCAATATGGGTGACGGTGGGAATTATGGTGGCATTTCTCGGTGCCCTCTGGCTGTTGCCGATCACGGGTGTCAGCCTGAATATGCTGTCACTTTTCGCCTTCTTGTTGATTCTTGGGATTGTGGTGGACGATGCGATTATCGTGGGAGAGGCAGTACACGCAGCTCACGATCGCGGTGTCACAGGCCTGGCAGCTGCGGAGGAAGGAGTAAAGCAGGTTTCTGCTCCGGTAATTTTTGCCGTGACCTCCACCATGGTGTTCTTTATTCCCATGCTGTTTCTGCCGGGTTATACAGCACAGATGATGCTCGCTCTGCCAGTGGTGGTGTTACTGTGTCTGGCATTTTCCCTGGTGGAATCTTTGCTGATTCTGCCGGCGCATTTGGTTGGTATGAAGCCAGAGCAGCCTGCTAAGACCCGCGTGGGTATCAAACTGCAGAAACTTCGTGGGCATTTTGCCGGAGCGATGAAGACTGCCGGTGATAAGTACTACCTGCCCTTGTTGAAGAAGTCGCTCGGTAACAGCCGCAGCACGGTAATGATCTTTATATCGGCTCTCGGGCTTTCCATTAGTGTTTTTATGAGCGGTTATGTGGGTTCCTCCTTCTCGCCGCAGGTACCTTCGGATCTGTTGGAATTACGGGCCAGCATGGCCTCTGGTGAGCCCTTCCATGAAGCAGAACGGGTGATGAACCAGGTGCTGGCTGCGGCAGATAAGCTCGCGGCTGATGAGGAAATGCTGAAGCAAAATAACGGCGAGCCCTTTGTTCAAAACTCTATGGTGTTCAACTGGCGAGGCAATATCTTTGTGATATTGCAGCTGACTGACGGCGAACTGCGCGATGTAACCTCCAAAACTCTGGCATTGCGCTGGCGTCAACTCATCGGCGAAATGCCGGCCAGTGTTGAAGACTTGAATATCGATGCCACCATCAACGATGGAGGCAACGGTATGAGCCTGAACTTGAGCACCGCTTCCGGAGATATGGATGAATTGCGTGCCGCTGCGGATGCGGTAAAGGAGAAGCTCAATACCTATGCCGGTGTATATGATGTTCGTGACAACCTCACCAGTGCCCGCCGCGATATTGAAATCCAGTTGAAGCCTTATGCAACCACCATGGGTATCAATTTGGCAGATGTGGCCCGGCAGGTGCGCCAGGGTTTCTATGGTGAAGAAGTGCAGCGTATTCCCCGCGGTCGTGAAGATGTACGGGTGATGGTGCGCTATCCCCAGGAAGAGCGCGCCAGTGAGGAACAGATGGATCGGGTCCGCATTCGTACGGCGGAAGGTGAGGTGCCTTTCTCGGCCGTGGCAGATGCGGTTTATGTACCGGGTTACACCACTATTCGCCGTAATAACCGCGAGCGTACAGTGCGGGTTTTCGCCGAGATCACCCCTAATACTTCCTCTGCGCAGGAAATCCTTAAGGATATGCGCGAAACTCTGGTGCCTGAACTGAAGCGCCAGTTCCCCGGTTTTTCTTTGAGAACTGCCGGTGAAATGCAGGAAGAAGAGGAGTTTAACGGCGCTATCCTGGCTTTCTTCGTTCTATCGTTGTTTGCGATTTATGCGTTGCTGGCTATTGCCTTCCGCTCCTACTCGCAGCCGCTGCTGATTCTTACTGCAGTACCGTTCGGATTCTTTGGGGCTGTGGTTGGACACCTGTTGATGGGACATAACATCAGCATTATGTCCATGCTCGGCTTCCTGGCTGCAGCGGGGGTAGTGGTGAACGATAACCTGGTACTGATGGATCGTATCAACCAGCTGCGTGCCCAGGGCTGGGCAGTGATGGATGCGGTGGTTCAGTCGGGACGTGACCGTTTCCGGCCGATTATCTTGACCTCCATTACCACCTTTATCGGTTTAGTGCCAATCATGTTCGAGCGCTCTATCCAGGCACAGTTCCTGATCCCGATGGTGATCAGTCTCGCTTTCGGCGTATTGTTTGCTACCGCAGTAACCCTGATCCTGGTGCCAAATTTGTACAAAGTGATAGAGGTGATTCGTCCAAAAAGTAAGCGCCTGGGAGAGGGAGAGGCCCCGGTCTCACTGGAGACAGTGTGACCTGCACCACACCCACAGCAATGGTGGAAATACTCCGCCATTGCTTCTCCAGAGCATAAATGCCTAAACTAACTGCCTGCAAAATGCCGACATTCCAGTCGGCTTTTTTATGGTGTTTTTATAGGATTTATCCCCATGCGCATCCCGCGTATTTTTTCCAGTCAGCCACTGACTACACAACAGGAGGTGGAACTGGATGAGCCCGCTTCACGCCACCTGGTCAAAGTCCTGCGGCTGGGTACTGGCCACCCGCTGACGCTCTTCGATGGTCATGGAGGCGAATACAGTGCAGAGTTGATTGAAACCGGTAAGCGAGCACGGGCACGTACCGGGGAGTTTCGTGGCAAAGACCGCCAGTCTCCACTTGCCTTGACTTTGGCTATCGGTATTTCCCGTGGAGAACGCTTTGATTGGGTGGTGCAGAAGGCTACAGAGCTGGGGGTAGCGACAATCCAGCCGCTGTTTAGTGAACGCTGTGAAGTAAAATTATCTGGCGAGCGATTGCAAAAAAGCTCAAGCATTGGCGCCAGATTTCGATTAGTGCCTGTGAGCAGTGTGAGCGAAATCTGGTTCCGGAGATTGCCGAGCCGGTAAAACTGACACAATATTTACAAGTCTCTACTCAAGAGCCATCCTCTGTGGCCAGGTTGGTGCTGCATCACCGCACCGAGTTGGATTTACGTCAGTGGCAGGCCGAGCGTGGCAAACCAGATTCTGCGTTGCTACTGGTGGGTCCTGAGGGTGGATTGTCCCAGGCAGAAATCGATATGGCCTTGGCCCAGAACTTCATGCCGCTACGTTTGGGGCCGCGGGTGATGCGTACAGAGACCGCACCTATAGCCGCACTGTCAGTGTTGCAGTTCCAATGGGGGGATTTGTAAGCGGATACCTGACGGATAAAATGAATTCAAGTGTATTCAGGGAAGGGAAAGCATGATTAAAGTGATTATATGGCTGCTGGGAATCTCAATTATCGTATTGTCTGCTGCGATTATTGCCCGTCCTAATTTGGCACGGGATCTCAGTGAGCGCTTAAATGAAACTGGTTTTGCCTTTTCCGCCTGGGCAAGAATCATAATCGGTTTAATCCTGTTACTGATCGCAGATACCCGCCACTGGTATATCCTGTTTAATGCGCTGGGTGTGCTGGTTTTGCTCAGCGGCGCCTATATGCTGCAGATTGGTTTTGAGCGCAGCAAGGCGTTGGCGATCAAGATCTCCCATGGCAACGAAAACTTCCTGCGCATAGGTGGTATTGTCGGTGTGATACTCGGCCTGATGCTGCTCTCTGCGCGATGATTTGATGGGGTCCCATGTCTTCCACAGACTTAATTATTTTCGATTGTGACGGTGTGCTGGTAGATAGCGAGAGTATCGTCTGTCGCATACTGGCGGAGGAAATGAATAAGCTCGGAATATCCACTACCGCAGAGGAGTTGGATGAGCAGTTCAGTGGGCGGCCCGCCAAGGACTGCCTGCTGGAGATCGAGAAGCGTTACGGTGGCCCCCTGCCCGATCACTACTTTGGCAATACGGAACGCCTGATTCGTGAGGCCTTCCATGCAGAATTGCAGCCTGTAGCCGGTATTGAAGGCTTGCTCGATCAGTTGCAGAAGATAGGCTTGCGCAGCTGTGTCGCCTCCTCCGGTTCTCATAAGAAAATGCAGCTAACCCTGAATAAAACCGGGTTGTACGAGTATTTTGACGGCAGAATATTCAGCGCCGAAGATGTATCCCGTGGCAAACCATGGCCAGAGCTTTTCCTTCATGCGGCTGATACCATGGGGGTTGTCCCCGGTCGCTGCCTGGTAGTGGAGGACTCCATTTCCGGTGTCCAGGCCGCAGTGGCGGCGGGTATGCGCGTAGTGGGCTTCAGTGGCCACCCTGTACGTGCGCCTCAGCTCGAGAAGCAGGGGGCGCGGGTGGTGAGCGATATGATGGCGGTTTTGAATTTTATATGAGGGAGCCGTGCGGTCTGTAACTGCCAGCGATTGTCCCGCCTCTGCTTTAAGGATTTCAGGGCGTCTACACTGAATCTGACGTCTAGAAACCGGAAGTCCTGTTTATGGCGGGCAAATACACTTTCGTCTGCTGTTTTTCCCTACTGGTGATACTTATCGCCGGTTGCCCCGATCCCAATAAGAAATATGCGCTGAAACCCCTAACCGAGGTTCAGTCGGGTGAGAGTGAAAAGGCTGCGCGCCAAGCAGCCCCTTTTGCAGATGAACTGGTGCGCTTTCTGCGTGGGAATCCTCGAAAGGGTGGCGATACTTTTATCTTGCGCCTGGAGTTTGATCCAGGCGGTTTCGCTCCACGCATGGATAGTATTGGCGACTTGGAAGCCCTGCTGGTTATCATGCGTGACTTCCCAGACCTGCGAATCACCATCGAAGGACATACCGACAATGATGGCGACCCCAAGAAGAATCTGCATCTGTCCCAGTGGCGGGCCGATTGGGTAAGGCACTTTCTGGTGGAAAGGGGGATATCGACTGAACGTATGGAAGCCCAGGGTTATGGCGATACTGACCCGATCGCCGATAACAGCAGTAAAGAGGGGCAGAGAGAGAATCGCCGCTTGGTAATCAGGGTTTTGAATTTTGATCGGGTGCCCAGCAAGTTGCCAAGGCGCCAATAGCTTCGGCTTAATTGTTCCCTTTAAAACTAAACCCAGCGTATCGCAGCCAGGTTTAGTAGTAAGGTTAGGTGTCTTGATTAACCGGTAGCTTTGCTAAGCCCCTCTGCCTCATTGTTTCCTTTCTGTTCTGGTTTACTTGTAAATACCTGGCGCATTAGTTTGGCTCCCTGACGCCAGCCGAGGATACTCTGTGCGGTTAGTACACCTGAAATCATAGCGCCGGCAACACCACAGCTCATTACATCCTGGCCGGTTAGATATAAGCCTTTGAGTCGGGTTTGGGGGCGCAGCCAGCTTTGCTCGAAGCGGTTTGGGTCGTGATCAAGTCCGTAAATCTCACCTTGGGGATAAAAGCAGAAATAGTCTGTAGAGAGTGGTGTGGATAGCTCGTAATAGTCAATTTGCCCGCGCATATGTGGGAAGTGCTTGTAAAGATGCTCCAGCAGGCGCTGGCTAAATGCTTCTTTCAAGGCTTCATAATCATCACCCCGTTTGCCCCATGGCTTTTCATGCCACTGGGTAAACCAGTCATAGTTGGCTGGAGCCACAATTTCTATAGTGGCACGTCCCGGATAGCGTTGAGTAAAGGTAGGGTCCTTGGCCGAAGGAAAGGAGATGTAGGTTAAAGGAATATCCTTGCTGCTGTCCTGCAGGAATTCCTGCATGTCTTTCTCGTAATTATCGCTGGTGTATAGCCAGTAATTGGTTTTGGGTAGCTGTAACTCTTCCGCAGTTTTTTCCAAGCCAATATAAAGGCAGAGGTGGGACATGGAGCGGTTAACAGTTTTGAGATCGCGCGTATACCCAAGGCGCTCGCTAGCACTTTGTGGCAACAGTTTTTCAAAAGTATTGAAAACTCCGGCCCCGGAAATTACCAGTGGAGCTTCTATTTCCGTGCCATCGGACATACGAACCCCGCGGACATGGTTACCATCCAGGAGAACGGTCTCCACAGTGGCATAAGTGAAGACTTCACCACCACTGGCTTGTATTTGAGGAATAATGGTTTCGGAAATTTTACTGGCACCACCAACTGGGTAATAGCCACCATATAAGTAATGCTTGGCAATTAGTGCATGAATAATAAAACTACTCTCGGCAGGGGTCATACCGTTGTCACCCCATTGGCCTGTGAGCACTGAAATCAGTTTTTCATTTTGGGTAATCTCGCCCAGTACCTCACGGGTAGTTTTGTTCAGCCATGAGGGGTCGCGTAGCTTTCGCCACAGGCGCGCTAAAGGGGTGCACCAGGAGGGAAGAAGTTTTTCCAGTGCTAGACGCTGCATTGATTTGGCTACTTCATTGAGGCGGCCAAGGTAACGTTCGATATTTTCCCGCTCATTGGGAAAATGCTTCGTCAACTCGTCAATAAAGTTCTGGCGTCCTGCACGTAAGTCGAATTGCTCCTCGCCTATACAAATTCGGTCGTAAATTTCATCCATTGGCGCCCAATGCAGCTGGTGGCCGGAGATAAAATCAAAGATTTTACGCGTCATGGTGGGATGTTGGCCTACATCGCCGATGTAGTGCACACCAACATCCCACTCATAGCCATTGCGGTCGTAGGCATGGGTATAACCGCCTGCGGTGTAGTGCTGCTCCAACACCAGCACTTTTTTACCGGTAGCGCTGAGCATTGCTGCAGTAGTGAGGCCACCTATCCCCGAGCCTATTACCAGGGCGTCATAGGGCCCTTCCAAACGGCTTGGGCGATAGCGCCGGCCAATACGAAGGCGGCTCGGCTTAGGTGCACTGCGCTTCTTTTCGGTGGTATCGGTCATGGTGGCCTCATAGCTATTGTTGTTATTCGTTAACAATATCGCCCCCTTAACCTCTATGCAATAAGTTGCATAATGCAATTGCCTCAACTCCCTATACGAATTAGAAAAACAGCTATACACTATGTATATGAAACGAATATGGATTGTATAAATGGGTATTGTCAAAATTTCTGATGATTTACACGATGAGATTCGCAAAGCCAGTGCAACCCTGGCGCGTTCAATTAACGCTCAGGCTGAGTACTGGATAAAGATTGGCATGCTGGCTGAGCTGAACCCGGAGCTGACTTACAGCCAGTTATGTAAGAAGTTGTTGCGCACTGAGTCTTTCACTTTGGAAGAGTTGGTTCGTGAGTAATATTAAGATCAAGAGTGTAAGAGAGCAGCAGTTGATGCGTGCCTCCGGTGAATTACTCAGCCGTGTTTTTAGCATGCTTGATGATTTCGTGAAGCCGGGCATTACCACCATGGAAATTAATAATCAGGTGGAGGCGTTTATTGTTCGGGAACTAAAAGCACGGCCAGCCAGTAAAGGTCAGTACGACTACCCTTACGCTCTCAATACTTCAGTTAATGAAGTGGTCTGTCATGGTATGCCGCGACAGGGGCAGGTGCTGCGCGATGGTGACATTTTGAATGTGGATATTACCCTGGAAAAATCGGGCTATATCGCAGACTCCAGCAAAATGTACATGATCGGCAGTGTCACTCCTATTGCGAAAAAGTTGGTACAGAGCTGCTACGAAGCTATGTGGGCAGGAATCCGTACAGTTAAGCCAGGGGCGACTCTGGGTGATATTGGGAATGCAATACTGCGCTATACGGAGCGACAGGGGTTTAGTGTGGTGCGTGAATATTGTGGGCATGGCATCGGACAGGAAATGCACGAGGAGCCGCAAGTGTTACATTATGGCCGTGCTGGCAGTGGGGCCATTCTGCAGGAAGGTATGACATTTACCATAGAGCCTATGATTAACCAGGCTAATCGAAAGACAAAGTTGAAAAAAGATGGCTGGACCGTTGTGACCAAAGACGGAAAATTATCGGCCCAGTGGGAGCATACAGTTTTGGTTACTGCGGATGGCTATGAAGTCTTGACCTTGAGAGAAGAAGAAAAAGGGCATTAGTCTACTAAATTGCTATTCCCAGGTTACACATCAGTCAGGTCTTTAGTATTTTGAAAATTCTTAATTTATGCCCCATCTTAATCTTCATAAAGTTAAAATAGGGGCTTAGATAAACTGCCCTTAGAGTATAGGGTTACGTCGATTTTTTTGCAGTTGGCTCGGTTTCGAGGACAGACTCATTTTCAATCCGCTTGAGTAGATTTTTTGGCAGATACATCTGAGTAAACAGTAAAATTTTCGCTTTTATACTCATACCAGTCTCGGCTATGAGCTGAGCTGGATAAAATATATAAAAAAATAACTAACAAACTGGATATTCTAAATTTCATGAAATATTTAAAATTGAGTGTAAATCTTTTGAGGCGTTTGCCTGATGGGATAATCAAATTATACGGGATAAATATGCTCTCAAGATAGTAATCTGGTTATCGGTCTATTTTTGAGCACTCTTTGTGTATGTTTTTTCTCCTGCTTGCCATTAGATGACATCCTGGTCGGATTACGCACTTATCCAGTTGTTGATTCGTGTACAGACAACTATTTCGTAAGTAGATATTCGTAGATACCTTATTTTCTGGATATAAGTTATCTTGGCCGTTCCTTGTTAATATAAGCTGTCTATATACAATTTTATTTAAAGCTTTTAGGTGTATGTTCTAAGGCAATATTTTTGATGGTGAGTCCGTTAGCTCTGTTGTTACCGATCTACTAGTAACAATAAAACTATGTACGCGGTCATCATTATAATCTGTAAGAAATATGTTCGTTGTTTTCCGGTAGCCGTTGGTATTAATTTACGTCAAGAATATGTTTGATCTTACAATAAATGTGGGCTGTGGAAACTAGCCTTGAGTAGCTTGCGAGGTATTCTGGGAAAAGCTATCAATAGCTGAATAGGAAGCAGGGTATGTGCAGTATTTTTGATGTAGATAGACAGGCGGAAATGGAGCGCTTTCTCGATATCTACGGTGTAGAGCATCCCGAGCGTATGATATTTGGTCGTCGCCGCAGGCCCACCCAACAGGTATCGATTGTAACTAGCAGGCATGGTGAGCCCCAAGTGGAAAATGCGATCTGGCACTTGTATCTGGAAAAGGAAGGGGGTAGCTGGAAACCCCATAAAAAATACTGGTCGATCAATAGCAATTGGAAAAAACTGGACAGTCGCCCGGAGTATCGAAAATCCCGTTGCCTGATTCCTGCGACTGCCTGGGTGGAGAGTTTATGTGGTAAGCACCCGGTGGAATTCAGTTATGGCGAGCCCTATTTTTTCTGTGGCCTGTATAAAATCTGGGGTTCCACTTTAAGCTGCTCAATTATTACCCTGGATGCCCATTCGGCGACGAAAATCTATCATGAAAAATCTTTACCAATGATTGCTCCAAAAGATTCAGGTTTTGTGAGCAAATGGCTGAGCGGCAGTACGCATACCGACCAATTTACTGATTTTTTGCAGCCTAAGATAGAGTACGATCACTGTCAGCTGACAGTTAGGCCGGTAGCGCGGGCCACATCAACAGAATATAAAGGTGACCCTGTAATTGTAAGTAAATAGATTTGCTAAATTCGACGGCAGGCTTAGTTCACTGTTGTTTGGTAACACTAACCATCTTGGTGAAATAATATATCTGTACGGATTATATATTTAACCCCACGTTCTATAGGTGTTGAGCTATGTACCCTGTGCAGTGGGTGCATTCCATGGGGAAAACAGAGGACGGACCCTGCTGGAGTGCGTACATCCACGTCTTTCATGGAACTGCCTGTAGGCTGGTGGAGGGGATCATCCCCATTGACTCTAAAGCGAGTGGCTCCACCATCGAAATCCTCGCTGAGTAGCACCAGGAAAGTCATTTCGCTAAAGCAATCCGGGTAGCCATTGGCGACCAATTGTCCATCAATAATTCTGCTGCCCGGCCAGGCACCGTCGGTATGGAATTTAAAATAATCTCCAGTCCCATAGCGATAAAAGCGAAATCGCTGATTTAGTCCCACTGGTTTGCGCCCGCCAAAATAACTTTCCGGGTCTTGCATCAAATTTTGTACACGCTGCCATACAAGGCGCTCAGTGCTCTCGTCCACAACCCAGGTCAGGTTGTCATTGTGGCGAACGTCCCTGGGCAGAGATACTGCGGCATCTGGCAAGTAACCAACGGCTTCTGTAATTTCAATCAGGCGCTGGCACTCCTCAGCAGAGAATATATTCAGCAGTTGAAAAGCACCAGGTACTTCGGGGATATCGCGCCTTTCTATATTGGAAGGGATATGCTCTGACAGTGACGCCGGATTTTCCAGATGGGTAGCCCAGGTGGGCAGGGATGGATGCTCCGCTCCTGGTTCCCTGGC
Organism: Microbulbifer sp. MLAF003; assembly: GCF_030012965.1. Lineage (NCBI taxonomy): Bacteria > Pseudomonadati > Pseudomonadota > Gammaproteobacteria > Cellvibrionales > Microbulbiferaceae > Microbulbifer > Microbulbifer sp. MLAF003. The sequence continues at coordinate 157,377 of NZ_CP120232.1, forward strand.
AATCACATAAAAATCTTTAATCGGTAGTTTGGATAAACCCTGCGGTGTCACTGCCGGTGTCTTTTTTAAAGTTACTGTGCTCATTACTTCAAATTCCGCTCAACATATTCTTACAGATTAATAACGGTTAATTGGGCAAATTGGCGGTGGCCGTCGATACCGCCGTGGTAACCGAAACCACTTTGCTTTGCTCCGACCCAGGGTGTGCCTCCAGCGCCTTGATTAATCCCGATCATGCCGGCTTGCAGTCGGTTACTTACTTGTACAGCATCTGCGCCGCCAAAAACCACAGCTCCGAGCCCATAGACTGAATCGTTTGCTCTTTGGATGGCGTCCTCCACATTGTTGAAGCGGTCGATTGCAACTACCGGACCGAAGGTTTCTTCATCCTCCAGCTGCATACCCGGTTGTATTCCGCTAATCACCGTGGGGGGAATAAAGGGTGGTTTTGGTGCTTTTTCACCAAGCAGCAGCGTTGCGCCTTTTTTTAAAGCATCCTGAATATGATCGACCACTTTTTGGTGTTGGCGCTGGTTGACCAGAGGGCCAATATCGGCTTGTAGGTCCTGCCAGCCCCCTGTGTGATATTGCCGCGCGATGGAAGTCACTGCTTTTTCGAATTGATCGGCAATACCCGCATCCACATAAATACGCTCTGTGGAAGTGCACATCTGGCCTGCATTCTCGAAGCTGGAGGCCACCGCAAATTGGGCGGCTTTTTGAATATCGGCACTGGCCAATACGATCATGGGGTCGTTACCGCCGAGCTCCATCACCAGGCGTTTCAGCGCAGGAGCGGCATTAGTCATAATTTGCTGGCCGGTTGTCCGTGAGCCGGTGAAGGCGATCATATTAATATCCGACTGTACCAAGGCTTCACCGGTGTGCCTGTCTCCATGAGCAATTTGCAGGATGCCCTCGGGCAGAGTTTCATTCAGGGTTTTTACCAGGAGATCTGCTACCAGAGGAGACTCCTCTGACGGCTTGAGTATTACACTGTTTCCGGCCACCAGAGCGGGTACGAGCAGGTTATTGGCCATGGCCAGTGGGTAATTCCATGGGGAAATTACGGCCACGACACCCAGCGGACGATATTGGATTTCACTGCCGCCGTTGCATTGTCCCCTTAAAGCTTTGCCGGCGTCCTCCGCCAACCAAATACCACCCTGAATAGCACCGCCGGCTTCGTAATTTGCACGTCGAGTATCCTTACCCATTTCACGGCTGATAAGTTGTGCCAGGTTACTTTGTAGTGGCTGCAATTTTTCATAGGCATGTTGCAGAGCCTGTACACGTTGCTGCAATGATTGACTGGCCCAATCAATCTGGGCTTCCCTGGCTTTGGCAACTTTCTTGGAAATGGAATCCCGGTTGCTCACTGCAACACTGCCAACCTGTTCACCGGTAAGGGGATCGATAGAAAATAGAGTTTGGGTCATACCTTGGTCTCAAATAAATACTGCGGAGTTGTGTTTTATTCACCCCGTAACTCAGTGCTCAATCGTTAAATAAGGCGATGGTGCGCAATTCAATACTAGTGCGGCGCGGGGCACCGGAACTATCAGGAAGATCAAATGCAGTGTGGGGCACACCGGTGATGGGACCCTGGTGTTCGCTATCGAATACGCGCAGCAGCAGGCCCTCCCCCGGCTGCATATCACTGAACCAGATCCAGCGGTGCTTCGGATTGGCGCTGATCACCGAGATCTGCCCCTCCCGCTCAGGGTAAATCAGGCGCATCTTGTGGAAGTCTGCCTCGCCTACACTGCGTAAATCTGCCATTGCCAAAGGTGATTCCTTCACTGTGCGCAGTAATGGCAGCCATAAATTAATGAATTTATAGCGAGGGAAATCTGCCGTATTTAATCCGTGTTCAGGTAGGGTCTGCCGGAGCTGCCTGTCTGCGGACCAAGGCGTATAATCATTGTGCACGGTCTTCACCGGAGAGCGGCGGCTGCGGCTTTGCTCGGTGGGTCCCTCTGCGGAGGGCTGTGCCCGCAGGGTGTGGTCGAAGGTGAGTACACGGGCTGCGCCCAGGCGTTTTGCGATCCAGGTTTCGATAGCCGGATACCATTCTCGGCGGATTAAATCATCGCGTTTAATTGGAGCTGTTCTATCTGCAGCGTGGTCATCCAGAGCCAACAGGGCATCGTCAAACTGGTGCAGGTCGATAGTTAGTTGTGGCTTCACCAGCTCAAACCCCTGAATATCCAAGCTGAATTTTTCCCCCATAACTTGCAGGGTGCGGCCATCCTCAATCGACATAGACTGTGGGTTTACCTGATCGAGCAGGTGGGTGGGACCAGGCCCCGCCTGCCGCTGGTCGTATACCAATTCACTATCGGTATTTGCGTAATTGATTGTCGCCTTGAGCAGCCGGCTCGGCGATGAGTGCAGAGTTGCGGTCAGCATAGTGGCTTCCTCCCAAAGGGTTGATGGCAAATACATCATGTCTTATGGGCAATGCTAGGTTCAGCTCGATACAATGAAAATCAAGTAACAGTTGTGAGTGATACAGGTTTGAGCAGAAATCATGGTATTGATCGCCTGGGCAGGCTGGAACTGAAACAGTTGCGCTTATTGCAGGCTATTTTGCGGGAGTTGAACCTGTCGCGGGTGGCAGATCAGCTAGGGGTTAGCCAGCAGACAGTTAGCGAACAGCTGAAGCGTCTGCGGGAGCTATTTGATGACCGGCTGTTCATTAGAACCAGCAATGGTGTTATTCCAACGCCCTTAGCTGAGCGCTTGGCGCCCAAGCTGGATATTATCCTTAATGATATCGCCGCTCTATTGCGCGGCGATGAATTTGCCCCTGCGGAGCATCACGGGATCTTCACCATCAGCGCCACCGACTTTGAGCAGCGAGTGGTGTTGCCGGCCCTGCTTAAGCAGTTGCGTGAGCAGGCACCGGGCCTCAAAGTGGTGGTGCTAAAGCTTGAAATTGACCGTATGGCCCAGCAGTTGCAAACCGGTGAGGTGGATCTGGTGTTCAGCACACCGGGTTTTGTGCCGGATAGCTGCCCCAGTATGTTGTTGTATCGTGAACATTACGTATGCGTATGTTGCCGGCATACAGGGGTGCAACTGGAAAGTCGAGAACCCTTGGGCTTGGACAAGCTGGCAGAGATTCCCCAACTGGTTGTGTCGCCTTCTCGTGGTGACTTGCGTGGCATGGTGGATAGCTGGTTTGAGCAGTTTGGTTTAAAGCGTAATGTTGTGTTGTCGGTTCCCTCCTTTGCCGCCGCAGCTGAATGTATCGCCTCCACAAATACAGTCGCTTTTCTGCCGTCTCGCCTGTTACCTGATCCGCGCCTGCATACCTTACCGATTAGTGAGCAGCCACCTGGCTTTGATGTGGTCGCCGCCTGGCACACTCGCAGTGGGCAGGATCCATTACACAAGTGGGTAAGGCAACTGTTAGCCGGGCAATTTACACCGTAAGCCGCCGTGAAATAGTGCCGCCCGAGGGTCTTAATACCGGCCCGGCCAATGTGAGATCACTTGCTACACTGGGGTTGGCAATTACCCGGGGGTGGGGATCATGAGAATTGGGATATTGTACTTGGCTTTCCATAGCGTCTTAGTCTCTGCCCATAGCGATGGAGCCCACACCGACTTCGCCGCAAATATAGGCCTCCCCGCCCTCTTTAACCGGGAAGCACTGGTGGAAGATATCCGTGCAGTGGATTGTACTTTGTCGGAGGGTAGCAAATCCCGCTGCTGGCAGCTTAAGTTGAAAGCCGCACCTCGTCACCATATGGGTCCCTGGTGCCCCAGAACAATTCGAGATCCGATCACGGCAAGTGGCATGATGTTCATCAAGCAGCAGGTTGTCGCCACCGACGGCCCCTTCGTAAAAAATGCCGCTGAGTTTTTCTCCGATCCCAAATGGGTTTTGTATAACGAGAAGACCGGGCGGGTAAAGGTGACTGATACCAAGAGGGCCTGTGAGCTGGCAGCAAGGCCGGATGTAGCTCCGGAGTTTAATAATTATTGCGTGGAGTGTCTGGCCAGCTATTTGGGTGATAATTTCTATACGACCTACCTGATTCCCATAAAGCCGCTTACAGCAAAATCCCCGCAAAGTTCTAATGACCACTCCGGTTACGGAGTGGCATTCAATGGGGTTAAATTTGATATCAGTGCCCCGGTAGGCGCGATTTTAGGAGCGCATACCCTGGCGCCTGTAGATGCCTGTGGTGGGCATGTTAATCCCCATGTGGGCTACCACTACCACGCAGCGCTCGGTTGTAGTCAGGCCTATCCGTCGGCAGCGAGCCATGCACCAATAATCGGCATCGCGATCGATGGCTACCTGATTTATGCAAGGGAAAATACCGATGGCAGGGAGCCAAAAGATCTGGATGAATGCCGTGGCCACGAGTTTGCCAATCTTGGATATCACTATCACGTCAATCTCGCAGTGGAAAACGATATCCTGCACTGCCTAAAGGGAGAGAGGGGTTGTGCGCTGGGCAAAAACCAGAGCCAGTGCAATTTTTCCGGCAGTAGGGCCTCAAAACTACAGAAACCTGAATAGAGCTCAACATCAAAAATTACTATGAATGTTTGAAATGCTGCACCAAAATCGGGCAGCTTATAAACCTGAAACTTTTACTTCCTACCCTCCTTCAATGGAAATACCATCGCCCGTAAAGATACGCTACTTTCTCCTCAGGGCTTGATCTGACCCAAAGGTATCGAGCCAGGTCAGGGGCATAATCCTCCTTTTTCTTCCACTGATGATGAACCACTTGGAAACCGGTACTCAATTTATGCATCACAGCACCAATATTTACCTGATAAGAATGGTTGAATCCCTCGGCTTGCTGGTTCGAAAGCGCCTGTGGATGCAGATCTTGGTAGCTATGGTTCTGGGATTGGGGGTGGGCCTACTGCTTTCCCCGGAAGGTGCAGCCCTGGTGAATCAGGATCTCAGTGTAGTGTTGGCCAGCTGGTTCAAGCTGCCCGGCGCACTATTCCTGAATATGATTCAGATGGTGGTTATTCCCCTGATTGTTTCATCTATCATCCTCGGGCTTTGTGGTAGCGGCAATGTGAGCCAGCTAAAGCGGGTGGGTTTACGCATTGCGCCCTATTTTATTGCCACAACCACAGTTGCCGTTATTATCGGCATTCTATTGGTCCAGTTGATTCAACCTGGAAACTATATTGATGAATCGTTGCTCACTGCAGCAACCGAACTACCCGGAACTACTGCTCCTCAGTTACTGGAACCAAAACCCCTGCCCGAGCGCATTGCCGAGCTGATACCAGCCAACCTGAACCAAAGCATTGCCATGCGTAATATGTTGCAGCTGGTGGTCTACGCCATCTTTACTGGCGTGGCTGTGATGCTGCTGCCACAGAAGCAGCGTGAGACGGCAGTTTACGCCTTTGGTATCGTCCAGGAGATTGCCCTGAAGATAGTCGGCTGGGCCATGTTATTTGCGCCCCTTGCCGTATTTGGTTTATTGGCGGATATCGCCATTCGTGTTGGCTTGACCGCAATTCTTGGGATGTCGGTCTATGTTGGCACGGTAATTCTAGGGTTGCTGATCCTATTGATGTTTTACCTGGTAATTGTCTCTCTGGTTTCCCCGGCCGGACCGCTGAGATTCCTTCAGCGTATTAGCGGTGTACAACTTCTCGCATTTTCTACTTCCAGTTCTGCGGCAGTGATGCCGTTATCTATGCGAACTGCGGAGAGCTCCCTTGGAGTGAAACCCTCAATCGCTAAATTTATTGTGCCGCTGGGCGCTACAGTGAATATGGACGGTACCGCACTCTATCAGGTAATAGCGGCAGTATTCCTGACCCAGGTATACGGAATTGATCTCAGCACTGCCCAATTGGTGGGGCTGACTGTAACTACCGTAGGTGCCTCCATCGGCTCGCCCAGTACGCCGGGTGTGGGCATTGTTATTCTCGCGACTATCCTCGCTGGGATTGGCGTACCTCCAGAGGGGATTGCCTTGATTATTGGTGTGGATAGGATTCTGGATATGTGCCGGACTGCGGTGAATGTCACTGGTGACCTGACTGCCTGCCTGGTTATGGATAAGCTTTTGGGTAGCGATAACCTGGAGGAAGTGACTACTCAGGTGGCTTGAGATACCTCATTAAATGGGGGGATTTATTCAGGTGTGAAGGGATTGGAGATTACAAAGCAGCAGGCAAAAAATTTACCTGCTGCTTAGTATGAAAGGGGCTCTTATTTTAAACAGGTTGGTGATGCTTTACCGAAGAAATTCCCCTGCCAAACGTTTGATCCGGTGCAGTCCGGATCAAAGTCATCCCTTAAATCATCACCAAAGTTATCAAATGCAAAATTCCCAATAATAAAGTTATTGATACTATCTACCCTGCTAACAACTATACCAGCTGGGTCAAGTGATCCTGCACCATTATTTGTTACAGTGTTTTGAATAACATAGTTGCCTGACCCACCCAGAAACTCAATACCATCATCTACATTGTCTGATACGTGATTTTGTGTAACCAAGGCAAACTGCTCCTCCAGCTCAATCCCATCACTGCCGTTATTAGTCAGGGTGTTTCCTATGATTGAGGCGTAATCCCCATCAACCTCAACACCATCCTGACCGCTTCCACTAATATGGTTGTAACTGACGTTTACATATTCACCGTCAATTTCGACACCCTCATCTCCAGCGCCTTCGATAGTATTGTGAACGATGGTGGTGTAATCACCATTTGCGTCTACTCCATCACCAATAATGGCCAACCCCTGACCGATAATCAGATTTTCATAAATGTTATTGAAATCGCTCTCGGCAAGTACGCCATCATCTTCGAAATCTGTAATCTCCATATCGAAAATACTGTGAGAGCCCGATCCTACTGCATGGATGCCATCGGGGCAGCTATTTATACTGCCACCGTGAATTGAGCCGGAAGCTCCCTCCATACGGACACCGGCCCATTCATCTTGATCGGCTGGGTTATAAGTACAATTCAGTTCAAAGCCATTCATAGAAAGGCTTCCGCCTGGGCCATTAATGGTAATAGCAACAGGGTGGTCCTCCGTGAGAGCACAAGTTAAATTTTCAGACAGAGTGGTGGGTTCGTTGATCACTGCGTAGCAATCAACAGCTAAGCTAACAGAAGGAAATGAAATAACTAGAATATAAATTAATAATGTAGAAATTGAATTTGAGAAAAGCTTTACCATTTTGAACTCCTTTGTATCCATGAAAAAATAAAGTGCTACTAAATGTAAAAAATCATAGGTTATTCTAGGTGTTAAAAATAATAGCAACTATGGTTGTGCAGAAACTTGGCGCTGAGAATGGCTATTCGAAACTATGTTATTAATAACGCCAGGCTGGCTTTAAATGTTGGGATATGTTTAGGTTTAAGGGAGTTATTTTTTAATAATTAAAGAAGACGAGGGAGTCGGTTAATGATAACCTGTCAATAGTGTTTTATAGGAGGCGTCCTTTAAATAATAATATGATATACTCAACGTTTTCTAATTGTTTAAAGGCAATGCCCACCATCAATAATAAGGTGTGAATTTCGCAAGCCAATTGAATCGCTAGAGGCCATAAATGCAATGGCGGGAACAATATCGTCCACATTAAGGGTTCGCCCTAGTGCTGTTGCCTCCATAGTTTTAATGAGTCCTGCAATTTCATTATCGTTCATGCCCGCCTTTTTTTGGATTTCTGTCATCGTGATGCTTGGACGAATGCTATTGATACGTATACCTCTATCCGCCAATTCAACATTCAGTACAGTTGCAAACCCCTCTATGGCTGCCTTACTGGCGCCATAGATTGAAGATTGTAAGAAAGCTTTATGAATAGCAATACTTGAAATCATTACAATGCTTGAGGGGTTTTTAGAACAGGAAGCAATTTTTGAATGGTGAAGAACTGTCCTTTCACATTGATGTTGAATGTTGAATCAAACAACTCTTCATCGCTTTCTTCAAATGTTCCTCGAAGGAATATTCCTGCATTTAATATTAGGGCATCGAGATAAATATTTTTACCTTTAAGTTGATTTGCCATCCTATGGATATGATCCATTTTCCCAATATTGCAAAGTATAGGGAGTAACATGTTGCCGTTAGGAGTATTCTTAGTAAGTTCCTTGTGAGTAAAATCTAATTTTTCTTTACTGCGCCCAGTAATAATGACGCGATAGCCATTGGTTAAAAAATGTCTGGCAGCGGCAAGTCCGATACCAGAAGTTGCACCAGTAACCAAGTATGTTTTATATTCTTCAGGCATGTATTAATACTCTGAAATTAATATTCCTTGGTGAAAGTAGACTAATTTTAAAAAATCAGTTGAGATATTAATTCTTGTTCGAGCATCGAAATATTTCCTGGTAGTGGGTGGGACAGTAATCTATTGACCTTTTTATACCGTTTCTTAAGATAAAATATCATTTTCTGTTAAGTGCATATCGTCTACTGCAGATTCAATGGGTTCATAGCAGTTGTGAGTGATTGGGCTCAGGCCATGAACACAACCCCAAAAAAGACTCAAAGCTTTTTGGACATCTGAATGCTTAGCGATTTCTATACACCCTTTTTGTATTTGATTAAAAGATATATCTTTGGGCAAGGCTATAGTGTTTATTGCCAATGGATCAGTGTGAATTTTTTCGCGGTCTACTTGAATTAATTTATCTTCAGCATCTGAAAAAGTTTTAGCTAAAATCTGTATTGCTGTGTCATGACCTGCCCCAATATCCGCTTCCCCTTGATAAACTGCCTTTGCGGCCAAATCGTGCCCTCCCGCGAAGATTGAATGCTTGAAGTGTAGAAATGGATGGATATTAAGTCTCTTGAGGTGGGCCGCTGGAATCAAAAAACTGGATGTAGAAAATCTATCTCCATAAGCAATTTTATACTTTCCTGGACTTTTCTTTAAGTCAGATAAGGATTTTATGCCGGTTTCCTTATTTACATAAATTTGAGAATAATAATAGGTATCGGTTTTCCCATTTACTGGACGGTATGCTGCACAGGCAGGAATTATATGATTATTCTTTTTATGAGCAAAAATATATTCAACAGGTTTCATCAGGGCAATTTGGGAGTGATCGTTGCAAATGTCATCATATTGCTCGGGAACAGTCATTCCGTCTCTTACATTTATGTGAACTTTTTCGGTTGTATTTTCTGACAGCCAAAGAGACAGTTTCTCAGCAAATAGTTTTATGGCGGTACGTATTTCCGAAGGAGTGATTCCCTGGGGGATATCATGGTAGTAAGTAAGATTTAAATTAGTCATAAAAACCCACTTAAAGTGCTGTATATCTGCTAAATATAGATGTTTTGTTTGTTTTGACTTGTTGTCTAAGCCTAATTAATTATTCGGCAGTCAAACCCACATCTAATAAATGTGCGTTGATCTTTGAGAAGAATAGTCTCTTTTTCCTCCAAAGTGGCTTTTCCGCTTGTCAGTCAGGTTATGCTGTATTGATATTATGCCTTTATATCAATTACTTTTACTGGTTCTAAAAAATTTTATGGTGTATTCTTGAGTATATCCAAGGTCTTGGTGTCGCATTTACCACCGTAGTATTTTTCCAATACTTTCATAAAAATACTGTTGCCCTCTTCGGCAATATAAAACAGGGTCATGGATGATTTTAGTTTTATATCATCTGGAGATCCAAAGATATCGTGAGCGCTGCGATCGTGGATATCGAGTAGTGCGTGACAGCAGGATTTCAGCCTCTGCCCAAGCGTGGGCTGGGCTAAATAAGCCTTTGCCTCCTTCAGATTCTTGATTCCATATTTTTGAGCCATGGAGCTGTGCCCAAGGCCGACAACTTGTGGAAATATGTACCACATCCAATGAGATCGCTTTTTTCCATTCTTTAACTCTAAAAGTGCATCTTCATAAGAGTGTTCTTGCGCTTTAATAAAACGCTCTAAATCAAAATTTTCTTTCACTTAAGTCATCCAGCACTGGTAAAGTCATGGTTGAATTCCAGAATAGCAAGGGTGGGGAAATGAATAATTCTGAAAGCTAGATGATTATTTTAGATCAGGGGGAAATATTTTACAATATATCTGAGAAGGCAATAAAAGCCCTCGTCGATGAGGGCTTTCTATCTTAATTATTTGGAAGCAGTGCTCGAATATCATCTGGCACGGGAATCGATTTTCCGGTTCTGTGGTCCACCCAGACGATTTTAGCTTCACCGGTGGTGTAAAGGTTGTCGGTATTATCTGCTTCTCTAATTTCGTAGTAGCTATTGAAGCTACTGCGCCCTGGAACACCACCATACATAGTTACAATAACTTTGGCGGGAAATACTAATGGTAAATGGAAGTTAGCTGTTGCATTTAGCAATACAGGACCATCACCAATATTCCCACCTACGCTATCAGATCGATTTATAGTTTCTAGCCAACTGCAGCGGCATTGTTCAAAGTAGGTGAAATATGTGGCGTTATTAATATGTCCTAATGCATCCATATCCCCCCAGCGTACAGCTAAGTTTTCCTGGTATAAAAGATTGCGGAGTGTTTCACTCATTTTTTTCACTTCATTCAACTTTCTAATGAAGATAAGTTTAACTGGCAATTTTTCATGTTGATAGCTTGATTGTTTATGTTTTTAAGACTTAGTGACTGTTAATACAAGTTACCATCAATGGTCGACTACGAGCCCTCTCGATTTACAGGCTTATTTTCTGCATTTTATGGTTCTACAGTGTTTTTCATTGTCAAAATTCAATGGCAGTGAGATATAGAAGTGACAATTTACCCATTAATTATGACATACAGGTAAGTTAGTGGCCTGGCACTAGGTGAGAAAAACAGAGGCGCTTTTGTGAGCAAGGTAATGGTTACAGAAAAGCCAAATTTTGAGGCTACAAGTTTGACCGCTAAATTTTATCAAATATCCTTGTATAGCTAGTTATTTTATAACAGGGCATAGACCTTCAGATATGATTAATTAATGATTATAAAATCAGAAAATAATTCGGGTGTAGTGTCAAGTTACTACGTTGAATAAGCTATTTTTACTGTTATATCTTTAGTTTATTATTTTGGAAATTCCTTTAGATTTATTTTATGGAGTGTCAGCCACAACTTATCAATACAAGAATATTGATTGCTAACGATACCTGTGACTCTGTGTCCGTAACTTGAAAGAATGCATAGGGTCTGAGTTGGTGGGCAGGTTTTTCCTTGCGATCATCTAAGAGGTGGTGCTTAGATATAGCGTAATCGAAACAGCCAGTAGGTTCTTACCCAATGCAGTAGTCTGATGATACCGGAGCACTGATACGAGCTTTTCATTCGGCATAAAAAAGCCCCATCCTTGCGGATGAGGCTTTTTAATATGGTGCCCGGAGGCGGAATCGAACCACCGACACGGGGATTTTCAATCCCCTGCTCTACCGACTGAGCTATCCGGGCTTTTGCGATCTTGCTGGGCTTCCCCTGCGTCGCGAGGCGCGTATTAAAGCCCTTCCCTGAGGCAGAGTCAACCCCTTGATTGTAAAAAGTTTTTCTTCTTTGCCGGGGGCTGTTTACAGGACCTTGTTACTGCTGTTCTGGGGGTACGTAACCATCGGCTGCGTCGTATTCTTCACCGCTCAGGAACTTCATCATCTGCTCGCTCAAATAGGCGCGGCTGGAAGGTTCCATCATGTTGAGGTGCTTCTCGTTGATCAGCATGGTTTGGTGTGACATCCATTCCTGCCAGGCTTTTTTGGAGACATGTTCGAAAATGTCCACGCCTTTGGGGCCGGGAAAAGGCGGTGCGTCCAGGCCTTCCAATTCCTCTTGGTACTTGCGGCAGAATACGGTTCTGGACATGGACTCCTCCTGGTTTTTAGTCGGCCGTCGTTGGGGCGAGCAGCGGCGCCTGCAGCGCCAGTAATTGTTTTGCCAGCTTTACGATCGGGGCGGGTAGCCCCAGTTCCTGGGCCGCGCGGGCGCGGTTTAGACGCCGCAGTTTATACCAGCCAGCGCCGTTCTCCGCTACCTGTGTGGTGACTTTGTCGAGCTGTACCCATACAGGGGAAATATCCAGGTGAAAATGGGTAAAGGTATGGCGCAGTGCCGGCAGCGTTTGTATTTCACTGGCGCGCCAGCGCTGTTGCCTGAGCCAGGCCTTGGCATCTTCTGCCTGGGGAGGGCACCATAGGCCGCCCCAGATTCCAGTAGCGGGGCGCTGCTCCAGATAAATCTCACCTTCGTACTCCAGCAGTAGCATTGTGGCACTACGCACCGGTTTTTCTTTGCGCGGCTTTCTGCCGGGGTAATCTTGAGGATTGCCCTGGGCGTGGGCCACGCAGGATTTTTTAGTGGGCAGTCGCTACAGCTGGGCTTGGAACGGGTGCACAGGGTAGCACCCAGGTCCATCATGACCTGGGTGTAGTCGTTGACACGCTTATTCGGGGTATAAATCTCGGCCATTTCCCACAGCTTGTTGGCTACCGCAGTCTGTCCCGGCCAGCCTGCCACGGCGTGAAAGCGGGCCAGTACCCGTTTTACGTTGCCATCCAGGATTGGTGCCCTGAGCCCCATGCTGATACTGGCGATAGCGCCGGCAGTGGAGCGGCCGATACCGCTCAGCTCGATGAGTGCTTCTACATCCTGTGGAAATTCCCCATCGTACTCTTGCAAAACTGTCTGCGCACATTTGTGCAAGTTGCGCGCGCGGGCGTAGTAACCGAGGCCGCTCCAGTGGGCCAGTACCTTATCCAGCGGCGCAACGGCGAGACTTTCCAGGGTGGGGAAGCTCCGCATAAAGCGCTCGAAATAGGGGACTACAGCGCTTACCTGGGTTTGTTGCAGCATGATCTCGGAAACCCATACGCGGTAGGGGTTGATATCCTGCTGCCAGGGCAGGTCCTTACGCCCGTGTTTATCGAACCACTTGAGAACGGCATTTTGGAACTGCTTTGGAGTCATGAAGGTACTGCGAGGTTGCTGGCGTGGGATATTGGGGCCGGAGTTGCGCACCGGGCGGGGCCCGGTGCGGCTATGATCAACGGCCGAAGAGATTTTTCAATTTTTCTTTCAGTTCGTCGACCTTTTCTTCCATCTTATTGCCATATTTTTTTCTGGCTCTGTATTTCAGCTCCTCGCGTATCAGGTCGCCCATGCAGCGGAAGGGCAGTGGGCGGTTGCCTCGGCACTAGTTTTTCACGGTGCAGTCATCAGACCTGAATGCCCTCTTCCACCACATAGAAATAGGCCACAAAACGATAATTGGTGGCAGCCAGGCCGTAGTTATGGTTTGCCGTTTCCAGCTGCTCGGGCAGAACCACAAAATTGGGGCCGTAGTTTCTTACCCCATGAGGACCCGGTTTGTGAGTCCAGATACCGGTTTTCGGGTCCCGCCGGTACCAGTGGTGATCGGTTGCGGACTTATACAGGGCAACGCAGTAGCAACCCTCTGAAAAAGGCGGTGGCTTGTTTGCTGGGGCGTTGGCCACATAGGCCATACCATCGCGCTTGGCTCCCTCAATCAGGCTGGCATCTTCCAAAGTTGCGACATAGCCGGCGTTGGAGCCGGGATTGGGCTTGCCCGAGTTTGGGGCCTCGCAGTTCGCAGCCCAGGCGTAGCAGTTAACGCGGTCATTACCCCACTCTATCTCATCAGGCTTGTGGTGCTTGGTAGCAGTGGCCAGCCTCGCGATTACCTGCTTGGAGTTATTGTCTTTCTCTCGGACCATTATTGGCATTTTGTTATTCCCTTTATCTGACCAATTGATTTCGTTGAGATCGGGCTGATATTGGGAAAAGAATGTGTAAACAGTAGGGAAGTTGAGGTGTGGTAGGAAAAAAATCTAAGCAGCCTGCAACAATGCTGCCCTCTGAGTGGAATCTTGAAACTAATTTGGAGTTGGAGGTAGTGAGAGCTTGAGTGGAGTGGGATAGTGGGACCGGAGTTGCGCACCGGGCGAGGCCCGGTGCGGCTCTGATCAACGGCCGAAGAGATTTTTCAATTTTTCTTTCAGCTCATCGACTTTTTCTTCTACCTTATCACCATATTTTTTCTTGGCTTTGTATTTCAGTTCCTCACGTACCAGGTCGTCGAGGCGGCGGCTGTCGGGTTTACAAGTGCCTGGGCCTACATCATCGAAGTCGCCCTTGCAGCGTAAAGGCAACGGGCGGTTCCGCCAGCGCTTGTTCCTCACTGTACAGCCGTCGGCGGAGGTGCTCTCGCCGACCAGGGCGAGGCCGAGAGCGAAGTCGAAGTCCTGTTTTTGTAAATCTATCTCGCCATCACCTGTCATGGCGATATTCTCGATTCCTGCAAGGATTTCGGTCACCTTCACTTCATCGCCTTTCACGGCGATAGTAGCGCGCACATCCTGCAGGCCAGTCTGTGCTGGCCAGTCTCTGTCTGGCAGAGGCGTGTTTTCCGCATAACTAAATAGCTGGCACATACTCTTTTCAAGGTTGAATGGGGCTATGGAGAGCTCCTTGCTGGAAATATTAACGGCTGCGACCAGGTTTTTTTGCAGATCTTCGGAGGTTTTTCCTTTAGTGCGACCATCCCAATTGACACTGGCTTCACCGGCTACCTGCACTTTCTCACTGGGGAACAGCGCTTTCTGTACCTTGCCGATATCCACATTGCTGAGGCCGCCACGTACCTGGCCTTCAGCCGTTTGGGCACGGGCGTTGAACTGCCCATTGCTATTGAGCTGTCCACCATAGATGTCTGCGCTGAGTTTTTGCAGTTGGTAGAGGCCGTTATCCACGGTGAGTTGTATTTCCGGACTGTCCAGTTGCAGGTCCGCTGCCAGTAGCTGGTCCAGGGTCACATTGATATTGGCATTAAAGCCGCGCAGTGCGCTGAGAGGCAGGGGCTCTGCAGGTACCGGCTGGGCTGATAACTGCTGTTCATTAGTTTTGTGCTTCTCTTCCGCCTGCAGCGGTTTTGCTGTTTCAGGTGCGGTTTGAGTGTGTGCAGTCTGTTCGTCTTGAGCCGTTACTTCGGAGGAGGGGACGGTTTCTCCCTTCTTTTCTTCCTTTTCTTTGGAAGGAGGCAGATAGCTATCCAAATTGAAAGCGCCGCCGCGCAGGCTCAGATCCAGCCCAGGCATCTCCGCGTTGCGCAGCTGGGCATTGCCGCTGAAGGTCGTGTTGTCGAGCTGCAGTTGCAGTGGAGTCAGATCGAGTTTCTGCTCAGTGCCTTCGAGGCTGGCTTCAATGTTCAGCTTCTGTAATACAGCGCTATCGCGAGTAATCACTTCGGTGCCGGTCAGCTCAAGCCAGGGGCGCAGGGGGTCGGCACTGGCATTTAGATTCATCTGTATGCGCCAGGGCTGGTTGTTGTTGTCACGACGTACGTAACCGCGCAAGTGAATCGTGGCTTTGGCACTGTTATCGGCAGTAAAGGTCAGCTGTAGGGGTTGTAGGCGCAGGCCGTTGAGGCCTTCATCCAGGGCCAGGGTGCTGTCTAATGTCAGATTGAGGGGGTGACGCAGGTCACTGCCGCTTATGCTGGCATCGGCACGCAGTTGCCCAGGTTCGCCGCCTGGCACCAGGTTGTCGGCTATCACGCGCAGGTCTTCGACCTTGTAGGCTTTTCCGGTGCGGGCGTCACTGTAAGATATCAGGCCATTTTCAATACGCAGCTTGTCCAGGCTAAGCTGCACTTGTTGCTCGGCGGGCTCTTCTGTCTCCCTGGGGATTTCCAGTTTGGGAGGTTGCTTGCTCTGGGCCTCCAGGGCTTCACTGATCAGCTCCCAGTTACCGCGCCCTTCCTTGTCAACGGTGAGTTCAATCTGTGGCGCCAGCAGTACGATCTCTTGAGCCTGCACGCGGCGCTGTAGCAGTGGCCTGAGGGCGACACCTATGGCGATTTTATCGGCGCGCACCAGGGTTTCTTTGGGCAGCTGTAGCGGTGCCAGTGCCACATCGCGCAGCTGCAGGCCAACCTGTGGCCACAACTGCCAGCCGATATCACCTTCCAATTGCAGGGAGATCCCCTGCTTGGCGGCGAGCTTTTCCAGCTGTGGTTTGTACTGGTTTACGTCGAGGCCGGCCAGCAGCCAGGCGACAGCACCGGCGAGCAGCAGGAAAACGACCAATAGAGCGATAAAAGTGCGCTTGATCCAGGCCATGGAGTGGATTGTCCCTGTTTATTCCGTAGAAGGTTTGTCGTGCAGATACACATCAGACGCCGCGGTGCGACTCGATGTTCCCGCACACTTCTATAAAGAGGTTATGCGGGAAGTGTAGGAGATGCAGCCCCGCGGAGCTGGGCGCGCCGCGGGGCTCATTGAAGCAGTTGTGCTTTAGAAAATAAACCGTACGCCCGCTTCGATGCTGCGGCCGGGTGCCGGGGCATAGTCGCGTAGCAGTGAGGTGGAATTGCGGATTTCCTCGTCCAGCAGGTTGCGCGCACTGGCAAAGAGTACCGCGTTGCTGCCGCCGATATTGAGGCTGTACTCGGCGCTCAGGTCCATGCGGGTATAGCCGTCGGTTTCTTCTTCGTAGGCGCCGGCGCGATCCTGGTCCGCAGCTTCGACTGTGCGCCATTCCCAACCCCACTGGTCGTAATCGGCACCCAGGGCCACGCCCATCCGAAGCGGTGGCATACGCGGTACATCAGAGCTTTCACCGATGATCGCATCATCGAAGCTAGCGCGCACCATGTCGCCAAACAGCGTGATATAGTGGCCGCCCTGCAAGGGGAAGGTCACTGAGGCCTCGGCTCCATAGAAAGTCGCATCGCGGTTGGCATAGGCATAGACCGGCAACTCCTCTTCCTCGCCGCCGGTGTTCTGCGCGTAGATGTAGTCACTGATCTGGTTGTAGAAAACGCTGGCCTCAATGCGCGCAGCGTGCCAGCCGCTAGCCGCTTCGTTGTGGTGGTGATAACCCAACTCCAAGTTGACGCCGCTCTCTTTGTCCAGCTCGCTGTTGCCTAATAGATAGCGGGATTCCGCCAGGTGCGCGCCATCGGCAAAGAGTTCCTCGGCCACGGGGGCACGTTCGGAATGGGTGGCGCCGAAGCTGAGATGCTGGTGCTCGGCGAGGAAATACTGCAGTGTGGCGCTGGCGCCGATCAAATTGTAATCGCGGTCGTTGCCAATTTCTGGGTCTATATCCACTCTCTCCAACCGGGCGCCCAGATCTAAGTGCCAGCTACTCCATTGGCGCTCCTTCATAGTAAAGAAGCCGGCACTGCGGGTACGTGAGGGCTGGATAAAGGCTTCGTCACCCACTGCGGCAAAGTCTTTGTCGGTCAATTGCAGGCCGTAGGCACCGCGCCAGCCGTTGCCGGCATCGTGGGTTATTTCAACCCGGCTCTCCCAGGCCTCATTGGTGAAGCGTGTGCCCGGATTTCCGGCATCCAGCTCCACATGCTCATAATCGTTGTAGCCGATACGCAGGCTCAGTTTGTCCCAGTAATCGCCATCGAAGCGGTGCTCGCCTTTCAGGTCATAGCGGGTTTGCACCAGGTCGATGCGTACCGCATCGACCTCACCGGCCTCGGCGTGCTCCTCGTGTTCATCGTGGTCGTCGTGGTCTTCACCCGCGTGGTCCTCATCTTCGTGGTGGTGCTCATGAGTGCCCAAGGGGATGCCGTAATTGTTTTCCAGCCGGTTTACAGAGAAGCCAATAAAGCCGCTGTCGGTGATCCAGGAAACCCCTCCGCTATAGCTGTGGGCGCGGGCATTGGTATTGCCCACGAAGCCATCGGTGTTGAACTCGTCCTCGTGCTCACCTTCTTCGCCGGCGTGCTCTTCATGTTCGTCGTGTTCTTCATGCTCAACGATGGCCAGGCCCGGGATTTCGGTATTGTCGTTTTCCCGATAAACCCCGTCTACATACCACGCCAGCTGCCCAGCACCACCGGTGAAACGAAATACTGAGGCGTCCTGGCCGTCGGCGGTGTTGTGGCGCAGCTCAACTGCGCCCTCCACTTTCTCTGGCACGGCAGTGGGGATACGTCCGTCGATGATGTTCACGACCCCTCCCACGGCACCGCTGCCGTAGCGCAGGGCGGCGGGACCGCGCAGTATTTCGATGCGTTCCGCAAGCAGTGGCTCGATACTGGCGGCGTGATCGGCGCTGGTGTTGGAAGCGTCGGATACATCCAGGTTATCGCTCAAGATCTTTACACGGTTGGCACTCTGGCCGCGGATAACCGGCAGCCCCACGCCACTGCCGAAGGAGGCATTGGCTACACCGGGTTGGTCTTGCAAAGTTTGGCCCAGGGTTGCCGCGGCGGATTTGCGCAATGCGTCCCCGGAGAGAATAGAAACCGGAGCTGCCACTGCGTCGGCGGGCTTATCCAGCGGCGAGACGGTGACATTGACCTCTTCCAGGGTCGAGTTGTTTTCAGCGGCGTAAATAGCGGGCGCGGCCAGGCTGGCAATGGCCAGGGCCAGAGTATTGAACTTAATCATTGGTTGTTTTCCTGTCACAGGCGGACAATGCCACACGCGCTCCAGCGTGGGCATTCACTAAAAAATTATCGGTTCTTGGGTATTAACTGAGTGACAGGGGGAAGGGAGGGGCGCGCGCACTCTGGCGCTCTGGCTGGCAATTGTGGGCTGTTGGCGCAGAGGGCCGTTCGTAGTGACTTTGGGGCTCAGCCTGTACGAGCAATGGCTCGCTGCCGAGTGCTGCAGGTGAATGCATACAGCACAGGTCACACATCTCCACCTGGGTGTTGCCCAGGTGGAAGTGCTCCGCCCACAGCGGCTGAGCTGCTACTACGGCGAGTAACAGAAACAGGCTGGCCCAGTAATGGGATTTTCGGCGCTTTAGAGTAACCATACCGCGCATGATATGTAGTTGTGATTATGAATCAAGTTTCATCTGACACTAGCGGACCACAGGGGGTGTCATTCATCCTATAATTTGCGCCCTCTGTCTTATCGTGCAAATAAGGATCGCTTTCGATGCGTACAGCTAGCGTCACTCGTGACACCTTGGAAACCAAGATTCAAGTCAGCGTTAATCTGGATGGCCAGGGCCATGGCCAGTTCGCGACTGGGGTTCCCTTCCTTGAGCATATGCTTGATCAAATTGCCCGCCACGGCATGATCGACATGGACATTAGCTGCGACGGCGATATTCATATTGACGACCACCATACGGTGGAAGATATCGGCATTACCCTTGGCAAAGCCATTACCCAAGCATTGGGAGACAAGAAGGGCATGACCCGGTATGGCCATAGCTATGTGCCTTTGGATGAGGCCCTCTCCAGGGTGGTGATTGATTTCTCAGGGCGCCCAGGCCTGGTGATGGAAGTGCCTTTTACTCAAAAGCGTATCGGCAATTTCGATACCGAACTGTTTTTTGAATTCTTCCAGGGCTTCGTCAATCATGCCCTGGTGACGGTGCATATCGATTGCCTGCGCGGCCATAACGCCCACCACCAGGTAGAGACTGTATTCAAAGCCTTCGGCCGCGCCCTGCGTATGGCACTAACCCCGGACCCGCGTATGGCCGGCACCATGCCTTCCACCAAAGGAGTCTTGTGATGGGTAAGGTCGCAGTACTCGATTACGGTATGGGCAACCTGCACTCGGTTGCCAGCGCTTTGAATAAAGTGGCTCCGGAGGTCGAGGTTGTGTTGGCGCAAACTCCTCAGCAGGCTGAGGGCGCAGAACGCATATTAGTCCCTGGAGTCGGTGCCATTCGCGATTGCATGGCAGGGTTTGTTGAAGCGGGCTTTGCCCCGCTACTCAAAGATGCTATTGCCGCCGATATCCCGATACTGGGAATCTGCGTGGGTATGCAAATTATGATGCGCCACAGCGAGGAGAATAGTGGGATTGATTGCTTGGATATCTTTCCGCAGCCCGTAAAATTTTTTACTAGCGACCTTTTAACGGTGAAGGGCAGCGAGCGTTTGAAAGTACCACATATGGGCTGGAATAAGGTGCGGCAAACCCGTGAACACCCTCTTTGGGGGGCATTGCTGATGGTAGCCGTTTTTATTTTGTGCACAGCTACTATGTTCCGGCAATAGACAATGATGAGATAGCGGGTGAGACGCAGTATGGCCTCCCACTAGCTGCGGCAATGGCCAGGGGGAATATCTTTGTTACGCAGTTCCACCCGGAGAAGAGTGCCGAGAGCGGCTTGAGATTGTTGAAGAATTTTGTCAATTGGAATGGCCGGGCCTGAGTTGCCTCGATCTATCTTGAAATATTGAGTTAATTGCTGACGGAAATAGGAAAGCATGATTGTAATACCCGCTATTGATATGAAAGATGGTCAGTGTGTGCGCCTGCGCCAAGGGGAAATGGATGATGTAACGGTATTTTCCGAGGATCCTTTGGCCCAGGTAGAGGAGTGGGTCCAGCAGGGAATCAAGCGTTTGCATTTGGTGGATCTCAATGGTGCCTTTGCGGGCAAGCCGGTGAATAATGAAATCATCACTGGTATTGCCAAGCATTTTTCTGACTTGCTGGTCCAGATTGGAGGTGGGATTCGCGACCTACACACGATTGAGAAATATCTAGATGCAGGAGTTAACTGGGCAATTATTGGTACTGCTGCGGTGAAATCTCCGGAGCTGGTACAGCAGGCCTGCAAGGAATTTGAAGGGCATATCATTGTAGGGCTGGATGCAAAAGATGGGTTGGTAGCTACAGAGGGTTGGGCAGAAGTGTCTGAACTAAAAGCAGCGGAACTGGCCAGACGCTTTACTGACTGTGGGGTGAGTTCAATTATATATACGGATATTGCCCGCGATGGCATGATGCAGGGGGTCAATATAGAAGCCACACTGGAAATGGCCCAAGCGACTCACCTACCTATAATTGCCTCCGGTGGTGTCAGTAGCATCGAGGATATCGAGAAATTGCTGGATACTAGGAAGATTTACGGGGCAATTACGGGGCGGGCAATTTACGAAGGGAAGTTGGACCTGCGCGAAGCACAACAACTTTGTGATCAGTGGAATAAGTAATGGCGTTAGCACAGCGAATTATCCCCTGCCTTGACGTGGATGCCGGGCGTGTAGTCAAAGGCGTGAACTTTGTAGACATCCGCGATGCCGGTGACCCTGTGGAGGTTGCTCACCGCTACAATGAGGCTGGAGCCGATGAAATTACCTTTTTGGATATCACGGCGACCCATGAGCAGCGCGATACTATTCTGCATACCGTGGAAAAGATGGCTAATAAGGTATTTATTCCACTCACCGTGGGCGGCGGTGTACGCACTCTGCAAGATATTCGCAACCTGTTAAATGCCGGGGCAGACAAGACAGCGATTAACTCTGCTGCGGTGAAGAACCCTGAGTTTGTGCGCGAGGCAGCAGAACGCTTTGGCAGTCAGTGCATCGTAGTGGCCATTGATGCCAAGCAGGTGGGGGAGAACCGCTGGGAAATCTTTACCCACGGTGGACGTCAGCCCACTGGTATTGATGCAGTGGCCTGGGCTCGGCAGATGGCTGAGTATGGTGCCGGGGAAATTTTGCTTACCAGTATGGACCGCGATGGTACTAAGAACGGTTTCGACCTGGGGTTGACCAGGGCGGTGACCGAGGCGGTACCTGTGCCGGTGATTGCTTCCGGCGGTGTTGGAAATCTCCAGCATTTGGCTGAGGGCGTTCTACATGGCGGTGCTGACGCAGTATTGGCGGCCAGTATCTTCCACTTTGGCGAATACAGCATTGCTGAAGCTAAGGCATTTATGCAGGAAGCAGGTATAGAGATGCGCCTGTAGGCGTATTGAGTTGCCCTTGGAAAGCTAGGCTTTGAGCGAGTGCGCTGGCGGCGGGCCGGGAGGCCCGCCGCGCGCCAGTTACAGCTTTTCGTCTGTGCGGGCGAAGCGTTCGCGCAGACCCCTGTCCCTGTGAGCGTAGAGATTCAGCCCTTTGAGCACATTGAGTGCTTCGAAGATCTGGTTGTCACGATCCAGCCAGTTATCCCGCTCTTCCTGCTCCCGCGCGCGATCCTCAGAGGTGCGATCGGCACCGCCGTTGCCGTTATTCAGGTGTCCGGCAAGGTCGGCTTCTGTGGGGCGCTTGGAATTTTCCAGGCGGGTGATCTTTACCCTTTCCACCACAATATCCGGAGTGATGCCCTGGGCCTGGATCGAGCGTCCATTGGGGGTATAATAAAGTGCAGTGGTGAGTTTGATTGCGCGCTCGTTAGTGATGGGAATCACTGTTTGCACTGAGCCTTTGCCAAAGCTATCAGTCCCCATTACTACGGCGCGGCGGTGGTCCTGTAGAGCTCCGGCGACAATTTCCGCTGCCGAGGCAGAGCCGGCATTGATCAGCACTACTAGTGGAGCACCTTCTGTCAGGTCTCCGGGTTCGGCAGAGTAGCTCAGATTGGAGGATTCATTACGGCCCTCGGTATAGACGACCAGCCCTTCTTCCAGGAAAGCATCCACTACTTCAACCGAAGATTGCAGGACACCACCTGGATTGTTGCGCAGATCGATAATCAGGCCTTTGAGAGGGCCCTTTTTCTGCAGCTTGATTAACTCTTCCGCCACATCGGTGCCGGTATCCAGCTGGAACTGACTGATGCGTAAATAGCCGTAGCCTTCATCGAGTACTTTACTGCGCACACTGCGCACACGCACGGTGTCGCGTTTGAGGGTGACATCGAAAGGTTCTTTGTGGCCTTTGCGGGCGATAGTCAGGGTGACACTGCTGCCTTTGGGGCCACGCATCCATTCCACCGCCTCATCCAGGCTGACACCCTTCATGGATTTACCCGCAAGGCGCAATATGACATCCCCGGCCTTTAAGCCCGCGCGCGAGGCAGGAGTATCGTCCATCGGTGTCACCACGGTAATGTGGTCATCCGCGATACCAACCTCGATACCCAGGCCGGCAAATTCGCCGGTGGTATTGGCTTGCAGGTCATCGAAGGAGCGGCGGTCGAGGTAGGAAGAATGAGGGTCGAGGCCCTGCAGCATACCTTTGATGGCATATTCAAGCAGGGTACGATCGTCTACTTCCTCGACATACCCCTGGCGGATTTGCTCGAATACTTTGGCAAAGCTGCGTAAGTCTTCTAGAGGTAGGCGCCCGGTGGCCTCGGCGATGACATCGGGTTGCTTGCCTCCTTCGCTAAGACCCATCAAAGGCAGGGTTGCGAGGGTGGCCGCGCCGAGAAAGGTGGTCAGCGCCTTGGGTATGAACATGTTGTTGTGACCTCTGCCTTATTTCTTCGCTGCTTTGCGAAAGTGTAGACCGCAGAGATTGGCAGGGATTCTAAGATGACGCCATTTTCTACGATGTCATAGGCTTAGTCGCGATAAAACGAACTGTCTTACAGGTGGGCTGAGTAGCTGGTGGCGGGGTCTTTGGACTTCCTGGCCTAGTGGTTTGTTAGGACAGGACACCCGATAGAAGAAAGTGTACTTGAAACCTTATTCATCACAGCGATTGTTGTGGAATGGCGACAAAAGATTGGGCCTCTGCCGCCGACAGCTTATCAGGATCGGCACCAAGCAGTTGGATCTTTCGCCTTACCGCGATGGCGGATCTCAAAATAGACACCGCTCTGAGTAAGCCCGCCTGTATTGCCCACGCGCGCGATTGTTTCACCGCTCTCCACCCACTCGCCAATATTGCGGGTAAGGGATTGGTTGTGTGCATAGAGGCTCATATAGCCGTCACCGTGATCGAGAATCACCAGCATGCCGTGGCCGCGCAGGTAGTCAGAAAATACCACTCGCCCGCGGTGTATAGCACGCACAGGCTCTCCTTCGGCTGCGCGGATAGTCACGCCCTTCCAGGTGATGCCATTGGTGCGGCGCTGTCCATAGGCGTTGGCGCGGCGCCCCTTTACCGGCCACTGCATCTTGCCTCGCTGGCGAGCAAAGGGCTTTTGCTCCCCTGGATTCACGAGAGAGGCGATGGCGCGGCCAACTTCATCAATCAATTTTTGCAAGCGTGAGCGATCGCCCTGCAATTGCTTAAGCTCGCCACTGCCATCAGCGAGTTTCGCAGCCAGCTTGTCGAGGGTGCGTTTGCGATTCTTCTGGGCACTGCGCAACTTACTCTGGCGCTCCTGTAGCTGTTCCCGTTCTCCCTGCAGAACTAGCTGCTCACGCTCAATAGAACTGCTGACGGTCTCTAGTGAGGCGAGGGTTTCCAGGTAGCTGTCAATGGTGTGGCTGCGTTCTTGGAGGAAGTAATCGTGATAGCGGAGTTGGCGAGCGATGTTCTGGGGATCTTGTTGGTTGAGCAGGAGCTTGATCTGTTCTTGTCGGCCTAGTCGGTAAGCGGCGGCGATCTCCTGTTCGACCCGCCGCTGCATACTTCGTCGCGCCTCCTGCAGCTGCTTCTGTTCCCGCTGCAGTTCACGCAACTTGTCCGAGCGGCTGCGCATATCTTTTTTAATCTGGTCTATCCGCCGGTGAAGCCCTGAGATGTCCTTCTCGTTCTCTTCCAGATCCTTGAGCAGCTGGTCGCGCTGCCCGCGCACCTGGTTAAGTTCCAGTTGCAGGGATTCGATGCGCTGCTTGATTTCCGCGAGGCGTGCCTGCTGGTCCGCTTCTGCCTGGCTCCAGGCGGGCAGTGACAGCAGGGCAATCAGGAAGAGTACGAGAGTTTTCATCAGTCCATTTTTACCAAACTGTGGCCGGTCATCTCTGCCGGCTGTGGCAGATCCATCAACGCTAACATGGTTGGAGCCACGTCCGCCAGACTGCCTCCGTCACACATTTGTACATTGCGTTCACCGATGTAGACAAATGGTACCGGCAGGGTGGAGTGCTGGGTGCTGACCTGGCCGGAGTTGGCGTCGAACATTTCTTCTACATTGCCGTGGTCAGCAGTAATCAGTACTTCGCCGCCGGCGGCCAGGGCAGCATCTACGACACGTTCCACACATTGGTCCAGGGCTTCCACGGCTTTTACAGCGGCTTCGAATACCCCTGTGTGGCCGACCATATCGCCATTGGCGTAGTTACAGATAATGGCGTCATATGCGCCGCTCTCAATCGCCGCCACCAGCTTGTCGGTGACTTTCGGCGCGTTCATTTCCGGTTGTAGGTCGTAAGTAGCTACGTCGGGGGACTTGATCAGTTCGCGGGTTTCACCGCTGTAGGGCTCTTCGCGACCGCCGCTGAAGAAGAAAGTAACGTGGGCGTATTTTTCGGTCTCGGCAATGCGCAGCTGGGTCTTGCCCTGAGTCGACAGATATTCACCGAGGGAATTCACCAGATTTTCCGGTGGGAAGGCACAGCTGGCGTGGATATCCGCAGCGTATTCGGTGGTCATCACAAAGTCCGCCAGTTCTGGTTTGGCTTTGCGCTTGAAGCCGCTAAAGTCCGTTTCGGTTAAGGCGCGAGTCAGCTGGCGCGCGCGATCTGGGCGGAAATTCATAAAGATAAGAGCGTCGCCATTCTGGATGGGAGCGGGCTCGCCGATAATTGTCGGGGCAACGAATTCATCACTTTCACCGCGCTCATAAGCGGCGGCCAATCCGGCCAGGGCGTCAGACGCTTTGTACTCTGAGGTACCGAGGGTGAGCATGTCGTAGACAGATTCGGTGCGCTCCCAGCGTTGATCGCGGTCCATGGCAAAGTAGCGGCCGGCAAGGGTAGCCATATGAGCATTGCCTATGGAATCACATACCTGCATCAGCCGTGCGA
Source organism: Microbulbifer sp. MLAF003 (assembly GCF_030012965.1). Classification (NCBI taxonomy): domain Bacteria; kingdom Pseudomonadati; phylum Pseudomonadota; class Gammaproteobacteria; order Cellvibrionales; family Microbulbiferaceae; genus Microbulbifer; species Microbulbifer sp. MLAF003. Next base: position 182,944 of record NZ_CP120232.1, read on the forward strand.
TAGAGGGCTCGGCGCTGCGCGGCGGCGTGTCACGACCATCCAGGAAAGCGTGTACATAAATGGCGCGGGCACCGCGCTGCGCAGCCAGGGTCACCATAGCGACGATGTGGTCTTCATGGCTGTGCACACCGCCTTCAGACAGTAACCCCATAATGTGCACCGCACCGTTATTGGCGATGGCTTTGTCCACAGCCGCTGTATAGGCAGTGTTGCGGAAGAAGTCGCCATCCTGAATTGCTTTGTTGATCCGGGTGAAGTTCTGATACACCACTCGGCCGGCACCCAGGGTCATGTGTCCCACTTCAGAATTACCCATTTGTCCATCGGGTAGGCCCACTGCCATACCGGAGGTCTGGATCAGGGTTTTTGGGCGGCTGGCCCAGATGTTGTCCCAAACCGGGGAGTTTGCGGCGTGAACCGCATTGTGCTCGGGATTGTCGCTGTGGCCGAAGCCGTCCAGAATCAGCAGGACCAAGGGGCGTTTGTGCGGGGCTTGCGGAGCGGCCATAGCGACGGGATTCCTCTATTGGATGGTTTAAATTGCGGACGCGGATTTTAACCTGTTCGGCCATCATTTAACCATGTCGATTAGCCAGGGCGCAGCCTCGCAAAGGTAGTGTAAGCACGGCGGAGGTACCATTTTACTGGTTAGAAATTCGCCACAATCGTGTATACTCCCGCCAGCTTTGGCGCAGCAGCGCCGTAACGATAACCACTAAGGATTTTGGGGGCGGAGTGGATTTTTTCGTCTTTTTGAGTGAGCAATGGCTGTTGGTTGGCCTGCTCGTGGCATTGCTCTATGCGCTGGTTCTGAGCGAGCGCTATAAGGCCGGTGTACCGGTATCCATGCATGAAGTTACCCGGCTGATTAACAGCGATGGGGCCAAGGTGCTGGATGTGCGCGATCGCAGTGAATTCACTGACGGGCATATCGTCGATGCCCTGCATATCCCCCACGGGGACGTGGCTGAGCGCATTGCTGAGCTGGAGCCTTTTAAAGATAAGGTCATTATTGTCGCGGACAAAATGGGTCAGCACGCAGGGCCTGTAGGGCGTATGTTGAAACAAAAAGGCTTCCAGGTGCGCCGCCTGCAGGGTGGCATGAGTGAGTGGAGCAACCAGAACCTGCCATTGGTCAAGGGAAAGAGTTAGAGCGGTAGCTTGTTTTGATAGCATTTGGCGGAGTTTTGTTATGCAGGATGTAGTCATCTACACCACCCGTTTCTGTCCCTACTGTATTCGTGCCAAGCAACTACTCGACAGCAAGGGCGTGAGCTATCGCGAGATCGCGGTGGATAATAAACCGGAACTGCGTGCGCAGATGGCGGCTAAAGCGGGGCGCCGCTCAGTGCCGCAGATTTGGGTTGGCGATGTTCATGTGGGAGGTTGTGACGATTTGATGGCGCAGGAGCGCGCTGGCAAGTTGGATAAGTTACTGAAATCCACTGGCTGAAAAAGGTTGTCGCCGTGTGCCACATGCGGCGGCAGGTTTTTGCTATTTATCCGTACCGGGCCTTGAAACGGTATTTTCAGGCCCCAATCTGAAGACTCATACAGGGAGTCTTTCTCACGGAAGGCATCAATAAACTTTATAAAGAACAGGCTGTAACATGGCTGAAGAATTAAACGGCGCGGCAAACGCAGAGGCTCCACAAGTACAATTCGCGATGCAGCGTATCTACCTGAAGGACCTCTCCTTCGAGACTCCCATGGGTGTCGAGGTTTTCAAGAAACAGTGGAAGCCCCAGGTTAACCAGGAGCTGAACACCAAGACCGCCAAGGTTGATGAAGACCTGTATGAGGTTGCGCTCACTCTGACTATCACTGTGAAGCTGGAAGAAGACACCGCCTTCCTGGTGGAAGTAAAACAAGCCGGCCTGTTTGGCATTAAAGGTCTGGAAGGTCAGCAGCTGGCCCAGGCACTGAATACTGCCTGCCCGCAAATCCTGTTCCCCTACGCCCGCGAAGTGATCGACAACGCTGTAGTTAAAGGTTCTTTCCCGGCCCTGATGCTGCCGCCGGTTAACTTTGATGCGCTGTTCGCCCAGGCGCTGGATCAGGCCCAGAAGCAGGCCGAAGGTGCACAAGCTGACGCATAATCACACGTCACTTGTCAAAAAGGTCCCTGAGGGGGCCTTTTTTTATACCTGCAACTTGCCCTCTGGGCGAGTGGTGGAATTTCTGTTCCCATAAGAACCTAAAGAATTGCTGGGAGTTGCTTATGCAGTGGGATTTACCGACACCCTTTACGCGCAGAGTGACCGTAGGTACACACCATGTAGATGGCCTGCGCCATGCCAACAATGCGGAATATGTGCACTGGTGTGAAGCTACAGCCTGGGCTCACAGTGCTGAACTGGGATTAGATGTCACGAATTACCAGGATCTCGACCGGGGAATGGCCATTCGCCACGGAGAGTATGACTATATACTGGCGGCGAGAGAGGGGGATGAACTGGTATTTGGCACCTGGCTGACAGAGGTGGATGGGCGCCTGAATATGACCCGCCGCTTTCAAGTCTTTCGCGCCGCCGATGGGGCACTGGTATTGCGGGCCCAGTGGCGGATGGTGTGCATCGAGCTGTCCAGTGGTAGGCCGAAACGTATGCCGGCGATCTTCAAGGAAATTTACAGTCCGGCAGTTATTGCCCCGGAGGCTGAGGAATATGAGTGAAGAGTTTGTAACCCTGACAGAGAATACAGGGGCACTTAAGGACAAGACCATTTTTATCACCGGCGCCAGCCGAGGTATTGGTCGTGCTATAGCGCTGAAGTGCGCAGCGGACGGTGCAAACATTGTGATTGCTGCCAAGTCGGCAGAACCACATCCAAAGCTGCCCGGCACCATCTTCTCGGTCGCCCAGGAGGTTGAGGGCTCTGGTGGAAAGGCCTTGGCCCTGCAGGTGGATGTGCGTGATGAGCAGCGGGTTCAGGACGCGATGGCTCAGGCCGCAGACAGGTTTGGGGGTATCGACGCGGTGATCAATAATGCCGGCGCGATCAACCTGACCAATGTAGAGTCCACCCCGCCCAAGCGCTACGACCTGATGCAGAACATCAACAGTCGCGCAGTGTATCTGACGGCTCACTTGGCAATTCCCTACCTTAAGAAGTCTGACAACGCCCATATTCTCAGCTTGTGCCCCCCGCTGAATTTACAGCCCAAGTGGTTGGGGCCCTTTGCCCCCTATGCCCTTTCCAAATTCGGTATGACCATCTTGAGTTTGGGGTTGGCTGAAGAGCTGCGTGAGGCGGGAGTTAGCGTGACTACTTTATGGCCGCGTACGTTGGTGGCTACTGCGGCAATCGAATTTGCGGTGGGCAACCGCGAGATGTTTGAACAGAGCCGCAAACCGGCGATCATGGCGGATGCTGCTTACGAAATACTGGCGACTGAGAAAGGTACTCTTACTGGACGCCAGTTAATCGATGAAGAGCTTCTGGTGGAGCGTGGTGTAAAGGACTTTACCGACTATGCTCACAACCCGTCCAATGCGGGGGAATTAACTAAGGATTTATTTCTAGACTGACGCTGGCAGGGGGTATTTCGTGAGCAGCGACAGCAAGTTATTTAAAGACGCCCTCGGTGAACTGGGGGGTTAAACCACTGGTGCAGGAGCGCCGGGTGACATTGCGCAAGGAAGGTGAAACACCTGAGCAAATCCTGCGTGAGCGCCGCGCTGCGGCCACTCGCAAGACTGAGCGCGAAATGAATCCCCTCTCCGGCGAGTATGTTGAGCTGGTGGCACCCTGGGACCCTATTGAGTTTAAGCGGGATGGGGTGCAAAACGGGGTATTCCGCAATTTGCGTCTGGGTAAGTACACAGTGGATGCTCGCCTGGATTTGCATCGCCACTCTGTGGAGATGGCGCGTAGTATCGTCGTGGAATTTGTGCGGGATTGTGTGGAGGCGGACGTACGCTGTGCCCTGATCACTCATGGAAAAGGGGAGGGACGTAAGCAGCCGGCGCTTTTGAAAAGCTGTATTAATCACTGGTTGCCGCAACTGGATGAGGTTCTAGCTTTCCACAGTGCGCAGAAGCAACATGGTGGTATGGGTGCGACCTATTTGTTACTACGCAAGAGTGAGCGCAAGCGGCAGGAAAACCTGGAGAGGCACCAGCGTCGCCGTTTGTAGGTGCGCCGTGGTCATGTTTTTGTCACTTTTTGAAAGTATGATGCGCGGCATAGAGGCTTTCTTAAGCGAATGCGCATCTGACTCATCTTTTTGATTCTTCTTGATTGTAATATTGGCGACTCTTTGGGTCGCCTTTTTTATGCTTGTAACCTTTGTGTAGAGTGATCTTAGCGCATGATTTCATCAACCCGACTAAATTCGAGCCGGGTATTGCTGTCGCGACTACTCATAATCAATTTGTCCCCAACGACTTCGAGGAGTCGGGCTTTGCGCAGTGCCTTCAGGTAGTCGGCCTCCAGCTCATCACTGGGATGGGCCCGGCCTTTACGTGAGATGGCTGGGACTGTTGACCAGGACAGAGCACCGTTGCTCTCCAGGGAAAAGCGTCCCAGGTAGGGGTTTACACCGCCGCTTCCGCGTACAAAACCAAAGCGGTCACAGGTGAAAAAAGGTCTTTCGCGCCAAAATTTCCGCCATATGAGTAGGTACTCATAGGTATGTTCGCCATCTTTCAGACTGGACAGAACCCACTCGTGATTACAGGCAGACCAGGCTGAATGTCGGAGAGGCTGGGGTTCACTGGGGGCGTCAAAGGACATACACCCGGAAAGAAGCAGGGCGAGCAGGCTTGGAATCATAAGCTGCAAGCGTAAGTGATCTCGCGGCATGATGTCGTTCTCGTAAGTATTGCGACATTTAATCGTAAAAATTACCAGCGGTCTGTGGTGGCGTTCAAGGTCCTGCACGGACATATTCAATATATATATCACCGGAAGCATCGCGCAGGATCAGGCGTTTTCCCCGGGATTTGGTAAAAGCTTGGCGGGTGCCGGAGAGCGCCCGCAGGTAAGTATGTTCCTGTTGCAGCAGCTGGGGTGGACCGCCCATTTTGGTAGATACAAAGCTGGAGGTGTCCCACAACATCTGGCCGTTGGCCGTAATTTGTAATTCCCCACGATAGGTATTGATGCCGCTGCGGCCCATTACATTGCCATCGGGGTTGCACAGGAATGTGAAGTTTTCCGGTTTTTGTACCGGGATAGCGGCCCCGTTAACTCGCAGGCGCACCAACTGCCACTTTTTACCGCATACACTCTGCGGGTTCCCCGCATTTTGTATGACTCTTGCTTCCTCCGAACCGGTTGCCAGGCATCCGCCAATTACCAGCAGGGCTCCCAGTAGCCATATTTGCACCAACCTGCTCATTGGCGAATAACTCCCTTATTCCGATTTTCGTTTTCCCGCTTTGTCCAATATATCCAGCCGGAATCTGCCTCATATATAAGCCTAGTAATTGCCTGCGATAGGGAGTCGACAGGAGTGACAAGCTATGCTTCCACTGAGATGGGGGTAGGGATTTGCGGATAAATACAGACATGATCAGACGCACGAAAATTGTCGCCACACTCGGTCCCGCGAGTGACCAGAGCGATACCCTCTGCCAGTTGATTGCGGAGGGAGTCAATATGGTACGCCTCAATTTTTCCCATGGTGTTTCCGCAGATCACCGCCGCCGGGCCGAACAGGTTCGTGCTGAGGCGGCGCGGCAGGGGTGTCATGTTGCGATTCTCGGTGATTTGCAGGGACCTAAAATTCGGGTGGGCAAATTTGGCGATGGTCGAGTTTTACTGGAGAGCGGTTCGGAATTTGTCCTCGACCCCAACCGAGCGGATGCGGGTGGCGATGCCAATGGGGTATCGGTGGATTATCCCCAGTTAGCACAGGATTGTGTCCTCGGCGATTGCCTCTTATTGGACGATGGTCGCCTCAGTTTGCGAGTAAAAAAATCGAAGGCACTGAAGTTATTACTGAAGTGGAGTCAGGGGGCTGGCTTTCGGATCGCAAAGGGATTAATAAACAAGGTGGAGGACTCACAGCCCCGGCCTTGACTGAAAAAGACCTGCGGGATATTCAGGTAGCCGCGGAGTTGCAACTGGATTACCTGGCTGTTTCCTTTCCCCGTGAGGCTCAGGATATTCACCGGGCGCGGGAACTCCTGCAACAGGCTGGCGGCACTTCCCAAATCATCGCCAAAATAGAGCGTGCTGAAGCGGTTTCCAGTGATGCGCATTTGGAAAAATTAATCCTGGCAAGCGACGCAATAATGGTGGCACGCGGTGACTTGGCGGTAGAGATTGGCGATGCGGAGTTAATGGGGGTACAAAAACACCTGATTAAATTTGCGCGCTACCTGAATCGCACAGTAATCACCGCTACTCAAATGATGGAGTCGATGATTTCCAACCCAGTGCCGACAAGGGCCGAAGTGTGTGATGTTGCCAATGCTGTCCTGGATGGTACTGATGCGGTAATGCTCTCGGCGGAAACTGCCAGCGGTCGTTACCCGGTGGAGACAGTGCGGCATATGGCTGAGGTGATTATTGGGGCGGAAAAACACCGTGCTACCCAGAGGCCCTCAGATATTTTACGTGGTAATTATCCGGCTGGTGATGCTTGTATTGCTGTGGCTGCTATTACCATTGCGAATCATTGCAGGGATATCAAGGCGATTATCTGCCAGACCGAAACCGGAAATACTGCTCTACTGATGTCACGGGTCCGTTCGGTAATCCCCATTTATGCCTTTTGTCGACACCGCCGTATCTGTAACCGTGTGGCGCTTTACCGGGGCGTCGATCCGGTATTGATGGCAGTTGCGGGCATGGATGGACCCTCCAGGGACCAAAAGGCAATAGGCCACCTGAAGCAGAGGAAGCTGTTAATGCCAGGAGATTTTGTTTTGGTTTCGCGAGGCTATCAACAGGATATTGGTGGTCACACAGATACCCTGCGGGTTGTTCGCGTTGAGTAAAGCTCATCTTACTCAACTGTAAATTTCAAATTTAAATAAAAATCGGAGTATTTAAATCTATTTTTAGCCGGAGTGGCTACAACGCACCAGGGTTTTAGTTTCCAATTCCTGCTCTACACAGTGAAATTTTTGCCCGTTCAAGGACAGTGACTTGGGGCTTCCCTTGGGCGCGGTTGTCGAACAACCGGCAACTCCTGTTGCCAGGGCCATGGTAAGCAGAAGCAGTAGTAATTTCTGCACCGCAGTTACCTCTTGACTTGCAATGAGTTGCACAAGCTTGTGATGTGTCTTTTCTCAGATTAGAGGGAATAAATGTCAAAGTGAGGAAATAAGCGACATTTTGTAAATTGTGGCGACACTTATCGCAAGTGATGAGGTGAAGATAGCTTGTCGAAACTTTCAATTTCTAGAGTATTGGTTTTTTGAGGCCCAGATTTCAGGGTTGTGTTCACTTTAAAGACCAATGTCTGTCCCGCTTTTTAGTGCCCCACCGGGACTAGGAAAAATCCCGGTGGGGTAAAAATTTTTATAACAGCGGATGATTAGCGTCTCCCGCGGTAATGCCCTCCACGAACGCGATGATACCCGCGATGCCCTCTGTAACCGCGATGTCCTCTATACCCGCGATGGCTGCGATACACTCGGTGGCCGCGATATCCGCCATGGTAGGCGCGAACACGCAGGTAGGATGGTCTGGGAGAGTAGAAGCGGTTGTAGTAAGGCAGCCCACGATAGTAGTACCTCGCACGATAGCGAGGATTTCCGCGGAGCGCGGGGGAGCGGTAATAGGAGTAGGCTCCGCCATAGTAGTAGCCGTAGCGCGGTGTTGCCCGGTAGTACTGGTAAACGGGCGTTCGGTAGGAGACATAAATATTACTTGAAGGGTAGTAGTTGGGGGTGGCGTAAGGGTATACGTAAGAGGAGGTATAGGCGATTCCCCCCACTGTAATAGCCACCATAACCTCCGGTTGTACAGGCCCCTAAGGTGAGGCCCACACATACCGTGGCGGCGATAATCACCGACTTCACAGCTCTATTCATAGTGCTTTCTCCGGTAAGTGGAATTTCCCCCGGAGAGGCCGTGCCCACAGGGGGCAAGCCCCTTGTGTGTGCCAATCTGGCGAACACTAAATTTCGGGATTAATAGGGCCTGGCGCGGAAGCGTGGGTCGGGAGGATCAAGCACCTGAAAGCCTCTGTTCACTACTGCCGGTGGTCTCAGGCGGTAGAAATTGCCGTCCCAGTAGAAATTACAATGCTGCACGTTGTGACAAGTGCCATCGGGGTGACAGTGGGCATAGCGACCACGCAGGTTGTAATAGGTCTTACTGTAATAAGGGCTGTATCCGTAATAACTGGCTGAACAATCGTAACTCCCACATGGGTAGCCGGAACCACTGCAAGCAGAGAGGGAAGCTCCCGCTGCGATTGCCAGTGCAAAGCCAGAGCCACAGAGCAGCCTTCTGGACAGCGATTTCATCAAGACCTCCACGCCTTTTGGCGGGTAAAACGTCTAATAATCAGCCTAGCACTTTTGTCGCAAAAATCATCATGAAGTAAAAAAAATGTTCTAGTAGGGGATTGGCGGGCAAATTGGTAATGAGATGAGACGAATGGAAAGTCCCACTTCTGAGAGGCGGTTGTCTGGAGCAAAAACGGTAAGGTGGGGAGGGGGTAAAACCACTAAATATTCACAAAATACCGGGATGGAATATCGCCGATATTTTGTGAGAAAGGCTCCTGCCAGCCTTGCTGGTTGCGGGAGCTAAATCAAATTATTTGGCGCTCGGCAGTACTAACGGGCTTACAGCATCGAGGTAAGCGCCGCTGCTTAGTAGCTGTTTAGCATCTTCAATATCCGGAGCAAAGTAACGGTCTTTATCATAGAAAGGCACTCGCTCGCGCAGTTTTGTCTTCGCCGATTCCAGTTTTTCTGTGGACTTTAATGGAGCGCGAAAATCCAACCCCTGGCAAGCTGCGAGTAATTCCACAGCCAAAATACCACAGGTATTGTCGGCCATTTCCCGCAGGCGGCGGCCGGCAAAAGTCGCCATGGAAACGTGGTCTTCCTGGTTTGCGGAAGTGGGCAGGGAGTCCACGCTGGCAGGATGTGCCATGGATTTATTTTCACTGGCCAATGCGGCAGAAGTAACCTGGGCGATCATAAAGCCAGAGTTTACTCCGCCATTTTCCACCAGGAACGGGGGCAGGCCGGACAAGTTGCTGTCGATCAGCAGGGCCATACGGCGTTCGGATAGCGAGCCGATTTCTGCCAGTGCCAACGCCAGGTTATCGGCGACCATGGCCACTGGTTCCGCGTGAAAATTACCGCCGGAAATAATGTCAGAGTTATCCGGGTTTTTCTCGTCGGTAAATACCAGTGGGTTGTCGGAAACACCATTTGCTTCGGCCAGCAGCACTTCAGCGGCAAAGCGCATTTGTTGGAGACAGGCGCCCATTACCTGGGGTTGGCAGCGCAAGGAGTAGGGATCTTGCACTTTCTCGCAAAACTGATGTGAATCACCGATCTGGCTATTTTCACCGAGCAGGTCGCGGTAAACGGCGGCGACATCCCGCTGTGCCTGTTGGCCACGGGCGTTGTGGATACGGTCGTCGAAGGGACGGCGTGAGCCCTTGGCGGCTTCCAGTGTCATGGCACCGGTAACCAGTGCGCCGGCGAATAAATCCTCGCTGGCGAACAGGCCGAGCAGAGCAAAGGCGGTGGAAGCCTGGGTGCCGTTTAGCAGGGCGAGGCCCTCTTTGGGAGCCAGGGTGATAGGCTCCAGGCCTGCGGCTTTCAGGCCCTCATGGGCATGCTTGCGTACGCCTTTAATAAATACTTCACCTTCGCCCAGCAGTACCACACTCATATGGGCCAGCGGTGCCAAGTCACCTGAAGCACCTACAGAGCCCTTTTCGGGAATTGCAGGGTAAACGCCTGCATTAACCAGTTGTATCAGTGCTTCAATAACCTGAGGGCGCACGCCGGAAAAACCGCGGGCCAGGGAGTTGATTTTCAGTACCATCAGCAAGCGTACGGTAGCTTCGCTCATAAAGTTGCCGGTGCCGGCGGCATGGCTCAGTACAATAGCGCGTTGCAGGTTTTCCAGGTCGTGCTTTTCAATGCGAGTGTTGGCGAGTAGGCCAAAACCGGTATTGATACCGTATACCGTGCGGCCTTCGGTAATTACCTGGGCAACGGTGTGGGCAGAAGCTTCGATAGCGGGGTAGGCACTTTTTGCCAGGGACAGCTGCACCGACTCGCGAGCTACGCGGCGCAGTTGCGCAAGGCTTAACTGGCCGGGATCGATTTCCAATTGATACATAAATTAATTCACCAAAAAATATTTACTGCACTGGCGCCGGTCGTCCAGCCCGAAAAAATTATTCGGGCCGTAAGAGATTTCTACCGGCGGTATTTTTATTGCGGTAAAAAATCAGTCTTTCAGCATGGGCAGGTCGAGGCCCTGTTCTTTTGCACATTTTTTCGCGACTTCATAGCCGGCATCAGCGTGGCGCATTACGCCGGTGGCAGGGTCATTCCAGAGAACACGCTCGATACGCTTGCGCGCAGCTTCGGTGCCGTCACAGACAATCACCACACCTGAATGTTGGGAGAAGCCCATGCCGACACCACCACCGTGGTGCAGGGATACCCAGGTGGCACCGGAGGCGGTATTCAATAGGGCGTTTAGCAACGGCCAGTCGGAGACAGCATCGGAGCCATCCATCATGGCCTCTGTCTCGCGATTAGGGCTGGCCACTGAGCCGCTGTCTAGGTGATCGCGGCCGATAACCACTGGTGCTTCCAATTCGCCATTGGCGACCATTTCGTTAAATGCCAGAGCCAAGCGGGCACGATCTTTCAGACCAACCCAACAGATACGTGCGGGCAGTCCCTGGAAATGAATGCGCTCACGGGCCATATCAAGCCAGTTATGCAGCTGCGGATTGTCGGGGATCAACTCTTTAACTTTGGCATCGGTCTTGTAGATATCTTCCGGGTTGCCGGACAGGGCCGCCCAGCGGAAAGGGCCTACACCTTCACAGAACAGCGGGCGAATATAGGCGGGTACAAATCCGGGGAAGTCGAAGGCATTTTCCACACCCTCTTCGAGGGCCATCTGGCGAATATTGTTGCCGTAGTCGAGGGTGGCGGCGCCGCGCTTTTGCAGCTCCAGCATGGCTTCCACCTGGATAGCCATGGATTGCTTGGCCGCTTTTACCACCGCGGCCTCGTCTTTTTTCCGCATTTCTGCAGCGTATTCCATGGTCCAGCCTTTAGGCAGGTAACCATTTAAAGGGTCGTGTGCGGAAGTTTGGTCGGTAACTGAATCTGGCAGAATATTGCTCTGCACAATTTCCGGGAAAATATCGGCTGCGTTGCCCAGCAGGCCAACCGAAATGGCTTCGCCTTTTTCCATGGCCTCTTCAATCATTTGCAGCGCTTCGTCGAGACTGGTGGCTTTCCTGTCTACATAGCCAGTGCGCAAACGGAAATCGATACGGGTTTCATCGCACTCCACCGCGATCATGCAGAAGCCTGCCATAGTGGCTGCCAGGGGCTGGGCGCCACCCATGCCGCCGAGGCCGCCGGTGAGAATCCATTTGCCTTTTGCTTCTCCGTTAAAATGTTTGCGTGCCACTGCTGCAAAGGTTTCATAGGTTCCCTGTACGATGCCTTGGGAGCCGATATAGATCCAGGAGCCGGCGGTCATCTGGCCATACATGGCCAGGCCTTTTTTATCCAGCTCGTTGAAGTGTTCCCAGTTGGCCCAGTGGGGAACCAGGTTGGAGTTGGCAATTAATACTCGCGGCGCATCGGCATGGGTTTTAAATACACCTACTGGCTTGCCAGACTGTACCAGCAGGGTCTCATCTTCTTCCAGGCGCGTTAGCACTTCGATAATCTTGTCGTAGCATTCCCAGTCACGTGCTGCGCGGCCGATACCACCATAAACCACCAGGTCTTCCGGGCGCTCTGCAACTTCTGCATCCAGATTGTTCATTAACATGCGCAGGGGAGCTTCGGTAAGCCAGCTTTTAGCATTGAGCTTGGTGCCGTGAGGAGCGCGGATTTTACGACTTGGGTCGTGACGTTTATCGGTGGACATGGATTCCTCGCAAAATGAATTAGTTAAATTTCATGCGCCCTTATTGCTGGCTATTTGGCCAGTCGGCGATTTTTTTGATAAAGCAGTGTCTAGAATCTCAGTTGTGCACCCAGACGGTAGCGATTGCCCGGGTGTACTAAGCGCGCAAAGCTCACGGTGCCGGCGCTGCTCTTGGTGCGTCTCCATACCTGCAGGCATGCATCGCCGGTAGCTATTTCCAATGCGTAGGCAATGGATGCTTCTGCGGCGATCGCTTCAACAGTGGTATCCGCCTCGGTTAAAGGTGCAACCCTGGAAAGATAGGCGTTGGGCGTAGTGTGGGCGAAATCCTGCTGCAGGTATTCCGGGGCTAATGCAGGATTGGTGAAGCGCTCCTCCCATTGAATGGGCAGGCCGTTATCACAGTGCACAATAATGGAGTGAAAAACTTTGGCCTGTTCGGGCACTTCCAGGGCGCGCGCCACTTCAGCGCTGGCCATACACTGCTGTGCCAGCAAAATGCGGTTGCTGTAGCTGTGTCCGCGTGCCGAAATCTCATCGGCAATATTGCGCACTTCTAATAGGGAACTGGCAGGCACCGGCTCAGCAACAAAAGTGCCAAGCCCTTGGGAGCGCATCAGTACCCTTTCGTCGGTCAGTTCGCTCAGGGCGCGCCTGGCTGTCATACGACTGACACCAAACTCTTGCGCCAGCTGGTTCTCCGAGGGCACCTGGAAGTGGACGGGCCAAGCGCCAATTTCAATTTGTTGGCGGATATGGCGCTTAATCATCGCGTAGCGTGGCTCGCTTGCAGTATTCATAGACTCAGGTACAGTGTAATGAATGCTTGTATATGGTTGTATATACAATGGGTGTTTCTGGCTACTATGGTGGCCAAAATGATGACTGTCAAGCCGGGGCTATGGTCTGTATCCTGAGTGCTTCGGTTTTTGCCTGGCAGCTCAGCCGGGCATCTATGGTTTAAGAAGGAAAAGCGCGCCGCTAGAAGCTTATGACAGAACGCTGTGACCTACTGATTACGAATGTGAATGCCGCCACCATGGACCCCTCGATAGTGGGTGCATACGGTGCTGTGGAGGATGCTGCTGTAGCGGTAACCGGCGGCAAGATTGTCTGGTTGGGACCACGCCGGGAATTACCTGACTGCACCCCGGACGAGGTTATTGATGGTGAGGGCCAGTGGTTGACCCCAGGGCTAATCGACTGCCATACCCACCTTGTTTATGGCGGTCATCGGGCCGGGGAGTTTGCCCGCCGCCTGGGGGAGAGAGCTATGAAGAAGTGGCCCGCTCCGGTGGTGGCATTATTTCTACAGTGCGCGCCACCCGTGCAGCCAGTGCCGAGCAGTTATATCGACTATCTGAACCGCGCCTTCATGCATTGATGTCTGAAGGGGTTACTACGGTAGAAATCAAATCCGGTTATGGCCTCGACCTGGATACCGAGCTAAAGCAACTGCGAACCGCCCGCCGCCTGGCCCAACATAATCCGGTAAATATAGTGACCAGCTGCCTGGCAGCTCATGCCCTGCCACCGGAATACGATGGTCGCCCTGATGAATATATTGACCTGATTTGTGAGCAGATACTACCAGCGGTGGCGCGAGAGCAGCTGGCAGATGCTGTAGATATGTTTTGCGAGACTATCGGTTTCTCCGTGGACCAATGCCAGCGGGTAATTGATGCTGCAAAGAAACTCGATTTACCTGTAAAGGTACATGCTGAACAGTTGGCTCGTACCGGCGCAACGGCTATGGCTGCCAAGGCTGGCGCATTATCCGTGGATCATATTGAATACATCAGCGATGCCGATGTACTGGCTATGGCTGAAAGCGGTACCGTGGCGGTATTGTTACCAGGTGCTTTTTATACCCTGCATGAGACCCAGGTCCCACCAGTTGAAAAGTTGCGTGGGGCGGGAGTGTGCATGGCTCTGTCCACTGACCTCAACCCCGGCAGCTGTCCAATCGCCTCTTTGCGTTTGATGATGAATATGGGTTGTAACTTATTTGGTCTAACTCCTGCCGAAGCACTTGCCGGTGTGACCCGATCAGCGGCACGAGCGTTGGGACTTTGTTGCTCTCGCGGCGTGCTGCGTCCGGGGCTACGCGCTGATATGGTTTTGTGGCCGATGGATACCCCAGACCTGCTGGCTTATGAAGTGGGTGCGCTGAAGCCCGCGCAAATTTTTCTCGGAGGTAGAGATGTTACAGCTGGCTGATATGCACCTGTGGAGTGGTCGCACTGATAGCGAAGATGGTCGCGCCGGTGAGCGTTGGCATCAACGGGTTACACCATTACAGCTGGATAATCCTCCTGGGATCGCCATTCTCGGTTTTGCCTCCGATGAGGGTGTTCGCCGTAATAAAGGGCGTATCGGTGCCGCCAAAGGCCCACGTATCCTGCGCCTGGCAATGGCTAACCTGCCTGCCACTTTTGAATTGCCTCTCTATGATGCAGGCAATGTTCGTGTTGAGCGTGAGGACTTGGAGTCTGGTCAGGCACTACTGGGGGCGCGGATAAATGAGTTATTAGGTAATGGTCATTTCCCGTTAGTTTTGGGTGGTGGTCATGAGATTGCTTTTGGCAGCTATCAAGGTATCGCTCGCTGGATGCGTGAACAACAGCGGGACAAAACCCTGGGGGTTATTAATTTTGATGCGCATCTGGACCTGCGTATCCCCTCGCCAAAGGGGTCATCGGGTACGCCGTTTTACCAGATTGCTGAACAGTGCCAGATCAATGGTCGCCCTTTTAATTATCTGTGTGTTGGTGCGGCTGATAACGCCAATACACCAGCGCTGTATAACCGGGCAGGTGAGCTGGGTGCTGAGGTAATCCGCGATCGGGAAATCAGTAGCTGGAACCTGGATAAGGTAAAGGGGCAAATTCGCGCGTTTACCGATAGAGTAGATTTTGTCTATCTCACTGTGTGTCTGGATGTTCTGCCTGCTGCAGTGATGCCTGCTGTAAGTGCCCCCTCTGGCCGGGGGTGTCACTTGATTTGTTGGAAGTGTTACTTGATACCGTGATCGATTCCAAGAAAGTTTGCCTTGCTGATATGGCTGAGTTTAATCCTTATTTCGATATTGAAGATCATGCTGCTCGCACTGCCGCCCGGCTAGGATTTCAAATTGTTAACCGCATGGCTGCTCTAAGGTGCTAGGGCCTGCCGTAATGAGAAAGCTCCCTGGATAGTTACAATTTGCCTACTGGTGCTCTTAAAGTAGAAATTGAATTTATAAGACAGAGCTGGAATTTTTCATAAACTCCTAACAATTTATTCCAACTAGGATGTGCCTAGAACCGTTTATATGATTAAGAGTCTGGAAATCTCGCACCTCAAATTACTGGATACGTTGTTTAAGTATAGAAACTTATCCCTGGTTGCCGAAAATTTAGATATTTCACAGCAGGCTGTTAGCCTACAGTTAAAGAAAATTCGAACAATGCTCGGCGATGCTCTGTTCGTGCGCTCGGGGCACGGCATGGTACCAACCAGCTATGCAAAGTTGATTGAACCAAAAATCTGTGAAATTCTAATATTGCTTAATGAGATGCCGGCGCCGGACTCAATCGACTTCACCAAATCAGAAAGAACGCTGGTTATATCTGCAACGGATTATGCACAAACTCTTGTCACTGGTGAGTTAGTTGCTGATCTCAGAGAGTATGCGCCTAAAATAAAAGTAATCATTAAAAATATTGAAAGTACGACACTTACTCAAAAAATGCATCAGGGGGAGATTGACCTTGCCTTCACCTCTGAAGGGTACGTTCCGAGTGGATTGATTGCCCGACCTCTGGCTACAGAAAGATACCTATGTATATCTTCAAATAGGGAAATTAGCTTTGAAAACTATCTACCTATAAGAAAACTAATGGACTACGACTTTGTCGTCACATCACCTGGAGTGGGCAGTTTTCGCGGTTCTGCTGATGGATGGCTTGAAAAGCAAGGTTTAAAAAGAAATGTTGCAATTTCTACACCTTCATTTTTTATAACAAAGGAATATCTGAAGAAGACCAATATGGTGGGTTTTATACCTTCACGCCTATTACCTTGTGAAGGACTATATGAAATACCCCTTGATAAATATCCTCCTGGTTATGAAATCGTCGCAGCGTTTCACCCCTCTGCTGAAAGTGACCCACTGATCAGTTGGGTTCTGGAAAAAGCCGTTAATTATTTGAGCTAACCAATAGTAGATTGCTTGTATCCGTAACAAGCCTGGCTCAATAGATTTGATAAGTCCATAGTCCTAGTATTGCTCTGTACTTTTTTTCGGGTTACAGAGTTTTATTTATGAATATTTTAAATATCAATCCTGAATCACTATATGATGGTGCGCCCTTTGGCCTGTCTCAAGGTAAAGTGGACGTTATCAGTGGCCTTATATTTATCTCCGGTCAGGTGGATTGGAATACCGACTATGAAGTGGTTAATAAAGATATTGAAGCCCAAGCAGAAAGTGCATTTGAAAATCTATTAGCGGTGTTAACTGAGGGAGATTCGTCAGTGAATAATCTGCTGCAGCTGCGTGTTTATATCAGAGGGGAGCTCAGTGAGCATATGCCTAAGATTGTACCGATACTGACAAAATATTTGGGCACAGCCCGTCCGGCGATCACTGGGATCGGTGTTGCATCATTGGCGTCACCGGATACTTTGGTCGAAATAGAAGCTTTAGCGCGTATATCATCTTAAGATCATAAAAAGTAGCCTCTTTGGGAGGCTACTTTTATCTGTTCCGGCCTTATTTTAGATGGTCCCTTAATTGAGCACCGGCCTGATCCAAAGAATCCTGTACTGCAGGGATATCACTCAACACATTCAACAGACCGTAGTCGTGAATCATGCCATTGTAGCGGACAGCAGTGACAGTTACGCCTGCTTCATTCAGCTTTCGGGCATAGGCCTCTCCTTCATCCCGAAGTACATCCATTTCTGCAGTTTGAACCATTGCGGGTGGTAACCCGCGTAACTGCTGAATGCTGGCACGCAGGGGCGATGCATAAATTTCAGCGCGTTGCTTCGGGTCAGTCGTGTAGCTATCCCAGAACCACTCCATCATATTTTTAGTCAGGAAGTGATCTGTAGCGAACGCCTCGTAAGACTGATTATTAAAGTTCGCATCCGTAACTGGCCATAACAATAGCTGGAATCGGAGCTTCGGAGTTCCCTTGTTTTTAGCCATTAAGGAAACGACGGCTGCCATATTACCACCTACGCTATTGCCAGCTACCGCAAGACGTGATCCATCAACTCCGATTTCCTTGCCATGATCTGCTACCCACTGAGTCGCCGCATAAGCTTGATGAATAGCAGTTGGATATTTTGCTTCCGGGGAGGGCGAGTAATCAACATAAACTGCTGCAGCGCCTGATCGGTTTACCAGATCACGAATCAGGCGTTCATGCGTGGGGTAATCACCCAGAACCCATCCGCCACCATGGAAATACATAAACACAGGTAGCTCGCCCTTGATGTTTTTGGGTTTAACCACGGTTAAGCGAATTTTCTCACCATTCACATGAATAATTCTATGGGAGACATCTGCCGGTGGGAGTGTTGCGCCCTGCTGTGCACCTACAAGAACAGCGCGGGCATCTCTTGGAGACATTTGCTCAATGGGCTTGCCACCACCTTGGGCCAGTGCATTAAGGAATTTCTGCGTATTTTGCTCCACACCAGGAGAAATGGTGGCGAAAGCTGAGATACCACCAATAGTAAAGAGAAGAGGGACCGCAAGCTTTGCAATACTAAGCTTTGTCATTACTAACACCTTCTGAAGAGTTCGCTACTGCAACTTGTCAAACAGATATATGCAGGCGCACATCGACGTTGCCGCGGGTTGCATTGGAGTAAGGGCAAACTTCTTCGTGAGCTGTGTTTGCAATTTTTTCAGCTGTAGCCTGATCGAGCCCGGGAATATTGATATAGAGGTCAATATCCAGGCCAAATCCATTGCCTTGTGGGCCGATACCAACTTCCGCACGCACAGTAGTCTCATCGGATATGTTTACCTTTTGCTTGCCGGCAACGAATTTGATCGCACCAATAAAGCAGGCTGAGTAGCCGGCTGCAAACAGTTGCTCCGGGTTGGTCCCTTCGCCGCCAGAGCCGCCTAATTCCTTCGGCATGGACAGTTTTACGCTCAGGTGGCCATCGGAAGATTTGGCTTGGCCTTCACGGCCTCCGTTGGCAGTAGCTACGGCTTTATATAGGGTTTGCATAATCGTCTCCTCATGAATTTGTCATAAAAATCGGGGGTAGTGCCCTTGGGGCCGTGAGTGGCATACCTGAGGCACAAATAAATGTTATTGCGATAACTATTATTGCGATAATTACTTTTGCCTATCAGGGCAATAGGTACTGCTAAGGTAGACGAAGTAAGGGGCCCCTGACGGGCCGAAGGGGTTTATGGGTTTAGGCTTTGGCGCAATACTTCAATCTGCTCTCTAAGCACCTTGGCAGATTGGCGGGTAAGGCCGCAAGCCAGTAAGACCTTCTCTGGGATCGACTCGGCCTCTTTTTGCATAGACTTGCCGCTGGTTGTCAGCTCAATAAATACCCTGCGTTCATCCCCAGGGTCGCGGTGACGGCTGATAAGTTTGAGGTTCTCCAGGCGCTTGATTACTGGAGTTAGGGCACCCTTGTCCTGCCCAAGGCGCTGACTCAGTTCCGTAGCGGTGATTTGATCTCCTTCCCAGAGAACCAGCATCAATAAGTATTGCGGATAGGTAATCCCCAGTTTTTCAAGCAGGGGTTTATACATCTTGCCCATCGCAAGAGATGCTGAATAGAGGCTAAAGCAGAGCTGGTTATCGAGTTTCTGGTCTTTGTTAATAGATTTCGCCATAGGCGCACCCTAGTTGCTGGTGGCAATGTTGTGCCAGTGTAGCGCAATAGAGTAGCTAATAGCTCTATCCATTATTCCGGAAATAGTGATAGAGGTAAGCCCAAAAAATATTGAAAACATTTTGTAAGGTTTTTGATGCCGCCGGTACAGTATCTTACATAGATGATGGAGTAGCCGGTGGAATCGCGGGATCAATTATTTCAACAAGCAATAGAGGAATATGCTGAAGGTATTTCTCGGGTGGTACATAGTTATGTACATTCCAGGGCTGAGCATGATGATCTACTACAGGAGATCTGGCTGGGATTATGGCGAGCTCTGCCCGCATTCCGGGGGATGCCAGCCTTAAGACGTTTGTATATCGCATTGCGCAGAATCGCTGTGTAACAGAGATAGCCAGGCGAAAACCGCAGAATAGTTGTGGAGAGGAATTACTGGAGTTAGAGGATCATCAGCCTGGCCCCGCTGAGCGTTTGGCTGCTGAGCAAAAGTCGGATCGCTTGGTTCGTGCCGTGCAACGGTTACCCTTGGGACTACGACAAACATTGATTCTTCGTCTGGAGGGGTTGAGCTATGCAGAAATTTCTGAGGTGCTTGGTATCGGTGAATCCAATATTGCGGTACGGCTAAAC
>NZ_CP120232.1:207500-1370000 GCF_030012965.1 Microbulbifer sp. MLAF003
GGGCTAAATTGGTAACCGAAGCTGCGGATGCCTTCGGGCATGGTAGAGGAGCGTTGTGTAAGCCGTTGAAGGTGGATCGGGAGGTCTGCTGGAGGTATCACAAGTGCGAATGCTGACATGAGTAACGATAAGGGAGGTGAAAAACCTCCCCGCCGGAAGACCAAGGGTTCCTGTCCAACGCTAATCGGGACAGGGTTAGTCGGCCCCTAAGGCGAGGGCGAAAGCCGTAGTCGATGGAAAACAGGTTAATATTCCTGTACTCGCTATTGCTGCGATGGAGTGACGGAGAAGGCTAGGCCAGCATGGCGATTGGTTGTCCATGTTTAAGGTTGTAGGCTGGGGACTTAGGCAAATCCGGGTCCCTAAGGCTGAGAACTGATGACGAGTCTCTTTTAGAGACGAAGTGGTTGATGCCCTGCTTCCAGGAAAAACTTCTAAGCTTCAGGCAATAGTGAACCGTACTCTAAACCGACACAGGTGGTCAGGTAGAGAATACCAAGGCGCTTGAGAGAACTCTGGTGAAGGAACTAGGCAAAATGGTACCGTAACTTCGGGAGAAGGTACGCCGGTTTTGGTGATGGGAC
Organism: Microbulbifer sp. MLAF003; assembly: GCF_030012965.1. NCBI lineage: Bacteria > Pseudomonadati > Pseudomonadota > Gammaproteobacteria > Cellvibrionales > Microbulbiferaceae > Microbulbifer > Microbulbifer sp. MLAF003. The sequence goes on from NZ_CP120232.1 coordinate 208,085, forward strand.
TTGCTCCCTAAGCTGAGGCCGGTCGAAGTGACCAGGTGGCTGCGACTGTTTATTAAAAACATAGCACTCTGCAAACACGTAAGTGGACGTATAGGGTGTGACGCCTGCCCGGTGCCGGAAGGTTAATTGATGGGGTTAGCTTCGGCGAAGCTCTTGATCGAAGCCCCGGTAAACGGCGGCCGTAACTATAACGGTCCTAAGGTAGCGAAATTCCTTGTCGGGTAAGTTCCGACCTGCACGAATGGCGTAACGATGGCCACGCTGTCTCCACCAGAGACTCAGTGAAATTGAAATCGCTGTTAAGATGCAGTGTACCCGCGGCTAGACGGAAAGACCCCGTGAACCTTTACTACAGCTTTGCACTGAACTTTGAGCCTATTTGTGTAGGATAGGTGGGAGGCTTTGAAGCAGCGACGCTAGTTGTTGTGGAGCCGTCCTTGAAATACCACCCTGGTATGTTTGAGGTTCTAACTCTGGTCCGTTATCCGGATCGAGGACAGTGTATGGTGGGTAGTTTGACTGGGGCGGTCTCCTCCCAAAGAGTAACGGAGGAGTACGAAGGTGCACTCAGCATGGTCGGAAATCATGCAATGAGCATAATGGTATAAGTGCGCTTGACTGCGAGACAGACATGTCGAGCAGGTACGAAAGTAGGTCATAGTGATCCGGCGATTCTGTATGGAAGGGTCGTCGCTCAACGGATAAAAGGTACTCCGGGGATAACAGGCTGATACCGCCCAAGAGTTCACATCGACGGCGGTGTTTGGCACCTCGATGTCGGCTCATCACATCCTGGGGCTGAAGCCGGTCCCAAGGGTATGGCTGTTCGCCATTTAAAGTGGTACGCGAGCTGGGTTTAGAACGTCGTGAGACAGTTCGGTCCCTATCTGCCGTGGGCGTTGGAGATTTGAGAAGAGTTGCTCCTAGTACGAGAGGACCGGAGTGAACGAACCTCTGGTGTTCCGGTTGTCACGCCAGTGGCATTGCCGGGTAGCTATGTTCGGACGGGATAACCGCTGAAAGCATCTAAGCGGGAAGCCTCCTTCAAGATAAGATCTCCCTGGGAACTTGATTCCCCTAAAGGGCCGTGGAAGACTACCACGTTGATAGGCTGGGTGTGGAAGCGTTGTGAGGCGTTGAGCTAACCAGTACTAATTGCCCGTGCGGCTTGACCATACAACAGAGATGGTTACTAACGACTAGCTAAGCTAGCGGATTGTGAGTTAGAGACATACAATCGCTTGCGGTGTATTACTACAGATTGTTTTACCGACTTATTTGGGGTTATCGCCGGTCGACAGACCGAGGCAAACAGCGATAACGCGGCAGGCCAAGCAAATTGCTTATAAGACCAGCGCCAACCCAAGCCAGTTTGCCTGACGACAATAGAGTTGTGGAACCACCTGATCCCTTGCCGAACTCAGAAGTGAAACGCAACATCGCCGATGGTAGTGTGGGGCTTCCCCATGTGAGAGTAGGTCATCGTCAGGCTTCTAATCCGAAAGGGCCACCCATTGGGTGGCCCTTTTTTTATGTGTAAAAAAATATCCGTGAAGAGCCGTAAGGAAGAAAAGCAAAAACTTGGAAGTTAAAAATAAAAAGAAGTTAAAAATAAAAAAAGGCAAAGATGAAACGAAGAAAAATTAAAAAAAAGATAAAAATAAAAACAAAGAAAAACAATGTGACAAAGAAACCCCTTGAAAAATTTAAACAGGAAAAACCCCGCTAAAAAATCGAACACGTTTACGCGGCTGTAAATAAAGAGTTCTCCTCGCGGCTTTCTCTCCTGAAAAAATTGAGCGCCCAGCTATTTTTTACTGCAACCTTCCCTGGAAGGGCATTCCCAAATAATTTACCGCAGTACTACTAGTAGTCTTCCCGGAAAAAATCTTCCCAATAAAGAAATTATCTCCGCTGTAAAAAAGGGTCTGACAGGGATAAAAGTGACACAAAAATACCAACGAAAAAGCCGGTGATTTTTTGTGCGCTCGCGCAATGTCACACAACTGTAAGGCTGGCAGCGGATATACCACAGTTATACACAAGTCTATCCAGCCATTCTGTTAATAACGGCCGACCTGTGGAAATCACCCTAGAATCAGTGGTGTTTTTTTACCCATTAAAAGACCCCTATGGAAACAAAGGCCTGAAAGTGGATATCCCGGAGTTATGCACAGGTCTATCCATGGATTCTGTTGGTAAGATTTTTTATGAAGAATAGTTCTAGATTTTGTCTTTATTTGGTACTGAAGTTAACGCCTATCCTTAAAGGAAGTTGACGCCACTAGAGACTCGTTTGTGTCCTTGTTCAAGATAATCATATTTATAGTTCTTCGAAGCGGATAATTTTGGTTTGCCGAGTTCTGGGCTCGTTAAAGTTTGAGGTCTCTTGATGAAAATAGTATTCGCTTGTTTGCTGGCTAGTCTATTTGCAGGGGTTGGAGCCTCTAATGCAAGTACGCTGATTGTAGGCAATAAATATGAAGGTACAGTCAGCTTTATAGACCTAGAGAATGGCCAGGAAATAAAACGGCGGGAAACGGGGGCGCACCTCATGAAATGATTCTTTCTCCCGATAAGAGCAAGGCAGTAGTGGTTTCCTATCTTGAGGACGGCTATGTAGGTGAGGAATTAAATGTTTTTGATGTGGCAACGGGCAGGCGCATTAGTGTCATCAAAATAAGCCCGCATATGGGTCCCCATGGTATTGCCTGGTTGGGCGAAAGTAACAATGTGATTGTCACAACAGAAGAAACCAATGATGTTATTAAAGTTGATGTTTCATCGGGAAAAGTAATTGGATCTGTTTCAACAGATCAGATAGGCAGCCATTTATTGGCTCTATCACCGGATAGCAAAACCGCTTATGTCACCAGTCGCGGCTCTGATACTTTTAGTGTTATCGATACAGAGTCAATGAACCTGAAAACCACTCTTCCTGCCGGTGAGGGACCAGAGGCAGTTTGGGTCAGCCCCGATGGTAAGGAGTTATGGATAGGAAACAATCAGTCGGAAAATATTTTTATCTACGACACTGGTAGCCTCAAGAGGAAGGAGACCTTGGATGTAGGCTATTTACCTATTCGGATCCGCTTTAATCCGGATGGGAAGTTAGTCGCTGTGGCTGACCTACAGGGACATAGGATACTGATCTATGATGCTGCGACACGGAAAGAGATCAAGGCAATTGACGTGGGTGCTGTAGGTGCCCGTGAGCCCGCTTCTCTACTATTTTCTCCAGATGGGAAATTCCTATTTGCGGGATCTCAAAGAGATGGCAAGGTAGTAGAGATAGACACTGAGGATTGGTCTGTTGGAAGGATATTCAGGGCCGGGCAGGGAGCGGATGGTTTGGAGTGGAGCCCGGTAAAGACCAAGCCGCAATAAGACTAGCAGCGCAAATACTTAGTTTGTTCTGGGCCTGCTGTCTTAGAGCTCTCCCCTAAAGTGTTGTCTAAAGGGCTACGGTATAGATTTTGAGATCTTGGACTTTGCCATCAATAGTATAATAGTTGGCAACTGTATCAGTGTGGATCCCGCCAGCCCGCTTAGCTATGGCGATGCTCGCTTTATTTTCAGAGAGGCACTGAATACCCAGCTGCTGAATGCCCTGACTATTTTTTAGATGCGCACATATTTTTTCTACTACTCTCGTCATAACGCCTCGGCCCTGGCAGTGGGCGGAGAGCCAGTATCCGATTTCGGCGTATTGCTTTTGGGGGTTTACCTCTTTAATACCAAAAATGCCTGAAATTTTTCCTTCAACGATAATTTTATACCAGGCAGCTCCGGTATTATTACTGTAAATACGTTGACGAAGATATTCCCTGGTGCTGGATAGATCCTTTATTGACTCTACCCAGTAGAGATATTTCGCCAACAGGGAACGATTTTGTTCAATAAGTAAATGGATTTCCTGCGCATCTCCATCTGTGAGGGGTTTGAGGAGAATATTTTTTGTTACAGAGATTTGCATAGTTACCAACTTTAACTAAATAAGCTGAATTTACCTACTTTGATAAGCGGTTAGGTAAATTCACCCAGGCCCTGCTGTCAGGCGCGATGATAAAGAGAATACGCATTCTCTTCAAAAGCATACGAAAATTTCTCCCCAGGTTATGATTTATACCACCGTAATGATAAGAGATTTAATCTTTTCCCTAAATGTGAATTAAAGCAAGTTCCACTACAGCCCTGGAATCAATTAGGTAATCGATAATTTACAGGCTGGTAATTGCCGGAAACCCAGTGGTGATGCTGCAAATTATATTTCCAGCATAAAAGTAACCGGGCCGTCATTCAGCAGGGAAACCTGCATATCTGCGGCGAAAACACCGCTGGCTACAGGAGAAAACTGGGACTTTGCGCGTTTGACGAAGTAATCATACAGAGCCTCGGCTTGCTGGGGGCTGGCGCCTCGGCTGAAGCTGGGACGCAAGCCGCGGTCAGTTTCGGCCACCAGGGTAAATTGACTGACAACCAGTAAACCACCACCGGCCTGCTGGACATTCAGGTTCATACGTCCATTTTCATCAGAAAAAACTCGGTAATTCAGTACCTTATTCAGTAATTTGTCCGCGCTCTCATGACCATCTTTTTCCTCTATGCCCAACAGAAGCAGCAATCCATTGTCGATAGCTCCCACTGACTTTCCAGCCACATTTACACGGGCGTGGCTAACCCGCTGGATCAATCCTTTCATCTCAGAACTCTTTGTCTCTATGGAACCTTGTGAGTAAATGGCCTAGATTAGCGGACTGGCTAACGTAGAGAAACCGAGAATACGGTATGAGGAAACAGTTAATAGCGCTCCTGGCTGGAGCCTTGACCACAGCGGCTAGTGTGCAGGCGGCAGACAATTACCCAAAGAGTAAAGCCGTCGAACATGTGGATGAATACTTCAGTATCGAGGTGGCAGACCCCTATCGGTGGATGGAGGACATGTCCAACAAAGAGGTTAAAGAGTGGGTTAAGGCCCAAAATGAGCATGCTCTGCCGCGTCTGAAGGATTTACCTGGTTGGCAGAAGATCAATGACCGCCTTACGGAACTGTGGCGCTATGAGCGATATGGCGTGCCCTATAAGAAAGGTGACAGTTACTATTACGACTATAACAACGGTGACTGGGACCAGAATATTTTCTACCGCACCCCAGAGCTTGCCCAGGACGGCAAGCCAATGCTGGACCCGCGCAGCCTGAGCGAGGATGGCACTATTGCAGCCAAACGCCTCAAAGTCAGTCCAAAGGGCCGATACCTGGCTTACGGTATCTCTGATGGTGGGACTGACTGGACCGACTATCGTATTCGCGATCTTGAGACAGGCAAGGACTTGGAGGAGCAGCTGACCGGTATCAAGTTTAGTGATACCAGTTGGGCTCCGGATGAGTCTGGTTTTTACTATAGCCGCTACCCGTTCAACAAGGATGGCACTGCAGATGATAGCAAGCAGGTAGCAGTCTATTTTCACCGCCTGGGGGATGCTCAGAAGCAAGACCAGTTGATATACCAAATTACGGATCATCCCACCCGCAACCCTGGAGCAGCGGTAAGTGACGATGGGAACTACCTGTTATTCGGTATCTTCGATGGCTATGACTCCAACGGCTTCTACTATCGCGACTTGCGCGATAAAAGTGGCAAGGTCGTTAAGCTGCTGGATGACTGGGATGGTCTGTACCAGTATCTTGGCAATAAGGGGAGCACTTTCTTTTTTGAGACCAGCGCGGGAGCACCACTGGGGCGTGTGATCGCTATCGACCTGAATAGGCCGCAACGCAAGAACTGGCGTGACCTGGTGCCGGAAACAAACAGTGCCCTGCAGAGTGCCAGCTATATCGGCGATCGCTTCGTACTTCATTACCTGGAAGACGCCAAGTCGCGGGTATTGGTGACCGATACCAACGGCAAGAAACAGTACGAGCTGAAGCTACCCGGTGTGGGTTCCGTGAAGGGCTTTTACGGCGAGCCGGATGAAGTGGAGACCTTTTATTCCTTCTCCAATTTTATAACCCCGCCGAGCATTTACCACCTGAATGTGCAGACTGGTGAAACCAAGCTGTTCAAGCGGCCGAAATACGCGACAGATTTCTCTGGCTTAACCGTGAGCCAGCATTTCTATAAGAGCAAAGACGGCACCCGCGTACCTTTATTCCTGGTGCATAAGAAGGGCATGAAACGCGATGGCTCCAACCCTACGCTGCTGTATGGTTATGGTGGTTTCAACTCCGCTCAGTTGCCACGCTTCTACAATCGCTTTGTGGGCTGGCTGGATATGGGCGGTACCCTGGCACTGGCCAACTTGCGCGGTGGTAGTGAGTACGGCAATGCCTGGCATCAAGCGGGCACCAAAACCCAGAAGCAAAATGTATTCGATGACTTTATTGCCGCAGCTGAGTGGCTGATTGAGGAAAAAGTTACCTCTCCAGAGAAACTGGGTATCAGTGGCCGCTCCAACGGTGGACTGCTTGCGGGTGCGACTCTAGTGCAGCGCCCAGACCTGTTTGCTGCGGCACTACCTGTGGTGGGTGTACTCGATATGCTGCGCTATCATACGGCTTCCGCCAATGCGCGTCAGTGGTCAAGCGACTATGGCTTGAGTGAAAATCGTGAGGAATTTAAAGCCTTGCACGCTTACTCCCCGGTGCACAATACCCGCAGGGGTACCTGCTATCCAGCCACTCTGATTACCACTGCCGATCGCGATGATCGAGTGGTGCCCTGGCATAGCTACAAGTTTGCTGCCGCCCTGCAGAGGGATCAGGGCTGTAATAAACCTGTATGGCTCGCGGTGGAGACCCGGGCGGGGCACGGCGCAGGCAAACCGATATGGATGCAGGTGGAAGACTTTGCTAATCAGTGGAGCTTCCTCGCCTACCAGCTCGGTATGAAAATCGAGTAATCTTTCCAATTAATCCGACATAAACGATACCGAGGCCATTTGTTGAGGCTCCCGGTATTAAAGAAAAGTTGGATGAATTTCTGGGGTCGTATCACTGAAGGATTAGGTGTGCGGCCCGCTCTGCCGGAGCAGCGGTACCGCCAGCCGGTTTGCCCTTCCGGAGGGTGGCGGTTTCAGCAGAGAACATCACTGGGTATGAATAACGATAACTAATCATCCGGTGGATTTATGAAACATGCGTTTGTAACCGGGGGCAGTGGCTTTCTCGGTGCCAATCTGGTGGAGCAGCTGGTTGACGATGGCTGGCGGGTGACCGCCATGCACCGGCGAACCTCAAATACGGATATGTTGCGCTCTATGGGGGCGGAATTGGTAGAGGCCTCGTTGGAAGACCTCGACTCTCTTCGCTCGGCTATCCCGGACAATGTCGATGCTCTGTTCCATATGGCTGCTAACACCAGTATGTGGCGCGGTGGCAATGTCCAGCAATGGAGAGACAATGTCGAGGGTTCAGCAAATATTGCTAAAGTGGCTAGGGAAAAAAATGTAGGGCGTATGGTAGTCACCAGCTCTATTTCTGCCTACGGCTACCACAAAGATAAGATCACGGAGGAGAGCGCAAAACTGGCCGATGATCCTCGTCATCATTACTTATATACCAAGAAGCGAGAGGAAATTGCCGTACGCAAGGAAATTGATCAGGGGCTTGATGCGGTATTTCTCAACCCCTGTGCAATTGTGGGTAAATACGATACTTCCAGTTGGGCTCAGACTTTTTTTCTGATAGATAAAAACCAGTTACCGGGAGTGCCTCCTGGTTGGGGTTCTTTTTGCCATGCTGGCGCTGTAGCGCGGGCACATATTAATGCAGTGGAAAAGGGTCGCTGCGGAGAAAATTATATTCTCGCTGGTACTGACGCGAGCTTCCTGGAATTTTTCGGAAAAATAGCGGAGTTGTTACACAAGCCTGTGCCCAAGCGTACTACTCCCGCCTTTGTTATTCAGTCTATTGCCTGGTTTTCTGATCTCTGGTCGCGAGTGAGCGGCAATGAGCCGGTCATTACCCCGGAAAAGGCTACCCTGGTTACACGCCGGGTTGTAGCCAGCAGCTCCAAGGCAGAACGCGAACTCGATTATCAATCACAGGTGGCATTGGATACTATGTTATGCGAATGTCGTGATTGGTTAGTACAGCAAAATTTATTGGAGTCAAAGTGAATCGCGGTAATATTATTTTTATTTTGGTCGCCTTATTACTGGTTCTGCAATTAATTCAGTATTACTTTTTCTCGGGCGCCCATTAGCGCCCCACCTCTGTATCTACCAAACGCCAGTATCCAATGATTCATCTCCCGATTTTTGGTTTTTTTGTATTAATGGCAATTTTTTAGGAGTCGATAATGGAGGAGAAGCGCTGCGGTTGGTGTCTGTCAACGCCATTGTATCAGCAATACCATGACGAGGAGTGGGGGCGTCCGGTTACAGATGATAAAACCCTGTTCGAATTCCTATTGTTGGAAGGTGCCCAGGCCGGACTTTCCTGGATTACAGTTTTGAATAAAAGGGAAAATTACCGCCGCTTGTTTGATGATTTCGATGTGGGAAAAATCGCGCGCTATACACCCAAAAAAGTGGAAAAGTTACTACTGGATCCGGGCATTATTCGCAACCGCCTGAAAGTGGAGTCCGCAGTAAAAAATGCTCGCGCCACCCTGGCTTTGCGAGAAAAGGGGCAATCCCTATCGGAGTTCCTGTGGCAATTTACTGATGGCCGCGTCATAGTGAATCGTCCGGCCTCCCTCAAGCAGGTACCTGCCAGTACGGTAGAATCTGATGCTATGAGCAAAGCGCTAAAAAAAGCCGGTTTCAGTTTCGTAGGCTCTACCATTATGTATGCCCATATGCAGGCAACAGGAATGGTGAACGATCACCTGCAATCCTGCCCCGCCCACCAACGCTGTGTAAACGAGGCGGAGGGTGCGGGGCTTTTGTAGGGGGATAACAGCAGGGGGTGAGTGCGCCACGCTCACCAGGAAGGCGCCCATGAATCCGGATAATCTGGTTACAGAATACTGGCCCCTGGCGATCACCGGCCTTCTGCGCCTGGGGGCCGCTTTATTGGTGATTGCGTTGACTCTGGTTGCGGTGCACTTGGTCCGCCGTGCCATTGAGCGCCTCCCCAGTCGCCTCGATGCCACCCTGGTGCCGGTGTTGCGAAATATCACCACCTGGGCGATTTATATTGTTGGAGCGCTGGTGGTACTGGATATCTTTGGTATCAACACCACCAGCCTAATCGCCCTGCTCGGCGCCACTGGGTTGGCAGTGGGATTTGCGCTAAAAGATACCCTTCAGAATATTGCCGCAGGATTTATCCTGTTGGGGCTCCGTCCATTCCGTGTGGGTGATGTCATTCAATTCGAGCAGACTCTGGGAACCGTGCGTGAGGTAGGCTTCTTCACTACCGAGCTGGATACCCCAGACGGCCTGCATGTCAGTGTGCCCAACAGCGTGATCTGGGGGCGGGTACTTACTAACTTCAGCCATAACAAGACCCGCCGTATTGAGATAGTGGCGAGTATCGCTTATGGGGATGATATAGAGGCGGGTTTGGAAGTGTTGCGTAAGCTGGTAGAGCAGGAGCCTCGAATTATCGCTAAACCGGAACCCAGTTATATGGTGCGTGCATTGGCCGATAGTTCTGTGGACCTGCAGTTGCGAGCCTGGACTGGAACTGACCAGTACTGGAGTGTTTACTGGGAGCTGATGGAGCGCCTTAAGCCGGCGCTGGAAGAGGCTGGATTAACTATTCCCTTTCCCCAGAGAGAGCTGCGAATACTGCGAGAGGATGTGTCCAGGAGCAGGAGTCGTCCCGCGAATTCGCGGGGCGCTAACACGGGACCTGGATAACGCCTTTTACTGGGGTGAAATAACCTCTTCTCCCACGGCTCAACGCACAGATATGGCGTTTGAAAGAGCCAGAATCGACAGTTCAAAGATTTCGTGTCAAAGTTAGCGGCGTTTTTTTGTACAACTTTTGACCGAGATAGGAAAATGCCGATTAAGCTGAACAACCCTTTGATCCCCAGCCTGCTGGCTGTCGCTATCCTCGCGGGCTGTCAGGGCGATAAGGCCGCTCAGGCAGGAGCGAATGCCGACAAAGCTCAAAGTGCCGTTGCCGAAGCCCCTATAGCCGTTGATGCGGTGGCTGAGACCAAGCGCCTGACGGAGTGGCTGGATGCGCGCTATGAAGAGCAGCTGCAGTTCAGTCCCATGCAGCTATCCTATCTCGGCCGCAAGGAGCAGTACGACCAGATCGACGATATGAGCGAAGCTGCCGAGGCGCGCCAGCTGGCCTGGAAGGAAAAGGCCGTTGCGGAACTCAAGAAGAATTTTGACTACGAAAAGCTCAGCCAGGAGGGGAAAACTTCCTACGATATCTGGATCTACCAGTTCGAGCAGGCCAAAGCCGCCGAGCCCTTTAAGCGCCACGGTTATATTTTTGAACAGATGGGCGGCGTACAGTCCCAACTGCCAAACTTCCTGCTGAACTTCCACAAGGTGGACAATATTGAGGACATGCAGGCGTATATCGCCCGTATCGGCGGCATTTCCCGCGCTATCAACCAGTTACGTGAGCGCGCAGAACAGTCCTCTAAAGAGGGTATCCGTCCGCCGCGCTTCGCTTACGAGGGTGCGATAGAGCAGTCCAGCAAGCTGATCGACGGTGCCCCCTTCTCCGATGGTGAGGACGCCCCCCTGTGGGCCGGTGCCAAGGGCAAGATTGCTGAGTTGCTCGAAGCCGGTAAGATTGACCAGAAGCAGGCTGACAAGCTGACGGACAATGCTCGCAAGGCTTTGGAAAGTGAGTTCCTGCCCGCTTATGAAAATCTGATCGCCTGGTTGAAGAAAGATGTGCAGAAGGCTTCCGCGGAGCCCCAGGGTGCCAGCAGCCTGCCGAACGGTATGGCCTACTACAACCAGCGTCTGGCAAATACCACCACTACCAGCCTGACCGCCGATGAAATCCACAGTATTGGCCTCAAGGAAGTAGCGCGCATCCGCAGCGAGATGGAGACCATCAAGAAGCAGGTGGGCTTCGAGGGCAACCTGCAGGAATTCTTCACCTTTATCCGTGAAGATGGTCAGTTTTACTACCCTAATACCGACGAAGGCCGCCAGGGTTACCTGGATGACTCCACGGCTTTTCTCGACAATATCACCAAGAAACTGCCGGAATACTTCGGCTTGCTGCCTAAGGCCGAGCTGGTGGTTAAGCGGGTGGAATCCTTCCGCGAGCAGGATGGTGGTGCTCAGCACTATTACCCGGGCACTCCAGACGGCTCACGTCCGGGCATCTACTATGCGCACCTTTCCGATATGAGTGCCTACTCTACCACCGATATGGAGACGGTGGCATACCATGAGGGCAACCCCGGCCATCACATGCAGATCTCCATCGCCCAAGAGCTTGAGGGTATCCCACAGTTCCGCACCCAGGCGCACTTTACTGTATACGTAGAGGGCTGGGCGCTTTACTCAGAGAAGTTGGCCAAGGAAATGGGTGCTTTCGAGGACCCCTACAACCTGTTTGGCCACCTGACCGCTGAGATGTGGCGCGCTATCCGATTGGTAGTGGATACCGGTATGCACGCCAAGGGCTGGAGCGAAGAGCAAGCTGTAGAGTATTTCCTGGAAAACTCCGCAATACCCGAAACAGCTGTACGCTCTGAAGTGCGTCGCTATCTGGTATGGCCAGGCCAGGCTACCGCTTACAAAATTGGTATGTTGAAGATCCAGGAGTTGCGTAAGCAGGCTGAAGAGCAATTGGGCGATAAGTTCGATATCCGCGGTTTCCACGATACCGTTCTGAGTGGCGGCGCCTTACCGGTACCGGTTCTGGAAAGCCGTGTAGCTGCCTGGGTGGAGTCAGTTAAGCGCGCTTAATAGATACTGCTAGCAGCAAAAAAAGCCGGGCATAGCCCGGCTTTTTTGTGTGTTCTCATCTGATAATCGTTTACTAATGGAAGGGGGTAAACCTTAGTTTTCCTTCGTTTGGGGTTTGGGGTTTGGGGAGTTTTTAATGGATACAAATATTTACAGCGCACCAGAGGCTGAATTACATACAGAGTCCACGGAGGAATTTGATTTCTACGTAGTGTCCAGCGCTAAATTTTGGGTGATGAACCTTGGCACTATGGGGCTGTATTCTGTCTACTGGTTTTATCGACAATGGAGGGAATACAAGCGCGCAAGTGGTGAAAGCTTATGGCCTGTTATGCGTGCGATTTTTTCAATATTTTTTACCCATTCACTTTTTATTAAAATACAGAGCCACTTAGAAGAGGCAAAAATAGAATATAAATGGCGCCCTAAACTGATGGCTGCGATTTATATAGTTCTTGCGATTCTGGGCTCAATTATCGATAGAATTTCGTATCTTTCTGATGAATTCTCTTTGATTGATATTTTTAGTCCGGCGTTATTGCCTCTGACGGTTTGGCCTCTCTTTGAGGGACAGAAGGCAGCAAATACTCTCAGTGGTGATATCTCGGGCAAAGTAAATGCAAAACTAACGCTGTTGAATTTTTTGTGGTTAGGAGTAGGGGCCTTATTGTGGGCCATAGTGGTTTTTGGAGCTTACATTGTCATTAGTGGCGAATAAAAGGAGTTTAGAGGTGAGAAGAATCGTTATTTTAGTGTGTGCCTTAGTAGTGCAGTTTTTTACCACTAATCTGTGGGCTGAAGTGACCTCAACTGAAATTACTGTGCGAGCCAAGGCCAAAGATGCCAAATTTATTGGCTCCTCAATCGGGGGGGCTATGGTGATTATCCGTGAGGCGGATACCGGAGAAATCCTGGCCAAGGGGCTTACCCAGGGCAGTACCGGTGATACCGGCAAGATCATGAAGACACCACGCGAACGTTATGCTCCTATCGCCGGGGGAGCTGCGCATTTTACTGCTGCGCTGGATATCAGTGAACCGGTATTTCTTACTGTAGAAGTGCTGGCCCCTTACATTAAGAAGCAGGCTCGTGTGGTAGCACAAACACAGACTTGGCTTGTGCCAGGCAAACCTATCAGCGGTGAAGGCTTGGTCGTGGAGATACCGGGTATGGTAGTGGACTTGCTCAGTCCACAGACTCACCTCTACACCGGCCTGGATAAGAGCCCATTCGAAATACGCGCTAATGTAGTGATGATGTGCGGCTGCTCCCTTACGGATGGTGGTCTGTGGGATGGTAGCAAGATAGAGGTTACTGCCCTGGTAAAGAGGGATGGTCGGAAATTCGCTACGGTTCCGCTGAAAATCCAGGACACCATGAATACCTTCAGTGCGCCTTTTCCCACCGATTTACCCGGCGCCTACGAAATATTGGTTTACGCCTATGATGCAAGGACCGGGAATACCGGTGTCGATAGGAGTAGTTTTATCGTGAAATAAAGCAATTGGTAGGGAGGCGCTACGAGTATGAAAGGCAGGGAGGAGAAATCTAAACAATCCCGTCGCGCACTGCTCGAAGAACACCGCCCCGAGCGAATTCACGCCCGCCTGGGTAAGGAGCCCAGGTCCCAGAGAGTGTCGGATTTTGTCCTCGGGGCTATCGATGGTTGTGTTACCACCTTTGCGATAGTTGCAGGCGCTTTTGGTGCTGGATTCACTGAGTCGGTGGTGTTGGTCATGGGCTTTGCCAATCTGATCGCTGATGGATTTAGTATGGCGGTTAGTAACTACGAGGCAGTGAGTGTAGAGCGGGATCAGGCAGCGGCGGCTGCCCGCACGGAACGCCAACATATTGATTTGGTGCCGGAGGGAGAGCGAGAGGAGATCCGCCAGATTTTTCAGCGCAAGGGCTTCCAAGGGCAGGTGTTGGATGAGGTTGTCGCAACTATCACTGCCAATCGCCAGCTGTGGATTGATACCATGTTGGCGGAAGAGTACGGCATTAGTCGCTCGGCACGAAGGCCCCTTGGCTCTGCGATAGTGACCTTTCTGGCCTTTATTGGTGTGGGCGCAGTCCCGTTACTTCCCTATCTTATCCGTCCGCTGGAAACCTCTGAGCAGTTCTATAGCAGTGCCGCTTTGGCTGCTTGCACTTTTTTGCCATAGGCCTTTGTAAGGGGCTGGTGTTCTCACAGCGGGTACTGGCAGCGGGCGTCAAGACACTGGTGTTTGGTGGGGGTGCGGCCCTGCTAGCCCTGGCAGTCGGTTTTTTCCTGCGAGATATCATCAGCTGAGAGGTATCGTTCTCAGGCGGCCACTACCCGGTTGCGGCCACTGTTCTTGGCTCGATACATGCGTTTATCGGCTTCAGCCAGTAATTGGTTGTGAGGGCTGCCAGTACTGCTGCCTTCAACCAGGCCGAAGCTGATAGAGACTTTCACTGACTGTACATAGCGACGGCTAAGGGCCTCTACCTTTCGCCGCAATTTTTCCGCCAATACGCTGCCACCACGTACGTCGGTATTGGGTAGCAGCAGCAGGAACTCCTCACCCCCCAGCGTGCCACAATATCCTCTGTACGAGTATTGTCCCGAAGGATCTTGGCTACATCCTGTAAAATACGATCGCCAAAAGCATGTCCATGGGTATCGTTAATCGCTTTAAAGTTGTCCAGATCGCCAATCAGGATCACATACCGGTCACGCAACTCCTTGTTACGGCGCTCCATATCGTGGATAGCACGATAGGCCTCACGGCGATTGGCGAGGCCGGTTAGGGTATCGGTGGAGGCGTTTTTCTCCAGCTCTCCGGTTAATTTTTCCAGCAATTGTTGGGTGTGATGGCGACTGCTGTCGAGTAGTGCTGTCAGTGCCGTGAGAGCACCAAAAACGGCGATAAAGCGCGCGCGGTAGGCGGTATCATATTTGGCGGTAAGGCCTGGAAAATCTGGGTAGAAAAGGACAGTGGCTGTAACTATGCCAATGGCGATGAGTGCGGCGGTACCGGTCTTGTAACCGTATAGATTGATAAAGCCAGGTACCAGCATTACCGCCCACATCAAACCGGTATTATTTACTCCGCCGGATAACAGCAAATAAAAATAGAGTACTAACAACAGGATACCTACCAGGAGAGGCGTCTTCTCACTGGGCCCCATTACATTGATTGTCACATAGGAAAACAGGATTACTACTGCTGCTGCAGAGAGGGTGATGGCCTGAAGGATATCGGCTGCTGTCAGTGCAATGACTGCCATGGCTCCCGTTACTGCCATGGCAAATATCAGCATATAGGAAGATGCCATGATACGACGACGCAAATCTATACGTTCCAATTCCTCCACCGGTGAGACCAGTGCGGGATTATGTTGGTTATACCCTGGAATCATAATTATCTCGATTGCTCTTCAGGCTGAGGCTTTCTGCTGGCGATAAAGCGCCAGGTAGCGTCACTATATTCATCGGGGAGTGAAGCAGCGCTGAGTATAGGAGGATTCGTTCACCGACCAAAGTAGCAAGCTACAGTATCTGTAAACCAAACTTTAGAACTGAGAAACTGTGACACAAATTATTCTGACTTGGGGCGATATTCTGACATTGCGCGGGGATGCACTTGTGTGTCCTGCACATAAACATCTTATTTGCGGTCGAGGGCTCTCTGCCCAGGTTTTTGCTCTGGGAGGTAAAGATCTCGAGCTGCAGTGTAAAAAACAACCGGAATGTACAGTGGGGGAGGCGCGTATCACTGATGCTTTCCATATGCCGGTAGATTATTTGCTTCACACTGTTACTCCACAGTGGAGCAGTGGTGATCAATGGGGGGCTCAAGCGATTAAGCAGCTCCGCTACTGTTATGAAAGTGTATTGAGCTTGGCGGGGAAAAAAGGTTTAAAACATATTCTCTTTCCGGCATTGGGTGCCGGCACCAACCGCTTTCCCCATGCAATTGCCGCGCATGAAGCCCTGGAAGTTCTTAATGAATATTCCAGTCAGTTTGATCAACTTACTGTTTGCCTGCACTCTCCCGCTGCCCTCGGAGAGTGGAAACGGGTTGAGCGGCGTTTCTTCACCGTGTGAATTAATCAAACATTATTAATGTACGATGGTGCCAGTAAGCAGGTAGCTAGAGTATTCGCTGAAAACGATGAAAGAGGCCTCAGCACCTAAGTATACTTTTCATCGCTTTTATGGTTGTAAGTAAAGGTATTGAAATGTCGCCTGGGGAGGGCATATTTCTCTTACTGATAAAACGAATCTGGAATATGACAGTAGGAAAGCTCATCTACAGGGATTTTTCATTCACAGAGAAATTGTGAAAGGGATCTGTCAGTTTGAAAAATCGTCCAAAAAATTTTGTGCCTCCATATCCAGCCTGGGAACTGAATCTTCCGCCGACTTCCCGATATGTACAGTGCCAAGTTGCCTTACAGTTTGTTGGTGGCCATCGGGACGATTCACTATTTCAGCTATTGACTGAATCTCTGTCCAATACCCGAGACCTAATGCACTATGAGCGGGCAGGTCACATTGATGCTTGGGGTGCGTATAACGATATTGCGATTGCCTACTGGTCCTGTGAAGAGTCCATGATGACTTGGTTGAGGGAAGGTTTTACTGATTTGCAGGGGGTAGTTCGGGGCAAATCGGGGTCATGGTATGAGGCATTGACGGCTCCACGTACTCATTTCGAGGTTTCTGCCTCTACACCTGAAGCTGACTGGGGGATCTTTCGCCACTTTGATACTTGTGATCAGCATGATCATGCCTACTGGGGTGCGATGCGGGATCGAATAAGCGCTGCAGAAAATAGTGGGCTTCCAGGCCAATTACAAAGCTTACAGTTGCTACCTGCCGCAGAGCGATCGGACAAGGAAATATTCCTGCCCGGTAATTTATGTATGATTCGCACGGTACAGGGCTATTCTGCTGCCAGCCCTGAAGAACGGAATGCCTACCAAAAATCTCTGCGTCAGAAATATGAACAGGGAATAAACTACTTGAATAAACATCCGGTTCAGTCGCGTTGTCTCAGTGCTCGACTGTTAAGTGATGAGCAGCCGGCACCGGGTAGACCAGATACTGAAACAATTGCCTGGTTTGCCTCCTTAAAAGACCTTGAAAACTGGGTGCACCATCACTCCACTCATAAGGCTATCTACGCCTCCGCACAGCAATATGCGAATCGATTTTCTCCTGGAATGCAATTGCTGCTGAGCCACGAAGTAGCCGTAGTGCCTCCTGGTAAGGGGCGGGCCGCTTACACGGATTGTCATCCCGATACAGGGTTGCGACGTTTTTTAAGGTAATAAAATAATTGACGCTGAATTTAGTAGCTTGGGATAGAAGGTGACTGGGGTGTGCTCAATGTGATTTTTGGCTTAAGATTGATCCCTATAAAATCGATGATATAGCTCAAAAAGTGTATAAATACTTAAACCTCGGTGAATATCTTGATGAGGAAAACCGTTGCCTGCAAGAGTCGGTCGAAGAGCGCTCAGCGCTTATTGAGTTCGGTTGTGGCAATTGTCGTCATCTTAATATTTTGGAGGCCGTCTCGAGTTTTTATCTGGGAATAGATTTTGACCCTGGTCACATTAAAAGTGCATGGAATCTTAGCAAGAATAAAAATTCTCAGATTTTTACTTGCTGAATAATGAGTCCTATCTATCGGAGTGCAGATATTCAATTTAAGCTCTAAAATTTTTTATTATTGGAATTTACTAATGAGCTTGCCTTTGTAAAAAATATGATAGAAATGAGTGACGAGAATATATGTCTAGACTTAAATTGGGTATGCAAAGTAAATACTACTTGCTGATATGTGAAACAAATTAAGGTAAGTATGTGATGTTTAGATCCTTCAGGTACAAAGGCATGGAGATTAGGTATTACGCTGCAAAACAGTGAATATCTGATATACCGTAGTTGGAGAGCTGTGGTAACGAAAGCTTTCATGGGTGGCTTACTTGGAGTTTTTGTCTATATGAGGTACATCCATTGCCTGCACCGCTGGAGAAAGACTGGGCCCCCAGTCCGTAGAAGACATGGGGATCTGTGAAGTAGATGGTGCCTTCTTCGTCATTCTAGGCAAAGGCGTATTGCACATGGGCCAGTTTGGAGAAATCCACATTGTCGTGGGTGAAGGAGGAATCGGCCCAATACTCCCAGTTGGCCCAATAGGCCGAAATACGTTTGATCTCCTGAGCATTGATATTGACGGTTAAAGCGAGTGCCGTGGCAAGCGTTACTACTTTTTTAAGCATTGCGACATCCCTCCAATATCCCTATTCGTTCCTGAGACTGCAGAGAAGAAAACATGACAATGACCTCCCAAGAGCCTTGGTGATGATGAAACCAAGTATTTTAGAAGTGAACTTTATAGTTGAGAAAATTGGAAAAAATTGGGGGATAAAAGTTCCGAATGAAGCTAGGGAAAGCGCTGAAATTAGATAATTTTTCTCGATAATTTGTGCAAGGAAAGTGAAGAAACAAAAAAGTAAACTACTTATTTCAAGATAAAATCAGTTTCTACGACATTGAGGGCAATATGGTGAGCTCTTAAAATGATTCAAGAATTAATTTTTATGATGTGAGCAAAAAAATAACAATAGTATTGATTGGGGTTATGCACAAGGGCAATTTTCCAGGTAAAAATTTAAGTGCTGGTGAAAAATAAATGGCAATAAACACTGCCTATCCGAATAAAGAATTTTTTCGAGGTTGCTTAAATTTCCAGCGCAAGGCTTGTCTTCAAGAGTAAAAATAAAAAGGGCCCTATCAGGGCCCTTTTTACGCTGAAGAGAATACCTGTTATTTCTTCGCACGCTTGCGCATATTTTCCTGAAGGATTTTTTTGCGTATGCGGATATGGTTGGGGGTTACCTCAACTAGCTCATCCTCTTCGATAAACTCCAGCGCCTGCTCCAGAGTGTGGCGAATGGGCGGAGTCAGGGTCAGGGCTTCATCGGTGCCGGCAGCGCGGATATTGGTGAGCTGCTTGCCTTTGGTGGGGTTGACCACCAGATCGTTGCCGCGAGAGTGGATACCGATAACCTGGCCTTCGTAAATATCTTCGCCGTGGCCGAGGAACAGGCGTCCGCGATCCTGCAGGGCAAACAGGGCGTAGGCCAGCGTCTTGCCATTGACCATGGAGACCAGTACGCCGTTGATGCGCTTGGCCACTTCACCCTGTTTTACCGGGCCGTAGTGGTCGAAAATGCTGGTCATGATGCCCGAGCCGCTGGTCAGGGTCAGGAACTGGTTGCGGAAACCGATCATGCCGCGAGAAGGTACAATAAAGGTCAGGCGCACACGTCCTTTGCCGTCCGGCTCCATATTGGTGAGCTCAGCCTTGCGCAGTCCCAGCTCTTCCATAATCGGACCCTGGTGTTGGTCTTCAACGTCGATCACCACTTCTTCGTAGGGCTCATGGATTTCACCGTCTACTTCTTTCTGAACCACTTCCGGGCGGGAGACTCCCAGCTCGAAGCCTTCACGGCGCATAGTTTCGATCAGCACTGACAGGTGCAATTCACCGCGGCCGGATACGCGGAATTTGTCCGGGGAATCGCCTTGTTCCACGCGCAGGGCTACATTGTGGATCAGTTCCTGGTCCAGGCGTTCCTTGATATTGCGTGAGGTGACGAACTTGCCGTCCTGGCCGGCAAAGGGAGAGTCATTCACCTGGAAGGTCATACTCACGGTGGGTTCATCCACGCTCAGGGCGGGTAGGGCTTCCGGGGTTTCCGGGTCGCACAGGGTATCGGAGATATTCAGTTCGCCCACACCGGTGATACATACGATGTCGCCAGCACTGGCCTGCTCAACCTCTGTGCGCTCCAGGCCCAGGTAGCCCATAACCTGTAGAACCTTGGCTTTGCGGGAGTTGCCGTCGCGGTCCAGTACCAGTATCTGTTGGTTGGGGGTCAGAGTGCCGCGGGTAATGCGGCCTACGCCGATAACGCCCACGTAGCTGGAATAATCCAGGGCCGAAATCTGCATCTGGAAGGCGCCTTTGGGGTCTACCCTGGGCGGCTCTACCTTGTCCACAATCATCTGGAACAGCGGCGTCATATCGTCGGCCAGGTCGGTATCGTCGAGGCCGGCAATACCGTTGAGGGCGGAGGCGTAGACAACCGGGAAGTCCAGCTGCTCATCGGTGGCGCCAAGGCTGTCGAACAGGTCGAATACCTGGTCCATCACCCAGTCGGGGCGCGCGCCAGGGCGGTCAATTTTGTTGATGACGACAATAGGGTTCAGACCCTGCTCGAACGCTTTCTGGGTTACGAAGCGTGTCTGTGGCATTGGGCCGTCCACTGCATCAACCAGCAGTAGTACCGAGTCCACCATAGAGAGTACACGCTCTACCTCACCACCAAAGTCGGCGTGTCCTGGGGTATCGACGATGTTGATGCGGTAGTCATTCCACCGGATGGCGGTGTTCTTGGCGAGGATAGTAATACCGCGTTCTTTTTCCTGGTCGTTGGAATCCATAACCCGCTCGGCGCCTTCATCGCGACGGTCGAGAGTGCCAGATTGGGACAGCAGCTTGTCCACCAGGGTGGTTTTGCCGTGGTCTACGTGGGCGATAATCGCAATATTGCGCAGATTCTCTATCACTGGGGGCCTCTGGGCGTTAAATCTTGGTAAATCGGGGCGGGGGCCTGCGGGGTTTCTACAGCAGCATTCCGGCCAAAGGCGGCGATTATAGGGGGGCGCATGACAATTGGGAGTGATTTTGAGTAAAAAATCACCGCCCACTGTGGAAGTGTCGGCTTGAGGGGCTAAGAGGGGAGCGCGGATAGCGGGGCTGTCCGCGCTCGGGAATTATTTCTTGATGCTTTCCGGCCTGTGGGGGATCTGTGGGCGCAACACGCCCACGTTGCGGTATCCCTCATCCATCAGGTGGGAGGCGTGCAAGCGGCTCATGACACCACGGGCGCAGTAAAGCAGGTATTCGCGCTCCTGGTCCAGTTGAGCGAAGCCGTTATTCAGACGGTAGAAGGGGATAGTTTGTACTTCACAGCCCTCCAGTTCCAGCGGGTCCATTTCCTCTTCATCCGGGTGGCGAATATCGATTACCACCGCATTACCGGGCTCTTCGCGAATCTCAACTTCAGGTGCCTGTCCGTCTACTTCTTCAATCACTTCATCGATATTTTGAATAGAGCGATTGCTGATAGCACGATCAAGGACGGTAAAATCAAAGCGGTTCTCTTCGGATTCCACTTTCTCGATTTTTGCGCGTGTGGTGGGTTTTACTGAAATCACACCGCAGTATTCGGGCATATTCGCGGCAAATTCCTCTGTGCCGATCTCCCGAGAGGTGCGGATAATGTCGGTTTTATCGGAGGTGATCAGTGGGCGCAGCACCAGGGTATCGGTGACGCTATCGATTACTGCGAGGTTTTTCAGGGTCTGGCTGGATACCTGGGCAATAGCTTCACCAGTCACCACCGCGTCCACCTCCAGTTCCTTGGCGATTACACTGGCAGCGCGCAGCATCATGCGTTTAAGGATTACACCCATATGGGAATCGTCGACGCGTTCGAGGATTTCCGCTACCACCTCGTCGAATGGCACAGTGACAAAGCGCACCCGGTGGGATGCGCCATATTTATTCCACAGGTAATAGGCGACTTCCTTAACGCCCAGCTCGTGCTGGCGTCCGCCGAGGTTGAAGAACAGGAAGTGGGTGCGGATACCACGCTTCATGGTCAGGTAGCTGGCCACGGTGGAATCGAAGCCACCGGATACCAATGAAAGGACTGGGTCCTGGGTTCCCAGGGGGAAGCCGCCGAGACCGGGGTGCTGTTCCTCAATCACATTGAGCTTGTCGTGGCGAATTTCCAATTTCACCGTGATATCGGGGTTCTTCAGCTTCACTCCAGCCGCTTCGGTATTTTTGTTGAGGCCACCGCCCACATACTGCTCAACATCCAGGGACTGGAAATCGTGCTTGCCGGTGCGTTTTACCCGCACACAAAAAGTCTTACCCTTCAGGGCCGGGCCCCATACAGAGAAAGTCTTTTCATACATATCGTGCAGATCGCCCAGTGGAAACTGGCGTACACGGGAGAAGTTAGCGATACCGGGGGTGTGGGAAAGAACTTCCTCAATTCGGTCGCCCAGGTGTGCTACAGCGTCCGGGGCGATCACATCGATCTTTTCCCAGTCCTTGCGCACCTGGATACGGTCGTCCAGCTGACGCAGCAGGCGCTGTAGATTGTCCTTGAGCTGGCGCGACATACGTTTGCGCACAGGGTTGCTCTTAATGGTGATCTCGGGGAAAAACTTGACGACAAAGTGCATGGGAATCCGTCGGGTACCGCATGTTGATAGAAGGTGCGGCATTATAAACTAGCCGGAGGCAACTTGGTTGTGCACCGTTACCGGGCGATACTGGGGTAAAGTTGCGTCATTATGGTGCGCTTTTCTGTGGCCGCTCGGCCACAATGCATTTATCCTGCCCCAGTCGGCCCAAAGCTGTCGACCGCACCGGCGCCAACCGCCGCAGCGATGCAGTTGCCCTAATTTGGCACACTCCTTGCTTTATTTCACGCCAGGTAAAGAGTGAATGCCGGCAGCAAAGGCATAGCGACCAATTACTTTTCAAGACCTGGAGGACAGCAATGTCAGCGAAAACGCTCGGTTTGATTAATGAGAGTGAAGCAAAATGGGTGGACCTGCGCTTCACCGATACCAAGGGTAAAGAGCAACACGTTTCCATCCCTGTATCGGAAATTGACGGAGAGTTCTTCGAAGAAGGCAAGATGTTTGATGGTTCCTCCATCGCCGGCTGGAAGGGCATTAATGAATCCGACATGATCCTGATGCCGGATGACGAGACGGCTTTCCTCGATCCCTTCACCGATGAGAGCACCGTTATTATTCGCTGTAATATCGTAGACCCGGTCACCGGTCAGGGCTACGAGCGCGATCCGCGCTCCATCGCAATGCGCGCCGAGGAATACCTGAAGTCCACCGGTCTGGGTGACACCGCGCTATTTGGCCCAGAGCCCGAGTTCTTCGTATTTGACGATATCACTTGGGGTGCCGAAATGGGCGGCGCCTTTTACAAAATCAATTCCGAAGAAGCGGCTTGGTCCTCCGGTCATAACTTCAGTGAGGGCAATATCGGCCACCGTCCTGGTGTGAAGGGCGGCTATTTCCCCGTTCCTCCGGTTGATTCCCTTCACGATGTGCGTGCCGCAATGTGTTCCGCTATGGAGCAAATGGGGCTACAGGTGGAAGTACATCACCACGAGGTAGGCACTGCCGGTCAGTGTGAGATTGGTGTTGCAGCCAACACTCTGACCAAGAAAGCGGATGAGGTTCAGATTCTTAAGTATGCCGTACATAATGTAGCGCACGCCTACGGCAAGACCGCAACCTTTATGCCCAAGCCTCTTGTTGGCGATAACGGCTCCGGTATGCATGTGCACCAGTCCTTCACCAAGGATGGCGTAAACCAGTTTGCCGGCGATGCTTACGCGGGTCTGTCTGAGGCTGCTCTCTACTACATCGGTGGTATTGTGAAGCACGCGCGCGCCCTGAACGCGATTTGTAACGCGTCAACTAACTCCTATAAGCGTCTGGTACCGGGCTTTGAGGCGCCGGTTATCCTGGCCTACTCTGCGCGCAACCGCTCCGCTTCCATCCGCATTCCTTACGTAACATCGCCTAAAGGCAAGCGTATCGAGACGCGCTTCCCGGATCCGACTGCCAACCCTTACCTGGCGTTTGCTGCCTTGCTGATGGCAGGTCTAGATGGTATCAAGAACAAGATTCATCCCGGAGATGCCGCCGATAAGGATCTGTACGATCTGCCCCCGGAAGAGCTGGCCGAGTACCCCACCGTAGCTGCCAGTTTGGAAGGAGCGTTGGATGCCCTGGATAAGGATCGTGACTTCCTGACCGAGGGTGGTGTTTTCACCAATGATGCAATCGACGCTTACATTGAATTGAAGCGCGAAGAAGTAGAGCGCCTGAACATGACTACTCACCCGGTTGAGTTTGACATGTACTACTCCGTGTAATAGCGAACGGCATCACACTGGTGCCGCCGAGTTGTTCGCGAAAAGCCCGCGCCGTCCTGGTGCGGGCTTTTTTATTGCGGGTAAACTGTCTATTGGGGAGGTTGATTCTACCGACTGCGAATCTGGTACTTTGAGAAGCAGTTGCCCCATTCAATTGAGGCCCCGACTGGGGCAAGAGAAAAGGAGCGTCCGCGTCGCGGTCGATCACGTTATGGGATTTTTGAGATCGTTTCAGGCACTTTTCCTTGTCGCCCCCCTGATGGCTTTTGCCGGTACCGATGGTGGCAGCAGCTCTGGTGCTATCTACAAGACTGTCGGCCCCGACGGGCGCGTGACTTTCAGTGATACTCCACCAGCCAGTGGTGAGGCGCAAAAGGTAGAGCTGGCCCCAATCAATGTCCAGCCTATCACCCTGCCTCGCCCTCTGCCTTCACGCAAGCTATCCCCTAAAGATGATGTAGAGGATGACGGCAGCAAAGAGAGCTACGCAGGGCCGATGTCAATCCAGATTGTGAGCCCCCTGGATGGCGCAACTATCCCCCCGGGACAGCGTTTTATTCCGCTACAAGTGGATGTGCAACCGTCATATCCAAAGGGTGCCAGCTTTTATGCGGTGGTGGATGGTCAACCCTGGCGCGGCAATTCAACCGGCTCCAGCTTGGATATCTCAGCGCTGGAGCGCGGTAGTCACAGTGTGCAGGCGGTACTTATCGATGCCAGTGGGCGCATTCTGGCTCAATCAAAAGTCATTACTGTTTATGTGCAGCGCCCCAGCGTTGCCCAATTGGATAGCTCTATCCTTCGGGCACCTCAGTCAACCAAAGTGTCACTTGGGCCCAGTTTGGCCCAGTCTCAGCCCTGATTGGTTTGTATTACCGCTATCGTCAAGGGCGTTAGCGGGTCTCCGCTAACAATTCACAGCCCGCCTTTCCCTCCCCAGGCTGATTAAATTTTGACCTTCGCACCATTGTGGTGCATTCTCCTGGCTGAGCTGTGCAGCTCCAATGCTCTTGGGGGTGATTAGGCAAATCCTATCGATTGCGCACTGTAAATGCCCATCAGAAGCAACCAATGTGGGCCTGAATAGCCCTGTGCGCCATTTTGGTTTGCTTTTTGCACTGGCTAGATACAAGGGCTTATCGCGCCGGGTGCTAACCCTACCCCGGCCGCCGCAGAGAACCGGAAACCACTGAATGCTCAATGATCGCCAGCTGCGCCAGCTGTTAGACAGTCTCACTTCAGCCGTTATGGTGCTGGATGACACGTTATCACTCTGTTACTTGAACAATGCGGCCGAGGATTTGCTGGCGGCATCCAGTGCAAGGGTCAGCGGATTGCCGTTGGAAGAGGTCGTGCGAGAATCTGCAGCTGCGCAAAAAGCCATGCGTGATGCGCTGGTCAGTTGTGAAAAATATACGGTGCGCCGCGCTCGTTGGCGTCTGCACAACCTGGATACGCGCACTGTGGATTACTCGGTGAGTCCTGTGCCAGAGCTAGGTGTTTTACTGCTTGAGGTGCAACCTATGGACCGCCTGCTGCGCATTGCACGTGAAGATGCATTGCTCAGTACCCAGGAAACTGCGCGTAACCTGGTGCGGGGCATGGCACATGAAGTGAAGAACCCCCTCGGCGGTATCCGCGGTGCGGCACAACTGCTTCAGAGAGAGTTACCAGATGCCTCTCTGGAAGAGTACACACAGATCATCATTGAGGAGGTGGACCGCCTGCGCAATTTGGTGGACCGCTTGTTGGGACCGCGTCAGCCGGTGAAACTGGCGGAGACCAATGTCCATGAAATCCTGGAGCGAGTGGCACAGCTTCTAGAGGTGGAATGTGATGGTGAACTGAGTATCCGCAGGGATTACGACCCCTCTATCCCGGATGTACCAGCGGATCGCGAACAGTTGATCCAGGCACTGCTGAACATCGCCCGCAATGCGATGCAATCGATAAATGAGAGTATCGGTCTCGCCAGTGGGGAGATGGTATTGCGCACACGGGTCCAGCGCCAATTCACAATTGGTCGTCGCAATTGTCCACTGGTATGCCGTATCGAAATTGAAGATAACGGTCCCGGTATTCCCGAGGAGATCCGTGAGCGGATCTTCTTCCCGATGATATCAGGGCGCGCGGAGGGCTCCGGTTTAGGGCTATCCATATCACAGAACATTATCAGTCAGCATCGCGGCCTAATTAAGTGTGACAGCCGTCCCGGTCGCACGGTATTCCAGATCTATTTGCCGTTGACTATCGAATTAGCCAATACAGGAACCTAGAGAATGAGTAATCGCGTTTGGATAATTGACGACGACAGATCTATCCGCTGGGTGCTGGAGCGGGCGCTTTCTCGGGAGGGGATAGAAACCCAATGCTACGAGAGTGGCGATCGTGCCCTGGATGATTTTTACAGCGATTCACCGGACGTGGTGATTAGCGATATTCGTATGCCGGGCTCCGATGGATTCAAGTTGCTTCAGCGCTTCCAGGCGGAACGTCCAAACATGCCGATAATTATTATGACTGCTCACTCGGATCTGGATAGTGCTGTCGCCGCCTATCAGGGCGGTGCCTTTGAATATCTGCCTAAGCCTTTTGATATTGATGAGGCTGTAGCGGTTACACGCCGTGCCCTGGTGCACGCCAGTGAGCAGGCGCAGGAAGAGCGCATTGAACAGGATAATGGCACCGAGAATAAAGAAATCATTGGTGAAGCGCCGGCGATGCAGGAAGTTTTCCGTGCGATCGGCAGGCTCTCTCACTCAAATATCACTGTATTAATCAATGGTGAGTCTGGCACTGGTAAGGAACTGGTGGCTCAGGCGTTGCACAATCACAGTCCACGAAGGGAAAAACCCTTTATCGCCCTGAATATGGCCGCGATTCCGAAAGACTTGATGGAGTCTGAATTGTTTGGGCATGAGAAAGGCGCTTTTACCGGGGCCAGCTCCCAGCGTGCCGGGCGTTTTGAGCAGGCCAATGGCGGTACCCTTTTCCTGGATGAAATTGGTGATATGCCGGCAGAAACCCAGACGCGGCTTCTGCGAGTATTGGCGGATGGGGAGTTTTATCGGGTTGGCGGACACACTCCGGTAAAAGTGGATGTGCGCATTATTGCCGCCACCCATCAAAACCTTGAGGAGCTGGTACTGCAGCATAAATTCCGCGAAGACCTATTTCATCGCTTGAATGTAATTCGCATTCATATTCCAAGGTTGGCCGATCGCCGTGAAGATATCCCAAGGCTGGTGCGTCACTTCTTCAATGCTGCCGCAAAAGACCTCGGGGTGGAACCAAAAATCCTGACTAAGGAAACAGAGGGTTACCTGTCAGGTTTGGATTGGCCTGGAAATGTACGGCAGCTCGAAAATACTTGTCGCTGGATTACCGTTATGGCCTCTGGCCGTGAAGTACATATCGAAGACTTGCCCCAGGAACTGCACCAACAAGGGCAGGAGAGCGAAACCCCACTGGACTGGCAAAAAGCCCTACGTATTTGGGCTGATCAAGCCCTGTCATCCGGGCGGCGCGAAATACTCAGTGAGGCAGTTCCCGCATTTGAGCGTGCCCTGATCGAGATTGCTTTAAAGCATACGGCCGGGCGCAAGCGTGATGCCGCAGATTTACTTGGTTGGGGACGAAATACCCTGACAAGAAAATTAAAAGAGCTGGAGATTAGCGGCAATTAAGAACTATTTTTGTGCCTCCGGCTATTTCTGACAAAGATGAAATAAGAATTTTCATGTTAATACTCAATGAATGATAAAGGCAAAACCTCCTTTGGCTTTTACACTTGCATTTATTAATGCAGTTCAAATATGAATGTAGTGGCTGGAGATGGAGTTCTATGAACGCTGAAGAGCTTAGAGTTGTTGATAATGTGCCGTTTCTTTTTTGGGTAAAAGATCAAGATGAAAAATATATTTGGGGTAATCGCAAAATTTGCGAGTTGGCCGGTGAGGATGTAGTGGGAAAAACCGACGCTCAACTAACTTGGGCGGAAAATGCTCAAGCTCTGCGAGAGGCGGATAAGCGCGTCTTTGCTTCCGGTGAGCCGGATTATTTGCTAGAGCACGTAATTAAATCCAGTCGAGGTGAGGCTACGTTAAGTGTTTGCAAGTGGCTTGGGGAGTTTGAGGGAGAGAAGTGCTGCTTTGGCATTTCTTTCGTAATAGAATGATGTCATAAATAAAGTTGATTCGGATAAATCTGGCCCTGAGTGCTTCGGGCCAGATTTATTAATATTTTTAGGGCTCACTCTTTTCTATGCCTAGTTTGGCCAGGTTTCTGGCAATATCCTCTGCACTGGTGGCAGGGTTAACGTCTTTATCAATTTTCAGGACTTTCCCATCCTTACCGATATAGACAGTAATACGCCGGGCAATATTGATCATTGGAACTAGCACGCCGTAAGCCTTGGCGACTTCACCTGAAGGATCGCTCAGGAGAGGGAAGTCGGCTTCATTGTGCTTAGCGAAGCGTGTATTTTCATCAATATCATCGGTGCTTGCCATAAAGTAGGCAGCATTGAACTTGCGAATCTTGTGTCCATTTTTTGCCAGTGATTTGCACTCTATCGTGCAGCCCTTGGTAAAGGCACGTGGATACCAGGCGATTACTACTGCATTTCTATTTTTGTGTTCAGCGAGTCTGTGTGTATTGCCGTCTGATCCTTGAAGAGAGAAGTCCGGTGCTCTGTCACCAACCTCAAGGGCCATCAATGGCAGGCTGATCAGCGTAGTTAAAACCAGGGTAATCCAGTATTTCATAGTATGTTCGCTCTCGGATATGTTGCGCCTATGCTACCGCTGCCATATGGTACAAACTAGTAGGTTCATTATAAATACGCCACTTCTTTAGCCCTGCAGAGAGCCTGGAAAAACTGGCCAGTGATACCCCGCTGGGCCAGACTTTCCTCAGTCTGTGGGGACTCTTATGCACTCGGGTAATATTTTCTATTTGCTGCCATTGCCCCTGATATATCTGATTACAGTGGCACTGGTTCTCTGCGCTTTGGCGTTAGGGGTATTCTGGGGGCATAGGCGCCAGAGAAGAGAGAGTGTTGCTGGTGAGTCGTCGATTGGCAGTGCTGTTGCGGCAACGCTTGGTTTGGTGGCATTTGTTTTAGCGTTTACCTTCAATATGACCGCGGACCGCTTTAATGAGCGCAAGGCTCTGTTGTTGCAAGAGGTTAATACTATCCTGGCGGCCTACCTGAATGCGGACTTTCTTGAGAAAACGAAACGTGAGCGCGCCCGTGGATTGCTTGCGGAATATGTGGATCTGCGTGATTTTGATCCCTCTACACCGGTAAGCTCTGCTGATATCAAACGCAGTGAGGAAATTCAGCGGCAGCTGTGGCAACTGGTACAGAGCCATATTGCCCAGGCTTACAATGCGGATTACCTGCGCCAATTTTCCGATCCGGTAAACACCCTGATGGACTTGCATCGCGCAAGGGTGGTGGTGGGCCTGCAGTATCGTATTCCCGCCCCCCTGTGGCTGGCGCTGTACTTTATGACAATACTGGCCATGCTGGCGATTGGTTACCAGCTGGGGATCAGCCGCGGTGGTTCGGTGCAGGTTGTACTGGCACTGGCTCTCACTTTTGCCACGGTGATTTTGCTGATCGCCGATTTAGACAGGGCCAACCAGGGAGTGTTACTGGTTGACCAGGCGCCGATGAGTGATCTCAACCAGCGCCTGAAAGCGCTACGTCAAAGGGAGTCTCAGGCTCCCACAGAGCGTTAAAGAGTCCAGGTGAGTTTTACTCGCTATCAGGTCTGGGTGGCATCAGCATATCTTCCGGGTGCACAAACTCCCGCATAAAAATTTCCCAAAAGGCGATGAACAGCGCGGCGAGTAGCGGGCCTATGGCAAAGCCGCTGACACCAAACATAAACAGGCCGCCCACAGTGGAAAACAGCACCAGATAGTCTGGCAGCTTGGTATCCCGCCCAACTAAAATCGGGCGCAGTATATTGTCTACCAGGCTGATCACAGTAAATCCGTAGGCGAGCAATATAGTGGCTTTAATGGGTTCCCCTACCCCGTATAGGTAAATGGATGCGGGGAACCAGATCAATGCTGCACCTACTGCTGGTAGCAGTGATAACAGTGTCATCAGGACCCCCCACAAAAGCGGTGCAGGTAGGTCTAGGACCCAGAAAATAATACCGCCCAGGGTGCCTTGGGTAATGGCGACCACCAGGTTGCCCTTGATGGTTGCACGGGTGACCTCGGCAAACTTGGCCAGAAGCAGGTGCTCGCGCTCATCGCCGAGGGGAAGCGCGTGTATTATCAGGTTAACTAGCCGCTCACCATCGCGGATTAAAAAGAAGGTGAGATAGAGCATCAGACCCAGCATGACAAAAAAGTTAACAGTGTTTTGGCCCACCTCGATAGCATTTCTGGCGACAAAGCTGCCCGCATTCATTACTCCGCCGAGTAGGCGCTGCTTGGCCTCCTCAATGTCCACTCCTATGCTCTCAAGCATATCGTTGACCCGTGGGAAGGCGCTGCGCACCTGCTCCAGAGATTTGGAAATATCAATCTCACCGTTTTGTACTTTGTGATAAAGCGTTACCGCCTCATTGATAAAAGAAGTGGCCACCACCAGTACCGGTATCACCAGCAGCACAATACACATGAACAGGGTCAGCAGCGCCATGGAATTGGGCGAGTTTGGAAAACGCTGCATCAGAAGGCGGTATACCGGGTAAAAGATCAGGGCGATGGCACAAGCCCAGAAAATCGGTGTGAAAAAAGGTTTTACAAGTAGCAGGAAGGCTACTGAAACCAATAGAAGTGAAAGGATAAACGAGCGCCTTTCCAATTTTTCCTGCACGGGAACTTCCTCTGCTTCTGCAAAAGCCCTGTGGTATCGGGCGCCTTATTTGCGCTCTATCTAAGCAGAAGCAAGAGGGATTTACCAGCGCCTGTAACCGCAGGTGTCCACATGAAAGCGAATACCTTTATAGATGCCCAGGCCCATGTTCCACTGTTGGCCGTTGTACTTATGGATATTCTTCAGTACTGGTACCAGTTGCTCGCGAGAGAACTTTTTCTGCGGAACTATATCCAGTCCACAAAAGTGCAGGTGCTTGCTGCCCCTGGAGCCGCCGGCCTTACTGTTATAGCTGGTGGTGCGCCAACCGGAGACTACGGTGACGGGGCCGATAATTGGAACGATTTCACGCTGCACTGCCCGCAGGGTGTATACCATGGTTCCCCAGTTTCCTACCGGGGGAATGGCAAATGGCGGTTCATCCAGATCCTGCCAATCGCTGCCTTGGCGCAACAATTCAAACGGGGGCACAACCTGGTCTACCTGATTAATGCGCAGGAAATTTTTCAGCTTGGAAAACAGGATATTGTTGTCTTCCTGTTTAAGAAAGCGGCTGAAGAGCCGCTCAGATGCCGCTGGATACCCCTGAATATCATAAATATCCGGGATTTCTGGTAATGGTAGTAAATCGATGGGGCTGATTAAACGCTCGCCGAGCTCCCGTGTTTTCTCTGAAGTAAAAAGTAATACGGTAATAATGGCTGCGATGAGAATGGCAGCAAGCAGCAGTAATCGGCGACGCGGGCTATTGGTTTCGGTAGCTTTGTTGTCTTGAATATCCATGGGCATCTCCGCCAATTACCAGATGCGATAGCCGCAGGTGTCGATATGGAAGCGCACTCCATCGCTGAGGCCGAGGCCGAAATTGCTCTCCGGGCCGAGGCGCGCGTGAAGGGCGCGCAATTCCTCCACTAGCTCCCGGTGACTGATATTCGATTTGGGGATCAGGTCCAGGGCACAAAAGTCTCGATGATGGGCCTTGTCACTGTGTTCCAGCTTGCGGTTATAAGCGTCACTGTGAAATCCTGCGACCACATCTACAGAGCCAATTAGAGGAATGATCTGATCCCGCAGTAGTGTCAAAGTCTTGACTATGTTGTGCCACTCGCTTTGGGGTGGGATAGCAAAAGGAGGTTCTCTCAATTCTATCCATCCGCCGCCCTGGCGTAGCAAGCTACTTACTGGGACAACATTTGCTATACCCCGGCTCGCCAGGTAGCGACTGAGAGCCTGTACCCGTTCCCGGTTGTCGCCGTAGCGCAGGAATCCATCAAAATTATCTGCGCTGGCAACACGATGGCCCCTTATCTCCACATAGGGCTTATCCAGGGACTTTTGGTAGAGAAAAAGCCACAGTATCAGCAATATTGAAGCCAGCAGTAGTGTCAGGAATACAACCACCACCCGGTTAACCCTGCGACCGGGCGGCCGGTATGGGTACAGTATGTTGAAACGTATCAAAAATTTGTCAGCGGACATGAGCTGAGACTTCTGCTCCTGGAGCTGTACTGCGGAGCGGGGCTTCGATCCGCAGGCGCCCAAATCGTCGGCGTTTGTTTAAACACTATAGCCGCAAAATTCGGCGGGGCAGTTGAGTAGGGTGGGCTGAACTGTGCATAAAAAAGCCCCGAGGCCTTGCGGCCTTGGGGCTTTTTAGACTCCTCAGCGATTTGATATCGTTGTGGAGTGTTCTGGGAAGTGGAACTTAGGCCTTGGGACCGGCGTTCTTCACTTCATCGTTCACATTGAATTTCTCAATGTTTTCGGCAAATAGTTTGGCCAGCTTGCCGGCCTGGTCGTCGTAGGCTGCTTTGTCATCCCAGGCTTCGCGTGGGTTCAGGTAGGCTTTGTCTACACCCGGTACTTCCAAAGGAATGTCCAGGTTCAGGGTTTCCAGGTGCTCGGTGGCGGTGCCTTGTAGCGCGCCGTTCTGGATAGCGGCAACTACTGCGCGGGTTACTGGGATCGGGAAACGTTTGCCATTATTGCCTGAACCACCAGTCCAGCCAGTATTGACCAGGTAAACCTTGGAGCCGAAGTCCTCGATGCGCTTCATCAGCAGGTCGGCGTACTCGCGAGGAGCGCGCGGCATAAAAGGTGCGCCGAAGCAGGTGGAGAAGGTCGGGTGAATACCGGCTTCTGCACCTAGCTCGGTAGAGCCCACGCGCGCGGTGTAACCAGATAGGAAGTGGTATGCCGCAGCCTCTTTGGAGAGGATGGATACCGGGGGCAATACACCGGATACGTCACAGGTGAGGAAGATTACATTTTTCGGCTCTCCGGCGCGGTTCTCCAGCTGGCGCATTTCCACGTGTTCCAGTGGGTAGGAGCAGCGGCCATTTTCGGTGAGGCTGGTGTCGCAGTAGTCAGCAGTGCCGTGTTCGTTGGTTACCACGTTCTCAACGATGGCCCCGAAACGAATGGCATCCCAGATTACCGGCTCATTCTTCTGGCTCAGGTCGATGGTTTTCGCGTAGCAACCACCTTCCATATTGAATACTGCACCCTTGGTCCAGCCGTGCTCATCGTCGCCAATCAGGTAGCGTTCCGGGTCCGCGGATAGGGTGGTCTTACCGGTGCCGGACAGGCCAAAGAACAGACAGGTGTCGCCGTCTTCACCAACGTTAGCAGCGCAGTGCATGGGCATTACGTCTTTTTCCGGCAGGAGGAAGTTCTGAACGGAGAACATTGCCTTCTTCATTTCACCGGCGTAGCGCATGCCAGCCAGCAGAACTTTGCGCTGGCCAAAGTTGATAATTACACAGCCCTCGGAGTTGGTGCCGTCGCGCTCGGGCTCACACACGAAGTTTGGTGCGTGCAGGATGCGCCATTCTTCCTTGCCCTTGGGGTTGTACTTCTCAGCGCGGATAAACATGTTGCGGCCGAACAGGTTGTGCCACGCGGTCTGGGTGGTTACGACAACCGGCAGGTAGTGATCTTCGTCCTGGCCAACATGGAGCTGTTGCACGAAGCTGTCACCACCGGAGACAAATGCCTCTACACGGTCCCACAGGGCATCGAATTTATCCTGCGGAAAGGGGCGGTTCACATTGCCCCAGGCGATGCTGTCGGCGGTGGAGGGCTCTTCCACAACGAAGCGGTCCGCTGGGGAACGGCCGGTACGGGCGCCGGTTTCAGTGACCAGCGCGCCTGTGTCAGATAATTTGCCTTCGCCGCGCGTAAGAGCCTGCTCTACCAATTGTGCTGGTGATAGGTTCTTGAAAACCAGCGCGGTGTCGTCGATCTGTGCCATTCGTCGATTACCCGTGAATGTTGGATAGTAAAAATATTAGGGCTGCCCAAGTATTAGGCAGCCAGGCAAAATTTGGGGGGCGCATTATGGCAAAATTCAAAATAAGCGGATAGCAAAGACGGTCATTTTTTGCGCTTTGACAGCGCTGTCACCATAAATTAAGCAATTAATCATCAGCTTGATGTATGGGTTATTGTTGTGGAATTTGCCTTGTGAATAATGGTGGTGCTAATAACCCTATTTTGTAGATAGTAATTGGCGGGGGATGGAGCCCCCGCCCGGGCAGCCCACTCAGTGCAGAGTGTGGGGGGGCGTTTAGAAGGGATTCAATCTGGTCGCGATCGAAGCGGTATTGGGCATTGCAAAACTGGCAATCTGAAACAATCTCGCCGTTCTGCTCATCCAATAGCTTGAAAACGTCCTCGGCACCCAGGGACATCAATGCCCTCGCGCTGCGCTCCCGCGAACAGCTGCACTTGAAGCGGATGCTGTCGGTACCCAGGGTGGCCGGCTCCAACTGATGAAACAGGCGGTGAATCAGTTCCTCGTGGGGAACTGTAAACAACTCTTTATCAGTTACCGTATCGGCAAGGTGCAGAGCGGTTTCCCAGGCATCGCGGTTTTCCTCTGCACTAGCGGCATTATTGCCTGGCAACACCTGCAGCATAATGCCGCCAACACTGCTGCTATCGCATTCCAGCCAGAAGCGGGTATCCAGTTGTTCCGACTGGGTAAAGTAGTCTTCCAGGCACCCGGCCAGGTTCTCTTTTTCCATGGGCACTACGCCCTGGTAGCGTTCACCCCGTTTAGGTTCCAGAGTAATAGCGAGCGCGCCGCGGCTGCCGATCATTTGGCCCAGGGTTGCGTCATCGTCAATCTGTGCATCTTCGGCCACTCGGGCGATACCCCGCAAGTCGCTGTGATGGGTACATTCAGCCATGATCAAAGGTAAATCCCCTTCTCCACGGGCTTGTATGCTGAGTACACCATCGAATTTAAGAGTGGTTGAAAGCAGGCAGGCTGCGGCCAGGAATTCACCCAGCAGACGCGCTACCGGTGCCGGTAGGGGGTTGTGCTCCAGCACTTCGCGATAGGATTCAGTTAGGGTCACCATCTGCCCGCGAATATCGTGTTTGGAGAAGATAAAGCGTTCCAGCTGATCGGACATAGATCGAGTGCCTCGGTGTTTAAACCGCGGGATTTTAGAGGTGGATATCCCTAAATGGTAGCTGGCCTGGGTAATTATGGCGCCGGTACAGGGGATACTGGCTGAATGCGATAGCCTGAAAAGTGTTCAGCCACAACGACTGGCGATCTGGTGCTGGAGCTTTTTGGCCATTTCCTGGCGCTCGAGCCCCGTAACGTGTATTTCTTTACCATTTTTGTCAATAAAGGCAACTCGTCCGTTGAGGGTCGCCAGGCGCTGGCGCGCCTTGGCGCAAAGCTGCTCCATTTCCTGCTGGCGGGCTTGCTGTTCCTTCTGTTGGCGCTGTTCGTACTCCCGGTCAATACTGGCTGAGCTGGGGTTGAACAGACTTTCCCGTTTCCGTGTGGCTTCGGCTGAGTTGATGGGCCCCAGTTTACCGGAGATATTCTCGGCCTTGCCCGCTGAGGGGGGACGGTCACTGAAGTGCACTCGCCCATCCTCATCTACCCAGCGGTAGAGTTCTGCAGAGCTCACAGCGGCAGCTATTAGCATGCCGCCGAGCCAGACAGTAAATAGAAAGGTTCCTCTTAGCGGCTTCACTGTATCTCCCTGGCCCAGGTAAGGGCCTTATTTTTCTTTATTGGCCAGCTGGCTGAACAGCCCTTGCGAGTGTCGCTGGGGGATATGATAGGTCTGTAGGATCAGCGGCTCTTGTTCCTGGGCCTCTGCGGCATCCAGTACCATGCGGTAGCCGGAGCGATCTCGCAGCTCCACGAAGTCGGATTTATTGGTTTCCATTAATTGGGCGAATTCGTCGAAGTCAGCGACGCTGTGACCATTCACCGAGTCAATAATCCAGTTCTTCCAGTCGTGGTAACCCAAATTGACATTAGCGGGCAGTACCTTAAGGGCTACCACCAGCTCGCGACGGTTTTCCTCGCTCCATTGGTTGCGCGCATAAAGGTAATCAATAGGGGCCTTGGAGTGCCAGTTGTTCCCCCAGCGCTTGATCAAATTCATATTAAGGGGCACGAATACCACACCACCAAAAATGTAGTAGCGCGGCTGTTGGTCGAATTGCTCGCTGAGTACCAGTGCACGGGAAGGGGGCAGCCGCCAGAGTCACTTGAGCGGTTTGCTCCTCGCCGTTTCGGGAAAAGCGCACAGGCAGTGCGTCTCCCACGTGGTGACGGTCTACGGCATAGTGGTAGTTGGTGCGCTGATTCTCACGCCACTCTACTGTGCGATCGGCGGCCACCTTGAAGCCATCCACTTCCAGCAGCACATCGCCAGGTTTCAACACTTCCGCCACCGGGGCATCACTGAATACCTTTACTACCATGGCGCCATCCTGATCTTCACTGAGACCGGCGGCTTTTTTCATGGAGGGGCTCTCGAGGCTTTGGGTAACTACTCCCAGCTCTGGAAAGCCCTGATGAACGCCATCTTTCGCATCTTCGAGCACATGGGCAATCACGCTTGGGGGTACGAAGTAGCCCAGGTTTTCGGCGCTTTGGTTGGTCTGCATGGCCACACCGACAATACGGCCATTGGAAATGACTGGACCGCCGCTATTGCCGGGGTTGATGGCGGCATCGATCTGGCCGGCCATCAGGTAACTTTCTGCGTGGGCGTAATACTGGTGCTCTACCCTGGATAGCACACCGCGGGTAATCGATAGGGATTTACCACCGATGGGATAACCATAGGCAGTCACTTCCTCCTGCAGATCTGGCAGCTTGCCCAGTGTTAGGGGGCGGGTATCGGTAAAGAAGCTTTCATCGTCCACTGTCAGCAGTGCAAGATCGGCGTCGTGGGAGACAAACTTCACTCGTGCGCGGAATTTCTTCGCATCCCCATGGCGCTGCACCTGGATAAAACTGCCATTGGCCACGACATGGGCGTTAGTGAGGATCTGTTGATCGCGGATAACTGCACCGGAACCGGATAGCTGCTTGGGGTTTAACAGGGCCCAGGGATTAAAGTAATCCGGGGCAGCGGCAGTGGTGTAAATCTTGATGATTGAGCGTTTTAGTTGTTCGTGTTCGCGGCTGTCTGCGGCAGCGGTCTGCATACCGAGCAGAAGCAGCAGGGAGATGGCGATCAGTCGTTTCATCATGGCTGTTTTCTATCGGGTTAAGTTGGGCCAGTGTAGCAGCTATAAAAAATGATGGCGGAATTTTCACCACATTGATTATTTGGGCCTACTTCTGCTCACGCAGGAAACGGTGAATCTGGCGGCGCTGCTTCTTATTGGGGCGTTCACGCTGGATACCCGCATTGGCTGCCTGGCGCTCGCTGCGCTCGCGTTCACGTCGGTCGATACTTTCATCGGTCTCGCGGTAAAGGGTGCGGGCGATGTCGGCGCTGCGACGCTGGCCGGATAGTGCGATAACTTCGACCTCAAGCTGGTCCCAGCCCTGGCGAATACTCAGGACGGCTCCAACGGAGACTTCCTTACTGGCTTTGACTCGCTGGCCATCGGCGTGCACCTTGCCCCCATCGATAGCTTGCTTGGCGATACTGCGGGTCTTGAAGAAACGTGCGGCCCAGAGCCACTTGTCGATACGTACTTTTTCCATTTAATCCGAAATTTTACTGAGTGCGTTGCCAGGGTGTTGCTTTATCCCTGGCCGGTATGAGTAGCGCCTGTCTCCAGGGCCATTATTTCATCGAAGTGATGGATGGCCGGGAAGTCAGTTACTTCCCGCCTGGGACCCCGGCTATCCGGCTGGCGAATGCATAGCAGGTTGGCGATGCCATAATCCTGTGCCGCAGCCAACACACTTTGGTTATCGTCCACGAAGAGAGTGCGCTCGGGATCAAATCCCACCTCTTTGCGCAGGGCGTGCCAAAAGTGCTCGCTTTCCTTGGCATGTCCATAGTCATGGGAGGAAATAATATCGTCAAACCAGCGGCCGATTCCGGTAATCTCCAGCTTATGGTCGAGCCCCAGGCGGTGCGCATTGGTGACGAGGAAGGTGGGTTTTTGAAGCTGTTGCAGGCCCTGTAGGAAGGCCTCTGTGTGAGGGCGCAGGGCAATACGTCCTTCAATCTCACGCAGTATGGCCAGGATATCCAGCTGCAACGCTTCAGCCCAGAAGTCCAGGCAGTACCACTCGAGAGTGCCGCGGCGTGCATCGATCTCCTTCTCAAGCTTTAGCTGTGCCTGCTTTGGGTCCAGACCGTGTACCTGTGCATAGCGCTTTGGCAGATGGTCGAGCCAAAAGTGGTTATCGTAGTGCAAATCCAGCAGGGTGCCGTCCATATCCAGTAATACGGTATTGATACTTCGCCAGTCGAGCATGCGGCCTGTCTACCTCCTTATGGTGAGGGCGGGAAGCCAAAGTGTAGCTGGCTTGCGTCTCCTCCCAATGACAGGGCCTATTATGCCTGCGCCCGACGGACTCCGTACAGGATGGCAAGTTGCGCACTGTAATAGGTAAGCATGATTGCCGTATCGGCAAAGGGTAGCGGCGTGATGAACTTATTCAGGGCGATCAGTGTATCGGACAACAGAAAAACAAGTGCCCCAGTGAACAGCAGGCCAGAGTGCCCACGGTGAGCTGCGGCTGCGAGAGCCATAGCGACGATTGCAAGCAAATAAACCAATACCGCCGGCGCCAGCTCTCCCGTAGCTGGAAGAATCAGTTGTGCCAACAATACCGCTGCAAGGATTACTGGCACAATACGCAGCAGGCTGCGCCTGTTACGGAAGTTCGCAAAGCGCAGGAAGTTTGCGGCATAGACCAGTTGCGCTAATAAGAAAGCCCCAAGGCCAAAGACAAACTGATTATGAAAATCCATTTCCAGCAGCACATCGCCCAGGGCGGAAAAGGACAGGGCCACGAGGGTTAGACGGCGGGTGAGCCCACCCAGATGGCGCAGTGCCATGAGACCGAGTATCGCAATAGGCAGGGCTTTCAGCGAAGCCATCCACAGGCCCTGAACCCCTAAGCCTTCTAGCAGCATAAAGAGGGCTGCGCAAAGTATGAATGTGGCCGGAGACAGATACTCTGACTGTGAAGTGGTAGTGGCATTGATGGTCATAGCGGTACTCTTTGAGATCTGTTTATTGTTATCCGATGTAATCCCCGGAGGGAATCTAACAGCTTTCTCAGCAGTCTTGGATTTTTACCTGTGAAATCTCAGGATGCGCAGCATCTGGGTTAATATTCGCGAACTGACATTTATTGTCCCGGCAGGTTGGTTTGTATGCCGTGGACGTCATTAACGGAGAGCTTCATCGATGAAGGCAGCCAATATTCTGGAAACCATCGGCAATACCCCACATGTAAGAATTAACCATATGTTCCGCCCCGATATTGAGGTGTGGATGAAAGTGGAGCGCTTTAATCCGGGGAGCAGTATTAAGGATCGTATTGCCCTGGCGATGATTGAGGATGCAGAACGCCGCGGTATTTTGCAGCCTGGCGGCGTTATTATCGAACCCACTTCAGGCAATACCGGTATAGGTCTCGCGATGGTGGCAGCAGTAAAAGGGTATCGTCTGATCCTTACCATGCCTGAGTCCATGTCTTTGGAGCGCCGCCAGGTAATGAAAGCGATGGGGGCTGAGCTGGTCCTGACGCCCAAGGAGCAGGGTATGGGAGGCGCTATTGCCAAAGCTGAGGAGCTTTTATCCCAGCATCAACATAGCTGGATGCCACAGCAATTCCGCAACCGCGCAAATGCTCAGGTGCACAGGAGTACCACTGCGAAAGAAATCCTGGAAGACTTTCCCGAAGGTTTGGATTACCTGATTACCGGTGTTGGTACTGGTGGTCATATTACCGGTTGTGGTGAAGTCCTGAAGGAGAGTTTCCCCAAATTGCAGGTTTTTGCGGTCGAACCGGAAAAGTCACCGGTAATCAGCGGTGGCGAGAAAGGTTTACACCGCTTGCAGGGCATTGGCGCTGGTTTTATTCCGGAGGTGCTCAATACCGAAGTACTCGATGGCACTGTTCTCGTGAGTGAGGAAGACAGCTTTGAAATGGCGCGTCAATGTGCGGTGAAGGAAGGAATTTTCATTGGTATTTCTTCCGGCGCCAGCCTGGCCGCAGTGAAAAAGCGTGAGGGCGAGTTTGCTCCGGGTAGCCGGGTACTGGTGTTCAGTTACGATAGCGGGGAGCGCTACCTTTCAGTAAAAGATTTGTTTTCCGCCTGAAACCCTATTATGGCGGTCACTGAAAATAGGAAGTTTTTTTAATGAATAAGGCATTATTGGAGCAGGTGATTGAAAGCTGCAAACGCGCCGGTGAGGCGATTTTAGAGGTTTACCACAGCAATGCTGAACTGGAGATCGACACCAAGGCGGATGATTCACCGGTTACTGCAGCTGATCTCGCTGCGCACAAAATACTGGCCCCGGCATTGGCAGAGCTGATCGAGGGTGTGCCAGTACTATCTGAAGAACAGGAAATGCCTTCTTTTGCAGAGCGCAGCCAATGGCAACGTTACTGGATTGTCGACCCTCTGGATGGCACCAAAGAGTTTATTCGCCGTACTGGAGAATTCACGGTAAATGTGGCTTTAATTGAAAATGGTGAGCCAATTCTGGGGGTGGTGCACGTGCCGGTTTTGGAAATTACCTATGCCGGTTGCAAGGATTCGGGAGCCTTCAAACGCACCGAGTCGGGCGAATCAGAAATCCATGTACGGCCGCTGAAACCGCGCCTGGATGCTGGTGAGGCAGTTGAACTGGTTGCCAGTCGCAGCCATGGTGCTGGCGCCGTGGATCAGTTAGTGGAGCGTATAGAGGCCAAGCTGGGAACAGTGGCTTGCAAAAATATGGGCAGCTCCCTGAAATTGTGCCTAGTGGCAGAGGGCGCAGCGGACCTCTATCCGCGTCTGGCTCCAACTTGTGAGTGGGATACCGCAGCGGCGCAGGCTGTAGTTGAGGCCGCTGGTGGCACTGTGATTGACGAGCAATTTCAGCTTTTGCGCTACAACAGCAAGGACTCCCTGCTTAACCCGTTCTTTTATGTCATTGGAGATAAATCTTTTGACTGGCAGGAACTACTCGCGAGTGAATCCTCGGTGAACTAATCTTGCTTTGCCCCGCGTTTCTGTAGCGGGGCGCTTCCAGAATATTTATGCGTAAGTGCACAATTTCAAAAAGGCCGTCATCATGTCCAACCAGGTGGAATCGGCGGTTAGCCAAATTAATGATATACGCTGTCTACGACGGCAACTGGAGCAGGAAATTGATTGGTTACAGCGTCGCTCAGAAACACTTGAGGATGGATTTTCTGAAACTCAGGATTTACTGAAACGAACCTACAATGGCATGGTTTTTTCCCGCCGAGCCTTACTGGGGCGTATGCCCCGTTGAATATTACGTTGATTTCAAACTGCTAAAATCCCCTTAGTGACATATTTGCACTTTCGACCGGGCAATATTTATCAATAGTTTCCCCTTTATAAACTCCCTTGGTAGTCATAAAAAAGTACTGGATAGATTTCTGGAAATCCTGTTTTATTTTTCCTGTAAGGGGTTTCATGGAGGCTTGATAGTGGAATTATTTCCTTATTCCTCTCAGTTTTTGTACGGAAAAACAGCCAGAAATTTTTCTGAAAAAATCGTTGATTTCTATTACCAAAAAAACTCCAGGCAATAGAAACCCGTCTACGCTTTGGAAAGTTAATGCATAAGAGTAATTTCCAATGCGCTATCCGGTTGTGCTTCACAATATTGAATACGCCGGCTTTGGTGCCATAGCGCCAGACCTTCCGCATTGTCATTGCTATGCCGAAACTCTTGATGGCGCTTTGCAGAAAATGGCGGAGACTATCTTTCAGCGCCTTGAGGAGCTGCGTCGAGCAGGAGAACCGGTGCCCAAGCCTCAGGAGATGGACAGTCTGAAGGAAAACCCGGCTTTTGCCGGTGGCATTTGGGCCATTATTGATGTCGAAAGTGCATAGATTTTTACTATGCGCTTGTATCGGGGATGCCTTACAAGGATGGTGGTAATGAGAGTGGTTCTGTGTTTTCTATCCATGCTGCTTGCCCCTTTAGCCAGTGCGGTAGAGTGGAACAACCCCTTCGATGGAATTGAATCTGGGGAGTACCGGGTTATTGGCACCTTGGGACTGGGCTCTGGAGAGCTGCAACTCAATAGTGACAGGGATTTCTTTGGATATGCCAGCGTTGGTATTACTCCGGCAGTGGGGGTATGGCAGGTAGAACTACGTGCCTCACGCTTCGATGATAACCATGTGGATATCAGCCAAATTGGGCTTAATTTTAAGATTGATTTCACCCTGAACTGCTATGTGCAATGCCTCTATTGGATGGCGGGCTGGAATTATGCAGATATTGATCTAAATGATGTGCGCAAATATGGTTACTGGTATCACCATGAAGACAAATGGCACTTTGGGGATCGGTATGATGAATGGTATTACGATGGTTATTATTATCATGTCATCGATGCCAGTGGCAGTGATACCTTCTGGAATCTAGGGGTTGGTTACCGTTTTATGTGGACCCAGGATTTTGATACTTCACTGGAGTACAACTATAACGATATTGGTTCTGTTTACAGAGTAAATTTAGGACACCTGCGCACGTTGACTTTGAACTTTTCCTATCGTTTTTAAAACAATAAATTTATTCGTTTTTGCAATACCTTATCAATAACTTAATGCCGGCTGCTATTTTCCTCTTTTCCACCTGTATTAAGTCGTAATCATGTGACTGGCTTTGCAAACATCAGGTAGAGAGATGGGGCTCACAAGGAGCCCCGAATCTCAGATTCGATAAACTGCCTTTAGCCAAAAAGTACGACCAGGCTCATTTACCCTTGATATCTGTGGAAAGTTGGGAATTTCTGCACCGGCACGGCTGACATGCTCCGCGTAGGTTTCGTCCAGTAGGTTGTCGATACCGGTAGTGATCAGCAAACTGTTACCGGGCCGCCATCCTGCATTAATAGAGAGAACATCGGCAGAATCCGTTGTGCCAAAATCCTGGCCGATAATATTGCCTTTGCCGATATCCACGCGATCCTGACTGGATATGGCCCGCCACAATACGCCAGCAGACCATTGGGGCTGCTCATAATGCAGGCCCAGGCGGGTTTCCAATGGTGGAAGTTGGGCCAGGGTGGTTTTGTCTGTGTCGTTGGCGCCGCGTACAGATGTAAGGGTTAACTCCGTGCGCCAGTTTTCACTCAGCTGGTAACTGGCATCCAGCTCCAGCCCCCAGGTGCGGGCTTGCACATTACGGACTACGGCAGTGGTACGGATATCTGTGCTTTCCCCCATGTCCATATCACTGCTCATAGAAGTCATGTCCCCCATCCCCATGGGTACAGCTGCTTTCTGATAATCGTTTTGGACCAGTAGATAATCTCGAATGTCACTGGTGAAGGTAGATATACTGGCGGATAGCTTTTCGCTACGATAAATATATCCGATATCCAATTGGGTGGTTTTTTCCGAATTAATATCGAGCGCACTGTAGGAGTTTTCTCCTTCTCGGGCGAATATTTCCCAGTAATCCGGGAAACGCTCACTGTATCCGAGTCCGGCATAAAGAGTGGTAGAACTGTTGGGGGCACTCGGCAGCGCCAATTCGTAGCGTATAAAACCGCTATGTAGCTGCTCGGAGCGACTCTCTCCAGCGGTCGGGTTATCTACTTTGGACATCATAGAGACCGAGATGGTCTCTCGTAGATCTTTCACTTCCCAATCATCCAGTCTGGCACCGGCGATCCAGCGCTGATCGGGAGCAAACTGCCAACTGGCTTCGGAAAAAATGCCCAGCTGGGAAAATTCCGCATCCGCATCCCAGTTGAGTTGGCGGTAATCGAGCCTCGCCTGGTTCATGCTCATACGACCACGGTGACGGTTTTTCCACATGTCCAGCCCAGTAGCCAGTTCGATATTATCTACAGGGGTAAGTTGTAGGCTTACTTTGCCTCCCAGTGTTTCGCTGTCTAAATTCATCGCGATGGGGTTAGCAGTCATTCCCGAGGGTTCACGCAGACTGTAATTATCCATTATGTGGTCGATATAGTTGTAATACACCTGCACTTCGACGGCATTCAACAGATCGCCGATATTACTGTGGCGGTATTTGGCTTTATAATTTTCACGCGCAAATTTACTGCCATCCACGCCACGGTCGGCATAGGCCGCCTCGGCATCGCTGAAAGCGCTGTCAAATTCCAGGCGGGTATCGTCATCAGGAGTCCAGGCAAGGTTTACCATGCCGCTCCATCGCTCATAATTGGAATGCACTTTGTTACCATCGCCATCTTCATAATCGTCAGCAGAGGCTGAAGAGCTTGACCCACGTAGAGAGAACTGTGGAGTTTTATAGGCGATATCGAGTAGCCCATCCTTTCTCTCAGCATTGCCGGCGAGCAGACTCGCGTGCATATCCCATTCATTTTTTGTGGGGCGTTCCTGCAATTGCTT
Organism: Microbulbifer sp. MLAF003; assembly: GCF_030012965.1. NCBI lineage: Bacteria > Pseudomonadati > Pseudomonadota > Gammaproteobacteria > Cellvibrionales > Microbulbiferaceae > Microbulbifer > Microbulbifer sp. MLAF003. Next base: position 252,638 of record NZ_CP120232.1, read on the forward strand.
GAACAGCACTACCCCCGCGGAGTTACCGGGACCGTGTAAGACAGTTTGTGGTCCCTTTACTACTTCGATTTCATCGAGACTCTCGGGAAATATATAAGCAGTAGGGGGGTCCATACGGCCAGGGCAGCCTCCCATCATGGATTCACCATCCAATAGCATCCCCAGTCTTGAGCCACCCATGCCGCGAAGCAATGGATCGCCACTGGTTCCGCCTTTGCGCACTACAGTAAATCCGGGAATGGTTTTCAGATAATCGGCACCATCATTAGCAGGTAATGGCTGACGCGGTTTTTTCGGATCTGTCACCAGGTTTAAGGGCAGCTCAGTTTTTACCCCAGTAACAACCATCTGCTCCATTTCCTCATCCTTGCTCTCAGTTGTCTCACTGGCAAACAGGCTGCTTGGGTAGGCACAACTGGCAAAAATCGCAAGTGCGAGCGGAGTGGGCAGGTGAAATCCATCGGATAATTTCTCTGCAGTTTTTTTCTTGAGAGGCTTGGTTTTAATCACTTTTTGCATTCTGATCTATCCATCATTTGCCTGCATCGTGAGCACAGGCATTGGCGCACCCATTTTTCAGGTGAGCGCGGGTTTCTCCCTGCTGGCAAATAGGGCCAGCTGGAGCTCCTTTTCCTCTGAGGCTATATGTGCGGACGCAGGTCAAAGCCACATACTGACAAGCAGTGGTTATGAATTACGGAGCCTCAGGAAATTACGACATAAACAGTCGAAAAATATTTAAATAATGGATGGTCGGGGAGGGGCGCGAATAAGGGGTAAAGTGTAGGCGACAGCAGAAACTAAGTTGAAGCCGGGGGTTGAAGTGCGAGGTGTTTGCCCTTCAGAAAATAAATCCAAGTCTGCTACTGGGACACTGGCAACAGTAGCAGCGGCAGAAAAATTACAGTGATTGTCGGCAAACGAATGCGCGGTCAACGCATCGTGATTATGGCCACTACTGTGTTCAGCCTGGTGATTGTGATGGTGCTCAAGGGTAGGTGGGGTAGCCAGCGCATTTAAAAGCAAGGCGCTGCGACTATCTCCATGGCACAGGCCATAGGGCGTACCAGCTGCAAAAGCAGCTGGCATAAATCCAGCCGGTACCAAGCCGCGAACGCTGAGAAATACCAATAAAAGCAACAACGTCTGCCATCGGGACAGGCGCGGACAGCTTTGAAGGGTGCGCTTACGGCTCATAAATAGCGGATCTGTGATTTGCCGGGATCTATTTTAGTTTCCCGGTGCCAAGTGGCAACAGGTTTTCCTGCTGGAGAGGAAAATTCCATCACCGGATAAATAATGTTATCGCCGTTTTTATCCTTTGACTTGATATTTATCAGTTCATAAAAATGTTTTTGCTAAATTAGCGAAATATGGATTTCAATTTTGCACTGATTCCATGGAAAAACTGGTGCTTGTTTTTTGCTCTATCGCCGGTAAGGAAGTTGATTTGGATTGACTGCCGCTTGCCCTCATAGCTTGGGTAGCCGTGCCAGCAATTGTCTGTCACCTTGAAAGCCAGTAGAGAACCCGGGCCAGGGATCAGCTCATCGGTATAGTCCTCCATATCATCCCCATTGCGTAGAATACGCAGTCGCCCGGTGGGCGATGGCCATTCCTCGTTAAGGTAAATAAGCACAGTAATTAATTTACTCTTCGAATCTGTATGAATCCGTCCGTCCTTTGCTCGGGAATATCCTCGCAGGGTTGCCATCATGGGTTTATCAGAAAGATCCAGATCGAACTTTTCCCCAAGTATTTTTCGTATCTTGGCGCTGTCGAACTGTTGGATAAAATGGCGCAGGCGATCCGAGGCCTCCACATCTGCGATATTGAAGCTACCGCCCTTTTGTAATGATGGGAACTCTTTGATAAGAGCAGTAGCATCGTCAGAGGCCAGAGATCGCTCCAGGTAGAAATGAGGATAAGGGGAGGTTTTTACCTCTGCGCGGTCGAGTTGGTCGATAGTGAGCCGGGACATGTTTGTGTTACGCTCCCTGCGTTTGGGAATTGTTGTTTTTAGTACATCGCTATTATCCCTTAACTGGCGCTACTTGTCTCAGGCCGGAAAATTTCCCCAAAGGGTTACCGATTAGATTTTGCCGCTACGCTTAAGGCACCAGTAGGCTTCCACCAAGGCTTGGTGGAGAAGCTCCGGGCGTGAATCTACAACCAGTACATTGCAGGCCTGTAACTGTTGAAGCAGGCGAGCGCGTCGGTGCAAGAAATCCTGTGCAGCGGCCCCTTTTATAGCTCCGGAAAAGTCTTCGATAGGTTTTTGGGCAAGGCGGTCCACAGCGGTTTCCCTTAAACTTGCCACCATCACAAGGTGATTACGGGTGAGAAGCCGCACTGCGGCGAGTAGCTCCACACTGTCTTCATCGCGCAAGTTGGTGATCAGGATAACCAGTGAGCGACGCTTGTGTTTGGTCAGGAGCTGTTGGGCTGCGCCGCTGTAGTCGGCACTACCGGTTCCGGAGTGCAGATCGTAGACATTATTCAGCAGCAGATTGATCGCGTTTTCCCCTTTGACTGGTGGCAGCTGCCCCCAGAGCTGTCTTGGCCTGCGGCGAAGGCGTGCAGACCAACAGCATCTCCCTGCTTAATTGCCACATAGGCGGACAATAATAAACCGTTCAATGCGTGGTCGAAATGACTCAGCCCCCCGTCTTTGGCGCGCATACGTCGACCGCAGTCGAGCATATAGATAATTTCCTGGTCGCGCTCGTCCTGATATTCGCGACTGATCAACTTGCGCAGGCGTGAGCTGGCCCGCCAATCCACCTGGCGTTGGCTGTCACCCTGGCGGTATTCACGCAATTGGCGAAAGTCCATGCCCTCTCCACGGCGCTGTTGCTGGTGCAAACCGAGCATACGCAGGGTCTGCTCTGTGGAAAGGGCCTGCAATGAGGAGATACCGAGAAAGTTGGGGTAAACCTTTACTGACTGCTCTCGACCCAGCCATAGTCGGGTTTGCCACAGGCCCCAAGGGGAATCAGCGAGGATCTCTATCCGACCGAAATTGGCACTACCACGGCGATGCGGTACCAGGGAGTATTCAACAGAGACCTCCTGTTCCGGCTGTAACTTTGCCCTCCGCGGTAGACCAGTAGTTGCCAGTTGTTGTGGCACGCTGTCACAGACGGAGAGTTGTAAAGTACGCGGGCCGTTGTTGCGCAATTTCAAGCGTGCGCTGTTGCGCACGCCAAGGGCCAGGTTATTTGGCAGCCGGCGTTCGCCCTCAAGCCCGGTGATTCTGCGGCCGGTAAGGAAGTCCAAAAGTGCAGCACCGATCAGCAGAGTCCCGCCTGTCCACCAAGCTATCTCGATCAGTGCCGTTGCTGCGGGTATCCAGATGCGCACAATACTGATCACCAGAGCGGCCAGGCACCAGTAACTGAGGAGTTTCACCAGGCGTTGGCTGGGTCCCGGATGACCATGCTGAATTGGGGCAGTTTGTGCCTCTGTGGCGGCAGCACTTTGGGTCACAGCCGAGGCGCCTCGACACTGTCGACAATCTGCGTCAGGGCGCTGTCAGCGGTTTCACCGTCGATCTCCATATCCGGGGATAAGCTGACACGGTGGCGCATTACCGGAATTGCCATCGCCTTGATATCGTCGGGCAGAACGAACTCGCGTCCCTGCAGCAGGGCGCTGGCGCGGGCCGCTTGTAACAAGCCAATGCTCGCTCTTGGGCCCGCTGGGCTGCGCAGCTGGGTGGCCTCCCGTGTGGCACGAACCAACCGCACTGCATAGTCCAGTACTTGCTGGTCCAAGGCTATCTGGGGGACCAGTGTTTGTAGTTGCTGCAGCTGCTCGATGGTTATTTCACCGGTCGGCTTTTCCTGCAGGCGCTGTTCTATACGCCCACTACTGGCAGCAGCAGCCAGTCGCAGCTCCGCCTCCAGGCTGGGGTAATCGATCAGGACCTTGAGCAGAAAACGGTCGAGTTCCGCCTCTGGCAGAGGGTAGGTGCCCTCCTGCTCGATAGGGTTCTGTGTGGCGAGCACCATAAAGGGGCTGGGGACAGGCAGCGCTGTGCCGTCGATAGTGACCTGTTTCTCCTGCATCACCTCGAGCAGAGCCGCCTGGGTTTTGGCCGGCGCGCGGTTGATTTCGTCTGCCAGCAGCAGATTGGTGAAGACCGGGCCGCGGCGCACTTCGAAGCGACTCTCGCCCATGTTGTACATGGCGTGGCCGGTGACGTCCGCTGGCATCAGGTCTGGGGTGAACTGAATACGGCGGAAACTGCCGCCAAAACAGTTGGCCAGGGTACGTACCAATAGGGTTTTACCGAGGCCGGGCACGCCTTCCAACAGTACATGGCCGGAAGCCAGCAGGGCCACCAATACCTGGTCAACGACTTGTTCCTGGCCAATCAGCAGGCGATTGATATTGTTGCGCAGTAACTGCAGTTGGGCTGAGGCGGCCTGCCAGTCAGGCGTGTCGCGGTGGGTTTGCTGTTCTGGTTGAAGGGTAGTATCGCTCATAGGGCTGCCTCGATTCGCTGCAGATTGCGTATTTGTTCAGTAAAAGTTTCTTCGCTGGTAGCCGGTGAGCCCCACAGGCTGGCGATGATTTTGTGTTCGCTTAGGTCCGTAGCGGCACTGAGTCTCACGGCCAGATTGTGCCGGTCCGTGGAATCGGCATCAGTGGCCCTTAGGAGGCGTAAAAGTTCAGCGCGCCGACCGCGCAATAGCTGTTCGCAGCGATCATGGCGCCAGTAATAGTGGCCACAGGCAGAGATATGTTCCAGCAGGGACCGACGCGCGGTTTCCGGTGCCGGTTGCAGGGGGCCAAAGCGGCGCGCGCGCAATAACAGCCAACCGAGCAGGGCCAGGGCACCGGCGAGGAAAAACTCTGCGGCATACTTGCGCGCCAGGTAACTGAGAGAATCAAAGCGCGGGCGGGTCAGGAAGACAAATTCCCCATTACCTGCTAACAGTTGTAGGAAATAGGCGTGATCGAAGTGTCCTATACGGTGAGATTGCCAGATTTCGCTGTCAGTCAGCAGGGTAATAACTCCGCGGCCACGCTCGAATTGTATAAAGGGCACAGCCTCGTCGTCGCGCCACACCCTGGCCCAGAATACCGGTGCCCCCGCGACAGTATTGTCGTCCAGCCCTGGGTGATAGAGCAGGTGGCTGGCATTAAAATGCAATTGGATCTCGCCACTATTATCTGTGGGTAGATTGACCAAGTCTTCCGGCCCTACATCCGGATTGCGGAGTTTCTTTCCGCTGGTCTCAGCTTTTTTCTCTTCTGGGAAATCGCCTTCGTCAATTCTGCGGTTGTATTCGCGCATGGCTTCGCCAGGGCTCTGTTCAGGGCTCAGCTCTGCGTCCTCTCCGAGCAGCTGTTGTAGAGGGTTGTCGAAGAAGTACTCCCCATGCCCCTCCATGATGGAGACATCCAATGCCTCCAGTAGCCAGTCGCGCTCCTCGCTGCGCTGCTCCTCAAAATCAAAACCCTCCGTGCGTGCCACTACAATGGCATGGCCGCCACTACTCACCCAATCCAGCAGCTCATCCACTCGTTGTGGGTTGTATACCTGGGATGAATCGGAGATAAATAGGGTGGCGTTCGGGGAGAGTTCATTCAATACGGAAATGTTTTCCGCCTGGCGAGGCTCCAATCCTAAAGCTGCCAGGTACTGCTCCGCTGCCAGGAACCAGTTGCGCCTCGCCTCCGGGGCCCAACCGCGGTCCCGCTCTTCGGTGTAGCGCTCAAAAAGCGTTAAAAACCCCCATACCATCAGCGCACAGAGTAGCAGTGGGATACCGATCAACAGACGTTTAACTGTCATTGCGGAATACCTCTTGCCATTCCTGGCACAATGCGCTCATCCGAGCATCGACCGGACTACGGTGGGCATAGGCCAGTTGCTGCCAATCGCTGGTGAGCTGTTGTACAAACTGGCTCAGTGGAGCCGTCACTGAAGGCAGGTCTTCCGCGGGCTCGCTCTGGCGCCGGTGCACCAGCTGGGCACATTCTGCTTCGGTGAGATGATCGCCAAAGTGAAACTGGAAATCCTCAATCAAGTGGGACAGGGTGGCTCGATACAGTAGACCGAGGCCAGCTCGCTGTTCCCCTGTCTGCCACAGGCGCAGCACTTCTGCGCACACATCGTCGGGCAGGCTCGACTGGCGTACATCGAGTCCGAACAGGGTTTCTGGCACGGCGGCTTTTGGCTTGGGTTTGCGCTGCCAGCGCAGACTCTTCAGGATGGTGTCGTGATGGCGCCAGCCCAGGTAGATCACCCCTGCGATTACACCAATCCATAACAGGATCTCGATGATACGGGCAATAGTAGGGCCCCAGCTGGAAGTGGAGGCATTGTCGTCATCAGGAGAGCGGTTTAACAACCACTCAATAAATTCAATCAGCCACTCGGGAATTTTCTGTTCCCTGCTTTCCCTCTCCTTCAGGCGCCAGCCACTGATCTCCTCCACCCGGTGAAAATCCTCGCCTGCGAGAATCTCATCGATGTGCTGTTGCGCTTGCTGAGGTGTCTCCAATGCGTCTGCCTTTATATCCGGTGCTGAAGCCAGGAAGCCGAAGGAGAGCGTAAAAACCAGGAGTAATGCGGCCGAGTTTCCGGTAATGCCGCGTTGACGCGGCCGATGTTCGCGCTGGTGGCGCTGAACCAAATCGCGGAACTGGATTTCAATATCCCAGCCCTCAAGTTCAATACGCCGGCCTATATAAAGACAGAAACCCGAGACGATGTAAAACGGAGCTACCGCTGCCATGATAAACAGGTAGAGCACGTTAGAGATCCACTCCAGTCCCAGAGTTTCGCCTCTAAATATCGGCTGCCAATCGATGTTGGCCGCTATCTGTTCGGGAATAAACAGGTAGATCAGGATAAATGCAGCCACCAGGAAGAACCCCTCCAGGTGGACACCAGTCAACGTCAGCCAGGTGGCGGCGCTGGAATGCTTGCGGTGCAACATGCTGATACGGGTGCTGCGCGCTTTGCCACTGGATTGTTCTAATACGGTGACTGGCAGATCAAAAGAGCGGGTTGGGCTCAGGCGGCGCAGGGTAATCCAAAGCAGCCAGTCGTGACGGTTCTGCGTGAAAAACTGTTTGAGAGCGGCCGAGGCCGATATCGGTGAGCCGAATAGGGCGCGGCTGATCATAAACAAAGGCAGGCGATCGAAAACCGGTTTAAGCCACCACACAGCAAACATCGACCAACCGGGAGCACCGGGAAATAGCATTGCCAGTGCACCCATTAACAGGGCGGCCGGTAGCAGCCACACCAGGAATAAAGGCAGCCAATATTTTCTCGCCAGCGCCGTCCCCAGGTCGATGGATTCCCACTGAGAGCGTAGGCGCGCCTGCACAGCCAGGTTTTTAACCTGCATTGTTTTCCTCCCTGCGCCCAGCCAGGGTGAAGTAAGCAAAAACCAGTAACCACAGCAGGCCGCCGACACCCAGCTTGATACTGATCGGAGTCGCCGTACTGGATGACCAAAAGGCCTCGAGGAAGGCGGCAATGACCAGCATCAAGAAGGTGCCATACATGATTTTCATTGCCTCGATACTGGCCAGGCGCAGGGCTACAGCACGACGGTGTTGCCCTGGGTCTACCAGTGATCGGCCGAGAAGCAGACCGGCGGCACCGGCCAGGACTATGGCGGTTAGTTCAAAGGCGCCGTGGCCGATCACAAAAGGATAAAAAGTGGAGACAAAGCCGACCCGCGTTATGTGGCCGAAAACCGCGCCGAGATAGACACCGTTGAAAACCAGGAAAAAAATGGAGCCGAGGCCGAACAGGATGCCACCGGCAAAAGTGCGGAAAGCAATACCGATATTGTTCTTGATATAAAAACCGAACATGGCCAGATCGGTGTCGGAGCCACGCTCGCGACCCAGCACGCGGTTGCCTGGATCGTACATGGACTCCAGGGATAACACGTCCCCCGGTGACATCACTGCATAAATCAGTGCGTCGTTATTGTAGGTGCCGATGCCCATTACCAGTGCTGGCAGCAGGAACAGGGCACTGGCCAGTGCTACGACTCGGCCGTTGGCGCGCACTGCCTGGGGGAAGCCCGACAGTAAGTAGTGCAGCCAGCCTTTGCGACGCAGGGTCTGCTGGCGGTAGACCTGGTGATGGGCTGCCATTACCAGCTGGTTGAGGTGGTCAATTAGACGGTTGGAGTATTGTCGCTCCTTGGCCACCGCCAGCTGTTGGCATAAATCGCGATAGGCTGCGGGTAGGTCCAGTGTGGCTGCATCAGTATTTTTGCCACTGCCTTTTAACCAGGTTTCCAATTGCACCCAGCTATCGCGATAGCGGTTTTCGAAGTCTCTCTGTCGCATAAATCGTTAGCCCCTGCCACCCAATAGCCAACTGCCTACTGAGCGCAGATAACCCAGCGCGGCGCCATCCCTCTTATGGGTAATGGGTTCGAGTAAATTGGCGAGCTCCTGTTGGCGGGCTTCACTGAGGTCATTGTGGCGTTCCAACAGGCTGACCAGGGCCCGTTGATCTTGTTGTTTTAGGTTGCGTGGTGGCGGCACAGGTGAGCTGTCCGGCAGGGCTATGGGTGCCTTGTCCTCTTCCCGGTAGACAACCAGGGTGCCCGCAGCCAAGTCGCCGAGGCGTTGGAAGTGTCGCCCAATCGTCATGGCGATAACACCGGTAGCATAGGCAAAGGGGAGAAAATCAGCAAAGCGCAGCAGGTTGCGCACTATGGAGGCGCCCCAGGAAATAGGCGTCAGGTTGTCGTTTACCACTATCAGACCAAAGGCTTTTTTCCCCGGTGTCTGACCGCCGCGCAGCACTTCAAAAAATACCGGGTAGAACCACTCCAACAGGAAGGAGCAAACGAGCCAGATACCAATGCCTGCCGTATCGGCAAAGGCCAGGGCTATACCGAGCCCAGCCAGTATCAATGTGCGATAAAACAAATCCACCGCAAAGGCGAGAATTCGCGGCACGGGCCCCGCGGCCCGTGCACGCAAGTCGATTCCCTCGGGGGTTTCGACGTTGTAGGTGGTATCCAGCAAGCCACCGCTCCTGTCAGGTCGAATGGATTATGCCCCTTGGGGGCCGCCAAAGACTTTGCGATAGGCGACGCCGTATGCAATAGAAGCCAGCGGTATAGCCCAGATCAGACCTATCAACAGTGCCAGACCACCCGCAATGTAGATAAGAAGCAATACGATAAAGAAACCTAAAAAAGCAAACCAGTTTTTAGTAATGGCTTTGCGGGAGGCTTCCAGAGCTTTCCAGGGCCCCAGATTTTGATCTATTACCAGGGGGAGAGCCATCATGTAGGCAACAGCCAGATAAATTCCCGGAATCACCAGCAAAAGGAAACCAATACCCATCAGGATACTCATGATGATGTAAGTCACACACAAGGGCACTATTTTGTCGAAGTGGGCGAAGACTTCGGTACCAGAGGTCTCTTCTTTACGAGCGATCTTGATGCCCACCATCATCATCCCCACAACCAGAGGAACCCCTACGATTGCAGTGATCAGGTTATAAATGATTGTTGATGAGAGAGAAGCGTTGCCGGCCTCTACTGGATCAAATGCCGGGTAACCAGTAAGAAGGCCGGCAACAAAACTGATTGCAGCAATTGCGATGACATAGAGAATAATGGCAAACCATACTGTGCGCTTCTTGCCTTTCGATAGCTGCCAGCCCTCGCTGATGGCTTCACCAATAGAAAATGAATAATCCCCGGCAATGCCTTTCTCAAGTGATCCAGAGTCGCTAGTTCCACCCTCTCCAGCAAGCTCGGCCTCGGGAGCTTTGTAGATATCACTCATCCTTATATTGTCCTCATTAAAGGTTTATTTTGTAGGCGTGCAGAGTCTTGGATGCGAATATCTCACAGGCGCGATGTGGGAACAATGCCACGCCAGCACAGTGGCGGATTAGGTGATGAACCTTTCTCAGCATAAAATCGACTTATAGGTTGAGAGGAAGGTGATAATGAAGAAAACACTGTGGTCTGGGGCTGTGGTACTGGTGCTGCTGATTGCGGGTTACGTGATGTTGCCCTTTTATGCGCTCGAACAGCTGCAGCGGGCAGCTCAGATGGCTGTGGCAGATGAGCCTGAGACAAGGCGAGAGAGTATTGATACCTTGGAACGCTATGTGGATTTTCCGGTATTACGTGACAATTTAAAGCTTCGCCTGCAAAGTCAGCTGCGCTCCTCCATTGGCAATTCGATACCACAGGAATTTGATGAACTGGTGACTGCTGGGGCCAATTTCTTTATGGGGCCATTGCTGCAACAGTTTATTACCCCGGAAGGTGTTGCCAGATTACTGCGTGGTGGTGAGGACTTGCAGGCTTTTGAGCGGGAGCTGTTCGCCCAGGATTCTCAGCAAGAGGCTGCCCCTGTCCTGGAAAATGACCAGGAAACAGGTGGCACTTCCAATAGTAGCTGGCAACGCATGAGCTGGCGCTTTACTGATATCAATCACCTGAGTGCCGAGTATGGCGAGAACGATCGCGCCGAATTACGTGTGCTTATGCAGCGCAATGGGCTGCACTGGCAGTTGGTGGATATCGAACTAATCAGTGACCAGGGCCGGGAGGGTTAATTATGGAAATGGACAGCTCGGTTAATGTATTCGGTGACCCCTTAGTTCCTTGTAGCCTGGAGCCGACGACCGGTTTTTTTCGCGATGGCTGCTGCAACACCTGTAAAGAGGATCAAGGCTCCCACACGGTTTGTGTGGAAGTGAATGATGAGTTCTTGGCGTTTTCCCGCAGCCGTGGCAACGACCTGAGTACACCGATTGAGGAGTACGGGTTTCCGGGATTGGCTCCGGGAGATCGCTGGTGCCTGTGCGCCGCCCGCTGGTTGGAGGCCCAGCAGCAGGATAGGGCACCGAGAGTTTTTTACAGCGTACCCATGTGAAAGCTCTGAAGATAGTACCTCTACATCTACTGCGACAATACGCTGCAGATTTGAATTAATCAGTGCGTAAGAGAAATTGGCACAGCGGACAAGCTTTAAAGGTTTGCTGCGTTGTGCCAATGTCATTTATCCATAATCCCGATCAGGATGGCAGGAAGTCGATAGAGTAATTGCGGGTTGTGGCTTTAACATCCGCAGCACCAAAGTTAATCATACGGATTCTCGCCAGCAGCTTGCGCTCCAGGGCGGGGTTGTCCAGCTCACTCTCTATCAACTTGATGGACGAAATAGTGCCGTTTGCTTCAATGACCAGCTGCACGGTAATTTTACCCTGCAGGGTGGGATCACGGCGTAAGGCACGATCGTAGATCGCATTGATTGCCGCCTTGTTGGCCTCCATTATGCCGCGAATGGCATTGTCGGTTCGCGCCAACTTCTCACCCCTGACTCTCCTGGCTGCCTGCTTGGCGGAGCCCTTCGCCTGGGCCTGCTCAACCCGAGTGGTTTGTCGGCCCGCCAGTGAGACGCCTCCCGTGTCAGTGCTGATGCTCCCGGCCCTGACACCGCCGCTCGAAGTTTTGGATTTGTCGCTGATCATATTGCGCTGTGTTTGTGCGGCAGTGGCGTTACCGGCACTGAGCTGACCGCGGGTAACCTCACCCGTGTTAAAACTCTCACGCATATCCAATAGATCGTCGGCCAGGGCGTTGATGCCGCTGCTCGCCGCTTTTTCCCGCGCCTTTTGTATAGTGGCAACAGGGGGTGCCTCTACTTTGCTGGGCTCGGGTTTGGGAGCCGGTTTCGGCTTTTCCTTCTCGACTTTTTTTGGTTCCGGTTTTTCTTTGGGCTTCTCTGCCTCAGGCTTTTTTTCCTCAGGCTTCGGTTTGGCCTTGGGTTTGGGCTTAGGCTTTGGGAGTTCCTTCTTCTCCAGGATAACCTTGGCCAGTTGTGGTGGCACTCGTTCTGCCTGTTCTCGGGTTAGCTCCGGCACTGGAGCAAAGGTAATGACGGAACCACAAACGGCGAAGACAATAAGCCCTGCACGCAGGAATTTTACAAAGCGCTGGTCTTCCTGGTTGGAAGCAGACCAGGGCAACAGGGTTTCCTGTAGTTGCCAGGGGGCATAGCGGCTGGTTGCAGTGCTCATATCAGCTTTCCACCCCCGCAGGATCTATTGGTGCTGTCTGCTCTACAGCAAAAGAGATATCGCGGTAATCTGCCTGGGCGCAGGTCTGCATAATCTGTTTGAGTAACGCATAGGGAACCTGCTCGTCGCCCATAATGGTGACCGAGCGTCCCCTTTGCTTTTGCTCGTCGCTGAGTTCACCGGCGCGTTCGGCACGGTACTCCAGTTCCTTCAAGAGGGGTTCAATATTTTCCTTACCAGCATCAATATTATTAATGCCCACGATCATGCGATCACCAACGAATAGTTGCTGGTTATTGACTCTCACAACCGTAGTGACCTCCGGCTTATGCTGGGAAGTGGACTTGGGTAGCTTGATGGTTTTGTCTGTTTGCAAAACCTGTACATCGCTAGTGGAGTTCACCAACAGGAAAAATACCAGGATGGTGAAAATGTCCATTAGAGAAACCAGATTGAGCTTCGATTGCTGTCGTTTCTGTCGCTGACGCCGCTCCTGTAATTTGGCGGCTGCGTTAAGCATCATTTTATTTCCCCGCTACGGTTGTTTGCTGGGGGGCATCGCCCAGGGAAATCTGTGGGAACAACTCGGCATCGACGACTGATGCGGCAACTACTGCTCGATAACTGCGTGCGGTATCCATTGCTGCCACCAGGGTTTTATAGGATGTACCTTTTTCCGAAAGAATGACCAAGTCGTCTTTCTCGATGGATTTTTCCCTTAAGTTACGCTTTATCTGCTGCAGTATCAGGGAAACAGTTTCCATATCTGGTTCACCATCGGTATTCTCCACTCGCCTGACTAGTTGCCCGGCCGGGTAATTGATATCAACATGTGCGGTGCGTAATACCAGTTCCAACTGTCGATTTTCCTGTTCAGTTGCACTACTGCTTCCATCACTGATGCCAGGAAGATTGAGTTTTAAAACTGAAATATGGGAAAACACCATATTGAGCAGTAGTACAGGAACCAGGATAGTCATCAGGCTCATAAAAGAGGTGATGTCCAGCTCTGCTTCCTCGTGTCCACGGCGACGAATATTTAATTTCAACATGGCGAGAGCCCTCAGGCATTCACTGCGCGCTGCTGTTCCGTTTTTTGTGGGCGGCCCATAGTCAACAGGTTTAGGAACTTTACTCCGGCCATCTGCAGGCTATCTACAATTTCATTGGTCTTGTTTTGTAGCATGGAATTAAATAGCAGAAGGGGAATTGCTGAGATAAGCCCGAATGCGGTGGTATTCATTGCTACGGAGATGCTGGTAGACAACATAGTGGCTTTTTCCGCAGGGTCGGCAGCGGCTACAGCGGTGAATGCTGCGATAAGGCCCATAATGGTGCCTAACAAACCGAGTAGGGTAGCAATATTGGCCAGGGTAGCCAGGTAGTTGGTGCGCTTTTCCAGGCGCGGTACTGCTTCGAGGATGCCCTCTTCGATTGCCAATGCAATATTTTCTTCGCGCTTGGCGAATTGCAGGGTATTAATACCGGCGGCGGCAATGCGACCCATCGCAGCATCGTTGTCCCGGGCCAGTTGTAATACATTCTGGTAACTGCGTTTTTGTAGCAGTGGTAATACCTGCAGATAAGCGCGGCGATTGGCGCTCTTAGCGCGGGAAAGAAAAATCCAGCGTTCCACTACCATGGCGAGGCCGATAACCAGCACCAGGGCAATAGGGTACATAAAAGGGCCGCCAGTCTGGAAAAAGCGCAATAACGCCTGAGTAAATTCCATGATGAGTGTCTCCACAGAAGTAAGTGTTTAATTAGCGATATTTTTTTGCCAAACGGCCATTCCATGGACATCGGACATGATACTGATGAATATTGTGGGGCCTGATGAGGGCTCGACAATCATCTCCTGATAAGTGAAATACCTGTGGTGGCTTATCCCTGCTCCACTGGAGTGCTGAGTTTCAGCAAAAAAGCACGATTACATTAGTTTGTGGTGCTTGATGAGTATTATTATTTTTTCTATTCATTTTTTGCTTCAATAACCGGCTTGGCACTGAGCAGTTGAATTTCCCGTTTCAATTCTGAGAACTCCTGGTGCTTGAAAACGGTATTAAAATTTTGAGCCAGAGAACTATCAAGGCGCTGCAGGCTGTCGGCTTGCTTCCAAGGGATGATATACAGCACCTTGGGCTGTTCCTGGCTGCCGATTACCGTGGATTCCAATGTGGTGATTTCTTCGGCACGGGCGGTGAAGCAGGTGCATATTACGGACATTAGAATGATTAATTTATCTCGCATCAGAGTCTACGCTCCAGTTCCAGTATCCAAGCGCCGAGTAATTTGTCTTCTTGTTCTCGACTGCTCTGGGCCAAACGGTATTGCTGTAATGCCTCTTCCGGCCTGTTTAGATAGAGGTCATAGAGAATACCCAGATTGCGGTGCGCATCGCTAAAGTCGGGCCAAAGGTTCAGCGCCTGCAGGTAGCACTGTTCGGCCTCTTCGAAACGGCCAGCGTCGCGTAGTAGTGCAGCCAACTGATTCCAGGCAAATACATTACCGTCATTGACCTCAATCGCCTTGCGAAAGCTATTTTCCGCATTCTCGGCCTGTTCACTTTTCTGCTGTACTATCCCGAGGTTTAGCCAGGGGCCAGAGAGCTCTGGCCAGCGTTCAATGACCTGCTGTAGCTGCTGCACTGCGGTTGAGCTATCTCCGTTGTTAAAGCTCTCGTGTGCCTGAGCCATAGCGACGCTGGCCTCTTTGGGAACCCGCTTGGCATCCGCCAAATAGGGGTTTTCGGTAATTACATGCTCAATTGAGGCGTCCTTCTGTTGAGCATTTTTACCAAGTGGAAGGCTGCCACAGGCGCTGAGTGTCGCCAGAATCAGTAGTGTTGCTGTGAGGCGAAAAATACCACTGGGGCAATTGCGCAAATCAATGCAGTGCATGGCTCCACTCCAGGGTTGCTTCCGGTTTTTTGTAGCGTGCGGGTAACAGTTCGCCGAGTGAGGCAAAACTACGTTTGACCCAGTCGTCGTAAATTCCATCACTGGTGCGCTGAATATTGGCCTGATGCAGCTCTATAGCCTTTTCCTCGAAGGGGAAGGCCTGCTCTTCCAGTAGGATTTCGTACTGCTCCAACTCAAGGTCATTCAGGTTTTTGGGGCGTTGAGATTCCATCAGGTCATGGCTGAGCTGTCGATAAACTTCAGCTAAACGGAAATTGGCCTGGGTGGTGAATTCCGCAATTTCCAGCTCGAGAACCTTGCGATAATCGGCCACGGTGGTTTTCATCGCGCGCTTTTTATTGGCGAGACTGGTTTTTAGCGGCAAGTGCAATTTTAATGAAGCGAATTTTTCATAGCTCTGCTCTGCCAATGCGCTTTGGGAATAAGCGGACAGGTAGCGGCCCCGAGGGGATTTTTCTGAATTTTTTGCTAATTGCTGTAGCCAATAATTCTGTTTATTAGGTTGATTGGTTTGCCCGTACAGTTGCACTAACTGATATTGCGCTTCCAGACGTTGTTCAACAGGCTTTGGCCAGAGCTTGTTGTAGTTACGGTAACTCTCAATGGCACCTTGATGCTCACCTGCTTTTTGCAGGCTTTCCGCCGCGAGGAATAAGGATTGGCGACGTACTTCTCGGTCGGGGTCATTTTGTGCAAGTTGCAGTAATTCGCCGGCCGCAGCGGCAGGCATTTTCAAGGCTTCAAAAATAACTACCGCCTTGGCGGCGAGGGTAGGTGCCAGCTGATGTGCAGGATAGAAACTCCGGAAGTCAGCAAGTTCAGCACTGGCACGCTGCCAGTGCTGTAATTCCATCAGGTAATTGATCGCGTCATACTGGGCGGTGGCTGCAATTTCGCTGCGTCCACTCTCCCTGATTCGCAGCAGGTGGCGCAACGCCTCCTCACTGGGAATTTCTCTGCCATCCTCGGTGAGTGCTGGTTGCGCAAGTGCCAACTCTGCCTGCCGATAGATGGAAAGTTGAAGTTGCTTGCGTGTGTCCTCGCGCAAATGGCTATCCTTAGGCTGTATATTCAGCGCACGGGTATAGGCTTCTTCCGCAGCCATATAATCTTTCATTGAAAAGTGACTGTGAGCCAGGATCATCGCGATATTTAATTGCTGAGCCTTATTCGCTGGTGGCTGCCACTTATCTGCAGCTTGTGCGGCGGCAATAGCCTCGGCAAAACGTGACTGTTGTAGCAGCTTATCTGCGGCAGATAGTTGTACTGGTAAGGCTCTTTATCCTGCGGCCAGCTCTGGGCAAATTTAAGGCTGGCCTCAATGTTGCGATCCAGCCACAGGATTTTTTGCTCGGCATCCTGCCCCGGTGTTTCTTTATGCACTTGTGCCGAGCTAAGAATGGCTGCATAACCAGCCTCCGCACCATGCTTCTTGTCTTGATATTCCCAGGCTACCTGGCTGTATGCGCGCCAGGCTCCAGCGTAGTCGCCAGCCTGCTCGAGACATTCGGCCATCAGGAAGACCATTGGTGGAGTGCGGGGGTCCTGTGGAAAAGTCTGTGAAAACTGCCGGTAGAGTTCCGCTGCCGCTAGGTAAGCTTTGCGAGACTGAGCTTTGAGCTGCTGTTTTTGTTTACTTTTATTAGCCGGTGCCTTGGTCGCTAACTGAGCAAGTTCCTGCGCGCGCGCGTGGTCAAATTGGGCTAACTCCTCAAGCCAGGGGCGCAGTGACTGTGCCAGGGCTTCGCGCTGACTTGTCTCTGCCTGCTGCCAATATTCACTGCGAATACCATAGCGTTGTACAAACTCCCGCTTGGTTGGAAGCACCTCATCGTGTAAGCCGCCATTTTGCAGTGTTTCAATAGCTTGCAAATGTAATGATGGCGCTTCAGTGCTATTGGGGTAGTGCTTAACAAAAGCCAGATAGGTATCCGCGCTGTTGCGGAATAACTCTTTTTCTCGATACCAATTGCCCAGAGCGCTGTACAGCAGGTGCTGATAACCTCGTGGCTTACCATCGGGATTAAAGGACTCGATAGCTTCGGCACCGCCCAGGTAACTAAAATTCAGGGCCAGGCCACGAAGGCTATCCTCGCGCAGGCGCTTCTGGCCCAGAGGTAACTCTGCTTCGCTGGCACGCTGCTGCAGAATATCCAGAGACTCGAGAAATATCTCCGTGGAACGGCGATAATCGCTGGACTTAAACTCTGACCAGGCGAGCATATAGCGGGCATTATCGGAAAATGGACTTTCGCCCTTCTCCAGCAATGCGCGGAAGTCCCGTGCCGCTGCCGAATACTCCTTGCGATTGAAAGCCGCTTCGCCTCGGCGGAATAAAACCTCCCCCATAAACGGTGACTCAGGTGCGCCCTGGGCGATGCGCTCCAGTGCTTGCAGTGCGCCTGGCATTTCGCCATCCATAGCACGAGCTCGCGCCAGACGATAGAGAATATAGTCGTCTCGGGGGCTCTCTTTGGCGAGTGTCTGGTAGTGCTGCACCGCACTGGCAAAACCGACTGAAACTTCCGGGTTATCCGCCTGATGTTGCTCCAGTCGCTCCATTTCCAGATCGGCCAGGCGCAAACGAATCTGTGCGCGAATCTGCGGGTCTGGCTGGCTGGCCAGTGCTTGTTGATAGCTCTGCACGAGAGTGGCGAGATCAACCGATATCAACTCAGGGGGAGCTGATACAGGTTCTTCAGTGGAAGCAGCCGTGGCCGTGGGCAGATCTGCAAGTGTCAGTGCGGACTGATTGCTGCAGGCGGTACTGATACAGCAGATAGCGGCAGTGAGCAGGCGCAGGGAAAAGCTTCTGGAACCAAACCTATTCACTCTGCCCCCCTTCATTATCGGGCAATAGAGCTTCTGCGGTCTTTTCCTCAGTTATTTTCTCTACTGTGGCATTGCCTTTTTTGTGAGTATTTTCGCCATTTTGCGTTTCCACCTGAGTATTTTTCTCAGGGTTTTTTGGCGGAGGCTGGCTGGCGGCCTCTAGCATGGAGGCATCCTGTATGCGCGCGATAGCGAGGCGGGTGTGGGCCTGGTAACTGTGAATCCGCGACTGCTCTCGCTCCAGCTCAACAATAATATCCCGGCGTAGGGCAGCCTCAACCTTTGAAGCCGTTTTGGCTATGGCTGCGCGTTGGCCGGATAATTGCGCCGCAGTGCTAGCCAGGCGCTCTGTTAGCTGGGTCAATTGCGGTGCGCGGCCCACTTCTACAGAGGTTTTACCTAGTTGCTTCTCACCATCGCGTAAGCTGGATTCGAGTAGTTGCAGAGTTTTGCGCTGTTGCCACAAGCGGTGATGATACTGTTCGCTGGCTTGCCATAATAAAATGCCACGGGCTTTAGCCAGGGTCTCGCCCTGGTAGTCGGACCCCTTACCGTTACTGTGCAGTAGTTGATAGCGTTGCTCAGCGCCCTGGAGTATCTCCAGCATCTCGAATATCTCACTGTTATTTCCACCCTCCCCGTTGCTGGTAGCTTCGAGCAGAGTCAGTGCGTCACGCTCCCCTTCTATTTGGGCCAGGGCATCGTTGAGATTGCGGTAGTGTTGCTTGGCGATTTGCAGTTGCTGGTCAAACTCTGCGCTCTGGTACTGCCCGATGATGCCGGAGCGCCTTTGGTGACGCTCTTCGATCAATGAATGCAATTGTGGAATTTTTTGTGACCAGTCATTGAGTACCCTATCCATCTGCTGCAGGTCGCGCAGCTCCGACAGGCGCAGTTGGAATTGATCGCTCTGTAAAATGGGTAAGAGAAAATGCTGGTTGTCCCGCAGTAAGGGTGCGGCTTGAGCCAGTTGTAGCCAGCCGTAGCGTTGTGACTGACTAAATTGGCTGGCATCCGCCAGCGGTTCTGAAGACAGCTTCCGCTGTAAGTGCTGCAGCTGCTGCAATGTGCTCTCGAAATATGTGGCTGCATCACTATAGGCGCTTAGAGCTTTATTGCGTTCAGCCTGCTTTTCATAGGCATAGGGCAGGGCGACCCTTGCCTCCCGTGCGGCGGGACTGTGTTGGTGTTCTGCCAATAAAAAACGCAGGGCATCTACCCCCTCCTGGTATTGCTCGCTGTTGATCGAAGACCAAGCGAGCCCGAGCAGAGCTTTGGTTGCCCAGGGGGTGTGCAGGCGCACTTGGGAAAATTCAGCTTGGGCCTGGGAAAACTGCTCTGACAATGCCATAGCGTAGCCAGCGCCGATATGCGCTTTGTCCGCGAGTATCAGGATATCCTCTGAGGGTTCATCCTGCTCAGTCGCCAGTGTGCTTGCGAAGCGATATTCCTCGGCGGCGGCAACTAACCCTCCTCTTCGGGCTAAGGCTGCGCCTAGATTGATGTGTCCGAGTAGGCGCTCTGACAGCGGCAGATCGGCTCTTTTAAGGAATTCCTGGGCAGTGGAGATTTCTTCACTGCGCAAGGCCAGGTTAAGGGGAAGGGTGGAGGAATCTATGGCTCCAGACTTTTCCAGATTTTTTGCCGCTAAGGAAAAGTCACCCTGCAAATAGTTCAGCTCTGCCAGCTTCAGCCAGGCAGCCTGGCGAAGTTTGGGATCTGTATTTTGATTGCCGGTATGAAGCTGTAGCTCGAAAAGTTCGGCAGCGTGTCGATGCAGACCAAAACTGAGGCTGATTCCCCCTTCGATCAATGCGGCACTGTCGCGGTGAACTTTAATTGAATCACGTTGCTTGGCGACAAGCAGGGTGCTGAGGGCATCGAAATTATTGCCTTGAAAGTACTCATACAGGGTTGCCCCGTAGGACATATCCTGAGCTTGGCGATACTTTTTGTCTTCGGATTGCGTCTTTTCCTGAGGCGGTATTTCTTCCGAGGTAACTTCGGTCTCGGTGCCATAAGCAGGCAAACTGACACCTAGCAAAGCGACACTGAGGGATATTATGCGGGAGAGGGGCCGGTAGCTCATGGGTAATCAGGGCGTGGGCCATTGAATGAGTTCAAAGTCCGGCTGTTGTTTGCCGGTTTTATCTGAGATGCGCAATTCGATAACAACGGGCTCATCGGTCTTTTCCAACTCTAGAGTCGCGCCCCGCTTATACTCGCGTCCCTCTGGTCCAAGACCGGTGAAGAAAGCGGAAATGGTGTAGTTACCAGATTTTAGGTTGCCTTTGTGTAGGGGTTGGATACCACCGCGTACAAGGGCACTGCGCTGATGATCGGTATACAGGTGGCTAGCTGTGAGTTTATTGTCGATATGTAATTTAACAGCGTCCAACTGAAAATAGTGACCGATATCCACAGAAACATAAAAAGCCACTTGGCTTTGTGCGGGGTAGAGCAGGTCCTCTTCCAGGATTAACAAATCCCGGTTTAACTTAATAACATCGCGCTTTAGATTTTCCAGCTTTTCAGCGGAAAAAGACTCTTGCTGAGCCTGAGACGCTGCGCCTGTGAAGAGAGCGAGTGAGAAAATAAACAACTGGAGAACGCGTCCCATGGAAGGCCTTTCGCTTGCTTTTGGCTTTATTGTGTAATGGGCGCAAATTATGTCAGGGGCGCAGCTATCTGGTGTGATCCCGTTGGCAAATTTTTTACGACGCTGAAACGATTATTGTGGGTTTGCCAGTCCCTGACTGAAGAAAAGACGTTTGTTACTGTCGATAACCACTGCTTCAAATTGGGGCAGGCGATCAATGAGCGCCAGTCCCTTTTTCTTACCCAGGACAAATACGCTAGTGGAAAGTGGATCGGTATCAAAACCCCTTGGGCCGATAATACTGACACTGATTAACTTATCGCTGTCTCCAACTGCTGTATCTGCGGGTTTCCCGGTATTTGGATTGAAAATATGATGAATACGCTCTTGCTGTTCATCGATAAAAAAGCGCTCGTAGTCACCGGAAGTTGAAATGGCAATGTCACGCAGGGGAATTACTGCGGCACTTTTGCTTTTTTCTCGTGGGTGACGAATGCCTACCAGCCAAGGTTCGCCGCGTTTATCGCCTAGCATACGTGCATCGCCACCGGCGCTGACACTGGCACAGCAGACTTCAGCCTGTTCGAGAATTTGAATGGCTTTATCCACAGCATACCCCTTGGCAATTCCACCCAGGTCAATTTTTGTTTCGCTGTGACCAAAGCGCAGGGTTTTGGACTTTTTATTCAAATGTAAGTGGCGGTAGTTCAGCGCCTCGATTAGAGAATCGGTAAGGGCGGAGTCTGCCTGTTTCCCGTTGCGGAAATCATAGTGTTTGCCGAGAGTAGCGTAGCTGATATCAAAGGCTCCATCGGTCAGGTGGCTGAACCAGAGAGACTTATCCACCAGAGAAAGCAGCTCATCGGAAATATTGACCGCTATTCTACCTGCCTCGCGATTGACGAGGGATAGTTCACTTTCTGCTTTGTAAGGTGACAACTGGTTATCCAGACGATGGAATTCCGTCATCACCTCTTCGATCAGGTATTCAGCCTCACTGGCATTCTCGTGCCAGAGCTGAAGGCGGACTTCAGTGCCCATGATTGCACGCTCGGCATAGTGCCACTCGGCCAATACTGGTGCCGCACAAAGGGCGGCACCACCAAACAGGAGAGATCGAATAAAACGCAACATCTCGGCATCACATTATCTTATGGGGGCAAAAGCGGTCAGGCTGTCCATGAGAGTACTGTTACCGAGCCCATGATTGGGGAATAGGCTGGCAAAATTACCTTGTTCACCATGTAGGGCCAGGTAGTTCAACACTACAGTTTCTACCAATAGGTTGACGTTGTTGGCGGCGGGGCTTGAGGACGTTTCCACATCCCCGGAGGAACGCATATAACCCAGCTGCTGGTGCCTTGCCTGCTCATCGGCGCTACCACCGAGTAATTGCGGACGCCCCGCAGGATTGTATACCAGGAAGAAGGAAGCAGCGGTTTGCTGATCGTCTCCGGTCCACACCCCCTTGCCACGACCTTCGACAGAGTCGTCGATCATTCCGTTGGAGAATACCGAACCATCGCTGAAGACATAAATCATCAGTGGCTGGTTGCGACGTGCAGCATACTCCAGGCAGGCGCCAATACAGCGGCCGGCACGCAGGTCGCGCATCTCGCCGGTGGCACGGTCGCCGGTATGGTAGTCGTAGCCACCCATGGTGATAGTGCCGGCACCGGCATAGCCATTCACCACAAGTTTCATTGCTGAGGCAGTTTTTCGGAATTCCCCATCCCCACTCAGTTCAGCGCTGGTAAAAATGCCGGAGGGACCGACAATATCCGGATCGGCTTCGGGGTTCAGATCGGCGGGATTACCGAAGCGGTCCGCCAGATCGGCGCTCTTCATATAACCGCAGCGCACCATGTCCTTGATAATGGCATCGGCCCCCACGCGGGTGTTTACCTTACCCAGCTTGGCATCAGAAATACGGTACATGGATTCCATCACTGCAACCGTGTCTTCCTGGCTGAGCAGTCCCACCAGATCGCCCACATCCACGAGGCCGGTAACATCAGAAGGCCTGTCCACTTTGGTGGGGCGTACCTCTGGATTGATCATTGCCGACGGAGACATGGAGTTACCACCGGAATCACTGGAACGGGAGCCGATCAGGGCCAACAGGGAACCGTTGGCGCCGGCCTGATTGATACCGTACATGGGGTTGTGGGGGTTGTTGCCGGTATCGTTTTCCGAGCGCGCCGGGATTACTGCACCGTTGGTAGCCGCGGCAGTGCCAGAGCCCACTTTTTCCAAAATTCCGCGTAGCAAACCGCTGTCGCTATGGAAGGCGAGGCCCAGGTCGTTGTTAACAAACCCTTCTCCGGCAGAGGGGATCATATCGCCCGGCAGACCCTGCTTGTTGTAGCCGGCCGTGCCGAGAAAATCCATCTGGCCACCCTGTTTGCCTACCAATACATTGGAGCCGGCGATGTTGGCTCCACCGGCGAGGTCGAAACAGATAAACGGGATTTTACCGGCGCCGAAAGCGCTTACATCACAGGGGCCGCCGTTACTCTTGCGCAGGTCTTCCAGATCGGAGGACAGAGCTGCGTGGGCGTTATGCGGGTTGGCAAACATACTGAATACCGAGCCACCTAATACTGTCGCCATGCCCGCGCGGAAGCCCTGGGCTAGAAAATCACGACGGGTTACCGGGCGGTGGTGGTCCGGGTGGCGTAGGGGCTGGTCCAGCTCAAAATATTTTTTCTTGCTCATAGTCTTTCCGGATTTTTTATCCGATGTGCCGGTAAATTATTTTTGAATTTTTAGCAGATTGTTAAAAATTTTCTTTCGACAATCTGGTCTAGGCTGTGATTGATCCTCCCAGGTACAGCGTTTAAAACCGTACCTGGGCGACAGCCCGTTTTTTTAATCAGTGAATCAGGATCATGGCGCTGCCCATGGCGGCTGCGCATACGGCCTTGACCGTGGTCTCGGTCCGCCCCGCTTCACATCCATTGCCACAGGCGGTCATGGTGTTGATCAGGCTGTTTAATTCCGCTTCCACGATGCTTAGATCTGGTGCGCTAGACAGCTGTGAGTGGCTGCCGTCGTGCCAGTTCATTTCGTGGCCCAGCAGGCTCTCCATTAATGGATTAATCACCAGTGCTCGTTTGTCGGCGCTGTCGAAAGCAGTACCAGCGGAAGCGCTAAAATCAAAACCAGGGAAATAGCTGCTGCGCTCATTGGAATCCACCAGGGTGCTGCAGTACTTCACAGCAAGCTGGGTGATACCCATTTGCTGAGCCGCCAGGAATCCGGTGATGTCACTGGAGACTGGAAGCTGGCGCTTCACGGTTTCCCAGGTTTCCATCACATCCGGGTGGGCGCTGGAAATACCGGTAGCGCGAGACAGGCTGGCATTAATCTGCTCGAAGCGGCGCAGGCCAATACGTGGTTGAGCCTCGAGGTCTGCCGGTTCCGGTGGCGCTGCAGGGGTGGGCTCTACACGAGTAAAGCTGGCGTTGCCGATACGCTCAAAAGTGAGAAAGAACTCGTCCGATAGTGGGCCTTTATCAAGGGTGATAATGGTGCCCAATCTGGACAGTTGCTGGCCTTGGAGCGGTACATAGCTATCATCAATTTCTGTGGAGAACTCGGCCCAGGACTGGCCCACTTCCGCTTCGCGACCATTAATACCAATACGCATGCCTTCGATAGCGATACCTTTCGGATCTACGCTTTCGTCCAGGCTGATAAAAGTAGGTTCACTGAACAGATAGGCGTAGTTATCGAACTGCTGAACGGTAAACATCACGTAGCTCTCGGCGATGCCGGTGTGCTCTTCAACTTTAAATAACAGGAAGTATTTCTCTCCCACACCTACTTCATAGTTGGTGGCAACGTCCTCGGCAGAGAGCGCGCGAGAGTGAATTGCCAGCATGCGGATAGAGCCCTGCCAGCTATTTCCGTTACTTACTTCACTACCAACAGCTAGGGCAAAGGTGTCGTCCCAAGTGCTCAAGAGTCCCGCTTCGGTGGGGTCCATCTCCCCGGTATCAGCGCCGTTTACAAAGAGTTTGCGGCCGTTGATCGGGTCAAAAGTGGCGACCACGTGCTGCAAACTCGCCTGTACTTGCTGGTCGGCATCATCAGTCATCAGAGCTGGCATACCGTCCGCATCGGTACTGTCGCTGCGGTTCTGGAATGTGTAACTGTACTGCGCCTGGCCTAGGGTGAAGTTGCGAATATCGTCACCGCCGGAATAGGTCACCAGACGTGCGGGACCTTCCTGGGTTACATTGGCCGGTGCGGCCCAAACCTCAATGGAATATTCGCCGGTGGCGGTGAGGGTTTCGTATAACTTGCGGCTGGTCGCTGTCGCCCCCTGGGCTTTACCACCTTTCAGCTGCAAACCCCAGGACTCAATCCACTCCACATCGCCTGAAAGAGCTAGATCAATAGCCGGGTTTACGCCGGAGGTGTCATAGGCCGTAGTGCCGCTGCCGGTTTTAAATTCGTACAGGGCAATCGCATTATTTTCCACGCGTCCACCACTGCTGGCGACAATGCCATCGGTGAGGCGCAGAGCCTTACTGATAACCCAGTCCTGGTTTACCTGGGTAGGTGCGATGCTGTCCGCAAAGGCTTGGATGGCTGCAGTCATTTCCGCTTCGTTATCGGAGCAGTCATCCCAGCAATTGTGGAATTCACTTCCCAGGCGCACGGAGAAGCGTGAATCCGTAGGGGTATCCAGATTCATCTTGCTCTTTGCTGACTCATAGGCGAGGTCGACATCGGAGCTGGCAAAGTAAGGTTTTTGTGCGAGTGCGGCATCCTCACTGTGGCAGCTGGCACAGTAGTTACGTAATACCGGGTAAACGGTAGTACCGAAGTTACTACTTGAGACCGGGAAGCTCTTGCTCGCGCCCACATCGCGTTCTATAGGAGGGGTTAGTGTGACTGTATTACTGAGGCCGCCGCTGGCTTGGGCCCACTCTTCAATATAATTGGTAATAATTTCAGCGCAGGCGTCGTCGCTGGAAAGCCAACAGTTGTGTCCGCCGCCCACTTTGGTCACCAGGCGCGACTCTTCCGGTAGGCTTAGGTTTACCAGTTCGCGCCCGTCATCGTAGGCTGCATTAATATCGTCACCGCGTACGAAATGAGGGCTCTGTGCACCTTCAATATGGCAACTACCACAGCGATTCTGTGCGACCAGGTTATCCCAGATATAGCGCTTGTACTGATTGACGTCATCAGTTTCAGGTGCTGGCCCTGAATAGTTGACGCCATTATTGGATTGGTTGGTATTTGGCTGTTCCTCTGTGTCCTGGCCACTGCCGCCACTACAAGCGACAACAAATGCCGCTGTGTATAAAAGGGTTGATATTTGCAGGCTCTTTAAAGTTTTCATTGTTATTAGTCCCCCGCGCAATAAACTGCAGCATCGGCGTACACCTGCTTCAGTTTGTAACCGGAGCTGCTGAAATCGTCAGTGATGGATTCTATGCGTGCGCGATCACTGGCATCTTCGGGCTCACGTAAGCACACCTGGCGAAAAACTTTGGTGACTTGGCAGGTGGCGAAAGCACGGCTGTTGGCCAACTCCTCACCGAGAGATTTTGCTCCGTTACCGCTACCGGGGAGGGCGCTACTCCACCCCAGGTGAAGATTGGGCCCCTCACGCCAATAGTTGTCCCAGCGATCGTCGGGAAGCTGGTATCCGTGGGGAAAGTTTGCTGCATTAATATGGTTTTTGGCTTTCACACGACTGCCGGTTTCGGGATCTGTATCCCCTGCGGTGTTGTAGTCGAGTGCTCCGTTATCCCCCTCCGGATCATTGTCCGCATCGTAGACATAATCGTAGTAGGCGAACGCTTGGGCCATAGGGTCCATTCCGCTGTGACAGCTAACGCAGTTGTTCTGGAATACCCGACTGTCACCTCCGGGGCTGCGACTCACATCCTGGCGAACCCGATCTGGTGGACGTGTGCTGTCTTGCACCTGCTCCATATCCCGACACATGTGGTTGAGCATGGTAAAACGGAACATGGCGCGGTTGGTGCCAGCACTAAAAAAGGCTTTTGCTGCGGCGCGACTTGTGATCACCCCTGCGGTGGCATCGGCAGGAAGTCCATTGAGAGAAGACTGGCTCTGTTGTGCGAGATTATCTTTTAGGGAATAACCTCCAGCTTCAAGAGCTTCATAGTGATCGTTATTACTGGTGCTGTAACCCGGCAGTCCGGAAACATTCCCGGTATACAGGATATTTGCCGACAACAATTGGCGAAAATCCATATCGTCCCGCACCATACCGATAACGGTTGCGCTGTAATCGTTTAATGGCGCAAACACATCCTGCTCTTCGTTAGTCCAGGGTGTGGCGAGATTTTTCAGGGTCACATTGTAAAAATCTTCGTGTTGCATGGCTGTATAGGCAGCGCTAGTAGGATTGCCATTAGCAATATCCTCAGCCATATCCAGTAATACACTTTCAGAGGGAATTGTGCCGGTGATACGGCTGTGAATTTGTAGGGCCTGATCCTGGGAAGCGGCGAGAGCGGAGCCACTCCAAAGGCCGGCCCCGATTATTGCGCCTACCACTGTGAGCTGGATCACATGCGCTCGAGACGAATTATTTTTCATTGGATTATTTTATTGATGGGGTCAGTGGGGTATAGCAAGGCATACTAAAAGCGAATTTCAACACTGTCAGAATGACTTTCAATATTTGCGTCCCAGTTGGCAAACTTTTTGTGCGCAACTTGCGAGAATTACCCTTAGCGGTAAAAACCGCACACAAAATAATGTAGGGCCTTCAGCAAATATTACCGGCATATTGCTGGTGCCTATGCCGGGTGGATAAAAAATAATGAAATTTTTGCGTGCAGTGCCACTATTGCTGTTCGTGGCCGCTTGTAGTGGTGGTGGCAACTCCTCAAGTGGTGGAGAACAGGCGGAAGATCCAGTAGTGGTGGATTACCCTATTGCCTTTGTGCGTCGTCAACTTAATAAGGATGATGAAGGGGCTCTGGAGCCAGACAGCGTATACCAACCCCAGGATTTTTTCCCCGGTGCTGAGCTGGTCCTGAAGGATCGCGCTACAGCGAGTGCTGCTGAGACGGTAATTACCGCAGAGATTTTTATCGGCGATTACGATGTTAAAGATTTGAATACCTCCGCCGATGGGCAGCGCCTGATATTCGCAATGCGCGCACCTGAATTGGAGAATGTTGATGACGATGAGCAGCCCACCTGGAATATTTGGTTATATGACCTTGAGACCAAAGAGCTGAAAAGAGTCATACAGTCCGACCTTATTGCTGAGGAAGGGCAGGATGTTGCCCCGGCTTTTCTGCCAGATGGGCGTATTGTATTTTCATCTAGTCGCCAACGTCGTGCCCGCGCTTTGTTATTGGATGATAACAAGCCGCAATTTTCTGCTTTGACAGATGATCAGGATGAGCCTGCTTTTGTTTTACATGTGATGGAGGCAGATGGCAGTGATATTCGTCAGATCTCTTTCAATCAAAGCCACGATCTTAATCCCACAGTACTGAACAATGGGCGTATCCTGTTTAATCGCTGGGATAATGCCGCCGGTGTAGACCGTTTAAGTCTCTATACCATTAAACCAGATGGTAGTGATCTGTCTTTCCATTATGGTTATCACAGCCAGGAAACCGGCACCGAAAATTCTACTGCCACTTTCTCCAGGCCGCGTGAGATGCCAGATGGACGTTTACTGGTAAACCTGCGTTCGCCCGCAGGAATAAGTTACGGCGGCGATCTGGTAGCTATCGATGGGGTAAATTACAGCGAAGCCTACAGTGAAGCCGGTGGTGAGGGTGAGCTGGTTGGCCAGTCCTCTGTCTCATTTGCTGAGGTTGTTACTGATGGGACACTCTCTCCCCATGGCACATTCTCCACAGCTTGGCCTTTCTACGATGGTACCAGCAGACTGTTGGTATCTTGGAGCGAATGTCGCATTGTGGAGGAAGAGACGGAGCTGCTGCGTCCTTGTCCGGAAAGTTTGGAGGGTGAAGAGGAGCTGGTATTAGCTGATCCTCTTTACGGCTTGTGGATCTATGATTATGAGGCCGGTACCCAATTGCCAATTATTGTCGCAGAAGAAGGCATAATGATCTCCGAGGGGGTGACTTTGGAGCCCCGTACAGAGCCAGCTTATATTCCTGACCCAATTCCCGGGGTGGATGTGGATGGCGATCTGGTGCAGGAATCTGTGGGTATTTTGGATATCCGTAGCGTCTACGATTTTGATGGTGAGGATATAGCCGGAATAGAAGTGCTCGCTGATCCGGCTTTGACCAGCGCTGATGAACGTCCCGCGCGTTTCCTGCGTATTGTAAAAGCTGTAGCGATTCCAGATGATGACATTCTGGATTTTGATGGCTCGGCATTTGGTCGTAACCGTAGCCAGGGTATGCGCGAAATCCTGGGGTATACGCCTATCCAACCGGATGGTTCGGTACGAGTCAAAATACCTGCCGATATTCCCTTTGCAATTTCAGTGGTAGATGCCGAGGGCAGGAGAATTTTTGAGCAGCACAATAACTGGTTGCAGTTACGGTCCGGTGAGGTACGCAGCTGTGTGGGCTGCCATACCAGTGAGAGTGAAAATGCTCATGGTCGCGTGGATATGCAGCTGGAATCTGCCTGGAGTGGGGCACCAACCTCTGCGGCGCCTTTCGCTAATACTGAGCCTGCGCTACAAGCGGAAATGGGTGAAACCATGGCGCAGTTATTGGCTCGGGTTATTGGAGAGGCTGGATTAACGGGAGACGTACAGTTTTCTGACGTGTGGACCGATCCAGCAGTTCGTGCCAAAGATACTGATGTTTCTCTGGCTTACGCTGATTTATTGACTGAAATCCCTGCACCGCTGGCCTGCCTGGATAATTGGGATAGCAGTTGTCGTAGTGTTATTCACTACGAACAGCATATCCAGCCAATCTGGGAGCTGCCACGCCAAGTTGTAGATAATGTCGGCACGGTGATTAGTGATAACACCTGTACTGCCTGTCACTCACCAGTAGATGCCGCTGGCGCTACGCGAGTTCCTGCTGCGCAACTGGATCTGACCGCCAGTGCATCCATTGTGAACGATGCTTGGTTTACCTCCTATGCCGAACTGCTGGTTGATAGTCCTATCTTGGATCTTGTCGATGGAATTTTAACTCCGCGGCTGAGACAGGAGACGGATAATCAGGGTAATCCGGTATTTGAAACTGATGAAGATGGCAATTTAATACTTGATGCCAATGGTGATCCTATTCCGGTGATGGTCGTTGTAACAAGTACTTCAGTTCTGGCTGATACTGCAGCAGAAAGTACGTTTTTCACAGTGTTCTCCTCCGGGGGGCGCACGCAGGTTACTTGCAGCCGGCAGAATTACGCCTGATTGCTGAATGGTTGGATATCGGCGCTCAGTACTATAACGATCCTTTTGCTGCACCGGCTGACTGATCCATGTCCATTATTAAGAAATACTTTTTTATTTTCTCTCTACTATTGGGAGCCAACTTACTTTCAATTTTCGCGTTTGCAGAAGGGAGTGAAGTGGCGCAAGTGGTCGAGGGTGTGGAGGTGGAAATATCTTCGGGAAAGGTACCTGAGGAATTCCCGGCAGAAGAAGAAAACCCGGAGCCGATAATTCCCGTTGCTATTGATGTGATGGGCGATATACCTGATGACGCTGAACGGGTTACCGTTGGTAATGCGTTTATCAATATTTATCGAGGGCCTGGCCGAGGCTATCCGATTTTTCATGTAGCTGAATATGGTGAAAAAATCTGGCTGCTTAAGCGCCGTACCGACTGGGTAAAAGTAGTGGCGTCGCGCAATAAAACCGGTTGGGTACGAGTTGCGGATCTGCAGGAAATTTATGGTGAGGAGGGTGAGTTGGTACGGGTTCCCCTGCCAGATTTCAGGGATGTGGAAGCGGGTTACTTTTATTTGGGTTTTTCCTACGGCGATTTTGCAGGTGCCAACTCCTTGGGAACAACACTCGGCTACCAGTTTACCTCTAATTTGGCTACTGAATTGCGTGCTACTCAAGCAGTTGGTAAATTTTCTGATAGCCAAGTGTATCAAATGGCAGTACTACACCAGCCGTTCCCACGCTGGCGACTATCTCCTTATTTTTTGCTTGGTGCCGGCCTGAATATCACATCACCCAACGCGACTATTATCGCAACTGAAGATCGCCAGGACACAGTAATGCTGGCGGGCATAGGGATAAAAACTTATCTATCGCGCCGCTTTGCCGTTAAGGCGGAATACACGAATCACTACCTGCTCACCTCGCGGGAAAATAATCAGGAGATAGTCGAGTGGAAACTTGGTTTCGACGTATATCTGTAGGCACAGCAACCCTATCCGCACTATTCAGTGCTCATGCCTGTGTTGCCCAACAAGGTGAGGAAGTTATAACAGATATTGTCTCTCCAGATTTGGAGCGTCGCGAGGTACGTGATGCACTGATAGACAGTGAGAATATTGAACTGGGTGTCTTTGCCGGGGTTATCAATGTAGAAGATTTTGGCT
Organism: Microbulbifer sp. MLAF003; assembly: GCF_030012965.1. Taxonomy (NCBI): domain Bacteria; kingdom Pseudomonadati; phylum Pseudomonadota; class Gammaproteobacteria; order Cellvibrionales; family Microbulbiferaceae; genus Microbulbifer; species Microbulbifer sp. MLAF003. The sequence goes on from NZ_CP120232.1 coordinate 283,551, forward strand.
CCAATGCCCTCTATGGCACGTCAGTTTCTTACCATATTACTGAAGATTTCTTTATGGAGGGCACTTATGCGCAGACTGAGTTGGGTGAATCCAGCTTTGAGCGTTTAAGTGGTGCCGCTCCTTTGTTGACCGATGAACAACGGGAGCTGAGCTATTACAACTTTTCTTTAGGTTGGAATATTTTTCAAGGGGAATACTTTATTTCTGATGACTGGGCATTTAATACTGATTTTTATCTGGTGAGTGGTGCCGGTAATACCTCTTTTGCCGATGAAGAGCACTTTACTTATAACTTCGGTGCCGGAGTGCGCTTATTGGCAAATGATTGGTTGGCATTACGCTTTGATGTGCGTGATCACGTATTTGAACACGAATTATTTGGTGAGGCGCAAACTACTCATAACCTGTCTACCCAATTGGGACTTACTGTATTTTTCTGATTGTTTTAAAAATTAACAATAAGGATTTTTTATATGTTACGAATTGTTGCTGTATTTGCGCTGCTTGTATTTTCGACAGGCGCCAGTGCTTCTGAGCCTTCTAAAGACTTTACTTTAGCTTCTAATCAAGGTGCGAACCTGCGTTTGGCGGAGCAGCGTGGTGAGGTGATTATGCTGAATTTCTGGGCATCCTGGTGTGGGCCCTGCCGTCAGGAGATGCCTTTGCTGGACCAGTTGCACGAGCGTTATTCCACGGCTGGATTCCAAGTCTGGGGTGTAAATGTGGATGCACACCGATCTGATGCAGAGAAGTTATTGGGAAAAATACCGGTGAATTTCCCCATTTTATTCGATAGCACCAGTGAGGTGAGCAAAATGTATGGTATTGACGCTATGCCGAGCACGGTTTTTATAGATCGAGATGGGAATGTTCGTCATATCCATAAAGGCTATCGTGATGGCGATGAAGCGGCATATAAGAAAATCATTAAGGAATTAATCCGGGAGTAATATCATGTTGCGCTACTTGTTGCCGCTGTTGGCGGTATCGCTATTCAGTGGTTGCACAGTAACGCCCTGGGTGGCTCCTTACGAGCGTCAGTACCTGGCGGATCCAATTATGGGTTTTGAGAGAGATCCAGTTGCCGCCAGCTACATGAACCATGTGTATGAAGCCCGGGAAGCGGCTAGGGGAGCGGAAGGTGGTAGTGGAGGCGGATGTGGTTGTAACTAAATTGTTGCGTTATTGCCTTGCTTTAGGGTTAATTTTCCCCGTTTATGCTTCTGCTGCTGTGTTACCTGAGGAGCGAGCTGATAACCTGTATCATGCCTATAGTGGCGGGGGTTACCATAGATGGCCCCTCGGTGTTGATTCGTAAAAATATTGGCAACAATGTCTCCTTTTCCGCAAATTACTATGTGGATATGATTTCCGGGGCCTCAATTGATGTTGAGGCAACTGCTAGTGAATATACTGAAAGGCGTGATCAGTACTCTCTCGGGGTGGACTATTTGGTGGATAAAACCACCATTAATTTCGGCTATACCAATAGCTCGGAGAGTGATTATGAGGCGCAAACAGTTGGCTTTGGTATTAGTCAGGGATTCTTTGGAGACTTGAGTACTATTGATCTGCGTGTCAGCTATGGTAGTGATGAAGTATTTCGCAATGATGATGAGTATTTTTCTGATGAAGCCCAACACCGTCGCTATGGGGTGAGCTGGAATCAGATTCTTACACAAAAATTAATTGCTGAATTAAGCGTAGAGACGGTCACCGATGAAGGTTATCTTAATAATCCTTACAGAACGGTGCGTTTTCTTGATCCAACAGTTTCACAGGGATTTAGTTATCAACCTGAAAACTATCCAAGGACCAGAAATAGTGATGCGGCAGCTATTAGGTTAAAATATCGATTACCTTACCGTGCATCAATAAAAGGTGAGTATCGCCGCTATGCGGATAGCTGGGGAATAACTGCGGATAATGTCGAGTTTCGTTACACTCACCCGCTAGAAGAGCAGGATGAATGGATCCTTGAAGGTAAGATACGCTATTACCAGCAAACCAGCGCTGATTTTTATAGCGACTTGTTTCCCTATTCGAATGCTACCAATTTCCGAGCACGTGACAAAGAATTGAGTAACTATACCACGCTAGCACTGGGCGTAGGTGTATCTTATGAATTGCCACAACGCTGGTCCCTGCTAAATCGCAGGAATACTATAAACTTATATTGGGATCATATCCTGTTTGACTACGAGGATTTCCTCGATGTTACGGTGCATGGTGATAGTACGGCTATTACTCCGGGAAGTGAACCTGCCTATAGTTTTTCAGCCAATGTAATCCGCCTGTTCTGGACGGTACGTATCTGATATTAAAGGCCCTCAACTAAGTGTGACATTTAAATAGAGCTTCATCACCATTTAAATGTAATAAGTATGGGGCCTCTTTTTCCATTGATATCATTTTTCTCAATCACTTAAAATTCATATCATATAGCTCAAAGCATATGATTGTTTTTTTCAGGTGCTTTCATACTCTTGGTTTCTTTGCGTTTTGACATTATCTTTTCCTATGCTAAATGTGCCCGCAGGGTAATTCTGGGGCATTATGTGATGTGGACAACAAATTAAAACATAGAGTCAGTTTTGTGGCTTATATGGCGAGAAAGATACCTAGAAAAATTATCTTTATTGGTTCCAGTTCTGTCTATGGAAGAGGAGATTCAGAACTGGGTGGTTTTGTACAGAGATTTCGCCTTCGCTTTGAAGATTTAAACCCCAAGAATCTTGTTTATTCTCTCGGTGTGTTTGGTGAGGCGGTGGCCTCGCTTATTGTTAGAGCTTCCCACGAGCTGCCTCTGAGGAGGCCCCATTTAATTGGAATATATCCCGGGTTCAATGATATCTGCCGGGTAGGAGGAGTAATGGAAGAGACTGCCATAGCTCTGGACTCATATCGCCAAGCTATGTTGCAGCTTTTGCAAACCTCCAAAATGATCGCTCCAACCTTTGTAATGACCGGTATTCCGTTTGATGAACTCCGGACTACGCCCTTTCACAATAGTGATAGCTATTTTTTTAGATCTGATGCCAAGCTTTATACTCAGGTTGTGAGAGAAGTGGCGGCTATAGAAATGATTCCAATATTGGATTTCGATAAATTATGGCGTAACAGGCCACTGTATAAGCTACTTTCTGAGGATGGTCTTCACGCAAACCCCAGCGGTCATCAGTTACTTTATGAGCAAACCTGGGACTTTGTCTGCAAAAATTATCTTTAGCTTTTCTGTCCACTCTTATCTTTTTTAAAGTTCCCATCCTTTTCTACAAGTACTGGATTATATAAGTACTCAATTGCAGTTTTTCTTCGTATGCTAAAAATAGCCGAAGAAAATTATTGAAATACTGTGTGACGATAGTATGGATAGCAATAAAACTACTGATAACCAAGAATCCCTAAATGCTTTATCTTAGGCAATTCAATGTGCTGAAGAGTATTTATCAAAAATTCGTGAAAGGCGGGTCAGTCCTTCTCGTGAAGCTGTAGCCTGGATACATATGGATGGCGCTTTTGCTTTATGAGCGGCGGCTTCTCCTGCTAAAGCTAATTTGACCGCCGATATCGAACTGGCGGATTCATGGGCGGTGTATGGTCACAAGTGGCTGAACACGCCATACGATTGTGGCGTGGCAATTTGTCGTGATGCAGGGGCTGTAAACCGGGTTATGACAACTCAGGCGCCTTACTTACAAGCTGGTACTGAACCACCGCCCAAGGATATGGTACCGGAATCTTTTCGCCGTGCGCGCGGTGTTGAGGTTTGGGCTGCGATCCGGGAGATGGGAAGTAATCGTGTGGGAGATCTGGTTGAGCGCTGCTGTTCCTATGCTCAACATTTGGCACAAGGATTAATGGAAATGGGTTATGAGCTGCTCAATGATGTCGCTTTGAATCAGGTTGTGGCCACAATTGGAGGTGAGGACGACATGCATCGTATCGTGCAAAGAATATAAGATGAGGGAGTATGTTGGTTTGGCACCACAGTCTGGCAGGGAAAATTGGCACTGCGCCTTAGTGTCTCTTCATGGGCAATAAATAAGAGGGATATTGCCTTATCACTGGAGTCCATTCGCGAGGTAACCAGGGAGATTATAGGCGCAAAATGGAACTTCTAATGGAGTTCGCCTGATCTCCCAAAGCGATAAGGAAGCTTATCCCAGCCTGCGGTCTATTCTTATATAAAGAACTATAGCTATAGATAGGAACTGTAGAAATAGATCAACACGATATGGATTTGAGGTTATCTGGGGGCCTTGGAGATTATGTTTGGCTCCAGATGAAATACAGGGCAGACGACTTTATTTAAGATGACTAAGATAGTACTAAAAATCTCCTTTTGACATTCCATCTGACATGGTTTTTCTGTATATAGATTGCACTGTTGCGGGCCAGGGAGGCCCTAGCGAACTATGATATTCTGGCTTGTTCTGATACTCCTGTTGATTTTGATCTGGCTTGTCTGGATGGCATTTTTTAGTCCCAGCCTGAGCCGAAATGAGTTATCCGAATACTCCTTTAATCAGTTATCAATGGAAAATGGATTCTCAGTAAATTATCGAGAAATAGGACCAGAGGGACATCCGGTACTTTTATGCTTTCACGGTGGTGGGGATTCGCTTAGTGCCTGGAATGATTGGGTTAAGATTCTCTCTGAAGATTATCATTTAATTCTGGTGGACTTACCCGGACACGGCTTGACTGACCCTCTTCCGGGCGGAACTTATACACCAAAGCATTTTGCTGATTTTATTGCGAAATTTATCGAGGCAATGAAACTCGAGAAGTTCGTGATGATTGGTCACTCGTTCGGAGGCAATAGTGTTTTACGTTATCTGATCGAACATCCAGACACTGTTGAGGCTGCAATCCTTGTGTCGCCTGGAGGCTATAGGTGTGATAAGGGACTGGAGATGCCAACCGGTATGGCTCGTTTTGTTATCAGTCACTGGGGGCGACACTTGGTTTCACATCTGGGTAGCCGTGGTCTGATACGTAGAATACTGCACTCCAAGATGTTTTACGATCCGCACGCTTTGTCAGAGACATTGGTAGAGCGCATATACCTACTTTCCCGTTATGAAAAAAACCGGGGAACAGCTCTTAATTTGGTGGCTAATGCCAGTGTAAATTTTCAACCGCTTAATGGTCTTGAAAATATAAAAACTCCCACTCTATTCATTTGGGGCGCAGATGATCAAATTATTCCCTTGGAAGTGGGTCGTTATTTTTCAGACAAAATACCTGGCAGCCAATTGATAACTTATGAAAATATCGGGCATATGGCCCATGTTGAAAATGCAAAAATCAGTGCCGATGATACAATTAAATTTATTAAAGGGTTGCAATGATTTGTGTTGAATTAGAAACCAACTAAAAATTCAGTGGATGCCTGTCTTGAGTTCATTTTTTATTTTGATGGTAGATTGAAATCGTATTTGGGTTGTTTGTCTAATAGAGGCCAGTAAACATCTGATCTGTTGAGTATAAATTGCTTTTAATATTCATGTAGTTAACTTTAAGGTGAGCGCTTTGTTTGCTTTTTGAAAATCAAGTCCTGATAAGAATAAATGAATAAAAAATTATATTTTCATTAATTAAACAGCTTTCTGCACGATCAGATGGTTTCTGATTAGGCTGCTATAAAATATATGCCATGCTTCACAGAATGCCGAAAACGCCCCTCTATAATTCGCCCCAATTTTCTAAAAAGTACAACATGTTATTGGGGCTGACATGAATGATTCCTTCAAGCTAATAACAGCTATCTGTTTGTCCGTTCTCTTGACTGCCTGCGGGGGCGGCGGAGGCGGTTCTGATAGTGAGAAAGATAATAATCCTGGCATCATTGATAATAATGGTGGTGGCATGCCTGATCCTGATCCTGATCCTGATCCTGATCCTGATCCTGATCCTGATCCTGATCCTGATCCTGATCCTGATCCTGATCCTGATCCTGATCCTGATCCTGATCCTGATCCCGATCCCGATCCCGATCCCGATCCCGATCCCGATCCCGATCCCGATCCCGATCCCGATCCCATTAGTGGTGGTGAAGGTAGCGTTAGCGAGGATAATGAGACTTCTACCTCTGGCAAGTTGATTGATAGTGTTGATGCCGAGCAAACTTTTGAAAAGCTTAATGAATGGGGAAAATACGGTCTGCTTGATGTTTCTCTTGATGGTACCTGGAGCTATACCCTGGATGCGGGCCTGGCTGACCCCTTGAGTGCTGATGAATTGGCAATTGATGAATTTATGGTTGGTGTTGGAACAGGTGATGACATTACATTAATTACTATTCAGGTGACAGGTGCTGATGATGTTTACACTTTTAGCCCCGAATCCCCTCTTGCTACTCTGATCGTGGGGAGCAGTGCAGATGCCAAGGGTACTCTGACAATCATAGATGTCGACGGCAATACCCCGGGATTTGTTGAGAGTAGCAGTGCTGGGAATTACGGTGATTTTAGGATTACCGGTGTTGGTGATTGGGAATATACCCTAAATGACAAAGCACATAGTCTCAGTGCGGGGGATGCAGTCACAGATACCATCACTTTCACATTAACTGATGGTGCAGAACAATCCGTTGTTTTTTCTGTTGTTACTGTTGATCCTAATGGCAATGGATCCTTTGAGTTCTCAGTGGAACAGAAGCGTGTAATGCTGGATACCCATAATGAGTATCGTGAGAGATGTGCTAAGGGTGAGGCCGGTGAGGGGGACAATGCCCCCAAAAGCGCCGGTAATATGCAGACTCTTTTCTGGGATAATGCCTTGGCTAAAGTGGCGAAAGAAAGAGCATCAGCTTGTTACTTTGGTCACTTAAATGGAGCTGCTGGTATTCGAGAGGCTTTTGAGAAAGTTAAAGACGAAGTTTCTTTCGTTCTTCCTGTTGGTAATATTGCAATTGGAGAAAATGTTTCAATTTACATATCTAACCCACCAGCGTCGCAATATGATGCTGACCATTGGGGCGGATCAGTTAAATCCTGGTATGCTGAAAGCCACGCTTATGACTGGGATGCGATGCGATGTCACGATGACACCTGCGGGCATTGGGCCCAAGTATGTCATGGGGAAACTCGTTATGTAGGCTGTGCTGTGGCAGAGTGCGATAGTGTTATAGGCTCCAATAACCCTGCCTACAATGATGGCGCACATGTTTTAGTCTGTAATTATTTCCCTGCGTTGAATCAGGCTGAGATACCTTTCACTGATAACTATGGTTTTGATACTTGTAGAACCTGTATTAATTATGATATTCCTTTCTGTGTTGACAATATGTGTACTGGTGGAAAGTCAACAAACTGGAATGCCTCGAAAAAGAGAGATAAGTATGTTGATCAATGTACCGACGGCTTAGGTAGGGATATAGTACCCTGTACTTTTGGTAACCATCCACCGCCCGCTCAAGTTACAGGGTTTAAATATACAGTTTCTGATAAGCAGGTAAAATTATCCTGGAATGAAACCATCAAAAATGGTGGCGTACTTCACTATAAGATCTTTCGTGGCGAGGAGCTTATAGATAAAACACGTCAATTATCCTATAAGGATTCTGATGTGGAGCAGGGTGCTAATTATCGATATAAAATTATTGCGATAGACCATGCTGGTCAAGAAGGCTTACCCGCCTATTTAGATGTAAGTGCTAATTAAAATTAGTAAAGAGTAAAAATAATTTGATTTGAGAGCTGGGGGAAGCCAATATGTGGTCGAGTTCAAGCTCTCAATTCATGATTGATTGGAAATTATACTAGCCGAATATTGTTTGTGCCTTTTTACTGTGGAATCCTGAATCAAGACTTTCTTATAAATTCTACTGGATAAAAATTACTTTACTATAGGGTATTGGCTGCTTGTTGTATAAGAAACTATTTTTGATTCTAATGAATTATTCAATGTGTATCTATTTGCAGAATATTCGACTTTCTGATTTCTTATCATAACCCACTTTAATCGTTTGCAAGATTTTGAAGCTTTCAATCGAGTTGGTATTTGGCTAAAAAATCCCTTTTTTACTTACATTAACTTTTCCCTATGGCTGAGAATAGCTGCCGAGAAAGCGTACACTGGTAACTGTTGCAGTTTTAAAGCCTTGCTAGCTAAAATATCTTTAGTACCCCTAATTTTCACCACCTCTTGAAATGAAAATTCGCTAGCTAAAGAACAAGAATATTAGTTGGGCTAAGGTTATGAGGCTTTTGGGGTTATATTTTGAAATATAATTTCAATTGCTTTATCACTTGATAAGGGTTAGCTTTCCTTTAAAAGGCAATCGATAGGATTTGTAATAGATAAAAAAGGCCGCAGAGCGGCCCAGTTGGGGGATGGAGCTTATTTTGTCTGCACCAAATCGTAGTTACTTAGAGCTGGGATAGCTTTATGTATTTCTGTCTCTAATTGATCGATAGTCTCCAGTGACGTGCAAAGTTGTTCTGCTTTGTGCTCAATCACATCTGCACGCTGTTCTACCATTCGTTCTGCGTCTTTTGTCACTTGTTCTTCGATGCTATGACCCCCGGTAAATACCGCTTTCAGGGCATGCCAGGCAATGGTTCCAGCGGACTCCTTGGCCAATCGTTCTATACGAGGTTCAAATTCCGTTGAAATAGTCTCGTCGACAAAATTTCCGATTTCGGAAGCTCCCAGCTGGTATATTTCTCCTTCGCGGTTTAAGCGCTCTTCGGTACGCTGCAACAGGTCTGCAGAAAACTGCTGGAGTTCCAGGGTATCCGGGTGATCTGGGCCTGCTAGGGCGGTAATTGCGATGGATAAGCCATTCATGGCGATATCTACCGCCTCCAGGGTAATCAACAGGGTATCACGCCCGGCCACATGCAACTGTTGCCGGTATTCCTGCATCAGGAGTTGCTGCTGGGGAGTGAGAGAGGTTTGATTGCCATCCACCAGAAGCCGATCTGGAGAGTTGAAGTACACCAGCTGCTGGTCGTCATCCTCCGGCGTCACTATAAAGAAATCTGGGCCGACACTTACTGAGTAGTCCAGTGATACATTGCAGTCATCGGTATGGATTTCAATTTTGTCATGCGCCTGGGCAGCTGTGCCCAGACCGATAAGAGCCGAGATTGCGAGCGGTTTCCACATATCAAGTGCCTCTGTTATTTAACCTTTCACCCTTTGACGCTGCTTCTGTGGGGAACAGATGCGGTAAGCTGAAAAAATTATCTGATTGATTTTCAAGCGATATTGGGAGTTATCGCTTTGGAATTAAGTGATAACCTTGCCGGCGGTCCAGGTGTCCGCTGTGTCGCCGCAGAGGCACGCTATAAAATTCAATAAAAATGGGGGTAGGAAATGTCGTTAGGTAGGCTCTTGGTGGCATTGTATCTGGTGTTGTGTGGCACAACTGTACAGGCGAAGGATATTGTCGATTACACAGCGGATATGCGTAAATACGGTGGATATCATGACTTCTATTGGGATGTAAGTACTGGTCGTGTACTGTTACAAGTGGAGGAGTTTGAGCGCGAGTTTTTACTCCTCACTGGCTTGGCCCAGGGGCTTGGTTCGAACCCGGTAGGACTGGATCGCAACCAGATTGGCGAGAGCCGCCTGGTAAAATTCCAGCGAGTTGGCAACAAGGTGCTGCTGCACCAGCTAAATGCCCGCTATCGTGCCACCTCTAGTAATCCTGCCGAGCGTCGTGCAGTGGAGGAGGCTTTTGCCTCCTCGGTGCTGTGGGGCTTTGAGGTGATGGCACAGGGCAGTGATGGTGTTCTGATTGACTTTACCCCTTTCCTGCTGAGCGATCAGCATGGTATTGCTGTGCGCCTCCGGCAGGCTGAGCAGGGTAATTACTCTGTGGATAAGTCAAAGTCCGCCGTTTACCTTCCGCGCACAAAGAATTTTCCCAAAAACAGCGAATTTGAAGTGCAGCTGACTTTTACCGGTGCCAAACCAGGTAAATATCTGCGCGAAGTGGTACCAACTCCAACCCTGGTAACCCTGCGCCAACATATTTCGTTGATTGAATTGCCGGACAAGAAATACCAACCTCGCCAATTCCATAGCCGTAGTGGCTACTTTCCCTTTGCATATCGGGATTACGCCAGCGCTATTGACCAACCCTTGGACCAGCGCTTTATCTATCGTCATCGCCTGGAGAAGAAGCCGGGTAGTAATGAGGTAGTCGAACCGATTGTGTACTACGTGGATTCGGGGGTGCCAGAGCCCGTGCGCAGTGCTCTCGTCGAAGGTGCGAGCTGGTGGAATCAGGCCTTTACCGCGGCGGGCTATAAAGATGCTTTCCGGGTCGAGATTTTGCCCGAGGATGTAGATCCGTTGGATGTACGCTACAACGTCATCAATTGGGTGCACCGCTCTACCCGAGGCTGGTCTTATGGGTACTCGGTTTTTGATCCTCGTAGCGGAGAGATTCTCAAAGGCAATGTCACCCTGGGCTCTTTGCGTGTGCGCCAGGACTTCCTGATAGCCCAGGGGTTACTGCAACCCTATGTCGGCGAATCTGCAGATACGGAGGCCCTCAAGGCCATGGCTCTGGCGCGTATACGTCAGTTGTCTGCCCACGAGGTTGGCCATACGCTGGGTTTGGCTCACAACTTTGCTGCCAGCACTAAGGGGCGTGCATCGGTGATGGACTACCCGGCACCATTGGTGTCTCTGGTACACACTGATATGGATTTGGATAAGGCTTATGCCACTGGAATCGGTGTTTGGGATAAGCTGGCAGTTCGCTATGGTTATGGCACTGGCAAAGATGAACAGGAGTTCCTGGATTCAGTGATCCGAGAGGCGAAGGAGCAAAAATTGCGCTTTATTTCAGATCCGGATTCCCGTGCAATCAACAATGCGCATGCGGTATCCCATCTTTGGGATAATGGTAATGATCCACTGGTTGAGTTTGACCGTATGGTGGAGTTGCGCCGCCATGCCCTGAACAACTTTTCTACTGCAGCCAATCCGAAATCTGCTCCCCGCTCTGATCTGGAGGAAACACTGGTGCCGGTTTATTACGGGCATCGCTATCAGGCAGAAGCCGTGGGTAAATTGATTGGTGGTCTGGATTACGATTACCTCTATAACGATGCTGAACAAAATAGCTATACCCTGGTGCCGGCAGAGCGTCAGCAGCAGGCTATTGATACTTTACTGGGGACTCTCTCCCCTGAGTTCCTGGCATTGCCGGAGCAGGTATTACAATTAATTCCGCCCAAATCTTATGGCTATGAGCGCACTGCGGAGAGCTTCCCTTCTTATACCGGTGTTGCCTTTGATACGGTGGCACTCGGTGAAGCGGCAGCTGGCCATACCCTCTCAATTCTTATGGATCCTCAGCGGGCTGCGCGAATGAATCAGCAAAGCGCCCGTAGCAGCGAAATTCCAGGCTTTACACAGGTGTTGAATCAGCTCACTTCTATGGCACTGCAGAGTGAGCAGTATTCGGGCCTGCAGGCAGTTATTCACCAGCGAGTGAACCATGTCTATATACAGCGCTTAATGTTGCTTGCCAGTGACAGGAAAGCAGCCGAATCTGTGCGGGCCAAGGCCCAGCTTGAGCTGGCCACTTTTCAGCAGGCTCTGGGTCAGAAAAAGCTCTTTGGTGAGGATCCGCAAGGATACAGTGCCCACTACTATTTCCAGGCAAAACGTATCGAGGCTTTTATGCGTGGTGAGCTGGAAGTAAAAGCCGAAGATATCAAGGCGATGCCACCGGGTTCGCCAATTTAATTGAGATAGTGGGAAATAAAAAAGTGTTTGAAAAAGCCCCCCAATACTCATTGGGGGGCTTTTATTTCTCACTTCTCAACTACGTACAAACTGAGATTTCCTGATCCAGTGATTGCCGCGATATTTTCGGGTGGGGGCTGTGGTTTTCTTTGCCCAGAAGAAGTTGCGGTTGAATTGAAATTCCACTTCATAACCTTCCGCCAAAGCAGCCAATGGCATTGCCTGCCAGCTGGTCTGACGGCGCTTGCTGGTTGCCTCCAGTAGATACTCCTGACCATCTACGATGGCAACCACCCAGGCATGCCCCTGGCCATTGTGGGTACCCAGCGCTACCCTTGCATCCACACCCAATTCAATCAGCCAGTCGGCGAGTAAAATGGCATGGTCTTCACAGTCTCCGCGTTTCTGGTAATAGGCCTGGCGGGATGTCTGCCAGATATCAGACAGTCCGGCGTATTGTTGATGGTCATACTGGTATTGTTTATTCATAGCCAGCGTATACAGGGGTACCCATAGTTGTCGGGTTTTAAAGGGTTTAAAACCCACGAGGTAGCTGTTGGCAAAGTGGTGTTGCTGATCCAGGCCCCTGGCTGATGCAGTTACCGCTTCGAGTCCCTGCCAGTTCCAAATGGAAACATGGGCGCTTTCTTCCAGTGTTCGCCTGGCGACTACTTTCTGGATTGTCTCTTCTGCCAGCGGGTAGCTGGTCCCAGTAACCTTTACAACCCCATACTGGCGATCCTCAATAAGGCTGGTATTTACACCATAAGTTCTACCATTAGAGGCAAGTGGCTCACCTGGAACACCTTTTATCTTCTGGCCCTGCACTGTATTGCGTAACACCTCCGGCAACATTAACAGTGTTGAAACAATCAATAGCGGAGCTATCCACTTGCGCATGGAGCTTCCTCCTACCCTTTCAGGCCAAAGGAGATGATGATGGCCACAAAGATTAAAATTGTAGAAGCGAAAATGGATACAGCGATATTACCATTCTTGAGTTCACCCTCTATATCTACGGTGCGCAAGAGCTTCTTATCGATAGTAATTAGAGCGGCAATGCCGATAAATAGCGCGAGTAAGGTGTAGATCAGATTTATGCCAAGATTAAAAAAAGTGGCAGTGATAAATTCCAGCTGCATTTGCCCACCAAGTAAACAGTATTTTTTATAGCGTACCAAATCAAAATGGGACTGACCCATATTTCATATTGAGGGATAATATCATATTTTTGTCTTCTAGTGCGTCTTGCTGTTTTTATCTGATTGCAATATCTTAATTATTTTGTTGATGTGTTTTTGGAATAAATATGCGTTACTTATCTGTACTGGGACTAATAGCATCATTGCTGCTTCTGGCGGCATGCGCGGATCGAGTTGAGGTACCTCCAGCACATGTGGGTAAAATTCTTACTAAGAATGGTTATAAACCAGAGGTGGTACCCCCTTCCAAGTTTCGCTTAGATATTTGCATTTTTTACTGCGACAGGCTTGTCACCATGACAATTGCAGATTTTGGGCATGTGGAAAAATTCAAGGTTTTTATGCCCAAAGATCAACTCAATATGAGCTTTGATATCCGCATGACCGGGGCTATTAATAATGCAGCGATTGATCATGTTTTTGATCGAATTCCACCAGTGAATGGCAACATTTCAGTTAACCATGTATATGGTACCTATGCCCAACCGGTAATTAGAGATGTGATACGTGCAGTTGTAGCCAAGTACTCTATTAATGAGATCGCTTCCAGCCGGGAATCTCTCAGCCACGAGCTTTTCAATGAAGTCTCTAAAGCATTGGAGGGCACTCCAATTGTCGTTAAACGCCTAGGTATTGCTGATGTACAGTTTCCCAAAGTGATTACCCAAGCCAAGGAGCGAGCAGCAGAACGACGTGAATTGATTGAGCAGGAGAAGGCTCAGTTTGAGATCCAGAAGATCCAAATGGAGCGGGATTTGGAGCGAGAGAAAATGAATCGAGCTATTGCCCGCGAGAAGGCGATCGGACAGAAAGAAGTAAATGATTTATTGGCTAAGTCAGTGACTGATAAATATCTCTCCTATCGGACCCTGGAGGTCCTGGATAAGATGGCGGCATCCAACAACAAGGTTTTCTTGCCGGTTGAAGCCCTGGGAACGATTGGGTTACAGCATGCTGTATTTAGTGATCAGGTAAAGCGGGTGGCAGGAAATAAGTGATCTGGTAATTAGCTAATTAATTATGATTGGCTCTCTATCAGTTGGCACGAGTTAAGCCTCAAAGTTGCTCTAAGAGTATAGATAAAAGATTGTAAAAGTGGCACCAAGTTATTCTCGGTGCCATATATTCTGAAGTTTTTTGTTAATTATCTATTTCTGTCATTTCATTCAGGGTAAATTCTTCTACAGCACCTTTTGTGGCAGCCATATACTCCTGTAAGTGGGTATTGTTCATATGGGTTTGCCACAGATCGCGGCTTTGCCAGTTTTCATAAAAAAGAAAATGAGCAGGATTGTCGTTATCCTGGTGTAAATTGTAATTTACACAACCTTCTTCTGTTCGTGTGGTATTGATCAGCTTTAAAAGCTCAGATTTTACCAGGTCAACCTGATCAGCTTTGGCTTTAATATTGGCAACTATTGTTAGTCTGCTCATGATGTAGCTCCGAAATCCTCTTGATATAAAATTTATAATGATTGCTTGCTTAAGTGCAGCCCCATCTTTATCAATCGTTTTTACCTGATATCAATACAAATACCTCTTCAGAGACCTTGTTTTGCCTCGGACTACTACGGCTGTATTGATGAAGTGAGTGTATTTTAGAAGTAGCTTTACTCTTTGAAAACGCTACAATCTTTGAATCTTTATCAAAAAATAATTGATAATATGCTGATTGAAGACTTAAAAGTCATACTTAAAGTAGCTGAATTTCGCAGTATTACAGCCGCTGCGGCAAGCCTCGATATGCGTACGGCAACGGCGAGCGCAGCAGTTAAGCGTGTCGAGAATGCCCTGGGGGCAGACTTGTTTATTCGGACGACCCGGCAGCTGAGGCTTTCGGGCGCAGGAGAGCGCTTTATTCCGAAGTGTGAGGAAGCATTGTTGATGCTTGATCTGGCCAAACAAGATCTAAAGGAGGGCAGTGCGGAAGTTAGCGGTGACCTGCGCATTGGTGTTTCCTCGGATTTTGGGCGTAATCTGGTTTCGCCCTGGCTTGATGAATTTCAGGACAAGCACCCGGGGATAAACTTGAAAGTGAATATCAGCGATAGCCAAGTGGACTTTTATCGTGACCCTGTGGATATCGCCCTGCGTTATGGACCACCGGGGGATGCAAACCTTTATGGTTTCAAAATTTGTGATGTGCCGCGCTTACTGTGTGCAGCTCCCAATTATTTGGACCGGCAGAGTATCCCTAAGCATCCCCGGGAGCTTACTAGCCATAATGGTCTTTTCTATCAATTACACGGGATCATTCATAATAAATGGGAGTTTTCTCATAAAGAAAAGATATTCAAGGTACAAATGAGCGGTAATTGCTCTTCCAATGATGGGGATTTGGTTCGCCGCTGGTGTGTAGCGGGTAAGGGGCTGGCGATAAAATCCTGCCTGGATATGTCTTCAGATTTACTGGATGGAAAAGTGGTCCCTTTGATGGCCAACTATTTACCTAAGTCTACCGAATTATGGCTTGTTTGCCCCGGCAGGCAATCAATTACACCTGCAGTTCGTATTATTAGGGACACCATTCGGGAAAAATGTATTGGGATTTTGTTGCAGCTGGTTAGTAAAAAAATTCTATCGGAAGGGGCTGTTAAAAATATAGATTCAACGTATTAAATAATAGGGTTTTTCTAGAGTTGAAATTATTGCTGGTCTGTTAGAGAGAGGGCTGCCCCTCTCTCCAATTTCCTGAGCTTATTGCTTTAAGCTAGATTGCACCAGTACAGCCATTCGTTGCCAAGTAGTCGTAAGCCGCCTTGGCTTGTACTAATCCATAGCCATAAGCATTATCGCGACCGGAGTCCCCCAGATCTTCTGCAGTTGCAGTCAGGGCTGTACGTATCTCGGTATTACTACAGCTGGGAAAGTGGCTCCAAACAAGAGCGGCAACACCCGCAACGTGAGGAGTTGCCATTGAAGTGCCATTGAAGTACTCGTAATCACTGGCTTGGTTAGCCAAACTAGCGCTGGCTCCGAGTTGTCCCAGTAGGGCGTTGCCATCGCTATCAGAGATGCCTATAGATGGGATGTTAGTGACGGTTTCACCCAGAGTTGCGCTGGAGAGTAAACCGGCTTCATTATTGTAGATCACCGCGGCAATACCACCGCCGGCCTCACAGTTCAATACTTTGTCTGCAAAACTGATATTACCGCGCTCAATCAAACATATCTTACCTGAAGCGCTATTACAGGCAGATTCACCGGTGTCGCAATTTTCGAGTGCACCTGTAATATCGCCCAAGGGGGAGCCTGAAATAGGTGCAGCCTCGATCTCAACACCTGCCACGTTCAAAGAGGAGGCTCTTCCGGTGCCGGTCGGAACTGAAGAGAGGACCTGTACTCCAGGTGCGGAGAGCTCTACCTGGTTGGTTTGCTGGGATGATGCCCAGATCTCTTTATTGCTGTCGAGTGCGCCAACAGAAACTACAGAATCATAAGAGGCAGGGTAGGAGTGCTGCGTATTTCCGTCATTGCCCGCTGCTGCAACAGATAAAATACCACGGCTGTTCAGGCTATTGAATGTACGCCTTTCGAAGAAATTAAATCGCTCTCCACCAAGGCTCATATTAATAACGTTAGCACCGTTGTCCGCACAAACTTCCGCTGCAGCCATAAGGGAGGATGAATAGGCCCAGCCATCACCACCAAACACTTTGACAATGTGAAGATTGATGTTACTGCTTGGCATGACACCAACAACACCCGTGTCATTATTCATTGCTGCAATAGTGCCGGCGACATGAGTGCCGTGACCACTTTGATCTTCATACCAGTTCCCGGCGCCACTTGGATCGCTACTACCGGTTACTGCATTACCGGAAAGGTCTTCATGCGCTATATCGTAGCCAGAGTCAATGATACAGACGGTTCGGTTGCCGGCTTGGGTATCCCCGAGCTGATCTGCTTGTACCATGGGTATGCCAAAGGGTACTTGCTGGGACATTGGGTACCGTTTGACATCTTCCTCGATGAATTCGATATTTGGGTTTTTTCGCAAGGCTTGCAGTGCTTTCTCAGGAAGGTGTGCTGCCATGGCATTTTGCCTGCGGATATCCAGGGCTTTGCGTCCACCTCGCGCACGCATTTGGGACTTTACTGTTTCACCTTTACCTTGCTTAAAGGTAATAATATAGCGTTTGTCTTCGGCATTCGCGTGATTTGCTATGGACATAGTCAATACACTTGTAGCGACCAGTGATACAATGTTCTTCATTATTTGCTCCTGAATGAGTAATTATTTTAGTTATTTTCTCGATGATTTAATCTGTGTGAGAATTATTTTTATCTTTGGAGGTTCAGAAAAATATTAGTTTTTGGTGAAGTGATTGTATGCCAGCTTATGAATGTATTGCAAAGTGAAAAACTGAATTTGGTTTTCTGGAAAAAATAATTGAGATAGTTGCTGTTTGATTCGTCTAGTCGCTAGCTTTTACTGTTGAGTTAATAAGTGCTTACTTGTTTTTATAATTAATCTCATGATAGATCTTTAGGTGTTGCGGATATCGGTTTTTCATTCGTGGCAATGTTTTGATTCTTATTTTCCAGTCCGTAAGTTTTTTCTATAAAATATAAAGCTTGGTTAAGCATCTATATCTTTCAGTTATAAATGCATTTTATATACTTATGCAAAGAATAGAGGTGTGTTAATTTTTTTGCTAAAAACCATTTTTATTTTTACGTCTGTATCTTATTGACATGTAAGAAAATAGGTTGCTAAGTTTTTGCGTTTTAATGTGGTTGTTTGAAGGTGGCTAATCTCCAAATTTTAAAATTCTTAAACTCTAGAAAATATTTTAACGATCGGAATAGAGGGGGAAGTAGTCCCCCTCTTTTTTTGAGATTTTTAGACGAGATTAAATTGATCCAGCGCAACCATTCGCTTGTAAATAATTATAAGCTGCCTTGGCTTGTACCAAGCCATAGCCATAAGCATTGTCCCGGCCGGACTCACCCAGATCCTCCGCTGTTGCCCATAGCGCGGCACGAATTTCGGAGTTACTACAGCTTGGGAAGTGGCTCCAAACAAGAGCCGCAACACCGGCCACATGGGGAGTTGCCATGGAGGTACCATTAAAATAGGCATAGTCCATCGCTTCGGTTTCGATAGTAGCGCTCGCCCCCAGTTGTGTTAGCAGTGCAGCCCCATCAGCGTCAGAGATTCCCACCGAAGGAATGTGGGTCTCAACTCCTCCATGAGTGCCAAATAGCAGCCCTGGTTCATTGTTGTAGATGACGGCTCCAATACCTCCACCAGCTTCGCAATTAAGGACTTTTTCAGCAAAGCTAATATTGCCGCGCTGAATCAGACAGATTTTACCTGCTGCACTGATGCAAGCTGATTCGGCAGTGCCACAACTCTCTAGCGCGCCGCTGATAGTGGCAATGGGAGTGCCTGTCATAGCTGCAGCTTCTACTTCAACACCAGATACTTCTAGTGAGGCAGCCTGGCCGCTACCTGTAGGAATAGAGGATAAAACCTGTACCCCTGGGCCAGCAAGCTCAACTTGATTGGTCTGTTGGGAAAAACCAGCAATTTGCTTGTTACTGTCGATTGCAGCTACAGAAACTACTGAGCTATAGGATGCCGGGTAGCTATGACGAGTATTTCCATCATTACCTGCAGCAGCAACAGACAAAATGCCGCGTTTGTTGAGGTTGTCAAAGCCACGTCTTTCAAAGAAATTGGGTCTATCGCCGCCTAGGCTCATATTAATAACGTTTGCACCATTCTCTGCACATACCTCTGCGGCGGCGATTAGTGAAGAGGAATAGGCCCAGCCATCAGCCCCAAAAACTTTAACGATATGTAGATTGATATTACTACTAGGTAAAACACCTACAACACCTGAGTCGTTATTCATAGCGGCGATAGTGCCTGCCACATGTGTGCCGTGACCACTCTGGTCTTCGTACCAGTTACCTGTACCTTCGGGATCATTGGTACCATTCACCGCGTTGCCAGAGAGATCCTCGTGAGCCAGGTCGTAGCCTGAGTCAATAATACAGACTGTACGATTACCTGCCTGTAGGTCAGTAAGCTGGTCTGCTTGTACCATAGGAATACCGTAGGGGGTTTCCTGGGATAAAGCATAACGCTTCATGTCTTCCTCAATAAATGCAATATTTGGATTTCTGCGTAGGGCCATTACAGCTTCGGCAGGTAGATGAGCAGCCATGGCATTGTGCCGGTTTAATTCCAAAGCCTTACGGCCGCCATTTTCTTTTACCAGAGACCTAACCGTTTCTTCTTTACCGTCTTTAAATGTGACGATATAGCGTTTTTCTTCGGCTATAGCGGAGGTTGCTAGGGATAAAGCCAGGACGCTGCTGGCAAGTGCTGGAAGGGATTTTTTCATTTGTCACTCCTTTAACAGAATTTATTTTTTTAGTGGAAGGGTAAAATCCTTTAAGGAAGTAAATCCCGCCCCTCCCAGTTATGAAAATAACAACCTTTTCCTATTTGAGAAATAAAAAACAACACTTTCTGAATTTAATTTTCCTTGAAAGTAAAAATTGAGATTTGACGCCAGATTCATTGAGATTTATTTGTTCTAAAACGTTATGTATATTGGCTTATAGGAAGTGGTAACTTATGGGGGAATGGATTGCTTTGAGGTGGGCTGTTAACGCAATCAGACCCCTCTAAATCAGGAGTCTGACTGTCTGAATTAATTTTTAATACTAATTGCTTACTTTAGTTTAGGCATCCCTTCACTATCTAGTTCGGTAATTGGACCAATATCAAGTTCTCGAATACCATTTTCTATCTTTTCCTTGTCTCCAACGATCACCCAGGTAAATTGATCTGGTTTAATTGTTTGCTTGGCAAGGTTATGCACAGATTCAAGGTCTACACCGCGAATTTTAGCTGCATAGCTATCCATGTAATCCAAGGGGCGATCATAAGTAACTATACTAACAATCTCACCAGATACAGCTCTAATAGTTTCAAAGCGCCCGGGTAATTCATTTACCCGCTTGCTTTTAATCTTTTCAAGTTCTTTCTCACGTGCAGGGTTATCGCCGATATAAGCGTAAAGTTCCTTCTGAAGCTCTTTGAGAGACTCGCTGGTTTTGTCAGTTTGGACCGGTGCGTAAACCATCAGTGGTTGCTGCCCCTTAGCGCCAGTCATAAAGGAGTAGGCACCATAGGCCCAGTGCTTGTCTTCACGCAAATTCATGTTGAGACGTGCTGTAAATGTGCCACCAAAGATATCATTCATCACATGCAATGCTTCGCGTTCTGCTATTTTTTCAGAGGGGGCCAATAGGCCACCAATGATAATTGTCTGCTCGGCTCCAGGTTTATCGATAATATAAATACTAGATTTTTCTGGGTGTGCAGTTTGAGATAGATTTTTCTCTGGTAATGGGTTTTCTGGTGCGCGCCAATCAGCAAAGTGCCGCTCCATCTTTTGGGTTAATTCATCCAGAGTAATATCACCCACAACGATCAAAGTGGCATTATCCGGGCGTAACCAGGTTTGATGGTAATTCAATAAGTCATCCCGGTTCAGTGACGTGATCGAATCCTCTGTACCGGAGCCTGTGAGTGGTGCGCTGTAGGCGTGATCTTTACCATAGAGAAGCGGCGGCAGGCTACGTAGAGCCATTTCCATTGGGCGAGTTTTCTCTTGCTGGATAGAAGCAATCCAGCGGGTGCGTTTTCTCTCAATTTCATCATCAGAGAAAGCTGGGTTCAATACTATGTCGGCGAATAAATCCATGGAATCATCAATATTTACTTTTAATGCATTCAAGCGAATAGTTGAAGTGTCGATAGCTGCATATGAGCTAATACGTGCTCCAAGGATTTCCTCTTTTGCACTGATTTCAAGTGCGTTTAGTTTGCCTGTACCCTCTTTTAACATAGACATCGCATAACTTGATGTACCAAGCTTACTACCTTGATCTGCGGCATAGCCGGCATCAAATTGAAGGCGCATGTCTACGACTGGTACTGAGTCACGCTCAGCCAACACTATTTTGAGCCCGTTGGGAAGTTCGGCTGTTTGCAACTTAGGGAATGGGACACTGGGGAAGTCGCCGGTTTCAGGCAACTTGGACCTATCTGCGCCAGTCTCTGCGGTTGTGTATTCAGGGAATGGGTGGACTTCTAAATTGTAGTCGCCACTAGAAAGCCACTTTTGCGCGACAACCTGAACCTGCTGTGGAGTAATTTTTTGTTTTTCTCCCAGTGCTTCTAGGTAGGCATTGGGATTGTTTAAATAGAGTTCACCGCGTGCAAGAATAACTCCTTTGCCACTCCAGCCCCCTATCTGTTCCAAGTTGCGAGCGAAGGATGCGTACTCGCTCATATTAATGCGGGACAGCTCTTCTGGAGTCGGGCCCTCTTTTAAGAAGCGCTGCAACTCTTCATCTATGGCTTTTTCAATTGTTGAGAGCTCTATACCGGGCTTTGCATTTGCAGTAATTGGGAAAATTGAGGACAGTTCAAACTCATGTACCCCAACACTGACATCGGTGGCAATTTGATCTTGGTATACCAATCGTTTATACAGCCGTGAGTTTTTCCCATCACCAAGTACCGCTGCTGCAAGTGCAATTGCATTGGCATCTTCATGAGCAAGGTTAGGTGTATTCCAGACCTTATAGAGTCGCGGTTGAGCAACGCGATCAAACATCTGCTCGCGGCTAGACTGATCTCGTTTAGCGATCCACGCTTTCTTTTTGATTAATGGCGGGCCAGAAGGAATATCACCAAAATATTTACTGGCCTTTTCTTTAGCTGTTTCGACATCAATATCCCCGGCTAATACCAGTACAGTGTTAGCTGCGCCGTAATATTGCTTAAACCATTCATGGACATCATCCAGGGTAGCCGCATTTAGGTCTTCCATAGAGCCGATAGTGGTCCAGGAATAGGGGTGGCCAGCTGGGTATATTGCTTTTTGCATACGTTCCCAAACTTTGCCATAAGGTTGATTTTGCCCTTGGCGTTTTTCGTTTTGAACCACACCGCGCTGTTCGTCAAGTTTTTCCTGGGTGATTACTCCGAGCAAGTGGCCCATACGGTCAGACTCCATCCATAGAGCCATATCCAGGGCATTACTTGGTACTGTTTCAAAGTAGTTGGTACGGTCTAGCCAAGTGGTACCGTTCATACCGGTAGCACCTGCTAGCTCAAAAGGTTTGAAGTATTCGTCGTTGTAATTTTCTGAGCCGTTAAACATTAAATGTTCGAATAGGTGGGCAAAACCGGTGCGCCCGGGTTTTTCATCTTTAGACCCTACATGGTACCAGACACCCACGGATACAATCGGTGCTTTTCGGTCCTCATGAACAATAACGCGCAGGCCATTCGGTAAGGTAAATTTTTCATATTTGATATTTAAGGGGGTAATTGTGCTCTTAGGCTCAGTAATGCTTGACTCAACTTTGGATTGAGCACTTTCATTATTTTTCGGGGCTTCACCACAAGCAGATATCGCAAGTGATAACGCTAAAGGCACACTGTACTTTCGTACAATTTTCATAGAAATTTCCTTGTCGAATCATCCTAAGTGGCTGCCAACAATGGTGGAGAACTAGTGAGATTGGCTGCTCTAGAAATAATAAACCAGAAATTATTATTTATATTTTATTCTGGTGATGATCTTTGGGAGGGGCCAAACCAATTGGTTCACTCCCTACCCCCTGCATATGGCAAGGGGCTTCCGATTAGGATTTTATATCTATTCGAGGGGGAGTTGGCAAACCTGGTGGGTTGGTAGTAGAAAAGTAGATACTTTGATTAGCTAGAAAACCGGTATTAGTATGCTTGACGGATGATATCGATACCCGGTGTTATCGCCCGGTTCCATGCGGCTTCAACTTCCGGGGAAAAGTCGTTGTCATGTTGGCGCAGTGTAGCTATCAATGCATCCAGCCATAACCGATACCACTCAGGGCGAATATTGTAGCCATCGCGATCATGACTTTTTCCCAGTGCGCGCAGTTTGGTGTCTGACATTCCACGGGAATAGAGGACAAGCTGCATAATGCCATTGCGTAGCAGGTGTCGTTGCGCCTTCATATTGGTATTGGCAAACAGATTGCGAATATCAGCAGAGCTACCCATGAAGCGGTCGTAAAAGTCGACAAAGAATTGTTCGTTATTACAGCAACGTCCATAACTTTGGAAAACAATATCACTGTCTGATCGTTCCATACCTATTGGATCTCCATAGTTTCTCCGCCGGTGGCGTACCACAGGCTGGATCTTGTGTAGTAGTGCTTTAGGGGGCAGCGATTCTAGCGGGACCGTTACCAAGCGAAAAGTATTGATGTATCAATAATTTAGTTACTGCTCGACAAGTTCTTGGACTCTAGATTTGACTAGTTAGTCGAGAGTTGAGTTTGGCCATTCAGCAAAGGATTTGGCAAATCAGCAGGGTAAAATGGGCTGGCTGACTTCCCCTGACTAGATACACCTCGGAGTATGGGTTGTGCATCAAGCTCATCGTTTCGAGCTGCCCTATTTGGCGTATGGTGTCTGCATCAGAGAGCCTTTTGAGTTTTTTATGCCCTGGATTGCATCGATATGGGCTGAGTCTTTACCTGTTATGAACCGGGAGACTGTACCAGCACCTCTCCAAGCCAGAATTCTTGGTGAATTAACGGCGCTTTTACGGGTTTTCCTGTCGGCAACGGTGGAGTGCTGTTGATATACTCCGCGCCCATATTTTCAGTTAATCGAAGTAGAAGAGGATTGGCGAATGGCGGTCAAACTGATGACAGATCTGGACCTGGCGGGTAAGCGCCTACTTATACGCGAGGACTTGAATGTACCTGTAAAAGACGGTCAGGTGACTTCTGATGCTCGGATCCGTGCGGCACTCCCGACGATCCAGGCCGCTATTGATGCTGGCGCCAAAGTGTTACTGATGTCTCACCTTGGACGCCCGACTGAGGGCGAGTATGCAGAGGAGTTTTCCCTGGCCCCGGTTGCCGCCCATCTTGGTCAACTGCTGGATCGTAAAGTGGCCCTGATCAAGGAGTGGCGGGAAGGTGTTGAGCTGGCTGATGGTGAGGTCGCACTGTTGGAAAATGTGCGTTTTAACGAGGGTGAAAAGAAAGACAGTGAAGAGCTGGCCAAAGCTTATGCTGCTTTGTGCGATGTCTTTGTTATGGATGCATTTGGCACTGCCCACCGTGCCCAAGCCTCTACCCATGGAGTTGCCAAGTTTGCCCCGATTGCATGCGCTGGTCCCCTTCTTGCTGCTGAATTAGATGCCTTGGAAAAGACCCTGGCCGAGCCGGCGCGCCCATTGGTAGCAATCGTTGGTGGCTCCAAGGTATCGACCAAACTCACAGTGCTGGAGAGTTTGGCTGACAAGGTGGACCAGCTGATTGTTGGTGGCGGTATAGCCAATACTTTCCTTGCTGCCAGCGGTAAACCAGTAGGTAAATCCCTATGTGAGCATGATTTGGTGGGTACAGCCAAAACCCTGATGCAAAAGTGCGATATCCCTGTTCCTGTGGATGTTGTCACCGGCAAAGAGTTTAGCGAAGCAGCTGCTGCTGAGACGAAGTCTGCCGATGCCGTAGCTGAGGACGATATGATCTTTGATATCGGTCCTCAGTCCTCTGGAAAGCTGGCAGAGATCCTTAAAGATGCCAAGACGATTATTTGGAACGGCCCCGTAGGTGTGTTCGAATTTGACCAGTTCGGTGCTGGTACCGAGCACTTGTCCAAGGCCATCGCCGATAGCAGTGCCTTCTCCATCGCCGGTGGTGGTGACACATTGGCTGCAGTGGATAAATACGGTATTGCCAATAAGGTGTCTTATATCTCCACTGGCGGCGGTGCCTTCCTGGAGTATGTAGAAGGTAAGAAGCTTCCGGCAGTGGCGATACTTGAGTCACGTGCTGACGACTGAGATAAACCGGAATAACGCCTGCCTGAGTTAACCGGTGGGTGATAAAAGCAAAAAATTAAAATTACTACGAGTAGACGAGAAAGGAATTAACTATGGCTCTTATCAGCCTGCGCCAATTGCTGGACCATGCCGCTGAGCACGGTTACGGCGTACCCGCATTTAACGTCAATAACCTGGAGCAAATGCGTGCGATTATGGAGGCGGCCAAAGAGACCGACTCTCCGGTGATCGTTCAGGCTTCTGCCGGTGCGCGCAAATATGCTGGCGCACCCTTCTTGCGCCACTTGATCCTGGCCGCTATTGAAGAGTTCCCGGAAATCCCGGTGGTAATGCACCAAGACCACGGTACCAGCCCGGCGGTTTGTCAGCGTTCTATCCAGTTGGGCTTCAGCTCTGTAATGATGGACGGTTCCCTGCGCGAAGATGGCAAAACTCCAGCTTCATATGAATACAACGTCGATGTTACACAGCGTGCGGTTGATATGGCTCATGCTTGCGGTGTTTCTGTTGAAGGTGAGTTGGGCTGTCTGGGTTCCCTGGAAACCGGTATGGCGGGTGAAGAGGACGGTGTCGGTGCTGAAGGTAAACTGTCTCATGACCAGCTGTTGACTGATCCAGAAGAAGCGGCAGATTTTGTGCAAAAAACCAAAGTGGATGCCCTGGCAATTGCCTGTGGTACCAGCCACGGTGCTTATAAGTTCACTCGTCCGCCCACAGGGGATATTCTCGCTATCGATCGAATCAAGGAAATCCATGCGCGTATCCCGGGTACCCATTTGGTGATGCATGGCTCCTCTTCTGTACCCCAGGAATGGCTGGCGGTGATCAATGAGTTTGGTGGTGAAATCCCTGAAACTTACGGCGTGCCGGTTGAACAGATTTGTGAAGGCATCAAATACGGCGTACGCAAGGTCAACATTGATACCGACTTACGTCTCGCTTCTACCGGTGCGACCCGCCGCTTCCTGGCTGAGAACCCATCCGAGTTCGATCCACGTAAATTCTACAAAGCCGCTTTGCAGGCGATGAAAGACATTTGCGTAGCGCGTTATGAAGCTTTCGGTACCGCTGGCCAGGCAAGCAAGATTCGCCCGCTGAGCCTTGATGCTATGAGCCAACGCTATGCTGTCGGTGAGTTGGAGCCGCAAATTAAGTAAGCAGTTACTCTCTCTGAAGGCGATGAAAGGCGGGCCTAAAGCCCGCCTTTTTGCATTTAAGCTCCCTGTCCGTTCACAGCATCACTTCCACCCCGGCAAAAATGCAGTACCATTAGTCCAATGGAAACCTTGCAAGACATCAGCACCTACGAAAGCAGCCCGGTGATTAAGCGCCCGGACTATACGGCGCTGCGCCAAAAGTTGCCGCACTTAGACTTTGCCAATGATGCGGCACCATTGCTGACGGAAATGCAGGATTACCGAAATTTTTACGATTTACACTTTCCCCTTGCCCATAAAACTGGAGTTGGCACTTTCAATGCCGCCGGTTTTGAGTTGGTGTCCCAGTATTGGTTAGTTGAGAACCCTCGTGGCACCTTATTTATTTGCCATGGTTATTTTGATCACACTGGCATTTATGGGCCCGCCATTCGCTTCGGGCTTGAGCGAAATCTGAATGTGGTAATATTTGATTTTCCCGGCCATGGCCTCTCTAGCGGAGAGCGAGTAGCTATCCAGACTTTTTTACAATATCGCCAGGTATTTGATCAGCTTTTATCTGTAGCTGAGGGGAAATTACCCAAGCCTTGGCATGCCTTGGGGCAGAGCACTGGTGGTGCGGCCTTACTAGCACATTTGCAGTACAGTCGTCGGCAGCCATTGGATAAAGTTTTTCTGCTGGCTCCCCTTGTGCGCCCTGCAAATTGGCACTTTGTAAAGTGGAAGTATTATTTAGGACGCCTGTTTATCAGTGAGCCAAGTCGTGAGTTTAATATCAATACCCATGATGCGGAGTTCTCTCGACGCCAAGCACTACGCGATCCTCTGCAGTCACAGGTGATCTCCATGTGTTGGCTTGGTGCTATGGTGGACTGGATAAGAACATTTCCCAAAACTGCACGTAACCCCCGTAAAATTCTTGTAGTCCAGGGTACGGGAGATGGAACTGTTGATTGGCGCTACGATATGCGTGCAATCCGGGACCGATTCCCCCACTGCCATCGAGTGTTGATTCGTGGGGCCCGTCATCAAATGATCAATGAGACCCAGCCTTATCGACACCAGATATTGGCGGCACTGGATGACTGGTTGAATCAATAGATTACTTTAGAGACTTTTAGCTTAGATTTTTAGCCAATTATTACCCGCCACGACTGTGTATTTAAAAAGCTAATGATTTTCTATTGAGTAGAATTTTAATCGACTTGCTAAGTAATAGTAATGACAAATATTCTTTCAAAGAAAATGGGACCCTCTTACGATAGGCTTTCTCCACTTATTAAAGAACTTCATACTGGAAAAAAAGTAATTGAGGGGGAGGTGAATGTTGAGAGAGGGAGACTACTTGCGCATTTTATTTGCACCCTTTTCAGGTTTCCGAAACAAAATCACAGTTGTCCACTTCGTGTAGAGTGCCAGCACACTTCGGATGGTATTTTGTGGATGCGTAATTTCGATGGATTAATATTGAACTCTAAGTTTGCATCCACTGGAGACTTGCTGGTTGAACAGATGGGGCCTTTACGGATGTATTTCTACCCTGTAGAGGTAGGTGGGACATTGTCCTATGAATTTATAAAAACAAGAATTTTTGGTATTCCACTGCCAAAAATAATTAGTCCCAGAATATTTGCTGTGGAGTATGAGCTTGATGGGAAATATTATTTCAATGTGAAGGTGACTATGTTTGCTATAGGGAAAATCCTTGCTTATGGTGGTTGTATGGAGTTTTCTCCTGTCTAATTTCAAAGGGGTTAAATTTAGTCCGTTAATAATTTTAAGATGTTAAAAATTAGGGTTGTAAATGTTTTTTACAGTTTGGTTCTGGTGGGAGTAAAAACTTTGCCTCTAGCCGCTTGAATTAAGTAGATGCAAGGAAGCTAAATTTAGGGGTATGGATGGCGATATACAGGGATAAAGCGCTGGCCGCTAATTGGTAGAAATAAATGACAATTCTACTTAGGGGTTAGGTTTTTTCGGTAGATTTGGTTATTGTTTTCCAGCACATAAATTGTAAATATATACGGCCTAAGACTTTGCCACTTAGTAAGAAACAGGAGGGCGCAATGTTTAGTCATGTTATGGTTGGTACCAATGATATGCAGAAAGCCAAGGCTTTTTATGATGCAATTTTGGGAGTACTAGGCCATAAGCCTGGGATCATTGATGAGAAGGGGCGTTGCTTTTATTTCACTAAGACTGGGGTTTTTGCTATCTCCAAGCCCATCAATGGTGAGTCGGCTAGTCATGCAAATGGTGGGACTATAGGTTTTACTGCTACTAGTGTTGAGCAGACTGATGCTTGGCATTCGGCTGGGCTCGAAAATGGGGGTGTTCGTTGTGAGGATCCACCGGGAGTAAGAGAGGGGTGGCAGGAAAGCTTTATATTGCCTACTTGCGTGACCCAGATGGTAACAAGATTTGTGCGCTCCATCGGGTAGAATGAAACTTTCCAGCTGATATAACCAATCGCTTACCTTAAATATGGCAGCGGTTGGTTATAGTATGGATATTTTCGAAGTGAATAAATTGACTGAAACTCCCCCTTCTACTTGGTTTAGAATTTACAGGTTTAGTCTCTCTTATCATCCGGAATTTTAAAGATAGTTGTGAGCTCACCTTCAGGGTCTGAATAAAATAAGATAATAGTAACCGGTATATTTCCGTCATTTGTTGACCTGATTTAATTTTCATCTGAAAGGTACTCTACTCTACTCTGCCTTGGCCGCGGCCACTATCGGATAGTACTATTTCGTTCAGATCATCCATTACCCTGATTGGACCAGAGTAGTATTTGCTCATACCGGTGACAAACCCCTTTTTATCTTCTTCGGTCACTGGGGGAGGTATAAGGTGGGTGGGAGCGATGGATTTAACCCCGGATTTAGTTGCCATTTTGGCAATATCCAGTGTATTAGAATGGTAATGGATGATTTGATCGGCTTTCTCATAGCGTAGGCGAGCCCTGCGATTATTCCCGGTTTGCTTAAGTTTACTGATGTACTATTCATAACTTAACACTTCGGAGATGAGAAGATCAGCATCGCGCTCGATTGATTCCAGTGTATCAAATACATGGGTATCCCCGGTAACAATTACCTTGCAGGGGCCGAATCGGATTTCATAATCGAAAGCGGGAAATACCGGTTCATGATGTACGGCGAAAACCGAAACGTAAGTATTTCCATGGTGCCAAATATCCTGAACAATTTCTGTCTGTTCCCCAGCAATGTTTACTAAATGTGGTGTAGCGACTGCTAATATGGGGTCTAGAATTCCCTGTCGATTGGATGACCTGAATAATATATCGGGCCCAAAACTTTTCCTGATGCCCTCCATAGTATTATAGATACCATAAGGGCCATATATATTAATAGGTGAATTAGCTACTACAAACCAGGACTCATTGATTCCCATTGCAAGCCCACCAAAATGATCGGAGTGCCAGTGGGTGATAAATATGGGGTCTACTTGGGCGAGATTTAAATCTAACTGCCCTATACGAGCAGCGGCGCCTTCTCCTGCATCAATTAAGAACAATTTGCCGCTGCTACGCACCGCCAGGCAGGCAGGGTGTCTTAACCACTGAGCGATGCACCTGTGTGAATGGTTTGGGATCCAGCGGATTCGCAAGATTCTCTAACGGTATTTAAGTAAGCATTTCAGAAATCTTTTATTCTTTTTCTACTAGGGTCAATAATGCCAGGGGCGGGCAGGGTAGTTGATGCACCTTATTATCGTTAACTATGGAAAATTGCAGACGATCGGGCATGCGTATTTTCATAAGGGTCCAGTAAGTCTGTAGTAGGGACCGCTCTTGATTGAATCCAGTTGTGGAATAGTTGCGCGCAGATAGCTGATCAAGCTATCTAGCAGTGCCGGTACCCGGGGAGAAGCTGACTCTTATAGCTTGCGAATATTGGCGAGAGTATTAAAAAGAAAGTGCAGTGTTACCTGGGATTGTAACAATCGCAACCGGCTATCCAATGTCTATCGCTCCAGGGCGCCCCTCTCACGTTCAAATTGCCTGGCTTGTTCACGTAGTTTTATATCCTGCTGGCGCAGTAAGGCCGACATGGCGATCCAGAGAGCAAACAGCTTGCTGGTTACCATAATGACAAGAAACCTCAGATGCTGGTTGTGGTTTTGCCAAAATGAGGGCCTCTTCCTCAGTAGTGCCTATATAGACCGCGAGCAGGGCTAAGGGAATGGATAAACTCCAATAACCTGAATGGCCCAGCGGGCCAGTGATTGGGGTAACTTTTTGGCCAGTATTCCAACAGGTAAAAAACAGGAGTGTTGCCAGTGCCGAGCTGCTGGCACGCACCAGTAACTCCGCATAAGTACCTCTCCATAAGTATCTCTCCATAAGTACTTCCCCAGTAGAGTCCAAGCAATAGGGTCCAGACCAGCGTCGCAGTCAGTACAGTGAGTAATTGCTGCCGGCTCGGTAGAGGCAGCTTGCAGGCCGAAAGGTTTGGGCTTTGCTGTATGGCGGCATTTAGTCCTTATCGGTAGCCGCCATTTTCACACACTTCGGTGGGGAAACTTGCTCGCACTCACTCTCTAGAGTGTGGCCTTGCCCTGTAAATGGAGTTTGCGCCTCTGTGCCAGTGCGTCAATTGAGTAAAGTGCAAGGCCCAGCCACACAAACATAAAGGTAGTCAACTTGCCCTCGCTAAATGGCTCACCAAGTATTTGGGTGGCGACCACCAGCATTAGTGACGGCCCAATATATTGCAGGAACCCCACAGTGGAAAGATTCAGCCTGCGTGCTGCAATAGTGAAAAGCAGCAGTGGCACCAGGGTGACGGGGCCGGCTAACAACAGCAGACTATTCAGTTCCCAGCCGTTATTTAACAGGTTGCTGGTGGGACTGGCACTCCAAAGCAGGTAGATCAGCGCTACCGGCAACATATACAGGGTCTCTATAGCTAGTCCGGTAAGGCTCTCCACCGGTGCACGTTTACGTGCAAGGCCATAGAGGGCGAAAGATCCAGCCAGGAATAAGGCGATAACCGGCACGCGGCCGAACTGCCAAAGCTCATGGACAATCCCCATGGCTGCAAGCGCTACCGCCAACCACTGCAGCCGTCGCAATTTTTCTCCCAAGAATAAGACACCCAGGACAATATTGATCAAGGGGTTGATATAGTAGCCGAGGCTGCTTTCCAGCAGGTGTCCATTGTTAATGGCCCAGATAAATACCAGCCAGTTACCGCTAATCAGCGCTGTGGTGAGAGCTAACCCCCGCATTTTCTTACCATCGCGCAGAGTGTGGACGAGATCGGGAAGCTTGCCTAGCAGCAGCATAATCAGCAGCGCCAGTGCAAGGGACCAGATACTGCGGTGCGCGAGGATTTCAGCCGCGGGTATACCTTGCAGCTGGTTGAAGTAAATTGGGGCCAGCCCCCAAATGAGAAAGGCGGCAATGCCGGCAAGCAAGCCGGTAGTGGCGGTATCGTTGTTGCGCAAGGGGACACCTGCTGTGGAAGAACGAAAAATCGGGTTAGACCTGGATACACGAGGGGTTTCGTGAGAGGCCGAACCAACAGAATAGAGGCTTCTATTGTAGAAGTGTCCGCCAGTGGGGATCAATCCCTTTATCGGTCAATTGAAGGCGTTGAGAGACAGGTGGTAGGCGGGCTCAAGCTATGCGGATACCAAGCCCCCGCAGGAACTGTGGGGGCTGGGGCAGATGTTAAAAGAGTACGCGGCAGCGCAGGGTACCGGGGATATTCTTCAGCTTTTCCAAGGCTAAGTCGGAGTACTCTGCATCGACGTCGATAACCACGTAGCCCAGGGTTTCGTTGGTTTGCAGGAACTGCGCGGAGATATTGATCGCATTCTCTGAAAATACCTGGTTGATCGCGCTCATTATACCGGGCACATTCTTATGAATATGCAGTAGGCGGTGAGTGCCTACATGTCCCGGCAGTGCCACTTCAGGGAAGTTGACCGAGCTGGTGGTGGTACCGTTATCGGAATAGTGTGCCAGCTTTTCCGCTACCTCGGTGCCGATATTCTCCTGGGCCTCCATGGTGGAGCCGCCCACGTGGGGAGTCAGCAGGGCATTGTCGATACCGCGTAGCGGAGAGAGGAATTCATCGTCATTGCCACGGGGCTCTACTGGGAATACGTCTATGGCGGCACCGGCCAGGTGCTTGCTGTTGAGGGCTTCAGCCAGGGCTTCAATATCCACCACGGTACCGCGAGAGGCGTTTAGCAGGATGGCGCCGGGCTTCATTTGTGCGATTTGCGCAGCCCCCATCATCATTTTGGTAGAGGGGAGCTCTGGTACATGCAGGGAAACCACATCGGACTCGCGCAGCAATTCCCCCAAAGAGCCTACCTGGCTGGCGTTACCCAACGGCAACTTGGTGACGACATCATAAAATTTCACTCGCATACCGATGGCCTCTGCCATGACCGACACCTGCGAGCCAATGGCACCATAACCGATAATCCCGAGGGTTTTACCACGGGCTTCGAAGGAACCAACCGCGGACTTGAGCCATCCGCCGCGATGGCACATGGCATTTTTCTCTGGAATACCGCGTAGCATAAAGATCGTCTCGGCGATGATCAGCTCTGCCACACTGCGGGTGTTGGAATAGGGTGCATTAAATACGGCGATACCCAGCTCGGTGGCCGCTTTTAAGTCAACTTGGTTGGTACCGATACAAAAGCAGCCGATCGCAATCAGTTTGGAGGCGTGTTCCAGTACCTTACGGGTTAGCTGGGTTCGCGAGCGAATACCGATAAAGTGGGCATCCGCGATCCTCTCAACCAACTGGTCTTCGGGCAGTGAAGTTTTCAGGAACTCCACGTTGGTGTAGCCACGGGAGGCGAGCAGGTCGATGGCCGACTGATGTACGCCTTCCAGCAGCAGGATGCGAATTTTGTCTTTTTGCAGGGACTTTTTTTGATCGGTATTGTGCGGAGCCATAAACTATCTCTTCACTGAGTGCGAGTAACGCAATAACTGGTGCGTTTATTCCGGTTGGGTCACTTCTTCGGGTGTCGGGAGACAGGCGAAGGCGCGATCATAGCACATGCTGGTTATATCGTTTTATTCGAAATACCT
Source organism: Microbulbifer sp. MLAF003 (assembly GCF_030012965.1). Taxonomy (NCBI): domain Bacteria; kingdom Pseudomonadati; phylum Pseudomonadota; class Gammaproteobacteria; order Cellvibrionales; family Microbulbiferaceae; genus Microbulbifer; species Microbulbifer sp. MLAF003. The sequence goes on from NZ_CP120232.1 coordinate 316,606, forward strand.
ATCCTAACTATCTGGTTTATTTATGTATCAGCACCAATTTACCTGTGGCACCAATGTCCCATTCCCGCTTGGAAAGATCGTTTGTATAGGGCGTAACTATGCAGACCACGCTGCAGAACTCAATAATCCGGTACCAGATGAACCGCTGCTTTTTATCAAGCCAGCTACCGCAGCGGTGGATATGACCCAACCTATTCATATGCCGGTTGGGCGTGGCAGCTGTCATTTTGAAGGCGAGTTGTCGCTGCTGATTGGTGAGAGGTTGTGTAATGCCAATGCTGTAGAAGTATCGCCTGCAATCGCGGGGCTGGGCCTCTCATTGGACCTAACCCTGCGCGATTTGCAGGCGACGCTCAAAAAGGCGGGACACCCCTGGGAGAAGGCCAAGGGCTTTGATAATTCCTGTCCTCTTTCACCATTTGTAAAACTGGACTGGCTGCCGGATTGGGACAAGCTCAGTTACTCCCTGTGGCTAAATGGTGAGTTGCGCCAACGGGGCAAGACCGAGCATATGCTCACTCCGATTCTCGATCTGGTGGCCTATATCAGCAGTTTCTTTACCCTAGAACCTGGCGATGTCGTTCTGACTGGTACTCCCGCGGGAGTTGGTGAGTTGCAGCACGGTGACAAGTTGATGATGCAGTTACAGGATGACTGGCTGCAGGTGGAAACCCAGGTGGCATAGCTCCAAAGGCTGCTTACATTCAGCTGCTTTACTCTTCACCACACTGATCTGTGAGCGCAATTTGAAGGAAGACTGGCCCCAGGCCCATTATCCCCTTTGATTTGTGATCACATTTTCGATATAACCCAGATAAATTTTCTGTCCCAAACGAGGTGTGCCATGTCAGCGCAAAATAAAATCCCCGAAAACCTGCAGGAATGGCAGGCCCTGGCGGCCTCACTGAAGATCGAGGGTCGAGCCTTTATCAACGGGCATTATGTAGACGCCCTCTCCGGTGAAACCCGTGCCACCTACAACCCTGCTAATGGCGAAGAGCTTGCCCAGATAGCCAGTTGTGGCCCTGAAGATGCGGACCACGCGGTGCGTGTGGCGCGCGAGGCGTTTAGCTCCGGTGTCTGGTCAAAAATGCCGCCGATGCAGCGCAAGAAAATCATGGTGCGCTTCGCTGAATTGATCGAAGAGCACTTGCTGGAAATTGCCTTGCTGGAAAGCCTGGACGCAGGCAAACCCATTGGCGACACCATAGCTGTAGATGTTCCCGGAGCAGCTACCACTATTCGTTGGAGTGGTGAGGCTATCGACAAGATCTACGATGAAGTCGCCCCCACAGGCCCCGACGAGCTTGGCCTGGTAACTCGTATGCCCCTGGGGGTGGTGGCGGCAATTGTGCCTTGGAATTTCCCACTGTCTACGACCGCTTGGAAGTTGGGGCCAGCCCTGGCCACCGGTAACAGTGTGATCCTGAAGCCGGCCTCCAATACTCCGCTGACTGCAATTAAATTGGCTTGTCTGGCCAAGGAAGCGGGTCTCCCTGATGGCGTACTGAATGTGTTGCCGGGGCCGGGCAGCAGCTTGGGTAAGGCGTTGGGCCTGCATATGGATATCGATTGCCTCACCTTTACTGGTTCCACTGAAGTGGGTAAGACACTCACTGAATATTCCGGTCAGTCAAACCTGAAGCGCACTTTCTTGGAACTGGGCGGAAAGAGCCCAAATATTGTCTTCGCCGATGCAGACCTGGATAAGGCTGCCGATGCTGCAGCGCTGGCTATTTTCTACAACCAGGGGGAAACCTGTACCGCCGGCTCACGTCTGCTTGTGGAAAAAAGCATCGCCGATGAGTTCATTCAAAAAGTGAGTAAGGCCGCCGAACGCTTTAAGCCTGGCCATCCTCAAGATCCAAATACCGCAATGGGCGCACTGATCGATCGCAGCCAGTTCGATACTGTTGAATTTTATGTCGCTAAAGGCTTGGAGCAGGGCGCCCAACTGGTATGTGGCGGCAAACCAGTGGACGAGGTGGCCGGTGGTTATTACTACGAGCCCACCGTATTCCGCGGTGTGACCGGCGATATGACGATCGCCCGCGAGGAAATCTTTGGGCCGGTTTTGTCGGTTATTGAGTTTGAGAGCGAAGAGGAAGCGCTCGCTATTGCTAATGACTCCATTTACGGTCTGGCAGCGGGAATCTGGACCAATAACCTGGGCCGGGCTCATCGTATGGCCCGTGAGATCTATGCGGGCTCTGTGTGGGTCAACAATTACTTTGGCGGGGATATCACCGTGCCCTTCGGCGGTTTTAAGCAGTCAGGTAATGGCCGTGACAAATCGCTGCATGCGTTGGATAAGTACTGTGAACTGAAATCCACTTGGATTGATCTGGGCTAGGTTCCCTCTGGCAGGGTTCCAGTAGCACAGATTTTGAAAAGGGCCACTAACTGCGGCCCTTTTTTATTTCTTCTTTTTCCCATCCACGCTAACTCTGGCGTGAATTATCCAGTCAGCTATACCTAAATTATCGTCCTTTTCAAAAAGGCTTTGACGACATGCGTAATAGCGTGGGTCAGAGCCCGTGGAGTTAACTAGGTGTAGGAGCATCGTATTGAAAAGAGTCTGCCTGTTGATCGTTATTCTGGCTGTTAGCGGACTGACACATTTATGGGCAGCGGAGGCCCCTCTCGCTGGAGAAGTTACGGGGCTAGTCAGTATTGAGCGGGTATATGCGAACCAAGCAGGTTCCAGCCCCATGCGTGTCCGTGCGAATGACTGGGTACAATTATTCGTTAGACATGGTGATGTGGTGGAAAAGGGCCAGCGCCTGGCGGTATACAGGAATGCCAGGGGGCGCACTGTGCTTGAGTATATTGCCAGTCGCTCTGGCCGGGTTTTGGTGAATGGTAAGGCTGCTCTAAATTCCCTGGGCTCTGTTTTGGAAATTATTACTGTGCCCCACGAAGAGTACTGTCAGGTCGTGAACTGTGCATTTGAAGTTGTGGAGTAGCAGGTTATTTTAATTTGGCTCAGCCGTCTGGCGGGGTTACTCTGGGGGCCGTTTTAGCGGCCTCTACTGTTATGAAATTAATTTATACCCATGAAAATCGCCTGCTGGTGGAGCTGGCTAAGAGTCGGCTTGAGGTGGCAGGTATTCCAGTAAAGCTGAAAAATGAATATGCCCAGGGGGCATCTGGGGAGTTGGCACCAAATCAGGCCTGGCCAGAACTCTGGTTGGAGCGGGATCGAGATTACGAGCGTGCATGCCAGCTATTAAAGGATGCAGAGGCAGAACAAACAAGCTGGCCTTGTCCACAGTGTGGGGAGGAAAATGGTGCGGCATTCGATTATTGCTGGCAATGTGGCAAGACCCGACCGGTAGCGGGTTGAATTGTCGGAATTTGGGCCGGGAGATGGATTCACCTAAGTAGTACAAGTCAATATTGATACAGACGATCTGGAGAGAGCGATTAACCTCTATCGTGAAGCCTTTGGTTTATTGGAGGGGCGTAAACTAGGTGAGGGACGGTAGAAATGAATGGTGTTATTGATATTCATGTATCACTCCGATTTATTAGCAAAAAAATTCCGGTACCACGCCTGCCAATAGCAAGCTTACTCTCGTCATCATAACCGTTAATGGACTTAGTTTTAGAGAATTTGAAGGCCGGAGAGGGGCGTGCCCGTTTTATCGGAGCAAGATCACTCTGTGACCCTCTTGGAAATGGATCTCCAGGAAAAGAGGTATGAAGAAATCAGTCTCTAGAGGCTACTACCATTATTTACTTAGGTTTGACTCTGGTAATTTAAAAATTGACTCCAAGCAGAGAAGGGGAGCTTATGAGTGACCAACCCCATGGTATTTCGATTGGTCTGGAGCAGAACGGCAACCATTTTTTCTTACCCTACGAGCGCGCGGAAAGCTGACCCACGAGGATTACCAGACGATGGTGCCGATGCTCAACTCGGCTCTTGAGGGGGTTGAGCATCCAAAAATCGATTGCTTAATGGATGCCAGTGAGTTACAGGGTTGGGAACCGCGAGCCGCCTGGGATGACTTCAAGCTGGGAATGGCCCATGGGCGCCAGTTCAATCGAATTGCAGTGATTTCAGACAAGCGCTGGATGAAGGTAGCAGGCAAGGTAGGGAGCTGGTTTATCGGAGGGGAATACAAGGTCTTTGAAAATGAAGCCGATGCCATGGCTTGGTTACGTGAGGGGGAATAAAATAGCTTTTGCATCACGCAGCAGAATGCGTGTTCAGGTAGAGCAGTGCAGTTTAATATTTTCTCAGGGTGTTACTGCAGAACAACAATAATCACAAATAAGGATTGCTTCATGTTCGAGTGGGTAAGTAACCCGGAGGCCTGGGTTGCGCTGGCTACACTGGCAGCGTTGGAAATCGTATTGGGCATCGACAATATTATTTTTATTTCCATTCTTGTCGGGCGCTTACCGCCCAAACAGCGGGAACCAGCCCGTTTTATTGGTCTGACCCTTGCTATGGTGACCCGCCTGGGGTTGTTATTTTCTATTGTCTGGATTATGGGCTTGGTGGAGCCACTATTTAGTGCGTTTGGAGTGGAAATTTCCGGGCGTGACATCATTCTGGTTGGGGGTGGATTGTTCTTGATTGGTAAGGCCACCCATGAAATACACAATAGCTTGGAGGGTGCCGAAACCGATGCGTCAAGCTTGGGCACAGCCGGTTTTGGTATGGTCCTGCTACAGATTGCAATACTTGATATAGTTTTCTCTCTCGACTCAGTAATTACTGCGGTGGGGCTGGTGGATGAAATCTCCATTATGGCAATTGCTATTGTCTTAGCGGTAATTGTTATGCTGATTGCGGCAAAACCAATTGGTGACTTTGTCGATCGCCATCCCACGGTAAAAATTCTGGCGTTGGCATTCTTGATAATGGTGGGGCTCACCTTAGTGGTAGAGGGCTTTGATGTGCATGTGCCCAAGGGCTATATCTATTTTTCCATGGCCTTCTCCATGGCAGTGGAAATGCTTAATTTACGTCTGCGGAGCAAAAAGGAGCGACAGACTCCACCGGTCAAACTGCACCAGTCCCTGCGTGAAGATAGTCAGTGATTATTTCTCAAGTGAGCACTTAAAAAATTGGAAAATAAGCCAAGAAGATAAAGGACTTGGCTTATTTTCTATTTCTTAGTGACAAGTGATCCTTAGACAGTTCTATTTCTGACCTTTAATATCAGATAGGTGAGCCCCAGAGCCAAAGTTGCAGCAGCCAATCCTAAAAGCTCCCCAGCACTGACTTTATCCAGGTCCAGGATTATAAATTTACGTGCAAGTGCCAATATGGCAATCAATACAACAACCGTAGTTTGAATAATGCTTTGTTGACGTGTGACCACATATTGTAACGTACGGCTAAACTCAAGGGCGATCAGCAGTGTGATGATTTCGCCAAATATGGTTTGGAATACCTTGTGATCCAGAGGGTCTCTCATGCCTACTATTAGCATGGAATAGACCGAGTAAGCCAGACGGCTGATGGCGACAATTATGATAATCACAATAATAAAGGTAAGGATTAGGGCGATCAGGCTCTCAAACTTATGATAGTAACCATGTATCGCACTTTCCGGACGAATAGGTTTTTGTTCTGGATCGCTCATCTCTGGCTCCCACAGTCATTGTTCAGAGGAATACAAGTTATTCCATTCCGCTGATAACCTCTTTCTTCATTAGCGAGATGACCTTACTGCTCATGGGCATTAATCGGTGCAGAATTACAGGGACTTCATAGGAGGTGCCTATTCCGAGTTTGGCACTACTGTGGGGCATAATGGTGACATCATATTTTGTCCAGATGGAAACTGGATCTGTTGTTTCCAGCATATGGATGCTCTGATTTAACCCTCGCAGGAATTCACTTCCGACGCGTAATTGCTTGCCACCTTTGTAGGGTAGGAAATTGGCCCAATAGCTGCCATGATGAGGGGAAGCGATAGAAATAAATTTATGTACCCTGCCAATACCATTCATCGACTGAAGATAATAGCGTGCAACAATACCTCCCATGCTGAATCCTACCAAGGTGCAGGTAGCTCCTTTTTTTACCAGTTTTTCCATCTTCGCCATCAGCTGTGAAGAAAGGTGCTCCATACCGTGCCAGCCGGAGTTATAACGCAGGTGAATGTAATGGGTGTCGAATCCTGCATCCGCCAGAGCGTGTTGCATCCGTAGCAGGGAAGATCCACGGTCGAAAATTCCGGGTATCAGTAGAACTGTGTGACTTTTAGGATTCATCGCATAGAGTAGGAGTGATCTTCCACAGAGGTCCACTGAACCCCGAAGTTGAAGCCCTGTGAACTGCACCTGCCCAAAGTGTAGTTGGGCAAGACTTGTGGCGATCAAATATCCCTCATAAGCTATTCAATCGCCAGCTATTCAATTGCCAAAAATTTTGAGGTAGGCAGAGGTTATTGATAGTCGCGCTGTTTTTCCGTGCCAAGAAGGAAAATAAGGGCATGATCCAGCCTGGCATTCCAAGACTTCTCATCGTGGGTATGCTCTACAAAAACCCGTGACTGCCAGTTGTTGTCGTTATAACCTCGCTTGCGCATAATCTTGTCCACAGCCTGTTGCAGAGGCGGATAAAAGCGGTCCAGTGTCTCGGTGCCATGATCAAAGTAAAAGCGATGTTTTCCCGGTTCAGGTAGATTTTCCCGGAGGTATTTGCGAATGGATTCTGCGACAGGGAGTGTCTCTTCGGGACCGATGCCTGGCCAGTGGGTGGAAATTGCTGCAGTAGCAGAGAATACTTGTGGATACTCCAACACCGCATAAAGGGAAATCAGTCCTCCCATACTGGAACCAGCGATAAAAGTGTTCTCTGGGTTACGACTGACTTTATAGTTTGTATCTATATAAGGCTTTACCCTTTTTACCAGAAACTCCAGGTACCGGTCAGCTCGCAGCTCAGCTCGATTAAAAGGGTGCTTCACCCTTCGTGAAGACTCAGACATTAGATCTCGCGCTTTTTGCGGGAAATAATCACCATGGCGGCCATCTCCGCTATTGTGCAGTGCAACCACGATAAAAGGTCGCGTACGGCCCTCTGCGATCAGGCGGGATGCCGTTTCGTCTACACCCCATTCCTGCCCATTCCATGTAGTGCGGCTATCAAAAAGCATCTGCCCATCATGCATATACAGAACAGCATAGGGAGCCTGGGCTGGGTATTCATCTGGCAGCCATACCTGTACTGGACGATCTGCAATGCCCTCGTAGGAAATGCTGGGCAATGTCTCCAGGGTGCCGGAAGCCAGCTGCGCCTCTGCGAAGGCCTTAGAGAAAAATGTAAAGGTTAGATAGCAAAGAAGAGCGAGTAAAATACGCAAGCTAGGAAGCATATTATCCACCTATTGTAATCCATTGATTTGAAAATCAACTCTATGGAAAACTAGGGAACCCTGGCTCACCCCCTTGGGGGATGAGCCAAAGCTGGATAGCTTTACAGGTAATCGTTTATTTCCCAGGCTTCGCGCTGAAGATCAGTGGCCAGAAGTGTTTTCATAAGGGCGGTATGACCTGAGCCTGCAATGGCGATAACCTTGGTTCCTGGCTGAGCCTTAGTCTGGATATTGGCATACATTCGAAAGTTTCTGTGCCACCAACTGACTGATGCATCTGCCCCTGAAAAACCCTCACCAGAGTCAATATCATTTACCATAAGATATAGGTTCATATTTTTTCTGTCTCTCTCAACAGAGTTATCGATCTGGAGTAATTGTCTTAAGGTTAGCGTTTTGTGTTGCTTGCTGGACAAATTCCCGAACTCTTCTATCTCTGTATCGAATATTTTCTTTCTTTCTGGTGTATTGGTACTCATATAGTTCATGAGCTTGGACCCATCCCAGTGCACCTGATTTTCATCATAGCAGATAACGCCACTTAGCTTTGCTTTAGCTGCAATGCGAAAGCCCAACTGCTGACTTTCATTGACTTCAAGCCTATGTTGTCCATTCAGATAAGACTGAAATTTTTTATCAATCTTGTTTTGGATGCTCGGGTCACATTCAAGCATTACATGGGTGGGGGACTCGCTTGCGAGTTTTTCAGTTAATTGCTCCAGATAGGCTTGATTTTCAGGTGTTAGCACATCAATAACATTCAGCTTTACTGTATCTCGGCCAGGATTTGCGAAATGAAAGGTACCGAATAACATTACCTGAGCTGTCGGTGCTTCAGGGCTGGATAATACTTCTTTTTCCGCAGCCCAACTTGCAGAACAATATACTAAAATGATTGTACTGCTAAAGATTTTTATAAAATTTTTCATTGTTATCCTTATTTGCCAGCGGCTATTTTAAATAATTATTACAGGTATTCATTAACATCCCAAGGGTGGCGACTTTTGTCAACCTTCTGAAGGGACTTTAGAATAGCGGTATGGCCAGATCCACCGATAGCGATTACTTTAGTTCCCGGTTGGCTTGAACCTGTATATTGGCGTACATGCGAAAATTGTGATGCCACGAGCTGGTTGCTGCATCGGCATCGATAAATTCCTGCCCCACACCAATATCATTTCCCATGATATAGAGATTCATGTTATCTCTATCTTCTATGGGATTATTATGAAATTCGAGCAATTGGCCTAAAGATAAACTCTTATTTCTCTGGGAAGTTTCTTTGCTGAGCTTTTTTTAGTTTTCATGAATTTTCTTTCTTCTGGAGTTTCTTTGGCCATATACTCTCTTAGTTCAGCACCTTTCTAGTGAACATTTCTTTCATCATAACATATGACACTTTTCAGTCCCGCCTTACGGCTATACGAAATCCCAGTTACTGATTTTCATTTACACTAAGTTCGTGACTGCCATTTTTATAAGAATTGAATTTCTGATCCATTTGTCTCTGGTGTGTTGATGGACATTCAATTAATACATGGGTAGGGGGTTCATCCGTAAGTTTGCTGGTGAGTTCTTCCAAATAGTCCTGGTTACTGGGTGTCAGTGCATTTGTCACCTCTGACTTTACTGTGTCCAATCCTGGGTTGTGAAAATGAAATACACCAAATAGCATTACCTGGACAGGTTGTATCTCCAGGTCGGCTGGTATTGATTTATGATTTGCATAGATTATAGAGCTAACACCAAAAGCAAATATACCAGATATAATTGAGATGACTGCTCTCATTGTTTACTCCCTGTTTTCATATAATAGAAAGATGAGAATTGCTTATCATTAGATGCTACAGAATAACAGGGAGATGCAGCAAAAAGAATTTTTTGCTGCCTTTCAACATAAACTATTTGATACGTTAGTCTTAAGTAAATGTTTATAATGCCATTTGATTAGGCACCTAAGTTGGGAAATTTATATTTTAGAAGAAGCTAGGCGTTACCTCGAATTTGAGAAACAGTTGCGCTGGCATTTTTCATCCTTGCAGCCTGGGCAACTTCCTTAGTTACAATGGTTTTGCCAATTGGAGATAAGGAAATACCGGCAAGCTTAAGATGTTGGATTCCAAATGGAATGCCAATAATGGTTAAAAAGCAGGCAAGAGCATGAACCAAATGGCCAATAGCCAGCCAGATACCTGCGAATAGGAACCAGATAATATTGCCCACTAAGCCAAACCCGCTGGTACCTATGTCCTCATTTAAGGTTAGTTCTTTGCGTGATATTGCTTCACGACCAAAGGGAAAGAATGAAAACTTACCCATAACAAAGCAGGCTCTCCCCCAGGGAATACCGATAATACTGATAAATGCTACTAGAGCAAAAAACCACCAGCAAAGGCCCATAACAAAACCACCTAATATAAACCAAAGAAAATTTCCCAGAGTTCTCATATTTAGCTTTAGTATCCTATCTATACTCATTAAAAACTTATTGCATCTGGTTAGAAAATGCCAGATTTATAGCTCGTAATCAATCATCAATGTAATCTCTTATTTAGAATCAAGTGCTTTGTGGCTTAGACGCTTTATCCTGAGTGTTTGGATGCACCGTTTAAATTATTTTTGCTGGTGGTATTTTTGGTATTGTGCCAAATGACTTCTCAATTTTTTATAGGGGTGTAATGCTATGAAAGCAGAGAGTTCTTGATATTTATTGAATCTGCTTAATAATGGATCAGGTCATCTATCATTATATGAAGTTGGACCTTAAATAATATAAAGTTGATAAATGGTTGCCTGAATTCAACTGACAATGCTCCCTATATCCTGAAGTAGCAATGAAAAATAAGAGGTAGAAAGCTGGGAAAGATGATTTATCAGTAAATTGTTGGTGGCGGGTTCTATCTTCTGGAGATACTCCTTAATTAAACCACCAAATCGATTGTTAGAAGGATAGGATAATATACCTGCCATTTGACTATTATAAATATCGAAGCATACACTGACACACTGGTTATCTGGTACCTTCAATTGCGGCAAGTTACTATCTTACCGGTATTAATCCTGATTAACTTATCTATTCGATTAATATGTTGTATAACTATCAGTCCAGCTTGAATATTATTTGCAGACTTGATAGATAGTCCAGGAATAATAAGATTTAGATAGATGAAATACGATTGATATAAAATTGATTGTGAATTTGAAGAAAATTTATTCTTGATATACCTGTGTGGGATAGAGGTTATAAATGCGCTCTGTCGACTTATTGGCGATAAACTTGGGCTATTTGATCACAAAGCGCACTGGAGTTTATTAACTACGCCAGTAGTTATTCGCTGCCGCCACAGTCTGGAAATTGATAGCAACAACTTGGGAGGATGCGATCAGGCTATCGGCATTTTCCTCATAGGAGGCTCTAAGTTTTCCTCGTACTTCGTCAGAAGGTTGAGTATATTTTACTCCCATTCTGGATAGTTTCATCGCCAGCTCAAAACCCTGCTGTGCATTTTCGGTAATCAGGCTTTCTAACCAAATTTGAGACATGAAATTCCCTCTCATTTGTTTAATCGATATAGTTTAAGAACTTATGCCCTGGTGATGGTTAAACCAAGCCAAAACATAGTGGGTTAATGTTCACTTAGTCAATCAGTCGAGAACATACTTGCTGATGTGTTGATTGAACTGGACAAGATCAAAGGAGCCTTTGATTTCAAATTCGACCTTACCAACTTCGCTGAGATAAACCACAATTTCACAGTCCATATCCAATGTGCCTGCAGTTTCAACTGAGAAAGCCTGAATTCTACTGTAGGGCAAGGATGTGTAATCTACTTTAGATCCGGTCAATCCCTGCACATTGGCTGCAATAATACGCTTGTTGGTGAATACTACCTGGTCTCTTATTGCCTTGAAGCTTGCGAAAATGGATTCACCATCTATCAGGAACTTATTAAATTCATCCCTGGCAGAGGAGATATCAATGGGCTTTAGTTTGAAGACAGAGGAGTTTTTGAAGTCGATCACAGCTCTTCCCTGGTGGATCTAAAAGCAATTATGCTTAGATTAACACTAAGGTGTAAGGAATAGTAGTATGTATTATTGGTAACTATTTTTTAAGTAGAACATAAATTACCTAGTGATTTGTCCTAAGGTGTTGAGCTTGATTATTGATCTTATCGACATAAGAATCTCACCAAGTAGGTTTTTCCCGGTCCAGTTATCTGGATTCAATATTCTGTTGTCATCCGAACTCAGGCCTATACCCCAAATTAAGTCATGAGGAGAAGACTCAGCTAAGATTTTATTGTTCGTTCCAAGTAACCTCTCTTTTAAGTCTTCGTGTTGCGTAAACTTCAGATAGTTCGCTGTCCAAACTACCCCAAGTTTGTGTTGATCCCAGGTTTTTGATTCATAACCTAGAACGGCTCTACCTAGCCTTTGTTGCTCGGATGGATTTTCTTCTTTGAGGATGTTATCAGCGGTCTTAATATCGCCGAAAAGTATTGCCTTTTTGTACATCATATACTGTTCGCAGCAGTTGTAGGTTTGACCATCGATATCTGATATATCTCTCAGTGTCCACTGCCCAAACTGATGCTTCCAAAAAAGTAAAACTTTTCTGTTTCCCTCATTGAATTTTCCTTACTTGGATGTCGTGAATTCTAGGAGAGTGATAATACAGATTAACTAAATGGGTATATCAGATACTCTTGATTAATTATTCACGTATCACCAGTGCTCTCAGAAACAGCTTGATTGTGGGGTGCTCAGCTGCACTTTTTTTGAAAGTCGCTGCATTTTGAATGCGGTAATGAAATTTCCCTGATAACAGGGGCAGGAGCTGATGTGCTTGAACATATTTACGTGCAAGATACTCAGGAAGAAACCCGATAAAAGATCCAGAGAGAATCATGGCGAGTCTTGCTGCCATATGGTTGGCGGTGGAGCGTTTGGGAAAAAGGCGATAGAGATGAGCTGCACCAGATAAAACAGCATGGCTGGGAGCGGCCAGTTCCTGCTGAGTGAGTAACTCTTCACTAATTTTGTTGGCTTGGGCACACGGGTGATTGGCGCCACAGTAAAGGGTGGATTGATGTTGGAATAGAGGTTGGTAGTCTAAACCCGGCCTGTGTGAATGCAGCGGGTTGATGCCAACATCGGCGCGGCCGGCGAGGATTTCCAACTCCAGCTCCTGGGGTGCGGCCAGTTGGACCTCCAGGTGTAACTGGGGGGCCTGTTCTCTCAGGCGAGCAATGGTTGCGGGCAGGTCTAGCTGGGGGATTTCCAATACGTCATCCGGCATCACCAGGCGTAGGGTACCGGTAAGCTGGGACTGAATAGCGTTAACCTGGCTTCTAAAGGCATCCAGATGCCCATCCAGTTCCAAAATTGCCTGAAAGAGGGTTTCTCCCTCTGGTGTCAGTTTGAAATCGGCACGCCCGCGAGAGCGGAGGCATAGTTGCATACCCAGACGGGTCTCCAGGTCAGAGATATGAACACTGATGGTGGAGCGCCCGATGTTGAGTGCTACTTCTGCCGGTGCCAGACCGCCGGCGCGCACTACTTCTCGAAAGACTCTCAGCAGACGGAGATCCATATCGCTGAGGCGACCACCCAGAGCACTTTTTGCCTTGCTCATTTGCCGAATTCTCCCGTGTTTTCCACGAATTTTTGCCGTAACTTAGCATTGCTAGGCAGCCTCAAGGGGAAAGGCCTTAGCTGCTTTGAGATAAAGTTTGATAAATATAAATTTTAGTTGCAAAAATACTACTATTCTCCCCTCCTAGCTGCGGCCAAAATCGCCGCAATACTATTAATAACACGCAATTATCAGGAGTTTCCGGTGAAACTGGCGAATCCAGACCTGTTGAAGTTTCAGAACTATATCGATGGAGAGTGGCGGGATGCTGAGGGCACCGCAGAGGTGCGTGATCCGGCCAATGGCGAGTTGTTGGGCAAAGTAGCCGATGGTTCAGCGGCAGATGCAGAGGCAGCGGTAGCCGCAGCTAACGCGGCTTTCCCAGAGTGGAGCCGCCGCACCGCCGGCGAACGTGCCGCCATCCTTAAGCGCTGGTATCAGCTAATTATGGATAACAGCGATGATTTGGCGCGTATCCTCACTTTGGAGCAGGGCAAGCCCCTGGCGGAAGCCAAGGGTGAAATTCTCTACGGCGCTTCTTTTATCGAGTGGTTTGCGGAGGAGTGCCGCCGCGCTTACGGCCAGACGATTCCTACCCACAACCCGGCGATGCGTCTGAGCACCATCCGCCAGCCAGTGGGTGTTGTAACCTGCATTACACCGTGGAACTTCCCCAATGCGATGATTACCCGCAAAGCGGCGCCTGCGCTGGCAGCTGGCTGTACCGTGGTGATCAAACCCGCTCTCGAGACCCCGCTTTCCGCACTGGCTCTTTGTCGGCTGGCAGAAGAGGCTGGCCTGCCCAAGGGCACTATCAATGTTGTGACTGGCACTGATGCGCCGGGCATCGGCAGAGTACTGACCCAGGATCCCCGTGTGGCCAAATTTACTTTCACTGGTTCCACTGCTGTCGGCAAGCTGCTGATGGCCCAGTGCGCCAGCACGGTGAAGAAGATGTCCATGGAGCTGGGTGGAAATGCCCCCTTTATCGTTTTCGATGATGCAGATATCGATACCGCGGTGAAGGCCTGTGTAGCGACCAAGTTCCGCAATGCCGGCCAAGTGTGTGTAGCCACCAATCGTATCTATGTGCACGAATCTGTGCACGATGAGTTCGTAGAAAAACTGCGTGCTGAAGTGGCTGCAATGAAGATTGGCCACGGCACAGAAGAGGGGGTGAATATGGGCCCGATGATCTTCCGCCGTGCAGTAGATCGCGTTCAGGGCCTGGTGCAGGATGCGGTAGCGGCTGGCGCCAAGATTGAAATTGGCGGTGAGCAGCTGCCAAATGGTGAGAACTATTTTGCCCCGACCCTGATCACCAGTGTTACTGATGATATGCGCATTGCTCAGGAAGAAAATTTTGGACCGATTGCGGCAGTGCAGAAGTTTACCGAGGAAGATGATGTAGTTCGCCGTGCTAATGATACTCCCTATGGCCTGGCCGCTTATGTAATGAGTGAGAATATTCGTCGCGCTAACCGAGTGGTCGAGGCACTTGAATACGGCATGATTGCCTGCAACACCGGGGTTTTCTCCACTACGGTCGCACCTTTTGGCGGTACGAAGGAGTCCGGTATTGGTCGCGAGGGGGAGTTGAGGGTATGGCCGAATTCTACGAGACCAAATACTGCTGCTTCGGTGCTTGACCCACAGGTCCGAACGGTTATGCCACGCGCTTGTCTGAAATTGCACAAGCGCCTTGAGAGATTAGCGGGAGCCAATGGCTTCTAAATCCGAATACATTGAAATTTCAGGGAACTTGCGGAGATACAGTTTATGTCTGAGATGCAAACCAACGCTTTCTGGATGCCTTTTACCCCCAATCGCACCTTTAAATCCGCACCGCGGATCGTGGAGCGCGCTGAGGGTATTTATCTCACCGAAAAGGGTGGACGCCAGATTATTGATGCAACCGCTGGCCTCTGGTGCAGCAATGCCGGTCACGGTCGTACCGAAATTGCTGAGGCAATATACCAGCAGGCAAAAACTCTGGATTACAGCTCTATTTTTAATTTCGGTCACGAGCTGGGCTTTGAGTACTCCGAGCGCTTGGTGAAGCATACTCCAGACGGCCTCAACCATGTATTTTTCGGCAACTCCGGTTCCGAAGCGGTAGAGACTGCATTGAAAATTGCCCTGCAATACCAGCGCGCACGAGGCAAAGGCACCCGCACCATGTTTATCGGCCGCGAAAAGGGTTACCACGGGGTGAACTTCGGTGGTATCTCTGTAGGTGGTATCGCTCCGAATTACCAGAGCTTCGGTCAGCCGGTTAAAGCCAATCATATGCGCCATACCCTGGATATTGAGCGCAATGCTTTCAGCCGTGGTCTTCCTGAGCATGGTGTGGAACTGGCGGAAGACCTGGAGCGCCTGGTGGCCTTCCACGGTGCAGATCAAATCGCTGCGGTAATCGTCGAGCCGTTTGCCGGTGCTGGCGGTGTGGTGCTACCTCCAAAAGGTTACCTGCAGCGTTTGCGTGAGATTTGTGACAAGCATGACCTGTTGCTGATTTTTGATGAGGTAATTTCCGGTTGGGGCCGTACCGGCTCCGCGTTTGGCTCCATCGAATTCGGCGTGACCCCGGATATGATCACCTCCGCCAAAGGTATTACCAATGCGGCAGTGCCTTTGAGTGCGGTCTTTGTGAAAGACGATATCCACAACACCATTATGGATGCGGCCGCTGAGGGTATGGTGGAATTCTTCCATGGCTACACCTACTCCGCGCATCCAGTAGCTTGTGCTGCAGGTATGGCAACCCTGGATATCTACGAGCGCGAAGGCCTGCTAACTCGTGCATCCGGTGAGATCGGCCAGCATTGGGAAAATGCCTTGCACAGCCTGGCGGATATGGACAATGTGATTGATGTGCGCAACTACGGCTTGGTTGGTGCGATTGAACTGCGTGCGCCGGAAAACCTGAAGGGTAAATTCGGGGCCAAAGCATCTGGCATGGCCTGGGAGGCAGGAGTGATGGCCCGAGGTATTGGTGATGCCCTGTGTATGTCCCCACCACTCATTATCGAAAAGCACGAGATTGATGCAATTGTCGATAAACTGCGTGGTGTGATTGGCGAGCTGTCCTGATCAACTCTTCCGGCAGCCTTCGGGCTGCCGGCTACTTTCACTGCATTTCCCAAAGCCTTTCCTCTGCTTAGCAGAAAAATAAACCCCGCAGTGAGAGAGTTTCCCTGTGCTATTTACACCTGACTTCTAATCCAGTTTGGTCAATAACCTGATTTGTCAGTTACGGCTACACTGGAAATAGCGGCCTGCGGCGCGATCTCAGTCTTTGCAGAGTCGACTGCATGGTCGCGCTCGTGGGCCGCCTCCCTCCTTACAGCCCTTATCCAATGGGTAGTTTCCCCAATGCTTTAAGTCTCCAGATTATGAGAAGGCAATTGGCTTTTTAGCATCTTTTTGCTGTTTTTCTGCGGAGATTTTCCCGAAAAACTGGTAGTCCATGGACTGTGGCGCTTAAATTAAAATAGATGTTCTACCCGGGGACTGCTCTATGTCCACTGATACTTCCTCTCTCCCCTCCGGGCCTATATTGCAGGTCCTCTCGGCCAATTGGTGGCTGCTGTTATTGCGCGGGTTAATTGCGGTAATTTTCGGGGTGCTAACTTTCATCTGGCCGGGATTATCCCTGCTGACCCTGGTTTTCCTATTTGGTATTTATGCTTTGTTGGATGGGATTTTCTCGCTGGTTGCGGCGGTGATGGGGAGACACAAGTCTACCCCCTATGGTGGCTGATCGTCTCCGGTTTAATCAGCCTGGCAGCAGGTATAGTGACTTTTATGTATCCACAAATAACAGCGTTGGTACTGGTAATTTTTATTGGTGCCTGGGCCCTGGTTCGTGGAATTTTTGAGATTGTCGGTGCGATTCGCTTGCGCAAGGAAATTGACAATGAGTGGCTGCTGATTGCCATCGGTGTGCTTTCGGTAATCTTCGGTATTGCGATTCTGGTGAGTCCGGGGGCAGGCGCCTTGGCGCTGGTGTGGTTGATAGGAGCCTACGCAATTATTTTTGGTCTGCCGATGATTTGGCTGGCATTCCGACTACGTAAGCACAATAAAGGTGAATCCTGAAATTTGGGCAAGTTAGCCGGGAGAGTAATCCCCTCCCGGCACTGGCAGCAAAAATTTCCCTGCTATGAGGATATTTAATACTGCAATAAAAGGCGCAATATAAATTAGCGCGGCTGTATCAGATATTTTGGGCGAGGCCCACTGACCTCGGCAAAGCTTCCATCAAGGACTGCCCTTTTTCCTCCAGTGCCATACACAGCTGTATACGCTCTTCTGTCTGTGCCAGGCTGCGTTGGTAACCGGGAGTGAGAGCGCCGTGTTGAGCAAACAACTGCTGTAATTCCTGCAAGCGTTTTGCATCACAGAAAACGCCAGCAAAAGCCGGGGTGCGGCGACGAATTTGGGCCGGAATTTTATCCACAACCTTGTCAAAGTTATCGCGCAGCCACTGCCAGTTTTGTTCTTGTACCTCAGGTTGGGCCAGGGAGTACTGAATCAATGTGAAGGTTTCACGGGGTCCCATTTCTTCGCTGAGGGCCAACTTTTGCACGACTTCTAATTGCGAGGGACTGTCACTACTGCCAATGGCACTGGCGCTGGCATTCTCGAAGCGCGGATCATCCAGCACGCCGCGTACTTTGATCAAGTGCGACAAAAAGTCATCACCAGCATCCTGTACGGCTACGGTTAACGCAGGACCATAGAGGTCGGAGTCCAGCGCTTCAGGGTCGCGGGTTGTTTTGTAACCGGTGAATGCAGTGGCTTTATCCACTAACTGCTTGCGCGTATCTGGATCGCCAGCGACCAATGCCATAAAGCCGAGCAGTTCACTGTGCAACATTTGCTGATCGGGTTCAGCGCTGTTGGCACTGTTGTTTAGTAGCGGTAAATACAGGTTTTGAGCAAAGTTTAGGAATGCAGAGTGCTGCACTTCACCCAAGTAGCTCTCCCGATACTTGCGCAGGTAGTTTAGTGGCAAGGTGATGACCTGCCGTTTTTCTACTCTTGCAGATTGGCGTACAACTTCAAGTAACTGAGCTGCTGGCAGTTTTCCGGCCTCGAAGGCAGCAAAGGCGCTGTCGATAATGGACAGCTGTTCGGTGGGGGCGAATTCTGCAAAATGTTCGAGCAGGGCCTGCCACTGGGCTTCAGGCAAGTTCCAGCGATAATACCCGCTGCCCTGGACGTTCGGCATTACCCAGCTCGGGCAGGTATTGACGGCAATATCCAGGGTTTCTTCTTTGCGGGTCAGTATCTGGCATTGCTGTTCACTGCCGGCACTGCTGAAGCAGAATGGGATGTTCCACTTTTGCCCGGTCTCTTCAATGGGAGAGCCCAGGGCTTTGTAGCGGCTTTGACTTACATGCAGTTTTGCCTGGGATGGAGTTGTGCAATCCAGCAACAGCTCCAGCTGAGGTACACCCTTTTGCTCAACGAAACTGCGGAAAGCCTCTGTCAGTTCTGGAGTATTGGTCTCTTCGCCAATAACTTTGTAGAAGGATGGCGAGTCCGCTTCCCCATCACTAAAGGTTTCCAGGTAGCGCCCCAGGGCTGGACGAAAACGCTCGGCTCCAAAATAGCTGTCCACCATATTGATCACACCGAGACTCTTTGAATAGGTGATGGAGTCATAGGCGTTACGGATATTGTTGTTGTCAGTCACCGGTTCGCGAATAGCGCGAGTACTAGCCAGGGAATCCAACTGCATAGCGCCAATGGCGTAAGTCGCGGCATTCAGGTCGTGGCCACCTTCCGGCTCCATAATACGCAGCACCAAAGGTTCTCCCCAGGTGGCAAACCCTTCTTTCAACCACAAGTCGTCCCACCAGGGCGGAGTTACCTGGTTGCCAAACCACATATGGGCGATTTCATGGGCATGTACCTCCACCAGGGCCAGGCGGGCACCGGGGGCGGGATTATCACCTACCAGAATGCGCTGTTCGCGATAGGTGATGGCGGCAGATAACTCGGTAGCACCACTGGGCCATTGGGGTGCTGCGATGATGTCGAGTTTCTTGAAGGGGTAAGGGCGTTGTAGTTGGTTCTCGAAGGTTTCCACCATTTCGGGGGTGATATCGAGGATATAATTCATATCGCCACCACGGCCCTGTCGGGCAAAACCACGTAGTGGAATAGGCTCTTTGCGATATTTACTCGGTGGTATGGCCGGGCGCTCGACGATATCGAAGGGCCCTACCGATAGAGACAGCAAGTAGGTGGACATGGGGGGCGTAGCAGCAAAAGTCACCTTCTCCATGCCTTCACCTGCGGCTTCACGTTTTAGCTCGGGCCCATTACTAATAGCGGCATAGCCTTCAGGTACAGTCAGGCTGACAGAGAAGGTCGCCTTGAGGCCTGGCTCGTCAAAGCCAGGCAGGTACTTGCGCGCCTGGATCGACTCGGACTTGGCCAGGACATAGGCGCTGCCCTGCTCCTCAACCTTAAACAAGCCCGCCAGGTTGCGATCAAAGTCGGCACTGTAGTCAATAAGCAGTGTGAACTCGCCGGCGGGTAACAGTTCGGCAAATTCGATAGCGGCCACACCGCTGTCTAGTACCTGGCGATATTGAGCTGCGACTTCGCGCCCATCAGTCAACTGTGCCTTAATCACACTTACACCGAGGTTATTGCCATGTAGCCAGATATGGTTGGCAGCCTTGGCCAGCTGGATATCGATAGCGACACTGCCGCTAAAGGAATCCTGGCGAGGGTCCAGGTTGAGGTCTAGCCGGTAGGCGGTGGGGCTCACTCCCTGTGGCAATTTGCCCTCTGGGGCATCACTCAAGTCCAAGGTTACAGCCGAGGTGCTGGTCTGCAGTTCGGGTTTTTGCGCGGCCTTTTCTTCTGGATTGCAGCCGGCTACAGACAGTAAAGTCGCGGCCAACAGGGCAAGTGGTATCTTCTTGTTCATAGGGAGAGGGTACTTTGCCTAAAAAGAGGCCATTGTAACGGTTTGGCGAAAAATACGCCTAGTCCTGAAGTGGTTTGATCAACCGCGAGAAGAAAGCCCGGCCGGGAGATCTGCCGGGCTTGTTGCGGGAGGGTTTCTTACAGGTGCGGAACTGTCAGGCTGGAAACCTTACTGCTGCTATAAGGCACTGTGATGGTGTAGTTGGTGTCTTCCGGTTTCTTATAGATAGGGCCCTGGGTATCAATGGCCATAACTACACGGTGGCCGGCAGGTACGTTATAGCTGGTAGTAAATAACTCAACTTCGATTTTTTGCTTCTTACCGGGCTGGTCGGTACGCACTGTAATTGGTGCATGGGTGATCAGGCGGCCAAGGCCAAAGAGGCTGACATCGTAGAGGTGTACGTTGAGTTGAACCTCTTCCTTACTGGGTTCAATCCACATTTCCAGCTTAGGAGCACCGCGGATTTGCAGGGTTTCTGATTGTCTTGGTGACTTGTACTCAATGGCATAGTAACCGTTGATCGCCATCATTGGCGCGTACACTGGGATACCAAAACCTTCGAGGGCATCGGAAATCAATGGGATACCGGTACCAGCAAAGGTATCCCAGCCCCCGTGGAATTCATTACTCCAGCTCCAGCCATCGTACTTGCCGCTCTCCATACTGCCACTGTTAAACATGGTGAAGCGTGGTTGCAGATACCAAGTGGTGCTCTCCTGGGTTACCGGATAGTCTTCATAGTGCTCCAGCTCATTACTGATGCGCACTGTCATATCCACTTTAGGCTCGCGGTTGATGCCGTTGTCTTCGCCTTTCAGGTGGTGATCGAACCAGCGGAAGCTGGTGGACCATATATGGCCATCGTTGCCAGAGAGGGTCTCGGTAATGGCGTGGGTGCCAGGATTCAGCATCAGCTTTTTGGGGCCCTCAAGCAGGGAGTAAAAGTCAGTCATGCTGTTGGGCTTAAACAGATAATCGGCAAAGTTATTAGATACCAGTACTGCAGTGCCGTTTTTGTTCAATTGATCGATGTAGCTGATAGCCGAACGTTTGGCACCGAACTCGATGACCTGCTCCAAATTTTGACCGCTTCGGAGGTCACCCCAGACCTGTTCCAGTTCAGCTTCTTTGTCGAAAGCAGTAGTAACAAGCAAGCTACCCCAAACCAGGTTAACGGTCTCATTGGGGTAGAGGGCTTCAACCACGTCGGCCCAACCGGACAGGGCAGCTACCGCATCAATCCGAGGGTCTTGTGCCGCGCTTAGCAGGGAAATGCCACCTCCATAGGAAATACCGGCCATTCCCAGCTTACCTACAGAATAATTGGATTCTAACCAGTCGATCAGAACACCAACATCGGCAATACTGTTCTCCCCGGCTACGTCTACCAGGCCGCCCGAGTGGCCAAAGCCACGAGTGGAGTAGCTCAATACCAGATAGCCATTCTCTGCGAGCTCTTTGGCCTGGAAATGATATTGGCGTTTCTCAAGGCCCCAGCTGTTGGTGAAGATGACGGTGGGGTAGCCCTCTGCAGGTGCTGGGGTTTCAGGCACAAACAAATTGGCATCGAGTACAGTTCCATCAAAAGAGGTAATATCCAGATCGGAAATATATTCGGGTGCCGACCAGGCATGGGCTGACATCAAGGCGCCGCCAAGCAGCGCCAGTAGTGGTGCAGTTTTCATTATGTTTCTCTCATCAAAGCAGATTAATTATTATTTTTTTGACCATTTTTTAGAAAATGGTCAACAGCGCAATATATAGAAGCTTGTCCTCTATTTGTATGCCAGAAGGGCCAAAATTGAGACGCTTGTCTCTTAGTTTGTCGTTATCCCCTCCAGTTTTTCTGCAACTTGACTACTGAATACCCTGTCCGGCAAGTCACAAAAAAATATGAAAGGTGATGTTTTGTGATCAAATTGTTCTTTTTTTAATCAATTAAAAGCGGTAGTGTATGGGCTTCACTATTTGACCATGGAGGGCTTCATTAACAACGACTGGTGGCCCGAACTATGGTTTCTCGCGCAGCTGTTTTCTTAGTACTTTGTTTCGGATTTGTACTGACCGCCAATGCTGCTCCCCGCTACCTGGGGGAGGAAATTTGGTATGAAGTGGATAGTGAAAATTTTCGAGTCATTACCGATGGTGATCCCAAAGCGGTAAAGACCCTGGTCGCTGACCTGGAACGCTATCGCGCAGTGGCTACAGAGCTTCTGGAGGTAGATCCAAATACCCCAAAACTCACCATTTATGCGGCGGGGGACAGGGATACTTATGCTGGATTGGTGGGTGCTGAACTAGCTGAAATGACTAATGGCCTGTTCGATACTTCCGCCGAAGGTAGCTATGCCCTGGTGAATCTGGATGGCCGCAGCATAAAGAAGCAACTTAAGGCCCGTGAATTCCTTTTCCACGAGTACACTCACTTCCTTTCCTATAACGGCAATACCATCCACTTCCCCTATTGGTACAGCGAGGGCTTTGCCGAGTTTATGGCAACCATGTCTTTCCCCAAGAAAGGCCGCTATGAGCTGGGTGAAATCCCGCAGGAACGCGCCCAAACCTTGATGTATGCAGGCCTGATGCCCCTGGATAGGCTCTTGCGTGCAACTGTTTATAACACCGATGCCGAGGAGAAAGCCGATGTGTATGCCAGCGGTTGGCTCTTGTCTCACTGGCTGATGATGGAGGGAGATAAGTCGGAAGAATTTAAGCAGTTCGTCAAAGCCTATAACGACGGCGCTGACCCGGTGAAATCACTGGAGAAGGCCCTGGGCATGTCGGTTGAAGAGCTTGAAAAAGCATATGTTGCCGCGTTCGATTCTGGTGAATATGAAGTGGTTAGTGGTGAAATCCCCGCGCACTTCAAAGAGGCCAAGCCTAAAGTCAAACGTCTGCCCAAGCGTGAATCCGTGAATATCCTGGCCGGGTTTATCGCCCAGTCTGGTTACAACCTGCAGGCCCTGGATGACCTTCTTTCCTATGCGTACCACGCCGGCATTTACAGCACCCAACTGGCCGCTATTAAAGCCAGTGCGGATCTGCGCATAGGGGATTTCCCCAAGCCAGCCACTTACTCGCCAGTGTGCCTCGCAGCGATCGCCAGCAGCCCTGGTACTTGAGTGCGCACGCGTGGTTGACGGTTAACCAACAGGCTACGGTTCCAAACCATGCGCGTGACCTTCGCAGTCTGAAAAAATCCCGTGAGGAATTTAAATACCTGGTAGACAAAGAACCGGAAAATGCCTCCCATTGGTTCGGCCTGGCAATGGCTATGGAAATGCTGGGTTACCCCCGGGAAGAGTATCTGGAAAAGCTGGAGCAGGCCTATATTCGTGCACCTCGTGAGCTGCATATTGCCCAGTGGCTGGCTGAAGAGCTATACCAACAGAAAGATGCGGAGTACTTTGCGAAAGTGGCAAAACCGCTGATGTTCGAACTCCCTGATGAGGATGAGAACAAACAAATAAAAATGAGATTGGCGGAGCTACAGGGCAAACCTAAATCCATCTAATAAAAATAAGAGGCTCATCGAATAAGAGAGGGCTTGTCACTCCGTGTAAGAGACAACCTACATTCGCCAACGTATATTTGCCCGGCAATTGAGTTTGCCGGGCTTTTTTTTGGGGGGGATCTTTCACCTTAAGCTGGTACGATTTACCTAACAGCGGCCGCTCCAGATGGCGAAGCGCAAACTGCAGCGCGCAGGAAGCGTAGTACGATGCCTAATAAAAGCTAAAAGGTGCACTGTGCAAAGAAGATTGCTTTTTATTTTCCTTTTACTGATCTCACTATTTCTGCTTTTAGGTTGTGAGCAGCGACAGGCCTCTGTCGATGACACTGCCGACACTGATCTGGCAATTTCCCAACAGCCTGCGCCAAATCAGCGGCAAACACAGCTGGTAGAAGCTCCGGTTTTTGAAAACTATGTAGACCTGGGGGATATGCCTGCTTTGAAGGAGAGAGGCGTCCTGCGTCTGCTTGCGCCGAGGGGGCCCCAAGAGGGCTCGCTGCCGCGTATTGGGCTACCTATGAGTGAATGGAGGGAGTTAGCGGAAAAGTTTGCCCACAGTCGGGGCCTTCAACCTCAATGGGTGTATGTGGACAACTTCGCGCAACTGATTCCGGCACTTATTGAAGGTCGTGGCGATGTCATTGCCAGCAATTTTTCCCGAACGCAGGAGCGAAAGGCTGTGGTTTCCTTTACACGCCCCCTGCAGTTTGTCAGTGAGTTATTGGTAACCCGGCGGGATAATGGGTTACAACCCGTGCCGAATAGGCCATTACAGGTTGCTGTGAGGCGTGGCAGCGCCTTTGCTGAGACGTTGATTCATAGCGAGGATGCGCAGAACTATAAAGTTACCTATCTGGATGGCCCGGTAGAGCATGAAGAGCTGCTAACCGCCGTAGCCGAGGGGAGATATCAGGCGACTGTCATTGACAGCAACCAGGTTGATGCGTTTCTTCCAGCTTATCCACAACTGATCAGTAGTTCCAAGCTCAACTCTGAACGAGCTATCGCCTGGGCGGTGCGACGTGATTCTGTGGCCCTCCGTCGAGAACTGAATGAATTTTTTACGGCTGAATTGGTATTGGCCAGCCAGAAGAGGGAGCAGGCTCTGCGTGATTGGCAGGAGATCCTGGAGAGTGGAACCTTGAGAGTGCTCACTCGTAATCATCCCGCCTCTTACTTTATTTGGCGCGGTGAATTAATGGGGTTCGATTATGATTTACTGAAGAAATTTGCCCGTGATCATAAGCTGCGTCTCAGCATGATAGTGCCAGATCCGGATATGGACCTAGCTGATGCGCTACAGGCAGGAATGGGAGATATGATTGCAGCATCTCTTACAATTACCGAGGGTCGGCGTCAACAGGGGTTAGTATTTTCCCGACCAGTTATGGCAGTCAAGGAGTTGTTGGTGGCCGGTCCCCAAGGCGCAAGTGAAAATAACAACTTGACACTGGAGGAGTTGCTGGCCGGGCAGATAGTGGCGGTAAATCCGCAAACCAGTTATCACGATAGCCTGGTGAAATTACTGCAAAAACAGCATGCACAGGAGCTGCTACCTCTTCAGATAAAACGTATTGAAGGCGTTACAACGGAATTTCTCATTGATTCTGTGGCCAGCGGAGCTTTCCCCTACACTGTTGTCGATTCACATCTCGTGGCAATTGAAAGCACTTATCGTAACGATTTTAGAGTAGTCGGCGAACTTCCTGGTGATCGCGATATCGCTTGGGGTGTTCGTGCTAAGCAACCGGTGTTATTGGAGCATTTGAATACGTTCTTAGAAAAACATAATCGTGACCTGTTTTTCAATGTTACCTATAACAAGTATTTTAAAGAACAGAAGCGTATCCTTAAGCATCAGGGACAGCGCCTGCGCAGCACGGATGTATTATCGCCATTTGATCCTATAGTGCAAAAATATACTCAAAATACTGACCGCGACTGGCGAATGGTGGTCGCGCAAATGTATCAGGAAAGCCAATTTAATCCTCAGGCACGTTCATTTGCCGGGGCCCAGGGGTTGATGCAGGTACTTCCTCGCACAGCCCGCCAGCTGGGTATTGGTAATTTATATGATCCGGAAAATGGCATTCGAGCAGGTGTATCCTACCTGGATTGGCTGGATGATCGCTTCCCGCAAAACCTACCTCTCGACCAGAAAATATATTTCACCCTGGCTTCCTATAATGCGGGCCATGGTCATGTGAGAGATGCCAGAAATCTTGCCCAGAGGCTGGAACTGGACCCTAACCAGTGGTTTGGGCACGTTGAGGAGGCCATGCTACTTTTGTCTCAACCTGAGTATTATCGAAGCAGTCGATTTGGCTATGTGCGTGGTAGGGAGCCGGTAAATTATGTGCGGGAAATCAGGGACAGATATATTGGGTACCTAGGTGTTGAGCGTAACCAGTACTATATGGATACACAATAGCAGCCCCTGACCTCCCCGCAGAACGGTTTATGCTATTGCTGCTACCGCTTCAATTTCTATTTTAAGGTCTGCATGCACCAGATTGGAAACCTCTACCAATGAGCAGGCGGGATAGTGACTGTCATAAAAAGAAAATAACTCCTCTCGGATTATACCTAATTTGTCTATCTCTTTTATAAAAATTGTAAGCTTAATTAGGTCTGACTTAGTAAGCCCTTCATAATCCAGAACTTTTTTTAATTGAGAGAGAATTTCTCGTATTTGCTCAGTTAAGTCTTCAGCCTGAGCGTCAGTGCCCATGGCCGTAAGGCCGGAGATATAAAGACTCTTTTCATGAATGACTGCATGAGTCATTGGGCCTTTTGGTTTTGGTAGGAAAGGGTAATCTCTTCTACTTAACATAGTTCTTCCTTCGGGATCTAGTGATTAAATCAGTTATTCTCTCCAGCTCAATTTTACCATGGAACCAAGTGTATCCTGTGGGCCTACTTTGGCGGCGCCGCCAATAATATAGAGGTTGTTACCTATAGTAGCGGCGCCATGACCATGACGTGTTTCATTGAGTTTCGCTTCTTTACCCCACTGATCGCTGAGTGGATCATAGATCCAAATAGCACTGGATACCGTACCTGTCTTCCAGTTGCCATTAGGGCCAAATGCCTCACCTCCGGTAACGACGATTTT
Organism: Microbulbifer sp. MLAF003; assembly: GCF_030012965.1. Classification (NCBI taxonomy): domain Bacteria; kingdom Pseudomonadati; phylum Pseudomonadota; class Gammaproteobacteria; order Cellvibrionales; family Microbulbiferaceae; genus Microbulbifer; species Microbulbifer sp. MLAF003. The sequence continues at coordinate 343,171 of NZ_CP120232.1, forward strand.
TCCGTTAAGTGGCGTTGCAGTAAGACCAGCAAGTGCTTGTGGCAATGGCCTTATCTTTTCCCATTTGTCAAGATTGGAGTCATAAACTTCAAAATACGAAAGATTTTTAGCTTTTTTTGTGCTGTCGCCAACCTGCCGACCACCCACAACATAAATTCTGTTATTGAGACCTGCACCTGCTGCTGAGTTCCTATTGATACTTGGGGGTGCCGCTGTTTCCCAGTGTTTATTATCAACTAATAGATAGTGCTTTTTGCTGTCTCGGTTTTTGGATTCAGAATTGGGGGACTTTCCACCAATAACATGGATTTTCTCCAAGAGTGAGACATGCACACTTTCCGCTATTGGTACTGGAAGTGATGGTGCAGAGCTCCACTGCTCTTTTGCCTCGGATAGCCTCCAAACAGTCTTTTGGGGCTGCCAGGCGTTCCCTTTTTTCCAGTGAATCCACCAATAGCGTATAGGTATTTTGAGTTACTGGCCATGCCGAGGTGGTGCCTCGGAGCGGGAAGTGATGGTCCAGTTCGCCATTTTTGCAGTTTAGGGGAAAAAATGTAGTTCTCCTCTGACGGAGAAAGGCCGAAAAAAGCGGGAGTGGTTGACGGAATAAAGCCACCGGCAACATAGATTTCATTATTGAAGACGGCGGGATAAATTTCTTGTATAGGCGTTTTCAGCCCGGGCATTTGACTTAAAAAAGGAATTGATTTCTCATTTGCTAATGAGTTGTCAACACTGATCCCAGCAAACACCAGAGGTGAAAATCCTGTGAGTTTCAAAAAATCTCTTCTGGAAATAGGCATAATTATTATTAATAGATAATGGTATTTATAATTTTTTACAGAAAAACAAGCTGTGTGGGTCTCTTTTATAGTTGGCAAACGGTGCACAAGGCTCAAAACCATACCGCTGGTAAAGTGCCACTGCGGGTGCAAATGCTGCGCCGCTTCCGGTTTCCAGCTTAACTTCTTTATAGCTCCGAAGCCTGGCTTCTTTAAGTATTTCTTCCAGTACTGCCTTGGCAACTCCAATACGCAGGAAGGACTGACTAGTTTTCATCGATTTTAACTCCCCTTGGAATTGTGCGATTTCCTTGAGGGCTCCACATCCGGCCAGAGTTCCATTGATACGTGCACTCCAGAAGGTAATGGTTGAATCCTGCAAGGCTTTTGGGTCCAATGCATGAACACTTTCAGCTGGGGAGTGCCTATACATTTCCTGTAGGTGAGAGTTCAAGAGCTTAGCAATAGCTCCATCAACAAGATTATCTTTTTCTACAAAAATTTTCATACCTGAAATCCTTTACCTTTTTCAGGGAGTGTACCGCTAGATATAAGCTGAGGACTAATTTTATATCAGTTCGATAATCCAATTGAATAAAAAAGGGCTCTGAGAGCCCTTAAAATAATTTTAGCTGGCAAGTTGTGTGATTAGGGTCAACCTTGCTACCGTTTTACTAAAGCCTGCCCCATTTTGATGCAACGCTCGCTGGTATAGCGATGATTTTTTAATGCCTTGACCAGCGTAGGTTTGAGCTGTTGTTTTTCCTTCAGAGTATCGCTAAGTTTTTGGGCGCCTTCTTTCGAGCACATAAGGGGGAGCATATATGCATAGATACTAATTAACTCTGAGGAATCTTCATTATTGATCTGATCTAAAGCTGAAAATATTCGTTCGCTATTAGTGTTGAAAAGCTCAATCTGTTCTGAGGTAAACAGAGATGAAGTGGCTGTACGAAGTTCGCTCAACTTGAACTTATCTCTATTTAGGATCAAATTATCTAACCATTTCTGTTTAACTGCCGGTGAGGGCCTAACGGCTTCAGCCGCTATAGCATTGAGCTTTGATCGGTCAGAGTTGTCTTGTTTCAACTCTCGGGCAATGGCTTTTTCATAGTCGGCAAAAAGATAACGGTTCTGCAAGCTTATTAATTCCCAGCGCATATCTGGATCTAGTTTTAAACCTTTAACGGAGAGCTCCCCCATTAACAACTGTTTGGCATTATCCAGTGCTGCATTAGAGTGGGCTACATTGGTAAAAGTATCAAACCAAACTTTCTGCTGGTCACTACTGCTGGCCGCTTTTTGAAGTTGTGTCCAGACAAAGTCTTCGATCGCCTGTTGTAGTTCGTTGCGGCGCTCTTTTCCGACCGGAATTTGGTTAAGGTAGCTGTAGACAAAACTTAAATAGCGGGCATTGAGCCGGATGGCATTAATATCCTGTTCCACTGCGCCATTGCTGATAATAAAGCTGATATATTCATCTAAAGGAAGTTTTGTATCATAAGTGCTATCAAACAGACTTTGCCACATCATAAGACGAGCAAAAGGCTGCTGGATAGCATTAATATGCTGAGCCATATTCTTCAGCGTTACCGAATCCAGATTTACTTTCACAAAAGCCCAGTCCCCCTCATTGGGGTAGAGAATTTGCGGGCAGGGCAGCCCTTTGGCATCTTCCACATTAGTTTTGGCACCACTATATAGTACTGGCAAGGTGGCGAAGCGCTTCATATTTTCGCCATCCATACGATAGAGGCCAAGTTGCGTACGCTGTTCTCGTAAGGTGGGATACTCTTGCGGTGCAGTCTGAGTGAGGGTCAAATGACTAATCTGGTTATTTTCACATTGAAAGCTGGCCTCGATGGTATTGAGACCAGCTTGGTAAAGCCATTGCTGTTGCCAGATATCTAAATTAACCCCGGAGGCTTTTCCCAGATGCCCCATGAAGTCGTCAAGTGTTGAGTTTTGGTGGGAGAGCTCTTTCAGGTAATTGCTGACCCCTTTACGGAACTCCTCTTTTCCCAGATAGTAGGGTAGCTGCTTCAACACCGAGCCACCTTTACCGTAGGTAATACCATCGAAGTTGGCAAAGGCTTCATCAGTATTCTTGACGGGCAGCTGGATAGCGTGGGTGGTGGGGCGTTGATCTGAGTGGTAGGCCCACTGTTTGGTACCCAGATAAAAATTCTCCCAGGCATTGGTAAACTCACTGTTCTCCGCCAGGGCCAGGTTAGCCATATAAGTGGCGAAACTCTCATTGAGCCATAGATCATCCCACCAGTTCATGGTTACCAGGTTGCCAAACCATTGGTGAGCCAGCTCATGGGCAATGACATTTGCCAGGCCCATACGCTGTGCCTGGGTTTTTTCCCCGCGTGAAACATAGGCGTCATTAAAAGTAACTGAACCTACGTTTTCCATGGCACCGGCGTTAAAGTCAGGAACAAGGATCTGGTCGTATTTTTTGAAAGGGTAATCTATTTCAAAATATGGCTGGAAGAACTCAAAGGATTGCTTGGTAAAAGTAAACCAATCTTCGGTTTTAACATACTCTGCCAGGCTTTGGCGGGCCATCAGGCGTAGTGGTATGCCGGCAGCATCATCTTCCCAGATATGGTATGGGCCTGCATGAAGAGAAAAAATATAGGAGGAAAATTTTTGCGACTGAGGGAAAAACCAATGCTTCAGCTCTCCTTGCTCCTCTACTCGACTTTCCCTCTCCGCGCTGATAACTACCCAGTCTTTTGGAGCAGTAACATCCAGAGTGTAACGAGCTTTTAGATTTGGTTGATCGAAGTGTGGGAAAAGCCGGTTGGCATCATAGGGCTCAAAGTCAGTATACATATAGACTTTGCCATCTTTTGGATCTTCGAAGCGGTGTAGTCCGGAGCCATTATTGGAATAGGGGTGTTGATAGTTCACTGTAATTGCGTGCTGTCGATTTGGCAGGTGCAATATGGGAACGGTAATGAAGTGGCCGTTATATTCGAACGGAGTTTCTTTGCCATCAACTTTTACCGATTCGACTTTACCACCGGCAAAATCAATAGTGAGAGGCTGCTGTAAAGCTTTTTTGAACTGGATATCAGCGTGTACGGTACCAAAATAACTTTCACCAGTACCATCCAGGTTGACACTCAAGCGGTAATCAACCTCGACCACCTGTTGTTTACGTAATTTGGCATATTCTTCAGAGAGGCCCGATATATTGGCCCTGTGTACCGGCACATAAGTAGTTTCCTTCTGTGCTTGTAAAGTGCTGGATTCCTGGCCGCAGGCGGCCAGTATAGCTGTGCATAGCAGAGCAGCAGTGAGCTTGGGCGGCATCAGCTTACTGGTTTTGATCATTGTATTCTCACGTCTTACTTTTTGTTGCTTTTGTTTTACTAATAGTAGGTGTTCCGCTCATTCCAGCATGTGTGATATAGCTAGGGCCAAATTTTTTTGGGAGCGCCAAATGTCATTGTACAAGGGGGGTAGTTATTACAGTTCCAGCAGCCAGGGTTGTGCGCTGAGGTGTCGGACTTGTGCGGTAGGCTGATGAGGAATAAGGTCAATGTTGAGAAAGGGCTATTTGCCATTGGCTACTTCGAGGATGGATTCTGCTAGGGCATTGACTAAACCATCGATTTCCTCGCTACTGGAAATGAAAGGCATTCCCAGTTGAATCGTGTCTCCTCCATAGCGGATATAGAAGCCCTTACTCCACATTTTCATCGCAATTCGAAAGGGGTGCAGTAGAGGCTCACCAGGAGCAGGTTGAATGGTTAGGCCCGCGGCCAGTCCGCAATTGCGGATATCATGGATCAGGGGGAGTCCTTTGAGCTGGTGAATATACTTCTCAAGCTCATAAGCAAGTTCGGCGGACCGTTTGAACAGGTCCTCCTGCTTGAGGATATTCAAAGTTGCCAGCGCAGAGGCACAGGCTACAGGGTGGCCTGAGTAAGTGTAACCATGGGGTAATTCAAGTTGATAGTCTGGCCCCGCTTTTTCCATAAATGTATCGTATATACCCTGCTGTACTGCGACGGCACCCATAGGAAAAGCGCCATTGGTAAGCTGTTTAGCGGTATTCAGAATATCCGGCACAACCCCGAAAAACTCGGCTCCAGTGGCTGTCCCCATTCTGCCAAAGGCGGTGATAACCTCATCAAAAATCAACAATATCTGGTGTTCGTTGCAGATATCGCGCAGGCGTTGCAAATAGCCCTCAGGGGGTGGAAGTACACCGGCCGAGCCGGCCATAGGCTCAACAATTACCGCTGCTATATTGCTGGCATCGTGCAGGGCAATTAAATCGAGTAACTCATCAGCTAAATGTGATCCCTGTTGTGGCTGTCCACGGCAAAAGCGGTTATCTGGCAAAAGGGTATGTGACAAATGGTCGGAATCGAGTGTGGGGCCAAACATTGCCCGATTGGCACCTATACCACCCACGCTGATTCCACCGAAATTAACCCCGTGATAGCCTTTTATCCGACCGATAAGCTTGGTTTTTGCCGCTAAGCCCCTTTTGCGCCAATAGGCGCGAGCAATTTTCAATGAAGTTTCTGCTGATTCTGAGCCCGAATTAGTAAAAAAATACGGTTCAGGCCCACAGGCATAAATTGGGTGATTCGCTCAGCTAGTTGAAAAGATAAAGGGTGGCCAAACTGAAATGCAGGGGCATAGTCGAGAGTTTTTAGTTGGCGATTAATTGCCTCGGTAATCTCTGGACGATTGTGTCCAGCGCCACAAGTCCAAAGCCCCGAGAGCCCATCAAAGATTGGACGACCATCGGCACTGGTGAAGTAACAGCCCTCAGCAGCAATGATTATTCGGGGATCCCGTTTAAATTGACGGTTGCCTGTGTAGGGCATCCAATGGGAATCGAGTTGTGTCTGGGTTAGCCCTGCGAGTTTGTCGTTCATTTTTATTTTCCGACTTCTGCTCTATTAAATTAATTCTGGACCAAATTTTCTATTTAATAAATTGCCTGAAACTAACTTTAGTTTCATAAGCGGACGCTATTAAGAAAGGTTTGGAGTATGGGCGTGGTGGGGTAGGGCTTGATTGCCGCTGGGAGGCACTACTGGGAGGTTAGGGGGCAGGTGTTGCAGGGAAGTAAAAGATCCGGGGGCTCGGCCCCCGGTCTTGGCCGTGGTTAAACGGCGGTGGCAATCCGGTCTACATAGGGCGCCAGTTCTGGTTTGTTCTCCAGGATTTCTTCCCTGGAGAGGCCGTCAATTTCATGTGGGAAAACCAGCCACTCTTCAGTTTTGTGGATAAAGTAGTCTGGCACACGTTTAGCCTTATTGTTTTTAGGCTTGTAGTAAGGTGTGGCAATTCGAATTTCCGGTGTATTCTTTTTACAGGCCGCACGCAGATCTTCGATAGTTTGCTCAATACTCAGGCCAGAATCGTGCACATCGTCCACGATTAATAGGGAGTCGTGTGACTCAAGGCGCTTGATCAGATAGTTTAAGCCATGAACGCGAACCTTCTTGTCACGCTCGCCGATGCCGAGGTAGGACGAAGTCCGGATTGCGATATGGTCTGCATCCACACCCATCACGTGCAGCAATTCCTGTACTGCGATACCAACCGGAGCGCCACCACGCCATACACCGACAATATAATTGGGGCGAAAGCCGCTTTGATAGATCTGTTCCGCAAGCGCGTAGGAATCCGTTAAGAGTTGCTGTGCGCTGATAAAGTGCTTTTTCATCTATGTACCCCTCAGAAAAAGGCGAACTTGGCAACAAAGAGTGCCGCTAACACGTAGACACTGATACTGACGTCTTTACTGCGCCCACTCAGTGTTTTAATGACTGCGTAGGCGATAAAGCCCAATGCAATACCGTGGGCGATAGAGAAAGACAGCGGCATCATAACCGCAGCAATCACTGCTGGGGCGGCTTCAGTGATGTCATCCCAATCGATAGAAGACAGGCCGGAAGTCATCAGGACACCAACGTACAGCAGAGCCCCGGCGGTTGCATAAGCGGGAATCATGCCGATCAGTGGTGAGAAGAAGGTTGCCAGCAAAAACAGTACGGCACAAACCACAGCGGTTAGACCGGTGCGTCCACCAGCAGTGATACCAGCGGTACTCTCTACATAACAAGTGGTGGTTGAGGAGCCTAAAACAGAGCCGACCACAGAGGCGGAGCTGTCGGCCATCAGGGCTTTGCCCATACCCGGAAGCTTACCGTTTTTGTCCAACAGCTTGGCCCGGTCAGAAACACTCAGAAGGGTGCCTGCGGTATCAAACAAGTCTACAAACAGGAAAGCGAAAATTACGCTGATCATGCCAACTTCGAAGGCACCGGCAATATCCAGTTCGAGGTAGGTGGGTGCCAGGCTCGGCGGCGCGGATACCAGGCCAGTGAACTCAACCTTGCCGATTGCCAGCGCAATAATTGTTACGGCGAGAATACCGATCATCACGGAGCCGAGCATACGGCGGTAAGAGAGGGCCACGATAATAAAGAAGCCCAGAGCTGCGAGCATGGCTTCAATAGATTTGAGATCCCCGAGTGTTACCAGAGTAGCCGGGCTCGCAACAACAATACCTGCGCTTTTCAAAGCGATAATGGCCAGGAACAGGCCAATGCCGGCGGCAAGTGACTGCCGTAGGGAAAGAGGAATACTGTCAATAATCCATTCCCGCAACTTAAAGATACTGAGTAGCAGGAATACCACCCCTGATATAAACACTGCACCCAGGGCCACCTGCCAGCTGTAACCCATCTCGCCGACTACTACGTAGGCGAAGAAGGCGTTTAGTCCCATTCCAGGTGCCAGGGCAATTGGATAGTTAGCGTAAAGTCCCATAATCAGGCAACCAATCGCTGCGGCCAGGCAGGTCGCCATAAATACGGCGCCTTTATCCATGCCGGCAGCCGCCAGGATATTGGGGTTTACAAAAATGATGTAAGCCATGGTTAGGAATGTGGTAACGCCGGCAATCACTTCCCGACGAACATTCGTTTGGCGCTCGGACAGCTTAAACAGCTTTTCCAGCAGAGGGGCCTGGGAGATGCCAGACCCTGTGGTCGCCGATGTTTGGATATCAGTGGGTTTCATATCAGAAGTGGTACTTTACTAACAGGTTTACGTTACGCTCATTGGAATCAACCCCGAAGGAACCATCTTTGATTCCAAACTTGTCATTCCAATGTACATATTCGATACCGGCATATAGGGCTTTAGGCTCGCCCCAATTGGCACCTACATCCCACTTCAGCTGAGAAGTAAAGTTCATGCTGGGGTGTGCATCCTCAGAAGCACTGGTCCAATCAATAAAGCCGTCATACACGAAGCTGGCATCACCCAGGCTAAACGGCATGGCCCAAACGAGGGTCAGCTGTTCGTTGCTGGCTTTGTCGTCGTTGTCGCGGCGATATGCATTCACTTGCACAAAGGAGAATCCTGGAACTGCCACATCGAAACCAAGGCCTACAAGGGTATTGGTGAAATGCGGGCCGGTAGCAGTGAGGCCGTCCGGGTCATCCATATTGCCCAGTTCAACGGTGGAAGCTACTAGTACGTCGGTCACAGGTCCCCAGGCCAGCTCACGGCCACTGAGCTTCCCCAGGCTTAGGCGGGGTGAAATTTCAGCGTAAAGTTCATTGGAACCTTCTTCTGAGTCCAGGTAGTCGGCAAAGATAAATAGATCGCCCCAACTATGGCCGCTGGCGTGCTCAAAAGTTACTACGGAACGCTCGGAATCATCCGTCGAAAGGCTGTAGTTCACTTCATAGTTGCGGCCATACAGCAGGCTCAGACTGTTGTCGCTCCAGGTCATTTCAGCTTGGGCAGCTACAGACAACAGGCCGGTAGCCATTAGTAGCAGGGGCTTGGTTGGTTTCATTCTATTACCTCTGTTACGGCGACAGGCGGAAACCGCACTGGCGGCCGACATTCCGGTCGGCGGAGTTGGTTAAAAAATAGTCGCGGAATGTACCAGAATTTACCGACTGTTTTCCAGTATTTTTTTTGCAGCATTTGCGGCTTTAAAACAGAGGGAAAGCAAATCTGTACCAACGAAATCCGTAATAGAAAAATAAAGTTATCTTTTACTGCTCTCACATACGAGGAGTGGAAAAAAGGTCTAGTGAGGAGTTGGTCTGATTACCAGGGTAGTTAGGTTCGCGGTGATTGATTCAGGTCTTGACCAGCTGGTTTCATTTGTAAAGGTTCATAGAGTAAAAGCACCAAGTTGGTGCATTTATGAATAGTTTCTTTACATAAAGGAAGGAGGAGGGATTTTTGGCCGAGATTCTATAGAAGTTCCCATCAATTAGGGGCTGCCCTTTTGAAATATAAATATTGGTGGGGAGATTGACTTAGAATTCTTTAGTGAAGACTTTATCGGTTATTCCTCGAAACACTTGTGTTACAGTGCACCCCTCATTTAGGAGGATTTTTCAAAGCTTGCTTATTGGCTGTGACCTAGATTTAGTTGTCGGTGATTTTTTGATCATAGGTGGTCTCTGCGCTTACCACTCCTTATAAATAGATGCGTATTTGCAGACGTAAAGAGTGGTTGAAAGCTCTGATTATCCTCCCAGGTGAAAGTAGCTATCGTTGTACTTCGCCTGGTCAAATAAATAAAAAAATGGGGTCAATTGGCTCCGAGTGTGTATATCGGTTGCTCAAGTAATCTAATCATTTTGACATTGGCTTATGACTATATGGTGTCAATTTGTTAGGTAGTAAGGGGCGATCAGTAGTGGGAGGCTATATGAAATCCAATTGTCTGCATCTTGCAATTCCTGCAGGAGATCTGGAGACGGCAAAGAAGTTTTACTGTGATGTTCTGGGGTGTAAAACTGGCAATAGTGAAGAGGGGCGCTGGGTAGATATCGACTTTTGGGGTAATGAACTAACCCTTCACCAAAGCGAAGAAAAATTGCCGAATGTGCGCCACAAAGTGGATATGGGCGAAGTTGCAGTGCCTCACTTTGGCATTCATCTACCAGATGATGAATTCCAAGCCTTAAAAGGTCGTATCGAGGCCGCCGGCCTCGAATATCTGGATAAGCCCTATCGCCGTTTTGTCGGTAATGAATATGAGCAGGAAACCTTCTTTATCGAAGATCCAAACGGAAATGTTTTGGAGATGAAGACTATGGTGAATCCGGAGCTGATGTTTAAATAGAGTTCAGCTTGCTCTCAAAGTATAGAGCTAAACCAGCTCGATAAGATTAACTGTCGGGCTGGTTAAAAAATTCTCTTTCTGGCAGATTGCCAATCTTTATACATTCTCCTACTTCTCAAGTTCATAGCCAACTTGTATTTCTTCAGAGGGAGCCTTGAAGTGATCTTCATTAGGTTGTCTAGCGAATAACTATAAGGTAGTGGTCTGGGTTTGATTCGTTCATCTATAGCAGTAAACCAACTTAATATATCTTATCCACTAATAAGGGGCTGACTTTCAAAATAAAACTAATCTATTCCACCTTGATGAATGCACTGGCTATTTAATGGCGTTAAGTAAGACGGCCACTTATATTGTGTAAGATCAAATGGATTTTCTTTAATACCTTAGTGTAATTCTTGCAGCTGAGCTAAGTCGAAATACCGGTATGTCTCTTCAACCAAGATCTTAGTGTTAAAAAGACTATTATTGATAGGTAAGTCATCCATTGTATGAACATCAATAATAAAATTAAAATACCCACACTTTAAAAGTGACAGTGGTAAACCATTAAAACCCCAACGATTTGAATATAACCTCAAAAAATTAATTCCTGAGAAAAGTTCTCGTTTCCCATTCTTTATAGGCTTCTCAATTGAGCGAAAATTGGAAATGTCAAAAATATTCTGCGAATCAGGTTCAGTTTCCCCTCTTCTCCATAGAAGAATAAGGATCTTGGCTTGGAGGGGCCATAAAGGCTAGCCGGCAGCCGGAGAGATCTTTTTCAATTCCCCTTGTCTTGAGGAAACTTGGTCCCGTTGGATTTCTTGGTGACACTCGGTGATCTTAAGTTTACTATTGTGGCGAATAGCTAATGGTAATTGTCATAGATTATCCCAGTGTTGACTATGTGGTATAAATAAAATATAAAAACTATAAAGCTGTAGTCGTAATTCAATCAGCTTGTTTTGGGTATATTTATCTATATTCTTTTATTCTTCACCAATTAAAATTTTTTGGATTTCTTTCGGGGGTATTCGAGAGGATATCTGTATTTCCTCTTCGGCTGGATAGCTATTTGGCATTAATTTTGGTTGAATGCGATCCTCAAGAAATTTTGTAACCTCTTCGATTGACGCTTTGTGATCATCTTCACTATTTTTTTTACTGTCTATAAACTCTAGGTCACTCCAACTCTGAAGGACATGCTTTGCATTATCAATTTGTTTGCTGGTGCAAGTTAAGATGGGTTTCTCATTAGCATCCAAAAGAGACTGAGTGCGTTTGTATTTCTGTTTATGGTTGGATGTTAGCTCTATTTCAAAAGTGTTCATGATTTCTTGTGTCAGTCTCAAGTAATTTTCTCTTTGTACACTTTGATTTATACGATAAGCATTTCCAGCGTTCGTGGAAGATCTGTTAATATAGAATTGACAGCTAAGCAAGTGCTTTTCTGTAATGGGAGTACTCCAGTTAATCAATTCCAAGTCATCTTTTAGGGGTTGGCTCTCGAAATAAAGCCAATCGCTGCCCCCTGGTTAACCCATTGAAAGTTGATAGGACCTAAAAAAGATGGCCATCTAGACGGAGTCAGATCAAAAGGGGTGGATTTTCTTCCTTTGTGTAAATTTTGTAGAAAAGTAAGATCAAAAATTCTGAATGTTTCTTGGGCCAATACTCTATTGTGGAATAAAGTTTCATTAACGGGTAAATCTTTTATTAAATTAACATTTATAAAAAAACTGACATCTCCACGCTGTCCCTGAATAATGGGTAAGCCATTGAAGCCCCATCTATTTGAATAAATACACAGAGTTTGTACTTCAGAAAAATACCTTAACTCACCAGATTTCAACCTCCATTCTAGGGGTTTGAATTTTGATAAGTCATTGATGTCAATGATATTGGGTTCTGACTCCCAGATTCCCATTGAGGAATAGGGGTCAGATTGCGGAGGTGCCAAAAAAGAGGTTTTACAGCCTGACAGTTCTTTTTGAATTTTCCTGGCCTTTTGAAAGTCAGGCCCTTTAGGGTATTTACTTCTATTGTACAGCATTTTTTATATGCCTATTTTTTAGAAAAGAGCTTTTGTGCCAATTGTTTGGAAGGCTCGGCTGCACTTTTATGATAGCCTTCATTAAGGCTCGGTATACTGGATAAAATTGTTTGTGCTGCACTGAGGCCGAGTAAGCCTACTATAGTTTGTGCCATAGTAAAGGATATTCCAAATTTGGTCGATAGGGTAGTTACTATCGTCCATGCACCGGTACCCGTAAGCACTGCTTTTTTACCAGCTTTATATAGTTTTCTCCCATGGTGCAGAGTATCAACAGCCTGGCCTGGACGATTCTCTTTCTCTGTATGTTTAAAAAGGGTATTTGCAGATATGGCTAAATCTGCCGTACCAAGGTTCTTGCCTCCTATTAACTGGGCAATTCCCGGTGTAGATTTATTCCATGTTGCATCATCTGTATTCATGCCAATTTTACGGCGAACTACATCCGCAGCATATTGGCTGGATGTGTGGTCACTAAGAAATACCTTCTGTTTTCCAGCAAGATCTACTTGTCTCTGAGCCAGTAACTTCATTGCCTCAGTAAGAACTTTAGAGCCCCCTCTATGGCTGGTCCACTCAACATGATAATTTTTATCATGCGCTTCTTTCATATGGTTGGCTAATATTCGTGCAGCCTCTAGATCTTCCTTGGTGATACTTTTTCCTAAGTTTCTTACGCATCGCCATCCAGATTTAAGCGCACCTTTTTGTGGTACATAAAATAGAAGATAACCATTTTCTTTCAACTTATTTAGGTTATTAGTATCTCCACGGCTTATATGTGATGGCAAAATGTTGATTGCGTGATCCAAGTCCCTGCTATAGCCGTTGATTCCGATTTTAAAAGGAGATTCTTTTGATCCAGATACTTTAGATGATTTTTCTAATATGTACTCAGGGGCATCTTTAGATATCCATCTATCAACTGAAGATGAAAAATTTGCATTCCACAAAGCAGCTCGGTTTCTGCTTTCTGATTGATCTCCAGTAAGTCTAATATCTATAATTACCACATCAGTTTGTGGGCCACCATAATAATTATTTAGCTCATATTCTATTTCAAAGCCTGCCCCTATAACGCAGCGACGTGTAGAACTACCCTCTTTAAGAAAAGAGTTAACTGGAGCCACGCTACCGCGAAGACTATTAACCGCGCTGGTAATTGCTAGAGCATGATATCCCTCGCTGCTTGGTATAGAGCTAAGCTCTTTGTACCCTTCTAACAGTCCATGTAGTTGACCATTAGCCATAATTGAGCGGCCAGTACCCGACTGTCCAAATGGTTGTAGTCCCATGCTGCTGGCAGATTCGGGAAGAGTACTCATCGATGATTCCTTATCAATGTCATTGTGTTTTCAAAGCTATTTTAGAAAGAGTGATTGCATAAATTTATCTAAAAAAATACTAAAAAGGTATTTGTTATTTTACGCCTCTATTCAAAAATATTTGAAATTCAGGTTGGACGCCCATACGCAAAAAAATTCTCTGTGTATCTATGCGGGATAAAAAAATAGTGCCAGAGTGGAATTAGTTTAGAGTGCGGATGAATAGTATCCTCGTACAAGTTACAGGTGGTGGGAATGTAATTACATGTAATAAGTCATTGGTGATATCGTGATACATTTCACACATATAAGGTATGGCGATTAGATTTTTTATAAGGAACTAACTGATCTAAATGTACTAATTAAATTAAAGTGACAGCCTGCTTAAGAATAGAGCTTTCTTAGAAATCTAATTGCCTGTTTCTGAATATCATTTTTCTCCTGACTCGTCATTTTATCCAATGTGCTGAGCATCATTGCCATTCTTGGATTGCCATTAAGGTATTTCTTTTTTTAAGTAGAAAGTACCAATAAAGGCTATTGAACGGACATGCATCATCTCCTACTCTTTCCTTAACCTTATATCGGCAATCTTTGCAGTAATTGCTCATTTTATTAATATAAGAACCGCTACTTACATAGGGCTTTGTTGCTAATAGGCCTCCATCCGCATACTGGCTCATCCCCCTAGTATTCGGCATTTCCACCCATTCAATAGCATCGATATAGACTCCCAGATACCAGGCTTCTACCTGGTTTGGATCTGTTTGGGTTAGTAACGCAAAGTTACCGGTGATCATCAGGCGTTGAATGTGATGGGCATAAGCATTTTGAAGGCTGTTGCTTATAGTTTGATGAAGACAGTTCATATCCGTGTTCGCATCCCAGTAGAAGGCAGGAAGTGGACTGGAGTTATTTAGTTTGTTTTCCTTACTATAATCAGGCATTTCTCTCCAATAGATTCCCCTCATATATTCCCGCCACCCAAGTACTTGGCGAACAAACCCTTCTACTTGGCTGATATGAATAGATTTTTTATTAGATCTCCAGTGGGAAATTGCTGCCTCAATAACTTCTGAAGGGCTTAACATCTTGGTGTTGAGAGAAAAACTCAAGCGGCTATGAAACAAGTAAACTTCATTTGGGTCCATTGCGTCCTGATAATCGCCAAAATAAGGTAATAAATATTTACAAAAATGCCGAAGCATTTTTTGGCTTTCTATTCGATTACTTGGCCATGGAAAATTTATTGGGTCAATACTTCCTATGGTTTTAATTCCAGATTTATTTATTCTCCTCAGTGTTTTTTTTACATCTTTTCTAATTTGGCATTGTTTAGGAATTGTAATCTCGCCTTTCCATTTCTTTCGATTACTTTGATCATAATTCCATTTCCCCCTTCAGGTTCTCCTGTGTTTTTTATCAAAATATTATGCTTTCTGCGCATGTGATGATAAAAATTCTCCATTAGAAGAGTTTTTTTCCATCAAAGAAATCACCTAACTCTGTTCTTTTGGTAAGAAAGTGTTCACTATCATATGTTTCAGATTCAATATGTATTTCTTTACATATAATCTCTAGTTGTTTATCAAGGCGATATTCATCTGGTAATTGATACTCAAATTTAATGATGTCATATTTTTTAATTATCTGTTTTATATTTTTAGAAAGATCTTGCTGATTCTCTCTATCTTGTAATTGATAATATAAAATTTCTTTGTTGCGTGATTTTAGCCATTCAGCGAAATTCTGCATAGCTTCAAAAAAGCGACTACCTTCTGAATATGGTGAGCGGCGTAGTCTGTCTCCTGGCGCATTTCGGCCATGAAGTATATGATTTTCTGATTCTTTTCTCTGTACCATGAGTGTTTATAATTCAGCTGGTCCCCAAGGATCAAGCGAAGCGTATTCAAAGTTAGTGTTCTCTTTTGCTGGGTAATTAATGGGGTTTCTCTTAGTCCAGTATAAGTTGACTGTCGATACCTATAGCATCAATAAAATTTAAATCGTGTGAGACCAATAAAATCGTGCCAGGAAACTCTGCAATGGCATCTGTTAATAGCTGGCGGGAACGCCAGATGCAAGTGATTATCCGGTTCATCCAGTAGTAGCGTGGTGGTAATGCCTCGTGTAGCTGCAATTAACGCCACTTTGAGTTGCTCACCTCCACTTAGGCACTTCAGGGGGCGCAGAGGCGTATTTATTCTTATTTGCAGGCTTCCAAGTATGGTACGCCATTCAGGTTCCTTTTTACCTGGATAGAAATTGGATAGATTGTCTAAGGCGGATAATTCTTTGTCGAGAATGCTGAAATCCTGATCTAAATAGCAAAAACTATCATGATTTCTGTAAACACCACCTCGCGCTTTTAGCTGACCAGTGATGACCTTTAATAATGTAGATTTCCCGCTTCCATATATTCCGGAACTCCTGCAACGGTCTTCTCTGCGTGGAGTCAAAGATATGGGCCTCTTATAAGAGCCATAAGGGAGTTGTAAATCTTCGATATGTAATTGTATCGTCTTTCTAGAATTCCAATTAATGAGAGTTAGTTTCGGTAGTCTTAATCTTTGTGAATCAATTGTAGATGTTTTTTATCCCATCTCGATTTGCTTCTAACAGTAATTGGCGTTGCTCCAGATTACGCTTTAATTTCCCAGGGCCTTTTTCTGCACGATCTTTCTGTGCATCCATAAGACTCATACTCTGAGGTTTCCTTTTGTTTTTACCCTGCTGTTGCCTAATGACATATTTATTAATATTTTGCTGTCTAACTTTATTTAATTGGTCTAACGCTTTTCGATTACCCTCTGCTTTTTGAAGTAGAGCAGTTTGTTCCACTTCTTTTTATTGTATATAAGTGCTGCATTCATCTCCATAAAATCTTAGGCTGTTAATATTCCTCCTGTATTCTTGATTATTTTTTCTCGTAACCATTTATATCCATTCTCATCAAGGTGATTGCTAGGTTCATCTATAAGCAGGAAGTTATTTGAAAGTGAAAATGCATGGGAAAGGAGTAATCTGGCTCTCTGTCCACCGCTCAATTTTTTTAAGGAAGTATCTAATGGAGCAATAATATTTGCCTCTTCTAGCTGGTACTGCCAAGTAAGAGGTAGGTGCCAATAGTCTGCTAAAGATATCAGATCATTTTCTGATTTATGCCCCCGTTCTAACCTTAAAAAATATCGTACAGCTTTCCTTGTTCGAGACAATCGACGATCTTTAATTCAGGATGATCATTAGGTTATTGTACCATGTGGTAGGGCCTTCTCCTGGATACCCTATCGCTATCAGCTGAGGTTTGCCCGCAGAGTATTTTTAGAAGTGGATTTACCATAACCATTGGCGCAACTAGACCGATCATACCGGGAGGTCATTCCAAATTCATTTTTTGGAAAAGAGATGTATCTCCAAATGCTAGAGAAAGGTTTTCAATAGTACAAATAGCTATCATATGCCCTCCGATGATCGAATTGGGCAGCGTATTTCTACTTTCAGGGAAGATATATTCTTGTCGAAATTACGCCACCTGCATAGGATTAATCACCTGCATAGGATTAAAAGGGACCGCAATAGAGTGCGGGTTTAATTCATCGGCGTAAATGGCTCCAATCGAAGTATAAGATATGGAGATTCAGGACGTGGATACTTATTTTAACCATATACCCTAATGAATCATCGAAGGTGATTCAAGAACTTTTTCCAGAGGGGAATACATTGTTGCTTATTCTTCGGGCTTAAACAGTTAGCCTGGTAGTGAGTTGCCAGTTATACAAAAGATATTTTTACCGCTGCAGTCATTTTATAATTTATATGTGAGTAACTATTTGAAAAAGGGATTAATTTTCAGTTGGTCCTACAATACGATGGTCGCTCGGGATGGATTATAAAAATAAACTCTTTAATTTGTCCAAGTAGTCATTTGTGGAGCGCCTTATGAGCAGAATACCGTTGGCTTCAGTACAGGACTTCGACAATAAAACTCAAGAGTTATTGCAGGGTTTACCACCTGTCAATATCGCATTAATGCTAGCTAGGACTGGAATTGCACCCGAAATATATTCGGTAGTTTCTGCGTTATTTAGTGATGATTATTTGCCGGATGATGATCGGGAAATTATTCTTTATCGTATTTGTAAGGATAATGATTCTCAGTATGAAATAAATTTTCATCGAAAGACCGCTGCACTCCCTCAAGAAATTGTTGATATAGTGCTTTCTGATGATTTAGGCCCTCTGGAAACCTGGCACCAGGTGCTTTGCAAGGCCTGTGATGAAATAACCAATAACGCAAAAATGTCTGAAGATTCAGTGAAGGCCTTTGTGGATCATTATGGAACCTATGACATGGCCTGCAGGGCAATCTTTCTGTTAAGTTGGTTCAATATGCTGACCAGGTATTCTGACTCAACCGGTGTCCCGTTTGAGAATGATGAAGTTCTCAAATCCATTGTCTCCCCAGTTAAAATGGGGAGACATTGATAGTTTTCTTATTTTTTAGGCTGAGTAGATAAGTTGTAACTAACTTTATTTCGGAGCTAAATGATCTTGATTATAGACCCAGGCAATTTTCCGATCGATAAAACAAACTGGTGCGGTGTAAACCTGTTGTCGTGGGTTTAATCCCCTCAAAGTGAAGAACTTTAAATCCAGCAGATTTTCCAAGATCAATAGCTGGAGAATATTTACTGCGGGATGAATCATCCAGCAATATGACCCCGTCACCGGTTAAGCGAGATAAACTTTGTTTAAAGCAGTTTACCCGGTCACGTCCATCCACTACCACAAGCTGGAAATTCTGTTCAAATTTGTTGATTGACCGGCAATACTCTCCATCTTCATCCGCCTCTTGCAAAATGACTTTGGCATTATCTGGTAATTGCTTAGCCATTGTTTCAAACCACTTGGGATTGTCTTCCACACTTTGTATTGAAGATACCCGCTCGGCATAAAATAGGGTTGAAAAACCACTTCCAAACTCAAATACATTGATATCTTTACTTAGGCGCTCTTTGAGAAAGTGAATTACAGGATAATTCATCCATGGAAGAGCATTGCCATCTACATCACAAGGGTAGCCACGCTTAAATGATTCAAGCCAACCGGTAACGCGAAGGTAGGAGGACTTGCGAAAAATCGCCCTCCGGGCGGCGATAAATCGCCAGAAAGGATTTGTCATAAATCTCGAATCCTAGGGTTATTTTTATCACGTTAAATTATGCCCAAGCAGTACCATAAATACAATTGAGAGGGTAGAGCGCAGTATTAGGTGTGATCGGAAGAATCTGTTTTTTGTGAGCCTGATTCTTAGATCCAGTGATTGTTGAGCTGATTAACAAATCGACACTGAAAATAGTTAATAACTTGTACTTCCTTTCATAAAATGATGATTAAGAGCTAGTTTGCACTAGCTAGCCTGTAAGCCCTTTATTTCTATGAGTCATAGCTTGTCCATATTGAGAACTGCTAAAGACGACCAGTTATTCCTGAGTCTTTAGCAAGAAGTGCTTTGAGCACAGATTTGCTTTACTTCGTCCTGGGTGAATCCCAAAGACAATAATATACCTTCGCTGTGCTCACCAAGATCTGCGCCTGCTATATGTTGTTGACTTTTTTCATTGCCAAAATGAAAAGGGGTATTTATTTGCTTGACCCTATTTCCGTTAGCTGTTAATGCCACACTTAGCATTTTGCGTTCTTGCATTAGAGAACTTTCAGCGGCTTCATTGAAGCTGAGCACGGGTTCTACACAGGCGTCGCTTTTTTCAAAAACACGTATCCATTCTATAAGCTCACGCTGGATAATGATGTTGGCAATATCTTGTTTAAGTTGATTTTGTTGAGTTTCATCAAATATACGGTCTTCCCACTCTGGATGACCTATGCCTACAAAAAATGCCTCAGCAAATTGCGGTTCCAGGCTACCCACGGCCAGGTGACGATCATCCGCAGTTTGATAATAATCATAGAAGCTACCACCATTAAGAAGTTCCATTTCCAACTTCGGATCACAACTTTCAGTCAGGGCATTAGCTCCGCTAATGGCATTTAGGGCAAATGCGCAGTCGGTCATGCTGATATCAATATATGTCCCGCTATTGGTTTGCTGACGCTTATATACAGCGGCCAGAATCGCCATTACCGCGTGGTGCGAACCACCAGCAATATCGGCAATTTGCATACCACTTAGGCTGGGGCCGCTTTTACTCCTGCCTGAATAGCTGGCTAGTCCGCAGCGAGCCAGGTAATTGATATCGTGACCGGCGCGCTGTTTCAGTGGGCCTGTTTGCCCGTATCCGGTGATTGAGCAATAAATGATATCTGGGCGGATGATTTGAAGGGACTCATATCCAAATCCAAGCCTATCCATAACACCGGGTCGAAATTGCTCAATGACAATATCGTATTTCCCAAGTAAACGGCGAATAACCTCCCTTGCTTCCGGTTTTTTTAGATCAAGTGCCAGGGATTTTTTATTACGATTGATTGTAGCGTGCGCCGCTGAAAGGGGATGCTTAGTATCAACCATGGGTGGGAAGCTGCGCAACATATCTGGACGCGTTGGGGACTCGACCCGTAAAACATCAGCCCCCATATCGGCCAATAACATAGTGGCATAGGGACCCGGTAAAAGGGTGGAGAAATCAAGTATCTTGAGGCCTTGCAGGGGGGCATTCTGATCTTTCATAGCATCGCAAGCCTGTTTTATCTTTATATGATTATGTGAATAATCTGGTCTCGTGGTAGTTCGAGATCAGAAGTTATTAGCGATAGTGCATTGTACTGTGAGAGGACTAGCCGATAAGCAGGCAGCTAATCGGCTACTGGTGATCAGGTATCGCGAAGGAGTTCGCGTGAAATAATCAGTTTCATGATCTCATTGGTACCTGCATAAATACGCTGGACACGAGCATCCGCCCAGGCACGGGCAATGGGGTACTCCCACATATAGCCGAAACCGCCATGTAACTGAACACATTCATCAAGTAATTTACACTGAAAATCAGTACTGAGTAATTTTGCTTTGGCGGCGGTAGCGACATCGAGCCTTTTCTCATAATGTAGCTCCAAACAGCGGTCTACAAAAACACGCAGTGCAGTGAGTTCACTGTCGAGTTCAGCTAATTTAAATTGTGTATTCTGGAAAGCCGAGATAGGTTTTCCAAAAGCTTTGCGCTCTCGCACATAGTCGAGAGTCCACTGCAGGGCGGCTTCAGCATTGGCCATTGCAAAGATGGCCACGCTGAGGCGCTCTTGAGGTAATTCCTGCATTAGGTAGATAAATCCCTGGCCCTCGGCTCCCAACAAATTTTCTACCGGTACCTTTACATCATCAAAAAATAGCTCGGAGGTATCCTGGGCTTTCATACCAATTTTTTCCAGGTTGGTGCCCCTCTTGAACCCTGGAGAGTCTGCATCCACTAATAGTAAGCTAACTCCAGAGGCCCCTTCACTGGGATCAGTTTTAGCAACTACTATGACGAGGTCAGCATGCTGGCCGTTGGTAATAAATGTTTTAGAGCCATTGAGCAGGTAGTGATCGTCCTGTTTGATGGCTGTGGTTTTCACTCCCTGCAAGTCTGAGCCTGCGCCGGGTTCAGTCATGGCAATTGCGGTAACTATCTCACCGCTAATGCACTTGGGCAGCAATCTTTTCTTCTGCTCTTCTGTACCATATTTGATGATATAAGGCACGGCTATATTCGAATGAAGTCCCCAGCCAATACCTGACAATCCGGCGCGGGCAACTTCTTCATCGAGAATGGAGTTGTAACCGTAGTCCAGTTCCAAGCCGCCATAAGCCTCTGGAATTTGCGGGCATAAGAACCCCATCTCTCCAGCTTTATTCCATAAAGCACGATCGACTTGCCCATCTTTTTCCCACTGGCCATGGTAGGGGATGGCTTCATTTTCGAGGAACTTACGCACTGTATCGCGAAATTGCTCATGTTCTTCGTTGTAAACAGTTCTCGGTATCATCAGTTACTCCATCTTTATTCGTTATTATCTGGAACTTCGGATAATAGTAAGTGCTTAGATCAGTATAAAAATAGTCTCATTTGTATTGGTTTTGTGTGAGAAAGGTATTGTTGCAGAAATACTGACCCCGCGGCACCTTGCGGGCCACGGGTTTGAAAGGTACGTAAATACTGCTTCTGGAATTACTCTTTGTCTTTCAGGCTTTCCCTGGATTCTGCCAGTTCTATCAATACTGCCGGAGGAGAAAATCTTTCTCCATAAGCTTCCGCAAGCTGCTGCGCACGCTGGGCAAACTTAGCAACGCCATACTGATTGATATATTGCAGGGATCCACCTGTCCAGGGTGGGAAGCCAATACCAAAAATGGAGCCGATATTTGCATCTCGCACACTGCGCAGTACTTTCTCTTCATAGCAGCGCAAGGTTTCTAGCGCCATGATAAATAGCAGGCGCTCTTTGATATCTTCTATTGGCGGTTGATTAGAGAGCGGGAACTCCTGATGTAGTCCTGCCCATAAGTGTTTTTTGCCGCCTTCTGGGTAGGAGTAAAACCCGCCACCCGCAGCTTTACCGGCACGGCCTAGTTCCAACATATGGTCTATCGCGGCGTCGGCTGGATGAGTAGGAGCTGTTTTCCCTTCTTTTTGTAAATCGTTGATAGTTTGCTGACGAATTTTTCCCATTAGTGTTAAGGAAACCTCATCGCTAACTGCCAAGGGACCTACCGGGAATCCTGCTAGGGAAGCAGCGTTCTCAATAGTGGCGGGGTTTACGCCCTCGCTGAGCATGCCAATCCCTTCATTGGTAAAGCAGCCGAATACCCTTGAAGTAAAAAAGCCACGGCTGTCATTAACTACAATAGGGGTTTTGCCTATTTGCAATACGAAAGCAAAGGCTTGGGCCAGAGTTTCCTCACCGGTTTCCTCTCCGCAGATAATTTCCACCAGAGGCATTTTGTCGGCGGGGGAGAAAAAGTGCATGCCAATAAAGTTTTTTGGACGTGCTGACGCTTTCGCAAGCCCAGTAATGGGCAAGGTTGACGTATTGGATGCGAAGACAGCGTCGTTACTTAACTCTGCCTCCGCTTCGCGGGTGACTTTGGCTTTTAGTTCGCGATCCTCAAAGACTGCTTCAATTACCAGTTCGCAGCCGGTTAGATCAGACGCGTTGTCGGTGGGGAGGATACGGGACAGGATGGATTGCATACGCACTTCATCGGTACGACCGCGCTGCAGGCGCTTTTGCAGAGAGTTCTCCGCATAGCTTTTACCCTTTAGGGCGGCCTCCATAGAGACATCTTTTAGGACTACCTCGACCCCTTTACTGGCGCAGGCATAAGCTATTGCAGAGCCCATCATGCCGGCGCCCAAGATCCCAATTTTTTGTATAGGCTGAGTCTCCAGTTTGCGAGTGTCCTGAGGTAGGGAGGCACCGGCCTTCAGCTCATTGAGAGCAAACCAGAATGTGCCAATCATATTTTTCGCCACCTGCCCGCATGTGAGTTCGACAAAGTGACGTGACTCGATGCGTGTTGCCGTTTCAAAATCTACCTGTGCGCCCTCGACTACGGTAGCGAGGATTGCCTCGGGAGCAGGTAGACATCCACGGGTTTTCTTTTCCAGCATGGCTGGGGCGATCATTAGCAGCTGGGCATTTTTGGGGTTCTTGGCATCCCCGCCAGGCATGCGGTAATCGGGCTTATCCCAGGGCTGTAAAACCTGGGTATCGCTGCTGGCCTGGATAAAAGCACGCGCTTTATTTAACAAGTCATCTGCGTCGCTGGCTGTCTGGTGAAGCAGACCGGCTTCCAGGGCTTGTTTTGCTCGCACCTGCTTGCCCTCGAGTAGGAAAGGCAGGGCATTTTGGATACCCAATAAGCGGGGCATCCGTACACAGCCACCACCACCGGGAAGAAGGCCAAGCGTGACCTCGGGAAGGCCGATTTTAACTGCTCCGTCATCCAGGGCTATCCGCTGGTGGCAGCTAAGGGCAATTTCCCAGCCGCCACCCAGTGCGGCACCATTAATCGCAGCCACAACGGGTTTGCCCTGGGTTTCCAGCCAGCGCAGGTTGGCTTTTAGCGATTCACATGAGGCAAAAAATGCTTCGGCGTCGTCTCGTTGAGCAGAGTAGAGAGATTTAAGGTCGCCACCAGCAAAGAAAGTTTTTTAGCTGAACGAACAATGATGCCTTTGTAGTCCTGTTTTTGCAGTTGTTCCACTACGGCTTGGAGAGAGTCGGTAAAGTCTTTGTCCATCACATTGGCCGACGCATTGGGATTGTCCATAATCAGGTGGACAATGTTGTCGCTGTCTTTTTCTAGGCGAATAGATTTCATTTTTTTGTCCCCCTTAAACCCGCTCAATTATGGTTGCTACGCCCATACCACCACCCACGCACAAGGTCACAAGGCCGTAACGCTGCTGCCGCTGTTCCAGTTCGTCCAACACAGTGCCAATCAGCATGGCGCCGGTGGCTCCCAGTGGGTGGCCCATAGCGATAGAGCCGCCATTCACATTGAGCTTTTGTGGATCGATATCCAACTCGTGCTGGAAACGGAGTACTACTGAGGCGAAGGCTTCGTTCACTTCGTAGAGGTCTATATCCTGCGGGGTTAGGCCTGCAGCCTTAAGGGCCTTCCGTGTGGCCGGTGCAGGGCCCGTCAGCATGATGGTGGGTTCGCTGCCAACAACAGCTGCGGAAATGATACGCGCCCGCGGTGTCAGATTCAGATCGCGACCGGCCTGCTCGCTGCCAATCAGGATTGCAGCAGCGCCATCGACGATCCCTGAGGAATTACCGGCGGTGTGTACATGGTGAATTGACTCCACTTGTGGATAACGGGAAATGGCAATGCTGTCGAAGCACAGGTCCCCCATACCGGCAAAGGAGGGGTTTAGGTTTGCCAGGCCCTCAAGGGAAGTGTCGGGCCGCACAAGCTGGTCTCTGTCCAGGATTAGCAGGCCATTTTCATCTAGTACTGGAATGATTGACTTGGCAAAGGCGCCTCTTTCCCAGGCTGCAGCAGCTTTGCGCTGTGATTCGAGGGCAAAGTTATCCACATCCTCGCGGGAAAAACCGCCGAGGGTGGCAATCAGGTCGGCGCCGATACCCTGGGGAGCAAAACTGGTGTCTATAGCGGTTCGAGGGTCCAGGGCCCAGGCGCCGCCGTCACTGCCCATTGGCACTCTGGACATGGATTCCACTCCGCCGGCCACGACCAGGTGCTCCCAACCTGAGCGTACCTTGGCTGCTGCCAAATTGACGGCTTCGGCACCGGATGCACAGAAGCGGTTGAGGGTGACGCCACCAATATCCTGGTTCCATTGAGCGGTGAGAGCGGCCACCTTAGCAATATCTGCACCCTGATCGCCGATTGCTGTGACACAACCCATGACGATGTCATCGACCTTGGCGGTGTCCAATTGGTTGCGACCCTGTAATTCTCGCAGTAAGCCGGAAAGCAGGGTGATGGGTTTGACTTCGTGTAGTGCTCCGCTGGATTTTCCCTTTCCGCGGGGGTGCGGATTGAATCGTAAATATAGGCTTCTGTTGTGGGCACGGTTCTCGCCTCTTTATTTTTGATTGTGGGTATAACCATAGTTACGTGCAGATTAGGTGCAATGATGAAAGACGACAGGGACGGTGACGCAGATGTCTGCTGTGGTTATCAAGTGAGTGAAGATAATTTTTATTCATTATTCCAAATCAAACTAACCCGGTGACTCGGCTGCCGTACACTCAAATAAGGCGCTCTATTTTTTATTGTTCACCAAAATTTTTTGGCGGATCAATTTGCTTCGTAAAGAGAAAACACGGGTGCAATTTGGGGGCGCAGGCTTGGTAATTACGCAATAACTATTTGAATGATATTGAATTTTTCGCGTACTGGGACCCGAGAAGGCTATTGGTAGATTGCGCGAATATTGGCAGTGAGGTTTGGCTATGGCAGAAAATCTACTGGAAATAACAGCGAGCCAGTTGGGTGCTTCGGGCACTGGTGCGCTGGCTTCGGCCCTCAATATTCCGGCAGAGAAAGGCCAAGCGGCACTGGATAGTGGTATCGCGTATTCCCTGGCCGGTATGCTGAATAAAGCCAGCAGCAAAACCGGTATGGGATATTTATTCAATATGATTACCGATAATGAAGCACTGGACCTCTCGACGGTAACAGAGAGTTTTTCTGACAAAGACAAACTCGGTGCCATTTTGCAAACCGGCGCAGGAATGTTGCAAAAGGTTTTTGGTACCAGTACTGAAGAAGTGAAAAAACTGGCTTCATCGACATTGCCTAGTGGCGATGGCAGCCGCCTGCTCCAGTTGGTCCTGCCAATTGTTACATCCTTACTGAATGGCCAAGTAAAGATGCACAAAATGGATGTTTCTGATTTGGCATCTTTCCTGATCGGCCAACGTGAATTTCTCCAGGGCAAAGTCCCCGATGCATTGCTCAAAGCCCTAAATGTTCCCAGCTTTGATCAATTGGGTGCATCACTGATTACTCACGGCCATGCCAAACCACAAGAACCCCGCCCAGAAGCTCTGCACGGTAATGGTGAAAAGCGTAAACCAGTAAGTTTCAGCAGCTGGTTTTTTCCGCTGTTACTTGTATTGGTGGCTCTTTATGCGCTGAATATGTGCATGGATAAGGGAAGGGAGGAGGCGCCTGAGAATCGCCCCTCTTTGACTTCTCAGGAGCAGGCTTTTATGGAATCGCCTTCTGAGCCCGTTGGAGACTCCCCATTAACCGATAGCAATACCCAGGCGGAACTTGGACCGGATGATTTTGCCAGCAACCTGCGCGACTATTTGAAGAGTTTTGCCCGGGAGCCTGACCGGGAGTTTCCACTCAGGGTTCAATTTGAAGGGGGGACTGCGAAGATTCTCGATCCTTCGGCACCTGATATCAATGCTCTGGCAAAAATAATGCAGGAAAACCCGAACCTGAGCATTGCTATTGAGGGGCATGTAAAGGGTGAGGGTAATGAAATCCAGGAACAGGAGATTTCCCAGGAGCGTGCAGATGTAGTGCGGGAGATACTCTTGCAGAAGGGAATCGCGGCTAACAGAATTACCGCTACCGGTATGGGATCTGCCAAGGAGGTCCCAGAGGATGAAGCTGAGAAGAGAGAACAGAGAAAGATGAGTAATGAGCGTATCAGCGTGCGGGTGGTAACTTTTAGCAACTGAAAATTGATAACAGAGCTCGTGAAAGTCAAAGGAGCAAAAAGCCCCGCTAATTTTGTGGGGCTGTATTTTGGGGCAATTAGTTTTCTGATTTTTGCATTAAGCCAAAGAGAATTTAGTTTTCGGATTTTCTTTAATCATTGCGGAATTTTTCCCGGTAGGCGCCGGGGGCAAGGCCTGTCCACTTTTTAAAGGCGCGGTTGAAGGCGCTGGGCTCGGAAAAGCCAAGTCGCTCAGCAATTTCTGCTACTGCAGTCTCCTGTTGTTTTAACTGGTATACAGCCATATCTCGGCGCACTGAGTCCTTGATATCCTGCCAGCTATTACCCTCCTCCTTGAGTCTTCGGCGAAGCGTCTGTGGGGATGTATACAGGCGTGCGGCTACATCGTCGAGGGATAGGTTTTCTATGCTGTTTTGTTGTTGCAGCATACGCCTAATGCGGCCGGTGAAGCTGTGGTCAGATTTGTATTGGGTGAGAAGACACTCGGGAGCACGGGACAAGAATTCGGCCAGTTGCTGTTCATCGCGCACCAGTGGCATTTGCAGGTAGCGAGTACTGAATACCAAGCAGGTTTCGGCTTGATTGAAATAATGCCGACAGGGAAACATTTCACTGTAATCTTCGTTGTAATCTGGCTGAGGGAAGGCCAGTAAAACGCGCTCAAGGAGAATGGTGCGATCGATCAACCAGCTAAAGAAGCGCAGCCATATAACTGCGATAGACTCGACAAAAATCTGGTTGGGCAGGTTCTTGTCATTAGTGTGATGGATAATCAAGCGAGCTTCCTCGCCATCCTCCACCAATTTGATATGCAGGTCATCACTGACCATGCTGATAAACCGTCCGGAGCGCAGAAGGGCACGACGCAGGTTTGGGCAGCTGATACAGGCATGTCCCATCATGGCGAAGGTGCCAGGCAGCCACGGACGAGCCAGAAAGCCCCCCGATTCGTCATTCAGCAGATCCCATTCCCTGCGTAGCAGGTTGGCCATCTGATCGCGGCTGATGCGGTTATCAGGGTCCTCAAGCAGGGTGGGATCTATACCGCTGTCGTGCAGTATCTGCAAGCAGTCCAATCCTGCTTTGTGGGCACCAACCAGTTGGGCGCGCACGACCGTGGCAGGTATACCCGGGTCCTCGTGGAGTTTGGGGTTTTCAGTTTCCACTCTCTCAGCCCTCAACTTTATTTTGTAAGCTGCATATTTTCGCTCAAGTGCAGGCATGGATTATGCGCAATGCGCGTCAGAAAGTCAGGTTTATCGCCGGTGGGAGTAACAAAGTGATAAGGGAGGTGACCCCTATCGATCAATAGAATGGCGCGAAATGTGCCTGATGCACTTTTCTAATATTGAAATCTCTGCTGCTAATTACATGTTTTTATTCATTATTTAGGTTTAAACGAAAAATTTTATCCCGTTTCGTTGTAGTGCTTATCGGGTAGCTCGCTGGAAGAGCTTACTTTGGAAAAAGGCCTGCGGCGGGAGAGGATGAGGTCGTCTAATCACTAGACCTCAAGGTCATAGAGGTTAACAATTAAGCTACATGCCAATGAGGGAGTGGCCAAATGCCGTCCGCAACTGTTGAGAGCCAGCTGAATCCGACAATCTGTCGGCGCATGTTGATTGCATACTTAATTGAGCAGATTCCCCGCCCGAATAATCCGGCCCTGGAAGAGGTGACTGGTTGGCCGCGCCGCACAGTGCAGGACATAATCGCCAAGGGGCTGCCTGGTCACGGAACCCGAGTGGAATTCGTCCAGGAGGGAGTGCGCCACAACGATGGCTATTATCTGCTGCGAGACTGGGGGTCTTTTGACCGAGTCTGGGTGAAAAGTAATTTGCCGGCCATTTGCCAGGTGTTGGAAATCACCCTGGATGACTAGTGCGGCACATCAGGTTGATGTGCCGCCTGTATTCATTGCTGCGGCTTGGTATGGGTTTGTTGCAGTATCTTATTAACTTTCTCCAACAGTGCCGGGTTGGATTTAATGCTGTTGGCTATTTCCTGGTATTTGCTCTTGGATAAGCCTGTTTTCTCGATTGCGGCAATCATTTTGCCTTGGGCCTCTTTATTAAGAGCCTCGGCTTCCTTGATATCAGCAGCAGCCTTAAGTTTTGGGGCATATTCCCGACTCAGCATGACAATAGAACGGTAGGCGTCGGCAAACTGCTTGAGCTGAGGTTCACTGAAGGATACCTTGGGGGCACTGGTTTTGGGGGCGTTAGCCTGAGGGGACGCGGGTTGTGCAGCGACGAATGGGACAGTGAGCAACAGGGCAAATAGGGTTAGGAATTTGGCAAAGGGCTTCATTGGGCACTCCAAAGTCGGTGGACGCTTTTGCTTCTCAGAGGGAGCACCCAGCGTCACGTTAGGGCAATGGGCGTTATGTACGGAACTAGGTGAGAGCTTAGTGCTTTCAGCTATGGGACATTAGTTTCAGGGTAGCCAGTTTCGGCGCGGACGTGGCGCCTTTCCCCGCCACTCGCGCGAATTTTTGATCTCGACTGGTTGGACCTAAAAAAGACCGAGGAATTTCTTGCGCCTCTTTAGGGATTGCTCGCAGCTATTAAGTTGTTGCTGATAGCGCTGGGCACGCGCGGAGACCTTATGTGACACCTTCTTGAGCCAGGCCTTATTTTTAAAGCTGCGTCGATTAAAACCACCGTGTCCTTCGTGATAGGCCAGATACAGGTGATAACTGTCTCTGGACTGGATTTGGCAGCGGCGCGCACTCGTGTTGTTATACCAGCCGACAAAGTCTATGGCATCGCCAAAATCATCCCGGTCCGCACCATAACTAAATGTGGAACGTTGATATCCGCGCCAAGTATTTTTCAGTGCTTGAGCATAACCATAGGCATCTGAGGGGCGGGGTCCGGGAATAAAGCCCAGTATCTTGCTGCGCGGTGGGCGCGCATCATGTACGAAGCGCGATTCCTGATGCAGGATTGCCATCATCACTGCAACCGGGGAGCCCCATTCCTCCTCTGCCGCCTTGGCGTCGTCATACCAGCCTTTTTTCTCGCGGAAAATAGAACAGATATTGTCAGGGTTACTGGGTGGGCTAGTGGCGCAGCCCACGCTCAGGACAGTGGCGCCAAGCAGCGCCACCAGAATCCCATTTTTTTTATTATTTTCTTGCATAAATTTACTGCACAGTTAGGCGGTGATGGTTTTGACTCCGGTGCTGGTTCCGAGCAGTAGCAAGTCTGCTGGGCGCTTGGCAAAGATGCCATTGGTAACCACACCGGTAATATTATTGATTGCTTCTTCCAGTGCGACAGGTTGTTCGATCTTTAGATTGTACACATCGAGAATTGCATTGCCGTTATCGGTAATAACCCCCTGGCGGTAAACCGGGTCCCCGCCGAGCTTGACCAGCTCTCGGGCTACCAGGGAGCGCGCCATGGGAATCACCTCCACCGGCAGTGGGAAGTCTCCAAGGATCTTTACAGACTTACTCTCATCGGCGATGCAGATAAACTCATCGGAACAAGCCGCGACAATCTTCTCCCTAGTTAGGGCGGCACCGCCTCCCTTGACTAGTTCCAGTGCCGGATTAGCTTCATCGGCACCGTCTACATAAAATTGGATGCTATCTACACTATTCAGCTCATAGACCGGAATTCCATGAGATTTTAGCCTTTGTGCCGAGGCTTCTGAGCTGGCGACAGTACCGTCGAACTTGCCTTTGATCTCCGCCAGATAGTCGATAAAGAAATTGGCTGTGGAGCCTGTGCCCACTCCGACGATGGAGTCAGCTTCCAGGCGAGGGGAGATATAGTCTATAGCGGCGCGGGCAGTGGCCTGCTTCAGTTCATCCTGGGTCATACTCTGGATAGTTTCCTTTGCAATTATTTATGCTTTATTTTTACCTTTCGACAAAAAAAGCGCAATAAGGCCAAATTGTTGGCAATTGTGCTGATCAAGACTTAGACTGGCCTGCCGGTGTTGCGCGTGCTGGGAGTGTTTTGCCAGTGCTTACGCTACTAGGCTTTCCTGAGTCGTGCATAGAAATTAATCGCAACGGCAGCCGATACACATCATGCCCAAGTCTTATATCAAGCGCATTTTAGACGCGCGCATTTACGATGTCGCCACCGAGACGCCATTAGAACCGATGCGCCAGCTATCCCACCGCCTGGGTAACCGCATTCTGCTCAAGCGGGAAGACCTGCAGCCAGTATTTTCCTTCAAAATTCG
The DNA here is from genome assembly GCF_030012965.1 of Microbulbifer sp. MLAF003. Lineage (NCBI taxonomy): Bacteria > Pseudomonadati > Pseudomonadota > Gammaproteobacteria > Cellvibrionales > Microbulbiferaceae > Microbulbifer > Microbulbifer sp. MLAF003. The sequence goes on from NZ_CP120232.1 coordinate 373,833, forward strand.
CGGTGCTTATAACAAGTTGTTACAACTGCCCCCTGAGCAACGTGCTCGTGGGGTAATCACGGCATCGGCTGGCAATCATGCTCAGGGATTGGCATTGGGTGCAGCCCAGTTGGGGGTGCGTGCAACGATTGTGATGCCGAAGACCACACCTCTGATCAAAGTTAATGCTGTGAGAATGCGCGGAGCTGAAGTGGTATTACACGGGGATACCTTTGATGAGGCTGCCGCGCGTGCCAGGAAACTAGTGAAGGAACGCGACCTGGTTTTTGTACACCCCTATGACGACCCGGATGTGATCGCTGGCCAGGGAACTGTGGCTATGGAGATGCTGCGCCAATACTCTGGCAACCTTGAAGCTGTATTTATTCCCGTGGGTGGAGGTGGGCTGGCTGCCGGCATGGCTACCTACATCAAGTATGTAAGGCCGGAAACAAAGGTTTATGCGGTGGAGCCTGAAGATGCCGCATGCTTGAAAGTTGCCCTGGAAAGTGGAGAGCGTTTGCGCCTACCCCAAGTAGGGTTGTTTGCTGATGGTGTTGCCGTAGCGCAAATTGGTGAGGAGACATTCCGAGTTCTAAGTGAAACAGTGGATGGTGTGATCACCGTGAGTACCGATGAGATCTGTGCAGCGATTAAAGATATTTTTGAGGATACCCGTTCTATCGCCGAGCCGGCTGGGGCTGTTGGGTTGGCGGGGCTGAAGAGGTTTATTGAACAGACTGATTGCCGCAATTCGGCTCTCGCCACTGTTTGTAGCGGAGCCAACATCAACTTCGATCGGCTGCGTTATATTAGCGAGCGCACAGAAACTGGCGAAAAGCGCGAGGCGGTACTTGCGGTTCGTATTCCCGAAAGCCCAGGCAGCTACCTGAGATTTTGTCGTGACTTAGGTGACAGGGCTATTACCGAGTTTAATTATCGCTATGCAGGAGATGAAGAGGCACATATTTTTGTTGGCCTGCAGGTGGCTACCGATAACGATCGGCGCCAGATGGTCGACAAGCTTAAAGAGGGCGGTTATCGGGTAACTGACCTTACCGAGAATGAGATGGCAAAGTTACATATTCGCCACTTGGTGGGGGGCGGGTACCTGGATTACACGATGAAGTTGTATACCGCTTTGAATTTCCTGAGCGGCCCGGAGCCTTGCGGAAGTTTCTCGAGCACTTGGCCGGCCGCTGGAATATTACCTTGTTCCACTATCGTAACCATGGTGCTGCGTATGGGCGGGTATTGGTTGGGTTGCAAGTCGAGCCCGAGGCTCGCACAGAACTTTTGGATTTACTTGAGCAGCTGCAATATCCCTTTTGGGATGAAACGGAAAATCCAGCTTACCGCTTTTTCTTGGGTAGCTGAGGTGAAGAGAAACCTTTAATTGGGTTAAGCGTCTCAGAAGTTATTGGGGTGTAGACTGTAATTTCTGCTTTGTCGAACCCCTTTGCGTAAAAATGCGACAAAAAACGCATAAATTATCCAATAAACAGTTACTATCACGCCGATTCTTCAGTATCTTCTTTGATCGTGGAACTTTTGCTATGGCTCAGGTCATATGCGAGGCGAAACGCATATAACAAAAAAATTGATTGTACAGGATGGTCCCAATGAAAGCCGATGCGCTGACAATCGCTGTGGTTGTCTTTGTCGCGGGCGTTCTGCTGAGCACCAGTGGTTTGACCGAGGTATTTGCCTCGGAATCTGAGCCACCGGCTGCTCTGCAACAGGGAGTGGTTACCCGTTAGGCTGATGCCGGGGGCGCTCTGCCCACGAAACAGCAAAAAAGGCCGAATACTTAAAGTGTTCGGCCTTTTTTGTTTTAACTCCAACATTAACGGCAGCGATAGATACGCTTTTCTGTCACCACCATATCCAAAGGTATATCCCAATTGTCCGTCGGCAATTGCTCCACGCATTGCAATTGGTGGGCAGCGCCAATCAGCTGTGGCCCGGTACCCGGCAGCAGTAGTTTGTGTTCGAAAGTTCGGTCGTAAAAGCCTGCACCCATACCCAGGCGGGCGCCGCTGGGGTCAAAGGCCACCAACGGTACCAGTACCAAATCCAATAAATTCGGTGCTCGACTGGGGCTGCGTACCGGCTCGGGAATATTAAAGCGATTTCGGAATGACAATGGTTCGCCAGCCCAGCGCCTAAAGCCGAGGTGCGGATGTGGCTCTACAGGCAGTACCGGCAAGTAAAAATACTTATTGGGATAACGCCGTAACAAATGACGAACATCCAGTTCACCATCCATAGGCCAAAACATACCGATATGGCGGGCGCGTTTTATCTGTGGTATTCGGCTCAATAAGGTAATTGCTGCACGACCATGCAAACGCTGCTGATAAGCACTGAGCCCCCGCCGTCCCGCACGCATACGTTGGCGCAGTTGCGTTTTATTTTCACTCATTAGTAGGGGAATGACTGGAGATGAAATAGGAACCCCGAGTGTGCGGCTGTAGACGGAGCCTTGAACCGTAAGGTTCAAGGTGGTGGGATCCGGAGTACATAAGGCTTTCCGCTGCATGGCGGACCTGCGCACCAGCACCCGCTGGAAACCACCGGGGTAAGATTATCGGCTCAAGGACATAGTCTGCTGGCCAACACCCCAGGGTATAGGTTAATTATAACTTGGGCAGGGGGGTGTTAACTGGAAATTTAAAGGAAATTGTTGTGCCTGTAATTAGGAAGGCGTATACCTTTATCCTTGCGGTGACTGGGTTTCCTGCTCCGGGTCTATCTCACCTAACGCATTTTGTACTTTGTCCTTTAGGCGGTCGATCATTTCCTCCTGGAGAGGAATACTACTCAATTCTGCTTTGGCCTGGATCAATTCGTGAGCAATATTCAGTGCGGCCATAACGGCGATACGCTCAATGCCAATAACGGTACCCGTTGAGCGGATACGCGCCATGCGCTCGTGCAGAAGGTGCGCGGAAGCCTGCAGGCCTGCGCGCTCGTGGTCTGCACAGGCCACACGGTACTCTTTGCCCAGAATAGATACGGTGACTGTTTCAGATGTTGGTACGGAGTCAGACATCAGGAATCTTGCGTTAGCCCTTTAAGACGATTAATCATAGCTTCGACCCGCGAGCGGGCGGCCTCATTATTTTTTATCAGGCGCTGGCGCTCGCGTAGCCAGTCGGCTTCCTGCCGGCGCAGTTCACGATTGTCTTCGGCCAGCTGTTGGCAGCGGGCGATCAGTGAATCCACAGTGCTTTCTAACGCTTGCAGCTTATCCATATTTCCTGCGTTTGGGGTCGACGTCTGGGTTCGCAACACGACAGACTGCGAGGGATTCCGCTACTATATTGCCGGTGAAAAGGTGGGTCAATCGCTCCACCTGCGCGGGCAATCACAAAATTGTCCTGAAAACACAAGTTCTTTTCCATGCTGCTGCTATTGCACGCATTGAATATATCCCGATCAAGAAAAATTGCACGGTAACTATGACATCAGAAACCAACCGATTTGAGCTTCTTGCTAATGCTATTCTCTCGGCCGGCGGCCAGGCGGATCCCAGTGAACTGCACGGCTTTATCTGTGGCATATTGGCTGCAGGTGCGGAGCCGGACAAAAAACGCTGGCAGCATGAACTGGCGGAACTTCTCGATTTGGAGGCTGTGCCGGCGGATTTAAACAAGGATTTTCTGCAATTAGCGAAAGAGAGCCAAAAGCAGCTCAGTGATACCGACTTTTCTTTCCGACTGGTGCTCTGTGACGATGACGATATTGTCGCGCGTACTCTGGCGCTAGGGCATTGGTGCGAAGGTTTTTTACACGGTTTCGGTATTGGTAGTGCCAAGGGGAAGCTGCTTCCCACCAGCGATGAAGCTCTGAAGGACATTGGTGCAATTTCACAAGTGGATGCCGATCATGTAGAGGAGAGTGAGGAGAACGAACAACAGCTGCTGGAATTACAGGAGTACGTGCGCGTCGCGGTACTCAATATCTTCACCGAAGTGCGCGGCAAGCAATCCGATAGCGGTCCAACTGTACACTAATGTCCAATAGCGGAAAAAAAGCGGTAATCAGCAAGACGGAGTATATCCGTCGTCGCGCCCGTCTGATGGCTGAACTGGCGCCAGACAGCTTGGCGATTGTCTCTTCTGCTGGTGAACAACTGCGATCCCGCGATACTTTCTTCCCCTTCCGCCAGGACAGTGATTTTCTCTACCTGAGTGGTTTTGAAGAGCCTGAAGCCCTGCTGGTTCTGGTGCCGGGACGCACCCAGGGCGAAACCCTGTTGTTTTGTCGTGAGTGCGATGCGGAAAAGGAAATGTGGGATGGGCCGCGGCTTGGCCCGGAACAGGCTGTGCAGCGGCTTGGTTTATCTGATGCTTTTCCGATAGGTGATCTCGATGACATTTTGCCTGGGCTGCTGGAAGGGCGTGAACGTATTTATTTTCCCATGGGACGCTATGCCCACCTCGACCGGCGTATTCGCAGCTATTTGCAAAATATTACCGAGGCTCCAGGCAGCAAGGGTGCCCCGGAGATGGTGGACTTGGATTACCAATTGCGTGAGTTGCGCTTGATTAAGAGCGCGCAGGAACTGCGTCTGATGGCGCAAGCGGCAGAAATCAGTGCTACAGCACACCGCCGAGCCATGGCACGCTGCCAGCCAGGCCTCTATGAATATCAACTGGAGGCGACCCTGCTGCATTCCTTTGTCGATGCTGGTGCAAGAGAGACGGCCTACCCAACCATTGTCGGCAGTGGTCGCAATGCCTTGGTTATGCATTATTGCAGCAACCAGGCAAAGATGAGTGATGGCGATCTGGTGTTAGTGGATGCTGGCTGTGAGTACCGTGGTTACGTGGCGGATATCACGAGAACTTATCCGGTGAATGGCCGTTTTAATGGCGCACAAAAAGCACTGTATGAAATTGTTTTGTCCGCGCAGCTGGCTGCCATCGAGCGGGTACAGGCAGGCAACCATTGGGATGAGCCTCATATAGCTAGCGTTGAGGTAATTACTCAGGGGTTGGTAGATCTGGGGCTGTTGCAAGGCGACTTAGTGAGTTTGATTGAAGCAGGTGCTTATCAGCGCTTTTATATGCACCGGGTAGGCCACTGGTTGGGAATGGATGTACACGATGTCGGAGACTACCGGGTACATGGCGCCTGGCGCCAGTTGGAGCCCGGCATGGTGATGACCATCGAGCCGGGTATTTATGTGCCCTTGAACGACAAGAGCGTTGCAACAGAGTTTCGGGGAATTGGTATTCGCATTGAAGATGACGTGGCCCTAACTGGCGAAGGGGTGGAAGTCCTATCCGCCGCAGCGCCAAAGTCTGTAGAAGAGATCGAATATGCAATGCGTCATGGGCGGGATTTACTGACCCGCTAAAAATAGCACTAAGAGTTTGCGGCTTACGGGCCCTTTACATTGATGGATAGAGAGCCTGGGGGAGTTTTATGACTGAGGCAGGTCAACAATTTGATGTGGCTATCGTTGGTGGGGGTATGGCCGGTGCCAGTCTGGCGCTTATGCTGGCACATTTTTGCCCTCAGCTGAGTGTTGCACTGCTGGAACAGAGAGCGCTACCTGATGCCTCTGCCAGTGTCCAGTTGCCCAGCTTTGACACCCGCGCCACAGCTATCGCCGCTGGCAGCTTACAGTTATTCCAACAGCTGGGTTTGTGGTCCGCCTTACGTGAATATTGTGCGCCCATCCAGCGTATCCAAGTGAGTGACCGTGGCCACTCTTTTGGCGCATCTCTGTCCACCCATACACAGCAGCAAGCAAGCTTCCAGGGCATGCTCGGTGCTGTGATTGAGAATGCTGCGCTTGGGCCGATCCTGCATCGCGCTTTGGCGGATACAGCGGTGCAATTGTTGGCTCCCGCTAGGGTCAGTCGGGTTCGAATGGATTCCGCAGGGGCACACCTGAATTGGAGTGCCGCTGAGCAGGGCTTTCAATATAAATTGACCACCAGGTTACTGGTTATTGCCGATGGAGTGGAATCGCCCCTATGTCGGCAGTTGGGTATAGAAATTGATACGGTAAAGTACCAACAGAGGGCCCTGGTCACTACTGTTGGTCTACAGCGGGACCATGGTGGCGTCGCTTTTGAGCGATTTACCGCTTTGGGGCCTATGGCGTTGCTGCCTTTGCAGCAACGACAGGGACAACATCGCGCTGCACTGGTGTGGGCTTGTCCAGAGAATGAGGCGGTAGCCCTCTTTACGCTGTCGGAGGAGGAGCGCCTGCTGCGTCTGCAAGAAAATTTTGGCTGGCGTGCGGGCCGTTTTGAGCGGGCTGGAGCCCTACAGGGGTACCCGCTCAGTCTGTCCTTAGCGCGGGAGCAATGGCGCCGCAACCTGGTTTTGGTTGGTAATTGCGCGCACTTCCTGCACCCGGTAGCCGGGCAGGGGTTTAACCTGACTCTGCGCGACTGCTATGCCCTGGCACAGACTTTAGCGGGCGATCGACCTGCGCAGGGTTCAAAAGCAGAATTGGATCGCCTGCGGGCCTATGGTCGATGTCGCAGTTTTGACCAGCAGTTGACTGTTGGGTTTAGTGACCAAATACCGTCACTATTCACATCAGAGAACCCCTTTCAGCAAGTTGTGCGCCAAATGGGTTTGCTCGGCCTTACACTGGTACCGCCGCTGAGAGCGGAGTTTGTCAGCCAGGCGGCAGGATTTGGGCTTTAACGGTGCCCTTGTGAGGGTGCAACAGCGGAATTGGCTTGAATATGAATAGACACCGTTTGGACTTTGCCATTGTTGGCGCAGGTATGGTGGGGATGGCCCAGGCCGCACTGTTGGCGGTGCGCCACCCGGATATGCGTCTTGCCCTGCTGGAGGCCTCCGAGGGGACTGTGCCGGAACCCTCCCAAAATTATGAGCCTCGGGTGGTGGCTTTAACTCAAGCTTCACGGGAGTTACTTGAGGAGGTTGGTGCCTGGGCGGAGATTTCTGCGCGCCGCGCCTGCCCATATGTGGAAATGCGAGTCTGGGATGCCGACGGCACCGGTTCAGTAAGGTTTAACAGCCGCGATGTGCAATTACCAAATCTCGGCCATATTGTAGAAAACAATGTGATTGTTGCTGCTTTGAGGGCCCGGCTTGAGGCACTGCCGAATGTGGAGCTGGTCAATGGCTTTCGTTTGGAAAGTTGGTGGCGAGACTGTGGGCTTTGGCACTTACAGCCGCGTGGTGAGCAGCTCAATGACATAGAAGAGTTGCGTGAGCGGGCCGAGATAGTGCGCACCCGCCTGCTGATTGGGGCCGATGGCGCTCGTTCTAAAGTGCGAGACCTGCTCCGAATTCGCTGCCAGGATACGGATTATCATCAGGCAGCCCTGGTATGTGTCGCTCGCTGCGAAAAGCCTCATCGCCATACCGCTTGGCAGCGTTTCCTGCAGAGTGGCCCCCTGGCATTCCTGCCTCTAGCTGGACTCGGGGATGACAATCACTGTGCCGTTGTCTGGTCGGCGGATGACCCACTCGCTCGGGAGCTGCTGATGTTGGATGACCAGGCCTTCGCTCTGAATCTGGAAAAAGCTTTCGAAAGTCGGCTCGGTAAAGTCGAATCAGTTAGCGAGCGCTTTTCTTTTCCTCTGCGTGCTCGCCATGCGGAGCGCTATCATGGCCCCGGTGCCGTGCTGGTTGGGGACGCGGCCCATAGTATCCATCCTCTGGCTGGACAGGGCGTGAATCTTGGGTTCCAGGATGTGCGTGTTCTCACCGATGAAGTAGACCGTGCCTTGTCCCGCGGGCTGGAACCTGCACACGCCTCGGTGTTGGCGCGTTACGAACGTCGTCGCCGCGGGGATAATGCTGCAACCTTAAAAGCCATGAGTGCGTTTAAATCTCTGTTTGGTGCTGGCGATTTGCACTGGCGCTGGCTGCGCAATACTGGCTTGAGTATGGTGGACGCCAGCCCCATGTTAAAAAAGCGTATCATTCTGCGGGCCATGGCGGTGTAGTGAGAGCTTGCCCCTTGTAATTGCTGTTAAAATATAGCGCCGGTAAGTGCAAAAGGGCCCGTTGGAATGAGTGATGTCAGGCAATCCAATTAGAAGGGTTTACCGATTTGAGCCAGTGGTTAGTTATTTATTCCTTTCCTCTTTCGAAGGATCTCTGTGCACTGGCGCATTTTATTCAACGTTATCAACTGCCGTTGCGAATCGTTGAGGAGAAAAACCGGCAGCAGATAATGACCTTTGATGGCAACCTAGCAGAAGTACTTAAACCCCTGCTGCAGCGCTGGGATGCTGGTGAAGTTGACCTCGACAGGGTCCAGTTACAAGCTGCTCAGCCAAATGGTGCGCCTGATTCGGCAGTTGAAGTGAATGATCCCGAGACGGAATCAGCGCATCAACCTAAAAGAAATGTATCGTCTGAACAGGCACATAACCAAGTCTCAGTGTTACCAAGTTTTCCCCTGGATAAGACACCAGTCAGCCTCTTGTTGATTGCCCTATGTTTTGTTGGCTGGTTTCTGCAAGCGAATAATTTCTCCAGTGCTTTGCTGATCTACCCGGATCAAACGGGCAATCCTCTCTCAGATTCCTCTCTTGCCTGGCATCTACAAAATGGGCAGTGGTGGCGGTTGTTGACACCAGCTATTGTGCACTTTTCCCTGCCCCATGCTTTGTTCAATGCTTTGGGTATTTGGATATTAGGTCGGCCATTGGAGGCCCGGGGTGGCAGCCTCATGTATACGTTGCTGGTACTTATCGGGGCTATCGCCTCCAATCTTTCCCAGTATTTGTGGGAGCCGAGGGTTCTTTTTGGTGGTATGTCTGGAGTGGTGTATGGCCTTGTAGGGTTTGCTTTGGTAGTGCAGCGTTTTCAGCCAGCATGGCGTGATATTCCCGTAGGTATTATCACCGTGGCTTTGGCTTGGCTGGTTTTATGCGCTTTGGGGGTTGTGACATTTTTCACCGGAGTCGGGGTTGCAAACGCAGCACATATAGGGGGCTTCGTTAGCGGCTTGGTCGTTGCTTTAGTGTATTGCGTTGTGGGCGGGGGCGGAAGTTTATTCCAGGCTGAACCGCTCCCTAAGGTGCACTTGCGTTTGTTGTTCCTGTTTTGATAAGTGGGGCCTTGTCCGGCTGTTATTGGCCCATTTGATAATATTTTTGCTTTTTTAGCTTGTTACAGGCTTGTTGTGTCGTTGGCAGTACGCAAAAATTCAATTCCAGTTTTTCTGTAACCAGGGATATATGCTTCTCTTAATTACTTATGTATTTATCGCTCTCGGTTTCTCATTTTTGTGCTCTATAGCCGAGTCCGTCATTCTCAGTGTAACAACGCCCTACGTGCGACTATTGGAGCGCGAGGGACATAAGGCCGGCCCTCTGCTACGTAAACTCAAGGGGGATATCAATGCGCCCCTGGCCGCAATTCTTACCCTGAATACCATCGCTCATACCGCCGGTGCTGCCGGGGCTGGAGCCCAGGCAGCGGCGGTTTTTGGCAATCAATACCTGGGAATTGCCTCTGCGATCCTGACACTGTTAATTCTGGTTTTTTCTGAGATTATCCCCAAAACCCTGGGAGCGGTTTATTGGCGTCAACTGGCACCATTTACTGCTTACGGGTTGCGGGGGCTGGTTTGGCTGCTCTATCCGTTTGTCAAAATGTCTGAAATGTTAACCCGCGGCCTCTCCCATGGGCCGACCCTGACCGGCTTTAGCCGCGATGAATTTGCGATTATGGCCGAGATTGGTGAGGCTGAGGGCCAGCTGGAACAGCGTGAGTCCAATATTTTACGCAATCTCTTTTTTACCCTGCGGGATCACTCGGTACGAGAGGTGATGACTCCACGCACCGTGGTTTTTTCCTGCCCCAGGATGCAACATTGGCTGAGGCTTATGAGGAAGTTGAAAAAGGGCGCTTCTCGCGTATCCCTGTTTATGAAAATCGCGATCCAGATTGCGTTGTAGGTTTTGTACTTAAACAGGAGCTTTTACTTGCTTATGCCAAGGGAGAGCGCGAGCGTAAGTTGGAGGATTTCCGCCGTGAGATGCTGATGCTGCCGGAAACTGCCACGATCTATCAGGCCTTCCAGAAAATGCTATCTCGTCGGGTGCAGATCAGCGCAGTGCTGGATGAGTATGGTGGCCTTGAGGGATTGATCACCCTTGAGGATCTTCTTGAGACCTTGCTCGGTGAAGAGATTGTCGATGAGGCTGATAAAACCCCTGATCGCCAGGAGTTGGCTAAGCGGCTGTGGCGTTGGCGCTCCAAAAAATATGGTCTAAAGGTGGACGAATCGGCTCAAGAAGAGAAAAAACCAGAAGAAAGCAATAAGGAGAGTGAGCGTCCGCGGGACTAATCTATCCGCTCTTCATGCCACTTTTTTTACTACCGGTGGCACCAGCGGAATCTTTGACGGCCTCCGGCATTCTGTGCAGGTTTTAGTCCCGGCGGCTGCTAAGCTTGCTGACCATAAATGTCGCCGCGGATAGCCTGCTGGCAAGGTTTGTACTCAAGCCGCTAGAATACGCCGCTTCGGAACCTGACGGACTGAGAATTAAGATGGGAAACAGAACGCCTTTGTATGACACACATGTCGCCATGGGTGGCAAAATAGTGGACTTCGGTGGATGGGACATGCCGCTACACTACGGCTCCCAGCTGGATGAGCATAATAAGGTGCGCACCGATGCGGGGATGTTCGATGTCTCCCACATGACCGTAGTAGATGTCGATGGGCCCGCTGCTCGCGACTACCTGCGTTATTTGCTGGCCAATGATGTGGCCAAGCTAGACGGCAAGCCTGGCAAGGCTCTCTACACTGGTATGCTCAATGACCAAGGCGGTGTAATCGACGACTTGATCGTTTACCTGCGTGATCCTGGTTATCGAGTGGTGGTGAACTGCGCGACCCGCGACAAAGACTTAGCCTGGATGAACAAGCAGGCAGAATCTTTTGATGTGACTCTCACAGAGCGTCCTCATCTTGCAATGATCGCTATCCAAGGTCCCAATGCAATCGCTAAAACCAAGGAAGTCCTGGGTATCGACTGGACTGCGGCAATCGATGCGTTGAAAGTATTTGAAAGTGTGGCCCGTGGTGATTGGTTTGTGGCGCGCACCGGTTATACCGGTGAAGATGGCCTGGAAATCATGCTCTCGGGTGAGGACGCCAGCGGCTTCTGGCGCGCTCTCGCCGATGCTGGCGTAGCGCCTTGTGGTTTGGGTGCTCGCGATACTCTGCGTCTGGAAGCCGGTATGAACCTCTACGGCCACGAAATGGATGAAGAGACTTCCCCACTGGTGGCCAATATGGCTTGGACCGTCGCCTGGGAGCCGGAAGGCCGCAACTTTATTGGCCGTGCAGTCTTGGAAGAAGAAAAAGCGCAGGGCGTTAAGCACAAGCTGGTTGGTCTGGTCCTGGAGGAGCGCGGTGTACTGCGGGCGGGCCAACAGGTGGTGGTAGACGGTACAGAAGAGCGCGGTATCATTACCAGCGGGACCTTCTCGCCGACCCTGGGTTACTCCATTGCCATGGCGCGGGTACCGGTCAGTGTTGGCGATACCGCTGAGGTGGAAATCCGCAAAAAGCTGCAGCCAGTCAGGGTGGTGAAGCCCTGTTTCGTGCGCAATGGCAAATCGGTTATTTAAGCGTCGCCCGCAGGTGTACGCGTTGGCAAGACAATAAATTCAGATGCTTAATCAAGGGATAACAGCATGAGCGAAATCCGCAATGAACTGAAATACCTCTCCAGCCACGAGTGGGCGCGCCTGGAAGAGGATGGCACCGTAACTATCGGCATCAGCGATCACGCTCAGGATGCTCTGGGCGACGTGGTATACGTTGAAACCCCCGAAGTTGGCAGCACCCTGGCTGCAGGAGATGAGGCTGGTGTGGTCGAGTCGGTGAAAGCTGCCAGCGATATTTACTCCCCCGTTTCCGGTGAGGTTGTCGCGGTGAACGAGGCTCTGGAAGACTCTCCGGAAACCGTGAATTCTTCCCCTTACGATGATGGCTGGTTCTTCCGTATCAAGCCCAGTGACGTGAGTGAGCTGGACAATATGTTGGATGCCGAGGCGTATCGCGAGGAGTCAGCGGAGTAATTACTTCCTGCTCTCAAACAAAAAAGCCGCTGCCAAATGCAGCGGCTTTTTTGTTTGAAGAGTATCGGACTTAATGCCGTGCACTTGCTGGGCGCAGAATATTTTTGAGGCCGATCCTCTGCAAAAAGGCGCTCACGGTTTGTTCAATCTCGTCAGCGCAATCCATTTTGAGCACCTGGTGTAGAAGCAGCTCGGTATCTGCCTGGCGCACAGCGCGCAAGGTAGCCTTTACCCTTGGCAAATTGGTGGCATTCATCGATAGTCTGTCATAGCCCATTGCCACTAACAGCAGCGCCCCCCGGGTTCGCCGGCCAGCTCTCCACAGATGCTCACCTTGGTGCCCTCTGCATGTGCAATGGTGACGATTTCCTGTAGCGCGCGAAGCACCGCGGGATGGAGGGCGTGATAGATATTGGCTACACGTGTGTTGTTGCGGTCTACCGCTAACAGATACTGGGTCAGGTCGTTACTACCTACTGAGATAAAGTCGGCGCGCTCGGCCAGCTCGCGAATCTGGTAAATGGCTGAAGGCACTTCCACCATGACACCAACCGGCGGCATTTCAATCTCATACCCTTCTTCCAGCAGCTCTCCGTAGGCGCGTTCTATTAACCTGCGCGCAGCTTCCAGTTCATTGAGCCCGCTGATCATTGGTAACATGATACGCAGGTTGTTGAGCCCTAAGCTGGCTTTCATCATGGCGCGCACCTGCGCCAGGAATATTTCCGGATGGTCCAGGGTAACGCGGATACCGCGCCAGCCGAGGAAGGGGTTAGTTTCTTCGATAGGGAAGTAGGCCAGCGCCTTATCGCCACCGACATCCAGGGTTCGCATGGTGACCGGCATGGGCGCGAAGGCCTCCAGCTGTTCCCGGTAGATTTCCCGCTGCTCTTCCTCAGAGGGGAAGCGGTCGCGCAGCAGGAAAGGTACTTCAGTCCGAAATAGGCCCACGCCTTCCGCACCTCGTTCCAGGGAGCGCACTACATCGGCCATTAGCCCGGTATTAACTAGCAGGCAAACCCGGTGGCCATCAGCTGTTTCCGCTGGTAGCCCGGCCATATGGTCGAGGCTACGGGCAAGCTGGTGTTCCTCCTCCACAATATCGTCATAGCGGCGCTTCAGTTCCGCGCCGGGATGGATATGTAGGTCGCCCCGATAGCCGTCCACAACCATATCGACACCATCGATAGTCTCATAGGGGAGATCCTGCACCCCCATAATGGCAGGCAGACCCATGGCCCGGGCAATGATAGCTACGTGGCTATTGGAGGAGCCCTTTACAGAGACGGCGCCGATTAACTTTTCCCGTGGGACCTCAGCCAATACAGCCGCTGTTAACTCCTCTCCCACGAGAATGGTGTTATCCGGGTAGTCTCGCTCGCTCTGCTGGCGTTGATGCAGATGTGAGAGAACCCTGGAGCCCAGGTCGCGAACATCGGCTGCCCTGTCGCGAAAATAAGAATCGGACATGGCTTCAAAGCGCCTTACATGTTCGAGCATGACCTCGGCCCAGGCCCTGGGGGCACTCAATTGCTGTTGGATACGGTCGCAGACTTCAACGGCGAGAGAGTTATCGTCCAGCATACTGATATAGGCGTCGAACAGCGCACGCTCCTCGCGGTTCAGGTCTCCTTTGAGCCTTTCTCCTACTTCGCGGATTTCTTCCCTGGCAGTGCTGAGTGCTTGCTGGAATAAGGCGAGTTCGTCCTCAATATCCAAGCACAGGGAATAGGGCACGGTGGCCAGGTTGGCCTGGGGGGTGACAATATGTGCACGACCGATGGCAATGCCAGGTGAGGCGGCAATACCGGAGAAATGGGTTTCCTGGCGCTGCCTACGGATGGTGGCCAGCATACCGGTGGCCTCCGCATGCGCTATAACCCCGGCCAATTGAGCGGACAGTGTGACCAGGAAGGCTTCCTCACCCTCATCGAAACGGCGCTCTTCCTCCTGCTGGACAACCAAAACACCAAGTACGGTGCGGTGGTGAATAATCGGCGTGCCCAGAAAAGCGCTAAAGCGCTCCTCGCCAGTGGAGGGAAAATACTGGAAGGCGGGGTGAGCTTCGGCCTTTTCCAGGTTAATGGGCTCTTCGCGGGTAACCACGTTGCCCACAAGGCCCTCGCCAGGCGCCAAGTGCACTTGACCCACGGCACTTGGGAGCAGGCCATCGGTGGCCATCAGGACATAATTTCCGGATTGTTTGTCACGAAGGTATACGGAGCAGACCCGGGTATGCATCACTTCACGCACACGTCGAACAATAATTTCGAGCACCGCAGGAAGGTCTCTGGCGGTGTTTACTTCTTGAACGATACTACGTAAAGATCCGAGCAATGGCCTGTCCTCGCCAATCAACGGAGAAATTTATAGGCCCAGGGCTAACCTGGGGCCAGAGGAGGTGCGGAGCCGCACCAGGAGCAGGTTTCGGGTCACTCACCCTTGTCGCGCAGCCAGCGTCTTTCCAGCTGAAGCTGTTGGGGGGCCAGCTCGGTCAAAGCACGACGGTAAACCTCGCGCTTGAAAGTGACTACTTTACTCAGTGGATGCCAATAATTCACCCAGCGCCAGTGGTCGAATTCAGGTTTGTAGCCATTATCGAAGCTGATAGAGGACTCCTGCGCTTCCAGCTTCAGCAAAAACCACTTTTGTTTTTGCCCTATACACAGTGGCTCAGAGCGTCGACGAATCAGTCGCTGAGGCAGGCGATATCTCAGCCAGCCACGAGTACAGGCAATCAGACTGACTTGATCGCGAGTAAGGCCAATTTCCTCGTACAGTTCCCTATATAGCGCCTGTTCTGGGGTTTCGCCTGGGTTTATACCTCCCTGGGGAAATTGCCAGGCGTCCTTGCCACCTACCCGCCTAGCCCACAGTGCCTGACCGCGGACATTCAGCACAATGATACCGACATTGGGGCGGAAACCCTCGGTATCTATATTGCTGCTGTTTTCGCTACCCTGGCCCCGGTTGCGGTTGTTGGCTGCGGGGTTATCGGTGCGATTTGACTGTTTGGCGGGCCTACGGCGGTTTCTTCGCCCGGCTTGTGCCGGCTTGCCGTCGCCCAAAATACCGTCCTCAATACTGTTGTGTGTTGCCGTGCGCAGCACTTACTTGTCCCGCATTGTTCCACAGAGGTGGGTTTACAGCAATTCAGTGACGTAGTCCGTGTGATACGGGCAAGTGCGAGGTAAAATTGACTGCCGCTACGTTGATGGTGGCCTGACCATGGCGGTGAAATACCCTTTGGGAATCTATAGTTTACGGGGGAGCTGGCGGTGCATCTGGCAATATTTGATCTCGATAATACATTGATCGGTGGAGACAGTGATCACGCCTGGGGCGAGTTCCTTGTGGATCGGGAGCATGTGGATAGTGAGCGCTATCGCTCCACCAATGACCGCTTCTACCAGGATTATCAACGTGGTGATCTGGATATTTTTGCCTATCTGGAATTCGCTTTGGAACCATTGTCGCAGATTTCACGCGGTCAACTGGAAAACCTGCAGAGCGAATTTATGCAGGAAGTGGTCAGTGAGTTGTGGTTGCCTGCGGCGCAGGAGTTGATCGGCGAACATCGCCGCAAAGGGCATCACATTATGATTATCACAGCCACTAATCGTTTTGTGGTAGAGCCCATTGCCGCGCGTCTGGGAGTAGACACGTTGTTGGCTACAGAGCCCGAAGAATTAGAGGGCCGGTTTACTGGGCGGGTTGTCGGAGAGCCCTGTTACCAGGCCGGCAAGGTGCTGCGCCTGCGCCAATGGCTGGCGCATAACCCAGAGTTTGAAAGCAGGGAGAAATGGTTTTATAGCGATTCCATTAATGACCTGCCCCTATTGGCCGAAGTGGAGCACCCGGTGGCTGTAGATCCCGACGCGCGCCTGCGTGTAGAGGCAGAAGCGCGCGGTTGGCCAGTTATCAGCTTGCGGGAGAGCCGCTGAATTGCGTAGCCAAGATCTTTGCGGTGATGGGAATAATGAGGAATTGAGTGAACGGACATAGCATTCGGTATCTGGTTGTGGTGCTCTTGCTCGGTGGCTTGGCGCTCACATTGGGATGTGAGAAGGAGCCCGTGGAACCGCCCAAGACTCTTCGGGATGTGGCGCCGCAACAGATCAGTGAACAGGCGGCCTCAGACCTTTCTCTGGCAATTTGGCAGGCGGGACAGGCCCAGGTACTCCACACGCATGCATCAGTGGAAACTTTACAGCGCGCAGTTAAAGCTCTACTGGCAAATCCCAGTGAGGACCAGCTTGAAGAGGCCAGGCTCTCCTGGCTGGATGCACACCGGGAGTTTGCGGCAACCCTTCCCTATATACAGTTGGCGTTTTCCCCGGTGGACTTGCGTAGCCAGGGGCGCAAGTTGATGCTGGCATTGGACAGTTGGCCAGCCCAGGCTGGCTACCTGGATACGGTGCCAGGGTATTCAGACAGCGGCATTGTCAATGACACTGCAATCGAGCTGACCCTGGCTAATTTACGTAAGCAACACAGGCTTACCGCCCATGAGGAAGCCAGTACGGGGTTTCATGCCTTGGAAGTCATGCTTTGGGGGCCCACGGGAGAGCGCACTGCAGAGGACTTTATCCCCGATAGTAACGGTGAGAAACCTGAGGCGCTGGCGGTGAATCGTCGCCGCGAACTGACCCGGCTGATTGCCAAGGGTATGGAAGAGGATATGGCCGGTCTCGCGCGCCGTTGGCCGACTTCAGCCAATAATTTGTCACGTGAGTATCTGTCTCTGGGGCCTGTGGCACGGCTGCAGCAAATTCGTGCTGCGCATACTCAGGTAATTGATGAACAAGTATTACGGCGCCTTCCCGAGGGCTCAGAGAGTGACGTGGAAAGTGGTCGGGCTGCGGATTCTAAGCAGGCTCTGTTGGGCATCATGGCGACTTTACAGTCCAACTGGATACCTACCGGTGGTGGCGGCATGGCGGAAGTATTGCTTGACCGTCATCAGGTCAGTGCACTGGAAGAGACTTTTTCGGATTTTGAGGCCTTGTTGCTGAAGATGGAGGATCCGTTTGAGCTGGCTGAGCCGGGGCAATTGGTGCGGGCGCGTAAACTGCTTGAACGTATGGCGGGTTTGATGGCAGGAACAACCCAGGTTCCGTTATCGGAAAAGGATGTTATGCCGGTATCCCTGCCTACGATAGGGAACTGATCAAAATAAAACCCCGGCAATGGCCGGGGTTTTTGATTTGGAATACTTTCTCAGTCTTACCAGCGACGTACAGGGCCAGTATCTACATGGACGAAGTTACTTTTCGGATAGTAGCCAACACCGCCTGCTTTTAGAGCCAGTGCCGCCTGTCGCAGTTTTGACAGTGGGACGCCCGGCATGCGGATATCCAGGGCCATACCACGAGTATGGTAACTGCGCTTGGCAACTCCGCGGCCTGCAGCACGCAACTTGGCGTTGGTCTTGGCCGATCGGTATCCCGAGATAATCTCGATGGTACCTGTGTAATTGAACTTTTCCTTCAGCTTATACACGATATCCAACAGTTTCGGGTCCATTCGAGTCACTTCGTTGGCTCGGTGGTCGCGCAGCAATTTGTTGAATTGTTTCAAGCCATTGCTGCTGTAGTCTCCGTTAGCCCAGTAGGCGGCCTCCAGCTTCTCCCCTGTGTGCAGGTTGCGCATCTTCAGGGTGCGGGAGCTACCTACTTTAGCGAAAGTCGGTCCGGCGCTGACCGCCGCCGCAGTTGCGCAGGTCACTGCCAGGAATCGACGTCTGGATGGATTCTTCATAATTCCGCCTCGTCGTTAATTCTCTTCGGAGCGCGTCGGATAGCGCATCCGGGTACGGCGGAAAATGTACAAAAAATAACCAGTTGTTACAAATTTGCAGCTGCTAATTCGGAAATAATCATACCGCTATGCTGGTAAATTTTTTCTCTTATGCTACCGGCGGGTGGAAATTTTCCAGAAATAACTCAAGGATACCTGTTAGCAATGAGACAGCGTTGTCATTTTGTTGCCAACGTTAAAAAAACATTTTTCTGCGACTGTTAGGTTCCATAGGGCTGGGAAAGTGATAGAAAAGTGGGGCTCGGACACGGTAAGAGGCCTATTACCTACTCTTTTGAGAGCTATTCAAATATACGAAGAGTGCTGCTGGTAGGTTGTTAGAAAGCCCTATGTAGCATGGGAGAAAGTCCACCTCTATCTATTACCCCTCCCCTTTGAATGTATATACATGTATATACAACATTGAGGGTATGATTCCTACATATCCTTCAGATAGATACTTTATCCCGATGTGATGGTTGTGGATAAGAGTGCGCCTGATTGGTGTAAGTAAAAGTTCTGCAGGATGCTTCATATTTTTATTAAATAAGAATGTTGGCCACAGTACTCCTTTTTTAATTCTTGCAAAGCTATAGAATTCTGCGATCTCGGTTACCCATTGCTATAAATCTTAGCTGGGGTTTGTGGCTAAAGTTGCCTTTGCGACCTTCTTTTTTCAGTACTTAAAAACTACCGTAGGCTGCAGCCGTTTTTACAGTTTTGAGAATTGTAACTCTATCAGTATTCAATGTGTGTTGGACTTTTTAGTCGAAATAGAGCCTTTAGCTAAATAACCAGAAAGAAAATCAAGTTGTTCAATTCCATATCTTAGCGCTATGGGGCTTTTGAATCTGATTTTTTAAGAATTGAGATTTTTCCTAAAGATACCGTAAAAGCGCTGTGCTTCTTTCATTACAAAAACGTTTAGCCCAGATGACTAAAATTTTGTTCGCGTTTATTTCACTATTTTTTTAGGTTTTAAAGCGTAGATAATTTTCAGGTTGTCAAAAATCGGACTCACTTGTGGAGCTAGTTCAGAGGGGCCTGATGTTTATCGCGGTGATAAATATCCTGACGGAACTGTGGGCGCCCATGGGTATCTATCCAGGCTGTCATATAGACAATAAAAAGCCGTGGGGCGGGCTTGATCGGAACATTGAGGACCTCACTGCCGGTTGTGGCCTGAGCAACGCGAGTTCTGTCCCATCCCTGAGACTCAAGAAGTGAGTAAGCTAACTCTTCCGGCTGCTGGAGCCGTACACACCCGTGGCTGAATGCTCGCTGTTGTTCTGAAAATAGGCTCTGGGCCTGAGTATCGTGTAGAAAGATTGCCTGCTTATTGGGAATAACAAATTTTACTTTGCCGAGGGTGTTGTCAGGACCGCTCACCTGACGCAAGGTGGCGTGGCCACCGGCTGCACGGGCGAGGCTTTCATCGGTAATTGGTGATGTGGCTCCGCTACGATATTGAACTACTCGGTAGCCACGACGGTGCATGGCGGCGGGGTTGTGTCGCGCCTTGGGGAGGAGTTCGGTAATCAGAATGCTTCGCGGCACTGTCCAGGTGGGATTGAAGACGACACTGGTAATACGGCTGTGCATGTTCGGTGTACGGGTGCTACTTTTGCCAACCACTGTTTTCATGTCCAGCTTAACCTGTCCATTCTCGACCAACTGCAATCGGTAGCTGGGAATATTGACCAATATATAGCGGCCATCCTCGGGAAGGGATAGTTGGTCCCAGCGATCCGCATTCAGGGTCATTTGCCTAGCGCGCTCAACGGGGGAAACTGACAGGGCGGAGAGAGTTTCATTATCGGCAACCCCGGTGGCGGGAAGTCCGTGGCGGCGCTGAAAATTTTCAAGGGCTGACTGTAGGGCGCTGTCGAAGCGCAAGTGATCCTTCTGAGGGGCTGACGCAGGTCCCGGTTGCCCGCGATAGTCTCCATATAGTTCAAGCAATTTGCGCAATTGCAGCACGCGTAAGTCTTTATCCCCTGCCTGAAGAGGGCCCCCTTCATTAATGGGCCGCCAGCGTTTGGCAATCTCCCGATAATGGTTGGCTTCAGAGCGCAGTTGATTACTGATATTGACTGGGTTTAGAGCCACAGATTCCTTAGTTGCCATGGCAATGTGTATTGGCGTCGCAGAGGCGATAGCCAAACTGAGTAAGGCTGCTAGGCCTAGATGGCGGGGAATCTTGACCATAAATAACTCCCGTGGTGATACTTGTGCTTAACCACGGTTTGTCCCCGCACCGGCTTTATCACGTTGGTAAATATCCGGTCGGAACTGTAGCTGTCCATGCTCATCCACCCAGGCAGTCCAATAGGCGATATAGACCGGAAGAGGATTTTTCAGTTGTACGCCATGGGTGCGGCTACTCATCAGTGCCCGGTCTATGCGCGCCCTATTCCAGCGATTTTGTTGAGCCAGCATCATGCGGGCAAACTTCAGCGGTTTTTCCAGACGAATGCAGCCATGACTGAAAGCGCGTTGGTTTTTTTGAAAAGGTGCTTGCTGTTTGTATCGTGCAGGAAAATTGCCTGGCGATTGGGTATAACAAACTTGACCCGTCCCAGTGCATTGCCCGGTCCACCTTTTTGCTGCAGCGTTACTTTTCCTCGGCGAACGCCAGCGACATTACCTCTGGTAAAGGGAACAGCCCTGCCGCGGTGGTTGACCAGTCGGTAGCCCTTGGCGCTCAGGGCCGAGCTGCCTTTTGGCAAAAGTTCTTTCAGCGCGATACTCGGCGGCACACGCCACACTGGATTGAATTCCAGGCGGGTCATACGCGTGGCGATCAGTGGAGTCTTGTGCTTCGGTTTGCCCACTACCACTTTCATACGAAACTGCTCTCGATCACCGTCGATCAGGCGGAGGCTGAATTCCGGGATATTAACAACGATATAGCGTGGCCCCAGGTCTTTGGGCAGTTGTTCCCAGCGCTGAAGATTGGCGCTCAGGATTTGTGCCAGTTTGGCAGGATTGGTATTGAGACGACTGCGAGTGCGTTCGTCCACAAGTCCATCGGCTTTCAGGCCGTGGCGTCTTTGAAACCGGCGTACTGCCTGCTGCAGGGGCTTATCGTAGACATCAGCTTCCAGGCTGCCTTTTTCGGTAGTTTCAGCAAAGTCTTCTGGCCGGTAATCGCCATACAGCATCAACAGGCTGCGGAGCTGCGCGACCCTAGGGCTGCGGCTTCCGGGAGTTATAGGTTGCCCTTTAGATAGGGGCTTCCACTGTTCCCCCTCCGCTAAGGCGCTGTAGCGCGCCAGCTCCTCGCTTAGCAAGGCATATTGACGGCCGTAAGGGGAAAAAGGATCACTGCCAGAAACGCCCTCAATCGAATCATCTTTTTTGGCGTTTCCTGGCGCGGCGACTGCTATCGACTGCTCAAAGCCCAGTGCAACAGCCAATATTATTGCGCAACCGCACCACATCGGTTTTCGTGCAACACGCAAACGAGAAGGGAAAAGCCAACACCCATAAGTCACCCCTGTAAGCAAAGAAGGATCACCGGAAATGATCACTCTGCTCACAGTGGTAACTTGTGACCGTGAAACTCTAAATAATTATGGGGAATGGATGCTGCTGGTACTCACAGGAAAAGGTATATAGGTATTACTTTCACGAGGCTAAGGGCGGCCCTGGGACCGCCCCGATAACTTAGAACTGGTTATCACTGAGTCCGTCCTTGTCATAGATATCAGGGCGGAAGTTCAGCCTGCCCTGGCCATCCACCCAGGCGGTCCAATAAGTGATATACACCTTGACCAGTTGCCTCAGGTCTACTTCGGTGGTTTCCTCGCCGACGGTTAGCTTGTCTATACGCCAATGATCCCATTCGCCCTGTGGACGCAATAACGCCTCAGCCAAGTGGCGTGGCTTCTCCAACCGGATACAGCCGTGGCTATAGTCCCGGTCGGTCAGCGAGAATAATTTGCGCGCGCGCGTATCGTGCAGATAGACATCGTGTTTATTGGGGATTTCAAATTTCACCCGGCCGAGCATATTCTCCTCCCCACCCATCTGGCGCATCAGGTAGGAACCCGCGCCTGCCGCCGAGAGATTCTGGGATGTGAGCGGTAGATACTCCCCTCTACCACTAACCACCCGATAGCCCATGTTTTCCATGCCGGTGGGGTTCTTGCGCGCTTTGGGCAGGATCTCATTCACCAGGATACTGCGTGGTACAGTCCAGGTGGGATTGAACACTACTTTGCTAACCCTCGTAGTAATTTCAGGCGTTGCATGTTTTTTCTTACCCACAACTACATTCATGGCCAGCTTTACCTGGTTGTTCTCCACGTATTGGAGACGGTAAGCGGGAATGTTGACCTGGATAAAGCGCTCCCCAAGATTGGCCGGCAACTCCTCCCTGCGGAGAATATTCATCTCAACAATTTTTGCCCGAGCAGTAGGGGAGAGGTTGAGCCGTTTGCGCGTGCCGCGGCCCACAATTCCATCGGGTTTAAGACCATGGCGCTTTTGGAAACGCAGCACTGCCTCGTGCAGTCCGCGGTCGAATCGGTTGGGGTCGACGCCCCCATAACTGTAGCGACTGGAATAGTCACCGTATAGGGAGAGCATATCCCGCAGGTGGCTCACATGGGGGTGGCGTGCTCCCATAGTCATAACAGGTCCTGGAGGAATGGGACGCCAGCGCCCGCTAGCAGAGATTTTGCGCAGCCGTTCAAGCTCATTTCTCAAGGCATATGCATCACTACCGTAGGGTTTATTCTCCTCGAAGTAGGGCCCCTCGCTATTTTCCGTGCGCGGGACCGCCTCGCTTCCCCGACCATTGGCATTACGGCCTTGATTGTAATATACGCGGCTGCCATTACTCCCGGCTCCAGAGCCATTTACATTGTTATCTCGGTAAGAGCTGTGTCGTGAGCGGTTGTAGCTGCGATTGGCGCTTGATGAGCTGGAATAATTGCGATCGCGGTCAGTTTCGTAATCGCGTGAGTAATGGCGGCTGCGTGGGGTGCTGCCGATAATGCGCGCTCGGTTGTAGCCGCGAAAATGTTTGCGCCCACGATGTTCATTGGTCTCTCGCTGGCTGGGTTGTATCAGAGCAACCATGCGAAATCCCTGGTCATCACGGAACACAGGAGTGATACCGCGACGCGGTCGACTCTTGGGGCTTAGCCGGTCCAGTTGGGTGTCCTGGGCATAGGAGACAAACGCGTCGGTGAGCAGGATATCGAGAACTGCGGCCATCTGCAGTCGCTGGGGGGTGTCTCTCAAAGTGCGGTCGAAATAACCGAGATGGTAGCGGTAATCCACCATGCTGCTGGGATTGCCTGAGCTGGCTGCTGTAAGTTGCTTCAACAGATCGTTGGCGCTTTCACTCAGGTTGTAGTTATCGAACCACAGTAGACGGTAATCCGTGCGCTGGTAAATTCTGCGCACCGCGGCAGGGTTGAATATAGGATCTTGGGCTGGCCAAGCGTCAGGGTTTTCTTCCAGCCAGTGAACCAAGTGAGGTCGTACGGCGTTTTCAGGCAATACCGGCACCGTTTCTTGGTTCGCGGCAAAGGCATAATAGAGAATAGAGACACAAAGAGTGCCCAGGGTTAGCAGGGGCAGAATGGATTTTCGTTTGCGGAGCTCAGGGTTGAAATAAGACATGGTACCTCAGCGATACTGCAGGGGCCCGGGGTTGTCTTGCGGATAATACCGGGCGCCAGATCGTTCATACCTTCCCAACCTGTGGCGAGCCCATCCAGAAACATTTTGGTGTTCAGCGTTGACTCGCACTTGTCATGCGTCCCGCGCGACATCCTCTTATTTAGACCACAATTGGCGCCGCACTTGCGCGAATATCAACCAATTTCAGTCTGTGAAAGTAAGTATGGCAACAAATGAGGAATTTGCTTGGCGTTTGCTTCTTCTTAGATTAAGTGTGAAAGAAAAAAGCGACAATCTAGCTGTATCAACCATGCACATTTATTCTATTTGGCGGAAATAATTCCATTAGTGGGTGAGTGCTTGTACGATTAGATACGGCTAATCAAATGTGAAAAGTGGGCTAAGTCACAGTTTTTCATGGGGTTTTTATGGCTCTGGAGGAGCGAGGCAAAAGTGACGCAAGGGTCCCTGCGGCTCACCATTTTCAAAGGTCTGTTCCCATAACTGGCTGGCGCCATTTCGATTAAAAGCGACTACGGTGCTGGCGCGAGTACCGTAACCTCCAGTCAAGTTATCTGTTTTGGTGTCGGCTGGCAGAAGTTTTTCCCTATGGTTTATCTGTACGAATATTGACGACAGGGCTCGTTCAAGGGAAAGGCCAACACCCGTTTTGGGAAGGTTTGCGTCCGCAGCTCTTTGTCTGTCTTGAAGCAAGCTGAGGGCTGGCTCTACGAAGTTATGGCCGGAAATTGGGCCCTTGATATTTTGTACAATCCGTTCTAAACCGGCCTTTCCCTTTTCGACCTTGGGCCAGGGGGCATCTGGTGCTCCGTTGGAAATTCCGTGAACCCCTGCCGTAAATAAAAATGGAGTGTGGCGATTGCCGGCACAGGTGAGAGGGTGTTCTGCTCTCAGGTCAAATAGCAGCGCATTAAAGCCGCGGTAGCGAGGCCCTTGAAGGGTCCTGGCAAATTGCTCTGGTGTACTCATGCCAGTCAAAAAATTAACCGGAATTTCCCCTCTGGAAAGCGCATTGTCAGGTTCGGGTGTGCCGGGTTCGCGGATATTAGTGACTGCGGCGACACGGCCGGGGGATATGCCTGCCCAGGTGCCGCCAGCTTCCAAATCCCGCCCGGCTACCAAGCTTCCCGTGTTCCACTGCGCTGCTGGGGCGGTAGGACGAGCGTAGAATTCATCTCGATTGGCGATCAACAGGAGTGGGTACTCGGGGTGGCAGCGATAGGCAAACAGTAGTAGGCACATAGCGGCTTCCTGGGCGGTGGGGAAGGGCGCGCCCCTTTCGCTGCGGGGCGCTTTGCGACCATAATACGCGCTTAACAAACAATCTCGATTCCCCCATGCTGACTTACCCTGAAATAGACCCGGTGGCCATCGCTATTGGCCCATTAAAAGTGCACTGGTATGGCTTGATGTACCTGTTCGGCTTTATCGCAGCCTGGTGGTTGGCACTGCGTCGCAGCACCAAACCATGGTCTCCGGTAATTAAATCAGAAGTCGAAGACTTAATTCTTTACTGTGCAATAGGCGTAGTTGTTGGCGGGCGACTCGGTTATATGTTCTTCTACAACCTGCCGCAATTGATTGAGAATCCGCTTTCGCTGCTTAAAGTGTGGGAGGGCGGCATGAGCTTCCACGGAGGCCTGGTGGGAGTGATGCTGGCTACCGTTCTCTACGCCCGTAAAATTGGTACAACCTTCCCCGTGCTAATCGACTTTGTGGCTCCCTTGGTGCCTATTGGCTTGGGACTGGGCCGGATGGGCAACTTTATCGGCCAGGAACTCTGGGGCCGGCCGACTGAAGGCCCCTGGGGCATGGTATTTCCCCGCGATCCTGAGCTGCTGTCCAGGCACCCCTCCCAGCTTTACCAGGCATTTCTTGAAGGGCTTGTGCTCTTTGCTGTGCTCTGGTGGTTTTCCAGTAAACCGCGTCCACGCCTTGCCGTAGGCGGTATGTTTGTTCTGCTTTACGGCATATTCCGCTTCCTCGTGGAATTTGTGCGGGAACCGGATGGTCATATCGGTTTCGATCTTTTTGGCTGGATGACCCGTGGCCAGCTTCTGAGCCTGCCGATGATTTTGGCCGGTATCGCTCTGCTGGTGTGGAGTTACCGAACCCAGCCTCTACCAGAGGGGCGTAGAGGTAAAAATGGCAATAAGCGGACGCGTTCCCAAGTTAATGGCGGAGCATAGCAATAGATGAAGCAGTACCTCGATCTAATGCGCCATGTGCGCGATCACGGCACGGAAAAAGGTGACCGTACAGGCACCGGCACCTTAAGCGTTTTTGGGTATCAGATGCGCTTTGACCTCGCGGAGGGGTTTCCGCTAATTACCACGAAAAAGTGCCATTTACGCTCGATCATCCACGAACTCCTTTGGTTCTTGCGGGGGGATACCAATATCCGTTACCTGCAGGAAAATAGGGTAAGAATTTGGGATGAGTGGGCCGCAGAAGATGGTGACCTGGGTCCGGTATACGGCCATCAGTGGCGCTCCTGGCCGACACCGGATGGCCGTCAAATCGACCAGATTGAACAACTGGTACACCAATTAAAAACCCGTCCCGATTCCCGGCGCCTGATTGTCAGTGCCTGGAACCCGGCAGATCTTCCCGATGAGGGGATTTCCCCGGCAGATAATGCCCGCGAGGGGCGTATGGCGCTCGCTCCCTGCCACGCGCTGTTTCAGTTTTACGTGGCTGAGGGTAAGTTGTCCTGCCAGTTGTATCAGCGCAGCGCGGATATCTTCCTCGGAGTCCCCTTTAATATTGCTTCCTACAGCCTGCTAACCCTGATGCTGGCACAGGTTTGTGGCCTTAAGCCGGGCGAGTTCATTCATACTTTTGGTGATGCTCATCTCTACTCCAATCACCTGGAGCAGGTTGAGCTGCAATTGCAGCGTGAGCCTCTGCCGCTACCAAAGATGCAACTAAACCCCGATGCGGAAGATCTGTTCGCCTTCCGCTTTGAAGATTTCGAGCTGCAAAACTATGAAGCTCATCCGCATATACCGGCACCGGTCGCGGTTTAAGGGGAGAGGTATGGATACATCTATCGCCCTGATTGCGGCTATAGCGCGCAATGGTGCTATCGGTAAAAACAATGAGCTCCCCTGGCGTATTTCAGGTGATCTGCAGTTCTTTAAGCGCACGACTATGGGCAAACCTGTAGTGATGGGGCGCAAAACCTATGAGTCTATCGGCCGACCTCTACCGGGTCGCGTCAATATCGTGATCACCCGCAATCGTGATTGGGCAGCTGAAGGTGTCGAAGTGGTGGACTCTCTGGAGTCCGCCCTGGACCTTGCCCGTGAGCGGGCCTCACTGGCAGGTGCGGCTGAATTGATGGTGATCGGTGGGGCGCAGGTCTACCGCCAGGCCCTACCAATGGCAGCGCGACTCTATATCACCGAGGTAGATGCCGATGTGGAAGGGGACGCCTTCTTCCCAGAGATTGACGACTCATGGGTCGAAGTGGTGCGGGAGTGTTACCCTGCTTCAGACAAGAATGAGTACAACTACGCATTAGTTCAGTACGACAGATTTAAATAAAAACAATTTGATTAAAAGTTGATCAATCTGTTAAATTCTGCGACAGCCTACACAAGGAACACCGCCGCCAATGTGTGCAAGTGACCCGGTTTTGTTACCCGGTTGTTACCTTGCTACCCATGCGGGCCGATGCTGACAATCGGCATTTGAATAATCAAATCGGCTGTTTACAATGTGCGGCTCTTAGCTGTCTTCTAACCAATGTTTTTAAAACAAAAGGACACCGCGTTGTGGCAGCTAACTCATCGCGACCATGTTGTGAAATATTGAACCCACTGGGGGGTCTAATGAAAACCAAGCGATTCATGGCTGTGGCGCTGACCACTGCGCTGTCTGCCGGCGCGCTCTACGGCAGCGTAGCCACTGCGGATACTCTCGATAACGTACTCGCCGTCGGCCAGCAGAAAACCACTGCGGCCCAGGCATCGCAAAAGCGCATCGACAAGATTGCCGAAGAAACTAGCAGCCTGCTGCAGGACTTCAAGGTGGTCAATAAAGAAATCGATGGTCTGCGCGTATACAACCGTCAGCTGGAAAAGCAGCTGGCCAACCAGCTCCAGGTTATCAATGAGCTGGATGCATCTATTGCCAACGTTACTGTCATTGAACGTCAAATCCAGCCGCTGATCCTGCGCATGCTGGAAGGTCTGGAGCAGTTCATCGAATTGGATGCCCCGTTCAAACTGGACGAGCGCATGGCAAACCTCGAAGGTGTAAAGAACAATATGGACCGTTCCGATATTACTGTTGCGGAGAAATTCCGTCAGGTATTGGAGCTGTACAACTTCGAAGCGGAGTACGCGCGTAAGATTGACACTTACGGTGATTCCCTGAACGTAAATGGCCAGGAGCGCGAAGTAAACGTGCTGCAGATCGGCCGTATCGCTCTGCTGGCTCAGACTACCGATTCCGAGATCTCTCTTGCCTACGATAAAGGCCAGAAAGCCTGGGTTGAAATCGATGCTGGCGAATATCGCCGCGCCCTCATGAATGGCCTGAAGATCGCCAAGAAGCAGGCCACTATCGACATCATGACCATGCCGATCCCGGCTCCGGAGGCAGCGCAATGAAATCCTCTATTGCCAAACGCGTATTAGTTGCAGCAGCGGCTGGCCTGATCAGCTTCTCTGCTGTTGCCCAAGAGAAAGCAGCTTCCCTCGACGATCTGCTGAAAATGGTTCAACAATCCAAAATTGCTGAATCCAAAGAGCACAAACAGCGTGAAGCTGATTTCCGTCGCCAGAAAGCTAATCAGCAATCTCTGCTGAACAAGGCCAAAGACACTCGCACGGCGGAAGAAAAGCGCTCTGCCGAGCTGGAAAAGAAATACCAGGAACAGGAAGTTGCTGTTGACCAGAAGCGCCAGCAGCTGGACGAGCGTCTGGGCTCCCTGAAAGAGCTATTCGGCCATATGTCCTCTACTGCAGCAGACCTGAGAGCGAATGTTGGCTCTTCTCTGGTATCTGCCCAGTATCCTGGCCGTACCGAGTTTATTGATGGCCTGCTGGCAAAGATGAACAGCGCTACTCAGCTGCCCACTATCGAAGAGATCGAACGCCTGTGGTTTGAGATTCAGCGTGAGACCGTGGAGTCTGGCAAGGTTGTTAAGTTCAACGCAACTGTGATCAAGCCTAGCGGAGAACAGGCTCAGCAGGAAGTTGTGCGTGTTGGTAACTTCAACTTGGTTTCCAACGGCAAGTACCTGGAGATGAATAAAGCCTACAAAATGGCTGAGTTGATCCGTCAGCCGGATGCCAAGTTCCAGGGTATGGCAGAAAGCCTGCAGGCCTCCACAGCTGGCTTCAGTGCATTTGGTGTTGACCCGACTGGTCCTACCGGTGGTTCCTACCTGAAAGCCATGATCAACAGCCCGGATATTGTTGAGCGTTGGCACCAGGGTGACATCGTAGGTTATATCATCACTGCAGTTGGTGTATTTGCGATGCTGCTGGCCATTTTCCGCCTGATTGTTCTGACCGGTGTTAGTGCCAAGGTAAGTGCTCAGCTGCGTTCAGCTACCCCTAATACGAATAACCCACTGGGCCGTGTACTGGCAGTAGCTGAAGAAAACAAAGGTGTCGACGGCGAGACTCTAGAGCTGAAGATGGAAGAAGCCGTTCTGAAAGAGCGCCCAGCAATTGAATCCGGTCTCAACCTGTTGAAGATTATTGCAATGGTAGCTCCGCTGCTGGGTCTGCTGGGTACCGTTACCGGTATGATCATTACCTTCCAGGCGATTACTATCTTCGGTGCTGGTGATCCTAAAGCTATGGCTGGTGGTATCTCTTCTGCATTGATTACCACCGTTCTCGGTCTGTGTGTTGCTATCCCGACTGTATTGATGCACACCATCGTTAACGGCCGCGCCAAGCGTATTCTGCATATTCTGGAAGAGCAGAGTGCCGGTATCGTGGCGGAAAACGCCGAGCGTAAATAAGAGGAGGCGGCAACATGCACGCATTAATCGACGCATGGGCCGCCGTCAACGCCTTTATGGCGTCGGGCGGGCCAGTACTGTTCCTGATCGCCGGCCTGACCTTCTTTATGTGGACGCTGATTTTTGAGCGGGTCTTTTACTTCAACAAAGCGTTGAAGGTTGATGTTCAAGGTGTGGTTGACCAATGGGAGGGGCGCGGTGAGCGCAAATCCTGGGGGGCCCACCAGATCCGCTACGCGATGATCTCCCGGGTATCCGAGAAAATTCAGGACAATATGGATATGATCCAGGCTTGTGTTGCCCTTGCGCCCTTGTTCGGGCTGCTGGGTACGGTCTGGGGCATGATCAATGTGTTCGATGTTCTCGCGATTACTGGTGGTGGTGACGCCAAGCAGATGGCCAGTGGTGTATCCATGGCAACTATCCCGACAATGGCGGGAATGGTTGCGGCCCTCTCAGGTGTATTTGCCAACACTTACCTTGCCCGGAAAGCAGAGCGTGAGACTCAGCTGCTGGAAGACCATCTGACGATGGACCACTAAGCACACATAAGCGAATAGGTGAGCTTATTTGCTGTGAAGGTTTAGCCAACCAGATATTTTCACCGAGGGTGCTCCCTTGAGCCCCTCGCGGGAAAGTTCGCTAAGAGAGTTGCT
Source organism: Microbulbifer sp. MLAF003 (assembly GCF_030012965.1). Classification (NCBI taxonomy): domain Bacteria; kingdom Pseudomonadati; phylum Pseudomonadota; class Gammaproteobacteria; order Cellvibrionales; family Microbulbiferaceae; genus Microbulbifer; species Microbulbifer sp. MLAF003. The sequence goes on from NZ_CP120232.1 coordinate 403,968, forward strand.
ATGAGCAAAAGACAAAATACGGCAGAAGAAGAAGCGGGTGCTATCGACCTCACGCCCATGCTGGACGTGGTGTTCATCATGCTGATCTTCTTTATCGTCACCGCGACTTTTATTAAAGAACCGGGTGCTGATGTTGTGAAGCCGGATGCGACAACCGCTGAACTCAAGGCCGCCTCTATTCTGGTAGCGATCAACGACAGTGATGAGATCTGGATTGCCAAAGATAAGGTTGATGAGCGCCAGGTGAGAATTGTCCTGGAGCGCCTCTACTCGGAAAACCCAAAAGGGTGGTTGGTAATTCAGCCCGATAAGGAAGCGAGTATTGAGAAGATTGCCCTGATTGCGGAAGCTGCCAGGAAAATTGGCATCAAGAAAGTTTCGGTCGCGACAGAAAAGAGTTAACAGCTATGAATCCGGTAAGACTTCTTGGGGCAGGTACGTTGGCGGTAGCCACCACCTTCGGCCTCATCTTCACCATGCATCAGCTGATTCAGGCAAACATGAAGGCTCCAGAGGAAAAGGAGCAATTCAAAGTTGCCGATGTGGTGATGCCTGAGCAGAAGATCGAAACACAGTACGATACGACCAAACCGGTGAAACCGGAGGAGCCAGAAACGCCTCCGCCGGAGATGCCAGAGCCTGAGTTTGAAGACCCGAATATTGATACCAGTATCAGTGTTGCTGCCCCTAGAGCAGGTGGCGGCGTCAAGTTGTCGGGCTTCAGCTTTGGTGAGGGGGATTATCTGCCAATTGTTAAGGTGCAGCCTCAGTACCCTCGACGCGCCCTGCAGCGCGGAATGGAAGGGTATGTGATTGTGGAATATACGGTGACCACAAACGGTTCTGTACGTGACCCCATCGTAATTGAAGCTTTCACGCTAGATGGTAAGCCTACTTCTGTTTTCAACAGAGCTGCGCTTAAGTCTGCACTGAAATACAAGTACAAGCCGCGGGTAGTCGATGGCAAGCCGACCGAAGTTCCCAATGTAAGGACTAAGATCAGCTTTAATATGGCCAAAAACTAAGGGGAAGCACTATGAAGTTGACAAGCATTAGCAAAAGTTTGTCCAAGCTCGCTCTGCGCACCTCAGTAGCGCTGCCCCTGGTCTTGGCACCAGCAGTCAGTGTTACCGTGCTTGAAGCAGCGGGTGTTTCCGCATCTTTCGCCTCGGCACAGGCTCAAGAGCAAAAAAAGCCTAGTAAAGAAAAGACCCGTAAAGTTCCGGCAATGCGCGAAGCGGCGTATAAAAAACTGGAAAAGGCCCAGGAAGCTGCAGATGCAGAGGATTGGGCGGGTGCTCTTGCTGCGCTGAAGGAAATGGATGCGAGCAAGAAACGGTACAATGGCTATGAAATAGCACAGATGTACAATTTCTTTGGTGTGGTTTACTACAGTACCGAGCGCTACAAAGAGGCTATTCCTTACTTCAAGAAAGTGCTGAGTCAGGGTGAAAAAAACCTGCCAGTAGCACTTGAAGTGGGCACTTTGTTTACCTTGGCCCAACTTTATTTCGTAACCGAAGACTATAAGCAGGCGATCAATTACTTGAACCAGTGGTTCAAGGTTTCTGATCGTATTACTGCAGATTCTTATGCATTGCGTGCTCAGGCTTATAACCAAGTTGGTGACCAAGCTAAGGCACTGAAGGATATCAACGTAGCGGTATCCATGTATGAGAAAGAGGGCAAGGTACCGAAGGAAGGCTGGTACGGGTTGCAGCAGTTTGTGTATTTCGAGCGCAACGACTACAAAAAAGTAGCGGGTGTTCTGGAAAAATTAGTGCAGTATTACCCGAAGCCGGTGTACTACAAAACTCTTGCAGCTATGTACGGTGAGCTTAAGCGTGACAAAGACCAGCTTCATATGATGGAAGCAGCTTATATTGCTGGTGCTTTGGAGAAAGATCGGGATTTACTGAACATGGGCTATCTCTTTATGGGGCATGAAATGCCTTATAAAGGTGCCAAGGTTATTGCCAAAGGTATTAAAGAGAAGAAGATCCCTCGAACAGCTAAGAACCTGGAGACTTTAGCCCAGGCTTACCAGATGGCTCAGGAGCTGCAAAAAGCAATCCCTCAGCTGGAGGCTGCAGCTAGCTTGTCTGACAAAGGGGAAATTTACTCACGTTTGGCCGGTATCTATTTGGATCTGGATCAGAATGAGAAAGCCATTTCGATGGGCAAGAAGGCTTTTGCAAAAGGCAAAATTAAGCGTGTCGATCAGCTGCACATCGTGATGGGTATGGCTAATGCTAACCTGAAACGTTATGACGCAGCTTTGGTAAGTCTCAAGAAAGCTTCAAAAGATGAGCGCTCTAAAAAGTCTGCGCAGCAGTGGATCGCTTACGTTGAGGGTGAGAAAAAGCGTGAAGAGCAGTTAGCGATTTAATTTCCTTCAATTATTTACCTTTTTTAGGAGGCCATACAGAAATGTATGGCCTTTTTTCTTTTCTAGAGTTCTCTCAATTGCCCAGGCTAAATAACCTGTATTAATGGACTATTTGCATTTTTTCGTGAATTGACTAATGATTAGAGTCAGCTGATCAGCTTTTTCCATTTCGGCACTCCAGATGCCGTTTTTGCACCCTAACAATAATAGGAGAGGTGTTATGGATAGAGCTTGCCCGCCAATTTCCAGCCCTGAATTTCTACTTACCTATCAGCTTTCTGGCTATGCCAAAGGTTTGGCCTATGCTGCCCTGATAACTCTCGGGTTGATTTTTTTAATGAGCCAGTTGATTTCCACTAATTTTGTGGAGCCGGTGGCTAAGCCGTTACCGACGATTCAACCAATAGATATCACTGAGAAAAAGGTGGTAACGGTTAAAGAGTACCAGGCACCGCCCAGCCCTCAGGATATTCCGCCACCAATTCAGCGCACTGAGGTGATCAGAGACGTAGAGATTATAGATACCATACCAACGGTTGCTCCGCCGGTTGCTGAAACTGGGGGTAACCCGGTTATTGTATCGAGAGAACCTCTTCCTGTTTATAAGCCCGCACCGCGTTACCCTAGTGTGGCTATGCGCAGAGGCATGGAGGGTTACGTAGTTGTGGAGTTTACGATAACCAAAACCGGAGCGGTGCGTGATGCCCAGGTAGTTGGGGGATTCGACAGCGCTGGGAAGCCTACCAATGTATTCAATCGCTCGGCACTGGCAGCGGCTGAGCGATTTAAATACCAGCCGCAAATGGAAGACGGTCAGCCTGTAGAGCGCTATGGTGTGCGTAATCGTATTACTTATAAGTTGGCGCAATGAAATAAAAAAACGGCCCTCAAAGAGGGCCGTTTTACTTCATGTTTTTAGTCAATTAATTTCTCGCACCGCGCCCCGATCGGCACTGGTGGCGAGTAACGCATACGCTTTAAGAGCTTTACTAACCTTGCGGGGGCGAGATTCACCCGGTTTCCAGGCTTGTGGGCCGAGGCTGACCATATCCTGGCGGCGTTTCTCGAGCTCCTTATCACTAATCGCGACCTCTATTTTTCGGGCGGGAATATCAATATGTATTGGATCTCCATTTCGCACTAAGGCGATAGTGCCACCAGAAGCTGCTTCTGGTGATACATGCCCGATAGAGAGGCCGGAAGTTCCGCCTGAGAAGCGACCATCAGTAATTAATGCACAGTGTTCCCCTAATCCCTTGGATTTCAGGTAGCTGGTGGGGTAGAGCATCTCCTGCATACCGGGGCCGCCTTTGGGGCCCTCATAGCGCACTATCACGGCTTCACCTTTGTGAACTTTGCCCTTGAGAATATGCGAAACCGCCTCCTCTTGGCTCTCAACCACATGAGCCGGGCCTTCAAAATGCCAAAGCGCCTCGTCTACGCCGGAAGTTTTCACTACGCAGCCATTAGGGGCCAGGTTGCCGAATAAAACTGCCAGCCCGCCCTCAGCAGAATAAGCATGCTCGGCTGAGCGAATACAGCCTTGCTGGCGATCGACATCAAGAGTTGGCCAGCGGCAGGCCTGGCTAAATGCGGTCTGTGTGGGAATTCCTGCGGGACCAGCCCGGTAGAAGTCACGCACCGATTGCTTATCGGTGCGAGAGATATCCCATTGCTTTAGTGCATCCGCTAATGAGCCACCGTAGGCTGTGGGCAGGGAGGCATCAATTAACCCAGCAGATTCCAATTCGCCGAGAATCGCCATTACCCCACCGGCTCGGTGGACGTCCTCAACATGGTACTTCTCTGTGTTAGGCGCGACTTTGCACAGTTGCGGTACCTCGCGGGAGAGTCGATCGATATCCTGTAAGTTGAAGTCGATATCGCCCTCCTGGGCAGCGGCGAGTAGATGTAATATCGTGTTGGTCGAGCCACCCATGGCGATATCGAGAGCCATGGCATTCATGAAAGCACTGCGGTTGGCGATATTGCGAGGCAGGGCGCTCTCGTCATTTTCTTCGTAGTAACGCTTCGTTAGCGAAACGATTTCTCGTCCTGCGCGCAGGAACAACTCTTTGCGGTCCACATGGGTGGCTAACAGGGTGCCATTGCCTGGCAGTGAGAGGCCCAGTGCCTCAGTCAGACAGTTCATAGAATTTGCGGTGAACATGCCGGAGCATGAGCCGCAGGTAGGGCAGGCGGAGCGCTCGTACTCTGCAACCTCTTCATCAGTTGCTGTATCCGTAGCAGCGATCACCATCGCATCGACAAGATCCAGTTTATGATCGGCCAGCTTGGTTTTACCGGCCTCCATTGGTCCGCCGGATACGAAAATAACCGGGATATTCAGACGTAGAGCGGCCATCAGCATTCCCGGAGTGATCTTGTCACAGTTGGATATACATACCAGGGCATCAGCACAGTGTGCGTTGACCATGTATTCTACTGAATCGGCGATAATCTCACGGCTGGGCAGGCTGTAGAGCATGCCGTCGTGGCCCATGGCAATGCCATCATCTACGGCGATGGTATTGAATTCCTTGGCGACACCACCGGCTCGCTCTATCTCCCTTGCCACCAGTTGTCCCATATCCTTCAGGTGTACGTGGCCCGGCACAAACTGGGTGAAAGAGTTGGCGATGGCGATAATCGGCTTGTGGAAATCGGCGTCGGTCATTCCTGTGGCTCGCCACAGTGCCCGGGCGCCGGCCATGTTGCGTCCGGCGGTGGAGGTACGGGAACGATATCTGGGCATGGTACAAGCATCCGGCTGTGTAAATTAGAGCGTCAGCTTATCAAAAAATCCGATATCTGGGATATTTTCGCGCAAATTGATCAAGTTGCGCGACTTACTAGGATGAAAATTGCGGATGGAGCAGTTTATGCAGGAGGGCTGGCAGTGATGCGTTTACGCAGAATCCGCGAATTGCGCTGAATATTGTAGAGAGACTTGCGAGATGTGGGCAGGTCCTTGATCGCCACTTGCTTAAACCCCTGCTCAATAAACCAATGCTCGGTCTGCGTGGTGAGCACATAGAGCTCATCGACATTTAGGGTGCGGGCCTGACGCTCCAGGTGTCGCATCAACTTGGCGCCACGGCCACCGCCGCGGAATTCGGGATGGCTGGCCACACAGGCAATTTCCGCTGCTGATGTGATCCCGCTGTCATCTCTGATCGGGTAGAGAGCAGCACAAGCCACCGGGGTCCCATCGACTTCTACCAGAGTGAAATGCTCAATCTCTGCTTCGAGCTTTTCCCGAGAGCGGCGTACCAGGACACCCTGCTTCTCCAGCGGGCGAATAAGGCCGAGAATGCCACCAACATCGGTGATACGCGCACGGCGCACCACTTCATAGCTATCCCGGTAGATCATTGTACCGGCACCCTCGCGGCGAAACAGCTCCTGGATAAGAGCGCCATTCTGACAGTAGCTGAGCAAATGGGTACGAGCGATCCCGGAATTACAGGCGCGTATGGCACACCCTAGAGCTTTGCTTCGTACTCGAGCAGAAACTTGTTCAGCCTGTACAATACTGAGTTCGTGAACCGGGTTACCGTCCAAGATTAACTGGGCAGGTTCGCGGAACAGTACCAGCTTCTCTGCTCGTAATACCCGCGCTGCCTCCGCTGCCAGGTCGAGGTAGTTGATATTGAACAGTTCCCCTGTCAGCGAAGTGCCCAGTGGAGAGAGCAATACCAGCGCACCCTGGTCTAAGGCTTGCTCAATGGTATTGACTTCCATTCTCCGAACGGTACCTGTCCAGCCCAAGTCGACACCATCAAGCACTCCGCAGGGCCGTGCGGTAACCAGGTTACCGGAAATCACTTTCAAAGCTGAGCGGGCCATAGGGGAGTCAGGTAGACCCTGTGAAAATGCGGCTTCGATATCAAATCGCAATCTACCCACCGCAGCTTTAATTATCTCCAGGCTCTCTCGATTGGTGACCCGGTTATTGTCGTGAAAGCGGCTCTCTATGCCGCTCTCAGCAAGGGCCCGGTTCACTTGGGCGCGGGCGCCATGAACGACTACCAAGCGCACGCCGAGGCTGGCGAGTAGCGCTAGGTCATGCACTAAATTACGGAAATTGGTGTGTTCCAGGGCGTCACCAGGGACTCCAATCACCAGGGTGCGACCGCGAAGATCGTTAATATAGGGTGCCGCATGGCGGAACCAGTTGAGGGAGGCGCTATCGTCGCTCACTAATGCCTTTCCGTTTACTGAGGTACTTGCCAGCTTAAAGACAAGTATTGGAGGTTTTATCTACTCCAGGCGAAGTGCCCAGACTCCTGCTGTATGCCGAGTTAGGGTGCTGTGCTTATAGGCAGAAGCGGGCTATCAGTTTGCGTAATATATCCACCATGGGATTGATACGCTCTAGCCCAAGGTATTCATCTGGCTGATGGGCTACGTCAATATCACCTGGACCCAGCACAATAGTGTCAATGCCCATGCTCTTCAAGTAGGGAGCCTCTGTAGCGAAGGCGACGCTTCCGGCGGTATGGCCACAGAGTTTTTCTGCAGTCTGCACCAGCTCAGAATTCTGCTCTTGCTCGAAAGGTTGTGCACCTGGAAATAGGGAAATCACTTCCAGGCGAATTCTGTCGTTGTCGATACAGCTGGCTAGACGTTTTTGCAGTTCAGCGCGCAGGTCTGCCAGATGCATGCCTGGTAGTGGGCGCACATCGAATTGCAATTCAGTAGAGCCGCATATTCTATTAGGGTTGTCGCCGCCATGGATGCAGCCCAAGTTCAAGGTTGGGACAGGTACGGCAAAGCCCGGGTTATTGTATTTTTGCTGCCATTCGGCTCGCAAAGACATCAGCTCTCCAATTACTGAGTGCATGGCTTCCAAGGCATTGGCGCCAAGGCTGGGATTGGAAGAGTGACCGGACTGGCCGGTGATTCGCACTGCCTCCATCATTATCCCTTTGTGCATGCGTATAGGGCGCAAGCCGGTGGGTTCACCTACTATCGCAAAGCGCCCGTGGGGTTTCCCTGCTTCGACCAATGCCTGTGCCCCAGCCATTGAGGTCTCTTCGTCGGCCGTTGCAAGAATCGTAAGGGGTTGGCGCAGAGGCTTATTTAAGAAGGACTTGGCCGCCTCAATGGCAAGGGGGAAGAACCCTTTCATATCGCTACTACCGAGGCCGTATAGGCGATTGTCTCGCTCTATCAGCTTGAAAGGATCGGACTGCCATCGGCCCTCATCATAAGGCACTGTATCGGTATGTCCGGATAAAATCAGTCCGCCATTGCCATCGGAGCTGCCGCCCAAAGTGGCGATCATGTTGGCCTTGAGAGGGTTGCCTTTCAGGGGCAACAATTCCACTTTAAAATTGAGGGCTTCCAGCCAGGTTGCCAATAGTTCCACCACCGGTCGGTTCCCCATATCGAGCGCTGGATCTGTGGCACTGATACTCGGAGTGCCAACAAGCTGGCGCAGTTGCTCCTTGAGGTTAGGTACTGCGGTACTCGCCATAGTGGATCTCCCTTTTCCTGTTGCGCCATTCGCTAATTATTACGGCTGCGGTAATTACACCACCTCCCACTGCCAGTTTTGTGATATCGGCTTCTCGATTCCAGATTAACAGGTTTACCAATAAGCCCGCGGGAATCAAGGCGTTATTCATAGCTGCCAAAGTTGTGGCGGAAACCTGGGTAGCGCCTTTGTTCCAAAGAAAGTAGCCAAGCCCTGATGCGGCCAGCCCTAGCCAGATTAGTACACCCCACTGAATTTCGTTTTGCGGATATTTGGCTTCACCCAATAGTGTCCAGGCTGTCACGGTAACTAAGCTGGCACCCAGGAAAAACCAGCCGAAAGTTTGCCTGGGCTCAAGTGGCTGTCGGTGCTGCATGAACTGCTTGTAGGCTACTTGGCCCAGTGCAAAGCATAGATTTGCCCCTTGGACCATGGCGAATCCATTCCAGTAGTCGCCATTCGGTTTATCCCAGCGAATAATAGCTGCCCCGGAAACTGCTAATAGTGCGATTGCCAGATTCCATAAAGAGACTCGTTTCTTGAGGAGGTCGTATAAAAGGGCAATATACAGAGGAGTAAATATGGTAAACAACAGGACTTCCGGGACGCTCAGAAGAAGGAATGACTGGTAATAAAACAAATACATCAGCCCAAGCTGTACACCACCAATAGTCATAAGGGTTAAGGCAATGCGAGTGCCTGAGCGACGCCACCGCAACATCGGCAAAAATAGCAGGGAGGCGAGTAATACCCGGCTCATTGCGGAAAAGTAGCTATCCACCTGGCCGGCCAGGTAAACCCCGATCAAACTGAAGGAAAGGGCCCAAAGGAAGGTGACAAAGAGTAGCAGTGGCATGGATAAGACGTAAGTTAAGTAATGGACATTATTATGTTCAGGAAAAGTAGTATTACCGGCGTGCTAGCCAATTGGAAGCGGTGCTATAGAGCACTTAGGTTTTGTAAATAGAGGCTAAGGCTGGACGACTAATGCTCTTACTTGAGCGCGAACGTAGTTCTCATTTTACCTGGTTTTTTTACATGCTTCGGTTTGCACGGCCGTTATTACGCGCAACCTGGTTCCCCCAGCGCAGCAGATTCACATTGCAATCGTTGCGGTCGATGATCACTTCTATCAGGCAGAGCCCTTTACGGCTTTTAGCCTCCTTAATAGCTTTATCCAGTTCCCCCTCGGTACTGACTTTACAGCCCCAGGCATCACCTTCTCCCGCACTAAATACTTCAACTAATTGGGCGTAGTTCCAGTTTTTAATCTTATTGTAAGGGCCATCATGGATTTCCACTTCAATGGTATAGCCACCGTTGTTGATCAGGAAAATAATCGGGTCGACCTGATAGCGGATCATGGTGGAAATTTCTTGTGCAGTCAGCTGGAAAGAACCGTCGCCAATACAGGAAATAAGGCGGCCTTTGTCCTTCCCCAGTGCGTAACCAAGAGTCGCCCCTACTGACCATCCAATACTCCCGTATTGCATCTGGATTTCAAATTGTGCACCTTCAGGCAGGGATAGCTCCATACCGTTAAACCATGAGTCCCCTGTTTCCACCAGCAAAGTGCTTTTACGGTCGAGCAGTTTCTGTATTCGTGTAAACAGTTGCCGGATAGATAGTGGAGTCTTGGCTTTGCCTGGCTGAGGAATGTGTTTTGGACTGCTGACTCTTCGGTAGGCCTTGAGTGCACCATCGTTGGGTTTGAGTTGTCCTACAAGAGCTTCAAGCAGGTCGTTCATGTGCACATTGCTGTAACAGGTCTCCCCGAGTTGTATTGAGGCCGGGTGGCAGAAGATTGCCCGGCTTTTTCAAAACCCAGTTGGTGTCCGGTAGTTGTGTAGTCAGTGAATTGTGGTCCTGCGAACAATAGCGCATCGGAGGTATCAATTATCTCACTACAACCTGGCGTACTCACTGGCCCCCAATAGATCCCCATAAAGTTCTCGTGTGCCTCAGACACTATGCCCTTAGCATCGGGCATGGTGGCGACGCCGTAACTACAGCTTTGGGCCAAATCGTGAAGGGCGATGCGGGCATTGGCTGCACGGATTTTACTTCCGGCGATCAGTACCGGTCTCTCAGCGGCATTAAGGAATTCGGCAACATGCTTGGTTGCAGCGTTGAGGGAATCGGGATCGCTGGTAGCGCGCCTGGCAAAACCGCGGGGTATGGGTGCGGAAGTTGGAGCATTGGCGACATTTGCGGCGATCTCAATGTATACCGGTTTGCGGCGCAACATTGCCGTATCAATTGCGCGATCGATAGCGGCGGGTGCCAGTGAGGGGTGGTGGATGATCACGGTTTCTGCGGTTATGCGGGAATACATCTCTCGCTGATAGCTATAGTCGACCTTGCCCAATGTGTGATGCAAGTATTCCCACTCAGCTTCAGAGTTGGTATTTGGGCCCCCAGAGATAGCGATTAGCGGTAGGTCCTCGGCATAGGCTCCTGCAACGGCATTAATCATGCTCAATCCACCAACGGAGAATGTGACCACCGCCGCTGATGGCCCACCAGTGGCACGTGCATAGCCATCGGCGGCATAGCCTGCATTTAGCTCATTGCAACAGCTGATCATCTGTAAGTCCCTGTGCATCAATAGCTGGTCCAGCAGTACCAGGTTATAGTCGCCAGGTAGAGCAAAATAATGCCGGACTCCCGCATCTTTTAACCTCTGCGCGAGGTAGGTTCCGACAGTCCATTGGCATGTGTTAGTTGTCTTCATTGCAGTGGAGGCCAATTGCTTGGAGAGGCTGGAATTCCCGGCTGATAAAAGGGCAGGCTATCTCGCCCTGCGTTGCAACAGCGTAGCTCAAACAGGTAGATGGCGAATTAGAGGCAATAAAAAAGGGAGGCTTTTGGGGCCTCCCTCTAATCGACTTTTCTTAAAGCCTAAGACTGGCTTATCAGCCAAATATACCTTTAAACAAGTAGAAGAACAGGATTGCAATACCGGCACCTGCGGGCAAAGTTACTACCCAAGAAGCTGCAATGGTCGTGATCATACGCAGATTCAGGGCGCCAATACCACGTGCCAGGCCAACACCGAGAACTGCGCCAACCAGGGTATGGGTGGTGGAAATTGGCAGTCCAGTTCCCGAGGCCAGAACGACGGTGGCGGCAGCCCCCAGCTCGGCGGCAAAACCGCGGCTCGGAGTCAGCTCGGTAATTTTCTTGCCAATAGTGGCCATTACCTTAAAGCCGTAAGTGGCAAGACCCACAACAATTCCCAGGCCACCAAGGAGCAGAATCCAGGAGGGCATAGTGGCTTTGGCGGTTACCGCACCGCTCTGGATAGTGTTTACAACCGCTGCGAGTGGGCCTACTGCATTGGCCACGTCGTTAGAGCCGTGGGCAAAAGCCATGGCACAGGCAGTAAAGATCATCAGAATCGCGAAGACTCGCTCCACATTGGCAAAGCGATTCTCGGATTCTGCGGAGGGGTCGCGCTTCACGCGCTTGAGCATGGCAATACCGATACCCGCCACAATAAGACCGGCAATGGCTGCGATGCCTGCATCCTGCACGAATGTCAGCTGGATATTGGCATCTTTCAAGACATGTTTCAGGCCCTTGGTCAGGGTCACCATCGCGATCATCCAGCCTACAGCGAACATGTAGAAGGGAATATAACGCTTAGCGTTATTGAATGGATCTTCGGTATCGAGAATCAGCCGCTGAACGCTGCGGAATAACAGGAAGGAGATAGTGCCAGCTAGCAGAGGAGAAACCACCCAGCTGGCTACAATACTGCCAACTTTACCCCAGGCCACAGCGTCGGCAGAGATGCCAACTGCAGAAAAGCCGACAATTGCACCAACGATTGAGTGGGTAGTCGATACTGGCCAGCCGAGGATGCTCGCCACTAGCAACCAGGTGCCGGCGGCGAGAAGGGCAGATAGCATGCCGTAAACCAGCAACTCTGGCTGCGAGGCAAAGATTTCCGAGTCAATAATACCCTTGCGAATGGTGGCAGTTACCTCTCCGCCAGCTAGGTAAGCACCGGCAAACTCGAAAATCATGGCGATAATGATCGCCTGCTTGATAGTCAGTGCGCGCGAGCCCACAGATGTACCCATGGCGTTGGCGACATCATTTGCACCAACGCCCCAGGCCATAAAGAAGCCCGCGACACAGGCCAAAATCAACAGAATATGGCCGTATTGACTAATAATTTCCACGCTGAACCCCCTAACGTGCCAACAACAACTGCAATCGGTTGCCCACGCTGTGGGCGCGGTCGGCTAGTTCGCCGATCCATTCAATAACGCGGTAGAGAAACATTACATCCACCGGCGGTAAGTCTTTTTCTATGGCGAAAAGCGCAGCGCGAATTTCAATTTCCAGCTTGTCTGACTTGCGCTCCAGCTCGTCCAGCTCTTCAGTCATGCGCTTTGCGATGGTGACCTCACGGCCGGCGAAACCACTTTCCAGCAGCTCATCCAGTTCGTTAATGGCGCGCAGTGCCTGGGATGAGGTCGCCACAGCACTTTCAACAAAAGTGGCCATGAGCGGCTGCAGGCTTTGTGGGATTTGCATTTTCCTGCCCACTGCCAGCCCGGCGATATCCTGCGCGGTGTTGGCAACCTCATCTTGCGCGTGCAACAGCTCCAGCAGATCGGATCTGGAGACCGGCATAAACAGGCTGTCCGGCAGGTGCAGGCGCAGATCTCTTTTGATGTCATCTGCGCGGTTTTCTGTGGCAGAGATGCGCAGTTGAATTTTTTCCGCCTCTTCCAGATCACCTTTGATCAGTGCGTCAAAAAACGGAATCAGATCGGCTGAAGCCTCGTGGGCCGTAGCCATATGCTTCTCAATCGGCTTGATTGGAGAGCGGCCAAACAGATTGGCAATATTCGACAGGGCCATGGTTAGCTCCATTGCTCAGGGTGCGAAACGGCGGCATGGTACCCCAATCGGAGCAACTTCGGTAATAGTGCGTTAACGATGCACTGTTGTACCCTGAGGATGGGGCTACAATGCGGCGTCGCCATATGAGAATAAAGGGGGTTTACCAATGGCAGAGAGCAAAGCCGCGGACAGGCTGCTGGACTTACATGGGCTGCTGGATGACCTTGTCGGCCAGGGCTATGTGAGCAGGCAGGATGCTAACCGGATTGTAGGTACTCCGCGTACTGCTGAGCAGGCACAAATGCACCCTCTCAGCTACATCGCAAGCTGCGACCTCGCCAACCGGAAAGCCCCCGGAGCCCTATTGAACAGCGAAGTTCTCAGTGCCTGGTTAGCAGATATTTCCTCTCATGCCCTCTATCATATTGACTCGCTTAAAGTGAATGTGAGTGCGGTGACCGAGGTGATGAGCTTCCAGTTTGCCAAGCGCCATCAGATCTTATGTGTTGAAGCGGGAGCAGAAGAACTCTTGGTTGCAACTGCACAGCCTTTCGCTAGGGGCTGGGAAGAGCAGTTGGAGCACACCAGTGGCCGTATGGTACGGAGAGTGGTGGCGGACCCCGCAGATATTAAGCGCTATTGCGTGGAGTTCTACTCCCTTGCCAACTCCATTTCTGGGGCCAGCGGCCTGCAAGGTACATCTACTGCGAACAATTTTGAGCAGTTGCTGGAGCTCGGCAACCTCAAGGATCCCGAGGCCAACGATCAACATATCGTCAATATTGTCGACTGGCTGCTGCAGCATGCCTTCGACCAGCGCGCCAGTGATATCCATATCGAGCCAAGGCGGGAAGTGGGGCGAATCCGTTTCCGTATCGATGGTGTGCTGCACCCTATTCACGAGCTGCCAGATCAGGTGAATGCTGCTGTGACCAGCCGCCTGAAAATTCTCGGGCGAATGAACGTGGCTGAGAAGCGAAAGCCCCAGGATGGACGTATCAAGACCAAGCGACCCGATGGCAGTGAAGTGGAGCTGCGCCTCTCTACGTTGCCTACAGCCTTTGGTGAAAAACTGGTGATGCGAATTTTCGACCCCGAAGTGCTGGCGCGCTCCTACAGTGACCTGGGCTTGGGTGGTGAAGATTTGTCCCGCTGGCAAAAAATGTTGTCGCGTCCCAACGGCATTGTACTGGTAACAGGGCCTACGGGGTCGGGAAAGACCACCACTCTGTATACAGGCCTCAAACAGTTGGCTACCAGCGCGGTGAATGTCTCCACGGTGGAAGATCCGATTGAAATGGTTGAAGAGAGCTTCAACCAAACCCAGGTGCACCACTCTATCGGTTTCGATTTTGCCGCAGGTATTCGGACCCTGATGCGCCAGGACCCGGATATCATTATGGTGGGGGAGATCCGCGATCTTGAGACAGCGCAGATGGCGGTACAGGCGGCGCTTACCGGGCACTTGGTGATCTCCACCTTACATACCAACGATGCCCCTACGGCGGTCACTCGATTGCTTGACCTGGGGTTACCTCACTACTTACTTAAATCGACCATCCTCGGGGTAATGGCGCAGCGACTGGTTCGCACCCTGTGCCCGTCATGCAAGCGTGCGGATAAGATAGCAGAGGCCGATTGGCATTCCCTGGTGCGCCCATGGAAGGCTCCGCTCCCGGAAAAGGTATATGCACCGATAGGTTGCCTGGAGTGTCGTAATACCGGTTATTTGGGACGTCAAGGCATTTACGAAATACTGCCGTTCAGTGAGCCTGTCCAGGCACAGGTTACCCCTGATTGCGATCTGCAGCAGCTGCGTCGTCAGGCAATGCGAGAGGGTATGAGTAGCTTGCGTCTCTCAGGTGCCAAAAAAGTGGCAGCCGGCCTGACTACCGTTGCGGAAGTGTTGCGTGTAGCTCCGCCGCCAGACATTGCGTTTTAAAGTTTGGAGCTGGATTGCCTAGCTGGTGAAGAATAGGTGGAGGCATTAAGAAGCTAGCTGTCCTAAGCTGCTCGCTTCAAAATTGAATTCGACCTAGGAAAAAATGAGCAGGCACACCAGCCTCATAGCTGCTCTAAGGATTGATACCCCATGTTCGACCACGCCAATTGCCCCGAGCCACTCAAACACCAGCTGGATTCATTGTGGAGTGATTGGTGCGAACAGGCGGGCACTGCTTTTAGTGATGAGGTGGAGAGGCTTACAGAAGAGCGGGCCCTAGAGCCGGGATTGGCAAGAAGCTTTATCGGTTCTGAGTTTTTTCACCGTTATTGCTGCCGGCAACCTCAGTTCTTGGTTGAGCTGTTAAAAGCCGAGGATCTTGGGCTTGCACTGCCAGACTTCAATAGTGATGAAAGCCTCGACAGCGCACTGAGGTTTCTGCGCAATCGCGCTACCGCGGAGGTGATATTCCGCGATTTTGCCGACCAGTGGGATATTCCACGGACTTGCCTGCGCCTGAGTGAGTTGGCGGAGCTTTGTATTGATACGGCGCTGCGATGGCACCATTCCCAGCTGGTAAAGCGCTATGGCGAGCCGCGGGATAGAGAAGGGCGTGCGCAATCTATGGTAGTGCTCGGTATGGGCAAGCTGGGTGCGCGAGAGCTGAATCTATCCTCAGATATAGACCTGATCTTTGCCTATCCGGAACCCGGCCACACAGATGGCGAACAGTGCGTGGAAAACCAGAAGTTTTTTCAGCGTTTGGGACAGCGACTAATCAAATCATTGGATGCTATTAATGCCGAAGGCTTTGTGTTTCGTGTGGATATGCGTTTGCGCCCCTATGGAGACAGTGGCCCGCTTGTGAGCCATTTTGCTGCACTGGAGGACTACTACCAGACCCAGGGACGCGAATGGGAGCGCTATGCCATGGTCAAGGCGCGACCTGTGGCCGGTAATAAGGAAGTTGCGGCAGATTTGATGGAGCTGCTGCGCCCGTTTACTTATCGTCGCTATATCGATTTCAGTGCGATCGATGCGCTGCGGGAGATGAAGGCATTGATTCAACGCCAGGTGCGTGCAAAAGGTCTAACAGACAATATCAAGCTCGGTCGAGGTGGTATTCGCGAAGTCGAATTTATCGCCCAGGCGTTCCAGTTAATTCGCGGTGGCCGCCAACCGGCACTGCGTGAACGCAACCTGTTGAAGCTCCTACCACTATTGGAAAGTGATGGGCATGTAGAGCCCGGTGTAGCCTCTGAATTGGCAAACTGTTATCTGTTACTGCGCCGGGTTGAGCACGCGCTACAAGCTTATCGAGACCAGCAAACTCAAGCATTACCCCAAGATGATAAGGAACGTCAGCGGCTTGCTTATGCCCTGGGGCGGGATGACTGGGGACAACTCTTCGGGGAGTTGGCATCGGTGCGCAATGTAGTCGAAAGTGAATTCGATACTGTAATCGCGCCTCCGGAGGAGATCGCTGAGCCGCGTGTAGCGGAGGAATGGCAGGGGCTTTGGGGCAGCTGTAATGAGCCGGGAAGTGAGGAGATCAACCTGCAGAGCTTGGCGGATGCTGGCTTTGTCCCTGCTGGGGAGGCCCTGAATCTGTTGCGGGAGCTATCCAACTCACCAATGGTGATCGCATTGCCTGCTTCATCCCGGGAGCGCCTGGACCAGTTTATGCCTCTGCTATTGGCGGCAGCCAGTTTACAGGAGCAGCCGCTGCTGGTGCTTGCTAGAGTACTGCCCCTAGTGCGCTTAGTACTGCGCCGCAGCGCCTACCTGGTTTTGATCAATGAAAACCCACCGGTACTGAGCCAGCTAGTGCGGCTTTGTAGTGCCAGCCCGCGAATTGCAGAGCAGCTCGCACGCCACCCGATACTTCTGGATGAATTACTGGATTCACGTCGCCTGTTAGCGCCGGCTACAGCGGAGGATATTGCAGATGAGCTGCGTCGAGAACTATTGCGCGTTGATCCTGCTGATTTGGAGCAACAGATGGAAGCGTTGCGTTACTTCAAGCAGAGTCAAAGCCTGCGTATTGCTGCCCAGGAGGTAAGTGGGGCTCTGCCGCTGATGAGAGTGAGCGACTCCCTCACTTGGCTTGCTGAGGCAATTCTACAGCAATCTTTGCATCTGGCCTGGGCGCAGATGGTGGACAAATACGGCTTGCCTGCAGGCGCTACCGTAGAGGATATGCGTTTTGCCATTATCGCCTACGGTAAACTTGGCGGTCTCGAGTTGGCCCATGGATCTGATCTGGATATTGTGTTTGTGCATGATGCAGACCCCCAGCTCAATACTAGCGGGGATACCAGCATTGATAACCAGCGTTTTTATACCCGTCTGGCGCAGCGCCTGATCCATATTCTGCAAACGCGCACATTGAGCGGACCACTCTATGAGGTGGACACTCGCCTGAGGCCCTCTGGTAATTCAGGGCTACTGGTCACTTCTATGGCGGCATTTGACAAGTACCAGCGTGAGAGTGCCTGGACCTGGGAGCACCAGGCAATTGTGCGCGCCCGGCCGGTGACGGGTAGCAGCCGCCTGTGTGAGGATTTCCAGGAGCTTCGTTTGAGATTGCTTTGCGAGCACAGAAATGAGCAGAAATTGCGCGAGGAAGTGATCGCAATGCGAAATAAAATGCGCTCCCATCTCGATAAGAGCAATGATCAAAAGTTCGACCTGAAACACGGAGCGGGCGGTATTGTCGATATTGAGTTTTTGGTTCAATATGCTGCTCTGGCCTGGGCGCAAACTGCGCCCTCGATAGTGCGTTATACCGATAATATTCGCATTCTCGAAAGTCTGATTGACGCGGGCCTGATGCCAGCCAAACAAGCTGGACATCTGATCGACGCCTACAAAGCCTACCGATCTGAGGGTCATCGCCTGGCACTACAACAACTGCCAGGGATTGTGAGCGATGACCGATTCACAGCGGAAAGAAAGACCGTTCAAACAAACTGGCAGCAATTGCTCGGTTAAAGGCCGGCTACCTCCTGCTGCCCGATTAAACTGTTTTTCAGGATTTGTAGGAGTTTCCCATGTCTTTTGCCGACCGCGACGGCGTTATCTGGTTTGACGGTGAGCTGGTCCCCTGGCGCGATGCACGCGTTCATGTACTGACCCATACCCTGCACTACGGGATGGGAGTGTTCGAGGGGGTACGGGCTTATGAAACTGACCGAGGCGCCAGTATTTTTCGCTTGCTGGACCATACCCGCCGACTATTTCGCTCTGCAAAAATTATGAATATCCCAATGCCATTCGATGTTGATGAACTGAATGAAGCTCAGCGTTTGGTAGTGAGGGAGAATAACCTGCATCAGGCCTATCTGAGGCCCATGGTGTTTTTCGGATCCGAGGGAATGGGGTTACGTGCTGAGGGTCTCAAAACCCATGTCATCGTAGCTTCGTGGGAATGGCCCAGTTATATGAGCCCGGAGGCCTTGGAACAAGGTATCAAGGTGAATACCTCCTCCTATACCCGCCATCATGTCAATATCAGCATGTGTAAAGCCAAGGCCAATGGCAATTACATCAACTCTATGCTGGCTCTACAGGAGGCTGTGCGCAACGGTTGTGATGAGGCGCTCCTATTAGACCCAGAAGGCTATGTGGCGGAGGGGAGTGGAGAGAACTTTTTCATCGTTAGCGAAGGTATCATCTATACGCCGGAGCTTACCTCCTGCCTGGATGGAATTACCCGCGATACTGTAATTGAACTCGCCAGGGAATGCGGATACAGGGTGGTGGAGAAGCGGATTACCCGGGACGAAGTATATATTGCCGATGAAGCCTTCTTTACGGGCACTGCGGCTGAAGTACTGCCGATCAGCTCTCTAGATGGGCGTTCAATTGGCAGTGGTCGGCGCGGGCCGATCACCGGCCGCTTACAGAGTCTCTATTTCGATGTGGTTCAGGGACGTAGCGCCGCTCATCGGGGGTGGTTGAGCGATGTCACTGATGCACCTGAAGTAAATATTCGAATTGCTTAAGATGCTGGTCAGAGATAATAAAAAACCCGGTGAAAACCGGGTTTTTTATTACTCATCAAACTTGTAATTATATTATTTATTATGGGGCTGCATTGGTATCAGGCCTTCCCACACAATAGTAATCAAATCCATCTTCCTGCATTTCGCTTGGCTCATACTGATTGCGGCCATCGAAAATGACTGGAGAAACCAAAGTTGCTTTCAGTTCATCTGTATCGATGCTTTTGAACTGTTGCCACTCTGTAGCGATAATCAGGGCATTGGCGTTTTGCAGTGCCTCATTTTTTGATGCACAGAGTTTTAGGTCTGCTCGATTTCCATAGATACGGCGACACTCTTCTATGGCTTCAGGATCGAAAGCCTGAACCCGTGCACCCTGCTCCCACAAGCGTTCTAGTAGGATACGGCTCGGTGCCTCTCGCATGTCGTCGGTGTTGGGTTTAAAAGAAAGGCCCCAGAGCGCAAAGGTTTTCCCTTTCAGGTTCCCCTTAAAATGTCCCACAATTTTCTCGGCTAGATAGTGTTTCTGCTGTTCGTTGCGTGATTCGACTGCAGAGAGGATGTCCGCCGACAAGCCTAATTGCTGTGCAGAAGAAATCAGGGCTTTGACATCTTTTGGGAAACAGGAGCCGCCATAACCGATGCCAGCATAAATAAAGTGATAGCCAACCCGTGGGTCAGAGCCGATACCTTTGCGCACGGCCTCGATATCAGCACCAACTTTATCGGCAATATTTGCCATCTCATTCATAAAGCTGATTTTGGTAGCGAGCATACAGTTAGCCGCATACTTGGTCAGCTCTGCGCTTTTAACATCCATAACGAGAATCTTCTCGTGATTGCGATTAAATGGCGCGTATAGATGGCGGAGCTTTTGCTCCGATTCGGCCTCAGAGGTGCCTATTATGATGCGATCAGGGCGCATGCAATCTGAGACAGCAGATCCTTCCTTGAGAAACTCCGGATTTGAAATAATATCAAATGTTAAATCGGGTCTATTGCGGCCAGTTAGCTGCTGTTCGACTGTCGCGCGGACTTTGTCGGCAGTACCTACGGGCACCGTTGACTTTGTGATAATAAATTTTTTGCTGTCCATATGTTGCGCAATAGTCTTTGCAACGGTTAGGACGTGTCTAAGATCGGCGGAGCCATCCTCATCTGGTGGCGTGCCGACCGCAATAAAAATAAGCTCTCCATGTTCAACACCATAAGCGGCATTGGTCGAGAATGACAAATTGCCGGTGTTGATCCCACTTTTCACCATCGGCTCAAGGCCTGGCTCGAAAATAGGGATATGCCCCTGTTTCAGACGCTCGACTTTGTCATTATCAATATCAATACAGACTACTTTATTGCCGGCCTCAGCCAGTACAGCAGCTTGCACCAGACCTACGTAACCGGTGCCGAAAACGGTGACATTCATCAGTTTGACTCAATATTTGGAGGAGTTTGTTTCTGGTAGATCTGCTGGTAAGCAGAGCCCGAGGGCCTGAGTTTACCTTGCTCAAGATAACTGCGGGCCAAAAGGATTGCGAGAGGAGCCCAATAGAAGAACCAGATGTAGTTAGGTTTGACCAAAGGTTGTTGGGCGTAAATTAGCATCGCTAAAGTACCGAACAGGAACCAGGCAACATATAAGCCTGGAACCCAACTAAGTAGGTTTTTCTTGGTTGCGACAGTGTAAAGCACGCCTAGCCCCTGCCAGGCACAAGCTGCGATGCCGAGTAGGCCTGTAAAGCGAGCCACATCCAAGAGGTAGTTATGTGGATGAGGCAGTACATGATTTAGCGTGATAAATTGCTTGTGAACCAGCCCTGAGCCAACGATAGGGGAAAGCATAAATTCTTCGAAAGTTTTGCCCCATAGTTCCAGGCGAGCTGAATAGGCGACGCTTCGATGGAATAGCGGCAAGTCACCAAACATAATAAAGTAGGCAAAGGGTATAGCAGTAAAAAGTACCAGTGCCACAAGTATTTTGAATATACGCGAAGGAGTTAGAGTTGCTGAGAGTAGAATAGCAACCCCTGCCATTATTATCGGAATTTTGGTCTGTGAAAGAAAAATATAGGTGCAGGAAATCACTAATCCAGTCCAAGATAGCCAGCGCCAAAATAGAGAGGAGTGCCTGATTCCATAGCAGCAGAACAACGCGTGGAAGCCAAATAGCATGCCGGTTTTATCAATATTCCCTTCTAAAGATATTCCACCTATACGGTAAAATTTCTGAAACCCACCATCAATACCATATGCAATTAATGAGGCGATCCCGGAAACTAATCCCACTAAAATTATTGCAAGTAATAGGTTTCGTAAAATTTTATCTCCATATTGTTCTAATAATAGATATATCGCACAGTAAAAAGCCGCTAAATAGAGTACCAGCTTCCAGTAGTATGTTGCCTCTCGCACGACATCAGCATTCGCACCATCGGCCCAAAAAGTGGATAGTGCCAATATCAAAGGAAGGCTGCAAAAAGCAACAAATTGCCATGAAAATATGAACGAATAGTCTTTTCTCCAAGGCAGCAGAAAAAGTGTCGCTGGCAGTAAAGTTAAATAGAAGCTTGTTTGTACGCCCGAGACCTTGGGAGTCAGGTAAAAACCGCAAAGCAGAAGGAATAGCCCCAAGTAAACTATGCGGAGCGGTATAGAGACCCACCTGGAATCTTGCCTTCGGTAACGTGCTGGAGGGAGTGGATTGGAGTTACTTCCAGTTTCTGACATAACTAAGTGTGTAGTTGATAATGTTTCTGCTTTAGGCAAACAAGGCTTGCTGAAGCTGCCCATGGGTTGCCAACGGTAAATGCTATAGCAATACTCTGGGGAGCTTAAGATGGATACAATCTTCGAAATAGGTAATATATTTAGTGCATTGATAAGTTTTAGATGTGCAGGGTTCTAAGCATCCGCACAACCGGCTGGAAGGTTATACTGGAAGAGGTGAGGGTTCAACAGTGGCGGCCCCTGTAAAAGCATCTACAAGATTTTAGCAATTGGTGCCAGTAAGTTGATGACTTGTTTAATAATTGGCCTCTGTTTGCATATCAAGGATTTCTTTTGCAACTGACAATATGGTGCTTTCTAGATGGTAACCGCGCACACGAAAAGCAAAGTGCGGCATTGATCACTGGGTTGCGAAGTAGTTTCGTGGGCCAGGTTAGGAGCTTTGATATCTCCACTTCCATTACGGCCTCTAATATCCTTTTCGGAACTGCCGGTGAGATTCCCAAGCTCCCTAAGCCGGATTTTCTGATTGGAACTGGCCGCCGAAGTCGTTTGCCTATGTTAGCTGCACGTCACCGTTTTGGGGGGCGTGCAGTAGCTATTAACCTCCCACAGTTGCCATTTCGCTGGTTTGACTTTTCGATAGTGCCAGAGCACGACCGCCCGCCTCCTTTAGATAATGTGATTCTCAGTCAGGGTGCACTGACAGGCCCTTTGCCACAAGGGTCTAAAAAATCTGGGCGGGGGCTAATATTACTGGGGGGACCAAGTAGTCACTATTCATGGGATGACAGTGCTATTCATCACCAAGTGGATCAGTTACTTCAACAACCTCTTAAATGGCAGTTGTCCAATAGCCGCAGAACTCCTGAGAGCACGATTACTTCACTATTGGTAGACAATGTCCAGATGGTGGATTGGCGTACCTGCTCCCCCATGTGGTTACAAGAAGAGATGGCGGCGGCTGAGCAAATTTGGGTTAGTGAAGACAGTATCTCTATGCTGTTTGAATCTTTACAGAGCAGTGCCCAGGTGGGTGTTATACGTGTGCCAAGTCGAGCACGATCCAATAAAGTCAGGGCTGCGGTGCAAAGGTTGGTAGACCAGGGAATTATTAGTGACCAAGTAGCTGAGGTGGCAAAACAAAAGCGACGAGAGCCTTTGGATCAATATCTCCTATGTGCCCAGGCTTTACTCCGCCGCTGCGACTTGCCATTTCGCTAGTGTTTGAGGCCTTGAGACTCAAACTTCCTCCAGGGAGTTTTCTTATCTGAAATCTCCCACTCAACTCGAAGCCACATGCGCCGGATTCGCCGCTGAATGTAGCGTTTGGCGAAGAAGTCAGAAATTTGAGGCAAGGGCAAAAAAGATGCACAACCCAAGCCATCAATAATATAAATTTCTAATTTTTCATTTTCCCTGCGTACAACTAGATTGTGTGCAATCAGGTTCTTGGTCAGTACACCATACTCCAAGAGCCATGCTGCAAAGCGCTCAAGGGCAGATCTTATTTCACTGTTTAGGCCATGCTTATTCAGATATTGGCGCAAGGTAGGGGCTGGGTTGCCCTCGCTCTCCAGGATAAGGTCTGTTACTGCACCGGGGCCCAGACTGGTTTGTTGTATCCCGTACCAGCGAGGTAAATGTTGCCAGAGGCCTTCTTTATTTTGCTGGATAGCTTTTTGCGAATAGCCTTCTTGTTCACGCAAATTATCATCAAAATCATCTTCACCGCGCCACTTTTTGTACCATGGTGCTCGTCCGAGCAATTCTGCGGTGCGCCCTGGGCGCATAACCTTTATGCAGAGCAGAGGTTTCTCTGGGTGGCGGTAGCAAAAGCGGTTTCCACCACTGGCAAAAGGCTTACTGTAGCCTAAATCAATCACTATATCAGGCTCCGGGCGACTTTTTGATCATGGTTTCATAGACTTCGATGGTATGTTCTGCTTGGCGCTTGAGGGTAAAGTCTTCAGCAAGGGAGGCTTTTTGTTTTGGGCCTTTTAGCAATTCCCGTGAGCGATTATAAAGTGCTTCAGCATCGTTTTGCTCTACCAACCCTTGTGGAAAGCAAACACGCAGAGACTCTGCGGGACCACCGATGTTGTATCCAATTACGGGTGTTCCCATAGCTGCAGATTCTATCACGGTACGTCCAAATGGCTCAGGTCGTTTGGATAGGTTGTACACGAGACGAGATTCCTTATACCAATAACGAATATCACTACGATGGCCGACAAAGGTAAGGTGCCCCTCTATTCCTTTCTCTCTTACTTTTTGTTTCAGTTCCTTTTCATAGTGGCTCTTGTTAGCTTCAGCCCCACCGAGAATGATCCCATGAATATCATGATGCTTACTGATCAAACGCTGGATTAGCTCAATAAAATCCTCTTGACCTTTCCAGCGAGTCAGCCTGCCGGGCAAGAGAAGCCATTGCTTATTTGCTAGATTTGGATATTCCTTCTCAATGTTCGCTTTCCAGTCAGCTGGAACCGAGATGTTGGGATTGAATTCCTCGGTATCAACTCCGCGATAGATCACTTCTGGGGGACGTTGTAGATAGGCTTGGTAATTATCATGTAAGTAATCGTTCACGCACTCGGATATTGCGATTACCTGCTCGCTGCGGGCCATAATGGCGCTGTAGCGATTAATTGAATACAGGCCGTGGGCGGTGCTAATTAGGCGTGGCCGCGACTGGATATCTAGTTTTCTCCAAGCCAAGAAAGTGAGCCAGGCGGGGACCCTGGATCGAACATGCAATATATCTGGAGCTTCCCATTCGATAAGTTGTCTTAACGGTCTAACCTGTAGCAAACTACTTAGGGACTTTTTGTGGATAGGCAGTGTAAAATGCCTGGACCCTTCGGATTCCAATTTTGGAACCATGGTGCCCCCAGAAGATACAACGATAGATGTGTGGCCGGCTTGAATGAGCATTCTTGCCAAGTCGAGCGTACCCCGCTCGACTCCCCCGGAGTTTAAAGCGGGAAGCAGTTGCATTACTTTCATGGATTGTTTCACGACATAAGTGTGTACTAGGTATTACTCAGACTGTCTAGCTCAACGGGCAATAAGTTGATGAGCTGACTACAGGCTTACTAAAAGTCAAATATTATAGACATGCCAAATAGAGGGGTATAGGCTGCGCTGCTATTGCTAACGCCCTGATTTAATATTTGGTTGTTTGTGGAGTTTAAATTGCGACCACTGCTAGACATTTGTATCTGCACCTGCAAAAGGCCGGAGCAACTTCGCGTTGCTTTGCAAAGTCTTGCCGAGCTTGATTTACCTGCAGATGCAGATGTAAGTGTGACAGTAGTGGATAATGACCCTGAGGAGCAGGGGGAAGGCGGTAGTGGAGTCCTTCGCAACAGATTCGTCCCTCCCAATTCTTTACGTCCTTGAAGAACGCCGTGGAATTCCCATTGCCCGCAATCGCTGTATTCAAGAGGCACAGGGCAAAAATGCGGATTACCTTATTTTTATTGATGATGATGAATGGGTGGCTCGAGACTGGCTGGTCAAGTTGTTTCGATTTGCTCAAGAGCTTGGTGGCAACACGGTAGTGAATGGTAGTGTGATACGGGAATTGCCAGACTCAGTGCCGGCTTATTACTCAAGATATTTCTCTCGAAGGAAGAGGCAAACAGGTGATCACCTCACCTACTGTGCCACCAATAATGTCCTGATTCCAATGAAAATAATTCGTGAGTTTAGCTTGTCCTTTGATGAGCGGGATCCCTTTGGAGGTGGTGAGGATGTGTTGTTCTTTTCTGAGCTGCATACCAAGGGTGGAGACATCATTCATTGCGCTGAAGCAAAAGTATTCGAACCTGTACCAATAAGCCGCGCGAACTTACGCTGGCTTTCCCGTCGCAAATATTCAGCAGGTATCACGCTTGCAAAGCAAAAGTTGCAATCTGGGCGCAGTCGGCTAGGAATTTTACTTTCAGCGATATTCCAACTTATGGTTGCAGGGGTTCTCTGCTTGTTTGGCTTGGTTTTTGGAGGGCTCCGCCTGGGTTCCCGGCCTTGGTTGCGCCTATGTCGTTCTGTAGGCATGGCCTGTGGAGTGTTTGGGGCTCGCTCAGATTTTTACCGGGTTGTGGACTGCTAGTAAGTCACATAAAAAGTTCAAGTTGTACTCTCTGCCTGTAAGATAGCTGGCTGGAGCTTCGGCTCGGATTCCAAATAATTGCCAACTGGTGACAGCTGGATATATGCAGACCCTTTACAACTGGCTTTTTCGCTTAGCCATTCCATTTATTTTTTTCGGTTATGGTGGCGCGGCCGTAGCCAGCCAGCTTATCGTCAGCGTTTCGAGGAGCGGCTGGGTCGGGTGCCAAAACGCTATAGTCAAGCTCCATTAATATGGGTTCACTCCGTATCTGTGGGGAGACCCTCGCTGCGATCCCCGTTATTGCTCAATTAGCAGCTCGCTATCCTGATTGGCATTGGCTGGTTACAACGAGTACCCCTACAGGCTCCGAGCGGGTTACAAAGTCCTTAAGCCCGATTTTGGGTGGCCGCCTGCTCCATTATTATCTACCTTATGACTTACCCGAGTTCCTCAATCCATTTCTGGAAGCTCTCAACCCCACTATGTTGGTGATTGTAGAGACCGAATTGTGGCCAAACCTTCTGCGTTTATGTCGAAAGAGGGCGATCCCTGCATTGCTTGCCAATGCACGTTTGAGTGAGAAATCTGCCCGGGGTTATGGGCGATTTATTGGGTTTACCCGCTCAATGTTGGGCAATTTGGATAAAGTTGTTGCCCAGTACCCAGTAGACGCTGAACGTTTTGTTTCTCTGGGCCTGCCTCGAGAGAAAGTAGTGGCCAGCGGCAATATTAAGTTTGACCTGGATATTGACCTGGGCCTCATCAGCGAAGCGCAGGCGCTATCCCACCAATGGCGCGGCTCTTTAAATCGTAAGGTTTGGCTGGCAGCCAGCACCCATGCCGGCGAGGATGAGATCATACTGGATGCGTTCTCTACCCTGATTAAGGACTTTTCAGATCTGCTTTTAGTCTTGGTACCGCGTCACCCTCAGCGTTTTGATGATGTTGCCCGTTTATGTCAGGAGCGAGGCTTTCAGGTTTCAAGGCGCAGTAGTGGTGGTGCTCCAAAAGCGGATGATCAGGTTCTTTTAGGGGATACCATGGGTGAGCTACTGCGTTTCTATGGTGCCTGTGATGTGGCTTTTGTGGGGGGAGCCTGGTCCCTGTGGGAGGGCACAATATGATTGAGCCGGCGGCCTGGGGGATACCGACTATCTCCGGGCCATACATGCATAACTTCGCGACCGTGGCTGATCTTTTAAAGAATGCTGGCGGATTGGCAATTGCGGCGGATGCTGTATCACTGAGTAATCAGATAAAGCAGTGGTTACTGAACGATAAGGAGCGACAGGTCTTAGGTCAACGAGCTAGGGCAGTAGCGAAGCAAAATAGTGGGGCTTTGCAGCGCCTGCTGGAAGAGATAGACAGGCTGATGCCGAGTTCAGGAAAAATGTGAGCGGCTCTCTTGGAGCTGCTCACATTTCTTTGGAGTCGAGTTAGCTACTTGGAACCGCTTGGGCCGGCTTCCGCTACCCGGTGAACATTGTTGGCCGGGTTCAACATAACATCCAATTCTTGTAGATCCTGTGGTGAAAGGAGACCCGCTACCTGCTTAAGGCTTAAGGTGTTGATGATGTAGTCGTAGAGGGCGTTGGCATATTCGGTTTGATTTGAATAAAGGGTGTTTTGCGCTAAAAGCACATCTACGATATTGCGCGTACCCACCTCGTAGCCGGCTTGAGTGGCATCCAATGCACTCTTTGCGGAGACCACAGCCTGTTGTCGGGCTGCCACACGGGATACATCTGTTACCACTGCACGATGTAGGGTGCGGGTGTTTTGGATAGTATTGCGTTCAGCCAGGTTGCGCAGGTCTTGTGCTTGAAAGGATAAGTTACGCGCTTCACGTCGATTGGCGCTCAAAAGGCCACCAGTATAAATCGGTATATTCAGTGTGACTGCGGCTACAGAATCACGGTCGTCCAAGTCCCTGGGAAACTCAGTATCTGATTGGCGAGTCTCGTCTCTGAATCTCACACGTTCAGTGCCGTTTGAGGTGAGCTTGTTATAGGAGAGGGAGCCGGTAAGAGTGGGCAGGTGCTCACTGGCGGCAGAACGGGCATTGTAGCGGGCCGCCTCGGCATTCAGTCGTGCAGCTTTCAAGTCGAAGTTATTGGCCAAAGCGAAGTCGACCCAGTCTGCACGTTCAGCCGGCACTGGAGGTGCGACTTGGAAGGTATCTACGAGAGGAGCAACCTCATCGTGATAGCTACCGGTGAGGATTGATAGGGCATCGAAGTTACTGAGCAGCTCGTCTTGAGCGGTTAAGCGGCGGGCTACAGAGCTGTCGAAGGCCGCCTGGGAATCATACACATCAGTAATTGCGGTTAGGCCCACTTCGAATCGCTGCTGAGTTTGCTCCAACTGCTTGGCTAGGGCTTTCTCCTCGGCCACTGCGGATTCCAGGATGTCATAGGCGCGTAGTACATCGAAATAGGCTGTGGCGACTCGAAGCATCATTTCTTGCTGATTGGCACTAAATTCTGCAGTAGCAACTTTGGTTAATCTTTTACCCCGTTGGTAATCAAACCAAGCAGGGGCGTCAAAAATTGCTTGGGTCAGTGTGGCATTGTACACCCTATTTTGATAGGTCCCGGTTGATCTTCGGTTAAAGTCAACTAGATCACCATCAACGGGGCCATCTTCAAGAATTTGTGCCCCGTTTGAGATGTTAAATTCATGGACTCTGGAGGCCTCGAATCTGGCATTTACCTGCGGCAATAGCGGTGCTCGCAGCTGGTTCTTTGCCTCGATACCTGCATGGTAGGTGGCTCGATCGGCGGCAAGTTGCTGATCGTTATCTAGCGCCTGAGTATAAATATCCCACAGGGTGTCGGCCTGGGCCTGCATGGCACCGAATCCGAGTAGGGCGGCGGCGAGTAGTTTCTTCAGTGGACGCAACTGGCGGCCTCGCGGCTCTGTGCGGTTACTTCTTTTCATCTGTTTCAACTTCCTGTGGCGGGTGCGGTCTTCAAGCTTCTAAAAAGTATCTGGAGCGGCACTCGAGTTCTGGGTACTCGGTGGATTCCTTTGGCTCGCAAAGTTAGGTTGTGCTGCCAGTCTCCCCAATCAGCAGTCGCGAGAGTGTACCCGCGGCCAGCCTGAGCGTCGAGGCGACGCTTTCGGCTTTTGGTATATCTTCGTTAAACCGACGCGAATGTGCGTTTACCGGTAACTGCCTGGCAATGTCAGGGCAGCATTGAATAGGGCAATGGCCCTATATTGCAATAGACGCGCCATCGAAGCATTTGGATGCGGCAAAAATTGTGCAGGATAAGGCAAGGACCTCTCGCACATGGAACAGCTGCGTGATGATAAACAGATACGTTGGCAGCATGCTTGCCATGAGTGCGATCTATTGCTGACTGGCGGGTTGGCACCGCCCGGTCAAAAGCTGACTTGCCCACGCTGTGGTTGCACTCTGCATCGCAATGCCAATCACAGCGTCTACTACACCATTGCTTTAAGCTTGACTGGGCTACTGCTATTTATTCCCTCAGCGAGTCTCCCGCTCCTTAAATTCTCGTTATTCTCTTTTGGTGCCGAGAATACCCTGATGAATGGTGTTTATTCATTATTTAAAGCTGGCTATATCTGGTTGGCGTCACTGGTCTTATTCTGCAGTGTGCTGGCTCCTTTGGGAAAATTTCTGCTGCTGTTATTTGTTTGTTGCGGCAGTTTTTTGGGGCTGCTGGATCGCTGGGTTTCTATTGCGGTGCGCTGGTACCAACATATAAAAGAGTGGGGGATGCTGGATGTATATATGCTCGGCATTCTTGTAGCGCTGATTAAATTAAGGGATCTGGGGAAAATGGATGTGGAACCGGGGCTGTATTGCTTTGGCGCCATGATGCTGGTTGCGAATCTCTCTTCACTCAGTTTTGACCAGAATGCCATTTGGCACCGGCTGGCACTTCGGCGTGCTCAGCGGGAGAAACTGACATGAGTTCGAAATTCCCTCGCAAAGGGATTCATGAGGGCCTGACAAGCTGTCTCAGCTGCCATCAATTAATTATTTTGCCAATTACGGGTGGGCACTGCCGATGCCCTCGCTGTGGTGGGCGGGTGCACAGGCGTATTTTGGGGAGTTTGATGCTTACCTGGGCACTAACAATTACCGGGGCCCTATTATTGTTACCAGCAAATATTCTCCCGATTATGACGGTGGTTTACCTCGGTGCCGGCGACCCAACCACCATAATTAGTGGCGTTATGCAGCTATATAACAGCGGGATGTGGGGAATTGCGCTTATTGTCTTTGTGGCAAGTATTGCTGTGCCAGTAATGAAGTTGTTGGGCTTGGCTTTATTGCTGGTTCAGATGCAACTGCGCCTAACGTTTGTGCCTTCCCAGGCAATGAAAATCTATCGGGTAGTTGCCGGTATTGGGCGATGGTCTCTTCTGGATCTTTTTATGATTTCCATTTTGGTGGCATTAGTCGATATGGGATTTATTGCTCAGGTGGTGGCGGGTCCTGGCAGCACCGCTTTCGCCTCTGTGGTAATCGTTACTATGTTGGCTGCACGTTCTTTTGATCCCCGACTTATTTGGGATGCTTATGATGGTGACTTATACAGTAAGGATGTAGCACCGGAGACGGCACATCGGGGTGCCGCAGAAAATGGCTGATAATTTGCCCCCTGAAAATAGTGGTGTTGAAGGGGCACGTTTAAACGGTGGGGCCCAGCGGGGGTGGTGCGCGCGAGTAAGGGATTACCGTTGGTTTGGATTCTGCCTTTGGTGGCGGGGCTGATCGCAGTTTGGCTGCTATACCAGGACGTGGCCGAGGGAGATGTAAAGGCGAGCATCCTGTTTCACTCTGGCGATGGCTTGGTGAAGGGGAAGACCGTCGTGAAGTATTCCGGTGTAGATATCGGCCTTGTGCAGGATGTACGCCTGGTACCCAATGCTAAGGAGTTGAATGGTGCTGATGGAGTGTTGGCGGAGGTCAGCCTCAATCG
The DNA here is from genome assembly GCF_030012965.1 of Microbulbifer sp. MLAF003. Classification (NCBI taxonomy): domain Bacteria; kingdom Pseudomonadati; phylum Pseudomonadota; class Gammaproteobacteria; order Cellvibrionales; family Microbulbiferaceae; genus Microbulbifer; species Microbulbifer sp. MLAF003. Next base: position 434,453 of record NZ_CP120232.1, read on the forward strand.
CAGTGCAGAGTATCTGCTAGTTGAAGGGACTGAATTCTGGGTAGTGAAACCGGAGCTTTCCATCACAGGTATCAGTGGTTTAGAGACATTACTATCAGGTAACTATATTGCAGTTGAATCTGGCAGCGGCAAACGCAAGCGCGAATTTGTTGCGCTGGACCAGCCCCCGGCATTTATTCGCGGAGATGGCCTGCGCGTGGTGCTCAAATCCCGCCGCTTGGGCTCATTGAGCCGTGGCTCTCCTGTTTATTACCGCCAGTTAAGGGTGGGCCAGGTAGCGGATTACAGCCTTGAAGAGGATGGTAATGAAGTCAGTATCGAGCTGTTTATTCGCCGTGAATATGCCTATCTAATTCACCGGGGCAGCCGTTTTTGGAACAGTTCAGGTATTTCAATTGAAGGTGGCATCAGCGGAATTAGCATTAATTTGGAATCTCTTGCCGCCTTGTTTGCCGGCGGTGTCAGCTTTTATACCCCGGAATCTCAGCGTCAATCCCCCTTAGCCGTAAATGGCACAGAATTTAAATTATATAAAAATTTTGCTGCTGCAGATGCAGGGATTTCTGTCACTTTAAATTTTGATCGCGGTGTAGATGTTACGCCTGGCAGCACCAAAGTGTATTACCAGGGGATTCAAGTAGGTGAAGTCAGCAGGGCAAAAGCTAACAAGCGTATGGATGGCATAGAAGTTAAAGTGTTGATGGACCCAGTAACTGATGACCTCCTCAGTGAAAATACTCGTTTCTGGCTAGCCCCCACATTTGACTTTACTGGCGGCCTTAACAAGCTGATTCAGGGCAATCGCATCGAAGTAGATCTTCGCCGGGGAAACCGATCCCAGCGTATTTTTACGGCACGTGCCTCGGCACCGCCAAGAGATCCCCGCGTACCCGGTTTACACCTGCGTCTCACCACACGCAACCCAGGTTCACTTCAACGAGGAGCTCCTGTGTACTTCCGGCGTATCGAAGTGGGTAAGGTGCAGGGAATGGAGCTGCGTAGAGATGGTGAGGGGGTTGAGGTGTACGTGGTAATTGAGCCGCGCTATGCGCACTTGGTACACCAGGGTACTCGTTTTTGGAATGTCAGCGGTCTGCGCGCCAGTGCCAGTCTTAGTGAGGGGATTGAAGTACAGGCGGACTCCTTGATGTCATTGTTGCGTGGGGGCGTTGCTTTTGGCATCCGGCGTGAGGATCGTGCGAAATCAGCACCAGTGCAAAATGGTGATCAATTTCCTCTGTACAGCAGTCGTGAGGATGCACTTGAAGAAGGGATTGAAATACGAATCAACCTTCCCAGTGCGGAAGGGCTGAAAGTTGGGGCCCCTCTGCGCTATAAAGGTGTGCAAATTGGGGAAATTACTCGGTTACGTCTTGGCGCAGGCCTCGGAGAGGTCCATGCCCGTGCCAAGCTTTATCACCGTGGTGCAAGCTTTGCCCGTGCAGGCACACGTATTTGGGTGGTGTCGCCACAGATAGGCATAAGTAAAGTTGCCCACCTGGATACATTGATAACCGGGCGCTATTTGGCTTTAGAGCCGGGCCTGGGGCCCATGCAAACGGAGTTTTATGCAGAGCTGCAAGCGCCTAAAGAGGATCTTGCCGATACCATGAGCCGACCGGGGTTAGCTGTGATACTGGATGCCGCGAGGCGCGGCTCTCTGGTAGCTGGGAGTCCCGTTTATTACCGGCAGGTCCAGGTGGGTGAGGTTACAGGTTTTTCCCTGGGAGAATTGGCTGACCGAGTTTACATCTATGTGCATATCGAGCCGCAGTATCAACCATTAGTGCGTGAGCACACTGTGTTTTGGAATGCCAGTGGTGTAGAGGTGAATTTTGGTTTGAGGAGCGGTCTTAATGTCAATACAGAATCCGCTCAAGCCTTGATAAAAGGGGGTTGCCTTTGCGACGCCGGAAGCGCCCTTCATGGGTTTCGAGGTGGAGAGCGGCAGTCACTATCCTTTGTACCCAAAAGCTGAACCTGAATGGTATAAGTGGAGTCCCAAAATAGAACTCTATGATTTTTCTGAACCGGTTAAATAAGTATGAAAGTTAAGGAGTATTTATGCGTTACATAATGACGGGTCTGGTGACATTGCTATTAATGGCAGGATGCCAGGAGATGCAGGTGGAGCGAGTAAATACAGGAGCCCAGCCGGTGGCTTTTTCCACCTACAAATGGGGAGTAACGCCGCTCGGGGATGCGCCCGATGCGCCGGCGCAATTGGTGGAGTTGGATGAAGAAATGCGTGGCACAGTCGCGGCGCAGTTGCAGCAAAGAGGTTATCGTCAGGTGGGGCAGGACCAGGAAGCCGATATGGTGGTCGACTACCAGGTTGCCGTTGTTGATGAGTTTTTTTCCGGGGATACTAGGGACCCCAGTTGGGATAAACAGTTTGACAGTAATGCGCCCCAAGAGGTTGTAGAGTTACCGCCGCTTACTGATGCCCCTCTGGTGATTATGAGTGTGGGGATTGGTCGCCCAGGGGGGAAATTATTTGGGGTGGAAGTGCCAGTGAACTACTGACTCGCCCAGATAGCATTGAGCAGCGCCAGCGTCTCATTGTCCGGGGTGTGAGCGCCTTATTGAGGGATTTACCGGAGGCTTATCAGTAGCAGGTGCCAAAATTTTGGCCTGATGTGAAAAAAGCCACCATAAATTGGTGGCTTTTTTTGTTCATTAAGGGCGCCCTCGGTGCATTAGTTTATCGTAGAGCTCAATATAGGAGTCCACGATAAACTTTTTCGAATAGCCATTTGCATAGACCTCCGACGCATTTTCAATCAGGCTCTGGCGCAACTCAGGGTTGTCCAGTACTGATTTAATGGCTTTAGCTAGTGCGTCTGCATCATCGATCGGAGTGATTAGGCCGCTCTTACCGTCAGTAATTACCTCACCCGGCCCCTGGGAGTTGGTTGCTACTATTGGGCAGCGGTGCGCCCAGGACTCCATTACGATCGAGCCCAATCCCTCGTGGCGTGATGGGCACACAAATAGATCGGCAGTGCGCATCAGGGTGGTGACATCGTTGCGCCAGCCCAGAAAGCGTACCCGCTGATCCAGGCCAAGCCTGTGACACAGGGCCTTTAATTTAGCCTCCTCTGGCCCAGCACCTGCTAGCCACAGTGTCGCATTGGGAATCTGTGCCAGGGAGTGCAGCAGAACATTGAACCCTTTATTGATATGCAGACGTCCGGCAGCGAGAATCAGGGGTTTGTCTTCCGGAGTATTAAAACTGTTGCGTGGTAGAGGTTCTACAGGAGTCTCGTCGGCAAAGTTGGGGATATGAAAAATGCGGTCTTTGGGGATACCGCCATCAATCATATGCTGGCAGATGCCTTTACTGATACCGATCCAGTAATCTGCATGGCGGTAGTACTTAAGATTGTAGTAGTGCCCTAGGCGACTAACCAGTAAGTAGTTTTTTGAATTGGGGGTGATAATCGTGGCGCGCCCCATCCAGGTCATCACAATATCGGGCTGCCAGTTGCCCAAGGCCTCCCGGTAAATTCTGCGGCCGAGAAAATCCAGCTTGCCACCAAACTTGAAGCCTTCAGTTTCAACGCCATTGTTACGCAGTGCCTGTACGCGATGGTCGTGGTTACGAATAAATGCCTTCTCGTTAATTTCCCCTCTTGGGTTTAATCCACTTACCAGGCGTACAAAAAAATTTTCCGCACCACCGTGTTCGGCGCCGGCGAGGACTTGTGCCACTCGAATTGGCTTGTTACTCATAAATCCAACATATTAAGTGTGATTGGTTTGGCAGTGCCGTTATTTCAGGGTGCCATCCAGGTTGATATCGCGTGCCCAGGCATAGTCATGGCTAAATGGCTGCAAGCTTGTGGCTTCGACAATATACTGCGCATAGAGCTTGGAGTTCATTTCCGTATGGAAAAATTCCCGGGCCTTTGCTGCCCAGGCACGGCGTTTGGCATCATCATTTTGAAACTCTCGGATTTTTTCCAGTAGATCTTGCTCTTCTGAAAAATAAACGATGCTCTCTGGCGGTAGTAACTCATCAAAGTGCAATTTGTCACTGGTGAACTGCAGTATGCCGTTACCGGCAAGTTGTGCCATGCGTGCGGATGAATACCAGTAGTGGGTATCCTGACGATTAAAGTTCAGCCCCATTTTAGTTTGGGAGAGTGCACGATCGTAATCTCTTCCCCAGACCGGCGGCTCACCAAAACTGCCATAGGTTTTAAAATTCAATGAGTCCCCCAAGGCATCCTTGAGGTTCTTAACCATCTGCAGGCGCTTGGTAAAATTGTTGCTGTTACTGCAAAACAATAAGTCGATGGGCAGATCTGTGCGCTCAGCATTATTAAGGTTTTCGATCGATGTCTCTACTGGGTTTGGCATGTGGTAAACCCGAGCGCCGAAGCCTTCAAAAATTTTCAGTTCGCGGCGCCCAGTGGACACGAAAACTGCATCGGCGATTTCCGCGCGGTATTTAATTCGCTCCACATTACTGGGGACAAACAGAGGGTCATTATTACAGTGCGCAATCATGCAGTTGGGCTGCTGCTTTTTAATTTCCCTCAGGGTATCGTTACCGATCATGTCGCAATGGCCTGCGATCACCAAGTCCGGTTCAAATGCTTCTACGGTTTCTAACAAACGGCGGTTGGCTTTGCTCACACCCAGGTCGCGGATGCCAAACGGGGCCTCAAATGCGGCTACATCCCGATCGCTGAATACTTGGGTGTTGTGATCATTTTTGATCAGGCCAAAAGTCAATTTCTGCGCCCAGCTGACCCGTGTCTTGCCGTAGCGACGCAGTTGCTGATAGGCGATATTGAGCACTCTCATAGTGGCGCACTCTCTAAAATCCAGGGAGATAATTCGTATGGCCGCTTGGTTCAGAGGCTGTTACGGTGGGCGCAGAGTATAACAGCTGGCTCGGGTCCATATAGCCCTGTACTACCCAGAGTGCGAAAGACCTGTATCGCAAAGAGGAAGGCGAACAATGCCAAGAAAAAGTAGTCAAAACGATTTGTATCCTGAGTTTTCTGCGGATTCTGTGGAAATCCTTTCCAAGGAAACAGTGTTCAAGGGATTTTTCACCATGTTGCGCTTGAGGCTACGCCACCGGCTATTTCGCGGCGGTTGGAGCAGCACATTTCAACGCGAGGTGTTTGTCCGTGGGCCTGCTGTCGGAGTACTACTTTATGATCCAGAACGGGACCTTGTAGCATTAACTGAACAGTTTCGCGCGGGTGCTCTAGAGCGTTCAGCTGGGCCCTGGTGTCTGGAGGTGGTCGCCGGAATGGTTGAGGAGGGAGAAGATCTGCGGGATGTGGCCCAACGCGAGGTGCAGGAAGAGGCCGGTTTGAAAGTGCAGGAATTGCACTTTATCCACAGCTATATGCCCAGTGTAGGGGGCAGTTCAGAGCGATTACACCTTTACTGTGGGCTAGTGGACTTGAGTTCTGCAGAGGGGTACTTTGGCCTGGAAGATGAGAATGAAGATATACACCTAAGGGTGTTTACCCGGGATCTGATTCTTAGGACTTTGGGTGGGGACTATGCTCCAGGGGAGAACCCTATCGATAATGCACCCACTATCATTTGCATGCAGTGGCTGGAGTTAAACCGGGAAAAACTAGTAAAGATGACGTTAACTGCCTGACCGGTCATTATGCCTTGCACTCTGTTACCTGCTGTAAGGGCAAACTGAGATCTGAGTCACGGCGGCAATAGAATCGGAGTGTTGATAATGGCTGTACTGGGCGAGGCACAGGCGCGACAGCGCAAACGGCAACAATTGTCGCCAAATGGCAATGAAAGTGCAGTGTATAGAGTCGATCTGCCGTCATATCATGCCGACTGCGATGCAAACTACCTGCGTCTGATCAAATTGCTGCCACAGCTTTCAGAGAGGGAGTTGTGGCGCTATCAATTGCCCGGAGGCACTCTGATACTGGGAGTGAAGGCGCGATCTAGGTACACGACGGAAGTGTCCCTGAGCGCGGAGGTAAGCCTCAGTAAGTGCCGCTGGCTGGAACCCCCGGACTTAACTGTACGTCTTTATCACGATGCGTGCATGGCGGAGGTAATCACAGCCAATGGTCGCGGGCCGGTGGGTGGTAAAGGAGTTGATACCGCTTACCCGAATCCCCGTATGCAACGCGCAGATGAGAGACCTCAGGCGAACCGTTATCTCGGCGAATGGCTTGAGTACTGTCTCGCAAATGGTCGCGCAGAATTTGATCTGGTGCTGGATGGCCGGAGATTTTGATTCTGCAGTAGAGCACATGGATGTGAACACAAGGTGAGCAAGTGATTCGCGAACACAATAAGTCGAAGTCTCCCCCTGGGGCGACATCGCACCGTTTGATCCAGATCACAGATCCACATATCGGCAGCAGGCCCGATTATCAATTGCTGGGTCTGGATACCGGCCACACACTCGACGAGGTTTTGGCGACAGTTATCGCCAAACAACCCCGTGCTCAAGCCCTGGTTGCCACCGGTGATATCAGTGCGAACGGCTCGGAGGCCTCCTATTGTCGCTTTTTGCAAAAAATTCGCACCATTCCTATTCCCTGGTACTGGCTTCCCGGCAATCATGATGTGAGTGCACGTATGCGACAGTTGGCTCCCAATCGGAGCACGGATTTGATCGCACTGGGTAATTGGCGATTATTACTGCTGGATACCAGTGTGGAGGGCCAGATATGTGGTGGACTGGGTGAGGCACAACTGGAACGCCTTCAACTGCTACTATGGGAAACTCGAGAGCATCCGGTGATGATTATGATGCACCACCAGCCTGTTCCTGTGGGCAGTAAATGGATTGATGGCCATATGCTTCGTGCGGGGCGTGACCAACTTTTACAGATGGTGGATCAAGCACCTCAAGTTAAAGCCTTGGTGTGGGGCCATGTACACCAGCAATTTGACAGCAACCGAGGACAGATCGGCTTGCACGCAACGCCGTCTACTTCGGTACAGTTCACCCCTGGCAGCGGCCCTTTCGCGGTAGATGACGAAATGCCTGGCTATCGTTGGTTTGAGCTGCACAATGATGGCACCTACACCACTGGCGTGGAGCGCGTGGCCATCTCTAAATATTATGTGGATCTTGCCTCTTCAGGTTATTGATTTGCATCAACCCGGTACCAATTAGCTGTAGCGGGTTGCCTGTCTTCTGTCTCTTGATTGTTGAATAGTACAAAACCATTCTTAACGAACTAACTACTATCTTTCCTCACCGGTCGCCGTACAATGAAATTCCCTGGATTGGGCGCAAGTCCAATCATTGGTATAGGGATTGATCGGCGAAAATCAGAGCTATAAAAGTGTGACGCTGCAATGAGCAGCCTAAAAAGTGTGGTAATTGATCGCTGTGTTCGAGCTCCATTCGCCGGGTTGATAACATCGGGAAGTCAGGAGTTTAGAAATGCAAAAATTATTACTTAGCTCAATGTTGGGTACAGTATTAATAGTTACAGCCTGTACCCAGCAACCAATACAGGTTACATCTGCTGAAGGTAGCTCTGTTCAGGTACAGCAGGATGGTTTGGAGCCTCGTCCCAGCCATTTGGATGAGGTATCAGCAGCTTTTGCTTTGGATCTCAGTGGCGCAAAGGTTTATGTCGGCCCTGTACAAATTGAATACAGTAAGCGTTATTCCTCTTTGCCACGCAGTAATTATCGCGAGAAGGACTATGAGCTGGACCAACGGGATCTGCAGCGCCTTAATAACCTGTTGGCACAAACTTTCTCGGATAAGTTTCTTAGTGCGCGCAATGGTGTGCTGGTTTCTGAGCAGTCAGAGGCCGATTACACCCTGGCAATGTCACTGGAAAAATTTTCAGTGGCTGCTCCATTGGACCCCTCACCCTGGGCGTGGCGTGTGTACACTGAACAGAGTGCCTATGGTGTACTGGTAGGAACTCTCTACGACCGCGATGGCAATGCGGTGATGCGCTTTCGTGACCGGCGGGATATTGGAGAAAACTTTGGTACGAACGGGCCGGGGGGGCGGCTTGAGCGCTTTACAAGCGTAACTTTTTGGTCTGATATGCGTGTAGATATGCGCCGGGCCTTTGCCAGCCTCGATAAGGCTCTACTGTAGATAATGTGAAATATTCGGCGGGTAGGTATGGAGCTTACGCTCCCACAGGCTCTCAAGGGCGCTATAATCCCCGCCTATGCAAACACAAGACTCCAAGGGAAGGCCGCTGCTGATTTACTTGCACGGCTTTCTATCGTCCCCGCAATCTTTTAAGTGTCAGTTGATGCGCGAACAGCTCGGTGCTGATCATCCGAGCATTATTTTCTGTGCGCCACAAATCTCTCCTTATCCGGCAATTGCACAGCAATCCCTGGTTAGCTTATTAAAGGGTTTCCTGAAGTCTGCTGATTGTGGCCCTATTGGGTTGGTGGGAAGTTCTATGGGAGGGTTTTGGTGCACCTATCTGGGAGAGCGCTTTAACCTGCCAGCAGTACTTATCAACCCTGCAGTACGACCGTCCCGCTTTATGCCCGCCTATATTGGGCAGGTATTACGGCCTTATAGTGGTGAACAGCGAGACTATCGCCTTGGTAGGGGGGACGTAGATACCATGGAGCATTTGGAAGCTGAGCTGCCCAGCCCTTTGAGTAATCGCTATTGGCTTTTAGCCCAGCGAGGTGATGAAACACTCGATTACCGTGATGCAGAGGACTTTTATCGGGGCCAGCGTCAAACTATCGAAGACGGTGGTGATCACAGCTTTCAGGGGTTCGCACGATATTGCGATCCTATAGTTGAATTTTTATTTAATCAGTAGTAATTAATTAAATTATGGCCAATTATTCCGCCGAAGATATTGAGGTTCTCACAGGGCTGGATCCGGTGCGCAAACGCCCCGGTATGTATACAGATACTACCCGCCCCAACCACTTGGCCCAAGAAGTCATCGATAATAGTGTCGATGAAGCCCTCGCAGGTCATGCCAATAAAATCGAAATCGTCTTACACAAAGACCAATCGATCTCTGTTAGTGATAACGGTCGTGGCATGCCCGTGGATATTCACCCCGAGCAGGGGCGTCCAGGTGTTGAAGTAATTTTGTCCACCTTGCATGCTGGAGGTAAGTTTTCCAATAAAAACTACCAGTTTTCTGGCGGTTTGCATGGCGTGGGTGTGTCCGTGGTCAACGCCCTGTCGAAGGTGCTTGAAGTGACTATCCAGCGGGATGGTAAAGTACATCGAATCGGTTTCAAGGATGGAGAAAAAGCCTCTGATCTTGAAGTGGTCGGTGACTGCCCCAAGCGTACTACCGGAACCAGCGTTCGTTTTTTGCCAGACCCGCAGTATTTTGATTCCGCAAAATTTTCCGTGGTGCGCCTACGCCACCTGCTACGTGCCAAAGCTGTGCTCTGTCCTGGGCTCACAGTTACCTTTATCAATGAGCAGGACGGGGAGTCGGACGAATGGTACTACGAAGATGGACTAAAAGATTATCTTGCTGCGGCTAACCAAGGATGGGAAATTCTGCCTGCAGAACCTTTTGTCGGTAGTTTTGCTGCATCTACAGAAGCTGCAGACTGGGCAGTACAGTGGTTACCTGAAGGTGGAGAAATTACTGCAGAGTCCTATGTAAACCTGATTCCCACCGCTCAGGGTGGCACTCATGTGAATGGGCTGCGAGCAGGTTTGCTGGATGCCATGCGGGAGTATTGTGAAATCCGCAACTTGTTACCTCGCGGTATTAAGTTGGGTCCTGAGGATATCTGGGGTCAATGTTCCTACGTACTTTCTGCCAAGCTGGCTGACCCTCAGTTTTCAGGTCAGACCAAAGAGCGGCTGTCCTCTCGCGAAGCTACTGCGTTTATCTCCGGTGTGGCTAAGGATGCCTTTAGCCTATGGTTGAACCAGCACACGGAAGAGGGCGATAAACTCGCTGAAGTATGCATCAGCAATGCGCAAAAACGTATGCGCTCCGCCAAAAAAGTTGCACGTAAAAAAGTAACCCAGGGACCTGCACTGCCCGGCAAATTAGCAGACTGCTCCAGTGCCGATACCTCCCGCAGTGAACTCTTCCTGGTCGAGGGGGACTCTGCGGGTGGCTCCGCCAAGCAGGCTCGTGACCGTGAGTTTCAGGCTATCATGCCCTTGCGCGGAAAAATTCTGAATACTTGGGAGGTTGATTCAGCAGAAATCCTGGGCAGCCAAGAAGTGCATGATATTGCTGTAGCCTTGGGAGTAGATCCCGGTAGCGATAACCTTGAAGGTTTGCGCTATAACAAAATTTGTATTCTTGCAGATGCCGATTCAGATGGATTACATATTGCTACTCTGCTTTGTGCCCTATTCCTGAGACACTTCCGCCCGCTTGTGACCAATGGCCATGTGTATGTAGCAATGCCGCCATTATTTCGTATCGATATTGGCAAAGATGTCTATTACGCGCTGGATGAATCAGAAAAACAGGGCATTCTCGATCGAATCAGTGCAGAGAAGAAAAAGGGCAAGATCCAGGTTACTCGCTTTAAAGGCCTAGGTGAAATGAATCCTATGCAGCTGCGTGAAACCACAATGGATCCCAATACCCGTCGCCTGGTACAGCTTTATATAGATGCCGGTGATGACAGCAATCAGTTGTTGGATATGTTACTTGCCAAAAAGCGTGCGGGTGATCGCAAGCAGTGGCTGGAGAGTAAAGGGAACCTTGCCGAGGTCGGTTAATTTTTTAGTTTGTAGCAATAATTTATTGGAGTGCAGGAACATCTTATAAATTTGGGGGAAAGCATTAAACTAACGTATATTGTCTGAGCAAGGAAGCTCTAAATATCTCATGAAGGGAATATCCCTGCTCGTAAATTAAAAGGATCTGTCATTAATAGTACCATTTCATTTAAATATGATGAATAGTAGGATATCTATCTTTACGTTAGTTCTTCATTCATGCGATCGCCTCCATTTTTACTTTTAAATTTAGTTGCCTTGATCAGCTGAGTAAAACGCTTATTTTCAAGAGACAAATTTCCAGCTTTTGCTTAATTTGATCCATCTAAGTTATGTACTTGATAAGTGCTTCCTGGCCTTTTTTTATTTTTACTTGGGGGTAGCCAAATATTGATCGCAGTCCCTTTCCTTGAGTTCACCATCAACCACATTGTAGATGGTAAGCTCATCGGTTACTTTGTCAAAGATTTGAACCCAGCTAGCAAAGAAATTTTCCTTGGCAATTTCCTCTGCTCTTTTCCGTGCCTCTTCTTTATTTGGGTGAGACTCTTTAAAATCTTTTGCTCCACCCATCTGCAGATTATAGCTGCCGTAAAAAATTGCAAATCTGTCCATTATTCTTTTGTCTCCTAATAAGTTTATTTTTTTAAAAATTGGTTAAATCCATATTGGTTTTCATCGTAAATAAGGGAAATTCAATATAGATGGGAATTTATGACAAATATTGTTTCCATATCTCGGTCCCCTCAATAGGTCCATAGCCAGGGCGCGGGCGCCCAGGGAAATCAGTGTTCCCTCCAATATGAATAAAGCGCCCTGTGTATGGTCCGCGCTGATTGGGACAAATAGCAGTAAAAGGGCGCGGCATGCCTCTTTGGCTATGCCACCAATTGTAAATGTGCAGTGCCTCAATCAAATCATGGGCATTAGCACCATATATTCTTACATCTACACCCACGCCACTGGGATGATCGCCGTGAATATATGGTTTTCCATCTCGCTTGGCTTGCTCACGCTTGCGCAACTCTACAGGGTGGCGACTGCAACGGTAGCCGCTGGAAATTGGCATTGAGCGACAGTACACTCTCTCACGTACCCGATTTAGATGCTGCATAAATTCATGATTCATGTTCTGTGCATTGCCCACACAAGTATCGCCCTGGTGGCGCTCTGTTATGCAGTTGTTACAGCGACATTGCAGTTCTTTATAAGAAAAATAATTTCTATTGGCTGGAGTTAAAAAATCAAGCATTGTGGAGGCTCAAAAGCTTAGTAATGGTGGTTGAATAAATAATTTTGCATACCTACCATTGGTCATTGAGCATGTCGGCGATGGGGATATCACGAGAGCGGCGGTTGCTGCTTGATGTGCGAGGGGACATCTTTGACTGCATAGGTACCAGCCACTCCAATTCCAGTCCGTACCAGCCACGATCGGGAATCTTTTGTAGGGCTTCATTGGCTGTTATACCTGCGATCTGGGGTGCTTGCAGAGCAGTTTTTATCAGTCGATTAAATGCGCCTTGGGTTAGTGGTTTTTTCTGTTTCTCTCGGTGATCTATAACTTCCCGAGCAATTTCTGGGTCAATAGAATCAGGCAAGTTATCAAGGATAATTCCTCTGTGTCGATTTATATACTTTATAGATTTATTATTTTTTATATTATTGGGGCTAACAGTAACCCCACTTGACGCGTTTTTCCGGTGTTCCTGGTACTCGGTGCTCCTAGTTTGGGAGCTCAATGAACCTGGCTCACTCTGCCCCCAGTGCTTTGGAACCCCAGTTAATGCACCTAGTTTCTCCACGCTCTCGTCGTTGCATAGTCCTTCGGGTTGAACCAAATACGCCCGTACTTTGCGTCTTTTATTATCTGCGCCATACCCCATGTGTAAGGGCATTTCTACTAGGCGACCCTTGGCACATAACCGAGCTACTGTGCGCTTTATAGTGGCTTTGGATAATGAAGTTCGACGGGCAACAGTTTCTTTACTCGGCCAGGAGCAACCCTTTTCATTGGCGTAGCTACCATAAGCTAGAAGAACAAATTTTTCGGTACTATTTAGATTTTCGAGCTTCCAGACTCGCATCATTAGTTCTAAACTCACAGTCCCTTTCCCTTAGGTATCGCTTGTGGATTAAAAAACAATACTCCACATGTGGTGCTTGTTGCAACCTGTCTAACCTGCTATATGGATATTATTTCACCAAAATTTGATAAATTTATTTCTTTCATTGTGTAATTTTAGGCTTAATTGCCTGATTTTTATTCTGACAATTTATAGTGACACTTATGGTATGATCATTTCTCAGTACAAAAGGCCCACTATCAATCGACTTTGGGCGGTTTGGAAAAGAAAAGTCACGCTACAGAAGACGGGTCAAAGATTACTTCGCAAGTGATACTTGCAGTACTAAGGAAATACACTTGAGCAAAAAGAAGTCATTAGGTACTGCCGGGAGTAGCGCGCGCCTGCATCGACTGTTGGATGCAAAAGGCTTCGCACCAGACGGTAAGGGGCGTGTAGCCGCCTTTTCGAGGGAGTTTCGGGTAAATACGGCTAACGCGACCAGATGGCTTAATGACGATAAAGTACCTCGTGATATGACAGAATTGAAACGAATCTCTGATGCTCTGGGTACAGATCCATTTTGGTGGGCAATAGGTAAAGGAGAAGAGGAGTCCTCTGTGCAAGAGGTATTCGATATTTCACTTTTTGGCCGGTGTGCAAATGCACTTCTAAAACGATTGGCAGACCTGATGGATAGACCGCTGGATCTTGAAGGAGAGGCTTTGAACTGCGGTTATATCGAGCTTTACGAGTATGCATGTAGTAATAGCGGAAACATTGATCCGGACCGTGTATCACTAACAGCTGTCAACGTATTAGCAGTACATAGAAAACAATTGAGTGCGCAATGACAGGGTAGATAGCCATAAGGTTTTTACCCAACTCAACAATAGGTAGAGGGGAAAATGGTTGATAAATACTTAGTGGCTACAGAGGGATGTAGTGAGCGTTTGAATCTCTTACTAGATAAAGCTGGCTTTCCTCCTGAAGGATCGGGACGTAGCGCGGAATTTTCACGCAGATTTGGAGTAAGTAAGGCAAATACCACCCGCTGGCTCAGTCAGGATATTCTCCCCCGCGACCTCAAGGAAATGGATGATATCGCCGAAGCTTTGGGTTCAGATGCTATTTGGTGGGCCTATGCTGCCGATCGTAATTCTCTATGCTCCGATCTCCCCCCCAAAAACTGTCAAAGACTTTGTACTCGCTGGCCAATGTGTTAACGAAGTAGTGTGTTATTTGGATGAGGCCTTGGGGGGGATGTAGATATCGCTGTAGATGATGAAATCCTTACACGTTCCTACAGCGAACTTTATGCCGATGCCAAGAAGAACAAAGGCAAAATTAGCAAGGACCTAGTAGCACGCGCAGCCGTAAGGGTACTGGTTGAGATGCATCGCAGGGAGCGACAAGACAAGATGAATATACTGTAGCTAGTAGCCCTTACTCTGATTTTAATAATGCTTGTAAGCGTCGCTGATCTCTTGCTATAGCTATCTCGGCTGGAGCTCCACCACGCTTTAGGTGCAACTGATATAGATCTGCCACTAATTCCCCTACTGCTCCCTGAGTCTGAATGTCCAGTGCGCGTAGACGATATAGTAGACGCTGCCAAGTGCGCGCTAACTTCGCCTCACCAGAAAGCGGTTGCCCGACTAAGGTTACCCCATAAACTAAGAGGTTGGCATCAAGCCCATATAAGCGCCCGAGCTGCTGTAAATCCGCTCCATTGGCTAGGTATTCACTGCGCTCTAAACGTTTGTAACTCGATAGACTCATCCCCAAAGCCCGTGCCGTAGCGGTGATTCCCTGCCCGGCATCCAAGCGCAGAGATTTTGCTATCGCTGCCAACATTTCCATATAGTCCCGCTCTTCCCTGGTGGGTTCACGGCTGGGCATTACGTCCCGCGGTGATGTTGAACACAAATTTTTCTACAGCCTGCATTTCATCCAGGTCTAGCAGGCTTAGGTGTTGTTGGAATTGCGGGCTGGCTTCGATGCCTAATAATGGCACTTTCTCCATACCGACCAGCCAGCTATTGGGGCTCAAATTGTAGCCGCCCAGTAAAGGCAATAGTTCTCCAGGAGCCAACCTGCCATTGCCTCTCTCTATACGCTGCAAGCGCTCTGCGGTAATACCCGAGATCGCAGCCATTTTCACTAGACTCAAACCCAGCGCTCGACGCTGTTGAGCCAAGCGCAACCCTGGGCTCAACTCAAGCCAGTTAGTGGGTAAGCGATTCACCACCATTCTCCTTAAAAGCATTTATACGATAGTGCAACTTTCATGAAATCGTATCTATGTCGAATCTATTTTAATAAACCGGTTCAAGTCTGACCCATCAGGGATTTTTACGATAGACCTCAATAGGTATATTGTTCTCTTGTTTGTTGTATTACGACAATAAAGTGAGAGGATTGTCATGGAAGCTAGAAAAATAACCCAATTTCAGGAAAAAAATGGGGGTATAAACACTAAAAATCGAGCTGCGCGAGTAGCTGCCAGAGTAACAGCAAAAATTGCTCTAGCTAAGGGCGCCACTATGACACAAGCCCTTTCTATTCAACGGCAGCTATTCGAAGCACTGTCTGAGGATACCTACAAAGCTGAGGTTAAAACAAAGGGCACCTTACATTGTATTGCATCCGTACGTGCAGATCTTTGTAGAAAATGCGAGGCATGTACATTAAAGCTTAACTGTACCCGATGACAAAGTTAGATAGAGTAAAACAAATCAAATTACCTTAAAGCATTACCTTTTCTCGACTTCAGGTTGTTGCGATATATTTAGCCCTAATTAATCTAAATAAAACGCTTCAACCTATTAGGTCCTATTTTATCTCTTATTATGGCGAAATATCTTGTAAAAGATTTCTGAGCAATTAATTGCAAATATTACTGAAATAATTATTTATCGTCGCTTTGTGACTTGTGCAAGAGAATTGTCACATTCGAGGTAATAGTTATGGTGGGATATCCAGATATTCAAGACTCCTTCGGAAATTTATAAGCAATGAGGGATTGAAGAGGAATAAACAATGGCGCACAGCTATCGGAAACTTAACCTGTGCGAGCACTAAACGGCCTAAAGTGTTTGGCAGGTATAGAGCGAAGCCTTGACGCATTTTTTTGAGGTCTAAATTTCTGGGCACATGAAGTTTCTAGCCTAGCGAGCTATGGAGGAACTTAGTGGTGAGGACTCATTCTAGCACTTATTAGTTTTTCGTAAGTTAGGCTTAAGCTATCAAGCTAGCTTCAGTTTTTGAACTCTTCTTACTGCAATGCCTGCTTACATATTGATTAGTGTGAAGAATTTATTGCCTGTTAATCTATTGTTCCTTCCATATTCTATAAGTGAGGTCTGAATTAAAAGGGTCATGTGTTTGGTGATTACGGATTTTTTCGCTAAAGTATCCGTATCGTGGGCAAGGTAAGCTCGTGAATAACAGGCCAGAGCTGTAAAATTTAATTTTGCGGCTATTGGCTTGATATCTATATGGTGCAATTTTTTCATCTATATCCTCTGAAGAAAATGGAAGTTATTGAGGGGTATTCATAAGAGTCGTATTGCATTCTTAGGTAGAGTTATACACTGCAATATAGATATAATCTTTGAGGTTTATTAAAAGGGTCATGTATTTTGCAGTTACGGATTTGTTTGCTAAAGTTTCTGCATTGTGGGCGAAGTAAGCCCATAAAGGTGAGGGTAGGAAAATGAGATGTAACGATAGCTGCTGCGGCTGTTAATCGATTGCGTCACAAATTCACAGATTTTTTTGGTTTTCCAAAAATGTTAATTAATTATGCTTGATTGATAGCTGCCACCAGTGCTGCTTTGGTGGCAGTTGGCTTGATAGTTTGAATTTTCTGTCTATATGCTCTGAGGAGAATGACAGGTATTGAAGTATGCTTTTGTGGTCGTTATTGCGTGCCTAAATTGTTTATTAGTCCATAGTCAAATTACAGGCCCGATTTAAAAGGGTCATATATTTGGTGATTACAGATTTTTTCGATAAGGTTTCTGTAGTGTGGGTAAGGTAAGACCAGCAGAAGCTAAGACAGTAAATTTAATTTCGATTAATATTTTTCGAAGTCGTTTAATCTGAATATTGAGAAAGCTCCAGAAATTCTGGGGCTTTTTTGTATCCTGGGGAATTTATGAGTTGTGATCAACCTCAAGCGATCGACCGTGATACACCGGTGGCTATTGGTTTGGTAATTATGCTATGTGGGGCAGTTTTTTCTTTTGGAATGTTTTGGAGCAAATGGCAAGCATTAGAGCACAACCACAAGAATGATATTGCACGCCTGGATGAGGCTAATCGTCGCCTGGAAGAGAAAACTGACCGTAAATTTGAGAATTTACAGAATAGTATTGATCAAGTGGGAGCTGATGTGAACCAAGTTAAGAATTTCTTAATGCGAAATCCTGTACACAAATATGAACAAAACTGAAAAGAGCCCCTTACCTTAGAGTCTATAGGTTCATCAGAAGTACTTGTATTAGTGGTGCCAACAAAAGAATTTATGATAGCAGTATCTACTAATAGCGAAACTATGACAGTCTGGCAATGTAATGGCGGAGGGCTATTTAAGCCACTAAAGGAATATCCATATATAGAGACAACTAATGCCGGATTCTTAACTCTAAACGAAGTTTATGATAAAGCGGCGGAAGCAGCTTATCAATATTTATCTCGAGAGCCATGCTTGTGGGGAATTAAATTGGGGCTTAAATCATGAGTTTATGGAAGAGATTATGGGATACTAGCGATGTTATCGAACAGAGTGTCGATGCCGTAATTAGAACCGGTGATGCTTTAGTTTATACTGAAGAGGAAAAAGCTGATTTCAAAGCAAGAGTATTAGATTGGATGCTGAAGTGGCAGCAGGTAACTGCTGGCCAGAACCTTACCCGGCGTTTATTAGCGTTATCAATTACGTTTATTTGGCTGCTAGAAAGTCTCGTAGCTTTGATATTGTGTGTGTGGTCAGCATTTGAGCCTTATAATCAAAGTTTCGCTAATGCTGCTGAAATTACTTTTTCAGCAGCCTCGAAAATGGGATTACCGGTAGGAGTAATTCTTACTTTTTATTTTGCTCCGAATAAAATCAGCGAAGCGATAGCTCGCTATCATATGGCCCGTTCTCCTTCGGGTTTATCTAAAGATAGCTAAATTTATTTAGTGGCCGAAAAATTTTAGATTCAAAAGTTTTAAATTCCTTTGGGTTGTGTTGCTCAAATTTATTTATTTTTTTGGGTTTTTAAAATTTCAGTGGTTCAGATTTAGTTTTTGAATTTCACATTGGATCTAATTTTTATTTGCTCCTTGAGGTCGGATAAGAGATGCACATTTATGACCAGTATTAACACTATATCTGACAATATTTTACTTAAATTACAAAGTATTCCCGGCATAATTAAATGTGAAGAAATAATAAAGGAACTTCAGGTAGGTAGTAGTGAGATTCCTGATAGCACTCCAGCCTTACTGTTAAGACTCGTTTCTAGTGAACCAATAGCTGCTTTTAATAATGGCGTGCAGCCGCTTTCAGTAGAATGGGAAATTATAGTCATTGTAGGCAATCTGACTACTTTGGTGGCTAATAACCGAGCAGCTCGAGATCTTGCGGTTTCAACAGTCCTAGTATTTGAGCAGCACTTGACCGATTCACAAGCCAAGTTAATTGAAAAGTCTGGACGTTTGAATTTCCAAGGGCTTCAGCCTTTGCAGCTTAATGAAACTGGTGACGGTGTTCTTGCTGCTTACACCTTAAGGTTTACTCAGAAAATATGGGTCGGAGAAGACCGGCGACATGATCTTACGCCAATACCTAAGCCGGTAGAAGTTCATGTGGGTTATGAACCAAAAGTTGGCTTAAAGCATCGCGATGACTATACCAAAATTGGTGAGGTGGGCGAGGCATGAACTCAGAAGTAGTAACTGCACTTCTACAGCAGCTTGGTGAGTTACAGCGTCGGGTCGACAATATAGTACGTCTCGGTACTGTGGAGGAGGTGGACTATGACACAGCCTGCGCTCGCGTGCGCTTAGGAGAAAACCTAACAACCTGGTTACGTTGGTTTGCCCCAGCGGCTGGGACTAATGATACCGAGTGGCGTCCACCGAGTATTGGTGAACAGGTTGCAGTATTAAGCCCTAGTGGAGAGCTACGTGCAGGTGTGATTTTACCAGCGATCTATAGCGATAAAGCACCAGCTAATGGCGATACTGCCGACCTTTTTCGCCGCACATTCGCCAATGGTGACATGATTGAGTATCAAAATGGTAATACCCAGTTGAAAGTGGCGGGCTCGATTGTTGCTGAGGCTGAGAATATAAGTTTAAAAGCGAAAAATATTAACTTAGAGAGCGAAAGTCTCAGGCTAGAAGGGACTGAAATTCAAATGAAAGGAAAGGTTGAGCATACCGGTGATGACCTTAGCAGTAATGGCATCAGCCTACCCAAGCATACACATATAGTGAAATCGGTGGGTAGCCCCACTGAGAAACCACAATAGGGGGAAGCGTGCAGCGATACGGTATGGATAGTAGTAGTGGTGTGGCTATCACAGAGCTGGAGCACTTGCGTCAGTCAATCACCGACATTCTCACTACTCCAGTAGGGTCTAGATTAATGCGTCGGAACTATGGTGCAAAAATTTTCCATTCCTTGGATGCACCATTAACTCGCTCCACCATAGTGGATATCTACTCCAATGCAGCAGAGGCTTTAAGCCTTTGGGAACCTCGCTTTCAGAGTACAGAAATGCAGGTAGTACGTATGGAGAGCAGCGGTATAACTATGAAACTGTCCGGCTATATGGTGGACAGCGGCGAGTTTATAACTCTGGAGAATATAAAAATATGACAACAGAAAGTGCAGTGGACATCAGTCGCTTACCAGCACCAAATATAGTGGAAACTCTAGATTTTGAAAGTATCTATGGCGAAATGGTAGCTCTGCTTGATGGTGCCTCCCCTCTATTACTTGATGAAATGGGGCAGGTGATTAAGCCACAAACAGTGAGGGCAGACCTAGTTACTGATGATGGAGCACCTTACTTCAAAATCCCAGCGGATTCTCTGATGAATCTTAGTTATGTACAAATGGAAAGCGAGCCTTTAGCTCGCTTATTACAAGTAGCTGCCTACCGAGAGATGCTCACTCGTCAGCGAGTCAATGATGCGGCTCGGGGCGTCATGGTTGCTTTTGCGGTTGATGGAGATTTGGATCGGCTGGGAGAGAACAACAAGACTCGCCGGCTAGAAGGTGAGGATGACACCCGCTACCGCGGGCGAATTCCTCTTGCCTTCGAGGGCCTCACCACTGCTGGTCCTAAAGGCTCCTATAAGAGCCATGCGCTTGCAGCTGACCCCCGCGTAAAAGATGCATTGGCAAGCAGTCCTAGTGATGGAGTGGTACATGTGGTTATCCTCAGCACTGAGGGTAATGGCTCGGCTTCACCGGATTTACTTGAAGCTGTGAATAATGCCTTATCAGAAAAGTCCATACGTCCTCTAACTGATAAGGTAGAGATAATAGAGCCTGAAATTAAACAGTACTCTATTAGTGCAACTCTGACTCCAATGCCAGGACCTGTGGATGAAGCGTTATATCAACGTGCTGAAGAGGCCGCAATTGCTTATGCAAAGAAACGCCATGGTTTGGGCCTTACTGTAGCCAGATCGGGGTTATCCAAAGTATTGCATCAAGAGGGTATAGAAAGAGTGCAATTGCACGAACCAGAATTCGATATCCTCAATGAACCACATCAGACCGCGTGGTGTGCAGGTATTGAAATTATACGGGGGTAAATATGTACGGCTCTAATTACAATATTGAACTGGAGCAAGGGGCTGGCTATGGCTTGCTAATGACTATTGAAGCTCCACCAGGCACACCTCGTAACTTGACTGGCTACACGGCACGTCTACAAATACGTGATAACCATGATGATAAAACACTACTGCTATCTTTAGACAATTTAGATGGGCTGAAGGTGGGAGGCGACAGCGGTGACCCAAATAATGGCCAGCTAAAAATTGAAATTCCGGGTCTCGTAACCGCTGGTTTTACCTGGCGCGATGCTATCTACGATCTGTTTCTAAATCCCAGTAGTGATAGTGCTGAGCGCTTGATATATGGCAGTGTCTCTGTGGCGCCGCGCGTTACTGTCTAGCTATGAGAAAACTATGAGCGAAATTACCCAGACATTAACTCTGGCACAGAGTGGTGTAGCGGGCCCATCCGGCCCAACAGGCCCTCAAGGTGCAACAATGCATTGGGGCAGTGGTATACCTGCCACGGGCCTCGGTAACAACGGCGACCAATATCTCGACTATGATAGTGCCGACTTATATGGAAAAAGTGATAATAGCTGGGCAAAGCTGCGCAATCTCCGTGGCCCTCAAGGGCCAAAGGGAGATAAGGGGGATAAGGGCAATCAAGGCATCCAGGGAGTTCAGGGTGAACAGGGCCTAGGTATTTTTGCCAGTAATGGTGTACCTACAGATAATCTGGGCCGAAATGGAGAGCATTATGTGGAGCTGGATAGCCCAAGTAAAACCCTTTACCAAAAGAGTGCTGGTAATTGGTCTGTAATCGGTAACTTAGCTGGTCCAAAGGGTGATACTGGCCGAGGTATTTCCGATATGGAAGTATTATCAGATGGCACCTTGCGAGTTTCATACACTGATGGTACGAATCAAGATACTGGCCCCTTTCCGATAGAGGGTTTGGGACGGCGTGTAGCACTATCACAAAATCCAGGAGCTGATAATTCAAATTACTGGGCCAAAGTCGCAACGTTAAGAACTACGACAGGTACAGCTGATGCTGGTCTGGTTTTAGCTCTAGTTTGTGGGGATCAAGCAGTACATGGCGCGGCCGTGATCACTGTAAAGTTTCGTGAGGGAGCCAGCCCCGATACTTTGGCGGCAGAGTCTGGGGTATATATTGCTGCAAATCATGGTGAAATTTTTGCAGATGATTCGTTTAAATTGATATCTAATGGATATGGTCAGCCTGTAGAACTCTGGGTGAGAAAGAAGCATTCTTTTGTATCTTTGAGTGTTCACGAAGTGGCTGCCGCACTTAATGAAGTGACGGTTACTTATCATAACGATTTTAGCTGGCAGGCAGAGGAGCCTAGTGCAGCTTATGTCAAACAATCTATCGGGCTAGTTTATGGAAAAAATAGGAAGATTTATCATGAGGAGCACAAGCCTACTCCAGCAGAAATCGGTGCGATAAAAACCGGTGGCACGGTTTCAGTCAGCGGTAATGCCAGTGGCTCAGCAAGTTTTGATGCAAACGGCGACCTCTCGCTGAATCTGAATGTTAGTTATGCCACTAGTGCCAATAGTGCTACCAGTGCTACTAGTGCCGGGAATGCGGACACCGTAGATAATTTACACGGTTCACAGCTTATTCGTTCCGATACTGATGATAATGTAACAGGACATACCGAATGGCAGGACCTCAAAGAGGTTCGTTGGGGCAACAGTGCGGATATGCGCATGATGCATAGCGGAAGCCACGGTTATTTGAGTCTACATACTGGTGACTTATATATTCGCTCAGGCACCACAACGAAATATTTGTTCGATGTTTCCAGTGGTAACTTCCATGCTGATGGCCATGTGTATTGGCAGTCTAGTTCGGTTGGATCGGACCCAATCCTTAAAACCAATGTACGCACGATTGACAAGCCAATTTCCAGATTGAAAAAACTTAATGGTGTTCTTTTCGATTGGAAAGATAGTGGTCGTGGTTCTGGCGGTTTGATGAGCCCGGATATTCGTAGGGCACTACCACGTACCGTTTACAAATCCAAATTTAAGAAGAATGGTAAGCGATATGATCAGGCCGATTATAATGCGGTCATTGGTTTGTTGGTTGAGGTGTGTAAAGACTTGGAGAATAGATTGCAGCGGCAGAGTGATGACTTTAAAGCTATCAAGGACCAAGGTAAAACTGTTAATAAACTCCAGCATATGATGAAAAGTCTTCAAAGCCGGATTGAAAACTAGTATTAACTATGCCGTTATACCTAGCGAAAGTTAAGTAAGCAGTGCTTATTTTTAGCTAGACAAAAATAAAAATCTCAAGACTTTAGTCGTGAGGGTATTGCTCCTTGCTATGCACACTTAGCCCTTGCGAGGCTGATAATTGCTCGGCCTGCTGCCCTCTACAGCTTCTCTTTAAAATCCAAAACTGATAGTGCAAATGCCTGATATATGGCTGCGTCACTGTGACGCCGCACGTCACTGTTTAACCATTAGAAAATTATGAGCGAAATCACCCAGACATTAACTCTGGCGCAGAGCGGTGTAGCGGGCCCATCCGGCCCAACTGGCCCTCAAGGCGCAACAATTCATTGGGGTAGTGGTATACCTGCTGCGGGCCTCGGTAACAATGGCGACCAATACTTGGACTATGATAGTGCCGACCTGTATGGAAAAAGTGATAACAGTTGGGCGAAGTTGCGTAATCTACGGGGCCCCCAAGGCCCAAAAGGAGATAAGGGCGATAAGGGTAACCAAGGTATACAAGGAATTCAGGGCGAACAAGGCCTGGGTATTTTCGCTGGTAATGGTATACCTGCAGACAGCCTGGGCCGAAATGGCGAGCATTATGTGGAGCTGGATAGCCCAAATAAAATTCTTTATCAAAAGAGTGTTGGTAGTTGGTCCATAATTGGTAACTTGGCCGGTCCCAAGGGCGACTCCGGGCGCGGTATTTCCAGCATGGAAGTTTTAGTTGATGGCACCTTGCGAATTACCTATACCGATGGAGTAAAAGAAAACACCGGCCCCTTTCCAGTAGAGGGCTTGGGGAGGCGGGTTTGCAATTTAAAGAATGCGGGAATGAGCAGTGCAAATTATTGGGCGAAAATTGCTACATTCAATATGCCCAATTCTGATTATGCCAATGCCACATCGATTTTATTATTGACAACTAATGGTTCATCTATTCGTGGTCATGCAATGGTGAGTGTCCATGTCGTTCAGCAGACCGCACCAAATACCCTAGTGTCCGATAGCGGTATCTCCTATGCATTTAACCATAGTGGAGCTTTTAAAGATGACGCTTTTCGGCTGATTAGTGCGGGGTATGGTCAGCCGGTTGAGCTGTGGGTACAGAAGGCTGTTGATCACTTCGGAGTAAGTGTATTCGAAATTGGCGCGACGAAATCTAATGGCGTATCTACTACCTACAATGATGAGGCCGTTTGGCAGGCTGCGGAACCTAGCGCAGCTTATATAAAACAATCTGGCGGATTGACTTATGGCGATAATAAAAAAATCTATCATGAAGGGCAAAAGCCTACGCCAGCAGAAATCGGTGCGATAAAAACCGGTGGTACTGTTTCAGTCAGCGGTAATGCCAGTGGCTCAGCAAGTTTTGATGCAAACGGCGACCTCTCGCTGAATCTGAATGTTAGTTATGCCACTAGTGCCAATAGTGCTACCAGTGCTACTAGTGCCGGGAATGCGGACACCGTAGATAATTTACACGGTTCACAGCTTATTCGTTCCGATACTGATGATAATGTAACAGGACATACCGAATGGCAGGACCTCAAAGAGGTTCGTTGGGGCAACAGTGCGGATATGCGTATGATGCATAGCGGAAGCCACGGTTATTTGAGTCTACATACTGGTGACTTATATATTCGCTCAGGCACCACAACGAAATATTTGTTCGATGTTTCCAATGGTAATTTCCATGCTGATGGCCATGTGTATTGGCAGTCTAGTTCGGTTGGATCAGACCCAATTCTTAAAACCAATGTACGCACGATTGACAAGCCAATTTCCAGATTGAAAAAACTTAATGGCGTTCTTTTCGATTGGAAAGACAGTGGTCGTGGTTCTGGCGGTTTGATGAGCCCCGATATTCGTAAAGCACTACCAGGTACTGTTTACAAATCGAAGTTCAGGAAGCATGGTAAGCGATATGATCAGGCCGATTATAACGTTGTGACGGGATTACTCGTTGAAGTATGTAAAGACCAGGAAGTACGACTTGAACAGCAGGCTGAGATCATTAAAGAATGTAGTAAAACGATAAAAGAGCTGCAGAAAAATTAGCGAGATCAAACTAAATAGCGAGGATAATTATGGCAACTATGCCCAGTAGCGGCCAGGCTAGTAGTGCCAATCTACAAAGTGTATTTGGACAGAGTGGTGCCGGTAATACTTCACAATTTTATCGAGGCGGTAGTTTTGTACCGAATATTTCACAAAATAATAATATTCCGACTTCAGGTGCTGCTGATAGTGCAGATTTCTATAGTGCTACCGATTATGTAGCTATGGGTACACCATCTTTATCTGGTACCACAGTCAAGCAAAATGCCGGTACGGGTTCAGTAAGTTGCAGTACTACATTGACATGTAGCCAACCGAGCAATGGCACTGGGAATTTTATTTACACTTGGCAAAAGGTCAGTGGTACCACTTTGTCAGTTTCCGCTAATGGAAGGAGCGTGACTCTTAGCCGCTCGGATACAGGAGAAATAACAACCAGCCAATACCGTTGCAAGGTGACCGATGGTGTAGGTACTGTCTACAGTAATACGGTTACGATAACCTTTCACCATTACCAGTTTCTCCCAGGTAATCTACCAAGTAGTTTTTCAGCGTCAGCGGGCTCACCGACTAACGCGGTAGCACGTTTAGAAATTGCCCGCAACGGATACATATATTTGGAAAGTCAGTCTAGTTCTCCCGTTAGTCAGGGAGCCTGGATTAAGCCTGCTAGTAGCACTGTAGGTGATAAATTCCAGATGCGCTTCGATAATGCCAGTGTATCCGGCGACAATTCCGATATTTCTGGTGCTTCGCCGTCAGTAGGTTCTGTGGGGACTATTAATGGTACTCGCTATGCATACCGCAATCGAACCAGTAATGGATCCTACACATGCGGAGTGCGGGTACGTATAAAATTAATTGGTGGTAGTTACCTATTTGATGACGTTATTGGCCTGAAAGCTACAAAATATTCTACAGTTGGTATGGGTATAGGCGTAGGTATGGGAATACATATTCCGTAGGAGAACTCGATGGAAATAGAACGTACTACGGATCCCCGAATTATTTACGTCCACGATGTGTTTAAAAAAACTGAATGTGAGCAAATTATCCAGCTAGCTGAATCAGTAAAATTTAACACGCCCGGCCGGGTAGTAATGGGGAACGGCGTGGGAAATGTAGTGGTCCCCAGTAGTCGCCGCTGTCATGAGATCTGGCTTAGTCAGCATTCTGAGCTGACCGATTTGGAAAAAAACTGGAAGTTCTCTACCAAGATATTGCCGAATTATATCGAAAAAATGTAGCGAATGTAGAGGCTTACTTAGTGGCCGAGCCTGCGCGTATAGTACGCTATAGGCCAACCGGATTTTTTCGGTTGCATTCTGACTTACGCCATTGCCGACCAGGTGAATGGCGTCAATTAACTATGGTCATTAATCTAAATCACACTTATGGTGGGCAGCTGTTTTTCCCTCAGCAGAATGTCTGCTGTAATACAAATCCCGGGAGCGCGGTAGTATTTCCAGTATCTGATAATTACCTCCATGAGGCATTCCCGCCGGAAAATGATAATAAGTATATTTTGTTAAATTGGCTCTCTGCTTGTGAGGATATTCTTGCGGATAAGGCTGAACTAATAGGCATTAAAAAGGGAGCATCCCATGCTGCCGCATGAGTTAGCCTGCTTTAACCAGGGAGCTCTACCTCCAGCAATATGTGCAGAAATTATTGAGGCTGCTGAGAAACATGGTCGGTGGCTACGATCGGGTCAAGTTGGTTATACATCAGATAATTTTGTCGGCGATTCACGAACCAGTTCAGAAACTTGGGTTGAGCGCTATGAGCCACTGCTTTGGGTAAGGGATCAATTGATAGCGGCTGCTACACGTACTTTAGATAAATACTTAGGAAGTGGAGGACCTCAGCGTTACTTCTATGAGTCTCGTGTAATTCGTTACCAAATGGGTGAATACCTACGGGCTCACGAGGATAATCCTCGTCCGCTGAGTTTTCATGAAAATCCTGATCATGGGGCTCGTGCGGGGCACTATTACCTTGGGTGGCGCAAAGTATTCACCCTGGTCTTTTATTTGAACGACAACTATTCAGGTGGACAGCTAAAATTTTTGCAAAGTGGTCAGAATATCGCTCCGACTACTGGAGATTTGTTGCTGTTTCCACCCTCGGAGCTACATGAATCTTTACCAGTGTTAGAGGGTACAAAATATATTGTGACCAACGCGCTTTTTTATGCTGACTAATGGAGGGTAAATCTTGAATAACACTTTATTGCCACCCAATGCGAGCCAGTTGGAGCTAGCTGTAGAGTCTGTTATTGCTACCAGACTCAATGCAATACCGGTAAACATTACAGAACTCTATGACCCAGATAAATGTCCACCAACGTTCCTACCTTTTTTAGCCTGGCAACATAGTGTGGATACATGGAATGATAGTTGGCCTACCGCTACCAAACGTGCCGTAATTCGCTCAGCGTTTACTACACATACAACAAAAGGTACTCGATCTGCAGTAGAAACTGCAGCTGCAGCTTTTGGTGGAGATGTAGCAATTGTTGAGTGGTTTCAAACTGATCCTCCAGGTAAGCCTCATACTTTTGATCTGGTACTAAATGCTGTGGATGCATTTGGTAAGCCAGTGAGTGCTGAATTTCAGAAAGATATTGTGAAAGCGGTAACATATGTTAAACCGCTTCGTTCCCATTTCACTATGCGACTGGGGACACAGGCAAGTGCTACGACTTTATCTGTAGGTTTAGCGCGAGCTGCTGTATTTGACCGATTGCGGTTTACCGCGACCTAAACACTTTTCCCATAAATCTGCCCGCGAGTCACTCGGTATTTTTTGGCTGAGTGGCTCGCCCGTGCATGGAGTAAACCCGTGACACTCGCGCTAGTACTTACCACTGCAGGCCAGAAGGCCATTGTGGATGAGAATAACGCCGGTACTTTACCGGTAAAACTGTCAAAGATTGCCCTGGGTACAGGGCGCTGGAACCCGGATGCCAGTGCTACAGGGTTGCAACAAGAATTTAAAAGACTGCCTACCATATCCGGTAACGTAGAAGTTGCCAATGATATGCTGCATATCACCTTAAAAGATGAGAGCAGTGATATCTATGATGTTAATGAGTTTGGCTTGTATACCGATACGGGAATACTTTATGCCGTATATTCGGTAGGCCCTGGAGCTGACCCGGTAGGGAATAAAGGAGCCAATTCAACTTACTTGTTATCCCTAGATATCAAACTATCTGGTAGTAACGCGGATAATATTTCCGTTGGAGATACAGGCTTTAGCAACCCAACAGCTACCACAGAACGTGCGGGCGTTATTCCTATTGCGACTCAAGCCGAAGTTAATATAGGGAGCGTTGATGATAAAGTGGTAACGCCAAAAACGCTCCATCAGCGCTTGTCGGTATTGGCTCTTTCCAGCCACAGTCATGTTTATGCAACTACGAATCGAGATGGTTTTACCCGTTTGGCTACCCAGGAGGCTGTGGATGATGGAAATAGCTCAACACTCGTAGTTACTCCAAAGACACTGCAGAATAAACTCAATGATAATAAACCAGTAGCAGCTGGTACTAGCCAGAGCGGAATCGTAGCGCTGGCCAGTCAGAGTGAAGTTGACATTGGCAATGAAAAGAAAAAGGCCGTCACTCCAGAAACATTAAAGGGATATATCAATAAGCAATTTCCTGGTCAGTTAATTTATATCTGGGGCGGGGAGATCCAAGATTTGCCAGCTGGATACAAGCTATGTAATGGCAGTAACGGTACACGTGATTTGCGTAACCGATTTGTACTTGGCGCTGGGGACAATTATTCAGTTGGGGCGACTGGTGGTGCCACATCAGCAAGGACAAGTAAGAATGGTGCCCACTCCCACGCGATAACAGTTAATAACCACACATTGACCTTATCACAAATTCCTAGCCACCGGCACCATCATGATCTAGGTGCCTACACGAACGGAAGTACCGGAACATACCAGCAAAGATGGATACTTAAGTGGGATGGAGGTACTTGGGATAACGGGCTCAATACATATACCCGCTACAGTGGTGGTGGTGGTGCACATAACCACACGGCAAGCGCCTCTACTCATGATGGCCATGAGCACACTGTGGCGATTTTACCTCCTTATTATGCGCTGGCCTATGTACAGCGTATAGCACCATAAATTTAGAGGCAAAGATAATGCAACTGACGATTATGGCTACCGAGAGCTTAGTTACAGTGGATGGTAACACTGTGGAAATGGACTTGGCTGACTACGATATTCTCGATGCAGTGCACGCAGTACAGTTCGATGGCGTAGAGGGAGAGATTGAATGGCAAGACCCCATTCGCCCTAATGATGTAATTTTAACTCTCGATGATTTTAAGCAGGTAATTGCTGACCATGCCACTCTATGGGCAGAACTGCAGGTTGATACCCGTAGTGAGGAACAGAGACGTGCTGATGCTTTAATCAGCATCGATCACTTTGCCGGCCAAGTACGTGCTCAACTCCTAGGGCCCGGTGAATTTATGCATGAAGAACGTCGCCGAGCTTATGAAGTAGCAATAGCTTATGAGGTTGATGGATTTCCTGGCCCCACCCCTCTAGCTGTACAAGTACAAATGGATACTTCTGGACAAACTGCTGTAGAAGCAGTGGCAGAAATTAAATTCCAACATAGTGTCTGGCTCGAGGCACTCGACCAAATCCGCGATCTCCGCCTACGTGGTAAGGCTCAGATTTTGGAGCTTGCGGAGGGCTCAGACTATGGGGCCCAAGCACAACAAACTATTGATGAACTGGCGGCACTGGCTATCAGCTGATGTCTCTACTAACTGATCACTAAAAGCAGGAGCTATTCTATGAGCACCAACATTTTACACGGCGTAGGGGTAACCCATAGTGACGCCGGCGCACGCGATATCAACCTAGTCAAACTGGGTTGTATTGGTATTGTGGGGACGGCCCCAAATGCTGCGGCAGCAACCAATGCCTCTCTGACTATTGGCACTACTGAAGCAAATACAGAGCTTGTTTTTACGGCAGCAAGCCCTGGTAATACGGGCAATGTCATCAGTATTGAGTTTGTCAATCCAAATACCGCAGATGCTGTTCTCTCCATTAACATTAATGGTAAATCAGTAACGGTATCACTCGCCACAGATTCAAGTAGCAAGCTTATTAGCACAGCTGATAATGTTCGCACGGCATTAGCAGCAAATGCGGAGGCTTCAGCACTATTTTCTGTGGTAAACGGTGATAGTGATGGTAGTGGTGTTCTTTCGCCGCAGCCAGCACTCCGGATGTCTGGCGGTACCGATGAACCTTTCCCTCTCAACAAACCCGTATTGATTGCGGGTTCTGAACTGCAAGCATCAGCCTTGGATACATTGGGTACTGCTAAAGGCAGTTTACCTGATGCTCTTGATGCCATTTTAGATCAGGCCGGCGCTTTAGTTGTAGTAGTAAGGGTAGCAGAAGGCCCTGATGATTCCTCCACTCGTGCAAACGTTATTGGGGGCGAAAGTGCTGGCCAGTACACTGGCTTACATTCATTACGTGGTGCGGAAAGTGCCGTGGGGGAGCGCCCCCGTATTGTGATTGCCCCAGGCTTTTCGTTTGATTCGGCAGTCGCGAGTGAAATGAACGTCGTCGCTGATCGAGTTAAAGGCGTTGCATATATTGATGCCCCTGACACCGATGATGCTGCCGCAAAAGCATTTCGAACTAACTTCGGCAGTAAGCGTCTACAGATTTTTGATCCGTCCGTGCTCAAATTTGATAAGACCAGTGGAGATAATAAACGAGTCCCTCTGTCGGCGATTGCTGCAGGTATCCGTGCTAAGCGAGATAGCGAAGAAGGTTTTTGGGCATCCATCTCCAATCAGGAAATTTCAGGAATTGTTGGTAGCAGTCGCCCTGTAGATTTCATTCAAGGTGACCCTAATAGCCGCGCTAATCTACTGAATCAACATGAGATTACAACAGTAATTCGCCAAGGTGGTTTTCGTCTTTGGGGAAACCGTACTTGTTCTGCAGATCCCAAGTGGGCATTTGAAACGCATGTACGTATCGCCGATGCAATTGATGACAGTATTCAAGAAGGTGTTGCTTGGGCAGTAGATCGTAATTTAAATCGAACCTTTTTTGAAGATGTCGCAGAAAGTGTTAATAACTTCTTACGTCGCTTGACTCTGCTTGGAGCAATTCATGGAGGCACTTGTACCCCAGATCCAGAGCTTAATAGTACAAGTGAATTGGCTGCTGGACGAGTGTACTTCAACGTAGAATATACCCCTGTTGGTATCGCAGAGAGTATCCGCTTCCAAGTTGCTAGCACTAATCGCTACCTAACCGATCTGGTAGCTTAATTTAATATTATTTTCGACTGAGCGGGGAAACAAATGCAAGGTTTTATTTTTAAAGATATGGAGCTCTTTGCTGATGGTAAGGGGTATGCCGGTTTGGTGGAGGAGTTTGAAGCACCTAGCCTCAAAGTCGTTACTGAAGACTATAACGGGGGCGGTTTAGGGGCCGCTATTGGGATAGATATGGGCAGGGTCGAGAAACTGGAAGCTAGTTGGACCCTGGCAGGCTACCATGCCGAAACATTGGCCCAGTGGGGTCAAGCAGGACAAGCTGGTACACCCTTAACCCTACGCGCGGCAGCTCAAAGTGAAGCCGATGGCTCGGTGGTACCGGTGGTTATTAAGATGCGAGGGCTGGTGCGTACTTATGAAGCAGGTTCTCATAAGCCCGGTGAGATGAACAAACAGAAATACAGTGCGGAACTGCGTTATTACTCTGTGAGCATTGATGGCCGTCAAGTCGTTGAAATTGACGTGCTAAATGGCAAGCGTGTTGTTGATGGTGTTGACCAGACGGCAGAGCTTCGCGCTGCTATTGGCCGATAACCCAGGCTCTTAAGAATTTTCAATTCCCTTTTTTTATCACTCTCTAAATTGACTTGCCCACAAGTTCTTAATGCTTGTGGGCTTTTTTTGAGGAAAATATGTCCGAGAACGCAATTAAGCTGGATTTTCCAGTTGAATATCAAGGTATTATCTATTCCGAATTGCAAATGCGGCGTCCCAAGGTGCGTGACTTGCTAGCTATTGAGCGTAAACAAAAAGAATCAGAACGCAAACGCCAGCCGGTGGGAGATGGTGAGCTGGCG
Organism: Microbulbifer sp. MLAF003; assembly: GCF_030012965.1. Classification (NCBI taxonomy): domain Bacteria; kingdom Pseudomonadati; phylum Pseudomonadota; class Gammaproteobacteria; order Cellvibrionales; family Microbulbiferaceae; genus Microbulbifer; species Microbulbifer sp. MLAF003. Next base: position 466,458 of record NZ_CP120232.1, read on the forward strand.
ACTGAAACCTATGCCAATCTCTGTGAAGTCTCCCCCGCAGTCATTGAAGATATGGATGCTGCAGACTTCAAAAAACTAGATGAGACCTATGAAGGTTTTTTATCCTAAGCGCCTCTGCTATCCGAAGACTATTAATAACTCTGGCTAGCTGGACTGGCTGGAGTCTCACAGAACTCTCAAATATGAGTTGTGAGGAACTGAGTAGTTGGGTTGATCATCTGCCTAAAGATGAAGCTGTACCGAGGCAATCTATCTAATTTACCCCCTTTGGATCCGTATCCATGAGCAAGTTTTCCCTATTAGTGAGCCTAGATGGCACCTTAACGTCTGGATTTAAAAGTGCTGTTACACAAGGCCAGACAATGTTGCAACGCTTTAGTAAGTCTATTAACGAGACCGATGAAGCAATGGCTGCGGCCGAGGGTTTAAAAAAGCAACGAGATGGTCTTTCCAAACTGGAAAGGCGTTACGAGGCCAGTAGTATTAAAGGGGAGAGAGCTCGTCAGGTTGTTGAGCGTAAACGTAAGGAGCTTTGGAGAGCAGCCACAGCGGCTCAAAAATATGGTATCAGTGTTGCTAATGTGGATCGAAAATTAGAGCGCTTAGAAAGACGCTCGGCAGGCCTTAAATCCCTCGGGCGTCTACCTGGCATAGCTAAAAAATCCATCTCTCACTTAAAAGGCATAGGAGCAGGTGCAACCACCGCAGCTTTAGGGCTTTTCAATTTTGTAAAAAGTACGGCTGACTCAGGTAATCAAGCGATTGATACCGCTAACAAGCTTGGGTTCACTGTAGAGGGATTGCAGCAGTATCGTTTTGCCGCAGAGCGCTCAGGCATAACTGCCAAAACCTTTGATATGAGCGCCCAGAATATGATCAAAGGTATTACTGCGGCTGCGAAGGGTGATGTGAAGGCATCGTCTGCACTTAAAGATCTGGGTTTGGATGCACAGAACCTGGCCCAGATGAAACCTGAAGAACAATTGAAAGTTATAGCGGACGCTATGGTGACTATTGAAAGTCAAAGTAAGCGTATATCTATAGCGGATAAACTTTTTGGTTCTCAAGGTATCGACATGGTCAACATGTTAGGCGGTGGGAGTAGTGGGCTTGAGCAGATGCACCAGGAAGCTAACGCGACAGGTAATGTTTTAGACCGTAAACAACTTCAGCTTGCAGCGGATTTTAACACTAGCTGGCTAAAATTGACCACTACGCTTACTGGCTTTAAAAACCTTCTTGCTACTGAGCTGATGCCAACACTTATGAGTATGTTCAAGGATTTTACGCAGTGGCTACAAAAACCAGAAGCTAAAGAGTTTATCCGTAATTTTGCTCTAGGTTTAATCGAAGTGGTTAAAGGCGTTGGCTCTTTAGTCAGTAAATTTAGTGAATTTGGCGGAATAGCTAAGTCTATTGGTGCTGTGCTAACTGGAATAATGACTGTTGCGATATTGCCTTTTATTAGCTTGTTATCACTCCCTGGGATTATTATTGCAGGTATCGTTGCTGCCGTAGCCTTACTCTGGGTGCACTGGGACAAAGTTGTTGCAGCGGTTGGTAAGTTTGGAGATTGGCTTAAAGAGATTCGCGATAAAACTTTGGGTAGTTTATGGGATAAGCTACCTGAAGGTGCACGTAAATCCCTAACCAAGATCAAAGACTTTGCCTTCAAAATATTGGGTAAAAGTCCTTTAGTTTTGCTATTTCGTGGAGCCTCCTGGTTGAGTGGAAAGCTGTTTGGTAAAGAAGAGAATCCTGAAAATCAGCCAACGACAATAGACATGCAAGCAGATGTACGACCTCGAGGTGGCAGCAATATCATGGTACAAAACAGTATTAACTCTCCAATCAATATTTACCCTTCAGCAGGGTTAGATGAAGAGTCCATAGGACGCAAAGTAGGTGAAGAACTGGATAAACGTCAACGAAGCCAAGAAGCTCAGCAACGCAGTGTAATGTTTGACCTGGGTATAATGAATGGAGCGGCGACATGATGAATATATTAGAAACTTTGCTGAAATTAGGAGACGTTCCATCAGAAACTATGCTGAAATTAGGAGACTTTCCATTTGCTCTACAGACCGCTGGTTACGATCAGTTGCGCCAGGCATGGAAATTCAACTGGCAGAATAGTAACCGTCCTCGGGGGTATCCACAGCCTCAATTTACTGGGCAGGGAACACGTGACATTACTCTGAGTGGGACAATCTATCCTTTAGAGTTTGGTAAGCCTAATCAACTTCAAGAAATGGCAGATACTGCTGCTCAAGGAGAGCCTTTACAGCTTGTATCCGGAATGGGTGAAGTAATGGGGTTTTGGGCAATTACCAGTATAGAGCGCACCGACAAAGATCCATTGGCAGATGGAGTGGCTCGCTGTGTGGAGTTTTCTATTTCTTTGACGTATTACGGAGCAAAGTATGGTCACTGATTACCGTACAAGAGCTGGGGATGTCCTGGACCAAGTTTGCAAAAGTTACTATGGCCGAGAGTCCGCCGTACCGGAAGTGCTAGAAGCAAATCCTAAGTTAGCCCTTTTGCCTTCAGTGTTGCCAGAGGGCGTGCGTATAATTCTGCCAGAATTGAGCGATGCGAAGGTAAAAAGTCCAATGATTAACTTATGGGATTAGAGGTTTTTCTATGCAGCCGCGTTTTGTAATAGAGGTGGATGGTATTGAGGGAAGTGAACTCAACCAAAGAGCTCTAGGCTTCACATGGGTGGATAAGGCAGGCCAAACTTCTGATACGTTTAGTGTCATTTTGGATGATACGGAAGGTCGCCTAGCTATACCGCGAAAGGGTGTTTTAATTTCCGCTCAGCTAGGTTATGGCAATGACTTACAAATGTTACCAAGGTTTGTTGTAGATGAGATTGAATTAAGTGGGCCGCTGCGTCAGATGACTATAACTGCCCGTGGTAGCAACTTTCGTGATAAATTAAAGACGCATAAATCACGTAGTTGGGATAATCTCACTTTAAAGGAGCTAATCACAGAAGTCTGTAAAGATAACCGTTTAACTCCAGTTGTGGCTGAATCCCTAGCAAAGCACAAGTTCCAGCATCTAGATCAAACCAACGAAAGTGATATGAACTTACTTACTCGTCTTGCACTGGAAATGCAGGCTATAGCCAAGCTGGTAGAGGATCGTCTGATTTTTGTTCCAGTAGATGAAGCCAAAAGTGCCAGTGGTAAGAAGTTACTTGAGATGCAAATTAACTCAGATACATGCGAGAACTGGCGATTTACCCTACCCGATCGTAATCTCTATAGTGGTGTTGAAGCTCGCTGGCATGACCCGCTTACCGCTACAGAGCAATTGGTATTAATCGGCGATCGCAGTGGGGCGGTAGATCGGTTACCACAACTGAGATCTGGACCAACTGATGCGGAAACTGCAGCAGCTGCTCGTCTACGTAATCTAAACCGCCAGAGCGGAAAGCTGTCATTTACCCTGGATGGAAATCCCAATCTTAGAGCCAAAACCCCTCTGCGCTTAAGTAACTTCCACCAGCAAATTGATGGTATATGGACTGTGGATCAGGCTACCCACAGTATTGGGAAAAACCAGCGTTACACAACGCAAGTTCAAGCGGCGCTACAGCCATAGCTTGCTGAAAATTCGTAAGTATCAGAGTTATGTTATTAGCTTTACGGTCAGAGAAATAGTTTTCATTCACGGTAAGTATTCTCTGCTTTATAAGTGGGATAACTTCAAAATCGGCTAATACACCTCTCTCGATAATAGGTGATCACTTATTAGTTAAGTATGTGTAATAGTAGTTTTCTGAGGTTGATGTTTAACTTTTTTGAGCCAGTTTCGCAAGTACCTGAACAGAAACCCTGGCGACTAACTCTGAGGAAATTTCGCCGTTGTTCTCCTGGGCGTAACGATACAAGCTACCGTATGCATCAGCCAGTACCACGTCTGGTAAAGTATCCGGATCCAGATCACACTCATCGCGTAAATAGACCACGATAGCATTGACGCACTTACCAACTAGCAGAAAGTCAATTTGTCGTAATTCTGTTTCGCCCTCACCCGTCGCCCAATAGCCAACACTACTTCCCAGCGCATTGGCGATGCGTTGCTGCTCAACTCTGTCTCTAGGCAATACATCATTGTTAAGCCAAGCTGCAGCTGTAGTCTTGCCAATACCGAACTCCTTGCAGAAGCTAGACAATCGACCACGCCCTACGGGGTAACCTTTTTGAGTGAGGAGCTTATGTAAACGTTCACTAGCTCCCCGGCCTTTGGGATCTTTCAAAGTTTCACTCTTCTTACCAGTTTTCACTGTTTTCATGCTTCATTTTGTCTGTTGGTGAACCACTATCATAAGTCCATTATAAATGAACCTTTCAGCGGGGAACGAACGTCGCTTCCTTTAAGGCACAGGCACATTCTAATCGGTAGAACTCACTAAGCAACTATAGAGCATGTACTTTTGTACGAGAAGTTGATAACTCAGTCTACAGCTCCATCTAGCAAAAAATTACCCTTTTTGTGAGGGGTAAGCCCATTCGAGATGAACGTTACACAAAAAATCTAGAAATAAATGTTGATAAAAGTACGTTTCAAATGTACATTGCCCCACATGTTCACTTTAAGTGAACATGTGGGGTGGTCAGCTGTTGGCCTCTGTACTTTGACAAAACTCCTCCTGGCTTAATTGTTAGTAGGGAGATATTTATAGTTGAAATAACAACAAATACAAAGAACTAAAGCGCAACTGTCGTATTAAGAAAATTCTCGATCATTAAATAAAGGAAAAAAGGTCATACCGGCTAAATAAAAAAACTATCCACGCTGACAATGAAAAAATGATATCACTGAAACTTGAAATAATTTATTAATAGTTACTTACATCAGAGTGACATTCTAAAAATTATAGATCGCCCTTGTTCACAGGATTGGGACTATAAATTTATGGCGCAATTAGATAACAAACTAAAAAAAGCTTTAGAGCAACGCTTAGAGGAGTGGTTGCAATGGAGCTCCGCAGGGTATGACGGCCTTCCCCAAGGGTTATCAGGAGGCGGAAATATAATTGCTGCACTTATGTCTAGTGGTGGTGAAATAATACGATCAACTTCTCCGCATAATGGCTATCAATGCCCTCGAGCAGAAGAAGTAGATCGCTGTCTAATGACGTTAGGGCAGCTTCTATCTGAAGCTCGTCAAGTCGTAGAGTTAGAGTTACATGCTGGCAAGCCGGGCCTTGAAACTCAAGTTGCAAGAGCCAAGTCTATTCAAATGAGTCGTCGTCAATATGTGGAGTATCTCAATACTGGACGCTGGATGTTAGTTGGCATGTTGTTCGGAAAGGCTAACGCAGCAAACTTTAAAAAGACAGCGTTTGAGCAGCGCCAACCTCGCACTCCACGGATTAAAACCTGGCATGCAGAATAAGTATAAATTCATAGGCAGTTTCCTAATATGATTAAACACCCTACAGTAGGGCGCCCTCGCCGGAAGACAGATAGTCAAGGCCGCCTACAGTGTTGCATATGTCGCTACTGGCAAACTCCTGAGAACTACTATTTAAACTCCCAAAATAGTAGTGGTCGCGATAGTCGATGCAAATCCTGTGATAGCCTACGACGTAAAGATGCGCGTCAGAAACGAAAACGAGTGGCCATAATTACAGAGGCTAAAAGTAAATTTATCCATTGGAAAAGGCCTTCAACTGAAGAGTAAATCTAATCTACTGAAAAGTTATATGTAGGAGTTTTAAATGGATGCTACAGTATTAGGCATAATGATAATTATTGTCTTATTACAGATTGTTAATTTAGGTGATATGTTGTGGAATCGTTTTGGTCCAAAACTACTTTTAATTAATTATACTGTTAGTGGGGGAGAGGCAGAGAAAGCTTGGACTCTACATTGCAGTAATTTTGGTCGTGTTCGTGGACCTATCTCAGACGTTGGGCTAGACTTCTTGGTTAGTGAATTTGTTAAAAGAATGCAAGTAGATTACCCAGATATAAATGGCTATAGCTTGAATGGGGTAACGATATTAGATACCGCAGTACCGCTTCCCAAGGAAGATTAAATGTTTATATTTAATTAATTATAGTATGAAGATAAGTAAATGTGAAGTCTCTTGCTGAGATGCTAGTTATAAGTGAAGAAATTTATAGGTTTGCTAAGGCTGCTCGGAATAAGATATCTGCAGAAATTTATTTGTGTGTAATGATAGAGGCAACTTGAAAAGAAAGATGACTTAAGATTATCGGACAAATTTTTAATTGTAATTAAAAGAGCTTTATGTGAAATTCAAATTTTCATTTTTTAGAAAAAATGATGGTTTATGAATATATTGTATTAATTTTTATAATTATACTATTGTTCTAATAGGCCGGATGGCATATTGAGGTTTGTCTATATTAATTTTCTTATTGTGGAGCACTCATGAATGAACTTAGCATGACCATTAATCTATAGTATTTTGCTGAAGTTTTTTACCAAATTTTACTGCTTTTTTTGGCCGATATGACATTTTTCTGTTTAGGCTAAAAAATTTTTATTAATAGGTAAAATTAATTTATGTATTTAAACAAAGTGCCCATAAGGTAGAGTTCTGATTAAATTTTTTTGGTAGATGCGGTAAGCAAATATTATCCCCAAGCCAGATTTTTACATGGTTTTCGTAAGCTTCAAAATAAAGTATTTTTATAATTTAATATTTAGGATTTTTTGTTCTACTCTTTCTACGATACAATTTATATGTTCTAGGTTTACTGGCGGTGTTGACTCTCCAAAATGACGTCTGACTTTATCCATGGCTTGGGGAAAACGTTCATTACTGATTGATTTCAACGGATAGTCGGTTACATCTGATTCTTAACCTTTAAGTGCGTATTCTTGATAAGCAGTGCAAAGAGCAACCTGAGGGCGGTTAGCCAGTATGTTAATCATTTTCAGGCCGGATAAAACAGGCATGTGAATATCCAATGGTATCAGATCAAATTCCTGATCAGCTAGAAAAGAAAGTCCTTCAGCAGCCCTATAACACTGCTCTGCTATTTCAAGATCAACATGTATATGGCTTTGGTGTATATGGATATCATGAGCTAATGGTTCATCATTTATAATTAAGGTTTTCATAATTGTATTGTTAGTTGAGCATGCCAATGCTGTTCCTGCAACTACCCTTTGTAGGGTAAAACTTTTTGGTTGTCTTAATTGTAAACGATGTTTAATATTTTCCAGACCAATACCCACGGTGCTCTTATTGATAGATTGATCAGGTGCGCGATTAATAGATTCAAACATTAATTTGTTACTTTGCACATATAAAAGGATGTGATCAAAGCATTTATCGTGGCTGATTTCAGCACTATGTTTAAAGGTGTTTTTTACTAGTATAATCAGTAGTAGAGGCGGAATTTTTTTGATTCCTCTGGTAATTTATATCTATTCCAATCCTGCAGAGAAATTCTACTCCTAATTTTTTAGTTCAAAATAATTTTGTAAATAGGCAGGTTTATCTTTTAGTACTACTTCAGCTGTTTGACCCTGATACACCAAAGGCGTAGAAGGTCAGATAATATCAGCAGCATCGGTGCCGCTTGATTCGACTGCATTAAGCGTAATGCATATAGACTGTTTAGTGTATTAAAAAAAGTAGGGATTAACATGTTGTTGTAACATTCTTAGCTCAGTCTGGGTCTGTTCATTTGTCAGTTCAGCGAGCTTCCGAGTATTGTGTTCTCGCTCGAAGGCCAAAATTAAAGGAGTGGTGACTAACCAGAAAATCAAGACCACAAGCAAATTTAGTGTGTCGAAAGGTTTATGGTTTTCTGATGGTAATAAACTTAATGTAGGAATATTCAGGGGTAGTTGTAAGATAAGGGTGCCAAATAAAGGGTAAGATAGCAGTCAGGCCTATCGCCGTGCAGTTCATAAAACTGCATACCAATGGTTTGGCTAACGGTTTGGCTAATGATTTGGCCATTGGTTTGAAATGGGATTAAATGAGATAGAGCCTTCTTGGTGGAATCCATAGCTAAGTATATAGAGCTGTTGATGCTGGAACGTTATCAGGGAAGAGTTGCTATGGAAGGGCTGATCTCCTATGAGCGATAGCGATATCAGAGCGCCGAAGTCCATAGCCATAAGCCAAATCTTAGCCTGGTCAGCGCTGAGTCCTCACATGGCAGGTATTCTCGTGCTACTTTGGTTTTTGCTCGAGTGCGCCAGGTCATTGGTGACACACTTATTCTTGCTGCCTTAGGTGAATTGGGTGAACAGCATAGTTATCCAGCTCCACCAGCAAGCTCTTTGGATTTTTTTGAAACTCTAGTGGGCAAGGCTCGAGCCCAATGAGAATTGATTGAAACTTTATTTATCTAACCGGTACCTGTAGCCAACTGGTTGGAAGAATTGATCGCAGGAAAATCTTGGAAGCTCCCATTTATTTCTATGGTAAACCCCCTAACTGGAGGGGGATGTTATAAAATATAGTTCATCCTATTCTGGAGTTGGTTGGGTAGGTTGTGTCTGCTGCTGATCAAATTTAAGTATTATGAAGTACCTATTAATAATCGTATTGTTTTATTCATCTACATTATGGGCTTTGGAAATAGAACCTTTTCAAACAGATGGTTGTAGTGTTTTTCCTGATGGGACTGTTGAGCATGGAGAACTATGGATGAGCTGTTGCTTGGCTCATGACTACGCTTACTGGAAAGGCGGTACCTATGAAGAGCGCAAGCTGGCGGATGAAAAATTAAAAGCTTGTGTTGTTGGTACTGGTGAGGACGAAGTTGCGCTACTAATGTTGGTGGGAGTCCGTATCGGTGGGACACCCTTTTTGCCTACACCTTTTCGGTGGGGGTTTGGATGGCCTTATTTACGTGGTTATAAGTCGTTAACTTTGGAAGAGTTAGAGGCGATTAAGCGAGCTGATAAATCAGAGGAATAAATATTTTCCGAGACAAATTGTTAATAGAATTTTTTTGAAAACAAGAAGAAAAATAAGCAGGTGCGGAGTTAACCAGCCGGACCATTTTCCAGTAAGAGTTGATATGCGTTAGGGAAGCGCTCTTTTAGCCATTCCATAAGACTGCGAACTCTTATTAGCTGGTGCTTCAGGGGTGGGCACACCATAGACAATATCGTGGACTCTGACCAGCCAGGTAAGATTTCTACAAGCCTGTTCCCGGCAATATCTGCTTGCACATAAACATCTGCCAAGCGAGTCACTCCCAGGCCAGCCAATGATGCGAGATGCATAGCCCGGCCGCTGACGAGTTTAATTCCTTGATTAGCTTGAACAACCTGTTGGGCTTTACCTCGTGTCATGACCCATTGGTCAACACTGCCATAAACCAGAGGCACCAGGGAAAGGTCAGAAGGTTTGGTTATAGGCCCGTGGGTACTTAAAAAGTCGGGGCTCGCGACATATCGGGTTTTAATATTATGCAGCTTGCGCACTATCAGCGATGAGTCCGGCAGCGTACCCATACGGATGACCAGGTCGTATTGCTCTTCAACCAGGTCTACACGTACGCTGGAAAAGTCTAAGTGAACCCGCACTTCGGGATATTTACGCTGGAAATCTATCACGAGTGGCGCAATAAGCTCTTCACCAATCACCCCGCCAACAGCATTTATCCGAATACTGCCTTTAATCCCTGCTTTGCTCTGAGATGCCCACTCCGCGGCAGTATCCAGCTGCTGCATTGCCAGTTTACAACGCTGGTAATAGCCCTCACCGATTTCCGTCAGCCGCAACTTGCGGGTGGTGCGGTAAAGGAGTTGGACTCCGAGAGCAGCTTCCAACTCAGATACTTGCTGGCTCAGATTGGCCTTGGAAAACCCACTGTGCTCGGCGGCGGCAGTAAAGCTCCCATATTCTGCTACAGATAAAAAGGCCCTGATGGCTCGCCAGGATAGCTTGTTCATTAAAACCAAACAATGTTTTCAGATTGGTGAGGATAATCATGATAGTCGTAAATCCTATACTTGGTCCATCAAATGAGTGCCGAAAGATAGACCGGGTATGGAAAAGAAAAGAGAGATTGTTATGACCAAACCACTTATTGTGATTACTGGAGCCAGCTCAGGCATCGGCGCCACCATCGCTCGGCATATGTCAGATGCTGGATATCCCCTTCTACTGTTGGCGCGCCGTTTGGAGAAGATGGAATCCCTTAATCTACCTAATACCTTGTGTAAGAAGGTAGATATCACCGATCGAGAGGACCTTGAAGCAGCAATTAGAGAAGCTGAACATCAATTTGGCCCTGTTGATTGTTTGATTAACAATGCCGGTATGATGCTTTTAGGTAATGTGGAAACCCAAGACCCTACTGAATGGAGGCAGATGTTTGATGTGAATGTGCTTGGAACTCTAAATGGTATGCAGGCAGTACTTGGTGGCATGAAAAACAGAAAGCGTGGCAGTATTATCAATATCAGTTCACTGGCAGGAGTGAAAACCTTTATTAACCACGCTGCTTATTGTGGGACCAAATATGCGGTTACGGCCATTGGTGAGACGGTACGAGAAGAGGTCGCATCCAGTGGCGTACGTGTGATGACAATAAGTCCAGGTGCAGTGGAAACTGATCTTGTAAGCCATACCACTTCACAGGCAATTATTGACGACTATCTAAAGTGGAAGGATTCTATTGGTGGCGCAATAAATGCAGATGATATAGCACGCGCAGCACTATTTATGTATTCACAGCCTCAACAAGTAACTATCAGAGAAATCCAGATAGCACCTACAGGACAAGAGCGCTAATAGTTAATCCCAAGTATAATTTAGGCCTCTCTTTTATAGGGGCCTACAACAGTTAGGTCTAGTTTTCTAAATAGATTATTTTTTCCTGAGGAAACGCATTCGTACTTAATTCCAGCAGATTTCAGGTAGTTATCAAGTCTTCTGGAACATTCGCTGTATACTGGAAAAATCCAGCTCATGATTGCCTGCAAGATCATGTAGCCCGTAAAGATTACGGGCCAGGGAACCAAGTGGAGTATAACTTTGGCTGTTATTTGCAGCCTGCTGCGCAAGTCCCAAATCTTTACACATCAGCTTCACCATAAATCCACCGGTGTAATCCTTACTTGCGGGGGTATCAGACATTACACCGGGATAGGGGTTATATTTTTGCAGTGACCAGTTGGCCCCAGAGCTATTCGACATTATCTCGCTGAGTACAATGGGGTCGAGGCCATTATCTACCCCGAGTTGCAAGGCCTCGGCTGTACCAATCATATGAATGGCCAGTAGCATGTTATTGCAGATTTTTGCGGTTTGTCCTGCGCCTGCGGGACCAGCATGGAAGATATTGGCCCCCATATGCTGAAGAATTTCCCTTGCTCGCTCGACATCGCTATGGTTTCCACCGCACATAAAACTAAGCGTACCTGCTGCTGCACCGGCGACACCACCAGATACAGGAGCTTCAATAGCATGTAACTTTTTATCTTGAGCAGAAGCAAGAAGTCTCTTGGAGCTCTTTGTCGAAATAGTTGAGCAATCGATTACCAATGTATTTTCGGTAATTTGCTCCAGTAATTTCTCTTCATCAAGATAGAGTGATTCGACGGCACTATCATTAGGTAGCATACTCACAATAAAATCTACACCCACAACTGCTTGATGTGGAGATACACACTTTTCTATACCTTGCTTTTCTGCGTTATCGAGGAGCTCTGTAACGGGATCATACCCTTTGACCTGAAATCCAGCTTTTACCAGGTTAGATGCCATTGGAGCTCCCATATGCCCCAATCCAAAAAAGGCGACTGATGTGGCCACGATGATCTCCTTAACTGAACGTAGTTTAATGCACTTTTAAATTTATTTGAGCTGTATAGTCATATTGGTATGCTCCGCATGTTCGATATCGGAGTCGAACCACCGCGCAGTTACCGTCTTCGTTTCCGTATAGAAGCGCACGGCCTGCTTTCCATAGGCATGTTGATCCCCGTAAAATGAGGCTCGCCAGCCAGTGAAGCTAAAGAAAGGTAGGGGGACAGGAATGGGAACGTTTATTCCTACCTGCCCCACTAAAATTTCATGCTGATATTTGCGAGCGGCGGCACCACTGGAAGTAAAAATTGAAGTACCGTTACCATAGGGGCAAGAATTGACCAGATGGATAGCATCTTCCAGTGAATCCGCATTGACGAGACATAAGACCGGCCCAAATATTTCGTCAGTGTAAATGGACATCTCTGGAGAGACATTAGCAAACAGGGTTGGCCCTACCCAATTTCCATTGGGGTAACCTTCGACTGATATATTGGAACCATCCAGCAGGCAGTCTGCGCCTTCTGCCTTTCCTTTCGCAATATACCCCAATACCCGTTTCTTGGCTGTTGGAGAAATCAGTGGGCCAAAGTCAGAGTCTGGATTTGTCCAATGGCCCGGTTTAACTTTTGCCATGGCTTCACGGATTTCAGGTATCCATTGCTGTGCTTCACCTACTAGCACCACGACTGAAATTGCCATGCATCGCTGACCTGCCGCACCAACAGAGGAGCCGATGATATTATTGATCGCAGCCCTCTTGTTAGCATCAGGCATAACAACCATATGGTTTTTAGCTCCTGCAAATGCCTGGACTCTCTTTAAGTGTTGAGTACCTGTCTGATAAATATGACGACCTACGGGTACTGATCCAACAAAGGATATTGCCTTGATGCCTGGATCTTTCAGTAGGAAATCTACCTGCTCACTGCCTCCATGTACTACCTGTAAAACTCCTTTCGGCGCACCGGCCTCCTCAAAGAGTTCTGCGAGCTTACAGGGAGTAATCGGGTCTTGCTCTGATGGCTTGAGGATAAAAGTATTGCCACAAGCTATTGCCATGGGAAACATCCAGAGGGGAATCATTGCAGGAAAGTTGAACGGAGTTATTCCGGCACAAACACCTATTGGCTGGAGGTAGGAATAGCAATCTATACCAGTGGCGACATTTTCAACGGTCTCGCCCATCATCAGGCTGGCAATATTCGCTGCGTGTTCGACCACTTCAATACCACGCCAAACATCGCCCTTGGCATCTTCAAAGGTTTTACCAGTCTCCTCACTCAGTATTTCAGCTAGTGATTCCTGGTTTTCCTTCAATAAAGCTTGATATTTCAACATTATCCGAGCTCGTATGGAAACTGGTGTATCTTTCCAGTCGTTAAATGCCTCGGTGGCAGAAATTACTGCATTTTGTAGCTCTTTTGAAGTTGTATATGGTGCATGGCAGAGTGTATCCCCTGAGGCGGGGTTGGTGACATCTAGCCATTTTTTGCTGTTAGAGTTTACCCATGTACCATTTATGTAGATTGGGAGTTTGGGAGGAATAGATCTATCCATTTTAAGAGAGTCAGGCTGGGAATTGGATTTTCTTATTTTAGATGTGATTCAAAAATAAAAGAGAAATTATCCGCCACATATTATTTAAATAGAACCTAAAATTAACCAGTTTTAGTGATTCTAGGTTTTTTGGTCGGGCCGATATCCCTTGATTTCACTAATTATTGTTAAAATTATGTAATAGCATTCAATATAAAAAATATTTTGATTTTAATTGTGGGCTCTCTCTCATTTTATGCAGTCTAATGTTGGTGGGTATCCTATCTGGTTGATAAAGACTGTTATGCTCCTGTTCGCCAAAAAACCGGCTTAGCTGTTTCTAGCTCGGTGGGCTTTTCAATCTGACATTTATTACTATTTACATTTTTTGTAAAGAATAGTCAGTTATATTGCTGGTCTACAGTATTTCTCATGGGAAGAATGCTATGCGCTGCTTTATTAAATTAAGATATTTTCTATTTGCTTCAGTATTGATTTTTTCACATATAAATGGGTACGCAACAACTCTAGATGACGTAAAGGCTCATAACCCAACCTCAGATAAGACCTGGGCCGAACAGTGGTTCTACAATATTGCGGTTCCTGATGTAGGCTACTTCAAGGTCAGCTTTCAGACATATATTGCTCCAAATTTTTCTGACCCCATTCCAAAAGCCTATATTCATCTGGCTTTTACGCCAATAAATGGAGAATCTGTAAAATATGATTTGTTTTTGGATGAGGTGATTTTAACTCACCCGGATGATCCCGGTAAGTTTTATTATGAAGTGCCCGGAGTCCTTGTGGCTGATGATGAAGCTATTTGGGTGAACCATGAAAATTTTAATTTCAGTATGCGATGGAATGGTGAACACCATCATTATTGGCATGGTTTGAATCCGGGGCAAACACCATTTGGTATTATTCCTGAGATTCCAGGGGTAGGGGGGCGATGGTTTCTATACACGGTAGGGACTCCTATACAGTATAGCTTTCACGATGGTACACAATCACTGATGGGAGTAGGGTATGCCCAGCTGGACAAAGGTTGGTATGACAAAGAGTCCAGTGCGGGGATGGCATACAGTATGGGGCTATCTGATAAACTTTACTATATGTTTACTGGAGCCAAGCTTGGCAATTCTGACTTTGAAATGTGGGCTGGTCGGTATATTTCTGATGAGCACGATTTGATATTCTATCCTGCGTTTAATAATTTATCTGTTAAAAGGGTGATAGACTCATGTTCTGGATTTATGAGAATTGAACTCAATAAGATAAGATATAAGCTTGTTGTGGAAGCTAAGGCTGATATCAATAGTTTCTATCCTCTTGAATTTCCTTCTGTAATTATTTTTGGTGGGGAGCAGAGATATATGAAATCTATGCAGGCTAACGTAAATTTCTCGCTTTATAAAAAAGGAGATCTTGTTGAAACAGTCACAATGCCGCAAGCCTTGCTGGAGTTTAGTGGTCCACTAGCGTGTGATGATTTTTTTGAATAGCTGTTGAATTGATTTTACTTACTTTTAGTTTTTATTTGACATTCAGTGATACAAAAAGTATCACTGAATGCTGAAATTATGATGAAATAAAAATATATTAAGCATGCAATCCTAACCATATTAATTTAGCCAATTAACAAGTAGCTCATACTCATTTTTTCCGATCACTCCCATGCTGGGATGATTTCTCTCCCTAAGTAATACCAAATTTATATTACTATCTGTTAAGTCCTTAAATTCGCTATAGGGGGCAATAGGGTCTGATGATGAGAGGAATAGAAGCGTTGGACTATTGGAGGAAATTAGGAGTGCTTTTATTCTTGTGTCGTCGAGATAGATATTGACTTTTTCTAGTGCACGAGTAGCTCCTTCGCGGAAGTTTTTTTCTGGAATAAGACCGCTGATATCTTGGCGAGAGGCAGAGATTCGTGCAGTGGTTAGGGCTCCCATTGAATGGCCTAGAAAATAGAGATTATCTTTCTTAATAATGCTTTTTTGGATAAGGTTATCGACCAAAGCGTTGACGATCTCACTGTCGCCCACTCCAAAGGCTTTTTTGCCACCTGATTCTCCATGACCCAGAAGGTCTGGGATTACTACGTCAAACCCAAGAAAGCGAAAATAGAGCGCTGAGCTAAGCATGAACTCCTTTGAAACGCGAAATCCATGTAGAAGTATTACAGTACCTGAAAAAGAACTTTCCAAAGCATTTCGGTTAAGTTTGAGATTAACTGTACTTTCAGACTTGTAGGATTCAACTTCAATAGAATAATTAATTTTCTTATTGATCAAAGCAGTTGCATGAAAATAGTTAACACAAAGATTGTTTCTCCCTGGCAATATTTACTCTTATTGAATCCCCATAGCTGAATCTGTTCTTGAGTAACTAAGCGATTGTGTGGGAAGCTTTTTGAGTTATTAATATACGAGGGGATACTTGAAGAGCAGGATGATATGCAGAAACATAGTACGAAAATAGAAATAGTTTTTTTTCAGCTTCATTTACTTTTTTTAATCGTTGTTTGACTTTTTATCAGCTTAAAGGCTGATTGTTTAATATGTAGCTGTTAATGCTTGGATTTCGAGTACTGGAAAGAATATAGTGCTGACCGGCTAGTCAGTGCGTTATGTTTTTGGAGATTCGGCCAAGGTAATAGGTTGATGAAGGGCTGCCAAGCTATACCAGGCAGCCCCTAATCGATGGTATTTCAGTTTAGATTAATTCGGTTATCTTCTGACTTCTGCTCAAATTCGATGGTTTGCGCTGCCGGCTGTAGATTTAGAGTATAAGTCAGTAAGGTGTAATCTCGAGCGTCGGCCTGGCAAACAAAGCCCATTGACCTTGCGAAAGAATGAACGCGTTTGTTTTCGGCAGATTCAATAGAGTAAATACGCTCTAAGCCTTGTTCTTGGGCGCAGTGAATTAGGCGTTTTAACATCAGTCTACCAAGGCCAAGGCCCTGCCAATCATCACTAACCACTACGGCACACTCACAGGCTTGTCCGTCTGGATCTACTGCATAGTGCGCGGTGGCAACCGCTCTCTGTGCGTGGTCGCTGCTGCAAAGGGCAATAAAAGCTTCATGAACCTGATGGTCGTTGTCGGTGAGCAGTTCAATCAGTTGCTGACTCGCTTTACAGCTGCCCCCAATAAAGCGATCGCGTCGGGTTTGGGGGAGAGGTCCTCAATGAGCTCTTTCTCCAGCTGCCCGTCACTGCGGCAAATGGGGCGGATTGATACCCTGCGCCCGTTGCCGAGAGTGATTAATTCTATTTTTCGTTCCGGGGTAACTCTGTTGTTAAATGACATATCAATAAAAATCCCAACTGCGCTTGGCAGCTTTGTTTCTAGTTCGCAACGGGGGTGGATATCAAAAAGATAGACGCTCGCGTTGCGAACGCAAAACTATATTACGGTCGCGCTGGGCGTTTTCCTAACAACCCCTATGTATAAGGCTATGAAGCCTGGGTGTTAACAGATAGAACTATACAGTCAGTACATTTATGTTATAGTGCCCGCGCTGTGATTTCTCAGCTGCGTCATTTGTAGGCCGGTATTTCACCGGTGCCCTCCCAGGAACATTTCTTAAATTCTTCCCGGAACTTTCTACTGAATGCCGCGCGCCGGACGACCGGTGAATAGACGGCTGTATGCATTGAGCACCAACAAGCTCTGTATACCCACTCCGATTTTTAAATTTGCACCCTTGTGGTGCGAATGTGTTTGCTTGCGCCTGGAGCGCAGTTTGAGGTTTTTATGTTGTTTGAAGATCTGGGGCTTGCCCAGGATATTGCCCGTGCAGTTGCAGAGCAGGGATACAGTACGCCTACGCCCATTCAGGCGCAGGCTATCCCTGCGGTAATGAGGGGCAGTGATATTATGGCGGCGGCCCAGACGGGTACAGGTAAAACAGCCGGTTTTACTTTGCCACTATTGCACCGGCTTAGTGCCGGTGAACGTGCCCGTAAGGGGCATGTGCGTGCGCTGGTACTTACCCCAACCCGCGAGCTGGCCGCTCAGGTGTTCGATAATGTGCAGAGCTATAGCCAGTACCTGCCAATGCGTCATGCGGTAGTATTTGGTGGTGTTAAGATAAATCCCCAGATATCCCGCTTGCGCGGCGGTGCCGACATTCTGGTGGCGACCCCCGGGCGCCTGTTGGATCTGCACAACCAGGGGGCAATCCGTTTCGATCGGCTAGAGGCTCTGGTATTGGATGAAGCAGACCGTATGCTGGATATGGGCTTTATCCATGATATTAAGCGAGTGTTAAAGATTCTGCCGGCCAAACGCCAGAATCTGCTGTTCTCTGCAACCTTCTCCCCAGAAATTCGCCAGCTTGCCAAAGGATTGGTGGAGGACCCGCTGGAGATTGATGTCAGCCCTCGTAACTCCACCACAAAAACGGTACGCCAAAAGCTGCACCCTGTGGATAAAGCTAGAAAAACAAAACTGCTTAGTCACCTGATTCGGGAGAATAGCTGGCATCAGGCACTGGTATTTAGTCGTACCAAGCACGGTGCCAATAGACTTGTGAAGCAGCTGGAAGGAGATGGCATTCTGGCAGCTGCTATTCACGGCAATAAGAGCCAAAATGCCAGAACCCGGGCCCTGGCGGACTTTAAAGCTGGCAAGGTGCAGATCCTAGTTGCAACGGATATCGCGGCCCGCGGAATTGATATCGATCAATTACCTCAGGTAGTGAATTTTGATCTGCCGAGTGTCCCCGAGGATTATGTCCACCGTATTGGTCGCACAGGGCGTGCGGGGGCTCAGGGGCAAGCCTTGTCTCTTGTGAGCGCCGATGAAATCAAGCAATTACGCGATATCGAGCGCTTGATTGGTAAACCGATCCCTCGTGAGGAAATTGAGGATTTCGAGCCAGATCATCAGCTGCCGGCCTCAGGCACCCCTAAGCGCAGAGGAGTCCAGCCCTCACGTTCTGGTGGGGAAAAACGCAGAGAGAGCGCTCGCGGCAATAACGACAGCCGTGGTAGCCGAAGCAGCAAGGACAGTCGTTCAGGTAATCGCGCAAACAGCCGCGGTAATAATGAGGGGCGGGGGAAAAGCCGTTCTCGCAGTAATAACGATAATGGTGGGAATGCTGGGGCTCGCTCAAGAAATAATGGCAAGGGGCGAGATAGAGTTGAAGGAACAGACCGCTCCGATTCACAAGGGCTCCAACGTGCACCACGCCGCCGTCCAGCAAGGGGGCGCTCGGAAAGCGCGTAAAATAAAAATAGTGTAAGCGAGCCTCAATGGAGGCTCGCTTTCCATTACCGTCGTTTATAATTGGCCATGTAGTCCAAGGTTAGTAAGGTTAGAGCTTCAGTCCCTTTACGCATAGCGCTTTCATCCACATAGAATAGAGGTGAGTGGTTACTGGGGGCTTTGCTGGGATCTTGCCCTTGTGGGGTTACTCCTAAGAAATAGTAAAAACCGGGCACTTCATTGGCGAAGTAGGAAAAGTCTTCCGCACCAGTAACTTTAGGTATCTCTATCACCCGCTTGTCACCCGCTACGGATCTCAAAATGGGGAGAGCCATTTCAGTTAATTCCGCATTGTTGATAGTTACAGGGTATCCTTCCAAAATTTCTACATCTGCGCTAGCGCCAGAACTCTCAGCAATTAATTCAGCTGTTGTTTTCAAGCGCTTGAAAATTTCCGCACGATTATCCATATCAAAATTTCGGATGGTGCCATTCAGATAAACACTATCCGGAATAATATTATTGCGCACACCGCCATCAATACGTCCGTAAGAGATAACTGCTGGTTCCTTAGTGATATCTATCTGACGGCTGACAATTGCCTGGGTACCCATAACTACCTGCGCGGCTGCAACAATAGGGTCCACTCCGCCCCAGGGGCGGGAGCCATGAGTCTGGTGGCCATTAATAGTGATGCGGAATTCATCAGCGGCGGCCATCAAGGGGCCTGAGCGGTAACCGACTACGCCAGCAGGAAGTGAGGAGGTAACGTGCTGGCCAAAAGCAACATCTGGCTTGTATTTCTTGAAAATTCCCTCTTTGAGCATCAGCTCGGCTCCGCCTTCTTCACCATCTGGCGCCCCCTCTTCGGCAGGCTGGAAAATAAAGAGTACATTGCCGGCGAGTTCTTCACGTAGGCCGGCAAGTACTTCAGCGGCGCCCATCAACATGGCGACATGGGTATCGTGGCCGCAGGCGTGCATTACGCCTACATCTTTGCCCTGGTAAGTGGTTCTCACCTTGGATGCAAAAGGAACATCGGTCCTTTCAGTTACCGGTAGAGCGTCCATATCGGCGCGTAGCGCTACTGTCGGCCCTGGTTTGGCACCTTTCAGAAACCCAACAAGCCCGGTATGGGCAATGCCAGTTTCTACCTCCAGCCCTAATGAACGGAGATGTTTTTCTATATATTTAGCTGTTTCAAACTCGCGGTTACCCAACTCTGGATTCTGGTGCAGGTGGCGACGCCACTCAATAACCTTGGATTCGGTATTTTCCAGCAACTGCTGGGGTTTGGTGTCGGCAGCAGATATCTGAGTGACCAGCAGCGAGGCGCCGATGGCCAAGGGCAGGAGTAATCTCTTCACAGCATATTTCCTTGGTTATCGTTATGGTTATTGGGATTCTAACCTCATAGGCTTTAAAGCTCCGATGACTAATTCAATCAGTGTCCGACTGATGAGGCTTAGGTGGTCGTATTTTTAGGCAATCCTCTCGTGCTACCAGGCAATCATAATTTGTTGACAAGGTGAACCGAACGGTTCAAGATTGCTGGCAGAGCTTGTGGGAATCAATACAGCCACAGAAATAATAAGAGGGCATGCGATGCTCGAATGGATACTAGAGGCCGGTCTTTTAAGTGTGTTTGCTATGTAATGACTAGTAAATCCGGACTCTAATGGATCGGAAGGGAAAAGTGCTTATTTCACAGAGTGCATTGTGTGCCCGTTTACTAATTTCATTAGGACTTGAAGGCATGTATTGAGAGATGGAGATTGCCCAACCAATATAAAGGCGCACCCTCTGTCCCGGATTTTTTCTTCTTCTTAATAATGGGGGATGAAAGGACTTAAAAATTTTGGCTTAACTAGGAATAGCTTTGTTATTTACAACATTAGATTTTTTTAGGTTCTTATTAAATTAATTTTAAGGTTTTATAGTCATCCTTTAACTGGGAGGGGTGGGTGTGTGCCAATAAAAACTTGGCTGGTTAATTCAATTAAAAGTTAATATATATAGGTCCGCATTTATTTTGATGCTAATAAAATTACACTGAATTATTTAATGAATTTGTTGCCCACTTTTTAATTTCCTCAATCCGCATGGGGAAATGAAATCTATTAATACTGGTTAAAGACTATTTTTTCTTCTCTATCAGGTAGTTTGAAGGAGCTGCTTTTATGTCTTCCCCCCAATTACAGTCGAATTGGGTTGGCCGCTATGCGGACTGGCTCATTCGATATCGCTGGCTGGTCGCTATTGGCGCCCTGTTGTTAACCTTTCTCGCGGTAAGTGGTGCTAGGTTCCTCGGTTTTAACAACGATTACCGAGCATTCTTTAGTGATGCTAATCCTCAGTTACAGGCCTATGAACAGATTCAGCGTACTTATACCAAGAATGACAACATTCTTTTTGCCATAGTGCCTAAAGGTAGCGAAGCCTTCTCCACGAGTGCCCTAGCGGCGGTGGAAGAAATGACCGAAAAATCCTGGTTGTTGCCTTATGCACTGCGGGTGGATTCTATTACTAATTTCCAGCATACCATTGCTGAGGAAGATGATCTTTTAGTTCAGGATTTGGTGGAAAATGCCAGTGGGCTCAATACCGAAACATTAGCTTCCATTAAATCCACAGCTCTTGCGGATCCTACCTTGAAAGAGCGTCTGGTAAATAGTGATGGCTCTGTGACTGGAATTAATATTACCTTCCAGCTACCGCAGAAATCCATGAATGAAACACCTGAGGCAGCTGCCGCGGCTCAAGCGCTGATGGAAGAGATTGAAGCTAAGTATGATGTTGAAGTCTATGCGACTGGTATCATTTTGCTAAGTAATGCCTTCTTTGAAGCTTCTCAGTCAGACATGAGTACTCTGGTTCCACTCATGTATCTTGTCATCATTGCTGTAGTTTTCTTGCTGGTGCGCAGTGTCAGTGCCACATTTGCCGCGTTATTAGTAATTATCTTCTCCATGGCCGCAGGTATGGGACTGGCTGGTTTTATCGGCGTTAAACTGACTCCTCCCTCTGTATCCGCTCCAACCATTATTATGACCCTCGCGGTGGCAGATTCGATACATATCCTGGTCAGCTTGTTTGCTGCTATGCGCCGTGGCCTCAGTAAGCATGCGGCTATTAAAGAGAGCCTGCAGCTCAACATGGGTCCAGTGTTTCTTACGTCGATCACTACAGCGATCGGCTTTCTGTCAATGAACTTTTCCGATGCGCCCCCTTTTCATGATCTGGGTAATATCACTGCTATGGGTGTGATGGTGGCCTTCTTCCTGTCAATCACTTTGCTGCCCGCACTGATGGCGATTCTGCCGGTCAAGAGCCGTGTCAGTGAATCCAAGATTGGCCGCTCTATGGATGCCCTTGGAGATTTTGTTATAAGTCGCCAACGCCCGATACTTCTGGTTGGTGTCATCATCTCCCTGGCTTTACTGGTTATGGTGCCGCGTAACGAAATCAATGATGACTTCGTTGGTTACTTTGATGAATCTGTAGAGTTCCGGGCTGACTCCGATTACATCAATGAAAACCTGTCTGGTATTTATCAATTGATCTATTCCCTGGAATCTGGCGATAGCAATGGTGTAAGTAACCCTGAGTTCCTCGCTAAGCTGGATCGTTTTACCGAGTGGATGGAAACCCAACCTGGCGTGCGTCATGTCAATACGATTGGCGATACTTTCAAACGTTTGAACAAAAACCTGCATGGTGATGATCCGGCGTATTACAAGCTGCCTGACGATCAGGAGCTGGCAGCTCAGTATCTACTGTTGTATGAATTATCCTTGCCTTATGGTCTGGACTTGAATAACCAGCTTAATGTGGCCAAGTCCTCCACGCAGGTAGTCGTAACCCTCGACAATCTAAAGTCGAAGGAGCTCAAAGCAGTGGCTGACGCCGGCAGTAATTGGCTGGAAAAAAATGTTGGCCTCACTGCTTACGGAGTAGGTCCGGCCATCATGTTTGCGAATATTGCTGAGCGTAATATGGAGGGCATGTTGGTGGGTACTCTGGTGGCACTGGTGCTGATCTCCGCTCTTATTGGTATTGCCCTGCGCAGTGTAAAACTCGGCACCTTGAGCCTGATACCCAACCTGTTACCCGCTGGCTTGGCTTTTGGCCTCTGGGGTGCCCTGGTAGCGGAGGTCAATGTTGCGGTAACCATGGTTACTGGTATGGCACTGGGTATTGTGGTGGATGATACCGTGCACTTTCTCAGTAAATATCTTCGTCGCCGCCGTGCCGGCTACAACGTGGAAGATGGGCTGCGCTACGCCTTCTCTTCTGTGGGTGTGGCAATTGTAGTGACCTCTTTGATTCTGATTGCCGGATTTATGGTACTGGCTCAGTCTTCATTCGGTATGAATTCCTCCATGGCCATATTAACTGCAATTTGTATTCTGATGGCCTTACTGGCGGACTTCCTACTATTACCGATTCTTCTGATGAAACTTGATGCCAAGGCATATGACCCAGCTATCCCCTCTATTGAAAGTAAGGAGCAAGACTATGCAACCCAACCGCTCTAAAAAACAATTTCTGACTCGAGTGCTTGCCGGCACACTGGCACTGGCTACTTTTTCAGTCGCTGCTAATGAACTGGACCTGGCCGCAGAGAAAGGCCTGGAAATTGCGAAAGAGGCCGATCGCCGCGACTTAGGATTCGGTGATATCAGTAACAACCTCACAATGACTTTACGAAATAAATATGGTGAGGCGAGCATGCGCTCTATGCGTACCAAGACACTTGAGCAGGAAGATGATGGAGATAAATCCCTGGTAATTTTTGACAACCCGCGAGATGTGAAGGGCACTGCATTTTTGTCCTTTACCCATAAAGTGGGTTCCGATGATCAGTGGCTCTACTTACCTGCACTAAAACGCGTTAAGCGTATTTCCTCCAGCAATAAATCCGGCCCGTTTATGGGTAGTGAATTTGCCTATGAGGATATTGCCTCTCAAGAAGTGGAGAAATATACCTACAAGTATCTGCGCAATGAGACTTTTGATGGGCGAGATCACTTTGTTTTGGAATTGGACCCTGTAGACCCTAAATCCGGTTACTCCATCCAGCATATCTGGATTGATATGGAAGAATATCGGGCGTGGAGGACAGATTTTTATGATCGTAAAGGAGACCTGATGAAGACTCTTACGGTTTCCGATTACAACCAGTATGACGATAAATACTGGCGCGCAAATAAAATGGAGATGGTAAATCACCAAACCGGTAAATCTACTGTGTTGCAGTATAGCGACTGGGTTTTTGGCAACGGCTTTACCGATCGTGACTTTACCAAAAACAGTCTGTCAAGGGCGAAGTAGGAAGCGTGCCCATGGCAAACCGAAAAATACTCGCCTTTTTTCCGTTGATGGCTGTATTAAGTCAGGCGCCAGTGGCAAATGAGTTAACCGGTTACGCGGGCCTGGAGGCTCGCGCTTTTACTGCGGACCCAGCAGATTCTATCCAGAGTGATGCAGGGATTTCCGCATCTTTAAGTCTTGAGTATTATCGGGACCTTGACGATGGTAATCAGCGCTTTGTAGCCAGTGCCTTTGGTCGTTGGGATAGCGAGGATGGCGAGCGCAGCCATGGTGATCTCGGTGAGCTGTACTGGTGGAAGGCCTATGATAGTTTTGAACTCTATGCTGGTGTGCGTAAGGTTTTTGGGGGGTTACTGAAACCCTGCATTTAGTGGATGTGATTAATCAGGACGATGCTCTGGAAAATATCGATGGTGAAGACAAGTTAGGCCAGCCCATGGTGAACCTTCTGATGGAACGTGATTGGGGCACTTTAGAGGTTTATGGCTTATTGGGTTTTCGCGAGCGGCAATTTGCTGGTCGTGAGGGACGGCTGCGTGCTTCCCTACCTGTTGATGAGGGTGGGGCAATCTACCAGTCTGACCGGGAAGAAAAACACATAGATTGGGCCTTACGCTACAGTCATGTGCTTGGAGATTGGGATCTGGGGTTAAGTCATTTTTCTGGTACAAATCGGGATCCTCTGCTGTTGTCGAGCAATGATGGCTTGCTCACACCTTACTATGCTCAGGTAGACCAAACAGGAGTGGATATCCAGACTACTCGAGGTGATTGGTTGTGGAAGTTTGAAGCCATTTCTTTTAAGCCGCGCGGTGAAGATCGTCAGACAGCTGCTGTCGGCGGTTTCGAATATAGTTTATATGGTATTCGTGAAACTGTGGCCGATCTTGGCTTGTTGATGGAATATCAATTTGATGATCGCCGTGGGCCTTGGTCTACTGCAAACCAAAATGATATAGCGGTAGGGGTTCGTTACGCTCTTAATAATACACAGGATACTGAGTTCCTGCTGGCAGTAAGTACCGATCTGGATAATGGCAGCCGCTTTACCAACCTGGAAGTTACTCATCGATTGGACGATCGCTGGCTTTTGGAGGCCGAGGCCCGTTTCTTCGGTAATGCCGATGAGGGGGATCCAACTTACAGCCTACGCAACGACGACTATTTACAACTGGAGCTGCGTCGCTATTTCTAAAAAATAGTTTTCACAGGAACCCCTCTGCGCCCTTTCCAAAATCAGTTTTGAAAGGGTGTTTTTTACGATAAGCAGAAGTTGTAGGGGGCTGTCTAGTGGTGAATTTTCGCCACATACTGTCGGTTTTTTTGCGCTTCCCAGTATAGAGTGCGGCTTTAGAATATCAACCTGTGATCGGCATCAATCATCGAAATGTTGGAACCTTGAACAATATAAACCTAAAGATAAACCTAAAGGAATTTTCTTTTTTTCCCGGCTTGGGGGAGTCCCCCATCGAATATGCCCCCAGTGTTCGCCATGGAAAATGGGAATCACTGCATTCCACAGCATTATCTGGTCTACAAACAAACCAGGGGAAACTGTGGAACAGTTAATACCCGAAGTTGAGTGCTCGGAGAATTATCCGATATTCGTAGACCAGGATGCCGGGGGAATTTTTATTCAAGTTGGTGTTATTGGTCCTGATAACTACCGGAGTAAGGGTTGGGGAAACAAAATTGCATATGGGCGTAAGTGGCGGGTAGAGCCGGAGTTGCCAACTTTAGAAATTATTCAAACTGTTTTTCTGGCGATCAAAAAAGCGCGAGAGCATGAAATACGTGAGCGCTTTCGCCTGAAAGTAGGCTGTCATACCAGCACGCCATTTAATAACCATCATAATTTTTCGCAAATAGCGCGCAACTCTGAGTACTTTATTTTGGGTGATTCACCTATTGATGAAGGTGAAATTACCAATGTGTTACGAAATTGTTTACAGCAGGTTGAATATGCTGGAGCGAATTTTCAACTGTGGAATATGGAAATGCGCTACAAAGGGCAGTGGCTTGTAGATATTTTTATGGAATTGCCAAATGGATGCGATTTACCGGAGTTAGAAACAGGAGAGATTACCCTTTTGTTAACCCAGCTGGATGCCAACACACTGTTATTTGCGTTGATGGATCAGCTCTTAGCCATGAGTAATGACCATGTCGATCAAATTTTTAGTTATGCAGGGTTTCGCCGTTTTAGTCGCACGGTAGGCCTTAATAAGATCGCCAGAATGTCTGTAATTCTAAGGCAACAGGGGCATTTGAATAGCGACTAGGAATTTCTGCAAGCCTTTGAGCGGGCAAACGAGGCAACAGATCGGACGAGGATACCACGTCTGCATCCCGGGCCATTGGCCGAGCGCAGATTTAAAGAGCTAAACGAATTTGCACCACTACAAGGTATGCTGCCGAAGTAAATTACTTATGTTACTCAGGGCAATGTAATTACAGCGTAAAATAGCTCCAGCCAGCAAGATGATTAGGGCTTGGTGTATTGGCCCAGTATTGCAGTGAGCTGCTGGTAACTGCGTTTGCCCGCTATATTGTTACCAGTACCTTTATTCAAGGCTACAACGCCACGGCTTACAGCCATCACCAGTGCTGCAAGAGCACCACAGTCGGTATCAACCTTCAGCTGGCCATCTTCTACCGCTTTTTGCATTCTGGACTCAATACGCTCCAGCATTTCATTTGTACCTTTGGCCACCAGGTCGGCGAGAAATCCCTCGCTAGCGCCAACTTCCATAGCTGCCATGGTGGCAATACACCCTTCTGGATTTTCTGAGCTTTCCATACCCGCCTGTAGCATCTCCAAAAAGCTGCCCATGGCAATGTTAAAATCCGGGTGGTCCAGGGTGTTCATTGCGTCGCAGGCGTACTGGGAGTGGAAATGCTCCAAGCAGCGACCGTACAACTCTTCTTTACTGTGAAATGAGTTGTAGATGCTCGATTTATTCAGACCCATAGCTGATTCAAGGTCGGACAGGGAGGTGCCTTTGTAGCCCTTCTCCCAAAAGACGCGCATGGCTTTATCGAGGACTTCTGACTCATTGAACTGTTTGCGTCCACTCATGCGTTGTTACCAAACATCAAAAAAATCATATTGACATAACGACCAGGGGGGCAAGACATGGAGCGGCACAGAGTAAAATATAGAGTTTCAGGATGTCTATAGCCGTTGATACTGCAGGGTAAGGTTCGTCCCGCTTTGTTTGTAGAGGATAGTTCTGGAGGTGGCTGGTTAGTCAATCTTTACTTCTCAGTTTCACAATCCCCACTAATATTCAGTATAAATTTTACCTTTGTGATAATAAGGTTAATGACTGATTCGTCAGATTGCCGTTTACTATTCAAACAATTTTGTACACTTTTATCAGGTTATAAGTAAAGGGATATTGGGTAAAAGTAATACTTTGGGTAGTGCAACCCATCGCAGCTGAATGCCTGGAGACAGTTCCTAAGAGTTGAGTTATTCCCTATGATCTTATTCATTTTATAGGTAAAGATGATAAGGGGAACAGATGTGGGTATTTTCGATAAAGCCAGGGAACTTGGCGACAAGGTCAATGAATCTGTGACCGCATTTAGTAGTGATGAAGTGATTGCCAATACGGTTATTAAAGCGGTAGAAAAACAGGAGAAAGTGAATGCCATTCTGAGGGCCAAGGGATGTAATTATCGTGTTGCTGATATTGATCTGAGCATGGGCATTCCTCCTACTGTAACTTTTGGCGTGCGCAGAATAGACGATGCTGCTGAGAACTATAATGATGAGACTGAGCGTCCTAAACAGGCACAGGAGATTGGGGGCACCCCTTTCTAGTAGTAAATTTCAACGGCTATTTAATCTTTGTCTCTCTGTTGAGTTTGGAACTTTATATCTGATGGAAATTGTAAAGCGTTGTCAATTTGTTGGAGGGAAGGCCTGGCAATCAAAGTTGATTGTCAATATGAAGAGAATTACTACCAAATTGCACTGGATGGACAAATCTTATGTTGGGCATGTAAATGACGGACAGGAGGTTTTGCGGTTATGGATGGAAGCGTGGAAATATTTTACAAGCGTGAAGGTAAGGTATGCTCCGGAGTGCTTAATGCAAGGGGTATATTTTATACGTGGGAAGGTACAGAACATCTCGTACATCCTTTAGGGGTGGCAAGGGTTCTGGTCATAGAGCATGAGAGAGGTATTTAACTGCTTTTCACTTATTTTAAAAGTGAGGACTTTTTGTAAAACGAGTTTAAGTAGAAGAGAAATTTATTGTTATTTTTTATGAGAAAAATTTTCAGTATAAAAACAGACATGTCTATCTGATTATGGGTTGGTTTTTCTTTTCGATAGATGATCAATTAGTGGAGTTGGCAAAATAATAAAGGAGTGTTTCCAGTGCTGGAGCTGAGGCCGAATTGTGAATGTTGTGATAAAAATCTACCGCCAAATTCTGTTGAGGCAATGATCTGTACTTATGAGTGCACCTTCTGCAAATCCTGTGTTGAAGAGGTTTTGAGTAATGTCTGCCCCAATTGCGGTGGTGGATTTTGCCCTCGCCCTGTACGGCCGCGGTTGGCAAGACGTGAAGGAGTGGGGATCCGGTTTCAACCTGCATCGCAAAAGCGAGTTTTGAGTCGCTACAGTAAAAAGGAGATGCAGGACTTTGCTGTGTCGGTGAAGGGAGTAGCCCCTCAAGAGCGCTGAAAGCCCTTAAAGAGGTATAAAGCTAGTTCGGTTGTTTGACCAAATCTAGCCCTGCAGTCTAGATTTTGCTGTTATTAAGTGCCTAATCGCAAATATGGCCAGTCTATCGACTATCCGGTTCCTTTCCGGGCTGAGATAGCCCCTTTGGCAAACTTTTGGGGCTGGCAATATTTTCTCTGACACCGTAACTTATATCGCCTTTTTTGGGGGATCTCATAGGGATAAATATGACAAGTATCGTAGCGGATATCGGCGGCACTAATGCCCGCTTTGCCATTGCCAAACCGGTGGCGGCTGGTTACCAGCTTGAAGATCTGAAAGTAGTGGACTGTAAGCGGTTTCAGGGCTTTGATGCCGCCCTGCAACACTGGCTTGATGAACTGGAAGGCCCCCGGCCTGAGAAGGCGTGTATTGCGGCCGCGGGCCCTCTAGAAAAGACCGCCTCCGGTGGCCGCGTCTATATGACCAACCTTGGCTGGAGTATTGATGCAGGAGAGTTGGCCAGGGAGTTTTCCTTTCCGCACCTCGAACTGATCAATGACTTCGCCGCATTGGCGCAATCCCTGCCTCGTCTGGGAAAAGACGATTATGAGGTATTGCGAGATGTTCCCCGGCTGCGGGGTGCGCCAATGGCTGTACTTGGGCCGGGAACCGGTCTTGGTGTAGCAGGTTTGGCTGAGGCAGATGGCCGCTATCATGTCCTTGCTGGAGAGGGCGGCCACGCCAATCTGACAGTATCCACTGAGCGAGAATTACAGCTTCTGCAAATCATGATGAAGAGCCGCGCACCTATTTTTAATGAATGGGTGCTGTCGGGCAATGGCTTGGTGAACCTCTATCGCGCGGTCTGCGAATTGAATGGACAGGAACCGGAAGACTTGAGCCCTCCCGACATTAGCGCGCGCGGATTGGGCGGAACAGATCCCGTATGCCGTGAAACTTTACTGGATTTCCTGAATTTCCTTGGAAGTGCGGCTGGGGATGCGGCGTTGTATATCGGGGCCCGAGGGGGTGTCTTCTTAGGTGGTGGGATACTGCCACGTATTGCGGAACTGCTGCCGGAGAGTGAATTCGAGCAACGTTTTCTGAATAAGGGCCGGGTAGCCCAGTGGATGGAGGCTGTGCCTGTTTATGCACTTAAAGCCGGTTACCAAGCCTTGATTGGCGCTGCGGTACAGCTTGAGGGGTGATTTTCCTGTATAAATAGCCAACATACTAAAGTGTGGGGTGTAGAGATGCGCCCCTGTGAACAAAATCACAGTTTCTCCCACCTCCTCCCCCTCGGGGGAGGATGTTATGGATTAGGGGCCGCCCTAGGATGCAGGGTCTCAACATAACGATAAGTCCAGGGAGAAGATGATGAGTCTATCCAATAAAGGTAAAGGGGCGCTCAGACCCACTTTGCTATCTGCTGCCATCGCGGCCTCCGTGTCCACCTCGGTTGGGGCCTATGCGCAGGAGCAGGAAACACTGGAAGAAGTAACAGTTACCGGTATTCGCACCAGCGTTTTGGACTCCGTTGAAGCCAAGCGCGCCGCCGATGTTGTGGCCGATGTGGTAGATGCGGGCGCTCTGTCATCTCTTCCCGACCAATCAATCGCCGATGCCCTGGGCCGTCTGCCCGGCGTAACCACCGTGCGATCCAACGGTCAGTCCTCACAGCTAAATATCCGCGGTATGAACGGCGACTTCCTGCAGACCACCCTGAATGGTCGTGAGCAGGCCTCTACCAGTGGTTATACCGAAAGTACTCGCTGGATATCTTTTGACCAGTACCCAGCTGAGCTGATTAATCAGGCCGCGGTCTACAAGACTCCGAAAGCCTCTCATATCGAAGGTGGTGTAGCGGGCTCTGTAGAGCTGAAAACAGCCAATCCTCTCGACGCCGAGAAAGAACACAACTTTAATGCCAATGTGCGTATGTCGTTTAACGACGCAGCCGACGACGTCGGTGCCGACGAATTCGGTGAGCGTGTCACGCTGTCGTACATGGGTAAATTTATGGATGACAAGGTGGGCGTCGCTTTGGGTTATTCCCACCTTGAGCAGCCGAACAGCTTTGTAAAGTCCCGCACGGGTGCAGACGCCCAGATCGGTTATGAACCGCCGGCAAGCGATTACGATGGTGACGGCAGCGCAGATGCCTTGCCGCGCGCATTCCAATGGCAGTCAGGTGATGGTACCGATACCCGCAATGGTTACCTGGCCAGCGTCGTTTTTGAGCCTACCGATGGTTTCAAGGCCCAGTTGGATTACTTCAAATCTGACTTTGAGCGTGTGGATACTCGCCACGGTATTACGGTTGGTGGGCTGGCCAATACAGACATGTATACCCTTTCCGATACGGAAGTAAACGGCGGAGTGGTTACCGATGGAACGGTAATTATTACCGATCCAAAAACTGTTTACGATTCCAGCCCCTGGTTTGAATCCCGCTCTGAGGATCAATCCACTCAGGCGGATAGCGATAGTATTGGCCTGAACCTGGAGTGGAATTTTGGTGACCGCCACACTCTGGCCGTTGACTACTCCTATAGTAAGGGCACCAAGACGCGCAAGGATCAGATTGTATCCATGCACGCTTACGACCTGACCTACGATGACAATGGTAACTTAGAGACCTGGGAAGAAGCTGCTGGCCAGAGCTTTGCCTATTCCCTTAATGGTGACGGTATTCCCTCAGGCGTTTTCTCCGGTGTAGATTTCACCGATCTGGATACCATGCGTTTGTCGCGCTACGAAGAGTACCCCCACGAGTACACCGATAAAGTTGAAGCCTTCAAGTTCGATTACAAGTTTGATTTGGAGTGGCGAGCGATTGCCTCTATTGAGACTGGATTCCGTGTCTCTGAGCGTACTTTCGATTCTGAGCGTGGTGCTTTCCTGTACGGTAGCCGCGATGGTCAATTCAATGACTACTGTGCGGATAACCTGTCCGACATCGATTGTGAGCCGCAACTACTGGACGGCTATGTCAGCGTTGAATCCACCAATGGGATACCACAATTCGTAGTCAACGATATGGATGCCCTGGCTTCCAGCATTTTTGGTGCCGGTAATTACGAAGGTAAAAAGGTATTTAGCCAGGACTGGACTTTCGTTGAGTCCGGTGCTGTGAAAGAGGAAGTTTTTGCCTACTACCTGATGGCCAATATTGAAACCCAGCTGGGTAGTATTCCAGTAACTGGTAATTTCGGTGTACGGGTTGTTGAAACCGATGTGAAGTCCAGCGGTATCCAAAATGTGGGTGCTGGCAATGGTATCGAAATTACTGATGACGTGGGTGTAACTTCAGATAGCTACGACTATGTTGAGTACGGCCCCGAATACACAGACACCCTGCCTTCCCTTAACTTGAACTTTGAGC
Organism: Microbulbifer sp. MLAF003; assembly: GCF_030012965.1. NCBI lineage: Bacteria > Pseudomonadati > Pseudomonadota > Gammaproteobacteria > Cellvibrionales > Microbulbiferaceae > Microbulbifer > Microbulbifer sp. MLAF003. Next base: position 498,393 of record NZ_CP120232.1, read on the forward strand.
TGACCGAGCAGGACTACATTCGCTTTGCTGCAGCTAAAGTGATGGGCCGTCCGCCGGTTGGGCAGCTGAAGGGCGGCGCTGGCTCCTGGAACAGTGTTAACAACGATGGCGCTACGGAGTACAACGTTTGGACCAAGGGGTCTCCCTACCTCGATCCTTTCCGTGCAAACCAGTTTGACCTGGCTTATGAGCACTATTTCGAAGATGGCGGCGCGGTAACTGCAGCCATTTTCTGGAAAGATATCGAAAGCCTCGTAGAAAAGCAGTATATCTACCTGGACAGCCAGGCAGATCGAACGGCGTTGTTTGATTCCCTGGGCATTGAAATTCCCGTGGGTCTGGAAGCCGGCGCTTTCGAGACTTACGTGAACAACGACAAGGGTGGTTATATTCGAGGCATCGAGCTTGCGGGTACCAAAACCTTTGATCAGCTGCCAGGTATTTGGGCTGGCTTGGGTATGACCGCCAGCTATTCATATACTGAGAGTGAAACCGAAGTGAGTGGCGGTAACCTCTATGGTGAAAACCTGCCGTTGCCGGGCCTCTCTGAAAATGTCTGGAGCACTACAGTATTCTGGGACATCGGTAATTTCAGCTCCCACGTCAATGTTCGTTATCGGGATGAATTTATCCTGAATATGCCGGTACCAGGTAGCTCCACACCTGTGGAAGCACAAGCCTATACCACTGTCGATGCACAGATATCCTACGCATTTGATAATGGTATCGATGTGATTTTCTCAGCGAACAATCTTACTGATGAGGCTGATGTGAAATCCTACGGAGTAGATGGCGTTCTCGGTGAATACACTGAGTTTGGGCGTCAGTTCTACCTCGGCTTGAACTATAGCTACTAAGTATCGCTGATTCTTTCGGTGTAAAACCGGAGATGTGATAAGAGACCGCCCGCTGAGCTACGCTTGCCGGGCGGTTTTTTTGGAATATCAAATGGCCCGAAAACAAGTGCGGTGCCGAATTTTTGAGAGTCGCCATGAGCAATCAATGTAAAAAAATAATTATTCTTGGCGGGGGTACCGCTGGCTGGATAACCGCCAATCTGATGGCGACCCATTGGCAGAATAAAGGGTTTGAAATCACCCTGGTGGAATCACCGGATATTGGAATTATCGGTGTGGGGGAGGGATCAACTCCGCCACTAAAGGGTTTTATGGAGACTATAGGGGTTAGCGAATCGGAGTGGATGCCTGCTTGTAACGCTACTTACAAGGTCGGTATTACCTTTAGGGATTGGTCGGTCAAACCGGGCTATACCGAGTATGTTCATCCCTTTGTCGGCCAGCCGGACCAATTTACTATCCCGGCATTTTTTCATAATAGTTATCTGCGAAGGAAAGGCGTTGACCTGGAGGGGCACCCGGACCACTTCTTTCTGGCAACTGAGTTGATCCGGCAAAAATTAGCTCCAGTCGCATCGGAAAACTTCCCCTTTGAAATTGCCTATGGCTACCATTTTGATTCTGGTTTATTGGGCCAGTTCCTGCGGCGTGTTGCAGAAAAGAAAGGGGTTCGCTATAAGGTGGCGACAGTGGCTGGCGCCATGCTCGATGCACAGGGGAATATTGATCACCTGAAAACTTCTGATGGTGAGGTACTCAAAGCGGATCTGTATGTGGATAGTTCCGGCTTTCGTGGAAGTCTCATACAACAATCCCTGAAAATTCCTTTTATTAGTAGCGCTGAGAGTCTGTTTAACGACTCTGCGGTTGTATTTGCTACAGACCAAAAAAGGGAGTATGCACCGCACACTATTTCTACTGCGATGAAATATGGCTGGGCCTGGAAAATCCCACTGACTAATCGCAATGGCAACGGCTATGTTTACAGTTCCCGCTTTGTCGATGATGACAAGGCGGAAACGGAATTTCGCGCTCACTTGGGACTGTTGGACAGTGATGTCGAGGCGCGTAGATTAAAGTTCAAGGTGGGTCGGGTTGCCGAACACTGGGCCAAGAACTGCCTGGCAGTGGGGCTCTCCCAAGGGTTTATTGAGCCTTTGGAGGCAACGGCGTTGGATATGGTTCAGGAAACCGTTGTGCGCTTTATAGAGGCCTATAACAATGGTGATCATACAGATAAGTATAGGGCTGACTTTAATGATCGTATCAGCGCTCGTTTTGATGCGGTACGGGACTATATTGTCTGTCACTACCGTATTAGTTCGAGAACAGATACGGATTATTGGATTGCCAATGGCACTAATGAAAAGATATCTCCCTCCCTGCGCTCAATCTTGATGTCCTGGATGGCAGGCAAGAATATTACTGATGAACTACTGGATCAAAAACTGGATGTCTATTTCCCGAATGTATCCTGGAATTGCCTATTGACTGGCAAGGGAATTTACCCGGGACAGGCGCAGTTACGTCCAGGTAATGAGTTGGCGAACAAGTATAAAATTGAAGAAATTATGGATTTTAATCGTCGCTGTGCCCTAAATTTTACCTCACATATTCAACAGTTGAAGTTACTTGTTTCGTAGATGCATTGCAATCCAGGGATGTTAAGAGCCCCGCGTAAAGCGGGGCTGGAGGTCAGTATAAAGCTGTAACTTCTTGGGCGCACTATATGTAGGCGTCCAGAGAGAAAAATTTAAATAGTCAGTGTTTACTATAGTAAATCGACAGGCTAACTTATTCCTCTCCCTCAGTCTCAAGTTTTTGGGTCTCCTTGATATGTAGCATCCGTTTTTTTCCGCGTTCACCGCGAATTTTTACTCGATCCCCAGTTTTCATACCCTTGCGCTTTAATTCTTCAGCTTCAATAAAGTAATAATGACCACTTTGCTCATCTTTGAGGGAAAAGCGTCTTTCTACCTTTCCCGTTTCAAAGTCTTCAGAAATAATTTCTTCCAAAGTGCCGGTTACGACCTCCTCTGCTTGAGCAAAAACGGCGAGTGTTATACCTGTGATCAGTGTCAAAACTCTAAGCATATTATTTATCCTTCCAATACTTTGTTAACTTTCTCTAAGGTAATTAGTTGTAACTCACTGTGATTACAGCAGATTTCTTGATTGAGTCGGATGATTTGTACGTAATTGTGAGTCCGATTTTTGAGTCAGTGAAGCTATCACCAACCTGCTCTAAAACTGCTACATGGTTGGACGTTCTACCATTGAGATAGTGAACGGTTACTGAATCTTCAAAGTGAGGCCTAGGATTCAGTATATCGTGAGCTACATGGTAGTTAACATAATAGTGGTTTTGTCCATTGCTGCTACCATTACTCTCTATTTTTAATTGCTGGGGAAGAGAGCCAGAAAGCTCTCCAGCAGTTAATTCAATGGCTTCGATTTCCACATCTTGGGATGAGCTGGAAACTTGTTCAACTGTTGTTGTGTACTCAGGGAAGAGGTTATACCACTTCATATATTCTCGATGCGCACTGCCAAATAATCTTGATCGAGAACGATTGCCCATTAATGAGCCATCAGTGCCATATTCACTATCTCCGCTATCGTTAGTATCACCATCATTATTGCTATCCAGGCCTGCATGGCTTAGGCCGATATTATGACCTAGTTCATGTCCCATAACATTTTGATCGGAGAAAGAGGCAACAAGGCTCATACCCCCTCCAACGCTGGCAACACCAGCTCCTACAAGACCAGCTTTGTAAGACGCGTTTGGATAAATGAAGACCTGATGACGCCAGTTGCGTAAGTTTAGTGGCTGGTTATTTTCGTCAACGAGATTATCACTAGCCCACTGGTAGGCTTTGTCACGCCATGTGAAGCCGTCATCTGTATATTCCCCTTCCTGGCCGGCCTCGGCACGGGCAACTGCATCTGCAATGCTTAATGTACCGCCGTTCTCGCTATCTGGAATATTGAAGACCACACAGTCAACAGAGGTATCCTCATTGCCTGGTTCGCCGTAACAGTAGTGCTGTAGAGACTTATCGTTGATTCTATGGCGTAGGAACTTTAACTGCCCAAAAGAGTTTTCTCTATAGGCATTATCCAGTGAATCTTTATCATTGAAGACAGTATTCGCTATGTGAGTAAGATCCCCCTGGTCTGTTGCCAGGCCATCAGAGAAGTTCATTAAAATAAATACTATACTACTCTCTGATGGGTCAATAGTGGCTATGGTAAAAGTAACAGATTGCTCTGTCCCGTCTGTTAATTGAAATGCAATGGTATCTTCAGCTGTTTCACCCTCTTTCAGGCTATCTGCATTGTTGTTTAGCGTAAACTCCCAATCTCCATTCTTTAGAAGTTTGAACTCACCATAGCTACCTGAAATAGTCTCCTCAGGAAATTCTGGAGTATTACCATCGACATCCTCTATCATCATAGTTCCGTTAGCATGCTCTCTGCTATTTACGATCATAGTAGCTAAGGGAGAGCCGGGATCAAAAGTGTAAGCGTCATCAGTACCTGTGACTGATATGGTAATAGTTGTTGTTTTTTCTGTGCTTCCAATGCCAACAGAAAATTCATCTGTAACCAGTTCGTTTGCATTTAGTGGATCAGCCAGATTACTTTCTAGGGTATAGCTCCAATTGCCATCTGAAGAGACTTTCAGGTTGCCATATTTTCCTTGAAGGCCAGTTTCCTCAAAGGTTTGATCTGTGTTGCCGCTATCTATCAATTGACCTGAAGTAGTTATTTCAACATTTTCTGTGACGCTACCCTCACCTCCACTGATTACTCCGTTACTATCTGTGTCATTGCCGGTATCAGTATCTGTATTGCCGCCAGTGCTATTGTCTGAACCGTCATTGCCATTATTGGAATCACCGTTATCGCCACTGCCATCACTTACGGGGTTATTGGCATTGTCATCGTCCGGACTCTGGCCACTGTCACCGCTGCCGCCACCGCAGGCTGTCAAGAAAACGGATAAACTGAAGACTGTTAGTAGTTTTAATGGCTCTCTCATAATTTCTTAATTAATTCGAATGTAGTTGATGAAAATTGAATCGAATTATAGGGAGGGTAAATTGTTATTCTGTGACGTCGGGTATGAATTTAAGGTTTCATTACAAATTATGAACAACCTTAGAGTTTGAAGCAGTTGATTTCCGTCCATATGAGCCAACGGGGGGTAGGTGCTAGTGTGAGGGGAGTATCACAAGCAGGATGCTCATCTTATTAAGGTGCTGGAACTATAAGTAATTTTTTAATGATCTTCGGTAGATAAATAACTGATTATTGTTTCTAAATCTATAAAATCACAACTTTGTGATTTCTGACACATTCTCTAAAGTATGTCTTATGGTTTTATTCTCGCTTTGTTCTATGGCTATTTTTAAATAATGCAATGCTTTTGCTTGGTCTCTGCCATTGGAATACTTTTTACTGTATACCTTTGCTAGTTTAAGAGATGAAGTAGCATGCCCAAGTCTGGAAGACTTCTTATAGAGTTCTATTGCGCGATCCTGATTTCTGTCTACCTCTAGACATTCTTCAAGCATGCGAGTTTGATTAAAATAACCTCATGAAAATTAATTTTCCGTTGCTCGCTCAAACGATTGGAGAGCGTTGAGGTAACCCTTTAGCCTATATTTGGGATTTGAGTAGATCAAGCCCAAGTTTTGCATTGCCACTGCCGAGCCGCCCTCTGCTGCCTGAGTGAGGAGCTCGATTACCAGCCCGAGGTCCTGCTCCACCTCCTGACTACCCTGATAGAGTGAACCTAGATTATAACTGGCCCTGACAGAACCCTGTATTACAGCATACTGATTCTTTTCCGCTGCATGCTGATAGTTCTGTTTTACACCAGCCCTAAGGCAGTGCTGGTAAGGCATCCCAGATTATTTGTCTTGACACAGAGAGCCTACCGGTCGTAGGCGTTTTCGTGGTTGGTCTGTACTAGATTTCCATTGGCATTCAGAGCGCCCATGTAAAACTGATCTTTGATGCATCGACATTTGATGGTAGCTTCTTAGTTTTTCGGGGCTAGCTGTCCATTTTTTTCTGGTCATACAATTTGTTTTTGGCGATATATGCACTCAGTTAGAGAGCGAGAGGAAATCCTGAATTGGCGGATTTATTCAGATATTCAATCCCCTTGCTGTTATGATCTTTATCGCTTATTTCAAGCAGATAACTGCCATAATGAAAATAAGCAGCGGGAAAATCTGCTTCAATAGCTTGCTTAAATAACCCTTCAATATTTTCCCATTGGCCAGTTGTGCTCCACAATTTCACTGACCTAAAGCTGGTACAGTGGCTGCATAGTGGCTTGGAAATAATACTTCTGTTCTTGTCCCTGGTGCAGTATCTGGGACTTGGATAAATGCACACGCTCATTGTCTTCTGGTGGCCGCCCGGATTTTGCTGGTGCCAGCTCTACTACCCATTCTGGAGCCGGTGCAAAATGTATTTCCAGGGTTGCGTGCGCGACCGAATCGATGAGGATAAGTGCGACAGCCAGCGGCCTGCCGGGGGCAAGATATTTCAAAGTGGGCCTCTATAGGCTTGTTAGCAGGGGCTTTATCGGTAAGAAGGAGATCAGGGGGCGAATAAGATATTGAGAGAGGGCTTTTATTAGCCTGTGCCAGTAGGTTGGCACAGGCTGGTTATGGAAATTACTGGTTTTGTTCCTGTTGGGGCTGTTGTACTGGTATGGCCTGTAGCTTTTCCTTTAGCTCTTTGAGTTTTTCTTTAACTCGTGTGGCGTTATCTGGACCCATACGGATCATCAATTTCTGCACACCGGGCAGTTTTTCCAGTGAAGGGTCGGCAAATTTATAGTAAACCGACGGACGTACCAGCTGGATAGGGCCCTCTACTTCCGGTGCTGCTAGCACTTGGTCAATGGCTTCAAGTACTACTTGGTGGAAGCTTTTATCGCGGATACCCAGTTCACCCCAGGCTTGGGACAAGCGCGGATACCAGTATTGATAGAGACCTACCGCCATATCGGTGTTCATCAGGGCGAAAATTCGCACGGGTTGATCGTAGCGGCGATAGTTATCCGGAGATAACTGGTAGCCTTCCATAGATGAGCCATCGACAATAATCGGGCCGCGAATTGTTTTGAGTGGGCGATGCTTGTGGATCAATTGGCCGCGTGAGCCTGCATTGGCAGCGGCTACCCATTTGCGGATTACCTCCTCGGACACCAGCCAGCGGGATAGTGCGTTATCTGGTGCCAGGGTCATCAGGTCATCATAAGCGGCTTTGTCACTCTCGTTGAGTGGAGGAGGGGTTCTCTACCGGGTTCTTCTGCCGGTGCGGGTTCTTGGGGTTCTGGAATGGGTGCGGCCACTTCTGGCTGCGCCATTGTTTCCGGTTCGGGGGTGGTTTGGGGCTCTTCGATTACTTTGGTGATGGGAACTTCATTCTTCTTTTCCTCGCCGGTCCACAACCAATAGGCTGCCGCGGCGACGACAATCACCACAATAATTCCGATGATCCACCCTTGCCTAGACTGGTGTTCCGACATTCCCTGCCTCCTTTTTGCTGCTATCAGAATGTAACGGTTGGACCACGATAAAGCCCTGCGGTTTCTCCGTGGTGTATGAGTTTTACATTACTCTCCGTTGCAGCCAGTCGCAAAGGGGAATTGTGCTTTCATGAGGCTTATGGTGAAAAAGGGATATTAACCGGACGCTGCGGTCGCAATAGCCCGAATCTACGCCCCCTAGCAGGAGGATGTGTGTTTTACTGTGCATATTAGAGTGCAATGGGCAAATAGTGAGCGGTGAGACAAGAGGAAATAATGTATAAATTGACCAGCTTTTTGATGGCCTTGCTATTGGGAGCCGCGCAAGCTGCTGTAGCTGTCGAGCCGGTAGATCCTTTCTGGCGTAATGCTACTGTCTACTTTATGTTGCCGGATCGCTTTTTGAATGGCGACACCAAAAATGATTTCCCCTACGAACGGAAAGCTGACGCAGCTTATTTGCGCGGCTTTGAGGGCGGTGACCTGCGTGGGGTGATAGAGAAAATTGAGGAGGGATATTTTAATGATCTCGGGGTGGATGCTATCTGGATGGCTCCGGTGATTGAGAATATCCACGGCTATAACGAGTCCGATAAGCGCACTTATGCTTTCCATGGATACTGGCCCAAGGATTGGACCGCTGTGGATGCAAACTTCGGTACTGAGGCCGAGTTAGCGGAGCTGATTGAAGTCGCCCATAACCGCGGTATTCGCATACTAATGGATGTGATCATTAATCATACCGGGCCTGTTACGGAACAAGACGCGAAATGGCCGGCTTCCTGGTTGAGAAATGGTCAGCAGTGTGACTGGTCTGATTACGCCGGGAATGTTGAATGTGCGATACACGAGAACCTCACAGATATTCTTACGGAAAGTGAAGATGCTGTGGCGTTACCGCCGCAGTTGCTTGAAAAGTGGAAGGATGAGGGACGCTTGGAGCAGGAGCAGAGTGAACTGGATGCATTCTTCGAGCGTACAGGTTATCCCCGTGCGCCCAAGTACTATCTGATCAAATGGCTGACAGACTGGGTGCGTGAGTATGGGGTGGATGGTTTTCGTGTGGATACAGTAAAACATGTAGAGGCAGAAGCCTGGGCAGTATTGAGAAAAGAAGCAGATCTGGCACTGGCGGAATGGAAAGCCAGAAACCCGCATAAGAAACTTGATGACCGTGACTTCTTTATGGTGGGGGAGGTCTATCACTTTGGGGTTAATAACTTCGGTCCCACAGTTGGGCGTGCCTACAATTACAATGATAAGAAAGTGGATTTCTACCGGCATGGCTTCGACAGTTTGATCAATTTTGACTTCGCCCAAGTTGCCGGCCAATCTGCTGAGGAGATCTTCTCCAGCTATTCAGCAGCACTAAATAACGGAGACTTGAAAGGTTTAGGGGTACTCAACTACTTGGGTTCACACGATGATCACCATTCATTTGATCGTGAGCGCGAGCAAACTGTGAGTGCTGCTACCAAGTTGATGTTGGCTCCCGGTGCGGTACAGATTTATTACGGCGATGAACTGGCTCGCCCCATGATCGATGATCGTGCCTATGGAGATGCCTCCATGCGTACCAGGATGAACTGGGATGACCTAAAAAAGCCTGAGACCCGTAAATTATTGGCTCACTGGCAAAAGCTCGGCCAGTTCCGCCAAGCCCACCCGGCGCTGGGTGCTGGTGTGCACAAGAAAATCGCTGATATACCTTACACCTTCGCTCGTACCTTATCCGGCGAGCAATCGGTCGTAGTTGCTATGGATCTGCCTCGTGGAGAAAAGACTGTCTCTGTAGTGGGGGTTTTTGCTGATGGCACTGAGCTGACGGACTACTACTCTGGCAAACGTGCCAGGGTTAAAAGCGGTAGGGTAATGTTTGATACTCAGGCTGAGTTACTGCTGCTCTCGGCCAAGCCGAAGAAATCATAGCAAGCATAAGGCCCGGCAATTTTTCGATTGCCAGGCCTTAAAGGGCTTTATTAAAGCCGCTCAATCGTGTTTCATGTCAGTGGTAGTGAACTGGTTGCACACCATCACGTCCACGTCTAGCTGGCCGATCACTCGTTCGGCGGTGTTACCGCGCAGGAAGGAGCCGGTTTCACCGTACTGGTTCAGGGTTCCCATTACCACCAGGTCCGCATCAATCTCGCGGGCAATAGTTTCCACCACATCACTGGTATATCCCTGCTTCACGTGAATGCGGTGTGTTGGTACTCCGGTTTTGTCTGCGAGTTTGGCCAGCGCACCTCGATCCGGGTAAAGCATGGAATCCAGGTAGGCGTTTACCAAGTGCAGTTCGGCACCATAGTGACCGGCAATATAAGTAGCCCGCTCGCTGATCTGGCGATTTAGCTGGCGCTGTTCCAGGGTTTTAGCCTGGTAGTTCACGGTGGCCAATACCACTTTTCGCTCTTCCTTGGCGCCAGGACGGATTAGAACCACTGGACAGCGTGCAGTTTTTAATACCTGCCACTTGGACTCGGCAAAAGTAAAGCGGCGGCTGGATTTTGCGTGTACCGGCAAATAGATCATTTCCGCATTGTAGCGCTTGGATTCCTGCACAATGGCTGCTTGCCAGTCGCTGGACCAGCATACAGTAATTTCACAGGATAACCCTGCTTCGGAAATAGGCTCGCGGATTTGCTCGCGAAACCAGGATTCATCACGAAAGAGGTGGTCGTTTACTGCGCGAGTATCTACAGCCTCACCATCAACGGCTACAAACACTGCAAGGCGCGGTTGTGGATTGCGCCCGCGGGAAGTGGTCAGAGCTCGCTCCAGAGCTACATGCTTTTCATCGTTGGGATCCACTACCACGAATACGGTGCTTTGCTGCTCCATCTTTCCTCCAGATCAAAGGGTATTTCTGGTCCCTGCCTTATGCAGTTGACTCTTGGGTCTAATCTATCACGGGGCGATAGTGGCGCGGAGATTTTGTTATTGAAATACGTAGAAATATGCGCCATTTGGCCCTGTTATCGGCGCATAATGAAGCAATGGGGGAAGCACGTATTGAGTTAGATCAAGTTGAGTTGCCAGCAGGGCTATCCTCAGGGGCTATCGATACAATAATCGCTATCTGGCTGAAATACATTACTCAGCTATTAGTGATGGCAGTATTTGTTAGGTATTGGCAATAGTTGCAATTACTGATTTGGACAGACTCGCGACTTGTGCAGATCTTTTGGGGAATAGCTCCCCTGCGGGAGAAGGCTTCTATAACTGGGCAGTTGCTTTGCTTTAGACGGTTAAGAAGCAAGTCCAACATATCTAGAAGTGATTACCTATTTTAGTGCCGTTGTTTTTATACTAGGGTGCATGGTGCCGTATATTTTAGTTCAGCAGGGAGTGGCAATCTATTTGGTTAGGCATTTTACATTGATTTATTGACACCTTCTTTTCCAGTGAAAAATTTCTTAACACCCTGAATTTGCGGTAATTAAGCGTAATGTAGCGGGGCAACTCCCGAAGGGGTAAGAAAAGCCGTTTGTTAAAACTCACTGGGAGTATTCGCAGTCTATTTCTGCCAAAATAGAGTAGGTAGGGTCACCATAAATTTGCCTAACTTTACATAATGATAGTGATCCCTGGTATTCCTCAAAATCTTGATGAAGCTGATTTAGCAATGCTTGTTCTATGTTGCCTTTAGATTCTTCTAATTGTGCCCTAAGGTGGAAGCTATTTGGCTTGTACTCAATAAATTGATTGCTCCCTGCTCTATCTTCGAACCTGATGTAGCTACTTATCTGATCATGCATTAGTAGGTAACCATAAAAAGAGGATGCTGAAAGAATACAAGAGACAAAAACTATCAGAGAGGATTTCTTTAAGCTCACCGTATTTATCATGTTTTAACGCTTTGAACAAACACAAGCGTTAGTATGCCTGTTTGTTTAGATATGTTAATGGTTGTTCGATAGCTTATTACGCCAGTCCCTATTGAGACATTCAGTTTGAATGTTAAAGCTGCACCTGCTCAGTATAGGGGTTCGTTTCCTTTGGTGGATAAAAGTCATTCTTGTTCCTCCTTAAGCCGTGGGTCACAAGAAATTATACTTTGCTCAATAGTTTTTGATAATTGCGGCTTGGAGCTTTTTATTACCTCACTTATCTCCCACTTAAACTAGGAAGAACTTGTAGTGCTAAGCCTTGCCAGAAAGACAGCATCAGAAGAACTATATTGTTCTGAAATTTTTGAAGTTTCACTGCCTGAGTATGCAAATGCATACGTGCCAAGCAGGCTGCTAAAAAGAGGAGTATGACTCTCACATGTTTTGTGATCATTAACGTCCGTAGTTGGGCCTGGCTTGGCGCTTAGCGGAAAGCCGGTCGACAAGCTAAGTTTGTTTTTTGAACAGTGCAGAGCTTCACTTGTCGCTAATTTCAAACCTCTGCAGATAAAGCTACTACGCCCCCCTGAAGGGGGATGTATGCATTAGTACCACTTCTTTACTCTGCTATAGGTCATTCTTCATGGAGGGTGGCCCATTGTACTGGAGTCACTGGGTTAGAAGCACTTATTAGGGTTAAATATAACAACGATAACTAGGTTTAGTTATCTCTCAGGTTGTCATTTCCCGGCAATCATTTGCACTCACTGATGCAAGTCATTCGCTTGGTTGGATTCAACTGGTGAGCATTTGCTGTGAGTACTTAGTAAATTGAACCTCATATTGATTGTTATGCATTAGCTTCTTTTATCTCTGTTGGGAGGCTCTCCTGAGCTTTAAGGCTTGCTGTTTCTAAATTGGTGACTTTGGTATTTAAATTCAGGAAATCTTGCTCCCTTGACCTGCCGTTTGTGTGATTGAGGGCTCAGATACCTGGATTAAAAAAATAACAGCGAAAAGATGACTAAGAGAAAGCAATAATGAACAATCCATTTCCCCTAAAAAGGCTACTGGCCAGTACGGGCCTTGTGCTTGGTACACTATCTAGTGCCCATGTTAATGCCGGTACCGCTTTTGTACATTTATTCGAGTGGAGCTGGAATGATATCGCCAGTGAGTGTGAGAACTTTCTCGGGCCTAAGGGTTTTGATGCGGTGCAAATATCTCCGCCCAATGAGCATATCAGCCTATCCACCTGGTGGGCGCGCTATCAGCCCGTGACTTATACCAACTTAACCAGTCGCAGCGGTACTGAGCAGGAACTGCAAAGCATGATCAACCGTTGCCATGCAGCAGGTGTGAAAGTCTACGCCGATGCGGTAATTAACCATACGGCGGCCTGGAATGGCGGTGGTACCGGTTGGGGGGCACTCAGTGGACCTTGCTGGACCATCCGGAGTTTTCTTATAACGACTATCACTCCGATTGCACCATCAATAACTACAATGATGCCAATCACGTATGGAGCTGTAGGTTGAGTGGCTTGCCGGATTTGGATACCGGTTCCAGCTATGTACAGGGAAAACTGGCTGGTTACTTGAGTAAATTAAAAGGCATGGGAATTGATGGTTTTCGTATAGATGCGGTCAAGCATATGTCCCCAAGCGATTTGCACGCCATTGTGAATCAAGCGGGCAACCCCTGGGTCTTCTCTGAGGTTATTGGCGCTGCCGGCGAAGCTTCGGAAATTCAGCCTTACAATTACACTTTTTTAGGCAGTGTCACCGAATTCAAATATGGCACTGATGTGGCCAGTAACTTCAATGGTCAGATTAAAAATCTTGCCACTATTGGTGAAAGCTGGGGGCTGCTCCCTTCTGGCGATGCGGTACATTTTATCGATAACCACGACCGCGAGCGAGGTCATGGTGGTGGTGGTAATCTGACTTATCACGATGGGGCCAAATACAACCTGGCCAATGTCTTTATGTTGGCTCATCCCTACGGTTATCCCAAGGTAATGTCGGGGTATGACTTTACCGATACTGATATTGGTCCTCCCAGCAATGGCCCGAATAATTGTCAAAATGGCGCTTGGGTCTGTCAACACCGCTGGGGCAATATCGCCAATATGGTAGGTTTCCGTAACTATACCAACGGTACTGCCATGAACAATTGGTGGGACAATGGCAATAACCAGATTGCTTTTGGCCGCGGCAACAAGGGTTTTGTGGTGATCAATAATGAGGGGGGCTCCCTGAGCCAAAGTCTCTACACCGGCATGCCCGCGGGGGATTACTGCAATGTGTTGGCGGACGATCATGAATGCAGTGGTGATGTGATTACTGTGGATGGCAATGGCTATGCTACCTTTAATGTGGCTGCCAACTCTGCTGCGGCAATTCATGGTGGCCAGTTAGTAACACCTTGTGACGATTGCGCTGAACCTGGCTTCCCTAGCCTGTACTTCCGCGGTACTGCCAATAACTGGGGCAGTACAGCATTTGAACAGGTGGGCGATAATATCTGGCAGTTGGTAGTGAACTTTGACGGTCAGGCGGACCAGCGCTTTAAACTGGATATTTATGGTGATTGGGCCGAAAATTACGGCGATGATGGTGCCGATGGTACTTTGGATAAGACCGGTGCAGATATTTATACTTCTGTAAGTGGTAATTATCGAATCGAAGTCAATGATCAGAGCCTGAGCTATACCCTTACTGAAGTTTCCTCCCAGCAGGCACCGGTAGCGGTTGTCTCTCCCTCAGCAGTTACCGTTGCGATCAATCAAAGTATCACTCTGGATGCCAGCGCTTCTAGCGATACTGATGGCAGTGTGGTGTCCTATAGCTGGAGTAGTGGTGGCAGCAACGTCAGTACTTCCCTGAGTTTCGACAGTGCTGGTACCTATACAGAAACAGTGACGGTAACGGATAACGATGACCTGACGGATAGTGCCACTGCGACTATTACAGTGATTGATCCCAATGGAGGCTATGCACAAAACTTCACTGCACTGCATTTTCGGGGAACGCCCAATGGCTGGGGCACTCAGGCCATGAGTTTGGTAGCGGATAATACCTGGCGTACAACAGTCGTTTTTGATGGCAGTAGTAATCAGCGTTTCAAGTTTGATGTAAGTACTAACTGGGATGAAAATTACGGGGATAACAATGCCGATGGGTTTCTGGAGCAGGGCAGCAATGATATTTATACCAATGTGGCTGGTACTTATCTTGTTGAAGTGAATGATAAAACACTCAGTTACTCCCTAACCTGTGTGGATTGTGGCGGCCACGCCTCTAATTTTTCCTCCCTATATTTCCGTGGAACGCCAAATAATTGGGGAGCTGAGGCAATGCAGTTAGTGGCGGATAACCTTTGGGAAATTTCGGTTAACTTCGATGGTCAATCCCAGCAGCGTTTTAAATTTGATGTCAATGGTGACTGGAGTGAAAACTACGGCGATAACAATACCGACAAAATTCTTGAGCGGGATGGTTCTGATATTTACATCTCTGTTACAGGAATTTATACGGTGCGGATTAATGATCAAACGATGACTTACAATGTGGATGGTCTATAGATGAACAAATAAAGCAGGCCTTGCATTAGGCCTGCTTTATTTTTTCTTGCTTTAAATTGTCAATATATACAGAAAAGAATAGTTTAGGTTATCGAGTTACATTAATAGTGAGCTCCCCCGACAACCATGTTAATTCATAAATTCCATCTTTATTGGTGTCTGTAAAATTCATGTGCCTCCACGGAGAGGATGCCAATTCGGGTGATATGCTAATGGTTTTTCCAGTTTTGGGGTCCATTTCCGCAATGTAAACTGTATTGAATTTAGCTATAGCTAATAAAATGTTTCTGTGTGATAAGCCGTAGTTCTGTATCTGTATTGCATTAACCCGATCGACATCCGGAAGGTAAGCAACACTTCTCACACTTAAATCTTGATTTAATATCATCATCCAATGGTGGTTGTATTCGGGTCTTAAACCCATCGTGACAATAATTTCATCAATTGAATCTCCATCTATATCCCCCGTTTCTATAGGGTTGAACCATATGTCTTCAATGTTTTCTGAAAATATTGGGTCTCTGAACTCATCTGGAGTATCGTTAATTTGGAATTGAAATACTGGGGATTGGTAGCTATTTTCTTCAGTTAAAATACTTATTTTGTCGTAGTTTGAGACAGCAATACCCATCTTCCCACTGTTGTTGATATTGAATAATTCTAGATGGTTGCCACCATCAGATGTATTACTCCAAATTAATTCATAAGTGTTTGCATTATAGGCTTGAAGAGATGAGTCCTCATTCGTGACTACGATGCTGCTTTCCGTATTATTGCCAAGTTTACCTACTACCATGTGCCTTGGATCTGACCCTGTGGCTTCTCCAGACCAGATTATTGACTCTGAAAAGAAATCATAAATTCCAGGCCTTTCATTATTTACGAAAACTAGCTCTTTTATGCCGTCATCCTGTAAGTCTAAAAGTGTTAATTGAGTGTCATAATCATCGCCTTTTGGAAGATAGATTTCTGGGCTCAAAGAGGTTTTTCCGTTGCTTGAGTCTAAAGAAAATACATATGTGGGTTCATCTAGGGAATTCGAAAGAACTAAAGCGTGGATCTCAGAAGTATTAGACTCATGTTGTTCTATAGGAAGCATGTAGCTGCGGAAGTTGGGTGCTCTTTCATCTGAATTCCATTCTAACTGGAGCTTAGAGTCTCCTGGATTTTCTGAGAAAATTGCCAAATTCTTTCCATCGTAATAAAGATACTCCAGTTCTGGATCTCCATCCATATTGAAAATCATCACATTTGAGGAGAATTGATTAGGTATTGTTCTTTCTCCTGTTAATAAGCTGGTAAATTGGAGAGTATCTGGGCTAAAGGAATATACTACTGGGAACGAACCTGATGTCGTCACAAACCTTGCAGACGTTTCCTCTGGAGATTGGATGATGCGAAAATAATCTATGGAACCCGGATTCTCAGCGATTATGCTTTTCGTTGTAGTGTCGTACGCAGTAAGATATCCGGTGTCCGGGTGAATTCCAATAATTTCCTCTACCCCATCCATATTTATATCTGCTGTTTCTATACTACGCCATTCTCTAGTAAAACCATTCTCATAGTGCCAAGCTGTTTTATAACTATTTCCATCACGGTCCAATAGAAAGCCATTACCGGTTACGATTTCCATTTCATCATCAAGGTCTAAATTACCGATGGTAAAATTAGTCCCTAGGGCTAGTGATTCTGACTGCCATTTAATTGAAAAATCTGTGCTGTCCAGAATGACTAGTTTTTCTTTGCGCTGATAACCGTCAGGTACTGGAAAAGGGGAGGTTGTGGTTTGGACTAATAGAATGATCTCTAAATTTGGGTCATTGTCCAGATTGTAAACCTTGATTTCATGAATATCGTAACCATCAACACTTGAAATTTTCGCAGGCTTAAAATTTTCATTGAATTTATACAGGCCTAATTGGGGCGGGTCTCCTACCAAGGAGTTATAATATTTTAACCCTACCAATATTTCATCTAGGCCATTGCCATCGAAGTCGGCAGAGGCAACAGATGAAATAGTTGATGCGGGTGAAAGACCATCATTATAGCTGCTTATCGAGAAAGGGTATTCCCAGTTAATTGCGAAATCAGAACCGTCATATCCCCAGATAGAAAGTCGCCTGCTGTTCTGACTGGTGGACAATACTTCTTGTGCTCCATCTCCATCAAAATCTCCAACAGTTGATAATTGAATCTTAGAAAATATATTTGAATGGCCTCTTGCAAGTGGAAATTGCCGATTCTGGTCGAGTACTTTAATTGTTCTGCTTTCACTATGTGAATATTCTGATTGGGTCAGTAGAATTTCCCAAGTGACATCCATCTCCGTATCGAACATAGGCCCAGTTGGCGTCCAACTGACCATACCACTTTCATCCATTTCCATACCATTGGGGCGTGCTTGAAATTCAAGCGTGAATGGATCGTTATCAAAATCTTCAGCTACTATTTGAAAAGTGGCTTCAGCACCATATTGTGCGGTTTCCGGCATATTGACAATAGTCAGTACAGGCAGGGAATCTTGTACCTCAGTGCTGGCAGATAGCTCGGTAGCTAGATCGCCATCTGAGGCGATTAATGTTACTGTTATTTGGTCATCTTTTGAAAAGTAGTCCGAAGGTAATGTATCTGTTGTTACACCGATAACTTCTTTTTGGTTAACTGACCACCGATACGTGGAGGTTATCTGATCACCATCCTCATCAGAGACTGTTGAAGTAACTTTTAGATCCGGCTGGGTAAAAACAGGCAAGTTAATAAAACTTAGGTTCTCGATAACCGGTGTTCTATTTTGAATAGTAATAGATGCGGTTTGCGTTACCGTATCTTTGCCATCGGTGACAGAAGCTTCTACAAGAATATTGTCGCCGCGGTTAAAGTAGGCAGGTTCAAGGTTGCTATTGGTTGCTTCACCAATAACCTCTTCGTTATTTTTCCATATATAACTGACTTCCAGCTGGTCACCGTCTTCGTCGGTTGCATCTAGCTGAATAGAGAGGGGTGTATCGTTATATGCCTGTTCAGGTGATAGTAATAAACTATTGATTACAGGAGGAGTATTGTTTGCTCCATCCCCTTGACCTGAGGAGGGCTCACTATTAGAGCTACTGTTGGATGACCCTCCTCCACAAGCGGTCAATATTATAGACATAGTTGCCAGATTAATGAGTTTAATCCAGGGTTTATTAATATATATACTCACATTGTCCTCCATGTATCTGCAGCAATAATCAACATGATTTCCCTGTAACTGGTTCGAGTGTCTCAGTTATTAGTATTCTATTAGCTAATATTATTGGAATCGATGCATGTTATTTGTAATGGGAGGCAAAATAAATATTTTTTTATTTCTTTAAGTAATTGTTGACCGTTTCACAGTTTTTCGATGCGTATATCTGGTTTTAAATGGGGGATGTGAATGATTTCCAGAAAAGAAATAGCCAGAAATATGATTTTTATCGATTCTGAATTTGTGGGGAGTGTCCACTCCCCGATATAATTTCACTAAATATTTGTTGGTGAATTTTGAGGTGATGCACTTGAAATGTGGAATATGTTACTTTCAAAGGGTTTTAGTTTAAAGTGAATCTTCCCTAGCCTGTTATTTATTAGGAGATTTATCGTCCTATCAGAAATCTGGCCCTTAACCTGATACACTCCATCTTTCAAATTCCATTTACGAAGTAACTCTTCTGGTAAAACAAAATCAAATTCAGAATGTCGACTGCTGAAGTTGGCTATTACCAATAGTTTTTCACAATTGTCCCAGCGGGCAAAGGAAAATTGCTTTTCCCCATAGCCAGTACTTTGCTTGCGATTGTATTTATGCAAATCTAAATAGTTACCACGTAAGGCAGAGCTTTGCTTGGAGAAGTTGAGCAGTCGCTGGTAGAAGCTGCGCAATTCTTTTTCTTCTTTTGTCAGCAGAGCAGTGTTAAAAGCGCCCTCATTATTCCAGCGGCGCACACTGGGTACTGACCAGTAGTCGAAAATGGTGGTGCGGCTGGCTCTACCGAAGCCGGCATCTTTGTTGGCGGGCTCTCCTAACTCCTGGCCAAAGTAAACCAGGGTAGGGGCTGGAGAGAGCGCGGCGGATACCAGCATTGCAGGTTTGCCTGCCTCTGGGTTGCCAGAAAATTGTGGGCTGGCAATACGCTGCTCGTCGTGGTTCTCCATAAAGCGCAACATATGAGAGGAAATATCTACCAGGCCTGCCTGCACCTCTGCGATTTTATCTGTACTGCCCTTGTTCTCCATGACCGCGCGAATAGCGTCGTAGGTGCCGACTTTATCGTAGAGGTAATCCATTTTGCCCAGGTGCAGATAGTCCCGGTAGCGCTCCGGAGTATAGATTTCGGCAAGTAACAGTGTGTTGGGGTTGCGCATTTTGATGGAGGAATTCAGGTAGCTCCAGAATTCTACCGGTACCATACCGGCCATGTCATAGCGGAATCCATCCACGCCAAAGTCCAGCCAGTAGTGGGCGATATCGCGGAATTTTTCCCAGGTGTCCGGGACTTTCTTGTCTGCCCAAAACTGGGCGTGGGCCCGGTAGTCGCGCTCGGCATATTCCTGGGGTAGCTCAGAAAAATTCTTGCTGTCATCGGGGCGAACGCCAAAATTAATTTTGACCGTTTCATACCAGTCGTGCATGGCAGGTTGTGCACTGCGCGCGCCATTACCGGTCCATTTCGCTGGACTCTCTATAAACTGCCCATCGACAAGATCATTGACTTCGCCATTGAGTGGCTGATAACTGTCTTCTGCAACGGGCACGCGGAAGTCTTCGCCCACCACATAGTAGAAATTGTTGTTGCGGGCGTAGGTGACCTGGGTGTTGTCGCCAGCTCCAAAATCCTGTACGCCTTGGGGTTTATCGAGAGAATGATAGGCGCGGGCTACATGGTTGGGCACTATATCGATAATCACTTTCAGACCGGCTGCGTGGCTGCGTTCCACCAGTGCGCGGAATTCCTGTAATCGCTCTGCTGGGTTATTGGCCAGGTCCGGGTTTACGCTGTAGTAATCCTTGATGGCATAGGGAGAGCCGGCGCGGCCTTTAACCACGTCTGGATCATCGTTACTGATACCGTATTCCGTATAGTCGCCAACGAGCGCGTGGTGCAGGGCACCGGTGTACCAGATATGGGTGGCGCCCAGCGCGTGGATTTCATTCAGTGCTTTTGGGGTAAAGTCGGAGAACTTACCCACACCATTCTCTTCGAGTGTGCCCCAGGGTTTGTTGGTGCTGTTAGTGTTGCCAAATAAGCGCGGCAGCACTTGGTAGATAACCGCTTTTTTCTCTGCAACTTTTTCAGCGGGCTGTATTTCTTCCGGGCCGCTCTCCTGGCTGCAGCTGGCAGCGCCGAATAGAGCAGCACCTAGTAATGAAGCCGAAATGAGTTTGGCAATAAACAGGGAATGTAACTTCTTCATTGTTTCCTGATGACTTTAAAAGTTTTTAGTCAGTGAACAGCGGTTTGCTGAATTATTGATTTTTGAGCGTTAAATCCAGCGGTTCTTTATGCCAGTCAAATTTAACCAGCAGTTGCTGCTTGCGCTTGTTGTACCAGGCCCCATGGGGTGTCTGAGCAAGGTCTTTTTCACTGTCGAAAATAGGCAGGGATTTGCCGGTAATATTGAGCTGCACGGGCACTTGTTGCCAGTTGTGAATCTTTAAAGTGACCTTGCGGGACTCCGGCATACCGGTATAGCCCTCGCCTTCACGCCTAAAGGAAAAGGATAAACCCTGCTGTTTGTTTTCTGCTGAGAAATGCAGCTTCTCGTATTTGCCTTTTTCAAAAGCTTGCGCGGTAGCACCATCATCCTCATAAACATAGCGCTCAGATTTTGCTGCTGATGGGTGCGCGTAGTAATCCAAGGTCAGGTTTTTACTGGAGTAATCACGACTGCTGTGAATACCGTCAATGGTGGGAATAATGGCGCCGGCCCGCACCAGTACAGGAATAGTTTTCAGGTTCACTTCTACCAGGGCCTGATCGCCAGAATATTGTTCATCAGTCCAGTAATCGAACCAGGTGCCGCCGGGCAGTTTTACCGCCACCTCATCCACATCTTCTTCCACGACTGGGGCAACGAGGAAATCCTGACCCCACAAGTAAGCATCCTTGTAGTCCAGTAGGGACAGATCACTTTCGTTTTCGAAAAACAGCGGGCGCATCAACGGTATGCCGGTCTGGCTGTTTTCGAAGGCGAGGGTGTAGTTGTAGGGCAACAGGCGATAGCGCAGTTTTACATATTCGCGCAGGATGTCGCGGGTGCGGCGGTCGTGGAAAACTGGCTCGGAAGCAATATGCTCCTGGGCGTGCGGGCGGTAAACCGGTTGGAATACGCCGTACTGTAACCAGCGGATGTAGAGTTCACGGTCAAATTTCTCACCACCGGCAAAGCCACCCAGGTCTGAATGGGTGTAGCCAAAGCCCAGCAAGCCCATACTCAGAGCCAATTCCACCTGGGGCTGTAAGCCACCCCATTCCCGAGCAACGTCGCCGGTCCAGGGGATCATGCCGTAGCGCTGGGAGCCGGCAAAACCGGCGCGCATCATAATAAAGGGGCGGCGTTCAGGGTGTTTTGCCGTTTGGCGTTCGTGTAGTAATTGTGCCCAGGCGTGGCCGAAGGCGTTGTGGATTTCATCGGCCATACCGATTGCGTGAACGGTATCGGAGGGGTGAACTTCCGGTTCACCCAGGTCGCCCCACCAGCCGGCTACGCCCTGTTCCAATAACCCGTCGTAAATATTCCAGAACCAGTCGCGGCCATCTTCGGAGAAGACATCGATCAGGCCGGTATTGCCGAAGTAGAAATCAAAACGCTTGGGCTCTCCGGCCAGGTTTTTGGCCAGGGCATTATTCGCCACGGCTTCCTGCCAGCGCTCGGAGGTGGAGAGGACAAAAGGCTCGGTCACCAGAATGGTATTGATGCCGCGTTTTTTAAGGTCTGCCATCATCTTTTCTGGTTCGGGAAAGGCTTCCTTGTCCCAGGCCAGGTTGCCCATATGGCCTTTAATATCCGGGCCAAACCAATAGAGATCCAACACCAGGGCGTCCAGGGGGAAATCTTCTTCGGCAAACTTATCCACGGTTGCGCGGACTTCGGCTTCGCTGTGATAGCCAAAGCGGGAGGCGAAGTTACCCAGGGCCCAACGGGGTGGCAGGGGCTGTTTGCCGGTGGTGGATACATAATTTTCCAGCAACTGTGGATAAGTCTCACCGGCTACCACGATGTAAGCGGTGCGCCCGGCTACGGCTTCAAATTGCAGGATATCTTCTTCGTTTGCGCCCAGATCCAGGGTGCCGGTGGCAGAGTTGTCGAACAGCAGAATGTATTTGTTGCTGGACAGTACTGCAGGCAGGGAAAAATACATCTGGTTGGATTCGGTGGTGTACCCGTAATGGGCACGATTATGCAGGGGCAGGCGTTGACCGCGACGGTCCATCCCCATAACCCGCTCTCCACCGCCCAGTAGTTTTTCCTCTGGCGACAGTGCAAAGCGGAATCCGCGCATTGTCTCGGTGGCAAAGAAGCCGCTTTCTTCACTTAGGATTGGCTCTTTACCGCGAAAGTACTCAATTCGGAAGGGAGACTTGTGGATAATTGCTGTAAGGGAGCCAGTTTGGTAGATGAGCTTGTCCTCTCCGTCCCGCAACTGGGCCTTGAACGAACTTTCCGGCTTGTCGTCAATAGCAAAAGAAGGCAGCTGTTTGATACCTTCGCTGTGGTAGTGCAGGGAGAGTGCCGAAGGGCCGACCGGTGTAAGGGAGACCTCGCCATCATTTAATTGTATGGTAAGTGAGTCTTTGCTTTGCTGATGTGCCAGGTAACTTCTTGATTCACCGGCTACAGCGAGTACGCTCAAGCAGAGGGTGCTGGCAAGGGCAATTAGACGCAGAAGGGGCAGATTTGGGATCATCGCGCGGAACTTCAGTTGATTATTTGACTATTTGTGGCTGCAGGACCTGTGCGGGCACAGGGGACCCAAGCCTATGCTAAGGCACTATTTAGTGCTTGCATCCTCCCCCTGTGGGGAGGATGGAGACCTGAGGTTGGCGTGACAGAATGGCAAAATAAGCATAAATAGAGATGCGGTGATCCCAATGACCCAATCAGTAAACGGCGCCGCCGCGCCCCGGGCCCAACAGCCGAGCCTGCCCTTCTGGCAGGTATGGAATGTCAGCCTCGGATTCCTGGGAGTGCAGTTTGGCTTCTCCCTGCAAAATGCGAATGCCAGCCGGATCTTGTCTGATTTGGGGGCGGATTTACACTCGCTGTCACTTTTCTGGATAGTGGCTCCGCTGATGGGGCTTATTGTGCAGCCTATCGTGGGCTCTGCTTCGGACCGTACCTGGAGCCGTTTTGGGCGCCGCAATCCGTATATCCTGTTTGGTGCTATTGCCGCAGCTCTGGGTATGGCGTTTATGCCCAATGCTGGAATTGTCGTAGCTCTGGTGGCGCCAATTTTGTTCGGCGGTGTAATGCTGGCACTGATGGATGCCGCCTTCAATGTCACCATGCAGCCTTTCCGTGCACTGGTGGCAGATATGGTGCCCTCAGAGCAGCGCACCTTGGGATATTCCATCCAATCCCTACTGATTAATATCGGTGCCATTTTTGGCTCTATGCTTCCATTTATTCTCACCAATGTTATCGGCCTGGAAAATACTGCCCGTGCCGGCGAAGTGGCCCCTTCGGTGATCTGGGCTTTTTATATAGGTGCAACAGTATTATTGGGTAGTGTGCTTTGGACAGTTGTGCGTACCAAGGAATACCCACCGGAGCAGTACAATGCTTATAAAGGCCTTGATGCTGAGCAGTTGCAAAAAGAGCGGGAACAGAAAGGGACACTTTTACAGCGTTTGGGTGGCTTTTTCCGTTTGATGCTGAGTATGCCCCGCACTATGCGCCAGTTGGCCCTGGTGCAATTCTTCTCATGGTTCGCCCTGTTTATTATGTGGGTATACACAACCCCAGCGATTACCCAGCATGTTTGGGGAGTGGAAGCCAAGTGGTTTGATCCCGCTTACCTTGAAACTGTAAATGAAATTCCCACGTATATCGCCGCAGCTAAGGGTGCGGCGGGTGACTGGGTGGGCATTATCTTCGCTGCCTATTCGCTGTTTGCTGCGTTGTTTTCGATTGTGTTGGCGAGGGTGGCTCAACTGCTGGGGCGCAGACTGACTTACTCACTATCTTTAGCGCTGGGAGGGTTGGGTTATATTGGGTTCTTGCTGTTTCAGGGTGGCGAGCCGACCGAGGTGAATCTGCTGATCACCCAGGTCTCTGTGCCCAGCGGTGCACTGGGTTTGTTACTGCCAATGATTGGTGTCGGTATTGCCTGGGCGGCAATTTTGGCAATGCCCTACGCGATTTTATCCGACACCTTGCCGGCAGATAAAACCGGTGTGTATATGGGAATCTTTAATTTCACAATTGCTGCACCCCAGATAGTTTCTGCTTTGGTGGCGGGGCTGATCTTGAAGTCGGTGTTCGACAACCAGGCGATTTACATTATTGTTTTGGCCGGGGTGAGTATGCTGCTCGGTGCGGTATCAGTATTTTTTGTGCGGGAAACTGTAGAATCGGAAACTGAATTACGGGCTGGTACTACAGCTTAAATTAAATCTCTTTTTCCGCTAATAAGCCCCTTATTCAGGGGCTTTTTTATTGGTGTTAGTCTATCTGAATGGATTGGCCAGAAACTCTGGGGGAGCCCCTGGATTTTGACAGTTTGGTGCCTGTCTACCTAGACTGGCTCTGTCTCACAGAAAATTACAATCTCCTATGTCCTTTTTTAATGTAATCGAACAAGCGCTAAAGATCTTTGCCGATTTTGTCTGGGGGCCACCGCTGCTTGTCTTGCTAGTTGGTGGCGGATTGGCATTACTGCTTTATTCTCGTGGCCGACCCTATCGTCATTTGGGGCATAGTATCGGGCTGTTAAGTGGTCGCTATGATGACCCAAATGATCCAGGCCAGGTAAATCATAGCCAGGCACTATCTACAGCACTTTCCGGTACTCTGGGGCTGGGCAATATTGCCGGTGTGGCCATTGCCATTACCGCCGGTGGGCCGGGGGCCATTTTTTGGATGTGGGTTACCGCTTTGGTGGGGGTGGCTACAAAATTTTATACCGCGACCCTCGCCGTGATGTTTCGTGGCAGTGATACGAATGGGGAGTTGCAGGGTGGTCCCATGTATGTCATCCGTGAAGGTCTTGGTAAACGCTGGATGCCACTGGCTGTTTTATTTGCTGTGGCCGGATTGTGCGGCATGTTGCCGGTATTTCAGTCCAACCAGACTACTCAATTATTGCGAGAGTCTTTCGCCGAACCGCTGGGCTGGGTAGCACCGGGTGGTTCTCTGTTGTTTGATTTTATTATTGGCTTATTAATCGCTATTGCCTCAGCGTACGTGATTGCCGGGCGAATCCAGCGTATTGGCAAATTTTCCGAGAGAATTGTGCCAGGGATGGTGCTGTTTTATTTCACCTTGACCCTGATTGTGATCGGAAATTTTTGGGAGCAGGTTCCAGCGGCATTTGCCCTTATTTTTAGTGATGCGTTTAGTGGCCAAGCGATTGCCGGTGGTGCTCTTGGTACAGTGATCACGATCGGCGTAAGCCGAGGGGCTTTCTCTAATGAGGCGGGTATCGGTACCGAATCATTGGCGCACGGTGCGGCAAAAACCTGCGAGCCGGTGCGCGAAGGCGTGGTTGCTATGTTGGGGCCTATTGTGGATACCCTGCTGATCTGCACCTGTACCGCCCTGGTAATATTACTTACCGGGGCTTGGCAGCAAGGTGAGGGTGTGGCTGGTGTGACTCTGACCGCACAGGCATTTTCTCAGGTGTTTGGCCAGCTGGGGCCCATTCTGTTGCTGTTTATGGTGTTTCCCTTGGCCTTTAGTACAATCGTTACCTGCTGGTACTACGGTATGAAGTGCTATGTGTTTCTTTTTGGCAGTCGCTGGCAGGGGCTTTATACCGGGCTCTATATGGTGCTGATTGTGTTGGGGGCGGTGGCGTCCTTGAGTGCAGTTAACAGTATTATTATTGGCATGTACGCTGTGATGGCCGTACCTACCATGGTATCTACACTGTTGCTGGCGCGACATGTTAATCGAGCTGCTCATGATTATTTCACCCGCATGGAAGTTTCAAGGCGGAAGGGGGCAAAAGTTTCCCAATAGCAGAGACTTCCCAATAAAAGAAAAAGGCGAACTGTTAAGTCCGCCTTTTTATAGCGCTCCAATTTTGCCTAAGGTACGACGGATACCTTTGTTCCAACTCTAGCGTGGCGGTAGAAAATCTTCGCCATATGCCAGGGGATACGGATGCATCCATGGGAGGCCGGGTAACCGGGTACATAACCGGCGTGCATGGTGACCGGGCCGTTAATCCGCATCATGTAATCCATTGATGCGCCGCGGAAGCGAGACCCGGCGGGTTTGCGATGGCGGCGTACATCCACATTGCTGCGCAGTACTTGGCCGCGGGCACTGATATAGTGACCGTATAAGTTTGAGCGATGACTATATTTCTTCTCAGAAATACGGAAGTTGCCTGTGGGAGTGCGATGGCCGGGTTTGCCGGTAGAGACAGGAGACATACCGGCAAGGCGCCCACCTTTATAGAAGTAGGCTATCTGGTCACTAAGGTCGATCACAATGCGTGGCGTACCCTGCACATGGGCTTTGAACCACATATGCTGGCCATATCGTGGTTGTGCCCTTTGGTATCGGCCGTATCTTGAATATCCCCTTTGATTCCTGCTGTATCTCGAGTGTCCCCTGTAATCCCTTCTGTATCTGTAATCCCTGCTGTACCTGGAATGCCCGCCATAGTGCCCTCCATGTCCCTGGTGAGAGACATATCTCGAGCCTTGGCGGGCGTGGGGATTGGAGTAATCTACGGCATAGGCCAGGGGAGCTAATATTGCCGATCCTACAACCACCAGTGCGGCGGCGAATGAAGAGTTTTTACGTAGAGATCCCTGCACTTTTTGTAGGGGTGTTTTCCGTTGTGTATGTATAGTTCGATGATTTTGCAGCGAAGGTCGGTTATGCATTACACACCTCTCAATTGCCCGTGGGCTGTGCAAACAACCGCAGTTGCGAACTACTGTTACTAATCCCAGGGCGAGAGACAGGCTCCCAGTTAAGTGGGATAAGACAACAGTGAGTGATTCCCCAGTGCAGATTGCCGTTATATTCGGCATTTACTGCGGGATGGGTTAGCAGTGGTATTTGCCACTACAGGTCAAGAGGATGTTAAGGTCGCCATCTTGGGCCAATCACACCAAAATGGAATAAGGGACTTCTTTGTTAGTGCCAAGCTCGTTGGTCAGCGTTTGAACTAATAAAGCTGATACCATTTCGGACTACTCGGTGCCCCTATTTTGTCTACCGATTATCCTTTGACAGAAAAGATTGAGCGAAAGGGGTTTTATGAAAACTTAAGTTCATGGAATAGAAAAATATTCTCCGGATAACTGGTAGAGATGGAGACGTGATGTAGTAAAAAGGGGGGGGGAGTAGAATAATTATGAAAAAGTATCTAAATAAGAGCAAGAATATACTGGATGATTTATCTTCGTGAATTCCTGAGGGCTTTACTTCCGGTGTTAAGGTTGTTCAGGGGTTGATTGAAGAGCTGCCTGTTTTTGCCTCTTCCGAGAGGAATAATAAAACTGCTCAGGTCTTTGATGAAAAACACTACTTTGTAATTCCTTTTGAACTTTCAGAGGTAGGTTTTACCTTGCATACTATGCGGTGTCTGCCCAAAGAAACCCCAGAAGTTAATGACCTGCCTAAGCGGCGTATTTTCACTTCTCCAATGAATATTATGAAGGCAGCCTGCGTAAATTCATGGTGGAGTCTGCCGTGGAATTTTCACTTGAGCATAAAGAAAAGCACAGAAATCCTTAAGCCAAGCTCGCCGATGATATTGACGCTTTAGATAGAAAAATGACTTTGGGAATGTTGCTCATTGGTGGTGTGGCGGCGGTTTTCAATCCTATTGTTGGTGCTGGATTGGCAGCGAAAGTACTGGTTCCCGGTGTAGGTGGGATAGTCAACAAATTTGGATTGCGTCCAGTCGGTGAGAAAATTGATGAAGCTCAATCTAAGAGAGCCATAGCAAAAGCAGAGAAAGACGTTGCCCTAAAGTTTTCTGAGGCTAGTACTCTCAAGGTTATCAATCCAATTTTACAGGAATTGGAATTGGCCTTAAGAACTACGCAAGAAC
Organism: Microbulbifer sp. MLAF003; assembly: GCF_030012965.1. NCBI lineage: Bacteria > Pseudomonadati > Pseudomonadota > Gammaproteobacteria > Cellvibrionales > Microbulbiferaceae > Microbulbifer > Microbulbifer sp. MLAF003. The sequence continues at coordinate 526,489 of NZ_CP120232.1, forward strand.
AACATGATCCGTTGAATGACCCTAATCTGGCTAGTGGATCAATTCCAGATTTGGATGGCAAGCACTGGAGAGGATTAACTGAGAAAGCAATTTTTCATTAATATAAAGATATTTATTCTAATAAAAGCTGGCGTAAAAAGCACACCTGGGCCCAGAAGATTTATGCTGGCTTAAAGTTTTGTTTGCCGATATTAAAAACTGATTTACGTATGTTATTTGTTTTTTGGGGGTGGTATTAAACTTTTTCCTGTTTTTATGAAAATGTTCGAATAGATATTGCTATGAATGTGGTATTTGCTTATGGAAGAGTAAAAAATTAATTTTATGTAAACCAAATCCCTTGGGTTCCGTTGAATAGTTGGGTTTCCATAAATAAACGGAGTAGAACATGTATAAGAAGAATGTGTTACTGAAATTTTTTTATTATTTTATATATTCCTTAGCGGGTTTTCCAGGGCAGAGGTGAGTCAGGCGGATGAAACAACTCTGGGGGCAGTGGAGTTAATACTGAGCCCTCATCCTGATAATAGTCTGATGGTTAATGCCAGTGTGGTCACAGCGTCTAATGCGAGAGTGGCCATCAGATTCAACTCTGCTGATACAGAAAGAAGGCGTACGGCTTATACTGATTTCGGGACTGATCATAACCGAGTAGTGCTCGGTTTGCGATCTGATACGACTTATCAATTCACAGCAGTAGCTGTATTTGAGTCTGGTGAAAAAGTATTGAGTGAGGCTGTGGAGTTTAAGACGGGCCCTCAACCCACTGGAGTACCTGAGGTAAATCTTCTTGCAAAAAATGAGCAGGGTGAAGGGGGCTTACCATTTTCGCGCCATCAGGCAATACTGGTAGTACTTTCTGGGGATTTGATGAAGAGGGCGAGCTTGTCTGGTACTTACATGGTGATTTGCCTGCAACAGGTACCAAGATAGCGAGAAATCTGCATGATGGACGCCTACTGTTGTTATTGAGTGGTGAGGCGCGCACTATTTCATTTACAGGGGAAACCCTATCCTCTATTGAGCTGCCCCCTTACCATCATGATGCTCTATTACTAGAAAATGGTCACATACTGCTATTGAGCAATGAAACCGAAACAATCAATGGAACTTTATTACAGGGAGACGCAATTATAGAGCTCGATACCCAGGGTAACATTGTATGGGAGTGGTCTGCTTTTGATCACCTGGATACAGGCCGTTTCCCAGGCGATCTGGCCGCAAGAGTGTTATCCAATGGGGCTCTGGATTGGACTCACTCTAATGCACTGCATTATATCGCTGAAGATGATTCTATTCTTCTCTCCAGCCGTTCCCAAAGTTGGGTGGTCAGTATCGACCATAAGAGTGGTGAAATTAACTGGATTATGGGGAGGGACTCAGTAGTTTCTAAAGAGCTATCAGAAAAGTTGTTCGCCCTTGATAATGGAAGCTGGATGGCTTCCCAGCATGCTGCAATGAAGACTGGCGATGGAGAAATATTAGTCTATGACAATAGAAATGAGTCTGAATTAAGTGGAGATATTTACAACAGCCGCGCAGTTAAATTTCGATTAGATACGGAAACTATGTCTGCGGAGCAAACCTGGGAATTTGTTGCGCCTAAATATACTGCATCTCTTGGAGATGTCGATGAGCTTATAGGTGGAAATATCTTAATATGTGCTGGGGGCCCAGGAAGTGCAAGTACAGGTGGTGATCGCAATGCGCACTTGATAGAAGTGACATCAGGAGATATACCTGAGACTGCTTGGGAGGTGGAGGTTGTTGATACCACAATTTACCGAGCAGAGCGTGTTAGTTGGGCTGAACTTTTAGGTAGAAGTTCTGGAAACAACTAGTTTGATAGCCGCTCCATTATTACCCTTTTCCAATTGATAAAGGCCTACCTTTAAAAGCCCAGCAAGTCCACAGTTAATCAGATGCTGTGGACTTGCTTTTACCTATTGAGTGAAAACTCCATAGTCAGTTAACTTAATTTATATTTTATAATTCAGTGTATTTTTCAATTCTTGCTTCTTCTGCTAAAAGTGGGGCTAGCTGGGATAGTATATTTTTCAAATGGTCTGTGTTCCAATGCTGCTGCTCAGCTTCCGCAGACTCCCATAGTTCAAGAGTCGTAAATATATTACTCTGATCCGTGGCGGGCAGTATTTTATAATATAGGCAGCCGGATTCATTTTCAGATTCCTTTGCCAGTTCTGTTAGCAGTTTTAATACCGGGGATGCTTTATCCGGCTGGGCTGTGACTCGCGCCATAACGTATAAATTAGCCATTGCTTCTACTCCAAAGGTTTAAATTGTGCTTAAAAGGTCACGAAGTGCGTTTAACTACTAGCAAAACACCAATAACCATCATGGCCAGTCCAATTAGGCGCTTTGTGTCCAGGCTGGATTGCTGCGCCCCAAGTAATCCGAAGTGATCGATAACACTAATAGCGAGCAGCTGTCCAAGAAGAACGAAAGATACTGCATTGCCCACTCCATATCTTGGGGACACCCAAGTGACACTCAATATATAAAATGCGACTAAAATCCCGCCGAGGTAGAAATACCAGGAAATGCCTTTGTGAAAAATCTCGCCTGGGATCCCTTCCGTTTTAAAGAGGTAAACTGAGGAGATTACCAATCCAACAAAAAACAGTAGTGTCGTTGCCAGGGCTGAGCTACCGAGCTTAACACCGAGACCACTGTTCAGTGTTGCCATTACCGGTATACCGACACCTGCCAGGAGCATTAAGGACGGATAAAAAATTGCATTTTGCACTTTTGGAACCTCTACTCAAGGTTGTGGGCCGGTACTTGGACCGGCCCGCAGCCCTATTAGCTGGCAAGTTGCTTGGCAATGGCCAAGCCTACGCCGTGTGCGCTAGCTGGGTTTTGGCCGCTGATTACACGTCCGTCCTCAATAACAAACTCCTGCCAGGGCTGGACTTTGTTAAACCGGGCCGAAGTTCTAACGAGAGACTCTTCTAGCAGGAAGGGAATATCGTTAATAGTACCGAAGTCAATCTCTTCTTCGCGGGTAAAAGCCGTTACCGATTTGCTGGCCAAAAGCTTTTCCCCGTTGCTTAGGGTGATGGGCAGGAAGCCAGCTGGACCATGGCAGACTGCCGCCAGGATGCCGCCCTTTTCATAGTGCTCAGCACTCAGTTTGGCGAATTCTTCATTAGTTGCCAGATCGGAGAGCAAGCCGAATCCCCCTGGATAAAATACTGCATCGTAGTCGTCAATATTCAGCTGATCTACGGGGATGGTATTGTTGATACGGTTCTGGAAATCCTCATCGTCCAGCATCTTCTGGTTTACCTCATCGCCCTCAATATCCGTACCGTAAATAGGAGCCTTGCCGCCTTTGATTGAGGCAATATCGTAGTCGATGCCATTCTCCTTAAATACATGAACGGCATGGGTCAGTTCGGGTGAGTAGGTGCCGTTGGCTTGATCGGTTTCACCCAGGGTGGCGTGATTGGTAACCGGGATAAGTACTTTCTTCATGTCTGTTTCCTCTATTGGTAAGCATTCAGTGGGGAGGGATTGTAGATTGTCCTTAATCTGCTGATAATATATCTATTCGGTTAAATACCTTTGCTATATAGCAATAATAGAAGTTTGAAATATGGAAAATTTTGACGGCTTGGTCGAGTTTGTAGCTGTGGCGGAAAGCCAGGGTTTCTCTGCGGCAGCGAAGCAGTTGGGGTGTAGCACCAGCCATGTCAGTCGGCAGGTCTCACGTTTGGAAGAACGTTTGGGCTGCGCCCTTCTGGCCCGCACCACACGCCTGGTCAGCCTTACCCAGGCTGGAGCAGTCTATTACCAGCGCTGTAAGGAACTGGTGACTGGATTGCAACAGGCGAATGAACAGGTAAGCCAGCAGCAGTTCCAGCTCAGTGGAACCCTCAGGGTGAGCTGTGCTGGCCTCTTTGCCGAGCAATATGTCGCCCCGGCCCTGATGGAATTTGGTGTAGAGCATCCAGAATTAAATATTGATATGGATTTCAATAGTCGGATGGTTAATTTTGTTGAAGATGGTATCGACTTTGCCATTCGCTATGGTCGCCTGGAAGATTCCGGTTTGGTAGCTCGAAAGCTTGCAGACCGGCAGATGATGGCAGTTGCCAGCAAAGAATATTTAAGACGAAACGGCATTCCCGAGCGCCCTGGTCAACTGAAAGTACATAGCTGTATTGTGACAAATAATGATCAATGGATGTTTGAAGTAAATGGAGGACAAGAGGTTGTGAAGGTTAAGGGGCGCTGGAGAAGTAATAATGCCCATACCGTTGTAGAAGCCTGTAAACAGGGGTTAGGTATTGCCTATATGCCTAAGGGCAGTTTTAGTGAAGTTGTTGAGGAAGGTTTGTTAAAGCCAATTCTTAAACCTTTCTGGAGCAGGGGAGCCAGTAGCTGGATTGTCTACCAGAATCGTCGCTTCTTGCCACTACGCGCAAGAATGGCGATTGACTACTTGGTTGAGTATTTCTCTGGTTGGAAAGAATAATTTTGAACAAGTAGCTACCTTATGTATCCTCGACTAATCAATAATGAGTTGGCCTGGATGAAAAATATATTCGCTCACTTACCTGCAGATACATCTGTGGAGCACTTTACAGACATTGTTAAATCAGGGGATATGCGTATTGAGAGAATCGTATCTTATGGGCAATCCTCCCCTGAACAGGGTTGGTATAATCAGGAGCAGAACGAGTGGGTAATCGTTTTATCAGGGTATGGATTGATTGAATTTAATTGCGGTGAGAAGGTGCGCTTGGAGGCTGGTGATTTTGTCGAGATTACAGCGGGGAGAAAGCATCGGGTACTGGAGACCTCTTCAGAAGAAGCTACAGTTTGGCTTGCTGTTTTTTATACATAGATGTCGCCATTTCTAATGAAGCATTCAAGGATAATCCTATTTTAAGGTTACCTGTAAAACCATATTGGTACCTATTGCACTTCCGAAATTGGCCTGCCGAAGGCTTGTTTGGAAACTATGCTTATTGGCCTAATTATCAGTTAGGGAAAAATTAGCGTGAATTTTCAAATTAAAGGTCTTGATCCAGCGAATTTACATCACTTATATAACTGCTCAGAACCTCATCTAAAATTTAAAAATATGGATTGGAAATTCGCAGATGCCAGCCCTGGTTATCCCTGAGGATCTCACTGCTAGATGCTGAGGTTGGTGAACGAATACTTTGTATACCATTCGTACATTTCAATTAACGAGGCTTTTACTGTGCCTCAGGTCCGGTTTTTATTAGGGAGGGTGCAAAACCGACAACATTGAATGTTAATGAAATTCCAGAGATGTTGAAGCACCGACTACTCTCTTTAAGGGCATACTGTTGTAATGATTTAATGGTGACGGCAGAGGTATGCCAGGGGGTTGACTTGGAAGCTGGGCTAAAAAAATGTTCAGTAGTGCAAAGGTTGATTATGTTCATATTCACAATGCAGCTCCTGGTTGCTTTATTTGCGCTGTATACCGTATATGATCTTGTGGTATTTACCTTTTGTGACAAAGCTAATTCTTGCTCTGGATGACTGATAATCAGTCTAACAGCTGAACAACTTCTACTTTGCTTTAAATTACCTTTCTTTTTGCATAAACCATTTAGGTGGAACCCAGGTATCTTCAATATATTTATTGCCCCATCGGGCAATTTCCTGGAGGATCGGCAAAATATCTCGGCCTTTCTCTGTTAGCAGATATTTGTAACGCTTGGGTTTTTCCTGGTACAAGGATTTTTCAATAATTTTTTCCGACTCCAGCATTCTAAGCCTTTCGGCCAGCCGGTTTGTTGGAATCTTCTCTGGTGAATTAGCGAGTTCGGTATAAGTCTCTTTTCCACAAATCAAGTCCCTGAGTATTACCAAGGTCCATTTGTCACCAAATACATCCAGTCCGCTCACTATCGGACATCCGGAGCGCAAAAAGTTCTTATCAGGGGTCACGGTTGTTCCATTCGATTCAATGCGATAAATAGTAATACAGTAACTTGCAAAATTGAAGTTATGCTTATAGGATTTAATAACTTCAAAATCGTAAGTTACTATGGAGGAAAAAATGTCAAATTTATCAGGGGAGTGCCTATGTGGTGCTGTAAGTTATACGTGTGATAGTGATGCTGTAATGGCGGGGCATTGCCAGTGTACGGACTGCCAGAAAATTAGTGGTGCAGGACACATATCGAATATTGCAGTTCCAAAAGATAGTCTTAATATTTCTGGCAAGCTCACATACCATGAAAAGTATGCGGAAAGTGGCAACCTGATAACAAGAGGGTTCTGTCCTCATTGCGGCTCCCATATATCTGCGGAAAATAGTGGAATGCCCCAGTTTGAATTTTTGCGGGCAGGAACTTTGCACGACTTGGAAAAGTTCAGACCATCCATGGTCGTGTACTCGGGCAGTGGTGCTTCCTGGGATTATATGGACCCAGACCTCTCTAAATTTGAAAAGATGCCTGAGCTCTAAGTTGATTGGAGCTGAAAAGGCCATCACTGAATGAGGGATATCCCAATGAGAATAATGACGTGTACACAATTAGGAGATGCTTGTGACCTTGAGTTTCGCGCCAGCACCTTTGAAGAGATGGCGGAAATGAGTAAAAGGCATGGTGTCGAGATGTATCAAAAACAGGATCCCCTTCACTTACAAGCCATGCAAAAAAGCAGAATCTGATGGAAAGTCCTGAAGTGATGCAGGAGTGGTATGAGGCCAAGAAAAGGGAATTTAATGCTCAGCAGGAATGCTGAGGTAGTTAACCACGCAGCAGTCTGTGACATACAATCGGACTGGATATATCAGTCCGGTTGCAGACAAACTGTCTGGGTAGTAGTACTATCTAATAGTTTTTTCGATAGTTAATTTTATACTGATTGCTGTATGATTTTGGGTGGAAATCTAGTGATTAATGTCGCCTTACTCAATAATAAAATTTATTTTTACCATTGTGAAAATAATAGCTAAATAGCTTATCCTCTTTTGTACTTCACTGGTGTCAGCTGTTGTTGGGACCTTAGGATTTTAAAAAACCACCTTTGGTTATTGGAGATTCTATAAGTTTTCCATCCAAAATATCGGATGAAAAGCGTAGCCTGAATGTTTACCTAGCGGAGAGTGATCAAAGAGAACCAAAAAGGGACTATCCAGTAATATATCTTTTGGATGGATCTACAAATGAAGATTTTATTCATATTGCAGCCTTGTTACAGTTTGGTTCCTTTTTCTGGATTGATATGGTTCCTGAGTCGATTCTTGTTGGAGTTGTGAATGTAGGCAGAAAGCGGGATTTTACCTTCCCCTCTACGGAATCCCGGGATCGTAAGGAATTCCCATCTTCAGGGGGCAGATCAGTTTATAGAGTTTTTGATAAGGAAGTGCGGCCACTGGTTGAAAGTCACTATCGGGTGAGAGGGGATTCTACCTTGATAGGCCAGTCATTAGGAGGGCTTCTAGCTACCGAAATTCTATTTAGGCGTGCAGAACACTTCGACAATTATATTATCATCAGTCCAAGTCTTTGGTGGAGTGGAGGATCATTATTGGCTGATCTTCCAAAAGATTGCTGTGCTGATGAATTAGTTTATGTCGGCGTAGGGAAAGAGGGTGAGGTTATGGAGAGATTGACAAGGTCGCTATTCACTAAGTTAGATAGTGAGAAAAATAAAGCCAGGGTGCACTTTGGTTATTTTGGGCAGCTGGATCACGGTGATGCTTTACATCTGGCTGTCTATGATGCTTTTGAGAAATTCTTTTCCATAAAGAACGTGCAAGGTAATTAGCCTGTGTGGCTGAGATTCACTGCTTTTTATTTTTAGGGGCATTTACCAGCCCCTCCTCTATATCTATCTTATCCAGGCTGTGATATTTTTTCTTGATTTTGTCTATGTCGACAGTGGGGGCAGGGAATTTCATCTTCAGAGCATCCATAGCATCTGCAACGATAGAAGCTACTGCTAGGTTACGAAACCATTTGTGATTTGCTGGGATGATAAACCACGGAGCATAAGCCGTACTGCATTTACTTAATGCATCCTCAAAGGCATTGGTATAGGCATCCCAGTAGCTTGCCTCTGTGTAGTCATTTTCACTGATTTTCCAATGCCTTGTGGGATCATCAATACGTTGCTTGAAACGCTTTAACTGTTCATCTGCATCAATATGCAAGAAGAACTTCAGGACCAGGGTGCCATGGTCGGCCAGTAGTTTTTCAAAATTATTGATATGCTCATAGCGCTTAGACCATATCGATTTGGGTACCATATTGTGAACCCGTTGAATCAGGACATCTTCATAGTGTGAACGGTTAAAAATAGCCACATGGCCCTGAGCCGGTGTTACCTTATGGCATCGCCAGAGGAAATCATGAGCAGCTTCTTCTTTAGATGGTTGTTTGAAACTGGTTACGTTACAACCCTGGGGATTCATAGCACCCAATACATGATTGATAGTGCCATCCTTGCCCGCAGCATCCCGGCCCTGCAAGCAGATCAATAATGAGTGCTTATGTTCTGCGTACATCAGGTACTGCTGGGCACGAATTCTCCTATCGAGCTTTTCTATTATTGGATTGGCTTCTTGGCGACTGTTGTAACAGTCTTTGAATCCTGGATCTATTTTATCCAGTTTGACTTTACTGCCAGGTTTAACCTGAAAGGTTTTAAAACAATCCATGGCTATTCCCATTCAGTGAATTGAGAAAAAGTTAAACTCTTTTCAAATGTCCTGCAGGCGGCGGTAGAGTAATTTTTTGACCAAGTCCAGGGCGAACATCCAGATGATCATATATAGCCATACCAAGCCAATAATACTCCAAGGGATGGCGGGAACCAGCCAGCCGAATCCGCACATTAGCACCGTCAGGATTTGAGTGCCGACAATCGCACAAAACAGTTTCATTGCTGGGAATGGTTTACTAAAGAAAGCTTTACGTGAGCGCACTACAAACAGCAGCAGATGACCACCAGCGACAATTTGCAAGAAAATAATTGTCTGGATTTGTTCCTTACTAAGTGATATCCAGGATTGCCACTGGCTATTCTGTAGCCATTCCATGCCAATTAAAAGGAGGCCCATTGTTTGTGCAATAGAAAAAATTCCAATAATCGTTGACCCAAGCAGCAGATCACGCATTTCCCAGTGTACCGGCTCTTTGGGCAGTAAGGTATTGTCGTAGGCGATGGTCATTATGGGAATATCATCCAGTAATGCGACAAGTACAATCATTACGGGGGTAAGGGGAGAGAACCCAAAAAGAATGGTAGCGAATACCACAACAACCATGATGTCCAATGTCATGGAAACCCGAAAAAGCACATAATTAATAATACGTTCGAATATTTTTCGTGCTTCGTCGATAGCATCGACAACGGTCGATAATCCTGGGGCGGTAAGAATAATAGCAGCCGCAGCGCGAGCGGCATCGGTGGCGCCGCTGACGGCAATACCGCAGTCGGCCTGTTTAAGGGCAGGAGCGTCGTTTACACCGTCACCAGTCATAGCTACCTGATGCCCGCGCCCTTGCAATGCTTTTACAATGGCATACTTATGTTCTGGAAATACCCTGCCAAATCCGTCGGCTCGCTCTACACAGTCAACCACTTTCTTTGGCAGGTGGTCCATATTTTCCGATTGATCAAATACATCCCCTGCTGCAAATATATTCTGGCCGATACCTACCTGGGAGGCGATTTCCTTACCGATCGCGACATCGTCTCCAGTAATCATTTTTACCTGTAGTCCATGTTCCCGCGCCCTGCTGATAGTTTGTTTAGAGTCATCCCGAGGTGGATCTTCGAGGGAAAGAATTCCGAGAAAAGACCAGTTATTTCCATTATTACAGCGTGCCACTCCCAGTGAACGAAGGCCGTGAGAAGCTAATTCCTCTACACAGGATTTTGCTTTCTCTGCTTTATCACCGTTGAGATTGCACAGTGCCATCACCGCCTGGGGGGCACCCTTGCAAAAAGAAAGTAAGTGTCCTTTATCGTCTGTGACCTGCGCCTGAGCACGCTTAGTAACGGGGTCGAAAGGAGTGAATTCTTTTAGTCGAAAGTTATTTAATTGATTTTTATTTTTAAGGCCGGCAAAAATTGCCTGATCGATGGGGTCACTGGAAGCGGATTCTGAAGCTAGAGCTGCGGCGAGAATAAGTTCATCGCTGCTTTGAGCATCAAATAATTTTGGATCATGTAAGCTCAACTGGTTTTTCGTTAGAGTGCCGGTTTTATCTGAGCAAAGGATATCCACACCGGCGAGTTCTTCAATAGATTCGAGTTTGGAAACAATAGCTTTTTTGCGCGATAGTGCCAACGCACCCAGGGCATTGGTAACAGTAATCACTGAGGGCATAGCTACCGGAATGGAGGCGATTAGCAGCACCAATACTGTGCGCAAAATGTTGATAATGTCGGACCAGTGCCAGTTGGGCGCTATTACTATATCCCGATACAGCTGGGTCCCAACCAGTAACATCGCCAATATCAGGCAGAGCACAATCAGGAAGTCGCCAATATGAGTGACGGCTTTTTGTGAGTGCGAGGCCTCCTGGCCTGCACCTGCGACCAATTTTGCGGTGCGTCCAAAGAAAGTATTGCGGCCGGTGCCAATAGCAACAGCGCTCATTTCTCCACGTTTTGCAATACTGCTTGAGTAGCCAATATCTCCCACTTTTTTGCTGACCGGCAGGGACTCGCCGGTGAGAGCGGCTTGATCGATGCTAATAGATTTGCCGTCGATAAAGCGCACATCAGCTGGTACCACTTGACCAAGCTTTATACGCAAAATATCACCTGGCACCACGTTGGCCGCTGCAATAGTCTGGAATTTGCCGTCCCGTAGTACTTCGGCCTGTGGAGCCATACTGGCCTTCAAGGCGGCGAGGGCATTGGAGGCTTTATGCTCTTGCCAGAATCCGGCAATGGCATTGTAGAGAAGCAGTGCCATGATGATAGCGAAGTCCGGCCAGTGCCCAATAAGTGCGGAAAGTAAAGCGGCGGCTTCGATCATCCAGGGAATGGGGCCCCAAAAAAACGGAAGAACCTGGCGAGTGCGCTCTGTTCTTTCTCTTGAATCGTATTGGGGCCGTACTGCTTAAGCCGAGCTGTAGCTTCACTCCGGGTTAGGCCCTTAGGTGTAGTTTTGAGTGCAGAATAGACGTCGCCAAGCTCTGCCTTTTGCAGATCTACCTGGCTGGCCACTACCGACGAGGTATTCGCAGTTTGAATTCCTGGCCCAGATTCAGGCACGGGCATATTCCATTTGGTCGCAGGCGTTGAGCATAAATTCCGGGTAATTTTACAGGGCAGTTAATTTGTACTTTTGCAAATATCTAATTTAGCAGCAGGGTCGAAGCCAAATGTTGTAAGAGCTGCCTGCGAGGATTTTCAATGGGGAATAAAAAGGCCGGCACGGGGCCGGCGAGGAAGCAGACGTCGAAAGGATAAGCTGACGTTGCAGAGACACAGAAAAGCAACACAAAATACCTGGGAGAGGTGCTGTTATTTTCCTGAAAATAGCGATCAGCAGCAGTAACTACCGGTCAAAAAAACACCTGGGTTAGCGGGTTACGAATTGGGTTTTTTCCGGTGCAGTACACAGGCTCCAGCAGGATCCAGGGTTAAGGTGCTGTTGTTAAACTGGTTTTTAAACAGGCTTGGGGTAATGTCTTGGGCACCAGTAAACTCTTCAGGCAGGGTATATTGCTCGCTGTGTTTACCTAGATTCAGGGCAACAAGGAGTTCTTCTCCTGCGGCACGGCGAATAAATACCAATAATTCGTTATCAGTGTTGATCACTGCCTGTTGTGCTGTCGCTAAGCTTGGCGGCAATGTGTGGTGCCATTCAATCAGGGCGCGAAACTGGTTCAGCATGGAGTGCTGGCTATCTTCCTGGATGCTGACGGCGCGTCGCTGGTGATCTTCTGAAACAGGTAGCCAGGGTTTACTGGCGGAAAAGCCGGCGCTTTCGCCGCCCCCTGCAACCAGGGCATAGGCGTACGGCAACCGTCGCGACCTTTAAATTCGGGCCATAGGTTAATGCCATAAGGGTCGACCAAATCCTCAAAAGCGATATCCGCTTCCGGCAGGCCCAGTTCTTCCCCCTGATATATACAAACACTGCCGCGCAGGGTCAGCTGCATAAGCAGGAATAGCGGGGCGCGCGCATGGGTTAATTCATCGCTGAAGCCTTTGTTCCAGCGGCTAATCGAGCGGGGTACATCGTGGTTACTGATGGACCAACAGGGCCAACCCCTCTCAATTACCTCGCGGTTTTTCTCCAGTGTTTCCCGCAGGAATTCAGCGCTGCAATCCTCGGTCAACAGATCGAAGGAGTAGGCCATGTTCAGTCGGTTTTCTGTGGTGTATTCGGCCATGATCTTGTGGGTGTTGTCATCGCCCACCTCGCCCACGGTAACCGTGCCCGGATACTGATCCATCAGCTTGCGGACGCGTTGTAAAAAGACGAGGTTTTCAGGTTGGGACTTATCGTGTTGATGCCATTGATAATCGTAGTGATTCACCGGCGGCAACCCTTTTTCGTCAATCCTGAGTGGGCGCGCTGGATTATCAGCCAGGGCCTGCTGGTGGAAAATGAAGTTCACTGCATCCAGGCGGAAACCATCCACTCCTCGGTCCAGCCAGAACTTCATGTCGGCTAGCAGCTGCTCCTGCACTTCTGGGTTGTGCACATTGAGGTCCGGCTGTTCCCTGAGAAAGTTAGCCAGATAAAATTGGCGGCGGCGGGTACACCAGCGCCATGAGCCACCACCAAATACGGATACCCAGTTATTTGGCGGGGTGCCGTCGTCCCTGGGATCTTGCCATACATACCAGTCTGACTTGGGGTTATCATGGCTGGAGCGACTCTCTTTGAACCAGGGGTGCTGGTCTGAGGTATGGCTGAGGATCTGGTCGATAATAATTTTCAGGCCGCGCTCATGGGCTGCTTCGATCAGTTGGTCGAAGTCCTCGAGTTTGCCAAAAATCGGGTCTACATCGCGATAATCCGCCACGTCATAACCAAAATCCACCATCGGGGATTTAAAGAAGGGGAGATCCAGATGGCATCTACGCCTAGAGATTTCACATAATCCAGTTTTTGCGTAATACCGGGAAGATCGCCGATACCATCGCCATTGGCATCGCAGAAGCTGCGGGGGTAAATCTGGTAGATAACACTATTGCGCCACCATTCTGTGCTGTTGCCGCTCATGGATTACTGCCTTGTTTCATTATTTGAAGGGTGGGACAGGCCCACTCTGGAAGGATGCGCCGAGTATGGGGTAGCGTGCAGTGGTCTACCTCCTCCCCACCCAGGGGGAGAGGCTGAGAGTTGTGGCGCGCTGGGGGAGAGTAGTTGGAGGACACACTAATATCTGACTCACCCTGGGTGTGTCGTCAAATTATAGTGAGCTGCGGTGGGAATGCGTCAGTACATCCTTGTGCTGTGAGTGGTCTCAGGGGCGATCCTGCACTGAACGCAGCATTTGCTCGGCCAGGGCGATGGCCTCTTGGCGGTCTTTGACATCCAGTTTCTGATAGAGGCTGCGGATATGGGTCTTGATAGTACTGGGTGCCACCTTGAAGTGACGCGCAATGCGCTCGTTCGATAGCCCCGAGTGAATGGCATTGAGTACCTGCCACTCCCTGGGAGTCAGTGGCGAATGGCGCAGGAAATCGGGTACCGCATCGCTGGCGAGAATCTCCCGGATGATGGTGTCATCCAGTTCAATACGAATGCCACCATCCAGTTCAGGTTGTTGCTGGGTCACGCGAATCAATTCCTGCGCCTTGGTGGCTTCTGCCTCCTCCAGACCCTGCTCCAGGGCGGCCTTCAGAATGACGATCAGTGGTTTACCGATCTGCAGGAAGCTGGCGCGGAAGTCTCGCCCGGCGGCCAACTGCAGCGCCACGGAAATGGCTTCCACTGCTTCACCGTGCCGCTCGCGCAGCCAAAGCAGGTGGGACTCCAATACCCGATTGCGTAGACGGTCCGTCACCAGGCCGCACTCCTTGGCGACCTGCTGCAAGCGGCTCAGCAAGCGATTGGCGTCAGACCAGCGATGTAGCTCAATCAATGCGCGTACATGGTTGCGTCCGTGACATTGCTCAAAGTGATTGCTGGGCCTGTCGGCTACCGGTTCAGCCTGTTCCAGCCAGGTGGTAATAGCCTGTTGATTGCCCAGGGCGCGCCAGGTGCGGATACGGGTGGCGTCGGCATTGGCAACCCAGTCGCGATGATAGCGTTCGCCTGAGAGCAGGCGCTCAATACGGTCGAGCCATTCCTGGGACTCCTCTTTCTCGCCGCGCGCCTGAGCAATTTTCAGCAATAGGGTGTATTCAGGCAAAAGCCAGTGCTCTCCCACTTTGCGGTTGATTTGCATTCCCCGGCGGGCGGAGCGCTCGGCGCCTTCCAGGTCTCCACACTCCCACTGCAATTGGCCGCGCAGGCGACAGACAAACTCGGAAATTGGTAGGGTGGAAAGGTGGTGTTTCTGCACCAGGTTGTACACCTTTTCCTGCAGGGTGGCGGATTTTTTCAAAAGACCCTGGGCGAAAGCGATCTCGGTCTGCTGGCAGATGGCCCACGCGACACTGGGAATATCTTTCTCGGCAATAGCCAGGGCTTCCACTTCCTGCATATGTGCAAGGGCTTGTTCCAATGCGCCAAGGCAGAAGCTGGTTTCGCCGGTCACCAGTAATGCGGAAATTCGCTCCCCCAGCTGTTCACGGTGCAACAGCCCCAGGGCTTCCTCAGCGTATTCCTTGGCTTGTAGGGTTTGGCCGCGGGCGATAGCGACCTGGGCGCGCATAGTGGCAAAGGCACCCTCATACTGGTGCCATTGCTGCGGATCCTGGCGTTGCAGCCAGCTCTCAGTGGCGGCGAGGTTCTTCTCACACTGGTCGTACTCAAAGTTTTCCCGCGCCATCTTGGCTGAAAGCAGGGTAAATCGCGCATTGAGTTGTAGCTCTTCAGCGCCCAGCCATTCAAGGCAATCGCGCAACAGGCGGGACTGGCCCCCGCGCAGTAACCGCTCTCCCTGCTCGTTCAGCAGCTGGCGCAGGCGTTCGCGGTCACCACCGGCGAGGGCGTGACGCAGGGCTTCAACCGGCTGGCCCAGCTCTTGCCAGGTGTCGCAGGCAATGGTGTGTAAATGCTGCAACTGATCTCGGTCGCTCAGTTGACGCTGCAGGAAACGCGCAAACACTGGGTGAAAACGGAACCACCGTCGACTGGAATCCTGTGCCTGTAGGAAGAGCCCACGCCTGGCCGCACTTTCCAGCATTTGCTGGCCATCGCTGCGATCACTCAGGCGCTCTGCCAGCTGGGCATTGACGCGGGTGAGGATTGAGGTACATGCGAGCATCTCACGCAGCTGGGGTTCAAGCCGTTCCAGTACTTCTTCGGCGAGGTAGTCGAGAATATGGCTATGGCCCTGCTCCAGTTCTGCCAGGTAACGGTCGACCTCTTCGCGGTCGCGTACAGAGAGCGTGAATAGTTGCACAGCCGGGGGCCAGCCCTCACTTAAATGCTGTAGTTGGGCGGCGCGATCAGCGTCCAGGTTAAATGGCAGGCGCTGCTTCAGCAGCTGGGCGATTTCCTCGGTAGTGAGTGCCAGGGCATCGCTGCCCAGCTCGAGTAGGCGTCCCTGTACACGCAGGGTAGCGAGCCCCAGGGGCGGCTGGCTGCGGCTGGTGAGGACGACGCCCACACCGGCGGGGGCGTGGCGCAGAAGAAAACGGGTTGTGTCGTGTACTACCTGATTATCGATCTGGTGATAATCGTCCAGCACTATGCGCAGCTCGCAAGGCAGTCCGCGCAATTCAGCCAGCAAATGGCTGACGACAGAGGTTGGGTCCGGACACTGGGGTGCTGTTAGCAACTGGTAGGTCTGGGGTACGCCGTTGCCGGTTGCGCGGTGCACACTCTCCACAAGGTAGCGGCAGAATTGATTCGGTTCGTTGTCGCTGGCATCCAGGGTATACCAGGCCACCGGGTTATCCTGGCCTGAGGCCCAGGAGGTGACAAGTGTGGTTTTACCGTAGCCCGCCGGTGCAGTTACCAACAGCAACTGGTCGCTGTGACCGTCGTTAAGTAACGACAGCAGGCGGGGGCGCGCCAGTGTGTGCTCGGGGCAATCCGGCAGGCTGTATTTGGAGGTTAATAGCATCGCTGCGGGCGGGATCGTTTTAAACGTCTGATTTTTGTACAAAGGTTATTATGCACCAGGAAAGCGCTAATGTGACAGCGCTGCGACAGGGGGCAGGGGTAGAATTGGTAGATTTGTTTCGATTAAGACTGGCGCGGACTTGACTTTGGGCAGTATATTACTGGGCGGATCAAATTAGTCACACTGATCCCTTAAGATTAGCCGCCGGCAGGGGCACGTCCCTTTGCCCCCGAAAGCTGGCGTGCAAACTGGTCTTACCGACCAGATTAATCACCTTCTAGCGCATTGTTATAGCGGCAATTTCCGGTCCTCCTGACCGGATTATTTTTGCCAAAATACGCAACATATTTTTACGCAGTGAGTTCAATTTGGATCACTGTCGGGTGTGCAGAGGGTCTGATGCCAATTCAACAAAAATAATAAGAAGAGGCAAATATGGCAGATATTGTAGTCCTGGCCGTTGCGGGAGCCGGGGTGGCCCCCAGGGATTTTGCGAGCCCATTATTCTCGGCGTTAAAAGATGCTCTCGGCGGTGACTGGTCGCGCTTGTATTGCGATACCCTGACGGCAGTGGAATCCCTTCAGGGCAATACAGATCGGGTGTTCCAGGGGATGTGCAAGAGCGAGATGGACTATCTGCGCGCGCGCAAATTCTTGCTTTGTACTATGGCCCAGGGCGCAGCCCAATTGGGAGATATCCAGCAGCGTGATGGAGCCTATGAGAAAACCCAAGGGGCGATTTATCGCATGTTGCAAAAGGCTGCAGCAGCGGCCGGTGAGCGAACACCGGTGGTGCTATTAAGTCATTCTTTCGGTTGCGTCAGTTTTTCCAATTACCTCTGGGATGCCCAGCGTTCGAGTGTTGGCCATGGAATTTGGCGTGATGGTGGTCCCGGAGGTGTGCGTAAGGGTTCTGCGCGAGAACGCTTCCTGCGACTGAAGACCCTGAGCTACTGGTACACCCTCGGAGCCAGTAATCCGCTCTGGTGTGCTGGCAGGGGGCGTGAGCAGATCCAGGCGGTCACCGCGGACTCCCGCGGCTATCGATTTCGTTGGAAGAACTTCTATCACCCCGATGATTTATTTGGTTGGCCCCTAAAGCCACTGAGTCCTACTTATAACCAGGCCGTGTATAAAGATTATGAGACGCGTCCACTAAGTGATTCCCATATGGGTAGCCAAGGTCCACAGGTGTTGCCTCTGGAAGATTACTGGTCCAGTGACCTGGTGCTGCAACAGCTGCTTGGGGACTTGCGCGCGCTGCTGCAAAACGGACAGCGTGGAGGTTCGGCACCTGCTCAGCGATCTCAACGGGTACTCACGGTATAATCTCTGTTCCCTGTAACTGATCCCATTAAGGATACCTATGTCGCTGCAATTTCATTCGGTCCCGGTTACTCCCTTTCAGCAGAACTGCACATTGCTTTGGTGCGAGGACAGCAAGCGCGCTGCGGTAGTGGACCCTGGCGGTGATATTGACAAGATCCTTGCCGCTGTAGAGGAGCGCGGCCTCAAGTTGGAGAAGATACTCCTTACTCACGGCCACTTGGACCATGTGGGGGGACAGCTGCGCTAGCCGGGCAGCTGCAATTACCCATTGAGGGCCCTCATCAAGATGATAATTTTTGGATAGAACAGCTGCCCATGCAGGCCCAGATGTTTGGCTTTCCCGCGGTGGAAGTTTTTACTCCGGATCGTTGGTTGGAGCAGGGTGATACCGTTACTGTGGGTGAGGAAGAGCTCGAAGTTTATCACTGTCCCGGCCACACGCCGGGCCATGTGGTGTTTTTTCACCGTCCCAGTAACCTTGCCCTGGTGGGGGATGTGCTGTTTTCGGGCTCTATCGGACGCACAGACTTTCCCCAGGGAGATCACGATACTCTGATACGCTCGATCAAGGAGCGCTTGTGGCCGCTCGGTGACGAGGTACGCTTTGTACCTGGGCACGGCCCTATGTCGACTTTTGGCCAGGAGCGTAAAACCAACCCCTTCGTAGCTGATAAACGTTTCGGCTGAGTTTTTATTGTGGGAGAACAGTAACTAATACGGGAGGCCGACCCTATGTCTACGAAAGTGAGTTTATACCTACTTATTTTTGCTGCTGTGTTAAGTGGTTGTGCAGTAATTTCCGAAGATGAGTGCCGCGCTGGGCTCTGGTATGAGCGTGGCGTTCAGGACGGTGCCCGCGGACGCTCCCCGCTGCTGGTGCAGGAGTTGGCTCAGGAATGCCTGAGTTACGAAATCTATGTGGATAATGAGGCTTGGTTGCGCGGTCATGAGGAAGGTATAGAGCAGTTCTGCACCCCGGATAATGGTTATCGGCAAGGGCGTCGGGGGTACAAGTATGAAGGGGTATGTACAGGCCCTACTGCTGATCTCTTCGTCGAAAATTACCAGCGTGGACTCGTTGAATACCGTATCGAACAACAGTATCAAAACTTATTGTGGCGTCGCGACAACTTAGAGCGGGAGCTTTACTCTCTGCATTATGCCCTCCGGCACACTGACAGTGACAGCCAGCGCCGCGCCCTGTATTTCCAGTACAGTCGGCTCGAGTGGGAGTTACGCATGTTGGATTTGGAGCTGCATCGCTATGGGCTTTTCGGTCCTCGTTATTTTATCCCCGGTCTTTATCCCCGTGGTTTTTTCTCCTCCGCCTTTTTTTATTGGTGAGTTTAACGGTGGTGTGCTACCGAGTGGTTAAACTCAGATGATCACCTTTACGATTTCATTTCTAGAGAGTTTTTCATGGCAATTTGGCACAGTACTCCGACCTTGGAAGAGATTAATCAGGGCAGTGCTAACTGCATGCCCGGCTATCTCGGTTTGGAAATTACGGCAATTGGTGAAGATTACTTAGAGGGTAAACTACCGGTGGACCACCGTACACGCCAGCCTTTTGGGATTTTACACGGTGGTGCTAATGTGGTGCTGGCAGAGACTCTGGGATCTATTGGTGCCAACCTGTTGGTGGATCCCAATAAATACTACTGTGTTGGGCAGGAGATTAATGCCAACCACCTGCGACCGGTGCCGGAGGGTGAAGTTACTGGCCGGGCTAAGCCTGTGCATATTGGACGAAGCAGCCAGGTTTGGGAAATATTGATTTATGCACCCAATGGCAAGTTAAGCTGTATTTCCCGAATCACCATGGCGGTGGTGGCTCACGGTGGCTAGCAGATGCCAAATTTTTTGGGGTGCCTCCAATGAGTGAGGCGGATGAATTTATTTTTGAGGATATTCCCTATCGCTTGGTGCGTTCACCCCGACGCAAGCGATTGGGATTGATATTGGCGCAGTCAGGGGTAGAGGTACGTATCCCTCAGCGCTGTGCAGCTCGCCATGGCCATCAGTTTCTGCAGGACAATATTCAGTGGGTGCGAGCCCAATTACTGGCCGCCAGTCAGCGGGCATCCCAGGTGCCGCGTTACCGATATGCTTTTGGTGAGCGATTTCCATGGCTCGGCAGGTCATTGCCACTTGCGCGTGCCTCTAGTACTAAAGCTGCAGGAATTGGTGAAGCGGCAATCCTTCTTTATACCCGCACCCAATTTCCTGAACAGGAGCAACTTCAAGGAGCTTTGCAGCGCTTGTATCAGCGCGAAGCACTGGTCCTGTTAACGGAAAAGTCCCAGTTGGTGGCGGATCGACTGGGGCTGACATTTTCTTCAGTGCGGGTACGGCGTACTAAAAGCAAGTGGGGGCACTGCAGTATCCGTGGAGAGCTACAGTACAACTGGTTGGTTTGTCTGGCTCCGGAACCTGTAGTGGATTACCTCATTGCCCATGAGGTCTGCCATCTGCAACATCACAATCACAGCCGTGACTTTTGGGTGTTGGTGCAAAGTGTTTGTCCCCGTTTCAAAGAATTGCGCCGTTGGCTCCGTGATAATGGCCACCGCCTCACTGTGTAAAAAATATCAGTACAAATCAGATCTTTCGAATTCTTCAATTAATTAACATGAGCAAGAAACCGCGTTTTATTACCTCGCGCAAGCCGGTGACAAAAAATTTGCCGGCGCAGGCCGAAGCCTGCGTAGAGAAGTTCAGCCATGATATGCGTGGCATTGCCCGCGTTGCGGGGAAAACTGTATTTATCGATAACGCTTTGCCTGGTGAAAAAGTACTTTTTCGTTATAGCGCTCGTCGGGCCCGGTTCGATGAGGGCTCAGCGGTGGAAATCTTGCAGGCATCACCTCAGCGTAGCGCGCCTTGCTGTCCTCATATCAACTTCTGCGGAGGTTGTTCTCTGCAGCACCTGGAAATTGGTGCGCAGATTATTGAGAAGCAAAAAATCCTGCTGGACCAACTTATTCGTTTTGCTGGTATTGAGCCCAAAGAGATATTACCGCCCTTGGTTGCTGCATCCTACGGCTATCGGCGCAAGGCACGTATCGGCATTCGCCAGTTAAAATCCCGTAGGGGGAAAGAGTTAATTTTTGGCTTCCGTGAAAAACGCAGTAATGATCTGACGGATATCGATGAATGCCATGTACTGCACCCGGCAATTGCCAGACAAATACCGACGTTAAAACAGCTTGTGGCTGACTGCGATGGCAAAGCCTATTTTTCTCAGTTGGATGTGGCTGTGGGTGATGATGTTGCGGCTCTGGTACTGCGCCACCTAAAGCCGTTATCGGAAGGTGACCGAGAGCGCTGGATAAGCTTCGCAAAAGTATCTGGTATACACATGTATATACAACCTGGTGATTCGACATCAGTTCGACGTTTATGGCCGGAGCAGGGGAGGCCTTCCTCAGTTACGCGCTGCCAGAGTTTGATCTCACCATGCGTTTCCAGCCATTGGACTTTATCCAGGTCAATTTCGAAATTAATCGCCAAATGGTAAGTAGAGCCCTGCAATGGCTGGATCCCCAACCCGATGAGCGGGTATTGGACCTTTTCTGTGGCCTGGGGAACTTTACCCTGCCTTTGGCGCGATGTGCCGGCGAGGTGGTTGGCATTGAGGGCGTGGGGGCACTCACCCGTCGCGGTGTAGAGAATGCCGAGCTGAATACTTTGGATAATGTGCAATTTTACGCAGCAGACTTGAATGAGGAAATAATAAATCAGCCTTGGGCCCAGGGCGGCTTTAATAAGATTCTGCTGGACCCGCCGCGAAGTGGTGCTTTGCAGGCTGTGCGGAGTATTGCGAGTTTTAATGCAAAGAAAATTGTCTATGTGTCCTGTAATCCTGCAACCCTTGCGCGGGATGCGGGGGCCTTGACACAGCTCGGTTACCACCTGACAAAGGCGTGTGTCATGGATATGTTTCCCGATACCGATCACGTTGAATCTATGGCGGTATTTGAAAGGGATGCCTAAGCCGATAATTGTCTAAGCAAAAATATTCGAGATAAAGAAAAAATTAGCTGGGTTTTATGCATAAGTTAAAAATGGCTGGTGAGCCTCGCTAAGGCCAGGCCGGGAAAATTACGCCAGGTTACTGCATTGGTGCGAAGAGAAAACTAACGTACACTGCTGGC
The DNA here is from genome assembly GCF_030012965.1 of Microbulbifer sp. MLAF003. Taxonomy (NCBI): domain Bacteria; kingdom Pseudomonadati; phylum Pseudomonadota; class Gammaproteobacteria; order Cellvibrionales; family Microbulbiferaceae; genus Microbulbifer; species Microbulbifer sp. MLAF003. The sequence continues at coordinate 548,153 of NZ_CP120232.1, forward strand.
AAATCCATTAAGCGAAGATGTTATGCAAAGTGCACCCCTAACGAATGATTTTGAAGAGAACTGTGCGCGCTTTTTGCCTGAGGCTGCTGAGCAGGGCTGTGTTTGGGCACTACAGGGGGAAGAGGGTTTTGCGCTGTGTGAATCAGAAAAACGTGCACAGACTGAAGTAATGCCGTTTTGGTCGCAGCGTGAATTTGCTGAGATGCACTGTGAAGGTGATTGGGCCGAGTATGAAGCTGTAGCTATCGATCTGGAAGAGTTTATGGACGATTGGCTTACCGGTATGCATGAAGACGTGCTGCTGGTAGGGTTGAATTGGAATGTTGAACTGGAGGGAGTGGAGCTGGAACCACTCGACCTGTTGGAGCAGCTGGAGCAGGAACTGCAGTAAGCTGCGCCATAGTGCCCCATCAGTGGATAAAAATCACACAATAGGGTGTCTCAAATGGGGCAGATTCTCGGCTTGCACACGGTTATTTACGGTGTAACAGATATTGCTGAAGCCAAAGACTGGTACACACAATTACTGCAGCAGAAACCCTATTTTGATAGTGAGTGTTATGTGGGGTTTCGAATTGGCCAATGTGAACTGGGCTTGAATCCAGACGCGCGCAGTGCGATCAGCCGTGCGGATGGCGTGGTCGCTTATTGGGCGGTTGCGAATATGGCCACACAGGTCGAACGTCTCGGAACCATGGGTGCGCGACAACATAGCGATGTGGTGGATGTTGGCGAGGGCGTGCTGATGTCAAGTTTTCTCGATCCCTACGGCAATATTTTTGGGTTGATTGAGCACCCACAAGTTCAGCCGGAGGTTTTGGAACAGTTAACGGAGTAGTCCCCGTGAACAGACCGCCAGTATCCAGCTTTCGCACTTCAAGTCAGGGCTTTGCAGCTGAGAGCCTGGCCCAGATCGGACGGGGCTATGTGGCGCCAGACCGAGTCGCACTGATTACCGGATGTTCCAGCGGTATCGGGCGTGAGCTGGCCCTGGCGTTGCATCGTCGCGGTACAATTGTTATTGCCACGGCGCGGCGTCCGGAGAGCTTGCAGGAGCTTGCTGATTTGGGCATTGCCACTGAAGCCATGGATGTAAACAGCCAGGCGGATATAAACCGCGTTGTTCACGCTCTTAAAGCCGCCTATGGCCGCCTCGATATTCTGATCAACAATGCCGGCTATGGCCAGATGGGGCCGTTGCTGGAGTTGGATACTCGGGCCCTGGAAAATCAGTTTCGCACTAATGTATTCGCACCGCTTGCACTGATCCGCGCCTGTGTGCCGTTAATGCGTGCCGGCAAGGGGGGTGTTGTTTGTAATATTGGTTCGGTATCCGGCGTACTGGCGACACCTTTCTCTGGTGCTTATTGTGCCTCCAAGGCTGCCCTTCACTCACTTTCCGAAGTACTGCGTCTCGAGTTAAAGCCTTTTGGCATTCGCGTGATGACGGTGCAGCCGGGGGCTATCGCCTCGGAATTTGGCCGTCATGCAGAGGTATCACTGCGCGGGTTACTGCCGCCGGACTCTTTATATAAGCGCCAGGAGGAGGCCGTGCGCTCCCGCGCACAGGAGTCGCAGCAAAATGCCACTCTGGCCAGCACGCTTGCACGTAAGTTGGTGCGTGAGTTACTTCGAAAGCGGCCACGAACTCTGGTACGCATTGGAAACCGCAGTAGCTTATTGCCCTGGTTGGCACGCTGGCTGCCCCGCGGACTTCGGGACTGGATAATGCTGCGTCGCTTTAAATTGAATCGGTTGGCACATAAGGCTTGATATGTAGCTTCTGATTATTGCGGTAATCGTGCTGGGTGAAAGTTAATTGGGGATAAGAGTTTCCGAATCTGCCAACCAGGCTTTCACTTCAGCGTAGGTACCGCGAAACAGGACTTCACTATCACGCTTCTTCATCAGATAGCTATAACTCCCATCGTAATACTCCTTCAGCAGTGCCATCACCAATGGAATATAGGCGTCGCTGTTGCCACTGCGCTGTAGCTCCCCATTGGCTTCGGCCAGTTGTGTGTCTAATTGCCGATAGCGCAGCCCGCCTAGGCGTTTGCGTATTTTCCCCAAGCTGTCACGCAGATCCGCTCCAAGTGCCGCAGCAGGGGATTCAGTGTCGCCAAAACGTGGTAAGGCCTCACTGATATAATCGCGCACGATACGGCGGGCACGATTCTCTACGGGTTCCTCAACCAGTATACGTGGTGCAGCTTTCATTGCGCTTTGCAGGGCGGGGGGAGGGCACAGCGTCCGATGAGGTGACTTTCATCCTCGATAAAAACCCTTTCAGAGGTTTGTGTCAGCTTGAGTAAGTCGATACTGATTTGGTTTTCGAAATTGATCTGCGTTGGTTGCTTGTATCCGGTGCGACCAAAGCTGGAACCACGATGCTTGGCTATGCCCTCCAGGTCCAGAGCTCGACTGGCCGACTGGATCAGTTCCGTTTTTCCACTGCCGGTATGGCCAGCAATAACAGCAAATGATAACTGCCGGCTTTGGATTTCCAGTTCACCAAGAAGGTAGTTGCGCATAGCTTTGTAACCACCCTCTACCAGAGGGTAATCAAAACCTGCGTCGCGAAGCAGTTTCTGAGTAGTATGTGAGCGTAGGCCACCACGAAAACAGTAGAGATAGCCTTGTGGGTGCTCATCGAGAAAAGCCTCCCAGGCGATGAGACGTGCCTGTACCACCTCTTGAGTGGCGAGTTTCCATCCAAGGGTTATGGCGGCCTGCTGTCCTCGCCGTTTGTATTCGGTGCCGATGAGTTCGCGTTGGTGATCATCCAGTAATGGACGATTTTCTGCAGAGGGGAAGGCCCCACGCTGATACTCTACCGGTGCGCGCACATCCAGTAGTGGAGTATCACGGAGGAAAATTTCTCGGTAATTGGATGTACCCTGCCGCAATGGAAGCCTCTCTATTAATATGGGGAATATCGATAAGATACTTGATGCCGCTTCTGTGAACCAGATGCCTGAAGAGAATATCCTGGCTTTGAAAGTCATTCGCCGGAGTGAGGAAAACTGAGATATGGAAGATAAGATATGTTGTCGATGGTAAAAAAGCACTAATAGTCCGTATGTAATATGGAATATCCAACAAATATAGCGAGTGGCAGGGCTGTTCCTGAGAAATTGTTGAGCGTAATAAAATGGATTTCTTTTACTTCTGTTTCTCTATTGGGATTTTAGGAGAAATACTCTGCCACATTGATGCCAGATTAAGTTATGAGAATAAATAGGGTGCAATTATCGCTTTGTCTTTGTTAACTAGTTCAGGCTTGCTCGTGAGTATCACTTATCAAAAAATGGTCAAAATAGTTTATGAGATAGAACCATTTAATTTATAGTTAACAGATAGAAAAATCTGCCTTTATTGGTGCGCAGTATTTAATTTTGTTGAAAACAATTGCGATTCTGGTGATGTTTCCATATCCACTCAGGGGATTTTATCAATAGATGCCAGCGTGCTTTCCAGCTATTAGCCTGCCAGAGCTGCCGGAATAGCTTGGCGTAGCCGTGGCAAAAGATGGTAAACGGGTTGATGCTGTTAATTCTGGGAAAAACCCCGTACCGCACAGTTGATTTTTCCTCAGCAAAGGTTCCAAAAATCCGGTCCCAAATAATTAGAATACCGGCATAATTTTTATCCAGATACTCACGATTAGCAGCATGATGCACCCGGTGATGGGATGGGGTATTTAAAATCCATTCGATCGGTCTAGGTAGTTTTTTAACTGCCTCAGTATGCAGTAATGTTTGGTAAACCTGCACAATCATTTCGCTAAAGAAAATGAGAAGCGGATTAAACCCGAGCATGGCTAATGGCAGGTAAAAGAAAAAAGGCAACAAGCCATCCAGTGGTCCAAATCGGTAGGCTACAGAAATATTAAAATAGGGTGAGCTGTGGTGCACTGTATGGGAAGCCCAGGCCAAATTGACTCTGTGGGCAAAGCGGTGCTCCCAGTAGTAAGCCAGATCAGCAAGGATCAGGCAGGCCATGATGGTCCAGCCGGTAATGGGTAGTTGGACGATGCTGAAATTTTCAAAAACAAAGAAAAATGCGGCCACATAAAAAAGCGCAGCAATTAATGAGGTAATTGCAATAAAAGCAGCCAGGGTAATGAAGTTGCTAGCCGAATCACCTAGCATGTTTAGGGTCAGTTTGCGCTTGAGAGCATAACGTAGCAGTTCGAATACAAATACCACCATAGCCAGTAAAAAGAAGCCATCATTCACCCACACCTCTAAGTGTTCAATCTGTTCCTGGGTAAACATTGCAGTTAAAAAGTTCATGTCACTGTTTCTCATTAACCTGATAAATATCAACAGAGCGAACAATCCCGTTTTCTGACAGAGTATATTTCTCAATGACTGCTTGCAGTGTTGGGCCAAAGTGAACCAGTTGCCAGTGCCCTTCAAGTCCATCTGGGGAAGTATCCGTGCTTCCTCCAATGTGGGTGACATCACCATCCGGTATGGGCTCACTGACGTTGCTCAGAAATAAGAAGCTTTCCTTCGGTAACCCTACCGTTACCCGGGCTTCATGGTAGTTCTTCGAAAATTTCTGGTAGATAATAAATATCTTATGAGGGCCCGGTTTAAGCCGAGTGTATACATCCTCGCGCTGCAATAGTAATTCAACCAGGTTGCCAGCGTTTTCCAAAGCAATGAAGCGGGTCATGCCATAGATTCTTTTTGGAAGAATCTCTGAACCTGATTGCGCTAAGGATTTAGCATCAGATTTTGTGGCAATTCCTGGTTCACTCGCTGCATTGGTTATATGTGCTCTTGTTTCAGGAGCTAAAGGCTGGGCCCAGGCAAGAAAAGTCACTGAGCCGGCAATAACACCTGTTAAAAGTAAGGCATGACAAAGTTTCAATTTCTACTCTCCCGGCTCGTAGATGTTCGATAAATAGGGATACTGGGACAGCCAAATAGGCGCGAAGCAAGAAAGTGGTGAAAATCCACAACAATGCGCTCTGCCTCAACTAGTGTGCCGCCTTTTCCAGAGCATGAGTTCATACCTCGTTGAACTCGTTCACAAATCCATTGGTCTTCGGCAAAGAATCTGTCCGTAAATTTACGGGTAGAGCGATTGCTGCCATGGTCGTTGTAAATCAGTGAGCCGGATTGGACCTCTGTTTCACCCGCATGGCGTGGAATAACGGACATCCAGCTAAAAGAGACAGGATCGATAATGGCAACAAAGTTAGGAGGCAGCATCAGTAGTTGGTAATCTTCTGGCTTGCCAAAGCCAAGAAAGGACTTGATTGTGCCTCCAGTCAGGGCCCATCTGCTGCAGCCCGCGGTGTAGTAGGCATCTTGGGTTGGTGTGACTGTTTCTAAGGTTTTCCGATGTACTTTGAACAGGTGGTAACTCTCCATGGCATTTTCCATCACCACTTTCCAGTTGGCAGACCAATACTCGGTTTTGCCAGGCTCGAATGCATCAAAAACGTCAAGCTGTTGGATTGGCAGGTAATTCGATACGCTGGAAAGCTGTTTTGAGAGGGGGTGCCTGATCACTGACATCTACAAATACCAGGCCATTCCAGGTTTCTACCGGGTAGATAGGTAGACAGTGCCTGGCTTTGTTCACCTCCTGTTTTCCAGTGAAGGGTACTCCGAGTAAAGAACCTTCCAGGCTGTAGCTCCAAGCATGATATGGGCAGACTATGCGCTTATTAACATTGCCCAAGCCGGTATCCAGCAATGGTGTGCCTCTGTGCCGGCAGGTATTGGACAGAGCCCGCAGCTGTCCATCTGCCCCACGAATCACAGCTACAGGTATACGTCCAATATTAATGGCACAGTAATCTCCCTGTTTAGAGAGGCTTGCTTCGGCAGCGACAAACACCCAACCCCCTTCAAAGATGCTCTCCATTTCCCTGTGAAATATGGTCTCGCACGTATATGCCCCGAAGGGCAAACAGTGGGCGTTAGGAAGCTGGGAATTGGCCGTGCGTCGATATTCGGATAACAAGTCTTCATCATCAGTACTCATGGAGCCACTCACAGTGTAAAATTTTTATGAGACATTTATGTATCATAACCGTCAGACATTAATGAGACAACTGTGTCTCAAAAAAGAGTTGCTATGAATACCAATGATTCCAGAGTCAGTCGCTCCCGAGCCCGCCTTATTGAAGCCGGCAAGGAGCTACTGATGAAGAACCCAAAAGCCAGCCTGAAAGAAGTAGCCGAAGTTGCCGGGGTGGGAAGGGCAACCCTCTACCGGCACTTTGAAACCCGTGAGGAGTTGATCCTGGAGATAGCCAGAGAGTGTTTTAAGTTAACCAGCCAGGTTCTGCGGCCCATCTATACAGATTGCAAGCTCTCGGCTCGGGAAAAGGTGCGCAAGGGGCTCGAGGCTCTGATGCCCCTGGCAGATAGTTATCATTTCCTGCTATCTCTGTGGAATATCGCAGAGGGTGATTTAGAAGTGCTGGCGTATTATGGTCAGCAGATGGATGATTTAACGAGTCTGATAGAACAGGCGCAAAAAGATGGCGACATTCGCAAGGATTTGTCCATCGAGTGGATAAGTTCAATGATTGATGCCCAGGTTTACTCAGCTTGGTGGTTGATCGGTCAGGGGCAGGCCAGTGTGGAACAGGCAGCAGGTTTTGCTGTTACCAGCTTATTTGAGGGTATAAATGCTTAGTAGTTTTAACCAACTTATTAGAGGCTGTACTTTTCCCTAATATGGAGAGGTAAGCCTTATTGTCAATCAATCTATTTCTGCCGAGAGAAAAACTCTTTACTGGAAAATTGATTGTGTGAATTTTTATTCGTGAAGTGTAATTTAGAAAAAATTTTCAATAAACTGTAATAATATTTATCTGTCTGAAAATGTAACTTATGTAGTAGGCCGTTAGTTGGAAGTAACCTGATATTTACACCATGTGCAAAAGTTAATCTGAGCGTCCGCCTCTTCTATTTTTGTCATATTCTTTATGTTCCCCTAATTTTATTTTTGATTCTTATCTTTTGAGGTTTTCCTGCCCAGGAAGTCATCAATAAAAAGCATCATATTAGAGAATTGGAAGCTCGTGAAAGTGTGGAGCAAGATATGTCGTCAAAGGTGAATTTGGTGGTAAGTTGTGCACAAAATAAGGAGGTCCAAAAAATATGGTAAAAAATAATTATAAAAGCGTTAGCTGGTGCTGTGTAAAACTAATATAGCGAGTGAATTTCCCCTGTCTTCAAATAGGGATTGCAACTGATTGTTTTTGGATTGCTGCTAAGTTAAAGGATGAAAAACAATTACGGGGTAGGTACAACCTCTAACCTGAATTTAGGATTGATTATCTGATTTTTTTGTGGTTCATTAATGTGCGTAAATTTCAGGAGGGAAAATTATTATTGATTTTCCTGGCTCCTGTTCAGAGTCAGCGTTGAATATTACCGGGGATGAATGTTTCTCCTGATTGCCAGTGGCATTTTCACTCAGCCTGAGTGGAAATTCAGTGTGTAATTTGGAAAAGTATGCGCAACTCCAGGGAAAATGTAAGAAATGGCAAAAAAATATATCTACATTCCAGTTAACAGCGATGAAATGCAGGAATTTGCAAAAGATCTGGCCGGTGCCTGGAATATTCCTGCAAACCAGATCCTCGCCAATAAGGTGACTTCCGGAGTTGGCAAGGCTATGTACCGATGGGTGGATAAGTGTCTCAGTAAACTTACCCCAGCTGACACTCTTTACATAGTTACCCATGGCACAGGTGCACCCGATGGAAAGATGATTGGGGCCCAACGCAATAGTGGTAATAACAAACAAAAGAAAGTATACGTAAATGGTATGGCGCAATGGCAGGGAGGTGAGTGGAAAACCTATACGCCAACCCAATTGGCGAGCACTTTGGTCAAGGAAGGCTTACCGGCTAACTTCGTTAACCTGCATGTCTGTGCTTGTGGCTCTGGTTATGATGGTAAGGAGCTGAGGCCCTGGGCCCAACGCCTTCTACAGCAGATGGCGAGCAGTCATAGGAGTCTTCAGGTAACAGGGTATACGGGTTGGTTTTCCTGCAGTACCAGCCGGGTCTGTATCAAAGTGGGTACAATCTTTTACCCGCTGGAGGAGCGTGCGGTCACTTTTTCCCTGGCGAATTAACGCATCGATGAATCAATAATTAATATCGCATAGGGATGTGTGATTACTTATCACGTCTATTTAAGGGTGAAGCTGACAGAGTTGCCTTTGGAAATAGCGGCACTGATTCTATCAGTGTTCTGACACTCAATTGCTCGCTCGATACTGTTCCTTGTATACCCTGAATAAGTCATCGCGACGAAATTCTCGCGAATGCTGTGTTCAGGACATACCTAATTTATGACTCTCGACCAGTTGCTTATTTTAGCCATCCTCGCGGTAACCATTGCGCTGTTTATTTGGGGCCCTTGGCGACACGATATGGTGGCACTGGCATCCCTGCTTGCCTGTGTGTTTACCGGCTTAATACCTGCTGAGAATGCCTTTAACGGATTTGGACATCCTGCGGTGGTGACTGTAGCCTGCGTGTTAATCATCAGCCGAGGCCTGCAAAACACCGGGGCAATGGATGCTCTGGCACAGCGAGTGGTACCGCGTAGCGGCAATATCACCTTGGGTATTTTATTGCTTACCGGTCTCGGCGCATTTCTGTCGAGTTTTATGAATAACATTGGTGCCTTGGCGTTGCTGATGCCAGTGGCTGCCGATATGGCTGAGAAACAGAATATAGCTCCCGGCAAAATTCTGATGCCGCTCTCCTTCGCCACTATTCTCGGCGGTATGACTACCCTGATTGGCACCCCACCGAACCTGGTGGTATCGGGCTTTCGTGCCAGTGCAGGTGCTGGCAGTTACGGTATGTTTGATTTTACTCCGGTGGGCCTACTAGTGACGGTCGTTGGACTGCTGTTCATCGGTCTGATTGGTTGGCGCTTAGTACCGGGGCGCAGTCAGGCTGGAGCCTCCAGTTTTGACACAGGTACCTACCTTACCGAGGCGGTTGTAGGCGAAAAGAGTGCCGCTGCAGGTAAGAGCCTTCGCGAGATTGGAAAACTGTTTGGTGCTGAAGATGCTCAGGTTGTAGGGATTGTTCATAACGATGCCCGAGTTTCGCCAGCTACCCCTTGGCACCGAGCGCACAGCGGAGACATTCTGGTTATTGAGGCTGAACCCGAATCCCTTGCGGCCAGCTTGTCGAGCCTCGGTCTCAAGATGGTGGGGGAATCGGAGAGTGTGCAGAAAGATAAAGAAGAATTGAAAGATAAAATGAGTCAAGCCACAGCTGGGCGTAAAGAGAAATCGGCAGAGAAGGAAAAAAATTCTAATCACCGTGAGGAAATGCAGCTGCGTGAGCTCGTGGTGATGCCCAACTCCCTTTTGGTTGGGCGCTCTATCCAATTCTTACATCTGTCTGCGCGCTACCAGATTCACCTGTTAGCTCTCTCCCGGCGGGGACGTCGCTCAGTGCGTAGGTTGCGCTCTACCCCGATACTGGCCGGAGATGCCCTGTTAATGATGGGGGCAGATGACAACTTGAATCATTTCGCCCGCGAGCAGGGCTGCGTCCCCCTGGCACAGCGGGATATCAGTATGCCGAATAAGGAAAAGTCAGCCATAGCACTAATTGCTATGGCACTGGCGGTTGGGGAGCTGCTTTTGGTTTAATTCCCGCTGCGATCTCATTTGCTGCCTGCGTATTGGCGTTTATGGCATTGAAGGTTGTACCGTTACGAAATATTTATGAGTCCCTGGATGGCTCGGTAATCGTATTGCTGGGTACCCTGATTGCAGTAGCGGACGTGATAGAAACCACTGGTGCCGCAGACCTGTTAGCGCAGGTATTGCTGGATAATCTGGCCCAGGGCAGTGCGGTAGTGGCATTAGCGCTGATCTTGATTGTCACCATGACCCTGTCGGATTTTATGAACAATGTCGCGACTGCGGCGGTGATGTGCTCCATCGCCTTCAGCACTGCGGAGCAGCTGGCAGTAAACCCGGACAGTTTCCTGATGGCAGTGGCCATCGGCGCATCCTGTGCTTTTCTGACTCCGGTCGGACACCAGAACAATACATTAATCCTTGGACCGGGAGGATTTGATTTCGGTGACTACTGGCGCATGGGGCTGCCTCTGGAGATACTGGTCGTATTAGTCAGTATCCCCATGCTGTTGTGGGTCTGGCCCTTGTGAAATTGCTTTTTTACCGAAATCAGGCGATGGAATCGTCTACCGGCTGGGCTAACTCCGCCATGTAGTTACTGCAAAAACGCAATATATCGGTCACTGTCACAATACCCACCAGTTCTCCCTCGCGCATTACCAATACCGAGCCGATCCCGGTATCGGCCATGGCCAACAGGATTTTATCGAGAGGGTCGTGGATATCGGCGATAAAGGGGCGCCGTGCACAGAGGTCATGCACGTATAGCTGCTGCTCTTCCAGGCGATGGCCGGGTGCATTAGCGCGTTCTATATCTCCCCTGGAGATAACAGTTTCCAGTTCACCCGCTCGAGTAACTGGTAAATGGCGTACCTTGTGCTCCTCCATCACAGCCAAAGCGTCCTCGACAGTGGCATCGATATCAATGTGGTAGGGAAAGGGCGTCATTAATGCCGCAAGTGTGGGCATATGATGGATATTGTGGGGATTGGACATAGCTGACAATAAGTATCCAATAGTTTTTGGCAATGAACTCTATTGCAATGACCAGCATAGTAATTTGCAATTGGCGACTGCAGGTACAATATAGCCAATACAGGAACAGTTGAATATCCCTTCATTGAGGGAGATATCCCCGCCTTTGTTACTTTTTAGTAGCGATACGGGCGAAGATCCATATTATATTCAAATGACAGTGTGTAAACAGTTGATATTTATTGGCGAAAGCTTATTATTCGCGACCTCAGCCGAGAAATATAACCAGCCATTCGGGCATATCACCAATTTTGGCTGAACTCGGTTAGTTTTAAATAATGTATTTGCCGATTATATCTAGCGTTGGAGTCCACCTGCGCAGCGGTATCTACTTTTTTGTTTCGGCCCGTTCGTAATGTGTCGAATATTACAGTTCTTAACCGCACTCAATCGGTTAACGCTGTTGTTTACAAATTTTTATATTTCGAATACCCGGGACTCGACTCTGTGTCGATTGCCGTCACAGGGTTTCCTCTGTATTTTTTAATAACCGTCGTTGAGGTTTATTGAATGTTTCAGGAATACGAACAACTTGAACAACAAATCGCCGAACACCAGGCGAGAATCGAAGAGCTGCAGGAGCAAATGGCCCAGGCAGAACGTAAAAAAGATGGCGTAATCGCTTTCGATAAGGCGCTGGTTAATTTGGCTGCGGAATACCAGATGGAAGAGGAAGAGTTCTTCGTCGCCCGCGGTCAGCAAATTGTTGAATGGCTGGTTGGCCAGCTGGGTGATGAGGATGCTCAGGACTTTGTTCAGACTCTTAAGTCCCGTGTTGCCCGTCACCTGAAGAAAGAGGGAGATTCTCCCCGTCGCGGTCGTCGTGCAGCGCCCGCCAGTAAGTCTGCGGAGCCCAAGCTGGAAACCGGCCACTACCGCAACCCTTATACCGGTGCCACTGTGGAAAAGAAAAAGCGTAATCCGAAGGCTTTAAGCCAGTGGATCGATGAGTATGGATTGGACACTGTAAAAGAGTGGAAGATCTAATCTCTTTTTGATCGCTAGTCCGGTGCCGTTTTATTGGCACCGGATATCCTTCCCTATATATTTACTTTTCTTTACATATTGAGCGCATACTCCTGCGTTTTATCGCATTCCGATTTACTTGCTCTATCATTGCCTGCATAACGTCTTACTGAGTTATTGATAGGGAGTATTAATCCGTGTTGTCCCGTTTAACGGTTCGCTTTACTTGTGCACTCCTGGCCCTGTTTGGAATGGCGGCTTGGGCTGAGAGTGAAACTGCAATTACTGATAGCCAGGTTATCTATTTGGTGCGCCATGCTGAGAAGCAGCGGGGCCTGGAAAGTGGAATAAACCCGCACCTGACGGAAGCTGGGCGGCAGCGCGCCAAGCAGCTGGCACGCGTACTTGGCGAGGTGGGTATTGATGCGGTGTACAGTACTGACTATGCCCGTACCAAAGAGACCGCAGAGCCACTAGCTGCGGAGTTGGGTTTGCCGATTCAGACGTATAATCCCCGTAAACTGAAGGAATTTGCACGGCAATTCGATCAGGCCGGTAAGCGGGTGCTGGTTGTGGGTCACAGTAATACAACTCCAAAGCTGGTGGAGCTGTTGGGCGGTGATAAGGGGCGGCCAATCAGGGAATTGGATGAGTACGATCGGCTTTATATCGTGATACGCAATCGCGGAGATGTGACAACTTTGTTACAGCGTTATGGTGCCGATAGTAGTGCTAAAGCTGAGCGTAAATCGAAAACTGAAGCAGCTGTGGAAGAACCGTAAGGATATTTAGCCCAATAGATCTCGCACAAAATAATCCACGACCTCAGAGGCGGGCCCATAGCGGTGCTCGGCAAAGGCATCGCCAACACTGCTGCGCTCCAAATTGAGTCCCACGCTGTGGGCACCTGCCTGGTTGGCACATTCCACAAAGCCCGCTGCGGGATAAACGTTGCCAGAGGTACCTATGCTGATAAATAGGTCGCACCGACTCAGGGCATCGTAAATGCTACGCATTTGAAGGGGCATCTCCCCAAACCAGACTACGTGGGGCCGCAAGGTGCCCCTCAGGGCGCAACAGTGGCAAAGGTCGCTTGTATCCAGGTCTGACTCGATAGGAAACAGCTGCCCGCTAGTACTGCAACGCACTTTCAGAAGCTCCCCGTGCATGTGAATCAAATTGCTGTTACCGGCTCTTTCATGTAGATCATCAATATTCTGTGTGACCAGCAGGAACTCTCCTGAGAACTCTTGTTCTAGTCTTGCAAGTGCATGATGGGCGCTATTGGGGTTGATTTCACCCGATAGCAATTGACGGCGCCGCTCATTGTAAAAGCGCTGCACCAGGCGGGGATTACGAGCGAAGGCTTCCGGCGTAGCAACGTCTTCAATACGATGGTTTTCCCACAGGCCATCGGCTCCGCGGAAGGTGCGAATCCCGGATTCCGCTGAAACTCCGGCACCAGTCAGGACCACAATACTTTGATACTGCATATTTATCGGTTTTTTTCTTATTCTCAGAATAGGTATGCGGCTGGATACTATGTCGATCGCAAAAAAATTACGCTACCAGCATGGGGGCAAGTGCCTATATTGAATTTCTTAAGGCGCACCCCTGCGCCTTGATAATTTACGAATCCCTGTGGTGAGTCAAATCAGAGTGTTTGATCTAATGCAATTTTAGCCGTGGGCTGACCGCGCGATTGGCTTGGCCGACCAGATAGAGCAGCATGGCCTTTGGCCAGCCGTGAATCGCTGCCAAATGCATCCGGTAGAGGGAGCGGTAGGCAAAACCGGCAATGCGCCCCTCTACGGTGAGGCTGCCTTTTACCAGGGCGCCCATCAGGTTACCTATCGCAGTGTACTTACTCAGGGAGACCAGTGAGCCGCGATCGCGATAGTAGAAATGTTTTAACGGTTTGTCTTCAATCAGGGCGACCAGATTGTCGGCAGTCAGAGTAGCCATCTGCTGTGCAGCCTGGGCGCGGGGTGGCACTCTTTGTTCATCTCCATCTATACAGCTGGCACAGTCTCCCATGGCGAATATTTTTGGATCGCTTTGGGTCTGCAGAGTGGTTGTCACTTCAATTTGGTTGAGGCGATTAGTGGCGAGGCCATCCAGGTGGGTGAGAAACTCGGGGGCTTTTACCCCGGCAGCCCAGACGCGGATCGTTGCAGGAATTTTCTCTCCGTCGTGGGTTGTCAGGTCCGTGGCGCTGGCGCTGGCGATGTTGCAGCCAGTGAGCACACGCACTCCCATCTTTGCCAATTCCCGTTCGGCGTTATTGCCCAGCCGCGCGGGTAGTGCTGGTAGTAGGTGTGGGCCGGCTTCAATGACCGTTATCTCAATGGCATTGGAGCGAATGCGGCCGTAATTTCCCATTAACTTACTGGCATCTACCAGCTCTGCGGACAGCTCCACGCCGGTAGCACCGCCGCCGACGATAGCAATTTGCAGTTTTTCCTCGACATGGGTTTCCAAGCGCAAAAAATGATTGAGCAACTGTTGGTGGAATTTCTGTGCTTGCTCGCTGCTATCGAGGAACACACAGTGTTCGCGGACTCCCGGAGTACTGAAGTCATTACTCTGGCTGCCGATGCACAGCACCAGGTAGTCGTACTCCAGCTCCCGTGACGGCACCAGTTCGTCACCGTCGTCGTCCTTGACAGGGCCAAGTGTCAGCACTTGTCTTTTCCTGTCGAGGGACTCCAGTGCACCAAGTTGGAATTCATAACCGTTAGCGCGGGCATGAACCTGATAATTGAGCGCGTCCATATTGGCGTCAAGTGCGCCGGCAGCGACTTGGTGGAGCAGGGGTTTCCAGATATGGGTACGATTTTTATCGACCAGAGTTACTTGTACGGCGGGAGTTTTACGCCGTCGTGGCAGCCCCCGGGTAAAGTTGAAGTAGTGTCCGAGTCGTGTGGCCAGATGGAGGCCGCTGGCGCCTCCGCCAACAATCACGATTTTCTTCATAGTGATTGGTCTTCCTGTCGATTGCTAAAAAGCCGACTCCCCAATCTGTGAAGACCTATTCGCCGGAATACTTGGTTGCCGGCGCTTGTTCTGGCGCCAGTATCTCTCTCATCGGTATTGGAGGCAACTTAAACCTGGCTTTGCACCGCCTCATTGTCGCGAGTTATCAGCTGGCGCCAGTTTCCTTCTCGTTGCAGGCGCACACTGGGCTTCACTCCATCAGTGTGGGTGATAACGCCAATGATTGCAGCCTGGCTGCAGCCGCTTTGTAGCAGGTCACGCACACAGGCCTCAGCGTGTTCCTGTGGTAAGGCGGAGAGCAGCCCACCACTGGTCTGTGGATCTGCGAGTAGTGCCCAGTGTGGAAGGGATTGCCACTCCTGAGGGTTTTCCACAGAAAGGTAGGCGCGTGCGTTCTGCGGTTGCAGGCTGGAGAGCCAACCGCGCTCGATACACTTAGCGGCACCCGGAATCAGCGGAAGTTGTTCGGCGATTAGTGTGGCGCCAAGCTTATCGGCGTCGAGCATTTCCAGCAGATGGCCGAGCAGGCCGAATCCTGTAACATCTGTTAAGGCGCGTGCGCTGTGCTGGGCAAGTACTTCGGCTGCGTTCGCATTGCTGAGCAGCATGCACTCCAGGGCCTTCTGCACCCAGCGCCCCTCAGCTTCACCCATACCCTCCGCTGCGAGAATTGTGCCTATGCCGAGGGGTTTGCTCAACACCAGGCAATCTCCCTCGCGAGCTCCACTTTTTCCAGTAACTGCTCACGTTCCGCCAAGCCATTCACCGTGAGCCCTAACTGCATCTCCGCGCCTTCGGCAGTATGACCACCGGATAGGGTGCAATTGTGGCGGTTGAGTTCGTAAATGGCCCCGGCCAATAGTTGTTGTAAATCTCGTTGGGTAATTTCTGCTGCGGCGGTAGGCAGGGTTGCCAGCACTTGTGCACTGACGGGGCGCGCATGCATGGCGAACAAGTCTGAGAGTGCATGCAGTGTGGCAATTCGTCCAAACAACCAGGGGTCCGCCACCATAGACCTCAACTGGTCTGAGCTTTGGACCAGCAACTGACCTGGGGGCAGGTCCATCACTGCGGCATCATCGCCCACGCCACGTAAAAGATGTTCTGACTGCTGGGGGGCAATTTCTGTAAGGCGCGGCGTAAAACTTCTGCGCCGACTTTGGCACCACAGCCGTTGCAGCGCATACCCGACAATGAGATGCCGTTGCGTTGGGTTAATACTTCACGGGGTTGGGCCTCAGGCATTTCCTCCATAGCAACGGGCAGGTCGCTAAAGCGCTGCATAAAAGTGCGATCAATATGGTCTTTCCAGCGCCATAGCAGGTCACCTGAGACGGCAATCCCATTGCGTACAGCGATGGCGCGTTTGCCGCCACAGGATAGCAAGCTCAGGAAGCTCTTTTGCGGGCGATAGCTCTTTAGCGGGTGACCAGTGAGAGTGGCGCGCAGGTTATGGAATAGAATTGGTCCCTGGCGAACGGCGTAGACGCCGGCTTTGGGCAGTGGCTCTGCTGAAAAGCTGGCCACATCACCACAAGCGAAAATTTCCTGTCGGCCCTGGGCACGCAGCCTGCGATCCACCAGCACAAAGCCCTTTTCATCCAGGGCAAGCTGTGAATCAGCCAGCCATGGCGGTGCACAAGCATTAGTGGAGAGGAGTACCTGGTCGAGTTCCAGCAGGTCGCCGCATTTATTGCGTACGCCTTGTTCTGTAATCTCCTGAACAGGCCAGTTGTGATGCAGCTGTACTCCGAGACGGTCGAGTTCGCGCTCTGCAAGCTTGCGTGCAAGCAGTGGATAGCCTTGGGGGATTCTTTCCGTGGCGTGAATCAGGTGTACCTGCACACGCCCGGAATAAATTTGCTCCTCCAGTGCGTGGGCCATTGCCATGGCCAGTTCACAGCCACCAGCACCACCGCCGACAATGCCGAGTTTTAGCGGTGCCCGGGTCTTATGCACATGTTGTAAAAGTTTCTGCCAAAAAGGATAGAAGTGCCCAATGGGCTTGATTGGGATTGCTAACTCCGAACCCGGCAGCTCCCGTGCGGGAGTCGCGCCCACATCCAGTGACAGTAGGTCATACTCCAGTGGCGGGCGCCCCAACAAGGAAATTTTACGTTCTTCGGGATCAATATGGTGCGCACAGGCCTGCACAAAGCGAGCCCCAGCCGCACGGCATAGCCGGATCAAATCTATATGGGTGTCATCCAATGAATAGTGGCCCGCTACCATACCAGGTAGCATGCCTGAATAGGCGGTTTGTACTTGTGGGGAAACCAGTGTTAGACGCGCGCCTGGTAGTGGGTTCATAGCCCACATTTGCAGCACTATGGCATGGGCGTGGCCACCGCCGACCAGAACGATATCCTGGTAATTTGGGTGCTCCTGCATTTCACTCATTGCTCACTTAATGGAATGGTCGCAGCGATGTATAACCTGATCGCCTGCCAAATTCTTCCGCCGTGCAAATTCACTTCTGGATAAATAGTAGACAGCATGAGTTGAAGTGAGACCTATAGCACGACACCGGCTCCTATTATCGCGAATCGAAGCGCCAGGGTAAAAAAATACACAGGTGCTGGTCTTTACTTTATTGGCTTGGCTGTCGTTGCAGCTTGCGCTTAATTTATTTTTTGCGGCGCTATTTTCCCAATGCCACCAGAGCCTGTCCATCAATACACTAATTTTCGCCATCTGCTTTGGTGGTTGGTTGGTGGCTTATTGCTACTGGAAGGCTTTTCTATCTTCGCCTCGGACTTCGTGCGAGATAAAACAGATGCCTGGTTGGCTGAGCGGGGCCTGGATTTTCATGCCGACTATTTCCGGGTGTCCCTACTAGATCTGTCTGTGCTGGCTGTAGGGGTGCGTGCTTCCAATCGTGAAGGAAGGGGGTTTGCCGCACGTGAAGTAACACTGGATTACAGCTGGTGGCAGTTGCTGCGCGGGCGAGCCCACTTACCACGCGCCTCGGTAAGTGGCGCCTACATGGATTTGCAATCCGTTCCCGGAGAAAAATACCGGGAATGGGAAGTGGGCGGCTGGGACTTGGGAGAGGTGAAGCGCAGGGATCGTGATTTTAAAATGGGAATCGGCTGGGCCAGGATACGCGATAGTGAACTCTGTTATCGCCACCGGCCTGTCTGGCCAACTGCGACCTGTGCCTATGTTGGCGATGCAAAAATAGAGGATTTTTTGCTGGGGCTGTGGCGTAAGGGAGATGTGCCCCTCAAGGTCAATATCGCAGCTGCAGATATCCAATTAGAGGAATTGTTGGCCAGGGAAAAAATTCGACACATTACAATACTACTTTGGCGCATCTGCACTTGAAGCAAGGAGATTTCCGTTGGCCAAGTTTGCGTACCGGAGCGGAATCCTTTCAAGCAGAGCTTTTTCTGGCTGTCCGCCTCAGAAGTGGGCTGATGCAATTCGCGGCTTACAGCGCCTGGTTGGCCACTGCGCTGCTGCGCGTCGCCTCAATGTTGAAGGTGATCTTCGATTTGGGTTTGGCCGTGAAGGATTGGCACATTGGCGTTATGCGAGTGGGGAGGGCGTCTTACTCCGGCAGAGTAATCAGCGTTGGCAGGATTGGCGCGCTGGAACCATCACTATTCGTGACTTCGATTTTGTCCGCTCAATAAAGCGGATACATTGGCGCAGGGGCCGGGCTACTGCATTTGATTGGTGCCCTAAGCACCTGCGTGATAACAATCATCATTTTTGTATCCGCGCAACCACTTTGCAGGTGCCTGAACCAACCACTTTTGACTGGAGCCATCGACTTAAAATTACAACCGGAACCAGTGCTGCGCAGCAGTTGCGCTATCTCGATGTTGCTCAACCCCATCGCCAGCCTTTAACCGCTCAGCAAGCAGCATTGGGTTCATTGGAATTTGATGTCACCAGTCGCATCCTAGCTGTGGACAGCTTGGCGGTGGGAACTGCCAATGGTTGTGTCCCCGGCGATATGTGGAAAAAACCGGATCACTGCGTACGTTTGGTCGGTTTGCGGGCTAAGGAAAAAGCTGCCTTACGCTTCGGCTCTTCCCCACTAGAAATTCCCTGGGGCTTTGCCAGTGGACCATTATCTCTTGCTCAGCTCAAGCTGTCTGGACTCGGTGAAGAACAGCTGCAATTGCAAAAATTAAAGTGGCGTGGAATTGATACCTTGGGTGTCGACACACCTTATTCGATTCAGAATTTTTCCCTCGAGTCCCTTTCCGGTTGCATGTCGCGAGGATTGTTGCCTACGGGCTGGGAACCACTTTGTGCGCAACTGAATAGCCTGGATGGACGTGGGAATTTTGCCTGGCAAGGTGGTGAGGATGGTTATGCCATCTTTGGTAAGCTGGGAGTGCAACGGCTGTTATTGGGAGAGTCTAGAGGAGGTAATAAGGGGCTTCTGCTGCAAAAATTCAGCACCGGTGAAGGGTATTTTCGCCGTGAACCTGTTGAGGACCCATGGGCCAATGCCTTTTCAGCTACGGAAGGCGCTGTGGGGCAAGAGGATTACGGTAAGGAAAAGGGGCGCCTGAGGGAATCGAAAACAGGGAGAGAGGCTCTGAGTATGGCATTGGCCAGTATTCGTGCCCCTAATTTCAAGCTACAGAGCAGCTCCCTCCTTCGATTGGATGGGTGTTTGCCCCCTGAATGGGCAAAATTGATTTACCGTTCGTCAGCAGCAGCGCAGGAAATGCCAGCCTGCTTTGATGTGCGCGACCTGCAACAAGAGCGCCCCCTTGTGCTGGCCTGGCTGGGGGGTTGGATTTTGCCACTGCGGAGCTTTCTATTGGCCGCGCCACTGCAGCTACTGTACAGAACAGACCCCTGCTTAACCTGGCCGACCTTAACTTGCCATTGGCCAGGATTCGTATTGTTCCTGCTGATACGTTTAGCACTTATATTGCCTTACCCGAAAGCTCAGTCGGCCAGTTGCATGCCTGCCTGCCAGATTTAGAGAGTACTTTGACCCAAAAGCTGCGATGTGTGGAATTGCAAACAGTGCAACTCGGAGGGCACTTTAAACTGGAGGCTGGGCATGATCGGGTATCGGGTAATCTGGATGACAGCGATATTGAGCAACTGCAGCTTTTGGGAAGTGGCAATATTCCATTACTGGAAATCCAGAAACTATCCATACCTGAGCTGGAGTTTCTATGGTCTGGCAATAACACACAAGACTCTATGGTAGAAATGCAGGACTTATCCATAGAGTCGCTATTTGCCTGCTTGCCTAGCCATTTAAATTCCGCAGAACGATTGCCACATTGTGTGTTCAGTAAAGAAATATACTCAGTTGGTAGTAGCGGCTTATCTATTGGAGAGACAGAATTTACTTCTATAGGAACAGGAGAACCACTTTGGCAGCTCTCAAAGCTGTCCGTCGATAAAATCGCCTTCTCGCACAATACACTCGATCTGTACCATCTGGAAATTGATAACATTCTTATCTGTGGTTTGCACAGGCTATTACCTAGTGAGGCAAATAGGTTTCAGCTGGCTGATTGCATTGAAACTCCTCGATTGCGCTTCAATAGAGGACCGGTTCGTATTGGATTAAATGAAAATACAGCTCTTTTGGATTTTGGACCTATGCAAACTGCACCAGTTGCTTTTTGGCAAAAAGGGAATAATTACTTGCAGGCTGGCTTGCAACAGATGAGCTGGCAGCGCATGACCTGGGATGGTGATGGAGATTTTTCCGTTACGAATTTTCGCCTGGAAAATATCAGGGTCTGTTTACCTGACTCCGACAGGAAGGTAAATATTCATCTATTGAAACAGGCTAGCCCGGGGGATACGCGACGTTGCTATGGGCTCGACCAGCTCCTGATGCCTGGTGTGCAAAAAATATCACTCAGTAGACCATTTTCTCTTAAGGGTTCAATGGAGCTAAGTGGATTGTCTTTAGTGCGTAGAAATACTAAACCGATTAGGGTACCTAACTTGCAATTGGATAATATTTCCTTCGAGGGGAAATCACTGATACAAGTTGGCAACATAAGTGGTTGTCTTCCGGCAGGATTACTTAAAGACCGAAAGATAGCGCCTTGTTATCAGTTAGAACGGCTGAAACTTGGCAAAGTAGTAAGTAAAAATACGCTTTCCGGAAGAATATTTAAAGTCTTCGATATTAGTTCGGCAAATATACAGATGCATGCAGCAGGATTTTCGCAGGCACTACCGGAACAGCTGTTAAAAACAGAAAGTCTACGGGTGAGACAACTACGCTTCAGCTCTGGATCAGTACATGTACAGCAGTTGCAATTGAATAATATTGCCAGTTGTATACCCAACGGCTATTTCGATGAGGGAGATCATTGTTTCAGGCTGGGGGATTTGGAACTGGATGGAGGTTTTACAGCTGGACAGGGCCTGGAGTTCAATTTACTAAAGGCGAAAAAAATTGATCTTTTTTCTCCCCAAGGTGAACTGCTAGTGGAGGGGGAGAGTATAACGCTTTCACAATTTGCGATCAGTGCTCAGGAGTGGCGATTTTCCTGGGGGAAGCGGTTCATTTTCACTTTTTTAACAGGAATCCAGTTGAGCCAGAGTATCATCGACATAGCACAGTGGGGGACTTTAGATTACTGCATATTGAAGGATTTAGTTTCGATAGGCGTTATAAATTACTAAATGTAGAATTTATTGATTTTCTACAGCCGCGGTTTATTTTAGTGCGGGATGAGCGGGGTAGATTCCCAATAAAGCAAGAAATAGCTGAGCTAAGAGGGTTTAAAGGGGTAAACAGACTTTCTGTTGAGAGAGAAAAAAATGACCCCCTTTCCTACCATATAAGGGATGTTCATCTTCGACATGGCACTTTCACCTGGGTTGATCGGCAGGACGAGTTTCGAGCTCGGCTGCCCGTACGTGATATCAATCTAAATTTGAGCCATTTTAGCAATCTCGGCGAACACCCACCGGCAGTGTTGGTAGCGAATGGCAGGCCTGGTGGTTTTGGTGACATTCAACTGGGGGGAACTATCGATTACTTAGGGGAGAACATATGGGATGCTGATTTAACGGGGTATATGGAGAATGTAAATCTTATTCCGGCCACTCCCTATATGGCTAAGTTACTTGGTTATAAGATATTACAAGGACAAATGGACGCGGTGGTTAGCATTCATGTGCGGGAAAATCAATTGAATGCTTTTGCTGATGTTGAGCTAGAAAAAATCAAAGTGCGTCGTGTTCGTAAGGATGACCAGCTGCCCGTTAAATCAAAAATTATCCCATTAAATGTGGCTTTATGGTTGCTGAAAGATGGCCAGGGAAATGTGAAATTTGGAATGCCTGTAACCGGTAATATTCGAGATCCTAAGTTTTCTCTATCCTTTGTCTTCAGTGAATTACTGCAAAAAGCCATCTTCGATGCTTTGTTAAGCTACCTAACTCCCTATGGAATTTACCTGCTGGTTAAGTTGGCGTGGGGACGATTTATGGCAAAAGACTTTGATTCAATTGAGTTTGCTCCTGGCAGCTCAGAATTAAGTAGTTTGGCTATGGGGCAATTACAGCAAATGGTAACTGTACTGCATAAACATCCGAAGGCCCGCCCCGGAGTGTGCGGTATAGCTAATGCCAGAGACTGGAGCGCAATGTATCCTGAGTCTACCGTAGGCCTAAGAGGTAGCCGCCGTCTCCTTGCTGATTTTTACCATAACCCCCCTATTTTCTTGCGTGAAGAGTTTGAGAAGCTGGCACAAGAGCGTAGTCGAAAAGTTGAGCGATATCTTATTGATGCAGGCATTCCAGCGGCGGAATTGATCCCCTGCGCACCAGATTACAATGGAAGAGATTTTGGCCAGCCCAGAGTCGAGTTTTCAAATTAATCAAGATTTGTAAAATTACTTTGACTTGTTATCTTGATAGTAGCCTTGTTGCGCAATAAATTTACCTGCCTCTATATTACCTTGCTGTGATAAGGGTTCTATACCTGCGGCGGATACTAAGCGATTAACTAGAGAAAAGCAGGATACGACGAAGACAACATCTAATATTGTTTGCTCCTTCCATCCAGCACTAATAGCATCTGCAATATCTTCTTTCGAGATCGAATGAGCATTTTCAGCCACTTTCGCAGCGAAACTAAAAATTATTTGCAGCTTTTGGGGAAACTGAGTGATAACACCTGAAAGCGCAGCTTCTATAAGTTCATCAGCCTCTCCATATTCGCGTGCGACTTCTGCATGGGATAGATAGCAGTATCGACATCCATTCAAGGAGGAAATAAATACTGCTATTAATTCACGTTCTCCACGAGATAGTTCTGAGGGGCTTCTCATTGCTGCTTCAAATGTTTTTAATATTGATGGTCCTGCACCATGTAAGTGACTGAATATTTCCTGGGGGAGGCTTCAGGTCTAAGATAGGAAAAGTGACTCATAATTTATGAAGCTCGCTGGAAGATATAACTAACTTTGGTTAGAACCAAGTCTCATAAATGAGAACTTATAGAGATCTTAGTGTGATCTTTAGTCCAGAAGTATTCATCGGAACCCTTGTGTGATTCCCTCCAAGCGTGTAGTTTTCTTTTGATGACAGTGTTTGCTGGCAAATACTGACACTGATAATAAAGTTGTTCATTACAGAGGGGATGTAATATGAGCGGTACTAATCAAGTACAAGGAAGTTGTCTGTGTGGTTCTGTTACCCTTAAGGCCTCGTTACCATCATCAAATTTGGGTGTCTGCCACTGCGGAATGTGTAAAAAGTGGGGTGGTGGTCCTTTGTTGGCGGTGGACTGCCAAACCAATGTTGAGATCTCTGGAGAGGAGCATATCTCCGTATTTGACTCCTCAGACTGGGCAGAGCGTGGCTTTTGCTCCAAATGTGGATCTCATCTTTTTTACCGTTTAAAAGAAACCCAGCAGTATTCAATACCAGCGGGAATTTTAAATCTACCTAAAGAAGTAAAAATGACTCATCAGATCTTTATCGATGAAAAGCCGGAATATTATGCTTTTGCCAATGAGACCAGGAATATCACGGGACTAGAGCTTGTGACTGAGTTTTCAGGAGAGTAAGTGCTTGCCAACTTTCTTGCTTTTATTTAAGGAGACTATTTGCTCCGCTTAAAGGTTATTATATGCCATTCATAGGTGCCGCCTTACTGGGGGTATCTTTCCCTGGCTTGGATGGATAATCAGAGAGTTGTCAACCGGGGAGCAGGTATTCTAATGACCGAGTAGTAATAGGGAGTAATAGGTCACCATGACAGAAACTCAAATTGTAGAAATTTTCCTGGCTAACCAGTGGTGGTCAATCATTGCACTTGTGGTGTGTGTGATCGGTGTTACCTTATGCTGGTTTGGGGGACTAATGGCAGCCCTTACAGCATTGGGTAACAAGCATTGGGTTTGGGGTATCATTACCATTTTCTTGGGTCCAATCACCGGTATTCCCTATGCGCTGCGCTATAAAGAGGCAGAATATGCACGCTCCTTGATGTTGAGAGGGGTTTGGATTTTGTTAGTTGGTTTGATTATAGCCGCTCTAGTTTTATTTTTAGGTCGGCCATAAAAAGCTACGTGATTAATTTGAAAACGCTGGCTGTTTGCCAGCGTTAACGCCTTTTCCAGTCTTTTTTCATTTGTGTACTCCCGATGGGTTGCTGGAATTCCATGGGAAACTACAGCTAGTTGACTCAGGTACTAATTTTTCAGACAAGTATACCGATACCTTTCCTATTAAGACGGATGTTTTTGGTTACCTCGATCGAGTTAATGGCATCGAGCAGACTTATTTACATCCTGACCTTGAGAAACGGATTGGTCTTCGCATAAGCGCATTAGAGGCATTTCAAGAGAAACTGCTTCTTTCTATCATGCATATTTGGGCCCGAAACCTATATGGCTATTGAATTTAGCACTGTCAAGGAACCAGTCGCAGGTAATCTATTCAATGCTCCAGTTTTTTGGGGTTGGGGTACTGACTCTGCTTGTATTACAGCTGGGGGAGCCTATTGGGATAAAATTGAAAGTGTCGAATTTGGTTTTCCTATTTCTTACAATATTAGTGGTGAGTCTGAGCTCCTTGCTGAATTGACCTATGGTGGTGCCACTGTATTTCGGGAAGCAACTCCTGGCTTTGATATTATGAATAAAGATGGAAATATCGGAGTCGTGGGCAAATTTAATTCTTGGAATGTATGTCTTGGGATATTGTCGGGGATTCTCAGCTCACAGCAATCAGTAATACCCAGAAGGTTACCTTTCCAGAAAATTACCTTTCCAGAAGGTTACCTTTAAAGGAGCTTTAATATTTTGATAATAATTCAGACTCAATTAATACTCTAAATAAAGGTATTTTAATTTGTCTTGTAACACTTGCGCTGCTATTGAGTAACTTAGATTAAATCAAGGTGATTTTAACTCCTTTAATCTATCTATACATAACCTCTCTCTCTGATCAAAGAGATGTTTCGCACACATACCAACAGAGACAAAAGTACCAAACCCTGTACCAGCAGCAATAGTAAACATAATCAAAATTTGATATTTCACTGCGACTGTGGGGGATGTACCAGCTAGTATCTGCCCAGTCATCATACCTGGCAGAAATACAATGCCGGCTGCAGCCATCGAATTGATTGTTGGCATTAATCCCGCGCGCATTGCGTCTCTGCGAAATTCAATACTGGCTTGCCGCCAGGTTTCGCCCAGCATTAGGCGATTTTCAATAATATCGCTTGAGCGCCGCATACTTTCTGTTAGTCGATCCAGGCCCAGGGCAACGCCGGTCATGGTATTCCCAAGAAGCATTCCCAGGAGGGGAATAGAGTATTGAGGTTGGTACCAGGGCTGAGGACCGATTAGCACCACTAGACTCAGTATTGTGACGCTAAATGCGGAAACCAGCATGGATAAAGTGCCAATGGCAAAACTCCAGCCTCCACGCAGGCGATATTTTTGCCGTGAGACGACTTGTTGCCCGGCAAACAATAACATTGCCAATCCCAGCAGGCTGACCCATAACAGGGTGCCAACAGCGAACAGGGCTTCCAGTATGACTCCGACAAGCGCCAATTGAACCGCAGTGCGTACTGCCGCGACAATCAGTGGCTTGCCGAGCTGTAATCGTGCGATATGGGTGCAAATTGCCAGGGCAACCACCAGCGCCGCAGCCAGCGATAACTGCCACCAGGTCAGGTCGATCACACTCATTGTGATATCTCCCGCTCCACAAGATGGCTTCCCTGAATCTCAAAATGCCTGCTGCCCACTCGCTGTATCTGTTCTTTACTGTGGGCCACCCAGATTACCGGGTATTGATGTTTTTGAATCTTAGCAAGCAGCCACTTTTCTACTTTATTCGTGGTTTCCACATCGAGATTGGCAGTGGGCTCATCCAGTAAAAGCGCACTTGGTTCATAGGAGAGAGCGCGAATAAGCGCCAAGCGTTGCTTTTCTCCCGAAGAGAGCCGGCTCACCTGCCACCCTGTGGCCTCTGCGGGAAACCCGAATACCTTTAAGGCTTCGTCCATCGGTTTATTAAAGTGTTCACCGACAGTCTCATACCACCAGGCACTCTGTGCCGGTACCAGCATGACTTGGCGACGCCACTGGTGGCCAGGTATTTTATTCTGTTCTTTGTCATCAAGAGATATCTTGCCATTATGGGGCTCTATATCAGCCACAGCTCTGAGTAGGCGGCTTTTACCGGAGCCGGAGGAGCCGGATAGGCAGATGACTTCTCCCGGCGGTACATCCAGCGCTATTTTTTCAAGTGAGCCGATACTCAGTGTCTCTAATTTTAGTTGAGGCATATCAGGGGTTACTTGCTAACTACTTTGTAGTTAGTGGTTTTAGTTTCCTGCCAGTATTCTAAAATGCTTATACATCTGTCGTGTGAATTTGACTCAGTGGTTTGTACTGCTTTGCTAGGTTAGCTGAGAAGTGGAAGCTAGTTCCTACTCCTACTCCTACTCCTACTCCTACTCCTACTCCTACTCCTACTCCAGTTCCGCGATATATCTTTTTAACACTCATTGCTTCCCTTTGAACCTCCCGCCCCAGTCCGCCATAATCCGCTCCTTCCGAATCGAATAACGAGTGCTGTATGACCGACACCTCTGTCTATGAGGCCACAGAGCGCCTGCCGTTAAAGGAGTACACCGAGAAGGCGTATCTGGATTACTCCATGTATGTGATCCTGGATCGCGCCCTTCCGAATATCGGAGACGGCCTAAAGCCGGTGCAGCGGCGTATCGTCTATGCCATGAGCGAGCTGGGCCTGAAGAATACCGCCAAGTATAAGAAGTCCGCGCGTACGGTCGGCGATGTGATCGGTAAGTACCATCCCCACGGTGATAGTGCCGTGTATGAGGCAATGGTGTTAATGGCACAGCCGTTCAGTTACCGCTATCCATTGATCGACGGTCAGGGCAACTGGGGCTCGCCGGATGATCCCAAGTCCTTTGCCGCCATGCGTTACACCGAGTCGCGCATGGGTAAATATTCGGAAGTACTGTTGTCGGAATTGGGGCAGGGCACAGTCGATTGGCAGCCGAACTTTGACGGCACCATGGATGAACCCTGTGTTCTTCCGGCACGGGTGCCCAATATTCTATTGAACGGCACCACCGGTATTGCCGTGGGTATGGCTACAGATATTCCGCCGCACAACTTGCGCGAAGTGGTCAACGCGACTGTGGCGCTGCTGGAAAACCCCAAGTCCACAGTAGAAGAGCTGTGTGAGCATATTCTCGGCCCGGATATGCCCACTGAAGCAGAGATAATTACGCCGCGCGATGATATTCGTAAGATTTACACTTCCGGTCGCGGCTCTATCAAGATGCGCGCCCTATGGAGCAAGGAAGACGGTGATATCGTGATTACCGCGCTGCCCCACCAGGTGAGTGGTGCCAAGGTGCTGGAGCAGATCGCCCAGCAGATGCAGGCGAAGAAGCTGCCTATGGTGAATGACCTTCGCGATGAGTCGGATCACGAAAATCCCACGCGCCTGATAATTGTGCCGAAATCCAACCGGGTGGATATGGAATCGGTGATGAACCACCT
Source organism: Microbulbifer sp. MLAF003 (assembly GCF_030012965.1). Lineage (NCBI taxonomy): Bacteria > Pseudomonadati > Pseudomonadota > Gammaproteobacteria > Cellvibrionales > Microbulbiferaceae > Microbulbifer > Microbulbifer sp. MLAF003. The sequence goes on from NZ_CP120232.1 coordinate 575,833, forward strand.
GTTCGCCACCACCGATCTTGAGCGCAACTACCGCGTCAATATGAATATGATCGGTATCGATGGCCGCCCCCAGGTGAAGTCCCTCGATAAGATCCTGCGAGAGTGGTTGACTTTCCGGGCAACTACCACCCGCCGCCGCCTACAGTTCCGCCTGGACAAAGTTGAGAAACGCCTGCACCTGCTTGCCGGGCAGTTGATCGCCTTCCTCAATCTCGATGAGGTGATCGAAATTATCCGCACCAGCGATGAACCCAAACAGGAGTTGATGGAGAGTTTCGAGCTCACGGATATCCAGGCAGACTACATTCTCGACACCAAGCTGCGCCAGTTGGCGCGTCTGGAAGAGATGAAAATTCGTGGTGAGCAGGCTGAGCTGGAGAAAGAGCGTGATACTCTAACTAAAACTCTGGATAGCGAACGTCGCCTGAAGACGCTGATCAAGAAAGAGCTATTGGCGGCGGCCAAAGAATTTGGTGATGAGCGTCGTTCCCCCATCGTTGCCCGTGAAGAGTCCAAAGCGTTTAGCGAAGCGGAGTTACTGTCTTCCGATCCCATCACTGTTGTGGTTTCCGAAAAGGGTTGGATTCGCGCGGCCAAGGGCCATGAAATTGATGCGGCGGCATTGAGTTACAAGGCTGGGGATAGTCTCGGCTTCGCCGCACGAGGCAAGAGCAACCAGCCGGCGCTGTTACTTGATAGCACAGGGCGCAGCTATTCCATTGCCTCTCATACTCTACCGTCGGCGCGAGGGCAGGGCGAGCCGCTGAGCGGGCGAATCAATCCACCCTCCGGTGCCACCTTTGAGGGGCTGCTCATGGGGCCGGACGAACAACGGGTTTTACTGGCCTCCGATGCCGGCTATGGCTTTATTGCCAAGCTCTCGGATCTGCAGTCGCGCAATAAGGCTGGCAAGGCCATGCTGACCCTGCCCAAGGGAGCGCAGGTGCTGCCACCTCATTTACTGGAAAATCCACAGGAGGCCCTGCTGGCGGCAGTAACCTCGGAAGGACGTATGCTGGTATTCCCTGTCACCGAATTGCCTGAGTTGGCGAAGGGCAAGGGTAATAAGATTATCAATATCACCTCGGCCCGCGCAGCGAGCCGTGAGGAAGTTGTGGTGGGTGTTGCCGTGCTGGAGGGTAAGAGCCAGCTGGTTGTCCACGCTGGAAAGCGTCATACCAAGATTAAGATCGCAGAGATGGATCATTACCGCGGCGAGCGCGGTCGCCGTGGTAATAAGCTGCCACGGGGATTCCAGAAGGTCGATCGGATTGAGGTATTGGAAAAGTAAGCTGAAGTCCACCTGTGCTGGCAAAGGCGGTCATTCTGACCGCCTTTTTTATTGCTAATCCCGTATTGATAACTGATACATTGATGAAATAATAAGCAGGCTTATAATGAGCGCCCTCAAAAAGGGAGTCTTAGGCATGTCAGGGAAAGATACGCAGGGCGAGGATATTGCGACTGGGGTGAGCCTGGAGCTACACAGCGCGGCGCGTTTACTGCGGCGCAACTTTGACCGCCGAGCCAGGGGTCATAGTCTCAGCGGCTCCCGCTGGCAGGTGCTGTGGCATCTGGTGCGGCAACAGGGGCAGAAGCAGGCAGAATTGGCTGAGTGCCTTGATATGGCGCCGATTAGCCTGGCGCGCCAACTCGATAACCTGCAGCGGGAAGGGCTGGTAGAGCGGCGCCCTGACCCGCAGGACAGACGCTGCTTTCGTATTTACCTGACCGGGCAGGCGGAACCGGCCATGGCTTTGTTGGATGGGCTCGAAAAAGAGACTCGCGCCCAAGCCCTGGATGGTTTTTCCCCGGAGGAAGTAATACAGCTGCAAACGTTGTTGGAGCGATTGCGCAAAAACCTGACACGCGAAGAGATTGAATTTGACTGACAAGCTGAATCTAAACCTGGATCGAACCACACAGCGCAAACTGGGGCTCATACTGGTCCTGGTGCTTGCTGCGCTGGCGGTTGGCTGGAGCCTGTTTGGCAGTGGCGATATCGTCGAGACAGAGAATGCCTATGTGAAGGCGGATAAAGTCTCCCTGGCACCAGAAGTCAGCGGTGTGGTCACCAAGGTACTGGTGAGTGCCAACCAAGTGGTGAGCAAGGGTCAGCTGTTAATTCAGATCGACCGCACAGCCTTTGAGTTGGCGGTCACCGAGGCAGAAGCCCGTTTGTCACAGGTGCGCAATGACTTGCTGGCCCGCCGCGCCGAATATGCGGAGGCCGATGCCGCCTTACAACAGGCGCGCAAAGATGCAGATTTTTACCGGCGCCAACTGGAGCGCAACGAAAAGCTAGGCAAAGTGGCTTTTTCTGAAGCGGAGCTGGATAGTGCGCGTCAGCAATTGGAGCGGGCTCGGGCACAGATCACTATCAATGCAGAAAAACTGTCCAGCCTGCGGGCAGAGCTGGGAGGCGATCCTGGTTCTGCTTTGGAAGATCAGGCGGATCTCAAAGTGGCCCAGGCACAGTTGGATAAGGCCAACTATCAACTGTCTCGTACGCGTATTATTGCGCCAGTAGATGGCACCATCGCCAATACCGTGCCCCAGGTTGGGGAGATGGCCACTGCCGGACTTAACTTGCTCAATATGATTGGGTCTAGCGGTCTTTGGGTGGAAGCCAATCTTAAGGAAACTGAGCTAGCCAAGGTACGTACCGGTCAGCAGGCAGAGGTGACGCTCGACGCTTATCCTGATTTCGAATGGCAGGCCCAGGTGGACAGTATGAGCCCGGCTAGTGGTAGCGAGTTTGCCCTGACGCCTCCGCAGAATGCCAGCGGCAATTGGAAGAAAGTAGTACAGAGAGTGCCGGTGCGCTTGCGTCTCTATCCTCTAAAGGATGCGCCGCAGTTACGGGCCGGTATGAGTGCAAAGGTGCGTATCGACACCAGCGAGGATGCCAAGGTGGTTTCGGCCCGAGCCTCAACCGATGAGAGTGGCAGGGTGGTCCTGTAAAAACGAAAAGTTTGCAGGGGAAGGGCTTCCCTTGCCAGAACAGATAGAGTGGGAATATTAAGAAGGCCCGCGAGATGGGCCTTCTTAATATTTAATTACTGAACTCTGTGCCAGGTCTGGGTGCGGTAGAAGAAACCAAGGTAACCGCGCACCTTCAGGGTGTCGTCGTTCTCCAGCCAGAACTTGCAGTCGTATACCTTGCCTGTGACCGGGTCCATAATCTCTCCGCCTTCGTATTTATCACCTTTCTTCGCCATGCCGGTGATCACATCCATGCCAACGAGAGGTTTACCCTTCAGATCACCGGGGCAGTTCTCGCAGACGGTGTCATTGGGTTTCATCAGCAACTGGTCAATTTTCCCGTAGTACTTTCCATCCTTTTCGTAAATTTCCACGATAGACTTGGGCTGGCCGGTTTCATCGTCGACAGTGCGCCACTTGCCTACAACATCTGCGGCACTGGCCTGCAGGGCGAACATCAGGCCGAAAGCGGCCAGGAGCAGGTTTTTGATCATCTGTAGGAGTTCCTCTGTTAAGTGGTGACCCAGATCTTACATGAAGTCATCGTTGGCGGCAGGAGGATAGTCACCATCGGGCAAAAATTAGCCGCATATATCCGGCAGTTAGCCGCATTTAACCGCTTTTTATCTGATTTTCGTACCAGTTTTGCCGCTTTATGAGGAGCAGCTTAGGGGAATACGCTTGCCGGATTCAGGTGGTCTGGCAGACCAGGCCTCATGCTCCGGGTGTTCCTCGAACGGTGATTGCAGCAAATTGCGCAAAGTACGCAGGGGATAATAATCACCTTGTCCGGCTGCCTCGATGACTTTCTGTGCCAAATAGTTACGCAGAATATATTTGGGGTTTACTGCTAACATGGCGCGGTTGCGCGTGCGGGAATTACTATTCTCACGTGACAGGCGTCGATCGTAATGCCCCAGCCATTGATCCAGCGCATCGTGTTGAACTGCTGCGATACATTCACATAACCCAGCTGCTGGGCGTTCGCCGCGATAGTGTGCCAATGCGCGGAAGAAACGGGCATAGTCCGCCTCACCCTGTTGTAACAGTTTTAGTAGATCTGCACAGAGTGCTGGATCGCCATCCTCTTCTGTGGTGAGCCCAAGCTTGGCGCGCATACGTGCAGCATAGGTGCGGGTGACCTGGGGCTGAAACTGCTCCAAACAATCACGCAATGTTTCCACGTCAACAAATCCGGACAGGGCGTGGGCGAGCGCGTTTAAATTCCACAATACGACACCCGGCTGCTGTTCGAAGGCGTAGCGGCCTGTGTGATCTGAGTGATTACAAATAAACGTGGGGTCGTAGTCGTCAAGGAAGGCATAGGGGCCGAAATCAAAGGTATCGCCGATAATCGACATATTGTCGGTATTGAGCACTCCGTGGGCAAAGCCCTCTGCCTGCCAACCAGCTACCAGTTCGGCGCTGCGCATAGTGGTAAATCGCAGCATCGCCTCAGCCTGCTCGCGGACACCGAGCCCTTGTGAATTTGGCACAAAGCGCTGGCAGATTTCACTGATGAGCTGTTGCAGGGCTTGTAGTTGTTTAGTGTAAAACAGGTATTCGAAGTGGCCGAAGCGCACGTGGCTCTCGGCCACTCGGATCAGCATGGCGCCATTTTCAATCTGTTCACGTGTTACCGGTTCGTCGCTGCCAACAATACATAGTGCACGGGTGGATCGAATACCCAGGCCGCTTAAGGCCTCACCGGCGAGGTACTCGCGAATAGTGGAGCGCAATACCGCGCGGCCATCGCCAAAACGGGAGTAGGGGGTTTTGCCGGCACCTTTAAGGTGCAGCTCCCAACACCGTCCGGCATTTTCGATTTCTCCCAGCAGCAATGCGCGGCCGTCACCCAGGTCCGGGTTGTAGACCCCAAACTGATGACCTGTGTACTTCATGGCAAAGGGGCGGCTGCCATGAAATAGTTTGGCGCCACAGCCCAGTTGCGCCCATGCGGCATTTTCTATCTCAGATGCATCGATACCGAGTAGCTGCATGACTTTTGGATTGGTGTCGATCAACTGGGGGTGATCGAAGGGGGTGGGATCTATTCGCGTGCCGAAGGCGTCGCCCAGATCTGCATAGTGGTGGCTGAGGGTAACTTCGCTGAGCTTCATAGATTCTGGGCTTAGGATAAAAATTGATATTAACGGGCATGTTACCGGTATCGATAACTATTCACAGTGGTGTCTATACCGCAAGTAGGCGCAATGGGCGTGTCTGTGATTGCCAATGCTGTTCTTCCTGGTAGAGCAGCTCCTCAATAGCCGGGCTGCTATCCAGCCACTCACGTTCAATTTGCAAGCGGTAGGCATCTCCCTGGTCGGCCAGGTTGATTCCTTGCAATGTGCGTTCGGTGCGATCGCGGTGAATGATACAGCCCAGGCGCAGACACAGAAGCAGGTCGGGGCTGGGGTGGAAGCCGTAGTGTTCTTTGGGGTGCTTTATTCGTCCGCGCTGGTTGCGCACGAGATAGGACAAGTGCTCCTGTTCACCCTTGGAAAACCCGGCCAGATCAGCGTGTTTGATCATAAAAGCGCCGAGCTTGCGAAAGCTGCTGTGCGTCAGGGCCAAACCAACTTCATGGAGTTGTATGGCCCAGCGCAATCGCTGGCGCCCTTCCGGCGGATATCCGGGACGCAGTTGCTGTAATAGCTTAAGGGCAGTATCACTTACGCGGCGAGCCTGGTTGGCATCTATCTGCCAGCGCTGCATTACCCAGGCCACTGTATCCGCACGCCTGTCCCCTCCATGCAGGCGGCCAGCCAGGTCGTGCACTATGCCTTCGCGTATTGCATAAGGTGAGACCTCCATGCGCTGGATATCCAGCTCGCAAAAAATAGCGTGCAAAATTGCCAGGCCCGCAGCGAATACAGGGCGGCGCTCCTCATCGAGATAGGGCAAATTCAAATCGGCGATATGCTCGGCTTGGGCCACCTCTTGCGCCAGGCGATCAATATCCTCGCGTCTGATATCCTCTACTTCGCCACCGTTCAGTACTCGAGATACCGCCTTGATGGTACCTGAGCAGCCTACTACTTCAGCTTCGGCGGCCATGTGCTGGAGCTCCTGAAGCTCCGCACGTGCAGCGCGCTGAGCGTGCTTGAAATGATTGATGGTCTGCCTGCTAATAATGCCATCGGCGAAGTAGCGCTTGCTGTAGGAAACACAACCCATGTACAGGCTTTGCAATTGCTCTGGGGACTCACTACCGCGCACCAGTTCGGTGGAGCCGCCACCGATGTCGATTATGCAGCGTAGCCGGGGTGGACCGTCAGCGGCGGCCATTACACCTGAGTAAATCAGGCGAGCCTCTTCAATGCCGCTGATGATTTCCACTGGCACCCCCAGGATGGATTCCGCCTCTTCGAGAAAACCGTCTGCGTTGGCCGCTGCAGCGCGCAGGGTGTTGGTGCCTACCACACGAATATGATCGGTCGGTAGTTTATCCAGTACGGGTTGGAAACGGTTGAGAGCTGCCAATGCACGTTCCGACACCGCTGGATCCAGATTACGTTCGGCATCCAGTCCCTCAGCCAGGCGCACCATGGCACGGTCTGTATGCAGGCGCACCATGCGCTGACCGCGAAATTCCGCCAATAACAGGTGGAAACTGTTAGAACCCAGGTCGAGCGCTGCGTAGCGTTCACTTGGTGATTGCATCGACATCCTGGCACCCGCGTTAATTGAGACGGCAAACTGCTCTACTATTAACTGTATAACCCTGTGCCCACTTAGATTGTTTCAATCTGGCGGGAATACGCCCCTGAAATTGGCGAAAAGCGTGTAAATCCTCTTTTCTGCAGTAGTGCCTCGTTTCCGCTTATTACTGCGCCTTCTAAATTGACTGCTTGGGACACGCTCACTCCAAGCCCTCTGGGATGGGGAAATTCATTTGCGGCTGAGATGTTTGGCAGATTGTCGATGTTTAACGATACGCCCCTATACCCCAAAGAGTTGAGTTGGCTGTCGTTTAATGAGCGGGTGTTGCAGGAAGTGGAAGATGAAACAGTACCCGTTATTGAGAGGGTGCGCTTCCTGGGGATCTTCTCCAATAACCTCGATGAATTCTTCCGGGTTCGTGTAGCGGATGTACGTCGCCTCGCGGCCTTTGCCGTTGGTGAACAACAGAAGAGGCATTTTGCCAAACTATTGGGGCAAATTAATGAGCGAGTGTTACGTCTTCAGCGGCGCTATGCACGTGCTTACGCCAAAGTACTGGCTGATCTCGATAAACATAACATCCATGTGGTTAGGGAGAATAAGCTCAGCGAGCGCCAGCGTAAGTTTGTAGAGGATTACTTTCATCGCGAAGTGTTGCCTGAGCTGGAGCCTTTCTTTATTGATGACCGCGATACTATGCCGCTACTTAATGAGGCGAGTATTTATTTTGCGATTTTCCTCCGCCTAAAAGATGGCAGTCGGCGCTATGCCGCTATGGAAATTCCCACTAATACTCTATCCCGTTTTGTAGTGATTCCACCCCGTGAAGGTAAGCGGGAAAAGGTTTATATCGTTCTGGACAATATTATACGGGCCTGTTTGGTAGAGGTGTTTCGCCAAGTGTTGCCCATTCGCTCGGCGCAGGCATTCATGTTCAAGATCAGTCGCGATGCCGAGCTGGAGCTGGGCGAGCAAATCACCCAGAATCTTGTAGATCGTATAGAAAAATCACTCAAGAGACGTAAACGTGCTGATCCAGTGCGCCTTGCCTATGATGCAGAAATGCCCGAAGTGCTCCTTAATTTGGTGAAAAAAATTAAAGATGGGGCGTTACGATACTTATACACCAGGTGGCCGCTACCACAATTCCAAAGACCTGATGAAATTTCCAGCGGACTCTGGGCGTTATACCTACAAGCCGTTGGTGCCACTGCCTACGCTGCCGAGTGATGGGGGTGCTTTTGCACAAATTCGCAGTGCAGACCGACTTTATTATTACCCTTATCATGATTTTCGTGTCATCACCAATTTGCTGGCCTCTGCAGCTATAGATTCCCAGGTGCGGGAAATTCGTATCAATTTATATCGGGTTGCAAAAAACTCACGGGTGGTTGCTGCTTTGATAAATGCAGTGCGCAATAATAAAAAGGTGATTGCAGTAGTTGAGTTGCGTGCGAGATTCGATGAGCTAGCCAATATCCATTGGTCCAAGGAGTTATCCGATGCGGGAGTGGAGGTAATTTATGGCGTTCCCGGATTAAAAGTTCATTGCAAATTAATCTCTATTGTTCGGCGGGAAGAGGGCAAGGATAAATTCTACAGTCATCTGGGAACAGGTAATTTTAATGAGAGTACCGCGCGAATTTATTGTGATTTTAGTTTGTTAACTAATAACCAGGATCTGGGCCTGGATGTTTACAATGTCTTCGAATTTATCCAGCGTACTCGACGTCGCCCGGTATTCCAGCATATCGCGGTTTCCCCACTGACCAACCGCGCAGCCCTGCTGGGGGCAATAGATCGGGAAATCGAAGCTGCACAAAGAGGTGATCAGGCCGAGTTGTTCATAAAATGCAATAACTTGGTGGATAGTCAGATGATAGAGCGGCTTTATAGTGCAAGTGCTGCTGGTGTGCAGGTTAGAATTATTGTGCGGAGTATGTGTTCGTTAGTATGTGAAACTGCGGGACTCTCCAACAATATCCAGGTTATCAGTTTGGTGGATAAGTTCTTGGAGCATGCGCGTGTCTATATATTCCACAACGGTGGTGAGGAGATTATGTGGCTGTCCTCGGCAGATTTGATGACCCGTAACCTGGATCATCGAGTGGAAGTTACTTTTCCCCTGGCCAATAGTAAGCATCGTGAGACTGTACGGAAAATACTGGAGCTGCAATGGAGTGACAATCAAAAGGCCCGGGTTATGGATGCAAAGCAAAGTAATACCAGAATTGCCAATAGTGATCGTAAGGGGTGTCGTTCTCAAGATGCTATTTATCGCTACCTTAAAAAGCGCCCACAGTAATCAGCACTCACCTAGTCTCGGCTGAATCCTACCAGCTTCCCACGGCTAAAAGAGAAGCGATAGCGCTGTCCGATCCGAAGCCATTCGTAACAAGGAGATTGAATAATCATCCTCGGGTATTGAGGTGTAACCACCCAGGTATTGAACTCATTTCCCGGCCCGCGACCAATTAGCCAATAATAGTCTCCGCGCTTGCAGAAGGCGCTAGGAGCACAGCGTTCACTGCCCCATACATAGGCTTCCACATCAAATTGCGCCGGAATACTGGTTTTCTCTTGGAATGGTTGGCGTTCATCGCCTGTAAAGGTGTAGAGCGCATCAAAAGCGATTGGGCGAAACCCCTGGCTGGGGTGGCACAGCTGACCACTTGGGGTTTGCCTGTGATGCGAGCGTGGGGCGGTGGCGCTTTTTCTTTCCCGGCAATGGTCATTTCGCTGGGGAGGTAACCGCAGCCCTTGGCAAATAATAAAGCCAGGGCCACTGGGGTTGTGGCCCATGCAAATATGCGCACTTATCACCTGTTCTAATAGGAAATACCTCCTACCAATATAGTCACAGATTGAGCACTTACTTTTTCCTTGCGATAGCCGGTGCTCGACGGTGGAAGCGCCACTTGCGCCGGTAAGGGAAGGCGCTCTCCACATGTCCAGCGCGAATACGGTCCTGTAGTCGTCTCCAATAGCGGTAATCGTAAAGATCGCTGTGTTGCTTCTCAAAGGCTGCGCGAGCAACAGGGTTGCCAGAGAAAAATAGGCGGAATTCCTCGGGGAAAACATCTGCCTCATCTACCGTATACCAGGGCTTATCCGCCAGCTCCTGCTCTGCGGTCTGTGCTTCGGGGATCTTGCGGAAATTGCACTCTGTCAGAGGGCAAAGCTCATCGTAGTCGTAGAAGACGACACGGCCATGACGGGTGACTCCAAAGTTCTTCAGTAGCATATCGCCGGGAAAAATATTGGCAGCGGCCAGCTGCTTGATTGCATTGCCGTATTCTTCCATAGCCTCTCTTGTTTCCTCTTCATTGGCATTTTGCAGATAGAGGTTAAGGGGCTCCATACGCCGCTCTACATAGAGATGCTTGATGATTACCCACTTGTCATCGATCAGCAGCTTGGAGGGAGCGAGTTTTTGTAGTTCTTCCAGTAATTCATCACTAAAGCGGTTACGGTAGAAAATAAAATTGGTGTACTCCTGGGTGTCAGCCATACGCCCGACCCTGTCTGAGCGGGAAACAAACTTATACTTCTCCTTCACAATTTTCTCGGTGACAGTTTTGGGGCGATCAAAACGGTCCTTGATGACTTTGAATACCACCGGATAAGAGGGTAGCGTAAATACACTCATCACCATGCCCTTGATGCCAGGAGCAATCACAAATTTGTCATTACTCACTTTCATATGGGCGAGAATATGGCGATAAAACTCCGTTTTGCCATGCTTGTGGAAGCCTATGGAGTTATACAGTTCCGATTTTTCCTTTAGAGGCATAATGGTAGAGAGAAAGCGCACGAAGCGGGAAGGAATCGGTGCATCCACCATAAAATAGGAGCGTGTGAAACTGAAGATAATGCTGGCGGAGTCATTGCTGTGCAGCAAGGTGTCTACAAAGATACTGCCCCGACCGTTGTTCAGACAGGGGAGGATCAGGGGGACTACCTCACCATGGAATATCATGCGCCCAACCAGATAGGCGGCCTTATTGCGGTAGAAAACTGACTCCAGCATATCCACGCGCAGCAATTTTTCATTTTCCAGGTCTGCAAGGGGGCGTCCACGTAGCGCCCTACAGATATTTTCAATATCCCGCTGCATATTTTCCCAGGGTGCAGAAAAGCTGAAATCCTTGAGGATATCCTCAATCATGTTTTCCAGGCCGGCGCGCCCGCTATAGCTGATATAGATACTGTAATCCCGCAGCGGCTTGTCTTCCGGGGGCGGGAAGGTTTAACGAAAATATTGCTATCGTGGATATTGGCGTGTTTAAACTGGCTACAAAACACTGAGTTAAAGAATGTTTCCGCGATTTCGTAATTGCTATGGCTGGCGATTAGTTGTGCGTAAGTTGCGCGTGCATCCCGCCATAGATCCAGTTGGCTGGTGTCTTTGCTAGTGACGGAGTGTACCAGCTTGAGCACCTGATTGACCTTGGTCTTGTATAGATCAATGCGCTCCTTATTGGCCTGGTGTGCGGCTTGCCAGGAGGCGGTCTCAAAGCGCGCCTTGGCGCCCAGGGTGATGTTCTGGTAGTCTGCAAAATACGCATCAAAACCATTCAGGATGGTCTTCGCGATGCGGCGGGCGGTCGGTGAGTGATTGGTCATGCACTAGACTTTTTTACTGAGTTTCAGGTTAAGCTTTTCCACCGCGGAGGCCATTCCCTATGGCATCGGGGATGGCCCGGGCAATATTGCTGTGGTGCTTGCCGGTCTCCCCGCGGCAAGGAATAAGCGGATAGTAGCACGGCACGCCGGAGTACCAATTGAACGATTGGATCAGTAGTTTTGTCTTTTTCTTTGCTGTAATCGACCCGGTGGGTACCCTGCCGGTATTCATTGCAGTGACTTCCCGCCATGCAGAGTGGCAAAAACGTAAAATCGCCTGGCTTTCTGTACTGGTGGCGGCTGGTATTCTGCTGTTCTTCCTGATCGCAGGTCAGTTTCTACTGGAGGCCATTGGGGTGCCTCTATCCGCATTCCAGGTTGCAGGTGGTGTAGTGCTATTTCTATTTGCCCTCACAATGATTTTTGGTGAGGGTAAGCCCGAGCGGGAAAAGGAAATCGTCAAAGAAGGGCATGAGACTGCCATATTTCCGCTGGCAGTGCCGTCCATTGCTTCGCCAGGGGCCATGCTTGCCGCAGTAGTGCTGACTGATAATCACCGCTTTGATTTACTTCACCAATTAAACACCGCATCGGCCATGCTGGCGGTACTCGCTGTAGTCATTGCACTGTTACTGACTGCTAACTGGATTTATCGCTTTATTGGTGATGCTGGTGCCAGCATCGTCAGTCGGGTGATGGGCCTAATTCTCGCCTCTGTGGCCACCACAAGTGTTTTGGTGGGCATCCAGCAATTCTTCTCTATTTAATCGGCATACACTTTCTGAGCACCCCCTGATAGCAGCATTGAGGGGTGCTTTGGCGACCACCGGTTTACTGATTGCCTCTCTGGACTGTATTTGTTGGCTGGGTTTGTCGGCTGTGGTTTTGGATGGATACTTTCAGGAGAGTGCTTTGAGTGGTTGAGGCTGCCAACTAATGATAGCTGCAACTCTCCTGGTTTTTGGCGCTCTATCCTGGTATGTCTGTACTCTGGCCGCCGGTGGCGGGGCCATGTTGCTAGTACCAATGGTAGGTTTTCTCCTGGGTCCTCACTTGGTTGCACCGACTGTCACAATTAGCAGCGTGATGCTGCTCCCTTCAGGGCTTTGTTTTTTTGGTCCTATATCAACTGGAAGGTGGCCTGCTGGATCATGCCCGGTAGCATTCTGGGGGCCAAAATTGGGGCCTATATCTGTTCTTAGATGCACCCCCTGTGGCTTCAATTTTTTGTTGGAGTCTTTCTAATGTCTACTGTTTTTCAATACCGTTTGGGCAAGACAAAGTATTCGTTTCCCATGCGCCTTCCTTACTTTTTTATACTGGGACTTGTTACTGCCTTTTTATCCGGAATCATCGGGGCTATCGGGCCAGTAAAAAATCCATTTTTTTGAATTATGGTATTGATAAGGAAAATCTGCTTGCCACCAAAGCTTTGAACACTCTGGTGTTACAGGGAACAAAAATACTGACCTACCTTAGCTTTAGAGTTATTACCAAAGAGTTACTTACCTAGGGTATTGCTATAGGTATTGGGGGGGCATAGGGGTTTACCCAGTGAAACGTTGAATATTGCGTATTAGCACACAGTGTTTTCACTACTATATGTTTGCCCTTATGTTCATCTGTGGTTTGGTGTTGTCATTGAAGGCACTGCCTCAACTGGTTTAGATAAAGCTAATAAACCAAGCTGAAGCGTATATAGATATTTAAGGATCTTTCTAGATTTGATATTAGTCGATAGCGAGAAGCTCTGACTGAGAAGGTATTCAATCTGTTCAGGTATTTGCACGATCAAACCCTGTAAAAGTATTGACTTGGATTTCTTTTATCTTTGTATTCACGGTCCAACCAATATTATTAAACATAGTGATTTTTTTAGGCCACTTGGATAAAGATTAATTAATGACCATCTACCAATACATACTTGTTATGTAATGTGTTTTTACCGGGGAGTTCAGTGGAGGCATGAATGGTATGTTTGCAGGCTAAAATGGAGTTTTTGAGAGAGTAGGAGATAAGTTTGGTCAATTAATTCAAATAAGCTTCAATTTTATTGTTAGCCAGATTTGGTCTTCTCTATATCGGCTTCTCTTCTTTGTCTGATGATCTCTAGGGCCGTGATTGAGTTTGGCCATTCGTGGGGTACATAAGACGCCATGCCATTAGGTGATCCGCTTAATTTCCCTGTCACTTGTTGGAATCTAGACTCTCTTTAAGTCCAGATATATATAACTATTACTTTGGATGTCTCATCACCGTTAGGCCTTGAGTGTTTTCTGGCGGATGTTAAATGGTATTGGTCAGAACTCCGTCATCTTTTACGGTTTCGAAGGTTGTATAGCTCTGGCGTTCCATCGCAGTATTCGTGATGGGAGGAGTTAAAAGTGACAGTAGCTCAGCAGGGAGTGGCCAAAGATACTGAAGCCGATTGCTGCCGGAACTGGAGATGACTCTCCGCGTGAGAGGCTGTGATTTACTGAGCCGGTCGAAGACATTATAAAAGCGGAATTGTATCGCCTACGTGCCAAGAGCATGAAGAAAAGTATAATAAGACAGCGGTTATTGTATCTCCGATGCCCCATAAACTTAAAGTGGTACCTTCGTTCTGCCCGATTGTCGCTAACTCTGATACTTATCAACTGCCTGTTTCTACCCTCAGCCTTGGCCTGGGCCCATGTGCCAATTGAAGTATCACAGTTGGAGGATGGAAGTAAGCTCACAGGATTCCACGAGACTTGGCATGATAAAGGTGGCCACAGTGATATTGCGGATGCTTTACTTGCCTATGAACGTGGAGCATTTACCCCCTTGAGAACTGCGGGCTCAACCGGTATTCAACCCGGTGCTTTCTGGTCGCATTTTGCTTTGCGCAATAGCACAAACCAGCCAGCCAAATTACATATTGAGTATGTGGATCATCAGTTGCTGGGATTACAGGTGTATTCCCGTGCTTTATCCAGTGCCGGACCTTATCGGAAGCTTGCCAAATTATCCATATATGCTCCATTTGACACTCGCCAGGTAGAGCACAATCGATTTGTTTTTGAAATTATTGTGCCAGCCAAGACTACACAGGAATTATTGGTAAAATTTGATTCCGGTGAGCTGGGAGTGGTTTTTCCCAGTATGCGAATTTGGAGCCCCCAAAAGCTGCAACAAAATAGCAAGGGCGAGATTAGTTTAATAGCCTTCCTTTTCGGAGGCCATTTCCTCATGGCCCTATTTGCGTTTGTTGGGGCAATTACGGTTAAAGAAAATATTCTCTACCTTTATTCCCTGTATTGCGCCAGTAAAATTTTGGTGTGGGGCACCGTACTTGGTTATACACATCAATATCTGGTAAGTGGTGGATTTCACTGGGGATATACCACTATTAGCGGAGCTATCGCGATTTTAACAGGCCTAATTTTTGCGCGGATTTTCCTGGAAACCAGGCGCTATACTCCCAGGCTGGATTACTTATTACAGGTAATGATGGCTAACAGTGCTTTCCTGTTAGTTTGTGTATTGCTGGGGTTGAAATCTGCCTCCCAGATTTCCATGACAGTAGCATTGTTATGTTATCCACTTGTGGTGCCAATTGCCTTGGTGCGCTGGCGGCAGGGTAATAGTGCTGCCGCGGTATTTGCAATAGGTTGGGCCACCCTGGTGCTTGGCTTACTGGTGCAGGCTATGCGTGATTTAGGCTTTGTGGTGCATAATCCGGTCAACTATTACTGGCCTCCAGTAGCTTCATTTGTGGAAATGATGGCCATTATGGCTGCGATTGGATTAATGGTGCAGCGTTTACGCACCCAAAAAGACCAGGCAGAAAAAAATATTTGCAACAATTGGAAGTTTCCAAAACAGATCTTGAGCACCTGATACAGCTGCGCACAAGGGAGTTACAAGCAGCAAAAGTGCGGGCGGAAATAGAGGCGCGTACAGATCCGCTCACTGGAATATACAATCGCCGCAGCTTCTTCGAGGAAGCTGCTTTACTAATAAAACTAGCCCAGCGCAAGCAGATTCCCCTGGGTGTGTTGATGCTTGATATTGATCATTTTAAATCCATAAATGATATTCACGGCCACCTAATTGGTGACCAGGCGCTGTGTGCGACAGCACGAGTAATAGCCCAGCATGTGCGTGAGGTGGATGTATTTGGTCGGATTGGTGGTGAGGAATTTGCGCTGTTGGTGAGTGCGGATGTCGCGGGCACAGTTTGTATTGCGCAGAGGGTACATAGAGATATTGCAAAAATTGTTATTAAATCGGCTCAGGGACCTGTAAGTTTTACCGCGAGTATTGGGGTGGCTTGTCTGCAAGGGCATAAAGATATTTTGGAACTGTTACAGCAGGCAGATAGCGCCCTTTACCAAGCGAAGAGAACAGGGCGCAATAGGATATTGGAGTTTTCCACAGCGGGCGCCAGTGCCTGACGCGCTCTAGTTTAATGCTGTTTATATTAATCGTCTTAAATTCAATTTCGTTATTTAAATTTGTAACGGATTCTACTGCACAAAGGTAACAGCATTTAAAACTTTTAATCGTACATTCTCTGGCAGTGGCACTAATCCAAGTTTGCCCGCTTCCGACTGGGATTTCCTGCTCAACATAAATACCAGTAATTGCCTCAGGGCCTTGGCTTTATCATCTTCTTGGTCCGAGTAGAGTAATAGCCAGGAAAAACTGGTGATTGGATAAGCGTCCCTCGCTTTGGGGTCCCAAACCCAGGTGATCAAATTGGGAGCGCCACTTACTGGTAGTTCGGTGTTGGGAAATTCGGCCTCTTTTAGTGCTGCAGCACCACTTTCTGCGCTGGCTTCGATATAGTTACCCGCATGATTTTCCAGTGTTGCGATTGGCAGGTTGACGATCTCGGCAAAGCCATGCTCGACATAGCCGATGGCACCAGGGATTTTTCTTACCCTGGCAGATACGCCCTGATTCCCCGGTGCGCGCTTGAAGCTGGGAAGCTTAGGCCAGTTGGGAACTCTATCCAGGCCAACCTTCTCACGAAACTCCTCACTGATACTGCTTAAGTGACCGGAAAAAATATAAGAGGTACCAGAACTTTCTGAGCGCGTGACCACGCTAATCGGTGTTCGGGGCAATGTGATATCGGGGTTATCCGCAACGATCAGTGGATCATCCCAGTTTCTTATTTTACCCAGGAAAATCCCTGTATAGGTTTTCCGGGAAAGTTTCAGCTTATCGATACCTGGAAGGTTGAATACCAGTACCACCTCTCCGGCGGTTACCGGCAAGACCACAGCGCCCTGTTTTAAACGTCTTAATTCATCAACATCAATCGCTGCATCGGATGCGGCGAAGTCCACTGTGTGTCCAAGAAAGTCCCTGATACCATCGCCACTGCTGCTCATTTCATAGAAAATAAAAATATTATTTTCTCGATGAGTAAATTGACGAAACCATTCCACGTAAATGGGATACGGGAAACTTGCGCCACTTCCACGTAAGTTGATAGGGTTTTCCGGTACTTGGGCCAGGGAGGAAAGAGAGAAAATTGCGCCAAAAATAGCGGCTGAAAGAGTGGCAGCCAGGCGGCATAAAGTAGTGGCATACCTCGATAGCATGGAAAACCTCAACTAAAGGGCCGCCAGTACCTTAATCGATTCCTGATGGCGAGCCGGGTAAAACTTGGCTTCAAATTCAATTTTAGCAGGAGGGTAGGGAGCTTGGTGTCACCACTGAGTTAATATAAGTTGATTTCAAGGGAAATAAATCTAAATACATCTTTGATTTATTGGACAAAATCTATGGCGCTCAGCACTTTCTCCCGAACGTGTTCCGGTAAGGGCACCAGCCCCAACTCACCTGCCTTTGCCTGGGAGTTGGCATGTAGAATAAATGACAGCATTTTGCGTAGAGCTTTGGCTTTACTATCGTCCTGCTCCGCGTAAAGCAATAGCCAAGAGAAACTGGTAATTGGATAGGCGCCCTCAGCAGCGGGATCCCAAACCCAGGCAATCAGGTTAGGGGCGTTACTGCCTGGTAGCTTGCCTTCAGGAAATTCAACCTCTTCCAATGCTGCAGTGCCGCTCTCTACATTGGCCTCAATGTAATTCCCCGAACGGTTTTCCAGCAGTGCTTCAGGGAGATTGGTAACTTCGGCAAAGCAGTGGTCTATAAAGCCTATGGAACCTGGGGTCGCTCTGACCTTAGCCGCCACTCCCTGGCTACCTGCGGCCCGCTCGAAACCGGGCTGTCTGGGCCAGTTAGGCGCTTGGCTTATTCCGATGTTTTCGCGAAATTCATCATTGATATTACTCAGATGCCCGGAGAAAAGATAAGAGGCGCCAGAACTCTCAGTATGAGTTACCACCGTTATTTCAGTGTTAGGTAACTGTATTTCAGGGTTACTGGCAGCAATACTGGGGTGGTCCCAGGTTTGGACCTTACCTAAAAAGATATTTGCATAGGCATCCCTGGAAAGTTTTAACGCCTCAATGCCCGGCAGGTTGAATATCAATACAAGCTGAATAGCGGTGACAGGTAGTACTACGGCTCCTCCCTTTAAGCCCTCTAGCCTGTCAATCTCGATGGCAATATCTGAGGCAGCAAAGTCTACCGTATTTCCCAGGAAATCCCGGATACCATCTGTGCTGGCACTTAATCCGTAGTGCACGAATATATCGTTATCCTGATGGGTAAACTGTCGAAACCAGTCGACGTAGACTGGGTGGGGGAAACGGGCTCCACTGCCGCGCAGATTAATGGTGGACTCAGAGGTTTGTGCGTTGATCTGGGGTAGCAGGCATACAGCAGCAACTGCCAGAGTGACGCCAATGTGGCGTAAAGCAGCGATAAATTTAGTTTGCATGGCTAACCTCAACCACAAAGCCTGCGCTCTTAGGAGAGACTACAGGCGGCAAGCCGGTAAAAAAATATACTTAGAGTTAATTTTAGCAATACTGACGCCGTCTTAATTGATTGTGAAGTTAGCTGCCAACCTCTTTACCATCGTCCCTGTAGATTGCCAATACGGATGGACGTGGTGGCAATTTGGGGTCATTGTCCGGCCAGCGGTGTATGGGATTTTCATATGTGGAGTTACGCGCTTCGGCGGGATGCTGCACTGCTATGAAAAGGGTTGTGCCATCGGGTGTAAATTCCGGTCCACAAACCTCTGCACCTCTGGGGCAGCCGAAGAAGTGTTTTGGTGCAGCGCGCAGGGGCCCTTCTGTCGCCATGGCCCAGAGCCCATCATGGAATCCAAAGCGCTCACAGCCATCAGTGGCAATCCACATATTGCCGTGGCCATCAAACGCGACATTATCCGGGTTGGCAAACCAGCCATTGGCGGAAATGTTGTAGCTGGCCTGCTGGCCGTAGGCACCTCTCTCTTCTGGGCGTTCTGCATTTGGGTTTCCCCCAGTAAAAACTGTTGCCACTGAAAACGATCACTGGTGTGGTCACGATTACCATTTTTACCCGGTGGTACTATTTCCAATACATGGCCTGCAACATTTTTAGCGCGAGGGTTGGCAGCATCGATTTCATCTTTCTGGCGCTTCTTATTCTTCGTCAGCATGACATAAGTGCAGTCGTTATGGGGGTTGGTTTCCACATCTTCGGGGCGATCCATGGGGGTTGCGCCTAACAGGGCTGCCGCACGCCGTGCATCGATCAGTACATCTGCCTGATTGTGAAAACCATTTTCGCTGTTGAGAGATCCCTGGCCATAAATCAGGGCTAACCACTGCCCGTGACCATTTTCATCGAACCTGGCGGCATAGAGAGTGCCTTCAGTAAGAAGTTCCCTGTTGGCCTGGTAATCCTCAGGTTGATAAATACCCCTGGAGACAAAGCGATAGACGAACTGGTGTTCGTCATCATCGCCTCCGTAGGCCACCACCGCCTGACCGGGTTTACACACCAGGGTGAAGCCCTCGTGCTCAAAGCGGCCGAGGGTAGTGAGCTTGCGCGGCTTAGATTGGGGATCATAGGGATCGTATTCCACCATCCAGCCAAAACGGTTTGGCTCGTTGGGCTCCGCTTGAATGTCAAAGCGGCGATCGTAGTCACCCAAATTACGGTTTCTTGGGCTTATGCCAAAGCGATGGTGGTTCTGGGCCTCCCTGGGGTCTTCGACTTCTTGTGGGTTACCCTGGAAAGCGCCACCGAACCCTTCCTCAGCAATAAGGACAGTACCCCAAGGCGTCTTGCCCCCGGCACAATTCCCTATGGTGCCCAGCACTTGGGTACCGCTGGGGTCGGCTGCGGTTTTCAATCGCCTGTTTCCTGCCGCTGGCCCACTGATATCCATGGCGGTAGTCATGGTTATTCGGCGGTTATAGGGACTGTCCAGCACGGTACGCCACCCGTTGCTATTGCGCTCAATTTCCACCACGGAGTGACCGCAGGCCGCCTGCTCTATCGCGACATGCTCAGAACTAACCCCACGAGTGGCACTGTATTCGTCGTTATAGCCGGGGAACATTAAGTGGGGTTGAGTATATTCGTGATTTACACACAGTAGTCCGCGGTTGCTATTGCCGCTTTGCAGTTGTAAATCCCCACGTGAAGGTTCGACATTGTCAGCCAGAGGCATAAATGCAATGAAATCATTGTTGTAGCCGAATCGCTGTCGCTGTTCTGCGGCATCCAGTTTCTCCGGGTGAAATGGAGTATCGGTTTCCTGAATTGGATCTCCCCAGCGCAAAAGGATATCGGCGCTGTAGTGTTCCGGCAGGTGGTGTTGGAAATCCAGCGAATGAGGAATTTCAGAAAAAGTAAGGCTTTCCCTTTCAGCGCTGTGTTCCGCAATACAGCCGGGTAATACTGAGCTTGCTGTACCCGCGGCGGTCACAGTACCCAAGGTTTTGAGCAGTTTGCGCCGTGTTGGGTTACTGGGTTGGTCGCTCATACTCCACTCCATTTTGGGTTACTGGTTCTGGATCGCTGGCTCGGTGAATCTCATTGGTTAAGTGGGAATTTCTGCTTAAAAGTCTATGACCGGAGTCACTGCTCTATAACTCATTTTTCAGGCCTGATTGTTTGGCCCTTTGGTTGATTGGCACAGATATTTACAATTTTTTCTGAAAGCTTGATGACAGCTTAAAAAAACGTCACTGAAGGGTCATAAACGCCTACTAGTCTGCGCCCAATCTAATACGCCACTGGCAATGACGGGAGTGGGTGCTTTATGAAATATAAGATCATCAGTTTACGGCTGCTAGGTACATCAGTTACGGCACTTGCCGCTGCAATTATGAGCGCAAATGCAAGTGCACAAAACCAGGATTCACAGGTTATGGAGACTGTGGTCGTCACTGCCCAGGCAAGTAACGCGCGCAGTGACCTGGATCGCCAGAGGGATGCGAATAAGCTGGTTGCAGTGCAGACATCTGATGCAATCGGTGAGCTTCCAGATGCCAATGTTACTGAAGCCTTACAGAGGATGCCGGGGGTTTTTATTGCCCGTGATCAGGGGGAGGGACGCTTTGTGGGTGTGCGCGGTATTGATCCTAACTTGAACGCGGCAACAATAAATGGAATTAACCTGCCGGCCCCGGAAACAGATAGTCGCGCGGTCGCCCTGGATGTCATTCCCTCAGACCTACTCGCCAGCCTGGAGGTTTTTAAAACCCTGACTCCCGACATGAGTGCAGACTCTATTGGCGGCGCTATTGAAATCAAAAGCCTTAATGCGCTCGATTATGATGGCCGTCGCTATAAGTTCAGTGCTGAGAACAGTTACAGTGAACTTCAGGAGGAAAATAGTCCCAAAGTCGCAGCCACTTTAACCAATGTCTTTGATTTGAGTGGCGATCGACGATTTGGCGTGGCCCTGGCCCTCAGCCATCAAGAGCGGAATTTCGGTTCGGAAAATATTGAGACTGATGGTACCTGGCAGGAATTTACGGCTGAGGATGGTACTACCGGCATTGGTGCGACAGAGATCGAACAGCGTGATTATTCCATTACCCGCGAGCGAACAGGTGTTGCTGCCAACTTCGATCTGGATCTTAGTGATCGCTCACGTATGTACTTCCACAATCTCTATTCAGAATTTTCCGACAAGGAAATTCGCCAGCGCAACTCCTGGAAGTTGGATGCCGGGCGGGATGAGCCGGAAACGATTTCAAGGAACTCCGCACAGTGGCAGGAAGCTGCACTGGAAAAGTCTTTGAAGGACCGGCTGGAAGAGCAGGAAATCATCTCCTCTGTTTTCGGTGGTGAGCATAATTTTGATCAGGTGGATATCTCCTATGCACTGGGATATTCCCATGCGGAGGAGTCTGAACCTCACCGACGAGATACAGATTTTGCATTGGAGCCTGTGCGCATTGGCTATGTAGAGGCAGATAAAACGCCGCGTATGGCAGTGGGCGCAGAAGATGCGCAGCGAGTTTTAGACCCGTCCAGTTATCAATTGGATGAGCTCGTCATTGAAGATAACTTTACAGAGGATAAAGAGCTGAGCCTGCGTTTCGACATTAGCCGGGAAATTCAGTGGGCCGGTAATCCATCAGTTATCCAGTTTGGCATACACGAGCGACAGCGTGAGAAGAGTGGAGACTTGAATGCGACCGTGTATAAGGATTTTGCGGGAGACTACACCCTCGCAGATTTTGTTCGCAATGACATCGACTACGGCTTGGATAGCTTTGGCCCTGGGGTTAGTAGCGGCAGTTTAAATTACTTTATTAACAGTCATATTGACGATTTTGAAGTTGATGAAACTGAAACGGCTTTGTCTTCCGCGCGCGATTACAATATGCAGGAAGATATCAGTGCGTTCTACGTTATGAATACGATTGAGTTTGACCAGTCGCAGCTGGTATTTGGGGTTCGCTACGAGCGCACAGACTTTACCGCTGAGGGTGTGCAAGTTGTCGAGTCTGAAGAGCCGGTACCCGGTGCACAGGAAATTGCCGACGAGGTTTATGCAGCTGGGATACGCTATCAGCGCGATTATGATGACTTCTTTCCCAGTGTAAATTATAAATATGACTACAACGATAATATTGTTTTGCGTGCGGCTTATAGTGAGTCTCTTTCGCGCCCATCCTTCGGACACCTGAACCCATCGCCGGCCAAGATAGAGTATGACGATGACAAGCTGGAAGTGGAGGCCGGTAATCCTGCGCTAGATCCGTACCAGTCGCGCAATCTGGACTTCTCTGCCGAGTACTATGCAGACCATTTGGGTATGCTCTCCCTGGGGTTATTCCACAAGCGTATCGACAATTTCATTGTCCTGTCCGATGTTTCCAGTGTTGTGGATTACAGTCAGTATGTGGGGAATTTGAGTGTTGACGAGGCTGAAGTATTACAACCGGTAAATGGTGATTCCGCCCGTCTCAATGGTATGGAGCTGGCTTGGACCAGGGGTTTCGAAAACGGGTTCCTGTTACGCGCAAATGCTACTGTGACAGACTCTGAAGCACGCTTGGGTCTGGGGCCAGATAGGGAGCGTAGCGATAAGATTTCTTTGCCTTCGCAAGCAGATCTGGTGGCTAATTTTGTGATGGGTTATGAGCGCGATGCATTTAGCATGCGGTTATCAGCTGCTTATCGAAGCGAGCGTTTATTGGAGGTGGATTTGGAGAATTCTACTGCTGATCGCTATGAGGATGATCATCTACAGTTGGACTTATCCGCACGCTATCGTTTCGATAACGGACTGCAACTGACCTTTACCGGGGTGAACCTCACTGATGAGCCTTACTACACACATAATTCAGGCTTTAATGGCCAGTATGAGGAGTATGGTCCAACCTATGCACTGGGTTTGAGTTATAGCACTTTCTAAAATTTTAATAGGTATTGCCAACCCCCTATTTAGTAACGGGGTTTATATTTTCTGCTGGTGGATTACCATGAAAAATAAGTACTACCTCCTGATTTGCCTTTTACTGAGTAGTATTCTCGGAGGTTGTGATGCTCGTTGGGATCAGGTTTTACGTGTCAAAAAGGTGCAGCCGATAGAAAAACTCGATCTCCAGGGCATTGGAGCTGAACAGATGTTACCCGTTCAGTTTCCGGGAAAGAGTGCACTATTAATTGCCAGTAAAAATAAAGGCGTCTTATTACTAGATAGCAATGGAGATCACCTGGTATCTGCTCCTGGCCGGGTAGAAACTTTGGCTATACAAAGTTTGTCACAAGGCAGCCTCCTTGTGGCAGCCTATGATGAGCTATCTGCAGAGGTGAAACTTTACAAGTTAAAGGGAGGGATCGATCGCAAACCAGTTTTGCAGTATCTTGGCGGCCGTGATGAAATTTCGCCGCAAAGCGCCCTGTGTTTTTATCAGAATAATGATCGTACTCATCTATTTACTATTGGAGATGATGGGTTAGGGCACGAATACCTGGTAAGCCCTGGACCTTCTACATGGGAGCTTGTAGAAATTCGCCCCCTGTATTTTGGTGAGCAGGTGAATGCATGTGCAGTCGCTCCCTTTAATGGGAAGCTGCTCTTCTCCCAGCCGCCAATCGGTATTATCAGTATGAATGCTGATGCTGAAAAGGATGAGGAAAGAAAATTACTCATGCAAGCAGATCAACTCGGGGAGGATTTTGGCGGCCTTTGGATTGATCACTCTGGCAATTATTTATGGTTAACAGCGGATGCTCGCCTGCAAGGCTATGAATTAAAAAATTTACAAGAAGGGCCTGATCAGACTATCTATATTGATAGTAATTATTATCCAGCTTCTGTTGGCGTTATAGGCAAAAATATTGTGGTTTTGGATGAGGAAGTAGATTCCCTTCTGTACTTTGAGTATGAACCTCTCAATCCTCCTGAACATCCTGACCTGCAACTGGTGGATGAATTCATACCGCGTATTCCTGCCAGTGCCCAAACACAGCCGGTTTCTTCAGCTGGAGACGCTGCAGATGATCCAGCTATTTGGGTGAATCGGCTTCACCCTGAGCAAAGCTTAATTCTGGGCACTGATAAAAAACATGGCTTAAATATCTATGGTTTATCCGGGCAATTGGTGCAGCAATTTGCCGTAGGGCGAGTGAATAATGTAGATATCAGCGAAATACAGCATCCTACTTATAGTGCAATTGCAGCAGCTTCCAACCGCTCCACGCCGGGTATTGACTTATTTGCCATAGAAAAATCAGGGAAAGTTGAATATCTGGGATTACAGAAACTGAATATGAAGGACCCCTATGGCTTGTGCCTTTATTATATGGATAGCCGGCTTAGCGTCTGGGTATCTGATAAGGAGGGAGAGCTACATCAGCTGGATATTCACTTGGGTCAAGATGCTAGAAATTGGCAACTTAAACACGTATCCCGTTTACCTGTCGAGGGTCAGGTAGAAGGGTGCGTTGTCGATGCCCAGAATGGTCAGCTTTTCTACGGTGAAGAAGACAGGGGAATATGGAAGCTGGATTTGCACAGATACAGTGCCGGGATGGGTAAGCCCAAACTTGTAGCGGAGGTTAATACTAAAAGTCTAGTGGCTGATGTAGAGGGGCTGGCCTTGTATCTGCATGAAGATAGTGGATATCTGGTGGCATCTAGCCAGGGGAACAACAGCTATGCATTATTCAATCGCTCTGGGACTGAGTTTATCGGTAATTTCCGTGTGGACATGAACAGGGAGTTAGGTATAGATGCCAGCTCAGAGACTGATGGCCTGGCCGTAACTGGTGCAAACCTTGGTACTGAATTCCCAATGGGGTTATTAGTGGTTCAGGATGGAAGAAACCGTATGCCAAGTGGTAGGCAAAACTTTAAGCTGGTTTCCTGGCAGAAAATTGAAAATATATTGAATCTATCTTCCGCTACAGCAAACTGATAGTTTTATTGTTCTGCTTGCGCTTCTATTTCCAGCGGCCATCCGAAATTGTCAGATGGCTGCTCATCAATAAATTTTTTTAAAAGGATGGTAAAAGTAAATTTTTCCATTCGTATTCAAATGTACTTTTCTCTTCTTTGTAAGAGATTAACCGTAATGTTCGCTATACCTATACCGATAAGATCAGCTGCTAAATCAATGAAGTCAAAGGTTCTGGAGGGGAGGAAGGCCTGTGTGACTTCTTCACTTAAAGCAAAAAGAAATACTGCTATCGCCCCATAGTAAATATGTATGGAGCCCAGACAGTAAAATTTTTGCCTTGAAGACAGCGTCAAGATTAATGTAAGTGTGCCAAATAATACTATGTGCCTGATTTTATCCCCGTAGGGGATAGCTCTCACCAGTTCAAAAAATATACTGCTGCTGCCTGTGTTAGCTAGGTAAATTACCCACAAAATAAAGCCAAAAAACAATATGGTCGATAAAGCTAATATTTTTTGCATATGGATATCACATAGGGGCTCGGTATCCATAAAAATAACATACAGAAAGTTAGGTGGCTATATGGTTAACTTGTCAAGGCTTTGCATGAAATTTCTTTCGTAAAGAAAGTAAAATTACTTCAGTGTCATTTTGCTGTGTATAGATACAGTGTTTGTCATATGATTTTTGATTCAGTTTGTCGGTATGCCGTGGTGAATGCTTCTCCAAATCGATATTATGGGATGATGATTTTTAAGGTGAGATTTAATAATTTATAAGTTGTATATGTTGGAAGGTGTTGGGGGCGAGCGTATTGAATTAGGGTGTGGCGTAACACATTTCCAGACTCTGGTTGCTTATTTTAGGAGTGCTTATTTAAGTAAGCACTCCCTAGGCTAGAACTATAGATATTCCGGTGCTTTGAACAAGGTTATGGATTAACCCCAGAAAGAAGGTCTGGATTTGTAATAAGATTTCTTACGCCGTGGGCATGATCTTCATTGAATACATTTTCACGGCACCAATTGTCTACTGATTTAATATTGACCTTTGCAACACGAGGCCTGACGCTCCAGGTTACTTGGAAAGGAGAACCTTGTTCATTATATCCAGGGCCAGTTGTTGAGCCTGGATATTGAATTGGCAGTCCGGTGTTAGCTGGAATATTTACTGCTTGATGAAACCCTTTATGCTCTCCGAGCTTTGTCAGTTCTCTGAAATCAAGGGCATTGTGGTCATTCACCAGTACGTAAACCTGAGCTTCAACCCGTAACTGGGGGTTCCTGACTGAGTCATTCAGGCAGGCGCCCAGGGAGGGGCCAGGTATGGTTTTGGCAGATGAATGAACATAGTGAACTTCAATGGTATCACCTGGGCGCAATCCGCCATGTTCACTGGGGCAAATATCTTGATTGATAGCTGCTAGCTCAGCCGCTGATAGGCTTCCGGAAAATTTAAAGCCAGTGTCGTATCCAAGGCCATTTCCATTCCCAGCAAAGATAGTAAATTCCCCTCCTTTATGTTCGGCATTTTTATGAAAGTGGATATTACAAAGATTCATGCTGGAGTAGGCAGGGGCCAAACTAAAAGAAATGGTATTCCTACCTTCAATGAGGTCAATATCGCGGGGAGATTGGGGTCCAAAACCTCTTCCTTGTGTGTTCTTTGCCAGGTTTGCACGTTGATGTGCAACATCTTCATCAGAAATACTGGTGAGGTTGTGAGAATGGTCCGTGACTGCAAAGGTTTGGAGTGGCAGGAAAGATGAGATAAGGATGGGTAGTAAGATTTTTAGTTTCATTAATGGGTCCTTTTTAATGATCCTTAAGTATCTTAGGAATACTTTCCTCTAATTATTATTGAGGGATTTTGGTGTATCTAAATGTTAAATTCTAAACAATTTCTTCTGTTATCTTTTTAGGAGAATGTGGAGCCAGAAGTTGCCGCCGACATGGATTTGCCGGCTTACTAAAAATATCCTGGTCTGAGGTCAGATTCCCAGTTCCGCGCGTAGCTCCGCCATTTTTTGTGCATTTTCTTCCTTGGAGAGTGGGGTGCCGGGCTTTTCCTCCAGCTTCAACTGCTCCGGGGCCGGAAGCTTTTCTCCCTCTAACACTCGAGCACAAAACTTGCGATAGTGCTCTGCAAATACGGAGTAGGCTACGGATTCGGGATTATTGGCGAGGAAGAACCAATTAGACTCGCGTCCGGCATGATAAACTGCAGGGTGGCTCCACCTGTGATTGGTTTTTGGACTGGGAGCATTGCAGGCTTCACGGTAAGCCGCGCGGGATTCCGGTAGGCCATTTTCGCCGGCGGCACAGAGCTGCAGCATTTTGTGCACTGTGGGCAAGTATTCGCTCTGGAGGATCGCACGCTTTGCGCCTTGCATAATGTCTTCGGGGGCAAATGAGAGTAAAGCTTCCAGCCATAGGCGCTTGGCATGGTGTAGAGTTTCTGTGTCCGGGAAGGCAGCACTGAACTGGTTATGATAGTTTAACTTAAACAGTGCGAATACTTCGTTGATTGCACGCTTCTTTTCGTTGACTTGTTCCTGGCTCTGTCCACTACCAGTTTGTGTCTGTGAGTATGTCGCCGATTGATCGGTCGCGGGTGCGCTGGTTTGCGCTGCTATTGGAGTCTTGTGGGTTGCCATAAGAGTTTCCTATTGCCAATTTGTTGCGCTCCGCCCACTGGTGGCGTGCGTGACGCACAAAAACGGCGTCCCAGCTTTTGCGTGCGGCGTTTTGGCCGCGCCAGTAAATAATAAATTCCGCTACTAGCGACAGGGCAAAATCTCGGTCGATCTCGCATTGATTCACCAGGTGACTCAGACAGTCGCCCCCAGGTTGCCAGTTGCGTGGAATAGGTTTGGCCACAGGGTTTTTCTCAATACCCTGGCAGTAGTAGGCCCACTCCTCTCGAGCGTATTCAATAAACAGCTCCCCCAGCGTGCGCTGTGGCCACCTCGCTCAGTCCATTTATAGATAAATTCTGGCAGTAGCTCTGCGGCAAAGCGCGGATTAATGGCCAGGCGTTGTAACTGCTCCCAGGTATGTTCACTGGGTTGCCAGTCACGGGTCATCGCGGTGGGTTTACGCTTTTCAATAAATGGGGTTTCCTGCTTTTCCCAGTCTTCCATGATCCAGTCATTGAATTCCAGATCCCAGGATATGGATTGTTTGCCACTGGAGCGGTGGTAATCGAGGAAACGCTGCAGGCCGCGGCTGACAAATGTACTGGGCACACCCTCGTCGGCCAGTTTTCGCAAGGTGTCGTTGCTCGGTTGCCAGTTATCCGGCAGGGCTTGCTTGCGTTGAGCGGTGGCGCGAAAAGCCTCCCACTTGCCTTTAACCTGGCGTAGGAATAGTGAACCAAAGGAGTGTCGCGGCTCGGCGCGTTCACGCCAGTAGGTTACAAATTCCGGTAACTGCTCGCGCACAAAGTGTTCGGGGATGCCCAGCTGGCTGATACGCGCCATGGTCTCTGCATCGGGCTGCCAGCCTGGTGCAATAGTATTGGCACTGCGGCTCGGTGGGATTTGGACCTGGGGAGTTGGCGGTGTCGCTATAGGGTGTTTGTATTCTCCCGGCAGGGCAAATTTCAGGATTTCGCTACTGCCAAAAGGGGCAGCACCGAGTAACAGTGCACCCTGGTTACGCAGGCTGGTAGCCACACGCTGGATATCCGCTGCTTGCCAAAAGGGTAGTAGCAGGTATAGCTGTTCTCCCTGTGCTGTGTACCAATCCCGCCCCCCATAAGGCTCCAAGGGTAGGAAAGGCGTCAAGTCGCCGAGCGCTGTGAGCAATACAGCCTCCTCCAGGCCAACGGTTGCAGCCAGAGTCGGTGAGATACTCAGGGGTCTTTCAGGGAGCAGGGGGTGTTTCATGGCGCGATAATAACACCCCGGAGAAGGGCTTGCGCGGCCTTTGCACTCGCCTTGTGCGTAGCTCCAAGTCTTTGAGCAAAACACTAAGCTGAAGATTGGCGGCCGAACCCTATAAAAGAAGGGATTGCTGGCGCAAACTGTTGCCTTACCCTAGCGGGAAGGTTGTAACTTTGTCGCCAGAAACGGTTTTGAGGGAGAGCAATATGGCCAAGAAGCAGCATTCAGCACAAATGGTGTTCCGCCTCAGCGGCGTGAGTTGCGCCGGCTGTGTAAACAAGATCGAAGGTGCGGTACGGCAAGCTGGTGGTGTAGAGGATGCCAGGGTAAATCTTGCTGACAAAACCCTTATCGTTCACGGCAAAGCAGAACCTCAGACTTGTATTGAGGCGGTGCGTTCCGCGGGCTATGACGCCGAGATAGCAAAGAGCAGTGAGCGTGATCAGCGCGCCGAGCAAAGAGCCCACGAACAGCAACATTATCGCCAGCTGTTGTGGCGCTCAGCCTTCGCCTTGGGGGTGGGCGTACCGCTGATGGCCTGGGGTCTGATTACCGATAAAGTATCTGTGAACACCCTCAATGAGCAGCTCGCTTGGGGTGCAACAGGACTGATTACCCTGGCAGTGCTGGTTTTCTGCGGCGGTCATTTCTTTAGTGGGGCCTGGAAGGCGCTGCGCCACCACGGTGCCACTATGGATACCTTGGTTGCATTGGGTACTGGTACAGCTTGGCTTTTCTCGATGATGGTGGTGCTGGTTCCCCATCTGTTGCCAGAATCTGCTCGCCATGTGTACTTTGAGGCCAGTGCCATGATTATTGGCCTGATCAGCCTGGGACAGGCCCTGGAAGTGCGGGCCCGTGGGCGCACCAGTGCCGCGGTGGAAAAGTTGCTGGAACTACAAGATGTATCGGCTCGTGTTTTGCGAGATGGTAAAGAGGTAGATCTCCCGATAGAGCAGGTACAGGAAGGTGACCAGCTGCGTGTGCGTCCGGGGGAGAAAATTCCTGTGGATGGCCGGGTTCTCGAGGGCAAAAGCTTGGTGGATGAGTCTATGCTCACCGGTGAGCCGGTCCCGGTAAAAAAAGACGAAGGGGATAGCCTGACAGCAGGTACTCTCAATAAAAACGGTAGCCTGCTGTTTCTTGCGGAAAAAGTCGGAGCCGATACACGCCTTGCGCAGATTATTGAAATGGTGAAAAACGCCCAGGGGTCGCGGGTACCCATCGCACGCCTGGCCGATAGAATTTCTGCGATTTTTGTACCGGTGGTTATGATTATTGCTGTTGTTGCGGCTCTCATCTGGTTTAACTTCGGCCCAGAGCCCCAAGCTGCCCATATGCTGGTGGTGCTTACTTCGGTATTGATCATAGCCTGCCCCTGTGCTTTGGGGCTCGCTACTCCGCTATCCGTAATGGTGGGAGTGGGGAAGGGCGCTGAAAATGGAGTGCTGGTACGCAATGGTAAAGCTTTGCAACAGTCCTGTAATCTGGACGTCCTGGTTGTTGATAAAACAGGTACCCTTACGGAAGGCTCACCACGCCTTACCGATATCGAATGCAATGGTGACAGTGATGAATTACTGCAACTGCTCGCGAGTCTGGAGCAGGGCTCTGAGCACCCTCTGGCTGAAGCTATAGTCAGCGCGGCCCAAGAAAAAGAACTGCAGCTGCAGTCTCCCAGTGATTTCCACGCAATAACTGCCCACGGTGTGACAGGGATTATTTCTGGCAAGAAGGTGCTGCTCGGTAACAGCAAACTAATGCACAAAGAAAATATACCCCTGGCTTCCTGGCGGAGCCGAGCTGATACCTTGGCTGAGGCCGGGCGTACAGTAATGTACGCCGCAGTGGACGGAGAGCTGCAAGGCATAATTGCTGTAGCTGACCCTATTCGTGATGATGCTCAAGCAGCCATAGAGCGCCTGAGCAAGCTGGGACTAAGAATCGAGATGCTGACTGGTGATAACAAAGGGAGTGCAGAGGCAGTCGCCAAAAAGCTGCAGATCGATAGAGTTCATGCAGATCTTTTACCGGAGGATAAAGAGCGCATTGTCGCCGAGCTACAAGAAGGTGGTGAACGTGTGGGCATGGTAGGTGATGGAATCAATGATGCGCCGGCGCTGGCTCGTGCAGATGTGGGTTTTGCTATTGGAGCAGGTACCGATGTTGCAATTGAGAGTGCAGATGTCACTCTGATGCGCTCATCGTTACACGGCGTTGCCAACGCTGTAGAGCTATCCCGTGCGACCCTCCGCAATATCAAGCAGAACCTGTTTGGTGCCTTTATCTATAACACACTGGGCATTCCTATCGCCGCGGGGGTTTTATACCCAATAACTGGAATGCTACTAAGCCCGATTGTGGCGGGAGCTGCAATGGCATTTTCCTCGCTAACTGTTGTTAGTAATGCAAATCGCCTGCGCTTTTTCAAACCTTCGGAGGTGCGCTAATGGGAGCGATACTCGTTAATCTGGTGGGATTGCTGCTCATTGTTGGCATTGTCTGGTGGTTTTGGCTAGGACCAAAGCGCAAAGCCAACAAAGCCATGCCCACCGCAGATAAGTTGCAAATACTGGTCAAAGATGGGGTATATGAGCCAGATCATATTCGCCTTCCGGCGGGCCGAGCTGCAACCTTGCACTTTCTTCGCGAAGATCCGAGTCCCTGCTCGGAGTGGGTGTTATTTCCAGACTTGGAAGTCAGCGCTGAGCTTACTCTGCACAGGGATACTCCGGTTATATTGCCGGCAGCAAACCCTGGGGAATATCCATTTACCTGTCAGATGCAGATGTACCGAGGCACCCTGATTCTGGAGTAGGCTCAGTTGTGACTAAGCCTGGCTGCTAAGTCAAAGTGAAAGACGTTGGAGTTGTAATAATTCCCGAAGTCGTGACGACAACTGTAAGTAAGTTCCTTCAAAGCATCTGCCATCAGGCTGCTCCTGCTGGCAAGGCATAAGGAATGGGAGATTGCCGTAAGGCGGCTCCTTGAAAGTTTAATTACTTCCAGGTCATTGAATGATGAATATTTGTTTGCGGAAACTACCATTTGCCCTCCTGGCTATTTCCTTCGCATTGCTCGCAGCCGCGCTTTTCTCCGGTCAGCAGGGGGGCTGGGATCCATCATGGCATTTTATGGTTTCGAAGGAGGCGCGGGACTTTCACGAATTGCCACCGCTGTTGCGATAATCTTCACCATAGCTGCCCTACTCTCTGTGCTATCTATCTTTATAGAAAAATTTATCCTGCCTTTGGCGCTCTTGATCATCGCACTATCCATAGTGCCCCTGCTGAGCCTTTTTGGCAGCACACACTGGATTGACGCACTTGGCGGTTTTCCAGCTATAGGTTCTGGGCAGGGAGTCATAAAATATTTTTCCCTGATCGTAATAGGACTGACCTGGCTCGGCTATAAATCTGCACCTTCAAGGAAATATATATGGCTGAATTTTCTACCAGTTGGCTTGGTTCTATTGTGGATTGGAGGAATGAAATTCACCGCTATAGAGGCCCAAGGTATCGAAGGGCTGGTGAATAGTTCCCCATTGATGTCCTGGTTGTATAACTTTTTCAGTGTCCAGCAAGCATCCAATATTATTGGCGTTTATGATCTGCTTGCCTTGGTTATATTGGCTATAGGTATTCATGTTAGGGCACTCTTCTGGCCTGGAGTATTACTTTGTGGGGCTGTTTTTGTTACTACCCAAACGTTCCTGCTTAGTTATCCCGGGAGCTGGGAAAAACCGTGGGTTCTAGCATCCAGTGGAATTTTTATCATTAAAGACCTTTGGTTTATTGCGAATTTGATCATTATGATCAGTTTCAGGCACCAGATATGTCAAAATAATCAAGCTGTAGAAACATCAAAGGAATAGTAATTTGATGAAATTAATGTTTACTTTTACAGCGCCGTAAAATTCAAAGATGGAACCTGGTCGCAAGGATGCAGAGCCAATAATGTAGTAAGCAGATATTCTCAAATTAAGTAGCCAGGGGAAATTTTTCTAGGTTTCTTAGCCGAATAAAATCTCAACAATTCATTTATGCCTATCTTTTAACTGAAATAATCAGCCTTGGAGTTTGATTCTGAAAGTAAAATTTATAAGTATTGTGAATAGATTCTGTTGTTTTGTTCGCAAAGGTAATCAAGACTTCGGTATGCTTGGTCTTTCTCTATTCAGATTAAAAGATTTTTTGTTCAAGGCTATTTTTCTTTAGATGACCACCTATTGGTTACTTAAATCATCAGTTGTTGTTGCTGATGACTGAGGATCGAATGAAGCTAATCCCTAACTCTGGATACTGTTCTCACTGGAGCCGTATGGCGCGCCGGTATGAACCGGATAGAGGTCGTAATTGGGATATGCCTAAGATAAATTGTAAGTTTTGGAGAAAGGCTCCTTGATGGGGATTTTTTACACTCGTAATTAGATCGGCTAAAGCGTAGATTACTTCTCTTGCCTGTTTCATTCCAGGTTTATATAGATGTCATTCTTTGACAGACACTCAGTGGCCTACACTGAACTCTATACTTGGATAAGTTGATCCCAGGCTGGGATACTATATAGAGAAATAGAGAACTTTTTTCCAGAAGTTATAACCAAGAGAGCGGTTATATCGATGATGCTAGTGTATTAATATTTTCTATGCCTTTAAAAGGATTTGAGGCGATACCGTGAATAATCGAAAGAATATCTCTTTCTTAGAGCCGCTGGTAAACCCACCGGTATATTCGATGAGTAAGGCAGATAGGAATCTACGTGTTGAATTGGATGTTCAGTACGAAGAGAACAATGTCTTCAGTTTTTACAAAAAAATGAAACTCCTGTCTGGACACGTGTATTTTCATCTTCAATCACCCGGGAAGCTGGGTTTACCCTTACTGGGCCGACCATTGAAATACGCCCCGGTAGCCATCTGACAATTCAAACCAATAACAAGCTGCCACCTGAAGAGGAAGAGGGTGATTCCGGAATGATCAATTTTCCTCATGAATTCAATACTTATAACCTGCATACACACGGACTTCACGTTTCCCCAGAGTCTCCAGGTGATAATGTTTGTATGAAAATTCCGCCGGGTGAAAATTTCACCTATGAATATGATATTCCAAAAATCACCCGCCCGGCCTCTACTGGTATCACCCTCATAAACACGGCTCTGTCGCGATACAAGTCGGAAGTGGTATGGCTGGTGCCTTAATTGTACGTGACGATTTTGATGATGAACTGGAGGCGATGGGTGTTAAGGAATATGTATTGGTATTTCAAAATATTGCGGTAGATGAAAAAGGAAGAGTGGAGGACCAACATCAGGTTGCCAAGTTCCCCGACAGTGAATACTGCATTACTGTGAATGGTCAATATTGCCCAGTGATACATGCGACGGTGGGAGAGTTACTGAACTTGCGTCTCCTCAATGCAACCACTCGCACGTCAATAGACATAGACTGCCCTTGGTTCGCGCAGATGTACATTTACGGCTTTGATGGGAATCCCACAGAAGACTACCGCCTGCAGGATGGCGTAAGTTTGGGTCCCGCGAATCGCGCTTCCTTGTTTCTCAAAATTAGTGAGGCTGCAACGCCCGGTGCGCATTTCTATGTATATAATAACGCCATTGAATTTCAGCAGATGCCGCACTACAAGTACCACAATAATAGCCCGTTGTTTGTTATCGCGATTGAGCAGGGTGAGGAGATTGGTACTGCTATTTACGCTCCCAGCAAGCCTCCGTCAAGGTGTGCTCCACCTCCATTTCCTGAGAGTTTTAAGGTTGATCTTTTAAAGCCTATTACAGATGATGAGATCACTAATACACGGCGATTGACCTTGCAGGCCAATACGCTGGATGATCCGGATAAATATTTCCGTGGTCTAAATGTAAGTATTGATCATGCGCCATTTGGTGGTTGTGATGTGGTAAACCACTATGTTGAGTTAGATGCGATAGAGGAGTGGACTCTGGTCAATGAGAGTGAGTTTCCTCACCCGATACATATTCATGTCAATCCTTACTATGTTATTGAAGTGGTAGGTGAAGACCCGATGCACCATACACTGAAGCTGCCATTCTGGTGCGATACTTTCCAGGTGCCTCCACATGGATATGTAAAATTTCGAACCCGTTTTAAAGACTTTACGGGTAAATACCCTTTACACTGCCACCTGCTATATCATGAAGATGGCGGTATGATGCAGCATGTGAGAGTTGTAAAGGACCTCTCAGAAGTAAAGAAATAAAATTTTCTAAGCCAGAGGGTGCGAGATTCTTAGCCTTAGGTCGTGTTATTTATGACTCTACTTCATCAATGAACAAAATCTACCGCAGAATTTACCAGTAAATTGGGGGGTGCATTTTATGATTTGAAAATAGCTCTCTATATAAAATAAATAATATCTAAAAGAATATTAAGATAAAAATATAGGCTAGGCTCAATGCTCAACTAATACACCTGGAAAATTTAGATAAGCAACATCTATAACATGAAATGAATGGGTCGCAAATACTGATTTTTTAGGAGCCATCAAAAAAAGGATCCGGCAAGGCTGGATTTCTGATTTTTGCTACGGCATCTGCGCCAACAACCGGAAGACCTTCTGGGTTTAATAGGCCAAGCTGGACCAGAACACTTGCCTGGTCCCACAGAATATGCTCGTAAGCTACCTTGTCATTTTCAACGCCCACAATAACAATAAATATTACTTCAACTCGCCTTCCGGTTGGTTCAATTCCCGGTAGCATGTGGTCCATCTTTATAGTATGAGTGAATGATATGATCAACTCATCGACGAGTCGCTCTTCGCTGTATGTTCTAGAAATAGTTTCGAAAGTAACATCGGGTGGAAAAAACTGCCCTATAAGATGTTTGGAGTAAAATGTACGGATGCTCTGAGGGCCCTGACCACCTAGCATGGTTGGTATATTTACGATATGAGGATTGGGCGCCATAGTGGACAGGGTTCCATCGAGATCGCCGGCAAGTTCAGCCTGTACATGCTTGTCGAATATCGCGTCAAGTTTTGACTTTAGGTCTGTGGTAGGCATTTTATTGGTTCTTGAGGTTTAAATGAAATTTGGCAGTTTGTTTGGATAATTACTGACCCATAATTTTCAGAGCGATATATGGCGCCACGATAAATACCAGTGTCACGATTTTGTAAATACTCAGGAAGTCAAAGTACTTGGAGTTCAACTCCCCAGCCTTTAATCTAAATAGCTTACTATGAATAGAAGATAACCACTTATTCATAAAAGAAATAACTATTGTTGCCAGGAGAAGGTAGGCAATATTGATTATTGATGCCCAGCCAAGTAATTCTGTTAACTGTGGAAGTGTAATCATAGCATCGTCCTTGTCATTGCTTCATTTTTTTCGTATTGGTGCAATAAATAGAAGCTATCCGAAGTGAGGCTCAAAAAAGGTAGACAGTAGGGTGGCTTATTGTGCTTTATTACTCATTAGATATTCAATATGTCCCGTATATTTATCTAGCTGTTCCTTTATTGGTAGGAAACCTTGAGAGAGATAAAAATGATAACTGGGTGTATTTTCTTTATAGACGGAGAGTGTCAGATGAGACCGTTGAGACTTTGCATGAGACAGAAGTTGCTTTCCTATACCTTGACCCTGGACGTGTGGATAAACAAAGATTGCAGCCAATGAACTACCATTGAGGGAATAAAACCCAGCTACTTTTCTGTCTCTCTCAAAGACATAGGTTTCTGAGTTTGGGATATAGATATCGCGCATATCTTCCAGCTGTGATTCCCAGAACTCAGAAGAGATAAATCTGTGTGAATTGATCGAGGCTGTTAACCAAATATCTAAAATGATGTCCAAGTCACTCAATTTGTACTCTCTGATCATATATGTCTATTCCCTTTGTTCGTAGCAACTTTATATCGAATACATAGGCCGTATCTAAGTTTATTAATCTAGTAGTGGGTGGAGTAGGCGGCCTTATCTAGGTGAAATGCTAATACATTTTTCCCATTATGAATTTTAGGGGCTTCTAGATTTATTTCATGAAAAGGCTGATTTTAACTATTGATATCAATATCTTATCTTCCCGTTGTTCTTAACGAAATAATTCTCATAATCAATTTATATCTCGGGAAACTTCCAGTGCCACATTTATATTGAAGCGGGTTTCTGCCATAGCGCCTGCTCTTGCTTCAATAGCGAGAAACTAAGCCACTAAAATTTTTACGATTAGTGGGTTAGATAATTTCTATAGGCGGACCCAGGAGGAACTAAGTGCTTTCATTGATATTTAACACTA
The DNA here is from genome assembly GCF_030012965.1 of Microbulbifer sp. MLAF003. Taxonomy (NCBI): domain Bacteria; kingdom Pseudomonadati; phylum Pseudomonadota; class Gammaproteobacteria; order Cellvibrionales; family Microbulbiferaceae; genus Microbulbifer; species Microbulbifer sp. MLAF003. The sequence continues at coordinate 613,034 of NZ_CP120232.1, forward strand.
TACCTTTTAAGCTCGATAATGACTCAAAAACATAGCTGTAGTGCGCTCGGCCAGAGCTTCTTGCTCAGTAGGGGTCGGTTGGCCAGAAAGCTGGAGCAGCTGTGGCCAAAAGCAACTTCCCTTTATCAAATTGTGTATCTGGCCGCTGGCGATCTCTAGATCCAGCTGCCTCAAACGGCCATCGGCTAAAGCAGATTTTATCCAGCGCTGTACGCCGGTTTCATTCGCTTTGAACTTTTCCATCTCTTTGCGCAGGGCTTCCGGTTGGTGGAAAAAGTAGTCGAAAGCCATTCGGTTCAATTCAATATACTGGGGGTTGCAGATGGTTTTAATCTCCAGCTCGAGCAGGGCGCGCAACTGTGTATGGAGGTCGCTGTTCGGATTGTATTCGCAGCCAGGGGGTTGGGTTGCCTGCTGCCAGAGTTCGCCAATCAAAAACATAACCAGCGCTTCCTTGCTGGCAAAGTGATTGTATACAGTGCGCTTGGATACTTGAGCACGGGCTGCCAATTCATCCATGCTGGTACCCTGAACACCGAGTTCCTGAAAAGCTTGTTTAGCGGCATCAATAATGGCCTGGCGCTTCAGCTCACTTCTGGTTGGCTTCTTTTCGTTCATATGACTCTCGGTACTTCTGATTGCACTAGGAAATCCGCCTGGCGGTGAATCTTACTTCACAATTAATTTTACACTAATTAGTTTACTTTTGTATCTGCCGGCAATAAACTGCACTGTATAGTTTACTTGGTGGTATCTATGAAAAAACACTGGTGGTTATTATTAGGAGTGGTAGGTATGTCCGTTGGTCTGTTTAACAGCTGTGCTACTCAGCCGAATAAGTTTCAAAACTCAGAAGTCGACTATAAAGCCGGGATGGGTAAGGTTGTTGAGATTATCGGTGCCTACATTCGCGCAGAGAGGGCTGCGCCGTTACCGAAAGCGCCCCTTCCTCTGCAGCCGATTACAAAGGAAGTACTTACCAGTAACGAGAATCAGCCTACAGTCTATCGTTTGGGACACTCATCAGTACTGATCCGTCTCGATGGAGAATACGTGCTTACTGACCCGGTATTCAGTGAGCGAGCCTCACCAGTGCAGTGGATGGGACCGAAGCGTTTTCACCCGCTACCTCTGTCTCTGCAGGACTTACCAGCACTAAAAGCCGTAATAATAAGCCACGATCACTACGATCATCTGGATAAAGCCAGCGTGCGTATCCTGGATGAGAGAGTAGAACGATTTCTTGTTCCCACGGGGGTTGGCAATTATTTGCGGGACTGGGGGTTGCATCAGACAAGATTACCGAGCTTGACTGGTGGCAGTCATATGCTGTTGGCAGCTTGCAATTTACTGCAACTCCGGCTCAACATTTTTCCGGACGCGGCCTTACTGACCGTGATAAGACTCTGTGGGCCAGCTGGGTGATTGCCGGGCGCGATGCCCGAATTTTCTTTAGCGGTGATAGCGGCTATTTCAGTGGTTTTCGGGAGATAGGTGAACGCTTGGGCCCGTTTGATCTGACCTTGATTGAAACTGGTGCCTACAACGATCTGTGGAGTGAAATTCACATGATGCCGGAAGAGAGTGTGCAGGCTCACCTGGATCTGCGTGGTCGCGCTATGGTGCCCATCCATAACAGTACTTTTGACCTTGCCCTGCATGATTGGTTTGAACCTCTAGAGCGAGCGCTAGCTGCTGCAGAACCCCATGGGGCGGCGATCCTGACCCCCATTATTGGTGCCCCGGTTGATGTGCGTATGCCGGCTCCGACTCTTCCCTGGTGGAGGAAGTTTATTGCAGAAGGACAGGTTGAATTGGTTGTGCAACCGTGATTATGGCAATTCAGTTGAATTTCTTACAAGGGGAACATACAGATGGATAAAAAAGTTGTATTGATAACCGGCGCCTCCTCTGGTATCGGCGAAGCCTTTGCTTATGAATGTGCAAAGAAAGGCGCGAACCTCATTTTAGTTTCCCGTAACTATAGGGCTTTATCGGAGATAGCCAGGAAGATTGAAGGGAGATATTCAGTTAAAGTGGATATTATTGAAATTGATTTAAGCGTGGAAGGTGCCGCACAGAAACTATATATCGAAACCCAATCGCGGGGATTGGCAATAGATATCTTAGTCAACAATGCAGGATTCGGTAAATGGGGGAATTTCCAAGACTTTGACTTGAAGACATACAGAAGTTTACTTCAGCTTAATATTAATACCTTAACTGAGTTATGCTATTTATACCTTCCTGAAATGAAGTCAAGAAATACAGGGGGGATTATCAATGTGGCTTCCAGTGCAGCTTTAATGCCAGTACCCTATGCAGGGGTTTATTCTGCATCTAAAAGTTATGTGTTAAATTTCTCAGAAGCTCTACATAATGAACTGCTTGGAACGGGAGTCACTGTTACCTGCCTCTGCCCCAGTGGAACCAAGACAAATTTTGCTGAGGTGGCAAATAATAAGGTAAGCGTTGATGAAAATTTATATGAAACCGCTGAGCACGTTGCTCTGGTTGGAATCAATGGATTCTTGGCAAAGAAAAGTTATGTGCTTTCGGGTAAGCAAAAGTGGACGCTTGTTTTACTTCCTAGACTATTGAGCCGATCGATGTTGTTGAAGCTATCGGGCAGAGTGTTTAAAGGTATTGTAAATAACAAAAAGGCTTAGCTTTTAAGGATTATTTTGATAGCGGTATTATAGGTTTTTTGGGTTTCCAGCAATTGATGACTTTCGTTGCTTGGAAGCAAATCGCGCGCAGGTTAGAGACGCGTAATTTCCCTTGCCTTAAACTGTCAAAGAAAAAATACAATGACGAAAATCACTGAAGAGTTCCCGCGGTAGGATACAGCATCGGAGTTAGAGAAATATTTAAGGTAGATTAGAGCGTCAATTGGCTGTCTGTATTCTGGTCTATTGATTTCCTTTGGGTACCCTTAAAAGTTCTTCTTACTAGCAACTTAGTGTGGGGCGGTTTGAGTTGATGCTGGGATATTCGTGAGGATGAGATTTTAGAGGGCTTATTGGTTTAGTGTAGATACTAGGCATTCGGAGAATAGTACTCTTCGGCCTTATAGCCAAGCCCTAAATCCAAGAACCCATACAGTATCGTATACCATTTCTCCTTCTTCGCGTTCAAAGTCAGCCGTATTACCGGTATTTCGATATTGATGAATGCCAATATAGGGGGAAAACTTGGGGTGAATTTCATAACGTAAGCGCACGCCGATTTCTATTTCGGATAGACCAGAACCGCCGTCCACACTCGCATCATTTTGCCCAAAGAAATCTAGCTCAGCACGTGGTACTAAGCTCACTTTTTCTGAAATTTTGAACGTATACTCCCCTTCTATACGAAGGGCTGTGCTACCACTTCTACCAAAGAAAAGTACAGCATCCATTTCGAAAGAGTAGGGCGTTTCGCCAATAACTCCAATGGCAAACCAGTTACGGCTGGTGTTCTCTAACTGAAAATCATGGCGTATTCCGGTAAGCACATTCCAGTTGGCAGAAACTGAGCGGCTATAAACTCCCCATAATTCATTTTCATCAGTTTCTCCATTGGTGCGTTCATAATCAACCTCTATTGATATCTTACTTTCATCTGTGCCATAGCTGAAGTCACCTTCGATGGTGGCTCCGTTATTGCCTTGTAATTCGAATTGGTCAAGACTGAGCTTGGCTATCGGCTTGTCTTCTCTTATGTTCGTATCATTCAGTGTGGAGCGGTACTGGATAGAGTGATGTAAATCTCCTTGAGACTGTCCTTTGGCAGGCTGCATTCCTATTAGTAATAAAAAAATAATTACTGGTGTTATTGGTGCTTTATGTGAAAGAGGTTGTCTTATATCTTGGCAGGACTTCCATATGAGGGTCAGATATCTAGTTAAATCTACGGTGGTGAGTGCAAAAAAATCTTTGCAAAGGTGTGATGAAGGAATATGGCACTGAGCTGTAGGATTGAAGTGCGACACCTTTAGCCCTTTTTAACCTCATTTTGTCTGATATGGAATTTTCGTTCATCCATCGCAAAAGATATTTATGACGCTGATAATTTACAGATTTTAGGTTTGTAAATTGTAGGGAATTAATAATGATTATAAGTATATTGCCTGTCTAAACTCTCGATTTTACTGAGGTCTGTCTGTTAATCCACTATGAGTAAGAAAATGTCGTGTATTTAAACTACCATGATGAATTATTTAGAATGTCTATTGAATTTTCTCGACGAACAGTAGTTTGTTGTGAAAGAAATTATTGGTAGGGTGGGGATTAAAACCAAGCACGAATACCGATAACCCACACGGTAGTATATACTTTTTCTCCTTCTTCACGGGCAAAGTCCGCTGCATTGCCCACTTCTCGCTCATGATGAACCCCAACATAAGGGGAAAACTTGGGATGAATCTCATAGAGAAGGCGCAAACCTAATTCTGCTTGAGATAATCCCGTACCACTACCGGCGATTTCGTCATTTTGACCGAAAAAATTCAGTTCTAGGCGTGGAATCAGAGTGACTTTCTCTGCGAGTTTGGCCTCATATTCCGCTTCCAGACGGAAAGCTGTGCTGCCACTTTTCCCAAGAAATAACACCGCATCCATTTCTAATGAGTAAGGTGTTTCTCCGATTAAACCAACCGCCAGCCAGTTACGGCTGGTACTCTCTCTCTGGAGGTCGTGACGTATGCCGGAGAGGAAATTCCAGTTTTTGGAAATAGCGCGGCTGTAGACCAGCCATCGCTCATTTTTTTCTGTTTCACCTCCTCCCCGCTCGAAATCGATTTCCAGCACCAGCTTATTAATGTCGCCTCCATAACTGAAATCCCCTTCAATTGCTGCGCCATTTTGGCCGCGCCGCTCGAACTGGTCGAAACTGAACTTGGCTGTAGGTTTATCTTCTTCCCCAGCGATGCCATTACCTTCTCCAACGGTAGTTTCGTTGGAGCGAGACTGGATGCTGTGGTGCAGATCTTCCTGATTTTGGGCTAAAGCTGCTTGAAAACTCGGCTCGGAGCATAGGGCAATGAGGGCTGTTGTTGTGGCTTTTATTATTGTGTGGTGGTTCATACCACACGGACCTCACGGAAAATGCCGTGAGCGCGATAGAGCATTTGGCAGTGTAATGCCCAGCGCCCTCGGGTATCGGCATTTACCAGAAAACTGATTTTGGCGCCGGGCTGCACTATCACCGTGTGCTTGCGTGGCAGGTACTCTCCATCGCCGGTTTCCAGCTCACTCCATAAACCATGCAGGTGCATGGGCTGGGTGAGCAGAGTGTCGTTTACCAGAGTGATACGAAGGCGCTCGCCATAGGTTAATAGTATCGGTGTGGCATTCCTATATTTAACGCCATCAACTGACCATAGATAACGTGCTGGATTACCGGTGAGGTGTAACTGCAGTTCCCGCTGCGGTTCGCGTTGGCCTAACGATGGAGTGAGGCTGCGAAGATCCGCGTAACAAAGTACGCGGCGGTTGTAGCGCTGCTGATGTTTACGCAGTCCCACGCCGGGATCATACACTCCATTTTTGGAGTGAGCGCGCGCAGGGCTACGCCATGACCTTTTTCTGTTGGTTGGTGAATGATAGAGCTATTGCTTCCCAGGCCGGCGGGGGCCAGTTTGCCACTGTGTTCTTCAGCGGAAGGCTGTCTGCCGGCGGCTTTAGCGCCACTGGCAGGAGTGAATCCCAGATCGCGCTCATCAAGTATTGGGATTGGGTCCATGGAGGGAACTTCGGCAGTGAATTTCTGATTTGGCGTTAAAGTGCCACGAGCGAAACCACCGCGGTCTATTGCTTGGGCAAACAGAGTGTAGGCTCTGTCCTCTTTAGGCCTAACTACCACATCGTAGGTTTCCCCGGTGCCAAGGCGGAACTCATCTACCCGCAGAGGCTGAATATTCTGGCCATCGGCACTGACCACTGTCATATCCAAGCCAGGAATGCGCAGGTCGAAGATTGTCATGGCTGAGGCGTTGATAAAACGTAGCCGTACTTTTTCTCCGGGGGCAAATAGGGCAGTCCAATTGTCCTCCGGGGTTTGTCCATTGATCAGGTAGCTGTAGGTATCGCTGGTGATATCAGATACGTCCCGATCAGATATGCCAGCGAAGTTCCATGGATGACGTTCGCGCCAGGTTTGCTCTATACCTTTTGCGCGTACATCTCGCCAAAGATCTGTGGTGGTGCGGCGGCGGTGGCGGTTGTAATAGTGGCCATCTTTCTTCAGGTTAGAGTAAATCCGCTGGGGGGAATCGTCGCTCCAATCGGAAAGCAACACCACATAGTCCCGGTCATAGGCCACCGGGTCTTCGTCAATTGGATCAATGACGATGGCTCCATAGAGTCCTTGTTGCCTCTGGAAGCTGGAGTGGCTGTGGTACCAGTAAGTGCCGCTTTGTTTTACCTTGAAACGATAGCGAAAGTTTTCCCCAGGCCTAATTCCAGGAAAATTGAGCCCCGGCACTCCATTCATATTGCTCGGCACTCTGATACCGTGCCAGTGAATCGAAGTATCCTTGGGTAACTGATTGAACACATTCAGGGTGACAGTTTGCCCTTCACGCCAGTGCAGAACTGGGCCGGGAACTGAACCATTAACTGAAATAGCGTTGCGTCGTTGGCCGGTGAAGTTGACCGGTCTTTGGCCCACTTTCAGGGAGAAATGCTCGCCACTTAGTATCGTGGGTGGAGGCACCCTCGTTCTGGCGGCGAGGGGAAGACTAGATAAGCCTAATAGAGCTGCGCCGGCGGTAAGGCCGGTCACAAAGGTGCGGCGCGAGATCGCACCACACCATGGGGGGTTTGTCATCGACAGCCCTCAGAACTGTTCTCCGGCAGAGTTAATCGCGGCATAAACCACGCTGCTGCCATCTTTGTTTATTTGCATTACCTGGTAGGGGGTAAAGCGATCGCCTACCTCCATGCCAGGACTTCCCAGGGGCATACCGGGAACTGCCAGCCCCAGGGCATTTTTCGGTGGATTCTCCAAAAATTGGTGAATCATTTTGGCTGGCACATGCCCTTCGAAAACATAGCCTTCCTTGGACACACTGGTGTGGCAAGACTGGTAGCGGGGTTCAATTCCATGCTGCTTTTTGACGCTGTTAAGGTCATCGACATCTTTCGCTACCACATCGAAGCCAGTTTCCCGAGCGTGATCAACCCAGACTTTGCAGCAACCGCAAGTGGCTGACTTGTAGGTGGTCAGGCTGGGGCTTTGTGCCGGTGATTCAATAGACTCGGCACAGGCGCTCAATGCCATGGGGATAAAGATAGAGGCTATAGCAGCCAGGAAAGTTCGGTACATGGAGAGTCTCCTTGTTTTCAAAATTGATTACGCGTCATGTGAAAAATGCACGGGGCTCTGGGCACGCGGAGATCTGTTCGCGCGTGAAAAATTTCCTGGTGGATTGTCTGGGTCAGGAGAGCCCTGTGATGCCTGTTGCAATTCAGGAGTGAATAGGAGGTCGCAACTCGGTATCTGGCTCTGGAGGGGAGTTGAAACGGAAATAGGCTGTATTACATGAGCTCTGCGTAATAAAAATGGGCTTGCTATCAGAAGGGGCAGCGAGGTTATTGCCAAGCCCAGGACAGCAGCCGCACTCAATACTGCAATTGCCGGCGTGCTCATTGCTACAGTCGTCAGGCTTCTCTGAGGAACAGTGACTCTGTTCGTTGGAATCAGCGCTCATTAAGGCCGGTGCTACCTCACCACGCTCAATACAAGGTACCGCCGAAGCCAAGCCGGCAAAGGCAAGGAGCAGTATCAGTAGCAGTGAGCGTAAAAATCCGGGGTTCATGGCTTCGGCCTGAATAAGTACAGGGACGCAGTGTATGAGCTGACACTTAGGGGCGCAACAGTGACCGGGGTGTTGGTTAATGAGGTGAAACACTGGTGGCGTTGTAGGCGCCACCAGTCAATATCTCTGGGTTCAGGACTTGCCGAGGGGCAGGCGGAAATCTTGATGGCGCAATAGATCTGGGCCGCACTCCAGCTTCTCCAGCCAACCTAGGAATCGGTTTTTGGTTTCGTCCGAGGAGAAATAGCCGCCGTGCTGAGGCACGATCATAGACGGGTTTAATTCACGCACCATCTTGGCCCAAAGCCGGCAGGCCCAATTGCCTCCCATATAGCGCTGGTGAAAACCTTCCATTGATGGGATATGTGTGTCGAAATCTAACACCTCTCCCTCTTCGCCACCGAGGGAGGCACCAATATCTCCGGAAAACAGGATACGGCTAACCGGATCATAGAAGCTGAAATTGCCACATGAATGCAGAAAGTGAGCGGGCAGGGCCCAGATTTCACTATCGGCAAAAGGCAGTACTTCGCCTTTATCATTGAGCGGTACTATGCGGTCCTGCCATTTCTCACTGCCCGCCCGAGAGGCTACGAAGCCAGATACTAAATGTGGCAAGAAGCGCGACCAAAGTTTTGATACTGCCACCTTACAGCGGGAATGCAGCATCCAGCGCGGCAACGAGGCGATAATATCCGGATCCTGGTGTGAGGCCAGAATGTATTCAAGATCGCTCAGGTTAAGGTGGCGGCTGAGCTCGATAGTCAGGGGTGTATAGGTTAGATCGCCGCCGGGATCAATGAGCGCTCCCTTGGTACCGCGGCGAATTACAAACTGGTTGGCCTGAACGCCGTCGCTGCCATTCTGCTCATTGACCAGATCGCAGAAACGCGCAACCAGGTGGTGGCCTTTTTCAAATAGGATGTCCACGCCGCGGCTCTCCTTATTTCACCAAGCCGAGGTACTGTTGCAGTCGCTCCTTATTTACAGCAATACGATCATTCATCCCTTCGGCGTGTTTCTTGGCCTCCTCAAGGTTGCCGGCTTCGCCGACCTGAATTACCCCAACCATACCCAGTGGTAGATGTGGGTCACACTGGTATAGGTAAACACCCTCTTTGTTCAGGGTTACAGTCACTTTTTCCCCCATAGTGCCGTTCCAGGAAGCGCCCTCTGCTGGGGAAAATACGGAGCGGGTGTTGTGGGCCATATCAGTGGGAAGAAAAGTTACTGTGTCGCCCAAGGCAACGCTTAGGAAGGCTGGTTCAAAAGTCATCATGCCATCCTTGCCCTGGTTCAACATTTTAACTTCGTGGTCTGCTGCCAGGGCGGAGGTCGAGGCCAAGGCGAGCGCTAGAATTGCGCCGCGAAGAGAAATAGACGACATGCTTACTTCCTGTTTGGTGATTGGTCAGTGTGATTGAATGCCTCCCCATTAGTGGGTACAGGCAGCGGCGGATATTATCTCGGTGGAGACCCAGGGAATTGATCTAGATCAATCGCGTAGACGGCGTAGATTAAGGAAGTAAGTGCCATTGCGTTGGACCGATACAGGTGAGTCATTTATGTCTGCTCAGCGCTGCCCGTTGTTCCCTGATAAGGGGTAAACTGTACGCCAAATTATTCGGGCAACTGTTCGGGAGATAACCTTGGCCGCAAAACGCAAAACTGCCTATGTATGTAATGAATGTGGTGCGGACTACACCAAATGGGCAGGGCAGTGCAGTGCCTGTGGTACTTGGAATAGCCTTTCAGAGGTACGGCTTGGGCCTGAACATAAGGACAGCCGTGCAGCCAATTTTACCGATGCGCAGAGCGGCTATGCCGGCACTGCTGGTGCTGGCAAGGTGCAAAAGCTCTCGGAAATTGACCTGAGCGAATTACCGCGAATTCCCACTTCCGCCTCTGAGTTAGATCGTGTGCTGGGCGGGGGTCTGGTGCCGGGCTCGGTGGTGCTGATTGGTGGACACCCCGGAGCCGGTAAATCCACGGTACTACTACAAACTCTGTGTCATTTGGCTATCTCCATGCCAGCGTTGTATATCACCGGGGAGGAGTCCTTACAGCAGGTGGCTATGCGGGCCAAGCGCCTGAGCTTGCCTACAGACTCCCTGCAACTACTTAGCGAAACTGATGTAGAGCGCATCTGCCTGGCGGCCAGGGAGGTGAATCCGCAAGTGATGGTGGTGGACTCCATCCAGGTCATGCATATGAGCGATGTACAGTCCGCACCAGGCTCGGTAGCTCAGGTACGGGAGAGTGCAGCCTACCTGACCCGCTACGCCAAGCAAACCGGCACGGCACTGATTCTTGTGGGCCACGTCACGAAAGATGGCAGCCTCGCCGGCCCCAAAGTACTGGAGCATATTATCGATTGCTCCATTTTACTTGAAGGTACTCACGACTCCCGTTTCCGCACTTTGCGCGCGCACAAAAATCGATTTGGTGCGGTCAATGAGCTGGGGGTGTTCGCTATGACCGAACAGGGTCTTAAAGAAGTCTCCAACCCCTCCGCTATTTTTTTGCAGCGCGCAGAGGAAATCGCCGCGGGTTCGGTGGTAACTTCTGTTTGGGAGGGTACTCGCCCACTTTTGGTGGAGTTGCAGGCGTTAGTGGATGACAGCAGTTTGGGTAATCCGCGCCGTGTGGCAGTGGGGCTCGACCAAAACCGTTTGAACATGTTGTTGGCGGTGCTGCACCGACATGGTGGTGTATTGGTGGGCGACCAGGACGTATTTATCAATGTGGTAGGTGGGGTTAAGGTCATGGAAACCAGTGCTGATCTGACTTTGTTATTGGCTGTGGTTTCCAGTTTCCGTAACCGCGTTCTGCCCCGAGATTTGGTGGTGTTCGGTGAAGTGGGCCTGTCTGGTGAGATTCGACCTGTGCCTTCAGGCCAGGAGCGTTTGCGTGAAGCGGCCAAGCACGGTTTCCGCAAGGCGATAGTGCCCGCCGCAAACCGCTTAAAAAATGATATCGAGGGGATGGAAATGCACTCGGTAAAAACTCTGGCGGAAGCCCTTTCCGTTATAGATATGAGCTGAAACTGCTAAATTTTTTCAGCAAATCATTGTAATTTGTTGTTTGAGGAGAAACTGCTGTTGATTCAACTGTTACCCGGTTAGCGATCGCCTTTAAACGTATTGTTTAAATAAATTGGCAGGTTTGGTTGAGTCAGCCGAATCTCCTTCCCGCTCCTCTGTCGCGGGGTGTTCTCTGTGGGCCCCGGCGAAAATCTTCTGAAGGCGTACCCTTGTAGCAGCGCGGAATAATTGGCCATTCTTCAGTGAGGAAGTAGGCGTAGGTGCCCTCGGGAAAGTTGGGGGAGCGCACGAAACGGCCGTTGCACTCATCAAGGGAGCCTGAGCCTTCCACATACTCGTAGTCAGCTATGAAAGTACCATCATAGTAACCGCCTGGCTGATTGCTGCCAGCAGGACGCTGCCCAGCTTTCACTTGATAACTGGACCGCATTTTTGCGACACCGGATTCACTATTTTGGCCATCTTGAAAACCGTACAAGGCATAAATTGGGAAGCCATCTGCAGCCCAACCAATTAGCGGTGAGTGGTGCTCAGAGGTTACTTGCAAGCGTGCCAGAAGTCCGGTCGGCAGGCCGTGGTAGTGGTAGGCTCCGCTAGGCTGCACATGCGCAAAGTTATCATCCACACCTAAGAGGACTGCACCTGATAACGCTTCATATCGCCAAGGGCCACGATTACCCAGATACCATTCTGCTGCACTTGGATCAAAAGGCACACCGTTAATGCCGATGCCGAAATTCTGCAGTGTGACGGGTGTGACTTGTGCTGCCACTTTGGGGGTGGCTGGAATTCTGTATTTATAGCGCTGGGCTTCAATTCTGTGTGGATTACCTGCGTTGGGAAAAGCGCCTGTTTTATGTGTTGAGATACCATTGGCTTCAATCACTCTCCAGGGGCCCTGCACAGACACCGTCACCACACTGGAGGCGATAGGCGTACGATTTGCAGGAACAGTGCTTTGCAACCCATCTGACTGTATTGCTAGGTGTTTGCGAGTGGGAGGTCTGCCTGCAATACGGTCTTTGGAGGGGGCCTGGGCAATATTCAATCTCTCCGGTAGGCAGATGAGTGTCTGGGACTCTGTTAAGTTAAAACACTGGCCAATACTATGCCCGACAGCACAACTGGCACCGGGAGTGAGGCTATGGCAGGCTTCAGTTGATGTTTCTGGTAAATGACCTAGAGCAGTCGGGGCAACAAAGACAAGAGTTAGTAATAACCACTTTTTCATACGACAACCTAAAACTGCACGGCCCCTGACAGATCGGAAAATTTATTAGGAATCCGCTTCTTTGTCCCTGCGCGGTCTGTGGCCCTCCATTTTTGCCGGTACGCAGACCAGTTGCTCTTCCTTGGGAGGGATACGGCAAGTGCCTTCCAATGTACCTCGTGGAGTTTCAACGGTGCAGGAATCCCCTTCCGACATTTCATTACATGCATCAAAGGCCTCCTGAGGCGGTTTGCGAGGTTGTGCCGTTGCTGTAGAGGCGATGGCTAGCATAGCGATGGGAATCAGAATTTTATTCACAGTGCTCTCCTTTTTGGATTCGACTGAGTGGATTGTTGCTATCAGTATTTCATAACTGGTGTGGAGCCTTATCTTGGGAAGGAGGCTTTTTTCACTAACCGATGAGAGCCAACATAGTTCAGGAATGCGCAAGGAATGTGGAATTTATGTAAAGAAATGTGGAAGTAAGCAAGGGCGCTGGTACCAGGTAGAGCTTCATGTTTAACCGCGTGTTTGACCGGTCTGTTCATTATGGTCGGACTGTCGCGCTATCATACTTGCTGTTGCTTTGTTACCCAGTAGTGGATGTTTCACTTTATTTGGGTAAAGGAGGCTCGTTAATATTTTTGAAACAGAATCCAGTCTGTCTTTATAGTGGCCAGCCATTTCACGTCGCAGTAAAAGTGGAAAGTCTCACATCGGCTTCATTACCGATTCTGGTGTGTATATGGTGGAGAGCAGGTAAATTTATAAAAAATGAGGTGAAGTGGTTTATAGCTGCTATTTCAGGCCTTTCTTCCTTTTCACCCGGAAAAGGTGCCATTTCCCTATTTATTGGGATTAAGGTGAATCTCTTTGTCACTCACTTTCTGCTGCTGAACTATACCTTTGTAGTTATTCTTACTACAGCTATCTGGTATTGATGGTGGAACTGTATGTCGGTATTTAGCCAGGATGGCGTGAGCCTGTACTTTGAGCTTCGCGGGAATGGTCCTCGCCTGGTATTCCATCCCGGTACTCTCAGTGATCTCAGAGTACATCCGACTGTATTTGATTCTCCATTGGCACGACATTTTGAAATACTGAGTTTTGATCCACGAGGAATTGGGCAATCCAATTCTCCCGATGCCTCTCCTACGATGTTTGACTATGCCCAGGATCTCAAGCGTTTAATGGAGCATATAGGTTGGCAGGATGCACTGTTTATTGGCGAATCTTTTGGTGGAATGGTATTGCAGGAGTTTGCGCTTCTCTATCCACAAGCTGTGCAGAGACTCGTTTTGATAGTCACCAGTTCTGGGGGCCGGGAGGAGCTTCATTTCCTCTCCATAAATATGATATCGAAGCAATGAACGTCGAGGAAAAAGTTAACTTTTTCATCTCGGCTGGAGATAGCCGTATGCCGAGTTTCAATAATGAACAAATAGAAACGGCGCTCTACACACCTCTGCGGAATTACTACAAGCAAGTTTGTGAGATTTCTATAAATAAGCCGGAAGGGGCTTTATGCCGTTCTCGACAGCTCCAGGCAAGAAAGGGACATGATACCTTTGAACGCTTGCCTGAGCTCAGGGTTGGGACACTTATTTGTGGTGGTCGTTATGACAGAATCGCTCCTTTTGAAAACCAGAAGGCTTTATTCCAGCAAATAAATGAATCTCGCCTGGGAATTTTTGAAGGTGGGCATCATGTACTATGGCAGGACACTTTGATTTGGGGTGTCATTTTGAGTTTTCTTAAGTTGACTTAAATATTGCTATCAATTTGTTTACATAGTTATGTGCCTAAATATTTATTGGTTTTTTTATGAGCTCTAAATTTCAGGATGAAAGTAGACAATACAAGGAGCGTATGCGGAATCGCAAGCAGATCGTTGATGAGACGGTATCTAGAGCGCAGGATGAGCGTGGAACTGTAATTTTATATACTGGTGATGGTAAAGGTAAAACCACAGCAGCTATGGGGTTGGTAACAAGGGCTCTGGGTTATGCTTTCTCTACGGTGGTCATACAGTTTATAAAAGGTACTTGGGAGTGCGGGGAGAAGAATTTATTGATGGGATCTTCCCGCCCTTTGCAGTGGTACCAGATGGGTACGGACTTTACCTGGGAAACCCAGAACTTTGATGCAGATAAGGCCGCAGCACAAGCGCTATGGGAGAAGGGGTTGATGGCCATGCGTGATGAAAGCGTGTACTTGGTTGTTTTGGATGAATTGACCTATGCATTAAATTTTCACTGGCTGGATAAGGCTGAAGTATTGGCAGCTATACGGGATCGCCCCAAGGAACAGTCAGTTATTATTACCGGCCGTGGTGCTAAACAATATTTGAGGGATATTGCGGATACCGTTAGTGAAATGCGCGCGGAAAAGCATGCCTTTGCTAGTGGTCTCGCAGCACGTAAAGGTATTGAGTGGTAATGAAGCAACTGCAGGCATAGGCCTAAACCTTGCGGGTAAGGATTGAGCCAACTGGTTTTGATTATTAGCACCTACTGATAATATATTTACAGCTTAATGCGCTGAGGCCGACAGGGTGATGTTATCACAATAAGCACCCTGCCATTTTTGGTGAAGGGTCCAATTACTCGGTTTCTGCTACTTCTCTGGCAGCGATGCTGGCTATCATTTGGCGTCTCACACGCATCGGCGTGGTTCCAAACCAACGATAACAGGCGCGGTTGAAAGAGCTCTGCTCACGGTATCCCAACATATTGGATATCTGTGACATGGGCGGCTGTTTGGTACTCAAGTAGTATTCGGCACGCTCACGGCGAATGCGATCCAGTAAATCTTCAAATACGAGATTGCGGTCACGCAGCCTCCTTTGCAGGGTGCGCTTGTGCATGCCAAGTTGGTTAGCAACTTCTTGCAGGCTGCAACGCTTCAGCGGCATCAGGCAATAAATAAGCTGCTGCACTTGCTCTATCAGACTGGCTTCCCCCTGTTGTAGGAGCTCTTCAATATATGTCTTTAGCAGTGGACGTAGGCTCGGGTTACACTTTTCAGTGGGGTGTAATAGGGAGCTACTGCTCAGGATAAGTGCATCTTTTTCCCGCCCAAAGTGTATCGGGACACCGAAGAAATTTTCATACTGGTCATGCAGGGGGCGCTCTGTTTGCAGATGCACGGCTTCCAATTGGAAGTTTTCTCCGCAAAGATTCTGTAATGCGACCATGGAGACCCCGAGGAGAAATTCTCGGCACTGTTCCAGGGCAATAGCGGGGGCTCCCCGCTCCTCTGTTTGGAGGTCGTCTATGCAATAAAAATAAAGATATGTGTGTTTGCCTTTTTTCTGAAGTTCCACACGCAGGTTATAGGGTGGCTCTCCGAGCTGCCTAATTGCTGCGTTGAGGAACTCCCCAAAGTTAGGGACTGCAGTACCGCTGCTCCCAGCGATCCCAATGCAGCCGCCCCCTGGCTGTAAGCAAGGCGCAGTCCAAAATCTGCACAGTTGAGTTGATGCGTAGCTCTGTTCATCAGGTCGTTTACGGATCTTAAGGGTAGGTAACCCTCAAGGCTTTCAACTTGCTGGGGATTTATTCGGGCATTTATTAGCAAGGCCTCAGGGCTGCCATTAAATTGGCTCACCAACTCATAAAAGCCCGTTAACAGCGTAGTTCTTATTTGTTGAGTCAATTTCTTAGAATCCTGTATACCACTCGGATAAATGACGTTATGAACTTGTTCCGAGTTAAATAATTCAATCTGGCGTTAGTGAAACGACTGTTAGCAGAACCCAGGGATAATAAAAAACGGAGCCTTGTGGCACGTTATTTATGGTTTTCTTCTAAGGGTTATTACTGTGTCTGTTATAAGGACAATCTTGTCGGCGGAAGTCTGCTCTGTTTTGACGTCCGGATATGTCAATGGATGGATGGGCAATAACAGTCACTGCCTTATAAAAATAAGGTCAGTGCAGGGCACAACCATGGTGCTCATCCTGAGCGGATAGTGAATGATAGTTCGATCAGGGCAGGGCGCTGGTGGCGATAATCCGCGTATTGATCTCCGCTTAACGTTATTACAAGTATCTATATTACTTGTTTTTTTTAGGTCTTTTGAAGACTGTTAATCGATATGTGGATTTAAACCTTGTCGCCTAATGAAAAAAAATACCCGTATGCTTGGTCATTTAAGAAAAATATTCCTTAAATTCTTATAAATGCATTTTTTGTTTTATGGCGACTAAGCGATTGGGAATAATAGTTTTTCAGAAAAATTTGTCAGAAATCGGTTTTCGTTAAATATGTTCTCTGCAAGAAGCCTTGCCTGCCCGAAATTGGGACATACGTACTTTCTTTGGTGGCTGTAGTTAGGATTAGGACAAAGGGTTGTAAAAAAAGAGCCCGCATAGGGCGGGCTCTGGAGTGTATGGTTTAGCCGCCGTAATAGGTTGCGGCTCCTGGACCAACAGGGAGGCCCAGGGCAAAAACCCAAATGTAGAAGAGGGCAGTCCAACCGATAAAGAAGAAAATAGAGTAGGGGATCATAGTGGCGATCAAGGTGCCCATGCCTAGGTCTTTTTTGTAGCGGGCGGCGAAGGTGATGATTAGGCCAAAGTAGCTCATCATTGGCGTAATCACATTTGTCACAGAGTCACCGATACGATAGGCCGCTTGAATAACTTCGGGGGCATAACCGAGCAGCATCAACATGGGTACAAAGATCGGGGCGGTTACAGCCCATTGGGCAGATGCGCTACCGAGCATCAGATTTACAAAACCGCACATCATGATGAAGAACAGGAACAGCAGTGGCCCGGTCAGGCCAATGCTCTGTAGAGCGTCGGCGCCCAGTACAGCAAAGATAGTACCGAGATTGGTGACTTTAAAGAAGGCAACAAATTGTGCTGCGAAGAACACCAGCACAATATACATGCCCATGCTATTCATGCTCTTGGCCATGGCATCGATCACATCGCGGTCATTCTTCATGGTGCCAACCACTTTGCCGTAAACAAAGCCAGGAATGGCGAAGAAGACGAGGATCAGGGATACAATACCTTTCAGGAATGGGGAGCCGGCTACCAAGCCGGTCTCCGGGTTACGCAGAACTCCCCACTCAGGTACAACAGAAAGAGCAAATAGAGCGGAAACGGCTAAGACAGCGAGACCCGCGTATTTAAGTCCCCGTTTCTCGTCATCGGTCAAAGTGCCCAGCTTGTCCTGGCTTAAATCTACCGAAGCTTCATTTGGGTCATACTTACCCAGCTTGGGTTCTACGATTGCCATTGTGACCCAGCTGCCGACAAGGGTAATCAGGAAAGTACTGACGATCATAAAGAACCAGTTTACTTCCGGACCGACGCTGTAGGTCGGGTCAATCATATGGGCTGCTGATTCTGTTATGCCTGAGAGTAGTGGGTCCACAGTGCCCAGTAATAGGTTGGCGCTGTAACCACCAGAGACACCGGCAAAAGCAGCAGCCAAACCCGCCAGGGGATGACGGCCCAGGGAGTGGAAGATCATGGCTGCCAGAGGGATCAGCACAACATATCCGAGTTCTGAGGCGGTGTTAGAGATAATACCGGCGAAGACCACGATCACTGTGACAGTACGCTTGGAAGCCTGCAATACCAAGCCGCGTACTGCGGCACTCAGCAGGCCTGAATGCTCAGCAATCCCTACTCCGAGAAGAGCGACCAATACTGTTCCAAGAGGGGCAAAGCCGGTGAAGTTTTTCACCAGGCTGGTGACGATCATCCTAAGGCCGTCACCGCTCATCAAGTTGAAGACTTCAATGACTCCATCTGGGTCACGGCCAGCTGCGCCCACAGGGCGGGGATCGGCGACAGACAGGCCAAAGTAGGAAGCTATGCCACTGAGCACTACCACCCCAACGGCAAAAAGTGCAAACAGGGTAATGGGGTGGGGAAGCAGATTACCAAGCCACTCCACTACATCTAGGAAGCGAGTAAAGGCCGTCTTGCGCCCAGGCGAACTATCCTGCTGATCGCTGGGGGAGGTCGTTGTGGTCATTGTTTGTCCTCAATCATTTTGGTGTCGGCTGCTCCTAATTGCCTCTGGAGCGTCCGTTAGCCGAATAATTGGCTGAAAAATGTGCTAAGGCGCGATCATACACAAAAGTCCTTTGGGTAAGAATGCCTGAGGGGGAATGTTCCCTACGGGTGGATCGGTAATCACCAGTCAGATATACACTGGGGAGGGTGTTTTAAAGAAACGGCACTTCTATTTCGGTCACCAAAACTGTGAGTTTGTGACAGTCTTTTAACAGGTCAGCTTAAGAGACCTGTCATTCTTGAATATGCCATAATCCCAACACTCAGCAGTCAACTCAGCGGTGAAATAATGAAAATTGGAGTGTTAAAGACCGACGATGTGCGCAAGGAGCTGGTGGGCGAATTCGGCGAGTATCCGGAGATGTTTGCCGAGCTATTGCGCAGTCAGGATTCAGGGTTGGAGTTCGCTACCTACGAGGTACAGCACGGTCAATACCCGGAGCAGATAGATGAAGTAGATGCATATCTGATCACTGGTAGTAAAACCGGTGTTTATGATGATAAAGAGTGGATTCCGCCGCTGATGCAATTTGTGCGCAAGTTACACGATGTAAAGAAGCCCACTATTGGCATTTGCTTTGGACACCAGCTGATTGCTCAGGCTCTGGGAGGAAGAACCCGCAAGTCTGACAAAGGTTGGGGATTGGGAGTGCATACCTATGAGATGCAGGAAACTCCCTCCTGGATGTCTGAGCCGCTGAATAACTTTAGTTTGTTGGTTACCCACCAGGATCAAGTTGAAGCGCTTCCCCCGGGCGGCCGTGTGCTGGCTTCCAGCGAGTTTTGCCCTATGGCTATGTTGCAAGTGGATGACCATATGCTCAGCTTTCAGGCTCACCCAGAGTTTACAAAGCCCTATTCCAATAGCTTGATGGAGTTGCGCCGGGAAGCTTTCGGCGAAGAAGTTGTGCAGAAGGGGCAGGCTTCTTTACAAAATGATATCCATGAGAATGTCGTTGCCAAGTGGATGTTGGAGTTCTTGCGCAAATAATATATTTCAAGAGGGCGGGTTTCTCGTCCTCTTATCTTGCCTCTTCATCACTTTAACCCTACCGCAGAATTTTTTATTTTCATCAGTCTTGGTCAAGATATATATCCTTTGATTGCAAAATCAAATTTGGGTTTTTAATAAGAAGATATTGTGTAAGCAACCTTGCCAGTAATGTATTGATTTTGATGCAAATAATGAATTTTTTTGGAATTTGATAAGAAATAATCATTTTTTATTTGTGGTGATTGTTAGGGTTTCCATATCAAGCTTATAAATTCCAGAATCTTTTTAATTTTCTGGGACAAATTACATTTTCAGTTATCTATTTTATTTGGTTATTGAGTGGTTAGCACGTTCTTGGCGTGATTCTCTCTGATTTCTAACAAATGCAGAGCTAAAGAGATTGTTTTACAAAATATGAAGGAATAGTGTGTGTCTCAGTCTCTTCAAAGTGGACGTTTGCTTTTGATCCCATTTTAGGATTTCTACGGGTCGGATGAGTTTATAACTGGTTGTTTAGAAGGAGTGGAACATCTACTTGGTTTGATATTGGAGGCTGTGGTAGCGGGGTAGATATTTTGAGCCTGATATAAACGCCGATAAATTATAAATAAACTGACAATAAAAAGGGTGGCTTTATGACCTTATTCAAGAAGACAATAGTAGCTGCATCTATTAGCCTGTCGATTTTGGGCAGTCAAGCCATAGCTGCAGGAAATGTTAATGGAACGATTGATGGTTCAATTTTAGGACATAATGGAGTTGAGATAACTGACGCCACCATTATTATCGAGAATGAGAAGAATGGATTTAAAAGAACAATATCTACTGGGGTGAATGGGGATTTCAGAGTTAACCTTCCCAGTGGGGCCTATAAAGTTACGGTGCAAAAACGTGGTTACCAACCTACGGTTATTGAGAAGGTTTTAGTCTCGATTGGTAGTTCGGCCAGCTTGGATATACCTTTGTCACTGGGTGATCTTGAAGAGGTTGTAGTCTTTGGGGAGGTAGCTCCGCAAATACGTAGGGGAACAGCGGAATCCTCACTTAATATTGGGTTGGCTGATATAGAGATGCTGCCTGTTGCTCGTAACATTGAATCGGTAGCTTTGTTGGCACCTGGGACAGTTCTGGGGGATTCCGGCTTTGGGGAAGATAAGGATCTGATTTCTTTTGGTGGCGCCTCTGTAGGTGAAAATGCATATTATATTGATGGTCTCAATGTTACAAATTTCCGAAATGGACTTGGTGGTTCTTCAGTACCCTTTGAATTTTATGATCAGTTTCAAATAAAAACTGGGGGATATAGCGCTGAATTTGGTCGTTCACTTGGTGGGGTACTGAATGCTGTTACTAAAAGGGGAGGTAATGAATTTGAATATGGAGTGGTTGCTTATTACGAGCCTGCGGACCTTCGCTCAACTAGTCCTAATACAATATCCACTGATGGCACTCTTTATGATTTAAATTCCGAAAACGAAAAATCAAGATATACGACTGACTATTATGTCAGTGGGCCGATAGTTCCTGATAAACTATTTTTCTATGCCTTATATGAGCAACAGGAAACGATTGAAGAATTTACAACAAGGGCTGATCCGGGTACTTTCAATGATAGAGAGATTGGTGATGATTTCTGGGGAGTAAATTTAACCTGGAATATTACTGATAATCATATATTTTCCTACGTACATTTCTCAGATGAGCGCACCAGAGAGAACAGGCAATTAAACTATGACCCTTACAATAAGGATGATCAAGGATATAAAGGTACAGTATGGGATGAGCGAGGAGGAGAAAACTGGCTTGTTCGATACGACGGGCAAATAACTGATAACTTTAGTGTATCACTTCTCCATGGTGAGAATGAATATTCCCTAACCACTACGAGCACTACCGATACAGAATGCCCATATGTTGTTGATACAAGTGATGGAGCAATACCGGGGAATTCTTCTACATTTCCTGGCTGTGAGGCTAGTGCCAGGCCTCAAACTGGTGGTGATGAGCGCGTTGCTGATCGTATAGATTTTGAATGGGTCTTAGGGGATCACACCTTACGATTTGGTTATGATCAAGAAAATAACTCCTCAAGTTCTGCAGAAACTTATTCGGGTACTGGGTTGCGAGCAGATGGAGGTGTCTACTATAGATATTATACTTTTACGCCAGGTGCAGAACTATCAAATGGGGGGCGTTCCCGATATTCATGGGGATGGATCAGATGTCCACATTGTTCGATATCGCCTGGGGGAAGTGTCAGGTGACTTTGAAGTGGAGTCTAAAGCATTTTACATTGAGGATACTTGGGATATCACTGACACCCTTACTATAAGTGCAGGGCTTCGCAATGAGACCTTTTCTAATTATAACGGTGAGGGAGATGTATTTATTGAAATTGATGATCAGTGGGCGCCCAGGCTAAGCTTTTCTTGGGACCCCTTTGGCGATGGTGAATCTCGTTTGTTTGGTAATTGGGGGCGGTACTTTATGCCGATTGCCTCAAATACCAATGTGCGTTTGTCTGGTGGTGAATTAGGGATACAGCGCTACTTTATATTTGATGGGGATTATGACCCCGTCACTGTTGCTCCATCTAATGTAGGTACCGATGGTATCCCTCTCTCTGAAGAAATAGGCTCCACTCAGATAACTTCCAGTGGCGAAGTTCCTGATAGCGCGCAGCTATCGGATCGGGATCTAGAGCCGATGTATCAGGATGAAATTATTTTTGGTTATGAAAAGGTTTTAAACAGTGATTGGACTGTTGGGTTAAAGGCCACTTACCGTGATTTGAAATCCCATATTGATGATGTGAGTATTGATCATGCTGTTGATGCTCTGGGTTATGAGCATACTGGAGATGCTCATGGATATGTACTAGCTAATCCAGGTAATGATATTACTATACCTTATGATAGGTACGGAACTGGCGAGCTGGAAATGACAACTTTCCCTGCAGAGCTATTAGCTTACCCTGAGGCAAAACGAAAATATAAAGAGTTGGAGGTCTCGACCAAGCGAGGATTTGATGGGGTCTGGGGAATCAGTGCGAGCTATACCTGGTCTGAAAGTAAGGGGAATACTGAGGGTTATGTAAAGTCAGATAATGCACAAGATGATGCGGGAATAACTCAAGACTTCGATTTCCCTGAGTTAATGGATGGAGCCGATGGCTTTCTTCCTAATGATCGTACCCATAAGTTTAAAATATATGGTAATTATCAAATAATGGAAAGCCTACTTTTAGGGGGCAATCTACTTTGGCAATCAGGGCGACCTATTAACTCTTTTGGTGCGGGGCATCCTAATGGAACTCCTTCCTATGGGGATACTTATTATCTCACGGATTCCGATGGTAATTTGATAAAAGCAGAGCGTGGCAGTAGTGGACGAACTAGTTGGGTTAAACAAATAGATTTATCATTGGTTTATACTACTCGAATTGGTTTAGCTGATCTAGAATTAAGAGCTGAAATTTTTAACCTTCTGGATGCAGATGCTGAGACTGAAGTATATGAATTTGCCGAATTGAGTCCAGGGATTGCTGATCCGAATTGGGGTATCAATCAGGTTTATCAAACTCCTCGTTACTTACGTTTTGGAGCAAGTGCGCGCTTTTAAAATAAGAGGAGTATTTTTAGTAGGGGCTGTCTTCAGCTGAAGAGGAGGCGGCCTCTGATGTTGCTATTTATAGTTTTGGCTGATTATTAATTTTTTCTAATGGTTATTTTTGTGGTCAAAATGTTAGTTGATTCCCGACATTAAGTCTTCATCAAACAATAAAATTCTTACTGTAATAGGATCTTCGATTTGAAAAATCCTTCTTGCTGTTTCATCAATCCGGATAGCAAGTTTTTGCAATATTTCATGTGTGCGTGCAGGCTTTTTACTGCATATTATTTCGATATAACAGCCAGCGGGTTCTACATAATTTGATTCAACCACCGCTGTAACTGCATGCTCTCCTTTGGCTTCAAGCCCCTCGATAAGAATTTCATTAAATATGGCTGGCACAGAATCTGGAACCAGTTTTGAGGACTCTATAAATATCTTGCAGCTGGGCATGTGCTTCTACCAGAAAGGGTGATGTTGATTAGATGCTTTAAGCTGATATAAGGCTGATATAACTTCATGACTGGCTAGCCGATAGATACATTTCTCAATAATTCTCAATATGAAAATCTCAGCTGATTACATTATAGCTGTTGACCTTGAATGCTGCTTTGGCGTTCTTTGGAAAAAGAAGAGGGTATCGAACAGGTGAGAATATAGGTGTTAATAAAGCATGGCTATAGGCTTAGTAAAAGACTGCTAACAATGTCAGGATTAGTAATAGGGGCGCTATGGCCTGTGGTGATTTCTATCATTTGCCAGCCAGCCAGCCAGCCAGCCAGCCAGCCAGCCAGCCAGCCAGCTTTTGCCCATGTTCGACTTTGTGCGCGAGAGGAGTGTACAGGATTTGTACAAGTAACATATACGCAGCCCAGATCTTTCCGGCTTACTTAGATGTATTGGGTCAAGATAGATTTTTACCGGATGGGGAGTCAGGTGGCGCTCAACCCAGGCTATATCCTTGGGTTTTATAATATTAAATGACTGGGCAGGTATGGTTAGGAAACACTCAGTACCCCTTGCCAGCTTAGCTTGGGCCAGCCTCATAGCCCGGTTCGGATCTGGTCACTGTTCATAGAAGCAGTGCCCATTATGGGCAACTGCTGCATCTAGGTAGCTTAGCTTTTTATGCGCTTCCTGACTCTGTCTGCCTCAGCTGTACCAGTAATACAGGCAAAGCTATGGCCAACCAAGATGATATTGTCAAGCTCCTCCCATTCAATGACGCTGACTATATATTCAATAAAAGTTTCGATACCAATACCGGGGTGGATTAGATGGTGCTTTTCATCCAAACCTGTCGGGGTAGAGCTGAAGGTGCGGTGTCAAGTTGCGACCAGCCTTTGGGCAACCCGCCACCAGCACCAGCCACCATGGAATAGCCCGTGTACTAACGCATAGGTTTTTTTGCTCTAAAGATTCCATGACGATTAATTTAGTGAGGTGTAAAAAATATACGTGTTTTTCTGTTCTATCGATTTCATTTATGTATTGGTTGGGGAGAAATTGTTCGAGTAGGGGAGCGGCATACAAGTTAGGAAAATGACTGTAAGGTTAGGTTTTAATAGGCTGCTTTAGATTAAAAATATAAAAGTAAGTTATGTTTTTTAATTTCTAACTTTAATAACAGTTCTTCAGTAGGTCGTCTCTATAAGAAATTTTTAGAATTTTACTATTTGATAAATGTGAATTTATTTTTGTGCAATGTTGGATTTTTGATCATATAGGCAAGAAAGACAGCGATAAGTTAGTTGGATAGTTCAATATTTATCGAATTTGACTATCTGTTATAGGGCATTTAGATTTGGTTCCGCGATAAACAGTCAAAGGCTGTACGCATATAAAGGTGAAATATAAATAGTACTGGCCATAGTTGGTACAAATTAGGTGAATCGCATTGCCAACCCCCTTCATTAATACAACTCGATCTATCTCTGCGGATACTTTTTACTCGTTAGCATGGGCTACAGCTCTTGGTATATCGCTGATGGTGGCTTGGATAGTTTGGTTTCTGACAAAAGATATCACTACATACAGCGTTAGTGATCAAGCCAGGCTTGAGCAGGAGCAAAATACCGTACATGTGAGCACCCAAAGAACAGGGAGAGTAGTGTCTATCCAGGCTTCTCTGGGGGATATCCTCAAAAGGGGAGATATATTGGTACAGCTTGATACTGCTGCGTATGATCTTGATTTGGATGGGAATCATAAAATTTCCCAGAGCCTTGCAATACAGCTGGAGGCGATCGGGCGGGAACAAACCCTTCTGGATAAAAAGTTTGAAAAAGATAATAAAGCTCTCAACGGGCAGTTAAAACTCATTCGCCAGCAGCACCAACTTCAGATAAGTAATCAGAGGATACAGGCTGATGTGGCAGATCGTTATGAGCGATTATTGAAAAAACAGCAAAGCTCTGAATTGGATTATTTGGCAGCAAAGCGAACTTACCAGCAAATGGCTATGGCAACTCTGGCTTCAGAAGCCCAAATTGAGGCGACCGTTGATCGGTCTGAGGAAATTGCCAGTGAATATCAACTTGCTCTTAGTGAGTTAAAGCAGCGTCGGGCGGATATTCAAAGTAAGCTTGCAGAGGTGGATACCCGCATACAGCGGAGTAACTTGGCTGTGGATGAGCAACAGTTACGTGCTCCAATTTCGGGTAAGCTCGCTTCTTTAGCGGATATTCGTGAGGGAGAGGTTCTGGTTGCTGGCCAACAGATTGCCACAATGCAAGCAAAAGGCATGATTAGCGTGCAAGCCTTTTTTCCTCCGGCCATGGCTTTAGGGCATATTCGTGAAGGGCAAAGTGCCCGGGTTAAACTAGATGGTTTTTCCTGGGCGCGCTATGGGCAGCTTCATGCTCGTGTAGAGAGGGTTGCCAGTGCTGTTCATGGAGATCGAATTTTGGTCGAGCTATCTCTTCAAGGCGAAGTGCCCCAACAACTACCATTAATGCATGACCTGCCCGCGAGAGTAGAAGTTGCTACCGGGATAAAAACTCCTTATCAACTGCTACTACAGCGAGTTGGAGATATGTTGACAGGGGAGCCAGATAGTAAGCTAATCAATGCGAGGTTTTCTCAGTGAGGCAGAAAATCCGCTGGCTAGTGCCTGAAATTGTACAGACATCTAATATGGACTGTGGTCCGGCATCTCTGAAAAGCCTGTTGGAGGGGTTTGGAGTCAATGTCCACTATGGCCACTTGCGCGATGCTTGCCAGACCGATGTGGATGGTACTTCTATAAATACGCTGGAAAAAATTGCTGTTGAATTAGGATTAGATGCGGCTCAAATGGTCGTACCAAAAGACCACTTGCTAATGGATATTCCTGGTTATTTACCTGGGCTGGTGGTTGTGCGTTTACCTAATGGGAATACTCATTTTGTTGTTGCCTGGCGTAATCACGGTAGTGTTATACAGGTAATGGACCCAGCCAGTGGCCGATGTTGGCCCAATGTTCATCGCTTCCTCGAAGAATTGCATATTCATACTATGCGTGTTCCCCCCAGGGGTGGCGCGCCTGGGCGGGAGGAGATGACTTTATGAATCCCCTTCGCACAAGAATAGTTCGCTTAAAAATTTCCGAATCACTCTGTGCGAAGTTTTGTCAGTTTGCACTGAAGTCAGACAGTTGGCTACCTTTAGCGTTTCTTGATGCATCTGTCCGTATGTTGACCGCCCTGGTGTCCTCTGGGGCATTACGCAGAGGAAGCGAAGTTAGTGGGATACTACAAAAGCTGGTGGATGAATTTTCCCAAAGCTCTGCTGATGCTTTTAATTTGGTGCCAGAGAGTTATTGGTGTGCCCGTCCTCATTGTCCACCTGGTACTGACTTAAATACACCTTTCGAACAGTTTCCAGAACAATTGGAGTTCAGCGGTGCAGTAATAGTAAGTGTTAAAGGCTTACGTAAAGATGCTGAAGTGAAACCAAGCTCTGAGAACTTATCCAGAGCTTTAGAGGAGCCTCCTGTTCGTCCATTGCAGGAGCTGTTTGGAATGTTGCGGGATGATGGCTTACTCGCTCCACTCATAGTTATCCTGGCGATGATGGGAGCCGTATTTGGCTTAATGGCCGAAGCGTTGCTCTTTCGGGGGCTGATCGATATCCATAGTGAGCTGGGTACTGAAATACAGCGGACGGGTACTGTGGTGCTATTGCTGGGTTTTATGTTGACTGTAGTTCTCATTCAGTATCCTGCAGCAAAGATTCAACTGATGATTGGGAGGCACTTGGAAAACCGTTTTCGTATGCGTTTTCTCACAGCATTGCCGCGTATCCCGGATCACTTTTTTCAGAGTCGCCCAACTTCAGATACTGCCGAGCGCAGTCACCGTATTAGTGCATTACGAGAACTCCCTGTGCTGGGAGGTGGCATTCTTTTTAAAGTAGTTTCTTTGTTTGCTACGGCTGCTGGAATTATATGGATTGCGCCGACTGCTGCGCCGCTTGTAATTCTGATGGTCGCTGTCCAGGTATTGATTCCCCTGGTGTTCCAGCCTTTACTTAACGATCATCACATGCGTGTCCAGACACATGCGGGTGCCTTAGCTCGATTTTATATGGATGCGCTCTTAGGGCTTGTTCCGATTCGAACTCATGGTGCTGCCGAGTCAGTGCGCAAAGAGCATGGGAGCTTACTTACCGAGTGGGTGAAGTCCAGTTATCTTTCTCTGCATTTGCAATTAAACAGCCAGGCAGTGCAGATGATTATAAATTGTGTACTTGTCTGTACCCTGGTGGCTTACTGCATCCAAGTTCGTGGAGCGAGCCCTGATCTATTGCTATTGATTTATTGGGTTTTAGCCCTTCCACCTCTGGGAGAAGATATTGCCGTATTAATGCGGGAGTATCCAAGACAGCGAAATACTTTACTGCGCGCCTTAGAACCTTTACTGGCGGTTAATGATAAAACAGAGGAAGGAGTAACGGATGACAATGAGAAAGAAGAGAGCTTTTGCCTGACGCAACCGGCACATTTCTGCTTCGAAAATGTCAGTGTCCAGGTCAGCGGTCGCACCATTCTTGATAGTATTAACCTGAATATTGTTCCAGGAGAACATGTCGCTATCGTTGGTGAGTCCGGCGCGGGAAAGTCCAGTCTTGCTGGCCTTTTGTTAGGGTGGCATAAACCTTCCAGTGGACAGTTGCTCTTGAATGGCTTGAAACTGCAAGGCCAGCTTCTGGCTCAATTTCGCATGCATTGTACTTGGGTAGACCCCGCTATCCAGCTTTGGAATAGTAGCCTCCTTGATAACCTGAATTACGGCAACAGCCCTAATAAATCCTTGTATCCAATTCTTGAGCAGTCGGATCTACTCAAGCTAGTGGCTTCGCTGTCAGATGGATTACAAAGTACCCTTGGCGAAAGTGGTGCACTTGTTAGCGGTGGAGAAGGCCAACGCGTACGCCTGGGGCGAGCCCTGGGAAAGGAAAACCCCTGTTGCGTAATCTTGGATGAGCCTTTTCGAGGTTTGGATCGTGAACAGCGTCAGCGACTTCTTAGGCGTGTGCGACAAATTTGGAAAGATACCACTTTGATCTGCATTACCCACGATATTTCTGAGACGCAGGATTTTCCCCGTGTGCTGGTAGTAAAGGATGGGCGTATTATAGAGGACGGCGCACCTAAAAAGCTGAAATCCCGTAGGGATTCCCACTATGCGCGGTTAGTAGTTTCTGAACAAAAGGCATGGGAAGAGTGTTGGCAGAGTAGTGATTGGCGCTACTTGCGCATGGCTGCAGGAAGCCTGTCAGAGGTAGAAAGGCCCATTAAGAACGAGGAGCTGATACAGCCAAAAGAAAGGCAGTCCGCGGAGGTGGTCCATGAATTCTGAAATTTCAAGCGACAAACTCCGCTCCCGTTGTTGGCCTGCCTCTCAACTAGATTCTGCCTTACAGGCGTTAGCCCGGCATTGTGGATTGGAGCCGGAAATACTGGATTACTCTTCAACAGATAATGAGTTGGACACGAACACTCGTCTACAAGCGAGTGCGGAAGCTCTAGATATACAGGTCGAGCAAGTTAGTTGTAGTTATAGCGAGTTGAGCCAGATGTTGTTACAGGCTTCACCTGCATTGGTTCGCTTAAATTTTGGTGAGGATGAGTATTTTGCCGCCTTATGTGGGGGGAATCGCCGTCAATTGCGTTTACTTACCCCAACGTTGCAAGTGGTTCAAAATTCTCTTAGTCAGGTGGAGGCCCAGTTCAGTCATAGACAAGTGACCTTCCAGCGTGAGCGTATAGCGCGTTTACTTGATGGTATTAATATTGGGGAGCGACGACGCGCGCGTGCGACCGAGGCTCTACTTAAAGAGAATCTGGCAGGGGTGCGCATTGAAGGTTGCTGGTTACTGCGCCAGCCTGCACATCGCTCTGTTTGGAAACAGTTACGCTTGCGAAGCCAGCACTGGCAATTTTTAGGCATGCTGGCCTGCCACGCAACACAAATGGTTTTTTTCTTGGCCAGCTGGTGGGTCATTGGACGTGCCGTATTGGGTGGCTATATCGATACGGGCTGGCTTGTTGCCTGGATATTGTTGATGGCTTCTCAAGTTCCTCTGTCATTGTTTACCTTACATCTACGCGGTTCTATATCGATAGAAAGCGGAGCACTCCTAAAACGACGATTACTTGCTAGCGCCCTGCGTATCAACCCAGACCGTTTGCGCCATATGGGCACTGGCCAAGTATTAGGGCGTGTTTATGATGCAGAAAATATTGAGTCTAACGCGTTACAGGGAAGTTTCCTTTTGGTGTTAGGGGCTACAGAGCTACTTATGGCTGTCTTTGTATTGTTGATAGGTGCAGGAGGGCATATATATCTATTGCTTTTGCCTTTGTTTTTCATTGTGGCGATTGTCCTGGGGAGTGCCCAGTACCAAAGTCGTCGCAGCTGGGTTGT
The DNA here is from genome assembly GCF_030012965.1 of Microbulbifer sp. MLAF003. Classification (NCBI taxonomy): domain Bacteria; kingdom Pseudomonadati; phylum Pseudomonadota; class Gammaproteobacteria; order Cellvibrionales; family Microbulbiferaceae; genus Microbulbifer; species Microbulbifer sp. MLAF003. The sequence continues at coordinate 642,643 of NZ_CP120232.1, forward strand.
CCAGCGGCTATCAATGACAGATCGCTTAATTGAAAAGATGTTGGGTCATCGCACTCGCCTTGCCCAGCAAGCTCCGGTGGATTGGCATCGTGGTGAAGATCGGGAGCTGAGTAATTACCTGCAAGCTTCTACAGACGTAGATAGTACCATGGTGCGCTTAGTAGCTCTTTTACCGCGCATGTGGCTCTTATTTGGGGTAGTGGGATTGTTACCGGTATTCATTAGTGGTGATGTGAGTAGTGCTCAGCTAGCAGTGGCCTTTGGTGGTGTGCTACTCGGCTACCGTGCAGTGCTTAAATGTATGAGTGGTTTCACCAGTGCTCTGAGTGCCCTTTTAGCTTGGGAAAACGTACGAAAGCTATTTGCCCTTGAAATACCACAACCACACACTTTGTTTCGGACCGTGCAAGCAAATAGTGTGAAAACGCTTACAGCTAATCAACCTTTCATTTCCATGAAGGATTTGTGTTTCAGCTATTCTGGAAAAGGCAGGTCAATACTGGCCGGATGTACACTGAATATATATTCTGGGGATCGTATATTACTGCAAGGCGCTTCAGGGTCAGGCAAATCTACTTTAGCGAATATTATTACAGGTATCCATGAGCCAAGTGACGGACTGATGTTATTAAATGGGTACGATAGAGCCAGTTTTGGTTTGAATGAATGGCGTCGAATCGTAGCTTCCTCCCCTCAGTTCCATGAAAATCATGTACTTGGTGACTCGTTCCTATTTAATTTGTTGATGGGGAATGAGTGGCCACCAACGCAAGAGAGTTTGCGAAAGGCCTATGCAGTTTGTGATGAGTTGGGCCTGACTCCCCTGTTAAATAAAATGCCTGCGGGGATACTGCAGACCGTAGGAGAAATGGGTTGGCGATTATCCCACGGGGAGATGAGCCGATTGTTTATTGCCCGTGCGCTTTTGCAAGGTTCAGAACTAGTAATTTTGGATGAGAGCTTGGCAGCGTTAGATCCTAAGACTATGGCTATGACTATAGGTAGTATACGAAGGCACGCAAATACATTAATTGTGATCGCTCACCCATAATCGAGGCTGGTTTATAGCATGTTTTATTGTATTCGAGTTAAGCTTGAACCATCTATCATGTTGAGAATAAATGATGGATAGCAATGCCCAATCAATATAATGGAGAATTAATATGCATACTGAAACAGATATTCAAGCTGGTCCTGAGGCGCGTATTGACCCACCAACTGAAAGGGTCTAATGTAAAGGTTTGATACTTCCAGAGGTAAAATTGTTCGAACGTACCAAATATGCGAGGACTTATTCTCGTTGGTCAAAATTTTGCCTCTGGTGAGAGCAGTGTTTAACTATTATTGTTAGGAGTGAATTAAATGAATGCCGAAACCGATATCCATGCTGGACCAGAAGCTCGTGTAGATGTTCCGCCAAATTAAATCTACATTCTATTAGATGTTAAGACGGATTGACGTTTCATTGACTTATTCTGAGGCTTTTCATATCGATAAGTGTTTCAGTTGTCAAGGTGGCTAATTAGGGGTGTCATCAGCATTAGTGCTAGAGCGCTGCCTAGTTTTGCTTAAGTACCTCAGTCCGTTTTTAAAAAGCCTATATTAGTTTACTATCAACTCTCTAGGGAAATATATAGCAGACTATTCCTAGTTTTCGAAGGGTTGTCTGATGAATTTTTTGGACTTTTCTAAATTTAAAGAGCCCTTAATGCGCTTGTTTACCCTAAGATAATTTCTGTTTATTGGTAGATTTGCTGATCTCTCAGGTGCTATTTCACTCCTATTCCCTTTGTGCCTATCTCGTTTTTTTTGCCCTCAAGGACGCCATTCTAATGTGTTGTATAATCCTATCTTTTTTGGGTTTTTCTTTTAAAGTCTAAGGATTTTAATGTTTTAGTGCTGGTGTGGATACGGCTTATAAATTTGTGGGTATGTTTGAGGCCTTTCATGAGAAAACTTTTCAGTGATAGGTAAGCACATTTTATGGTGTTATGCCTTAATATGTGTAAGTTTGATGTTAACCTATTTGATGTTTGTAGTTTTTTCGAAATTTTGGGGCGGCTTCACTTTTTAGTAAAGAGTTATAGAATTTTTTCATATAGTTAATGAGCTGAAAAATTGGCGCCAAGTTTGCTAGATATAGATATCTAAAAGTGGTATTTGAGTTGCGAATTTCCTCTTTGTCAGGATAGTTTGGGTTTGCTTACTCAGGACCATTTTTTAGCGGATATAAATTGGTAGCTTGGCTGAGGTTGATAATGTTGTAATTTATAGACGCTTTTTACAATAAGTGACGGAAAGCCCGCAGAAGCGGGCTTTTTTATTCTCAAGTCTTAAGCTTTTTATAATGCATCCGATGAGGTGTTGCATCCTCACCTTTGCGCTGCACAAAGTCTTCGTGGTACTCGGTGTAGTTACCTTCGAAGAAGACCGCTTCACTCTCACCCTCATAGGCGAGGATATGGGTGGCGACGCGGTCTAGGAACCAGCGATCATGCGAGATTACCAGGGCGCAGCCGGGGAAGTTGAGCAGAGCTTCTTCCAGGGCGCGTAGGGTTTCGATATCCAGATCATTGGAGGGTTCGTCCAACAGCAGTACGTTGGCGCCCTGCTTTAGGGTGTAGGCCAGGTGCAGGCGTCCGCGCTCACCACCGGAGAGTTCGCCTACGCGTTTTTGCTGGTCGCTGCCCTTGAAGTTAAAGCGGCCAACATAGTTGCGTGAACCCACTTCATAGCTGTTGATCTTGAGCATATCGTGGCCGTCTGAGATGGCTTCCCATACGGTCTTGCTGTCGTCCAGATTCTCACGGCCCTGTTCAACGTAAGCGACCTTAACGGTTTCACCGATTTTGATTTCGCCGGAGTCCGGCTGCTCGGTGCCGCTGATCATACGGAACAGGGTGGACTTACCGGCACCGTTACCGCCGACGATACCCACAATCGCGCCCTTGGGCACACGGAAAGACAGATTGTCGATCAGCAGGCGCTCGCCGAAGCCTTTGCTCACCTCTTTAAACTCAATCACATTATCGCCGAGACGCTCACCGGGCGGAATGTAGATTTCGTTGGTCTCGTTGCGGGCCTGGAAGTCCTGAGACTGCATTTCTTCCAGGCGGGACAGACGGGCCTTGTTCTTGGACTGGCGGCCCTTGGGATTTTGGCGGGCCCACTCGAGTTCCTTTTGCATGGCTTTGGCGCGCGCCTGTTCGCCGCGCTGCTCCTGCTCCAGGCGTTTTTCTTTCTGTTCCAGCCAAGTGGTGTAGTTACCTTCCCAGGGGATGCCGTGGCCGCGGTCCAGCTCCAGAATCCAGCCGGCAACATTGTCGAGGAAGTAGCGATCGTGGGTGATGGCTACCACAGTGCCGGTGAAGTCGTGCAGAAAGCGCTCCAGCCAGAACACGGATTCCGCATCCAGGTGGTTGGTGGGCTCGTCGAGCAGCAGCATATCCGGGCGGGACAGCAACAGTCGGCACAGGGCCACACGGCGCTTCTCACCGCCGGACAGGTTGTTGACGTCTGCATCCCAGGGCGGCAGGCGCAAGGCGTCTGCGGCGACTTCCAGGCGGTGCTCCAGGTTGTGGGCGTCCCAGGCCTGGATAATATCTTCGAACTGTTGCTGTTTCTTAGCCAGGGCATCGAAGTCCGCATCGGGCTCGGCGTAATCGGCGTAGACCTGTTCCAGGCCGGCGAGGGCGTCGATGGCTTCGCGTACACCGTCTTCTACGTTGCCGCGCACGGTCTTGCTGGCATCGAGTTGCGGTTCCTGGGGCAGGTAGCCGACTTTAATACCCGGCATGGCGCGGGCTTCACCGTTAAAGTCCTGGTCGACCCCCGCCATAATGCGCAATAAGGTGGATTTACCGGCGCCGTTGAGGCCGAGTACGCCGATTTTGGCGCCGGGGAAGAAAGACAGGGAGATGTCCTTCAGAATTTCGCGTTTGGGGGGCACTACTTTGCCCACCCGGTTCATGGTGTATACGTATTCAGCCATTTGGGGTTCCGTAACTGGGTGTTGCAATCGCTCAGATTTTGCGCGCAACTTATCAGTTTGCGTAAAAAGTGCAACTGCACCTTAGTGCCTGTCACCGCTGTACTCGCGTGTGGCTGACGTCGAATCTGATATGTGCTTAACTGCGACGCTAACTAGTACAAGAGCAATAAGACGGATAACAATGGATCAGGATTCCCCGGTATTGTTTTCCCGGCGCGGCGCATTGGCGGTCGCGACCCTAAACCTGCCCAAGGCACTGAATGCCTTGAATCTGCAGATGATTGATCTGCTGTCCACCCAGTTGGACGCCTGGGCTGAAGACGATGATATAGCGGCGGTTTGGATTGAGGGCCGTGGCGATAAGGCCCTCTGTGCCGGTGGTGATGTAGTGGCGCTATATCAGCAGTCGACATCTTATGGTGAAGTGCCGGATTATCGCTATACCACTGATTTTTTCTCCCGTGAATATCGTTTGGATTACAAGATACACACTTATGCCAAGCCGATAGTGGTCTGGGGTGGGGGTATTGTGATGGGAGGCGGTATCGGCATTATGGCTGGTGCGAGCCATCGCATTGTGACTGAAACTACGCGAATGGCGATGCCGGAAATTACCATTGGCCTGTTTCCCGATGTGGGGGAGCTGGTTCCTTAATCGTATGCCCGGTCGTCTAGGGCTTTTCCTCGGCCTGTCCGGTGCCCAGTTTAATGGTGCCGACGCCCTGTTTGCAGGGATGGCGGACCGAATTATTGCCCAAGACCAGCGTGAGTCGGTTTTACAGTCCCTATCGGTGCTGGATTTTGTTGCGGATTGCACCGTGAATCATCAGCTGGTGGGTGATTGCCTTAAAGGGCTCGAACTATCTCCTCTGCAGCGGCCGGAATCGGCGTTGCGCGAGCATTATGATCAAATTCAACAGCTCACGGATTTCTCGACTCTGCCGGAGGTCTGTGCGGCTGTCACTACGTATCAGGGAGTGGATAAATGGTTACAGCGCGCTGCTGCTACCCTGGCGGGAGGCTCGCCATTAACACCCTGGATAGTGTGGGAGCAGTTGCGCAGGGCACGCCATTTGTCTCTTGCCGATGTTTTCCGTATGGAGTTGAATCTGGCAGTTAATCTTTGCGCTAGCGGACACTTTAAGGAGGGGGTACGTGCCCTGTTGATTGATAAGGATCGCGCACCTAAATGGCAACCGGCATCCCTAGGGGAAATGAATTCTCAGCAAGTGGCAGATTGCTTTGTGGGTCCCTGGGATAGCGATCATCCGTTGATAGATTTGTAGAAAGCCTGTTACAAGCGTCCTGGCCGCTTTATGCCCGGAATATAAACAACAAAACACGGAGTGGCTTTTATGGAAAAAATAGCCTTTTTTGGTCTGGGTAATATGGGTGGCCCTATGGCTGCCAATTTGGCAAAGGCAGGCTTCAGAGTAGCTGCTTTCGATTTAAATTCCGCGGCATTGGTTCAAGCCCATAAGGATGGCTGTATTCCTTGTGATACAGCACTTCAGGCCGCTGAAGGTGCGGATGTTGTGATTTCGATGTTACCCAGTGGTGAGGCTGTCAAAGGGCTCTACCTCGGTGATCAGGGCCTTTTGCAACAACTTCCGGTTGGCACCCTGGTTATCGATTGCTCAACGATATCCGCGGAAGATGCCTCTACTGTGAGTAGCGCTGCGCATGAGCGAGGATTACGTGCGATTGACGCACCTGTCTCCGGTGGGACTGCGGCAGCGGCAGCTGGCTCACTGTGCTTTATGTGCGGTGGCGATGAGGTAGTTGTGAATTCGGCCCGGCCAGTTCTAGAGGCTATGGGAAAGAAAATATTTCATGCGGGTGGGGCTGGTGCGGGGCAGGTAGCCAAAATCTGTAACAATCTGCTGTTGGCGATTCATATGACCGGCACTGCAGAGGCTTTACAGTTGGGTGTGGATAAAGGTTTGGACCCCAGGGTCCTCAGTGAGATTATGCAGGAGAGTTCAGGCAATAATTGGTCGCTCTCCAATTACAACCCTTATCCTGGCGCCATGGAAAATGTACCTTCAGCAAAGGGGTATGCAGGTGGCTTTAGTGTAGCGCTAATGTTGAAAGACCTGGGGCTCGCAATGGATGCGGCCTCCACCAGCGCCTCTTCTACGCCTATGGGAGCGCTGGCCAAAAACCTGTATCAGCTTCACGGGGCGAGTGAAGAAAATCAACAGCTCGACTTCTCCAGTATTCAGAATATGTTCCGCAGGCCCGCTGGAACCCTGACCTGGTAAATTGTGTGTTCAATTGATATAGGTTTTCCGTGCCCAAGCAAGACCCGGGAACTGTATCAAAATGACAGGCGCACCGGTGAGGTATGCCTGTCACCTAACGCTAAAAATTGGTACTGGTTCGCAAAATGGAGAAGAGGTATCAAATAGCTCAGTTGTCACCATTCCTTAGCCGCGCCGCTCTCGCTATCTTCCTCCGCCCGCCTTGGGACGTGCCCTGATTTCAAGCCCGGTTACATGACTGCAGCTGGTGAACTGCTGGTTTTAAATCTACTAAATTCGACAGCTTGATTTGGATCAAGCCCGTTTTTGTAGCCAGGGGTTAACCTTCCTGCGACTTGTGATTGTGCCTGGAGGGGGCCCTTCCTGAGTCGGGAAAAATGCCAAATCGCTATATGGAGAAGTTGATGAATCGTAAAACTGCTTATGCAGCAGCCGCCTTGACCGCCGTACTCTCTGCCCCAGTACTGGCCTACGAAGAGGGTAGCTTTATTTTGCGTGGTGGTATGGCCACTGTAGCGCCCGACACCAGTTCCAGCACACTTTTTGCCAATGGGGATGCTGTCCCGAATACTGGTGTTGATGTGGATAATGGCTCTGCATTGGGCCTGACCGGTGTGTATATGTTCCGCGATCATTGGGGTGTGGAGCTGGTAGCCGCAACTCCTTTCACTCATGAAATTCAAGCTGAAGGCCTCGGAGACACTTTTGAGCTGGGTGAAACCAAGCACTTGCCGCCGACTCTGTTAGTGCAGTGGTACCCGATGGATACTCAGTCCACAATCCAGCCCTACGTTGGTCTCGGTGTGAACTACACCGCTTTCTTCGATGAGGAAATTAGTAGCACTGCAGATGCGAAGTTTGAAGAGCTGCTTAATGCCACTGGGGACGCCAAGCTCTCCCTGGATAACTCTTTCGGCCTGGCTGCAGAAGCTGGCGTCGACTTCGCTTTTGGCGCTGACCAGCGTTGGTTGTTCAATGTTTCCGTGTTCTGGATGGATATCGATACCGATGCCACCGTCAAGGTACCGGGTGTGGGTAATATCACCGCTAAAGTGGATATCGATCCGCTGGTTTATATGGCGGGTCTGGGCTACCGCTTCTAAGGTAGCGACACTCTAGTTTGGGATGGGGCAGTCGCTGCGGTTTTCTTAAAAGGAACTCGGTGGCTGCCTTTTAGTTTGTGCGGGGGGCTGTCGCAAACGATTGATTGAGGTTGTAGGAATATGATGCAGGAAACCAAAAGTAACATGGGTGGCTTGTCAGAAGAGTTGCTGTCCCGCTATAGCGGGCCCTGCCCCCGTTATACATCCTATCCTACAGCAGACCGGTTCAAACCACTGGATGGCAATATTAGGCCTTGGGAAGCTTTGCAGGATATTCGCAGCCTCTCTCTTTATGTTCATATCCCCTTTTGCCGTTCACTCTGCTATTTCTGCGCTTGCAATAAAGTTATTACCTCTCAATATGGCCTCGCCTCCAGCTACCTTGACAACCTGCTACGAGAAGCTCGCTGGTATCGAGACAAGGTAGCGCAGGTACCGGTAACCCAGTTGCACCTGGGGGGCGGGACTCCCACCTTCCTCAGTGATGGAGATATGCGGCGTTTGATGGAAGGGCTGGGTGAGGTGTTTAACCTCCATCCTGGCGATGGGGTGGAATACAGTATTGAGGCCGATCCACGTACCCTGGAACTGGAGACGCTGGATACCCTGCGGGAACTCGGATTTAACCGCTTGAGCCTGGGAGTCCAGGACTTTGATATCGAAGTACAGAGATCAATTAACCGTATATGCAGCGCTGACCAGGTTACTGAATTGACAGTTGCGGCGCGCGAACGGGGTTTTGAGTCTATTTCCTATGATTTGATTTACGGCCTGCCAAAACAAAATCTTTACAGCCTGCTCAGTACCCTGGATAAAGTATTGGATTTGCAGCCTGACAGAATTGCACTTTATCACTATGCACACCTGCCCCATCGTTTTAAAGCGCAGCGCCTGATCGATACTGACCTTATTCCATCAGCCGCAGAAAAAGTGGCTATGCAATTGGCCGCAGTAGAGCACCTGGGACGCGCTGGATATGAATTCTTGGGTATGGACCATTTTGCTCGCCCGGGAGATGAGCTGGCAAAGGCTTCCCATAGCGGGATGCTGCAAAGAAACTTCCAGGGCTATACCTTGATGCCTGCCGACGCCTTGGTGGGGCTTGGGGCCTCGGCGATTAGCTATAGCCGAGATGGTTTCTGGCAAAACCTGCATCGCTTGAAAGAGTATGCCCAGGCTATAGGAGAGCGGGGTAATGCGTCTTGCAGAGGATGGTTTTTGAGTGAAGAAGACCGTTTGCGCCAGTGGGCTATAACAGAGTTAATGTGCCGTCTGCGCCTGGACAAAAACGAAGCCGGGCGTCGGGTGGGGATTCCTTTTGATGATTATTTTTATGAAGAGCTCCAACGCCTGCAGCCTATGTTTGAGGATGGTCTAATTTACCAGGATAAAAACAATATTACTGTTACTGATCAAGGGCGGTGGTTTGTACGCAATGTGGCTTCAGCTTTCGATATTTATTTACATAATCAGCATACCGATGCGCAATATTCCCGGGTTCTTTAAGTAACTACAGGAGACGATCGCTTTTACAGCGGGTACAATTGCCGCAAATTAGTTTACCGGCTGGTTTAGTATGATTGACTCCTCAGTAGCGGTTAGTTGCGGTAACTGCTCCGTTAAACGTTTATGCCTGCCCGCGGGATTATCTCAAGCGGATATTGATCGACTGGAGCAGGTCACTCGCCGAAAGAAAATAGTAAAAGCAGGGGAGACCCTCTATCGCTCTGGCGACCCTTTTGCCAACCTTTATGCGATTCGCTCCGGTAGTTTTAAAACGGCTGTGATTGCTGCTGATGGTGATACGCAGGTGACTCATTTTGCTTTGCCAGGAGAATTGCTGGGACTTGATGCCTATAGCAGTCGGATTCATCCGAGCTACGCTGAGGCACTTGAGGACAGTAGTGTCTGCCTGTTACCGTTCACCCAGTTGGAGTTATTGGCCCATCAGGTGACAGCCCTGCAGCAGCAAATCTACAGTATTTTTTCCGAGGAGCTACGTCAGGAAAACGATATTCTGATGTTACTCGGCAAGCGCTCAGCCGATACTCGCCTGGCGGCTCTACTGATTAATATTTCCAGTCGCTATTCCCGTCGCGGTTATTCCCACAGTGAATTCGTTTTGTCTATGCCAAGAACTGATATAGCGAATTACCTGGGATTGACTGCAGAAACAGTTAGCCGACTTTTTTCACGTTTTCAGCGTGAGAATTTAATTAAAGTGAGTGGTAGGGCGGTGGAGATATTAGATTTGGTTGGGCTCAGTGAATTGGCTGGGACCCATTGCGGTTACGATGAGGATTAATATGAGGGGCAAATGAATATTCGGTTGCCCCTCAAGAATCCCTTAATTGGAACAGAAAATTAATTAAAGCTCTGCAACTGTCTCAATTGAAGCAATTGCTTTCGCCCATTTCTGTTTTTGTGTTTCGGAAATATAACTGGCTTTAAAGCTATTTAGAGCCAGTTGTTTTGCCTGCTCCCTGGTCATCCCCAGACTTTCGCTTAGAGCCAGGTAGTTTCGGTTGACATAGCCGCCGAAGTAGGCCGGATCATCGGCATTTACAGTAACGCAGAGCCCTTGATCAAGCAGATTGAGGATCGGATGCTCGCTCATATCATCGTAGACGCAAAGTGCAGTGTTGGACAAGGGACATACAGTTAGTGGAATTTTTTCTTCTTTAAGGCGATCAATCAAAGCCTTATCCTCCACACAGCGAACCCCATGGTCTATACGGCTAACATCGAGTATATCGAGAGCCTCTTTAATATATTCTGCCGGCCCTTCCTCCCCTGCATGGGCGACACGCTCCAGGCCCAGTTCTTTGGCCATAGCAAAAACATTCTGGAATTTAACTGGTGGGTGGCCGAGTTCTGAGGAGTCCAAGCCAACCCCCTTAATGAAATCGAGGTAAGGTTTGGCTGCTTCCAGGGTTGCAATAGCTTCCTCCTCACTTAGGTGGCGAAGAAAGCAGAGAATCAGATGACTGCTTATACCCCATTCATTTTCCGCATCCTTGAGGGCACTGTGGATTCCACGAATGACCACGCCGATATCGATCCCCCTTTCTGTGTGGGTTTGTGGATCAAAAAAATCTCTGTGTGTACAACATTATCCTCCCGACAGCGCTCGAGGTAAGCCATTGTCAGGTCATAAAAGTCACGCTCATGAATCAGGACTGAGGCACCCCGGTAATAAATATCCAGAAAGGACTGCAGGTTATGGAATTTATAGGCAGCCCTGATCTCCTCAACACTATTGAATGGGATTTCAATATTGTTCCGTTTGCTCAATTCAAACATGAGTTCTGGCTCCAGGGAGCCTTCAATGTGCAGGTGAAGCTCTGCCTTGGGCAGGGCTTTAATAAAATCTGGATCAGCGATGCTCATAGAAATAACTTTACCTGGGCAGGGATTTGGGACATGGACCATAAGGCATGCCGTTTCAATTGCGGCTAATGGTATCAGCTTCTCACTGGTAGCTGAAAAGTGGAGCAGTGGTCTCTGTTTATTTACAAGGTAAACGAATCGGTTTACTTTTTTGGTATACCATAAAATACACTGGTTGGTTTACATTTGTATTAAATTCTAGGAATCGATAAATGGGAAAGGTTACTTTGAATAGTGGGACATCTACCGGGTTGGGTTTCAATCTGGCTCTGCAACTGTCCGCGCAGGAATATATCGTTTATACAACCATGAGTAACCTCACCAAGGCAGGCTTCCTGAAAGAGAGGACTGGAAATAGAGGGAATCTCAGGGTCTTGGCACTGGATGTTCTGAGCATTGAGGGCGTGCAGCGCTGTGTTGAGACTGTTGTCAGGGAGCAGGGCCGGATTGATAACCTGGTCACTAATACTGGCGCTGGGTCTGTCAAAACGACTGAAATGGCCAGTGACGAGGAGACCCCAACGGATAATGGATGTGAATTACCTTGGGTAGTACCCAGTACCAAGGCGGTTCTATCTTATAAGTGCTGTAGTGCCAGGTGGTATCCACTCTGAATTTGCCAATAGTATCCTCTCGCAGTTGGAGCTGGATGAAGGAATGCCGGAAGGGGGCTATGGGGGGAATTCGAGCCGTACTTCTCCCGTATCCACAAGCGGACTCCAGAACAAACTGCAAGGCGTTACCAGAGCGCTGACCAAGTTGCACAGGTGGTTTTGGAGATCATAGAGAGTAAGAAGGCACCGGTGCGTATTCGCACCTCTGCATGGGCAGAAGAGTTTTGTAAGCTCAAAACCGAAATAGATCCAACAGGGAAAAACAGCAAGGGATGGTTGTGAATAGCATGCCATGCTGTCTGGCTGGTCATCAGTTCACTGAAAGTGGTAGTTCTAGTAGCGGGTTTTTTATTAAACGACAGAAAGGCTAAGCATACAGAAAAGATATTAGTGGTCAGCCGTGATTCTTTTGTGTAAAAAATAATTCTTAAATTTTTACACGCTATTTTTAAGGAAATTGAACGCTTGACTGAATGTCCGATAGGAAATTTTTTTCACTTTTTGTTTTTTGAAATTCAGCTAAAGACGCTTGTTGGAGGAGTGGGTACAATTGCCGCAAATTGTTAACCGGTCGCTTAGGCATGATAGATTCATCAGTGGCGGTAAGTTGCAGTAACTGCTCAGTCAGGCGTCTATGCCTTCCTGCTGGCTTGTCTCAGACGGATATTGATCGACTGGAAAAAGTCACCCGCAGGAAAAAAATCGTCAAAGCTGGTGAGGCTTTGTTCCGGTCAGGCGATCCATTTAAAAATCTTTACGCAATCCGTTCCGGTAGTTTTAAAAGTGTCGTAATAGCCTCAGATGGGGATACCCAAGTCACCCATTTTGCTCTTCCTGGAGAGTTGCTTGGTCTTGATGCCTACAGTAAGCGTCTTCACTCCAGTTATGCTGAAGCTTTGGAGGATAGTAGTGTTTGTCTTTTACCGTTTGCGCAATTGGAAGTACTCGCGCAACAAGTTCCGGCATTACAGCAACAAATCTACAGTATTTTTTCCGAGGAGTTACGTCAGGAAAATGATATTTTGATGCTGTTGGGTAAACGCTCGGCGGATACGCGTCTAGCTGCTTTACTGATCAACATATCCAGTCGTTATGCCAGTCGTGGATATTCTCACAGCGAATTCATCCTCTCCATGCCGCGGACAGATATTGCCAATTACCTCGGTCTTACCGCTGAAACAGTCAGCCGGATTTTTTCTCGCTTCCAGAAAGAAGGGCTGATTAAGGCGGATGGCAGAGTTGTAAAAATTGTGGATTTACTTGGGCTTAGTGAAGTGGCCGGAACTCATTGTGGCTTTGATAATGAAAATGTAGAGTAGTTATTCCTAGAGGGTTGGGTCACTTTTTCATGCACGAGGTGGATAGTTAAAATTAGTGACAAAAAAAGGGGGCGAAAACGCCCCCTTAATCCACTACTTATCAGGAGTGTGTGGAGAAAGCTAAATCTTCCCTGGCCTCACTTTTTTCAACTTTTTCTTCTGTTGCCTGTGACAGCCAATCCATGGCCTTGTGCTGCTCCTCGAAGTAGCGCACTTCACCACTCATAAACCATCCTCCTACTTTGGTGGCGATTTCCTGCCACTCTTCATCCCCAAGTACGGCGATCCGGGAGAATTCATTGCCGTGTTTTAATGCCAGTTGGAATTCGTCCCAAATTGCATGTAATCCCCACCCCTCGAAATCCCTGAGGTCAATTAGCATTTGTACTTGTGGGCTTTTTACGCCTTCGAGGGCGTACTCAAGTAATGGCGTAATATGCTCATAATCTTCATGGGTCAACTGGCCAATTGCCTTGATATAGAGAAAGAAATCATTATCAATACGCTCCATGCCAATTGAAATGCCGTGGCGTTTAGTTTTCATGCTTCCTCCTTTGATTCATTAGTAGTAATTTTTTTACACCTCAAGCGAGGGCTTTCTCTGCGGTTTCTGGTTGTACCAGGTAGTTACGCAAAGATTCGTAGATTTTTTTTGCATTCTCATCAAAAAGCGGGTCTTTGATTTCCGCGACTTGTTTGTTTATCTGCTTCCAATCTTCAGCGTCTAGGTATTGTTCTATCTGGGGAAAAATCGCTGAATTCTCCAGGCTGATATGGCTGCGCTGAAGTTGTAAATAGTTGTTACTGGCGCCCTGTAATACTCTTCGCTCTACCATCGCATCATTCGCAACAGCATAAAATAGTGCGCACATATGTTTGGTTGCAGCTGCAATTTGCTCGTGTTGCATTTGTGCCTCATAGATGGCATCCCGCCCATGTATTGGTTTGGTCAGGAGACGGGCAAGTATCAAGTCCTCAACTGGATGGTGGTATTTATCTGGGTAGACCGAAAAATAATCCAGCGCATCAAGTATTAACGTCAATGTGTTGGGGTCGCGGTCGCTGCGTCCAAATAGATCCAGCAATAACTGCTCAAAAGCGTTGAGCATTTGCTGCATATGTTTGTGGTCACAGCACAGTTGCCGATAGATGGTATTCATCCCAGACCTCCGCGATCAGTTTCTGGCTATATTGTTGCTGGGATGAGCAAGCGAGAGTTGATTTGGATCAAGTGAGGAAAAGTTTGTAGGATGAAGAGAGGAATATAATGCAATATACCTATTCTTTTACTGCTTCCCCCGCTACTTATGTGTAATGATTGAAAGCAATATTAATTTGGAACATTGTTTTTGTCGGTTAAATCTACTGGTTAGTCAGTCATTGGTATTATTTTGAATAATATTGATGGATATTAATTTGACCGTTTACTAATCCACGCCTACTTTCAATTCAAATCCGCTCTTTTCTTTTGCGCTAATCTTCGACTGATTGTTCTTCATAAGAATTTGAATAGATATTTTATGTTTTTCATGAGTATGACTATTTATTTCATGCCGCTTGTATTGATCTAAGTGACATATAGTTATAGATATTTGGATGGTGGACAGGATAAGAGTGGTTATTTCACTATTAATTAGTTAAGCGTTTGGCAAATTTGGGAATATCCATGGAAAAAATTACAAAATTTATAGTCGCCGGTATTCTTTCACTATTGTCTTCTGCGGCATTATCGGAAGGGGGTTATTGGGGGGCTGCTGTCGGGACAATGAATTTTGACTTCAAGGGGGTTGATAATCCCACGGGGGTTGGATTGAGAACTGGCTACTCCCTGGTATCGGGCTGGGGAGTTGAAGTTGAATATATTGGCTCCTTGATAAGTGGTGAGGTAGAAGTCCTTGGGGAAGAAGTGGATGTGGATATGTATAGTCTGGCTGGCTATGCAACTTATCGAACACTTGGTGATATCTACTTCAAAGGGCGTTTGGGGCTGCTATATGAGGATGTCACCGTGGGCAGTGATAACAGTGACGATTTTGGTATTACTGCTGGGGCAGGTATTGGATTTCTTCTTGGTGCCAGTAGTAATTTTGAGCTGGAGTACACCATCCTCGAAAAAGATGTAGGATTTTTGTCCGGGGCTTTTAGTTATCGCTTTTAATTTTTCAACAGGTGACATTGTAGCGAGGCCTAATTTTACATTTGGCGCCCGCGTCTTAAGTACTTCTAGTGATTTTTCTATTTCACACTTGGCTTTTTATGGCGCATTTAAGTAAGTGCTTGCATACATTGCATGCCCCCCTATAATCCGCCCGTTTTTATATCTTCAGAGGTAGGGGGAAGATGATGCGTTTTAATTTTAAGGTTTTGGCTGTAGCTGCGGCTTTGGTTTGTTCAGCGACTACACAGGCAGAAGGTGCATATGTCGGTGGTGTTTTCGGTGTGATGAATACTGATGCCAGTGGAGATAGTCCCCTTAATGCCGGTATCCGCGCTGGTTACACCTCGAACTCAGGCTGGGGAATTGAAGTTGAGCTTACTGACTCTCTGGTTGAGGGTGAGTATGACTATTACTGGGGAGATGAGAACTACTCCCTCGCCACGCAGGCGCTATATGCTACTTATCGCACGCAAGGTGATATTTACATGAAAGGGCGTCTGGGTTATCTCCATGAGGAACTGGATGTAGACTACTTTGGTGAGTATTCCGACAGCGGTGCCTCTGCTGGTATCGGAGCTGGTTTCAAGCTGTCAGAGAAAGTCATCTTTGAAACTGAGTACACTTTTATTGAGGCGGATGTGGATTATTGGTCTGGCTCCCTGATTGTGAGGTTCTAAGCCGATATGGCTAAAAGAAAACGCGGCCAAATGGCCGCGTTTTCGTTTTTGCGCAATCCCTTTGCCCTTGGTGTACAATGCGCGCCTTTCTAAAATGCTCAGGATTCTTTGAGTAGTCCATGTGGCCCGATTGGCGCCAGAAGCCAAGCTGTAAGACCTGAGCAAAGTGGTACCGAGCTACACAAAACTCTACTCAGCCCGCATTACCGAGGGAACACCATGTTTGATTCATCAGTCACACTCGCTTCTTACGATCCCGAAATCTGGGAAGCCATTCGGGAAGAAGACTCTCGCCAGGAAGATCATATCGAGCTGATCGCCTCCGAGAACTACACTAGCCCGCAAGTCATGGAAGCCCAGGGCAGCAGCCTGACCAATAAATACGCAGAGGGTTATCCGGGTAAGCGTTACTACGGTGGCTGTGAGTATGTGGATAAGGTGGAAACTTTGGCGATTGAGCGCGCCAAAGAGCTTTTCGGTGCCGATTATGCCAATGTGCAGCCTCACTCCGGCTCTCAAGCTAACTCTGCGGTTTACCAGGCGTTATGCGCGCCAGGAGACACCGTTTTAGGAATGAGTCTGGCCCATGGTGGTCACCTGACTCATGGTGCTCGAGTCAACTTCTCAGGCAAGATTTACAACGCGGTCCAATACGGGTTGAACCCGGAAACTGGCGAAGTAGATTATGAGGAAGTGGAGCGTTTGGCTCTCGAGCACAAGCCTAAGATGATTGTTGCCGGCTTCTCTGCATACAGCCGTGTAATGGATTGGGCGCGTTTTCGTGAGATTGCGGATAAGGTTGGTGCTTACCTGTTTGTCGATATGGCACACGTTGCTGGCCTGGTTGCTGCTGGAGAGTACCCTTCGCCGATTCCCCATGCGGATGTAGTAACCTCTACGACTCACAAAACCCTACGCGGTCCACGCGGAGGTATTATCCTGGCGCGCGCCAATGAAGAAATTGAGAAGAAGCTGAACTCCGCCGTATTCCCCGGTGGTCAGGGTGGCCCGCTGATGCACGTTATTGCAGCTAAAGCGGTTTCTTTTAAAGAAGCGATGAGCCCTGAATACAAGGCTTACCAGAAGAAGGTGGTAGAGAATGCTCGCGCAATGGCGGAGACCTTCCTGGATCGTGGTATCAATATCGTTTCCGGTGGTACCGATGACCACTTGATGCTAGTGGACCTGATTGGTAAAGAATACACTGGTAAAGATGCTGATGAGGCCCTGGGTAATGCAAACATTACGGTGAACAAGAACGCAGTCCCCAATGACCCGCGCTCTCCATTTATCACCAGCGGCCTGCGTGTTGGGACCCCGGCGATTACTACCCGTGGCTTCGGTGTGAAGGAAACCCAGCAACTGACACATTGGATTTGTGACATTCTCGATGCCTTGGAAAAGGGTGATGCAGAGTCCACTATTACCGAAGTGAAGCAGAAGGTTCTTGAAATCTGTGCGCAATTTCCTGTGTACAAGAAGGCCTGATAGCTCTTCCAGTTAAAAAAGCGGCTTGTTGGCCGCTTTTTTTATGGAAGTACATGCCCGTTCTTAACCTGTCTGGCCGACTGCACCGGTGCGGTGCGTCGCGCAGACACACAGTGCAACGGCTGTGGTAAACTGCGGCCCATTTTCCACTCCCCTGGGGACGATCCCACATGCACTGTCCGTTCTGCAGCGCAGAAGAAACCAAAGTAGTCGATTCCCGCTTGGTGGCCGAGGGCGACCAAGTGCGCCGCCGGCGCGAATGCCTTGAGTGTCACGAGCGTTTTACCACTTTTGAAACAGCGGAATTACTTCTGCCGCGGGTAATCAAACAAAACGGTCAACGCGAACCGTTTAACGAGGATAAGCTGCGTGCGGGTATTCAGCGTGCGGTGGAAAAGCGCCCGGTCAGCACTGAGCGGGTAGAATCTGCAGTATCTCAAATCAAGCATGCTTTGCAGGCGACTGGTGAGCGCGAACTGCCGGCGCGCGCTATTGGTGAACTGGTTATGGAGCAGCTGCGGGAATTGGACCAGGTGGCCTATGTGCGATTTGCTTCGGTCTATCGGCGCTTTGAGGATGTCAGTGACTTCAGTGAAGAGATTGAGCGCCTGACCAGTAAGGAAACCCAACGGAAATGATTCAAGTGGCTGTAAATACACCCCAATCCCTGATGGCCCGAGCTATTCAACTGGCGGAGCGTGGGCTGTATACCACTATGCCCAACCCCCGTGTGGGTTGTGTGATCACCGATAGTAAGGGTGTTGTTGTCGGCGAGGGCTGGCATCAACGTGCTGGTGAGCCCCATGCAGAAATTGAAGCCCTGCGCGATGCAGGAGAGCGAGCCCGGGGTGCTACGGTCTATGTGACCTTGGAGCCCTGTAGCCATACTGGTCGCACTGGCCCTTGTACAGAGGCCTTGATCGAAGCTGGTGTCTCTCGTGTGATATACGGAATGCAGGATCCTAACCCCAGGGTGGGTGGCAAGGGGCTACAAAAACTACGCGATGCCAATATAGAAGTGGAGGGGCCTCTTTTAGAGGATCAGTGCCGCGCGCTCAATCCGGGTTTTATCAAGCGGATGACTTTGGGTCTTCCCCTAGTGCGCAGTAAATCTGCGATGAGCCTGGATGGACGTACGGCGATGGCCAGTGGTGAGTCCAAGTGGGTGTCCGGACCTGCGGCGCGTGCCGATGTACAGCGTTTACGGGCACGCAGTTGCGCAATTGTGACCGGTGTAGAAACAGTGCGATTCGACAACCCAAACCTAAATGTGCGCGCCGATGAAATGGCCCTTGAGCTGCTCGCTGCTGAACAGGCAGCTGAGGTACAGCCACTGCGGGTGATTGTTGATAGCCAGCTGCGCACCCCGGCAAAAGCCTTTATTTTACAGGGCGATGCCCCCACACTGGTGTGCACCACCGAGCGTGCGGACCCGGAGCGTCGCGAGCGCCTGGAACGGGCAGGTGCTGAAGTCATCATTCTGCCACAGGACAAAGAGGGGAGGGTGGACCTGCTCGCTCTGCTCGAGGAGCTGGCGCGACGCCAATGTAATGAGATCCTGGTGGAGAGTGGTGCGACCCTCTCCGGTGAGTTCCTGTATCGCGGCCATGTAGATGAGCTGATAGTCTATTTGGCTCCCAAGCTGCTCGGCAGCACGGCGCGGCCGCTATTCGAGCTGCCAATTGAGCGTATGGGCTCGGTGCTGCCGATCACGATCACTGATATGCGCGCCGTCGGTCACGACTGGCGTATCACTGCAACTACCGATATTGAGCGCTGATGTTTACCGGAATTATTGAAGCTGTGGGTGAAATCGCCGAGCTGCAGCCCCAAGGGGGAGATCTGCGTGTGCGCGTCAGGAGTGGCAAGCTGGATCTTACTGATGTCGGGCTTGGGGACAGTATCGCAACCAATGGCGTATGCCTGACAGTAGTGGACCTGCCTGGCGATGGCTACTGGGCGGATGTCTCTGCAGAGACACTCGACGTCACCAGTGTCAGTAGCTGGAAAAAAGGTGACCGAGCTAACCTGGAGAAAGCTCTCACCCCGCAAACCCGCCTTGGTGGGCATATTGTCAGTGGCCATGTGGATGGCATTGGTGAGGTTGTGTGGCGCAAATCCGAGGCCCGGGCCGAGCGCTTTCGTTTGCGCGCGCCGGAAAATCTGGCCCGCTATATTGCGCACAAAGGGTCGATCACTGTTGACGGCACCAGCCTCACAGTCAACGCGGTGGATGGTGCAGAGTTTGAACTGACGATTGTGCCGCATACGCTGCAGGAAACCATTATGGGAAGCTACAGCGCAGGTACCCGGGTCAACCTCGAGGTAGATCTTATTGCACGCTATCTGGAGCGCTTGTTACTCGGTGATAAAGCAGCCAAATCCAGCGATGAGGGTATGACTCTTGAGTTTCTCGCCCAGCATGGGTTTTACAAGCGCTAGCCGGTTTCATCCCGGCATACCGCGCCAGTGAGGGCGGGTGGGAGTGAATAGCAGGGATAGCCGCTCAATTAGCAATTGATAAATTTATCCAGAGTTAACAATGGAATTAAATACGGTTGAAGAACTGATCGATGATATCCGCCAGGGCAAAATGGTGATCCTGATGGATGATGAAGATCGTGAGAATGAAGGTGACCTGGTGATGGCGGCGGAGCAGGTACGCGCCGAAGACATCAATTTTATGGCTACCCATGCCCGCGGACTGATTTGTATGCCCATGTCCAAGGAGCGCTGTGAGCAACTGGACCTGCCGCTGATGTCGCGGGAAAACGGTGCCCAGTTCAGTACAAACTTCACCGTATCTATTGAGGCTGCTGAGGGAGTTACTACCGGTATTTCTGCTGCAGATCGAGCGCGCACCGTACGCGCCGCAGTGGGTAGGAATGCCAAGCCCAGTGATATCGTACAACCCGGCCATATTTTCCCGATTATGGCCCAGCCTGGTGGCGTATTGAGCCGCGCGGGCCATACCGAGGCAGGCTGCGATCTGGCGCGTCTGGCGGGCTTCGAGGCCGCCGCTGTGATCGTTGAGATCATGAATGAAGACGGCACTATGTCGCGCCGCCCGGATCTGGAAAAGTTTGCTAAAGAACACGATCTCAAGATCGGTACTATCGCCGACCTGATTACCTATCGCGCTTTGAATGAAAAGACCGTTGAGTGTGTTAATGAGCGCAAAGTGCGTACCGAATTCGGTGAATTCAAATTGCGCACCTATCTCGATAAAGCACGACGGGAGAGACATTTCGCATTTATTAAAGGGGATCCCACTCCGGAAGAGCCGACTCTGGTGCGGGTGCATGTGGGCAATACACTGCGTGATGTACTCACAATTCGCCGAGGCGACGAAAAATTTGTCCCCTGGACTTTCCGCCGCGCAATGCAGCGTATTGAGAAAGAAGGTAAAGGCGTTGTGGTGCTTATCTGCCACAACGAAACCACCGAAGAGATTGAGGAAAGTATCGACTGGCTGATCAGCGGCAAGCAGCAGCGCCCCAGCCAGGACCTGGTCTACAAGCAGGTGGGCACAGGTTCTCAGATACTGCGTGACCTCAAGGTACGCAAGATGCGCCTGATGAGTGCACCGTTTAAGTTCAGTGCCATTTCCGGATTTGAATTGGAAGTGGAAGAGTATCTGAACGCCGAAGAGTAAATAGAGCTGTAACGTCGACAAGTACCGGCGTTATAGAAAGAAATATGGACTGGAAATTATGAATAATATTCAAGTGATCGAAGGGGATTTTGTCGGCAGCACTGGCAAGTATGCGCTGTTGGTCAGTCGCTGGAATAGTTTTGTCGTTGAGAGCCTGAAAGATGGTGCACTGGATACCCTGCGTCGCAAGGGCATCAAGGATGAAGATATCACTATCTACTATGCGCCGGGTGCTTTCGAATTCCCATTGGCCGCTCAAAAATTGGCTGAGACTAAGAAGTTCGATGCCATTATTGCCCTGGGAGCGGTGATTCGTGGCGGCACCCCACATTTTGAATATGTGGCTGGCGAGTGCACCAAGGGCCTGGCCCAGGTATCACTGAATACCGGTATCCCGGTAACTTTTGGTGTGCTTACCGTGGACTCTATCGAACAGGCGATTGAGCGATCCGGCACCAAGGCTGGTAACAAGGGTTGTGAGGCTGCCGAGACGGCTCTGGAAATGGTTTCCCTGCTCGGCAAAATTTAAATTGCCGAAGTGCCGGCCTATTTTGCCGGCACCCCCATTCTGTGAAGTATCTACCGGAAAAAACAATGACCGTAACTGCATCCGCTCGCCGCAAGGCGCGTCACTACGCCATGCAGGCGCTCTACCAGTGGCAGATTGCCGGCGCCAGCCTTAATACGATTGAAGCTGAGTTTCATGCTGACAACGATATGAGCAAGACCGACGTGGAATATTTCCGCGATATTTTCCACGGTGTTGCCAAGAATCTGGACGAAGTTGAGAGTGCTTTCACTCCGCACCTGGACCGTAAAGTGGATGAGCTCGACCCAGTTTCCAGAGCCCTTCTGCGTATGTCCACCTACGAATTAAAAAATCGTATTGATGTGCCCTACAAAGTTGTCATTAACGAAGCTGTAGCTTTGGCGAAAAAATTTGGTCCTACCGATGCCTTCAAATTCATTAACGGCATCCTGGATAAAACAGCTGCGGATCTGCGTGCGCCAGAAGTGGCGGCGGACAAGAAAGCCTGAAGCAGAAAATGGGAGCTGCTCCGGGCGAGTTTGAAATTATTCGTGACTTTTTTGCCAGTGCTCCGCAAGGGCAGGGTGTGGTTCTGGGAATTGGTGATGATTGCGCTTTGCTACAGGTTCCCAGCCAGGGCCAATTGGCTACGTCTATGGATACTTTGGTGGCGGGTCGACATTTTCCCGCCGAGGCCGACCCGGCGGCGATAGCTGCCCGAGCGCTGCGGGTTAACCTCAGTGACCTGGCTGCCATGAATGCCCGGCCACTCTGGTTTACTCTGGCGCTTACCTTACCTGAAAGTGACGCTAACTGGTTGCGCAAATTTTCCAGTGGTTTACTGCAAACCGCTGCGCAGTTTGGCGTTTCCCTGGTGGGAGGAGACACTACAGCCGGTCCTCTGTCGATTACTATCCAGGTGATTGGACAGACTGCCCGGCCATTGCGCCGTGATGGTGCCGGTTGTGGAGATTCTATTTATGTTAGTGGCCCTCTGGGGGCGGCAGCTGCTGCCCTGCCGGTAATTCTCGGTGATCAGCGGGTGCCAGCTGAGGTGCAACATCAGGCTGAGCACGCCTTTTATTTTCCCGAGCCGCAATTCGCCACTGCGGCAGCGATTTCTGACTTCGCCAGCAGCGCTTTAGATATTTCCGATGGCTTGATAGCAGACCTGGCCCATATTTGTGAGTCCAGCCACGTCAGCGCTGATATTTATCTGGAGCGCCTGCCTGTTTCTCCCATAGCGCAGTCACTTGCTGGTGCGAATGCCCTTTCTTTATCTGCTGGTGGTGGCGATGATTACCAGCTTTGTTTTACTGTGCCCCCGGAAAAGGTGGAATCAGTGGAAAAGCTGGAGCTAGGAGTGACTGCTATTGGGACTCTAAGTGCTGGCGCTGCCGAAGTGCGTTGCTGGCACAATGGTGAGCCCTGGCAAGCGCCGTCAAAGGGCTACCAACACTTTTGAACTGGCACTTTTAATGAGTAGAGAACGCCACTAGAGGCCTTGGATACAAACACTATGAGTGGAAAGAACCCGACTTTTCCCCAGCTCCTGCATGACCCCACCATGCTACTGGCCTTTGGTTTTGGTTCCGGCCTCGCTCCAAAGGCGCCTGGCACCTTCGGCACTTTAGTTGCGATTCCATTTTGGTGGTTAATGCAGGGGTTGTCGCCAGCCTGGTATTTAGGGATTGTTCTTCTGGCGGGCCTGCTGGGCTGTTATTTATGCGGTGCAGCTGCTCGCAAGCTGGGTGTCCATGATCACGGTGGGATAGTCTGGGATGAAATGGTGGGTTACTGGCTTACCATGTTTTTGGCCCCTGCAGGTTGGGCGTGGGCCCTGTATGGCTTTGTGCTTTTCCGCATATTTGATATTGCAAAGCCCCCACCCATCAATTGGGCTGATAAGAAAGTGCGAGGTGGCATCGGGATTATGCTGGACGATATACTTGCTGCCGTTTACGCAGGTCTGGTGTTGCAACTGACTGCCTGGATACTGGGAGCCTAGCGGGATAAGGAAGACGCGATGCGCAGCTACATACTGTTCTTATTTGGCTTTCTGATTACCGCCGAGGTAGGAGCACAGCAGGTACAATTGAGAGGCCTGTTCGGCGATAGAGCCTTATTGGAAATCGATGGTCGCCAGCGAATTTTGAAAAGTGGTGATAAATCCCCTGAAGGCGTCCTTCTCCTGGAGACAACTAGCAGCCACGCACGTATCAATGTTGCTGGTCGAGAACAGAAACTCACCCTGGATGCCCCTATAGCGGCGAGCTATGCCAAAGCGGATAAGGCGGAGGTGCGGCTCTCCGCTGATAGCCGAGGTCACTACAGTACAGATGCTTGGGTGAATGGAATGCGGGTGCCGATGATGGTGGATACTGGAGCAACCAGTATCGCAATCAATTATCCTACTGCGCGGCGCCTGGGTTTGAACCTCAGCTCAGCTAGAAAAATACCCATTTCTACTGCAAATGGGATGACGAGTGCATACCTGATAAATCTCAGCAGTGTCACTATCGGCGGTATTAAACTGCACAATGTCGCGGCCACTGTGCACTCTGATGATTTTCCCCGTGTCGTCCTTTTGGGAAACAGTTTTCTGGGGCGGGTAGATATGGAACAGCAGAGTGGCGTACTGATATTGCGTGCTCGGAACTGAATTGAAGAGGTATTAAGTTGACCATTCGATATGTAGAGTCCTCAAAGCTGCCCACATCCTGGGGAATGTTTGAGATGCACGGTTTCGAGGAAGTGGAAACCGGTAAAGAGCACGTGGTGCTCACTATGGGGGATTTCGACACCAATGAACCCTTGTTAGCCCGCATTCATTCAGAGTGCCTGACCGGAGATGCGCTCTTCTCACTGCGCTGTGATTGCGGTGCCCAGTTACAGCATGCGATGCATCGCATTGCGATGGAAGGGCGCGGAGCGATTTTTTACCTTCGCCAGGAAGGTCGTGGCATCGGCCTTTTAAACAAGATTCGCGCTTACCACCTACAGGATTGTGGTGCGGATACGGTGGAAGCCAACGAGCAGTTGGGCTTTGGTGCTGATATGCGGGATTACTCTATTCTGAAAGCGATGATCGAGCACCTGGGAATCCATGCTATTCGTCTGATGACCAATAACCCGCGCAAAGTAAAAGCGTTGGAGGATTTGGGGATTAATGTGACTGAGCGCTTGCCGCACCAATCCGGACGCAATCCCCACAATGCCAAGTATTTGTCCACCAAGAAAGGTAAGCTTGGTCATTTGATTGAAAATGAGGATGAAGAAGGAAAAGAGGGAAACTAACTTTCACTTCTCTTTAAGTATCCCAATAAAAAAGGCCGGAGTTATCCGGCCTTTTTTATTTTGTAGAAATTATTTAAAGCTGAGTTCGGATATTTCAAACTCGGTTTTAAACTATTCAGAGGCTTTTAATTCTTAAAGACCTTGCCCCCTTTCATCACAAAATCCACATCTAAAAGTTCATCGATATTATCGAGTGGCGAGCCATCGGTGGCGATAATATCGGCATACTTACCGGACTCAATGGTGCCCAGTGAATCGCTCATATCGATCAGGTCGGCGGCGTTAACGGTAGCGGATTGCAGGATGGCCATATTATCCATACCGGCTTCACTCATCAGGACCGCCTCGCGGGCATTGATGCCGTGTTTGGATACACCTGAGTCGGTGCCGAAAGCAATTTTTACTCCGGCATCGACCGCTTTACGGAAATTGCCGCGCATGTCCGTGCCAACACGTATGGCTTTTTCCTTCTGAGCCTCAGATAAAACATCGGTATTTTTTGCCAGCTGTACCACGGTATCACCGGCGAGAAGGGTCGGAACCAGGTAGGCGCCGGTTTCTTTAAATAGCCTATGGGCGCGGGGGCCCGCGTAGGTGCCGTGCTCAATACTGTCTACACCAGCCTCCAATGCGGCAATAATGCCTTCTTCCTGGTGCGCATGACTGGCTACCTTGCGCCCCATACGCTGGGCTGCCAGGACCACCTCTTTTAGCTCATCCATTTCCATCTGCTGGCCGGTACCTGTAGCGCGATCGGTAAGTACACCACCGGTAGAGGTAATCTTGATAAAGTCAGCGCCGTATTTGATCGCATGACGGGTCGCACGGCGGCAATCGTAGGGGCCGTCGCATACAGTTCTGGTTTTGTCGTCATGCAACGCCATTAACTCGGGGCTGACCCCACTGATATCTGCATGCCCTCCGGTAATACCCACTCCGCCGGCTGCAATAATACGTGGGCCATCTACCCAGCCATTGTTGATTGCATCGCGCATTGCATACATTTCTTCACCGCTATTACCCGCATCGCGCACAGTGGTGAAACCAGATTTCAGAATACGCATGCCAAACATTTGCGAGCGCATTTGGGTCAGTGGCATGGACATCTTAAGGGTTTCGGAATCATTTTGGGGTCCCAGCTCATTTTGCAGGTGAACGTGCATATCCATTAAGCCCGGCATTACGAAGCTTTCCCTAAGATCAATGACTTCGGCATCATCTCTGTTCACATAACCAGGGCTGATGGAAGTAATCCTGCCATCCTCGATTATTACGCTTTGCTCTTTTAAAGGTTTTTTACCGGGAACAGCGAGGAGTGTGCCTGCGTGGATAATGGTTTCTGCCAGCACTGAGGAAGAGAAAAGAGTCACTGCGATACCGCAGAGAAGGAAACGCTTCATGATTTGTGTACCTATTTATTATTTAAGCACAAGCTAAATCAATCTGCGGAATATGACAATTATGGGTTTATTACTTGGTGAGAGCCGGAAAAAAGTTTCTAAAAAATCCAAAAAAAGACCGGAAAATCCGGCCTTTTTTAATCTGTGGAGAATTAATATCTGCGGCGTGGCTGCACAAATACTGCGGTAGTTCGGCCGGGCAGAGTAAAGGTGCCGCTGCTCCTATCAAATTTCACTTTGTACAGGCGTGAGTCTACAGAGCGACGCTGACGTGGGTGCTTGAACAGGTACTCACCAATGAGGTTTTCGCTGCTAAATTCCAATGATTCGTCATCGCCATTAAACAGCACCACAATACGTTCAAAGCGGCGATCGATGTTGCCATTGGCATCGGATAACTCCATCACAATCAGCCCAGGAATCTGGTCGGGTCCGGTGTTGAGGAAATTGAGGTGTGCCTCTACGGACTCTGCATCAGACAAGCGGAACAGGGGAGAGCTGTTGCGAATCGCCAGCTGCTCGCGGAATAGAGCGGAGCTCCACAAGCGGTGCCGGCGCTCGGGAGCCAATTCCGGGTTTGCCAGTAAAGGTTGCATCAGGGACCAGTTATCTTCGTTTTTATCCGCGATAGGCAAACCCGCACCCCAATTATCGGTGGCGAGGCTGAAGTCCAGTGCATTAAACCAGTCACCGGAGTTGTAACTGTCCCGATCCATCGACTTTGAGCGCAGGAAATCCTGGCCTGCGTGGATAAACGGCACTCCCTGGGCGAACAGAACCAGGGAATTACTGAATGCCTGGATACGCACTCGTTCAGCCAAGTCGGCGCTGTCGCTGGCTTTGATCTGTACTCCGTCGAACAGCGTCTCGTTGTCGTGGGCGGCAATATAATTAATGGATTCCTGCGGGTCGGCGGTATAGCCGGTGGGTTGGCCGTTATAGACCAGCTCGCTGCCGGTAATGATATTGCCGTTGGCATCTTCAAAAGGATAATCCGCCAGGTTGCCGGCGAGGGAAACGCGGACTTTATCTGCCAGGGTTAGCAGTGTGGCACGCTCATCTTCTCCCTCAAACTTGCCGTTGCTGTCGGTGAACAGACCGGTACCAAAGCCCTGCTCCTCAAAGCCTCCGAAGGGGTTGCCGCCACGCACGGAATCGCGCAGGCGATCGTTAAAAGTGCCTATACCGCTGCCCGCCATATTGCCCTGGCGGGCCTGTACAAAGCGAGCATCGTCAGCCACCTCGCCAAAATTCCAGCCCTCGCCGTACAGGTAGATAGCGCTGCCATCGACACCATCGGCTGCCGGGGTCAGTGATTGCAATGCCGCTTGCGCCTTGAGGATATTGTCGAGGCTGTGGTGCCCCATCAGATCGAAACGGAAGCTGTCCACCTTATAGGCCCGGGCCCAGGTGACCAGGGAATCGATCATCAGCTTTTCCATCATGGCGTGCTCACTGGCGGTGTTGGCGCAGCAGCTGCTCATTTCCACACCGCCCTCCAGATTGCGGCGGTGGTAATAGCCGGGGACGATTTTATCGAGTACGGAGTTGTCGTATTGGCCATAGGAGCTGGTGTGGTTGTAAACCACGTCCATCACCAGTCGCAGGCCGGAGTGAGATAACCCTTGCACCATTTGACGGAATTCGCGAATGCGCGCAGGTCCATCGGGAGCGCTGCTATAGCTGCCTTCGGGGACCGTGTAGTGCAATGGATCGTAGCCCCAGTTAAAGCCATCGGTATCGCGAATCGCATCTACCTGGGCCTGCTGCTCGCTGCTGTCCGATGCGTAGTCTGAGAGGTCCGGGGTTTGCTGCTGCTGCGTGTGATCTTCATTTACTGTGGCAAAGTCAAAGGCCGGCAGCAGGTGGATATGGGTGAGGCCGGCGCGGGCCAGTTTATTGAGGTGGCGCATGCCGTCGCTGTGCTTGCGGGTGAAAGCCTTGAAGGTGCCGCGCTCTGCTTCGGGGACAGTTTGATCCGCAATACTGAAATCGCGTACGTGCAGCTCGTAGACACTGATATCTTCCGGCTGGGTTAACTTGGGCTTGCGCAGGCGGTCCCAACCGCGCGGCATCAGGTCCCGGTCATTCAGGTTGACGATCTGGCTTTTGCCGCTATTGATGGAGAGACTCAGGGAGTAGGGGTCGGTGACCAGGTTGGTTTCAATCTGGCGGCTGAAGTAGGAATACACCTCGACCTCGTAGAGGTAAAAGCTGCGGTCCCACTGCTTATCGATATCGGCACTCCAAACCCCGGTAGATTCATCGCGCAGCATGGATACCACCTGATCGGCGCTATCGCTGCTGGAGTCTGTAAACAGGTGCAGCTTTACTGCCCGTGCGGTGGGAGCCCAAAGATCGAGCTGGATATTCTCCTCGCCGACACGGGCACCGAGTTCACCGTCGTAGTAGAAGCGATCATCGAGCGCGCCTGCCATCTGCACACCAGTCGCATCCAGTAACGTGCCCTCCGCATCGTAAGCGGCGAGGGCGAGCTGCTGGGTTACCAGATCACTAGTGGAAGCCTGCCCCGGCAATTGCCAGGCACTGAAACTGGCCAGGTGCGGGAATTTTTGTTGGGCGCTGTCGGGCAGGGTGGCGAGAGGGGTGAGATCGATGGTGCCATCGGAACGGATATCACCGTCCTCCAGTTTTAGCTCGGTGCTGTTGCTGTAGTGCAATTTAACCTTGGTGCCTTCCTGCACCTGGATATCCCAGGCAAAGCTGCTGGTATCCACCCAGTGCGCTTTATCGCTGCTCAGGTCACCCTTGGCGAAGCCATCACTGCTGACGGTGACTTCTTTACTATTCGAATCAAAAGCAAAATAGATTTCGTCGTAATCGGCGGCCACGGTAAAGCTGACGTTGGCTCCATTGTTGCCGTAGCTCTCCTCCCAGCCTTCGTGCAGGGCTACCTTGAATTCATAGGAACCGGCAGGCAGCGCTGAGGTGATAAAGGTGTAGGTGCCATCTCCATCGGCATCCTGCATCCAGCTGCGCAGGCAACTGGGTTGCCAGTCTCCCGGGCACCCGAGCAGGGATTGGAAGTTGCCGGCTACAGTGGCGACCACGCTATTGTGGTTGTCGGTGATCCAGTGACTCTCGTGGTCGTAGATAAATTTAACTTCGCGAGCCTCATCCAGGCTAAGGGAAATATTACCGCCGTCCCGCTGGCCGCCCCAGCCATAATTTTCATCCCAGCTATTGTTGAGAGCGGCTTTGTACTCCCAGTTGCCGCCGGGTATCAAAAAGTTGCCTTGCCATTTGTCGTCTTCGCTGTCATAGCGGAGCAGGGTGGCGACACAACCTGGTTGCCAGTCGCCATCGCAGCCCAGTTGGCTTTGTAGGTTGCCGGGAATATTGACCTCTGTGGGATCTGGTGTGTCAGATGCCCACACCGGTATTTGGATGGAGCAGAAGACAGCCCCCAGAATCAGCCCGGCCCTTGTGCCGGGTCCTGTAAATTTTGTTGTTGGCATAGCGCTTCCCATTTTTTGTTGTACTTGTTGCGGTTCTCTCAGTTGGTATTGAATCGCAGTCACGCATTGACGGCCTCCCACCCCGAGGAGGTGGAGGTCTGGGGGAGGTGGTTGGGGGTGTCATAAAACCTTTATAGATTCGTCACTTGGTGGAAATACCCGCAGGAGAAGATGCTTCTCGAGTAAACGTGATGGCGAAAGAAAAAGCCGGATCTATACTCAGCTGATCGGGTTATGGTGAGTCGAGAAAGGTGATGCACTCGCTGTAATCGGATTCGAAGGCCGGCTTTTGCCGGCTTTGCTTTTTGTGGCGGGGCAATTACTAAGAGGCTTCCCGGGATTATCCTTGCTCCTATCCCCGGGTAGTGCTAATTTGCCCATAACCCGCCAGGTACTATGGCGGAGTCCAGAACTCAATAACTGCGGAGGATGATTGATGATTGTTGCAACCCTCCGTCGGGTCCAGTAGCAGCCTCCAGCTGCCCACGCCCGGCGATAGATTCCTAGACGTCGGGCTTTCCCTGAGAAAGCTCTGTTGGCCGCGTATCTGCGGTCGCTTGGTGCTTTGTTGCGCCCAGAGGGTTTCAATCTTGAGTAAATCTCACTTTACCCGCCGGTCTGTTAACAGATTCGGCACTAAATCCCCATCTATCAAAATTGAGCGGGAAGCTTCTCCGCTACAAAAGCTCGGCTGGAAGTCTTTTTCCAACAGCAGGTGACGCTCGAAGAACTCGAACAGTGTTTGCCGCTGCGGGTTATGGCTGTACACCGCGGTCGCCTGGAATTGGCCGGCGAGCAGGGGGCTGTGTCCCTTCCCCTAACCGGGAGTCTTGTTGCTAATTTGCCGACGGTGGGGGATTGGCTGTTGTTAGAGAAGAGCAGTGGATATTTTGTGCGTTTGTTGAGCCGCAGCAGCCAGTTTGAGCGCATGGCACCTGGGGGGCATCAGGTGCAGATGATCGCTGCCAATGTCGATAGTGTTTTTATTGTTTCGTCCCTGAATGAGGACTTTAACCTCTCACGTATTGAGCGCTATTTGGCTCTGGCACGGGAGTCCGGTTGCCGCCCCCACCTGATACTGACTAAGGCCGACCTGTGTGAAGATACTGCCCCTTTTCTTCAGGCATTGCGCCCATTCGGTGAATTACCTGTTGCAATGGTAAATAGCCTGGATCGAGAGAGCGTGGCACAGCTGCGCCAGTGGTGCTTACCTGGGGAAACTATCGCGCTGTTAGGTTCTTCTGGAGTGGGTAAGTCCACTTTGCTAAATGCGCTGTCTGGCGAATCTCTGGCTGAGACTGGGACCATTCGTGAAGCTGACAGCAAAGGGCGCCACACCACACGGAAACGCTCTCTTCACTCCCTGAGTTGGGGGGCGCTGTTACTCGATAGCCCTGGAATGCGGGAGCTGGGGTTGGTGCATGTTGAAGGTGGCGTGGCGGAGACTTTCTCCGATATTGAGGCCTTGGCCAGGGAGTGTCGCTTCTCTGACTGCCGGCACCAGTCAGAGCCAGGCTGTGCGGTACAAGAGGCGATAACGGGCGGTTCGCTGGATGGGCGGCGCCTGCGCAATTGGCAAAAACTGCAACAGGAACTAAGCCGTAACGGTCAAACTCTGGCGCAGAAACGGGCGGGGGAGAGAGCGCTATCCCAGATGTATCGATCTGTGCAAAACCAGGCGCGTAAGCGCAAGTATCACGGGGAGGATGGAAAGTAACTCCTGAATCTCTAATTTTTATAAGTGGTATGCAACCAGGGATAGAAGGGCAGCATTAGCTGCCCTTCAAAACTGTTATGTAAGCTAGCGAGCCAGTTTTAATGTGACAACCCCGACGATAATTAGCAGTACCCCGAGATATCGACCGAGGCTGGCCGTCTCACCAAAGAAAACGATTCCCATCAGAAAGGCACCGGCCGCTCCGATACTTGTCCAAACCGCATAGGAAACTCCAATGGGGATTTCCCGCTGGGCCAACCACAGTAAAAATCCGCTGAGGCCAATAAACACAACAGCCATTACAACACCCAGCAGGCGGGTAGATACCTCCTGGGATATTTTCAGCCCCAGTACCCAACCAATCTCACAAAGACCAGCCAACAATAGGTAGAACCAGGCCATGCTTTTCCTCTTAAAACGTAATTTTTAAAAAATTCCTATTTCATCCTCCTTTTGGAGGTTAGGTCGGAGAATAGCTAACTGCCACTTTACTTAAGAGTTTAGAGAAAATTGATCGACTAATATGCCGGTGGGGTGTCGCTACTGCGTGTTTTTACATTGGCACAGGTTTTGACTGGGAGCTTGATAGGCTAAGGCGGAAAGGGGAATTTGATAGTGGGAAGGGAGAGAATGGGAAAACTCTGCCCAGGTCCTGTATGGTTGACTGTAATCGAAGGAGAATCAAGCTGGAAGCATGTTAAAAAAAATCAGGAGTCTGGGGCTAATACTATTGTCGGTCAGCCAGGTGGCTTGGTCCGACCAAGCGAATATCGAATCTGTCGTCGTTACAGCTAGTCGTGTTGAAAAACAGCTTCAGGAGTATCCTGAAAGCTTCTCTATGGTTGCCGGTCAGGAATTAAAGCTGATTAAGCACAATCATATCCAGCAAAGTTTAGCGCGAGTCCCTGGGGCCAATGTGGCAAGAGGCAACGGTCTGGAATATTTGCCCGCATTGCGTTCGCCAGTACTGTCAGGGGCTGGAGCCTGTGGCAGTGTGCTGACAATGGAGGATGGCATCCCTCTGCGGGCAAATGGATTCTGCAATATAAATGAGTTGTTTGAATCCCATAGTGAAGTGGCACAGCGAGTTGAAGTTATTCGCGGACCAGCCGGCACTCTGTATGGTTCCAATGCTATGCATGGTGTCGTGAATATTCTGAGTCCGGAAATTGAAGAAAATACAAAAGCCTTTTCTGGAACTTTAGGTTTTGAAGGTGGCCCCCATGATTACTATCGAACCAGTATTTCAGCTGAATCTGATCTTTCTAACGAAGGCAGAGTACGAGCAGATCTTTCCCTGGCATCTGATGGTGGCTATAGGGACCACTCTGGTTATGACCAGCAAAAGCTCAGTCTTTTGCACTCTGTTTCTACAGCGCAGACACAGATCCGTTCTCGTCTGGCAGTCACGAATTTAAATCAGGAAACAGCGGGTTATATCGAAGGATACAATGTCTATCGGGATGATCGGAGGGACAGGGAAAACCCGAACCCAGAAGCATTCCGCGATGCCTCCGCGGTACGGCTTTACTCTATTCTCGATATTGATTTGGGCTCGGGGAAAAAGCTATCACTGGCCCCTTATCTTAGAAAAACAGATATGCGTTTTCTACAGCACTATTTACCGGGGCAGGCGTTGGAAGAAAATGGCCAGGAGAGTATCGGCCTGCGAAGCAGCTATTTCTTTACCAGGGCAGGCAACCTGGAAATAGTAATGGGGCTAGATATGGAATTTACCCAAGGCTATTTACGAGAACTCCAGAAAGAGCCAACAGAGGGATCGGGTTTTTTACGGGAGACTATCCCCGTAGGTAAGCACTATGACTATCAAGTAGATGCTTACAGCGTTGCCCCTTTTACTTTGGCTACCTGGAATGCTACCGATACTTTAAAGCTCTACAGCGGCGTACGTTTAGAATCGGTACAGTATGACTACAATAATAAAATGCTGTCTGGCCGTACGGCCGAGGATGGTCTCCCTTGTGGCTTTGGTGGCTGTAGGTTTAGCCGGCCAGAAGACCGCAAAGACAGCTTCCAGAATTGGTCGCCCAAACTAGGAGCTACTTACGATCTCAAACCTGGCTTGCAGTTTTTTGTCAATATGGCCCAAGGATATCGGGTTCCCCAAGCAACAGAACTTTATCGTTTACAGCGAGAACAAACTGTTGCCGAATTGGATTCTGAACAAATCAGCAGTATTGAACTGGGGGTGCGAATTCTTAAAGAGCACCTTTCCTATGAACTTGTGGCTTATGGAATGCGCAAGCGCAATGTAATTTTTCGGGATACGGAGTACTTTAACCAATCCAGTGGGAAAACCTCACATCGCGGTGTGGAGATGGCGCTTGGCTATGCATTTTCCCAGAGCTGGCGACTGGAGACATCCTCCAGTTATGCGGAGCACCGCTACCGTGATGAGCGAGAGCTGCAGGGAGTGTTACTGGATGGCAATCTTGTGGATTCAGCCCCCAGGGCTTTCGGTAGCTATCGCCTGCAATGGCAACCCCGGCAAGAGATAACCGCTGAGCTGGAATGGTTACATCAGGCGCGCTACTTCACAGATCCCCAAAATCAGCATGAATATTCCGGGCACAATTTGTTGAACCTGCGGGCCGAGTGGGTATTTGATCGCTGGGCTCTTTCTATAAGGGCGTTAAACCTTACCAATAAGGCCTACGCAGAGCGAGCGGACTACAGCAGCTTTGTTGGGGACAGATACTTTCCAGGGGAGCCACGCTCAATATATTTGTCAGTATCTTCCGAGTGGTGATTAGAGGGCTTTTAGCGGAGACTTCAGTCATAAAAAAGGGCAGGGAATTCCTGCCCTTTTAGTTTCTCTAGCCCGCCGATGCTTGCGATGTTGCTGGGGGAGTTGCCTGAGCCGATGCAGAGCCCTGACTTTCAATCCAGCTGTTCATTCGTGTCTCGAGAATATTTAAGGGCAGCGCGCCGGCGCCAAGAAGGGCGTCGTGGAAGCTGCGGATGTCAAAATTATTGTCTAGCTCTTCTTCTGCTTTTGCACGTAGCTCTTTAATTTTTAACTGCCCTAATTTATAGGCCAGTGCCTGTCCTGGCCAAACCAGGTAGCGGTCAATTTCCACGGTGACATCGTGCAGAGGCTTGGCACTATTTTCCATAAAATAACCAATTGCCTGCTCACGGCTCCAGCCCAGTTGATGCATGCCGGTGTCTACAACCAGGCGCACGGCGCGCCACATATCGTAGGTCAGTG
Source organism: Microbulbifer sp. MLAF003 (assembly GCF_030012965.1). Taxonomy (NCBI): domain Bacteria; kingdom Pseudomonadati; phylum Pseudomonadota; class Gammaproteobacteria; order Cellvibrionales; family Microbulbiferaceae; genus Microbulbifer; species Microbulbifer sp. MLAF003. The sequence continues at coordinate 676,956 of NZ_CP120232.1, forward strand.
CACCAAACTCGCTATAGGGATCTTTGTACAAACCCAGGTCATATCCGAGGCTCTCGGAGTAGAGGCCCCAGCCTTCCACAAAAGCGGTATAGAGAGCCATGCGTCGCAGTGGGTGAATATCACTTTGCTCCTGGGCCAGGGCAATCTGTAAGTGATGGCCAGGCATTGCCTCGTGTACCGTCAGCGCCTCCATTTCCCACTTGGGCCGGCTGGGCAGGTTGTAGGTGTTGGCAAAGAAAATACCTGCGCGGCCAGCCTCGTTGGAGCCTGGCAGGTAATAGGCCGTGGTTTGTGACTGCTCCGAGTAGCTGGGAATGGGTTTAACTCCATAGGGCAATCTGGGCAGGGTGCCAAACAGCGCGGGCAGCTCGCCATCGATGCGCTTGGCAATATCCCGGTAGTCTCTTAACAGGGCCTCACGGCTGGTGTGGTAAAAGCGTGGATCAGTGCGCAGGAATTCGGTAAAGGCCTTGAAGTCTCCCTGGAAGCCAGTCTTTTGCATGACAGCTTGCATCTCTGCACGGATACGCTTGACTTCGGCCAACCCTATGCGGTGGATTTCCTCAGGGCTTAGTTCTGTAGTGGTGTTTTGCTCAACCTTATAGGCGTACCAGCGCAGGCCGTCATTGCGGCTGCTAAGAGCGATATTTTTCTGCGCACCGGGGATATAGTCACGCTCGATAAATTCAGCCATTTTCCGCCAGGCCGGCATTAACTGCTTGTTGTAGATATCCAGAGCACGTTGGCGCAGGCTCTGTTGCCTGGCAACCGGAATGCCCTTTGGCATGTCTGCGAAGACCTTAAGCAGCGGGCTCTGTTCCGGAGTTGCTGGAATCAGGGCGCGGATCTGCCTCGGTAAATCACGCAGGGTAATCTGTGGTGGAGTAATTTCCCTCCTGAGTCCCTCACGCATCAATTCCTGGGTTTGCTCAACCAGGGTTGGCAGCTTCTCCAATCGAGCCAGGATATCCTCGTAATCGGCCACCGAGCGGCGCGGCATACTAATTAGCACAGCTGGCACGCTGCGCTGGATACCGCTCATATGGGTCACAGGCTGTAGGTGATCGGGAAACTGGAAGCCTTTTACTTCACCGAGTAAATCCTGGTAAAGCAACTGGTAGTCCAGTTGTTGCTTTTCGGGCAACTCGCTGGCATCTAGATTGCGAGTAGCACCTAAAAGTCGACGGGTCTGTTCCTGCCGAACTTCGATGCCTCTCTTTGAGTTGTCCACCCAGCGGTCATTCTGTCCGGGGTAGCCTTCGTAGGTGGCCATGCTGGGATAGCTTTCCATAATCCACCGGTAGCGGAAGTCTTGCAAAGCTATCAACTGCTCCGAGGCATTCTCAGAGGGAAGGGCTTTAAAGGCCTTTCTGAAAGCTTTCTGGTCCATGGCGGTAGCACTGAAACTGGCAAGCAGGCCTATGGAAGTGACAAGGGCTTTTTAAAAAACGACATCTTTCCCCCGAATCCAAGCAGAAATTGATAGAAAAAGGGCCAGTAAAAAGCCCCAGTCGCGCCCGCAGTACCTGAATAAAGCTGGACACACTATTGAAGTTATTGGTTCGTTGGACTGGGAAGGTCCTGGAACGAACCCGATTAGTTGGCCGCTGCCGTGCGCCCCTTGAAGTTGTGTTGGTTAAGTATCTGCAGCCGGCGATGTATCTGCTCTTCAATTCCGGCAGCATCAAGACCGATTCCGGCGAGCAGGTCCTTATGCTTACCGTGCTCGATAATTTGGTCTGGCAGGCCTAACTGCAATACAGGCATGGTTCTGGCAGTAGCATTAAGGTACTCAAGCACTGCGCTGCCGGCTCCACCGGCAATGGTGTTCTCTTCGATGGTCACCAGCAATTGGTGGCTATCCGCCAGCTCGTCAATGAGCGACTCATCCAATGGTTTGACCCAGCGCATATCGGCGAGAGTGGCGCCAAGGCGCTCCGCAGCTGCCATAGCGGGGGCTAGCAGGGTACCGAAATTCAATATCGCCACGCCGCTGCCCTCGCGGAGTAAACGGCCCTTGCCGATGGGAAGCTCTCGCATCTCTTCTTCGATCGTAGCGCCCATGCCGGTACCGCGCGGATAACGCACAGCGGCGGGGCCATTGTGGCAGTAGGCGGTATACAGTAACTGGCGGCACTCGTTTTCGTCGCTGGGCGCTGCGATGGCGAGATAGGGCAGGCAGCGCATAAAGGTCAGATCGAAGCTGCCTGCATGGGTTGGGCCATCTTCACCAACAAGGCCGGCGCGGTCGATGGCGAAGGTGACATCCAGGTTTTGGATGGCAACATCATGCACCATTTGGTCATAGCCGCGCTGCAGGAAAGTAGAGTAAATGGCCACAACCGGCTTTTGGCCCTCGCAGGCGAGGCCGGCGGCGAGAGTAACAGCGTGCTGCTCGGCAATGGCTACGTCTTGGAAGCGCTGTGGAAAACGTTTGGAAAACTCCACCATGCCGGAGCCCTCACACATGGCGGGTGTAATAGCTATAAGCCGCTCATCCTGGGCGGCAGTGTCACACAGCCACTGGCCGAAGATATCCTGATATTTGGGCAGCTTCTTTTTACCTGGCACTGCAACTTGAACTTTACTCTCCGGTTCCAGTTTGTTCAGTGCATGGTATCCGACAGGGTCGGCCTCCGCCGGACCGAAGCCCTTGCCCTTGGTTGTGGCTATATGCAGTAGCTGGGGACCGGGCTGGCTGCGCAGGTTGCGCAGGGTGTGCACCAGATCGTGCATATTATGGCCATCCAGTGGGCCGACATAGTTGAATCCCAGTTCCTCGAAAAGTGTACCAGGGGTAATCATGCCCTTGACGTGCTCTTCTGTACGTCGTGCCAGCTGCCAGGCCTTGGGTATCGCAGACAGGATCTTGCGGCTGCCCTCGCGCATATTGAGGTAGGTCTTGCTGGCAAGGATCTTGGCAAAATAGGTGGCCAGTCCGCCGACGTTTTTCGAGATCGACATACTGTTGTCATTGAGAACAACCAACATATCCCGACCGGTATGAGATGCGTGATTGAGCGCCTCGAAGGCCATACCTGCGGTCATGGCGCCGTCTCCGATAACCGCTACGACTTTACGCTCATCGGGGGAGCCCAGGGCCATACCCAGGGCCGCGCCGATAGAGGTACTGGAGTGACCGACTCCGAAAGTGTCGTAGGGGCTCTCGCTGCGCTTGGGGAAGCCTGATAGGCCGCCCTGCTGGCGCATGGTGAGCATCTGTTCGCGGCGACCTGTGAGAATCTTGTGCGGGTAGGTCTGGTGGCCTACATCCCACACCAGGCGGTCTTCTGGAGTGTTATAGATATAGTGGAGGGCGATAGTCAGTTCCACCACGCCGAGACCGGCGCCGAAGTGTCCGCCGGTTTGGCCGACACAGTACAACAGGTATTCGCGCAGCTGGTTGGCGAGTTCGGGCAACTGGCGTTCGTCAAGCGCGCGCAGTTGGGCTGGCTCGTCGATAGAGTCGAGCAGCGGCGTATGAGGGCGTGAGCGTGGAATGTCTTCGAGCATCAATCGTATCAATGGCTACAGATAATGATAGTGAGGGGGATTGTATGCCCGTGACAGGCATATTGCATCCCAAAGGGGGACGGACGCCCCACTCTAGTGGCTGCGCTGGACGATATAATCAGCGAGCTCTCGCAGTAATGAGGTATCGCCAGGCAGTGTAACCAGGGCATCAAGGGCCTGGTTGTGCAGTCCCTGCAACTTCTCCCGAGCGCCATCTACGCCAAGAAGGGAGACATAAGTAGGTTTGTTCAGCAGCGCGTCTGCACCCTGGGGCTTACCTAAAACCTCAGTATCTGCAGTGATATCGAGGATATCGTCCTGTACCTGGAAAGCCAGGCCAATAGCTTGCGCATAGTGACTAATAGTTTGTAGCTGGACACTGTTGGCGCCACCGAGTAGAGCACCCATTCGTGCACTGGCGCAGATCAGCATGCCAGTTTTCAGGCGATGCATAGGCTCCAGTTGTTCCAGAGTAAGGGTTTTGTTTACAGAGTCCAGGTCGATAGCCTGGCCCGCAACCATTCCCCGGCTGCCAGACGCTGTCGTCAGCTCCTGTAAAAGTTGTAACTTGAGTGCAGGCTCAGTGTTATCTGCCAGTAGCAGTTCAAATGCTTGGGTTTGAAGTGCATCGCCGGCAAGGATTGCTGTGGCTTCGTCAAAGGCGATATGACAGGTAGGGCGGCCCCGGCGCAGATCGTCGTCATCCATTGCTGGTAGGTCATCGTGGACCAGGGAGTAGGCGTGAATACACTCTAGGGCCGCCGCGGTTGCATCACATTTAGCTGGATCAAAATCTACTCCATAAAAGACTTTGGCACTGGCATATACCAGGGCCGGACGCAGGCGTTTGCCTGGGCCCAATGCGGCATAGCGCATAGCCTCAAAGAGTTTTTCGGCATTGGGGGCAGGTTGCTTGAGGACTTCCTTGATTCGTGCTTCAACCCTTGTGGCTGCATCATGGAGAAAGGCCCGCAGTGTTACGGGTGCGGTTTTACTACTCACTCAGGCATCATCCGCGGAATCATCGGTATCGAATGGTAGCTCGCGAATATTACCGCTCTCTTCCATCAGCAGTTTGATCTTCTGCTCGGCGCTGGCCAGTTTTTTCTGGCACTCACGGGTGAGCTTTACTCCACGTTCGAAGTCAGCCAGGGCCTCTTCAAGAGGCAGGTCTCCGGCCTCAAGGCGTTCCACCAATTCTTCCAGGGCCTCCAGGCTTTCTTCAAAAGTTGCTGATTTTTTCTTTGCCGCCATAGCATCGCCTCTTAATTCCGAGGCAACCTTAGCCGCTGGCGCGACAAGGGTCAATTAGAGTGCACTCGCTTCCTAGTAGATGAGCTATCTCAGGGCCTCGAGAGATAACAGGTAATGAGCCAGTGCTTTTTTCTGCTGATCCGTAAAGTTGTATCTAGGCATAGGAGGCGTCGGTGCATCGAAATAACTGGCAAGTGTCTCCAAAGTGTATTTTTTGCTCAGTTCTTTCAAGGGCACTTGTTGTTGGTGGCAATGAGCGCAGTCATGATCCTGGTAGAGGGCTTTGCCTTCGCGAGCGGCGTCGGAGTCTATTGTAGGTGGTTTTCTGGGAGTATTATTAGTGACCTTGAGAGGATAGGGGGCCGAGGCTTTTAGCATGCTACCGGGAGACAGGTGGTAAATCGCCCCGGCGTAGTCGTCGGTAATATAAATTGAGCCCTGGCTATCTTCAGCAATGGCCACTGGTCGACCAGAAACTTCTTTGCGATCGTCACTGAGAAACCCCCAAAGGAAATCCCGCTGGGTGATATCCCCACTTTCATCCCAGTGTAGGGATACCACTTTGTAACCGTCTTTGACGCTGCGATTCCAAGAGCCGTGCAGGGCTACGAGAGCTGCCCCCGGTAGTCTTCCGGTTGTTCCGGGCTGCGCAGGAAGCGAATACCCAATGGCGCATTATGTGCGGCAAATTCGTGTACCGGAGGAACTGAGGATGCGATCATCTCTTTTACTGTCGGGTTTTCATCACCAATGAAATCTGGGTCGGGTATCCGGTCTCCATAGGCATAGGGCCAGCCATAGAACTTGTCTGGCCGAATTAGGTTGAGCTCATCGGGTGGGAGGTCGTCGCCGAGCCAGTCGCGGCCATTGTCTGTGGCATATAAACCGCCATCTTTTGGGGACCAGTCGAATCCAACGCTATTGCGAAGTCCAGTGGCAAGGATTTTAAAGTCACTGCCATCTGGCCGCATACGCATTATCGTGGCGCGCCGTGGGTCTTTCTCGATGCAGACGTTGCAGCTGGAACCGCTGCTCAGATAAAGCCAGCCGTCTGGACCCATTTCAATGGTTTTGGTCCAGTGACCGCTGTCCTCCAGGTTTTCGATAATCCTTTGGTAACTTCCAGCAAGGCGCCCATCGGAATGATCGAGTGGAACCCGCCCAACGGCATCGCTCTCTGCGATATAAAGCCAGTTTTCATATAGAGCTAGACCGTGGGGCCGGTTTAAGTTATCGATTAATACCCGCTGGGCATCCGCTTGTCCGTCGCCGTTACGGTCTGGGGATAGCAGAGATACCTGTCCCTTTTTTGGCTGCGAGACGAGGATGTCGCCTGAGCGGGTGATCACCAGCCAGCGTGCCCCGGGAACATCGTCGGCAAATAGTTGAAGATTGTATCCCTGAGCGTTTGAGAGCCCACTTAAAACCTGCTGCTCGGTAGTTTTAATGCCACCAAAAAGTTGGCGCCAAGGAACACTTATTCCTGAAGCAACTGCGGATAAGGCGCCTGAAACTACAGCGGTAAAGATAAGCAAAAAAATTAGCGTATATTTCAACGTTATTTTCCCTAATTGGATTGCACTTGAAATAAAGGTGTTTATAGTGGCCGCGCTCACCTAATTACCCTTGTTTTACCACAGCGTGTCTACAGGGTCTCCCCTCCTTTGTGAAGGAAATATTTCACTTTGTGAGATATGTCTTACACAAATTTCAGCAGATTACCCCTACTTTTTTCTCGCTTGATGTCCATAATTAACTGGCAGGGACGCAAAAGGGACTGCACCTCTGCGGCAAAGGATAAATGGATTGCGCCGCTCGCCCTAAGGATATGGGCACCATCCTGTGAGACGCACCGCCCGGGCCGGATTGCCTGGGCGGTGTTTTAATTATTGTGCCCAAACTTCCTCACATTTTTATTTAAATAAAATCTATTAATGTTTTTCTGTTCCACTCCTCGGACGGTTTAAGAGAGTGAGTTTACTCTTGATGGTGGCTTCAGCTGTCTGGAATTTGTAATATTTATCCGCTTTAATAATGATAGGCCGGCCAAAATTGCTCGGGCTGGCGGAGGGTGGCGCATTCAGTAATCTACTTTCAGCAGTGCCCATTTTGCCCCAGACATCATCGAGTTGTTGGGGTGCTGTTTTCTTGTCGGTGAAATTATTAGCAGGTTATTGCACTTTTCCTGTCATAGTTTTTATTTTTTCAACACTGAAATCTCTCTTACAGATTGAATCCCATCCCAAACCTATCTATCCGGCCTATCAAGGTTGCCTGTATACAAACAGCCAATTTTTAAAATTATTTAGCCTGCTGGCTGTGATGACTTTCGGTATGAGTCGGGTTTTTCCGTTTGACTGCGGGGAGGCGAGGTCATGCAAGCAAGAATTTTACGCCTGAATTTGGCAGGGCAGCCACTGGAATGGCTTACATGGCAGGAGGCTTCCTGCCTGTATGTGCGGGATTTGGTCACATGGTCACTCGGGGGATTGTGCAGCGGGTACGTGGTGGTTTCAATCGTAGCGGTAAGCGTTCCACATTGGATCTGGCGGCAATCATTGCCTGTGGTGGTGCCAGAATGGCGCGCCCGCGCATCCGACCTCCACTGACAAACCGGGCGCTATTTTTTCGTGATGCTCACACCTGCCTGTACTGTGGCGTGCCCTTTAAATCTATCGATCTGACCCGTGATCATGTTATGCCTGTATCCAAAGGAGGCTTGGATTCCTGGGAAAATGTGGTAACAGCTTGCAGGCGTTGTAATCAGCACAAAGGAAGTCATTTGTTGGAAGACATTGATATGGAATTATTGGCATTGCCATTTTGCCCAAATGCGGCGGAATATCTGGCGCTAATTAACAGTGAGCGTATTCGAGGTGACCAAATGGAATTCTTGCGTGGTCAGTTCTCTCGGCGCAGGCAGCAGGGATGGTTACACCTCTGATTGGCAGATAGATTGGAAAAGTAAAAATAAATGTCAGATATAAAAAGGGGCCTATTGCCCCTTTTGGTTTTTCAGATTTCGAACGGTTAATAACTATTTTCTAACTACCGATCCTGTATCGATTCAGATACTGCAGCACGAATCAGGCCTGTCAGGTATTCGGTAAAATCGTGGCCATAGTTCTCCATCATTTTTGGGAACATGGAGTTGGGTGTCATACCTGGAAAAGTGTTTACCTCATTGAGGTAAAGCTCGTTATTATCGGTCAGGAAAAAGTCGATACGGGACAAATCTTTTAGCTTTAAGGCTTTAAAAGTACGCATCGAAACTTCTCGAATCCATTCCAGCTGTTCTTCGCTCAGTCCCTCCGCTTCAATAAAAGTTTCAGCGCGGCTGCCAGCAGCATATTTTTCTTTATAAGTGTAAAAAGTATCTGATGGAGCGCGTACTTCGCCGGGACGAGTGGCGATTAGCTCTTGCTCAAAGGTATAGACTGCCACTTCCAGTTCACGCGCATTCAAGGCTTTTTCTACCAAAACATAGGGGAGAGAGTAAAGGCTTCTTCAATTGCGCTTACTAATTCTTCCTTGCGAGTAATTTTGAAGCAACCTACTGAGGAACCCTGGTTGGAGGCCTTTACAAATATCGCCTCCCACTCCTCCAGCGCTGCGTGAGCTTTATTCAGCTCCTCAGCTTCCATGCTGTGCAAAAAAAGATAGGGTGTGTTGTCTATTCCCAGCGCACTCAGCCACATCTTGGTTTTGATTTTGTTAAAGCAAATTTTGCTGGCTTCAGGTGCGGACCCGAAGTAGGGGATACCAAACATATCCAGCTGGGATTGCAGGTCACCTGTCTCACCGGGGTAACCGTGGATGGAGGGAATAACGTAATCGACGTTCCAGGCATTGCCCTCTTCATCACGAATCTTGCGGTCGTAAAAGATATGGTAAACCCGGCCCTGTTTATCGGTGAGGCAGCCACTTGCATCCATTTCCACCCGCTTCAGGGCAATATCTTCGGCTTGTGTCAGCTGCGCTTCAATAAAATCCGCGGTACGCAGGGACACTTCGTGCTCGCTGCCGCCACCGCCACAGATAAGCAAAGTGTTGATCATAGATTTATTCCGTCGTGGTGCCGGCAGGGGGTGCCAATAGTACCTGCTGGCATTGCTGCGGCATCGTCTTAGGTTTGGGCTTTGTCGGTTGGGGCTTGGTGCCGTTTAGTATTGCGTAGAATTCCTCGCTAAACCACCAGTCCAGGTCGTTGCCACAGGGATCTGTTCGCACCGGTGCCTGGGGTTTGCAATCGCTGCTTCCCTCGGGGCAAGCCAAGCGTACATGGAAGTGATAGTTATGTCCCCACCAGGGGCGCACTTTGCGCAGCCATTCGTTATCCCTGCCCACAACTTCACACAACTGGCGCTTGATTGTGGGATGTACAAAGATACGTTCCACCCTCTGGTCTTCTGCTGCCATACGCAGGATTTTGGGGACTCGCTCATCCCAGTTTTCGTCAATAAGGCGATGTTTTTTTGCATCTGCCAGAGGAATAGCGGAGATATTATCGCGCTCCCACTGCGTGAGTGGTCGCTTGGCAGCACGCCGATCCTGGGAGTACCAGATATCCACATCCAGGCCGGTTTGGTGGCTGCTATGCCCACCGCTGCCAAAGGGGCCGCCGCGGGCCATGGACATATCGCCAATCTGGATTCTGCCCAGATCATTCTGTGCCACACTTTGCGAAAAGTCTTTTAGGAAGGCGATAGTATCCGGGTGCGCAAAATGGCGTTCGCGGCCTGTGCGCACCAGTTGATAACCCTCACCGCGCAAGGGCAGGGTTTCTCCCCCGCAAGGCAGCCATTGGTGTAGGTGCCAATGCTGGAGGCCGCCTGAGCGCTGGGCTTTTCAGTTTCTTCCCAGGGGTTGGCCTGGGCGATGCTGCTGAGAACGATTGAGGTAATGGCCAGGGCGCGGGCAATCAACCTGGGGTGTTTGATGGAGGGGGACGTTGATGGAAAGTACATAGTTCCCATGTTACCGGTAAGTCACTGTAGTCGGATCGCAGTTAAGCGGACCCGACGAGTATAGACAGGTTGCCTGCTAGCTCTGTGACGCAAGTATCTCTTTGCAGTTCCGTATAAGCTGGTCCATTTCATCATCTGTGCCAATGGAAATTCTCAGGTAATCACTGATACGGGGCTTGTTGAAGTAGCGCACCAGGATATTCCGCTCACGCAGTGCCAGGTATAGGGCTTCAGCCCCTGGCTCCGGTGGCTTCGCCAGAATGAAATTTGCCTTGGAAGGCACGACCTGGAAGCCCAGCTCCTGTAAGGCTGCCCCACTACGCTGGCGCGTAGCGATGACCTTGCCGCAGTTATCTGCATGCCAGGCGCGATCGCGTATTGCGGCGGTTGCAACCTGTTGGGCAATGGAGTCTATTGGATAAGAGTTAAAGGAGTTCTTGGCGCGAAGCAATCCCTCAATCAAATGTTCCTGTCCCATTGCAAAACCGAGGCGCAGGCCGGCCAAGGCATAGGACTTGGATAGGGTGTGGATCACCAATAAATTAGGGTATTGATCAATCAACTGGGTGGCACTTTCTCCGCCAAAATCGATATAGGCTTCGTCAATAATTACTACCCGTTCTGAATGCAGGCGCAATAACTCTTTGATTTGATCGAGTGGTAAGTAGCGGCCAGTTGGTGCGTTGGGGTTGGGAATAATGATACCCCCGGCATTACCGGCATAGTCCTCTACAGCAAGGGTGAAATCCTCGCGTAGAGGGATGGTTTTAGGTTCTATATCAAAAAGCTGGCAGTACACCGGATAAAAGCTGTAGGTGATATCGGGGAATAGCAGAGGGTCGCTGCGACGGAAAAAACTGTAGAAACTCAGCGCAAGGACTTCATCTGAGCCATTGCCTACAAATATTTGATTGCTATTGAGATCGTAGCGCTCCGCAATAGCTTCGCGTAACTCAAGGGATTCCGGATCCGGGTATCGACGCAGAGCATCAGCGAAATCGCCTTGTGCTAATAGTGAGAGCGCCCCCGGCGAGGCAGGGTAAGGGTTCTCATTAGTATTGAGCTTGACCAGGTTTTTACTATTGGCTTGTTCGCCTGGAGTATAAGGTTCCAGTTGCTCCAGTCCAGGGCTCCAAAATGACTTGTTCATTGCCCAACCTCCGCGTTGCTGCTTGTGTCTTCCTCGGTAGAGCTGTCCATGTTCCCCGGTTCCGACTCTTCTTTCTCGATGGCAATATCAAATAGTGCTGTTGAGCCGGCGATAAAATCCTGCATCGGCACCGGTCTACGTAGCAGCATATTATCGTACTTGAGTTCGGTGGAAATCTCCGGTGCCTCACTGAAATCATTGAGCTTGCTGAGGCTTTCAACCAGGCTGAGCCCTAAAAAGCCGATGGGTAATACCATCGATACAGCCCAACGCCAGCCGCGTCCAAGATTGGTGGCCAGGTAGCAGGCACACCAGAGCATGGCTGGCAGAATGATCGCGAGCACGAGGAAGTCGAGAGCCTCCATCATATCGCCGATAGCGAAGTTGTAGTTCAACACCCCACTGAACCACTCCCAAACGGTATAGCTTAGGGCGCCTATAGCGGCGATAGACAGGTGGGCAAAGAAGTGGGTTTCATGTTTTACCACTCTGCCAATGAAAGCCCATGCACCGGCATAAATCACCAGGCCGATGGTAGCACTTGCCAATATATTGATGGCAAGTGTCCATTCATAGCTACGTGCATAGTTGAGGTAACTGAGTAGCACCGTGGAGCAGGCCACAGCCAATACTAGCAATATGGCGTTCAAGGGGCGGGATAGGCCTGAAAACAAACTTTCCAGAGAGTGCAGTGGGGTAGCTGCTGGCACAGCATCATCAGAGTAGAACAGGCGCAGCCGGGATTTGCCACATTGCACTATATCCCCAGAGGTAATCTGATGTGAGGAGATTTCTCCAGGCTTGACCGACTTGTCCTGCAGGTTACCTAATAGCTGGCTGCCATTAACTGAATTAAGGTCATGCAGAACGTAGCTGCCGTCTTCTTCATGGCGTATTTCAGCGTGGCGGCCATCGGCGTGAATATCTTCTAGGATAGCATCGTTGCTGAAAGCGCGACCCAGAGTGAATTTTTCCCCATCCATGCAGTAACGCATTTGTACCCGATGGGCACGGTTGAGTTCTTCAATAATCAGTGCCATTGGATCTCGCTCGTGAACTTCTCGGTAAAGGCGTCGGCGGACTCCTGGGTAAAACCAGAGAGGGTAAAGTGGCTCACCAGTGCACGGTTTTTCTGGTCCACACTGAGGCTCAGAAAGAAGATGTCATATAAATTGGGAAAATCTTTATAACGTCTTACGCAATAACTGGTACGCGCAATCAGTGGTTTTTTACTGCGGTCTGGTTTTGATACCGGGCCATTGCCAGTACGCGGTTGCGAAGTAAAGCCCTGGCGACAGTGGAAATTAGTTACGTCTTCTTCGCCAGCGCTGTTGCCAGGATAAAACGTGCTCATTTGTTGTTCATATTCTGCGTAAAAGCGTGCAGGCAGCAAGTTGTCGGCCTCCAGCCAGAAAAATTCATACTCCACTCTGCCGGTATTGAACTCGTCAGAAAGGAAAATAACATCTTGCCCAGTGCAGCCCTTGTCGATGCGCTTTATAGGGCTATCGTCATCATCCTGCGTATTGCCCCAGCACTTAATGGCCGGCACGATTTCCCCAACTACCTTTGCTTCACCAAGCGAACGGCGTTTCCAGTCGGCCTGCAGGATGGAGTTGATAATTCGCTGCTGGTTGTCGACAAGCTGCTGGTACGTCACAGCCTTTAAGTCCAGGGCTTCGTCGCGCTGATGGTAGTGCTCTACTAGCGTGGATAGCTTATCTACTGGTACCAGGAAGCTCACTTGATTTCCAGCAGTGGCGACATTAATACCTACCACTTGGCCTCGGGTATTGATTGCTGGGCCGCCACTCATTCCTGGGTTGATGGAACCGGCGAAGTGGATACGATCATAAAAACTGCCGCCGGCAATACCATTGTAGGTGCCTGGAATCAGTGTCATACCCAGATCCAAAGGGTTGCCGAGTGAAACAATGGTTTCACCCTTCTTGGGGGTGTCGGTGGCAAGTTGAAGATACTCCTTACCTGGATTGTCCTGGCGCAGTAGGGCCAGATCGTTCACTACATCTATATCCAGCAACTCCAGTGTGCCTTTAGTGCCGTCAGTGGATAGATACTCCAGAGTGTATTTTTCAGGATCACTGACGGCCTGAGCGACTACATGGTAATTGGTGGCAAGTAACCCATCAGCTGAGATTTGGAACCCGGAACCGAGACCGGCTTTGGAGTTGGAGGATTTTTCGATCAGGCGAATCTGGTAGAGGCTGCCGCGGTAGTCGCTGTAAAGCTGCTCGTATCCTTGGGCCAGCACCATTGCAGAAAGGCAACAAAGTACCCAGGCCAGAAGGCATGCGGAAATTTTCGGCATTTTTGTTTGATTAAATTATGGACAGAAGTAGTGATACTACGGGATATAGGGTAGTGCAACAAGCGCGGCGCAACGGTAGTTACCGGCTGCGCCACTTTCATTCATTCCCTTAAATCAATTTCCTTTACAGGTAATCGGCAATTTTCGGTTGTGCTTCCACTACCTTCTGGTGGGATTGCATATAGAAGTGAGTAAAGAGTGCATCGGCCTCCTCCGGAGAGATAAAGCCGTCACTGAACCCTGGACTCACAGGGTCCAGATGTAGACGTGCGCAATTAATCACGTGGGCTGCGAGCTGTGCCATATTTTCATCCCCCACTGAAATACGGATGGTGGTTGGGAATATGCCTGCTGCTTCCATCGCTTCAGGAGAGAGCTCCGAATGAGAGGTAAGTGCAGGGCAGAGTACCATGGTATTGGTTTGCCCCAGGCTCACCATTTGCCCAAAGGCCGGTTCCAATGCATCAAAGAAGCTCTTGAAGGCCGCGGTGGGAATCTGTGCCGCCTCCATATCAATACTGAACAACGGTGTTGGGAACTCATAGCGCATTAATGACTCGCGCATTTTTGAATTCGGGTGACTCTCTACCGCGTGGCTATTCACGCGGATTTTATTGTGGCTGGCAAAGAAATGGCTAAGGCTCAATGTATTGATACATTTGGTAAGCATACGCATTTCCAGGGTACGCATGCCGCAGTGCACTTCCCATGCCTTATCCGCATCCAGGAAAGCGCCTTTAATATAATATACATCCCAGAACATGCACTGGTCCCAGTTGAGCCCTTTGGCACTGTCCCCCTTGGGAATAAACATGCGGTGATTTTCCCCAATAACCACGCCAGCTGTTGCAGCGCCGGTGCCGCCAATATCCTTGGTATAGGAGTGCACAACAAAATCCGGGCGCTCCTCACGGTCCTCCCGGCGTAATGGTTGATACAGAAAGGGAGTGGCCAAGGTGGCATCCAGGCTTACGAGGATATTTTCCCGATGTGCCATCTTACAGATACCCGGTACATCCAACATGATACCGTGTGGATTACAGGGTGATTCGATATAGGTGTGGATCTTCGCCCCCCTAGCAAGATTATCGGCATAATTCTGCTGGGTCTCATTTAAAAGCTTTTTAAAATCCTCTCCGCTAGTGCCATCAAACCAAACCAGCTGGATTGCTAGCTTGTCTTTTCGAGCGTAAAAATCTTGAAGCAGCTGGTGTACGCCGCCGTAGATATTACGCGAGACAATCAATATATCGTCGCGGCGCAGCTGGTTGGAAAGCAGTGCATCAATGGCTGCCATGCCAGAGTTAAAGTTCCAGGCCATATATTCGTTTGCTGCAGGACCGCACTCTAGGTCCACAATGGCATTGGCGAGGGAGATAGAAGTCGGGTTGAGCAGGCGTGAGTAAATGTCGTGGCTGGGTTCGCGGCCGCGAAAGGCGTCATCTACCCACTCGGTACAGGCATAGATGTAGGTGGCAGTGCGTGCGATCACCGGGGTTGCGGAAAAAATCGCTGGAATATTGTCGAATAGTGGATAACCACCACGTGTGGTGATATTGAAATCGTCTCCCTGCAGACTTTGAAAGCTAGCCCGCAGTGGGTTTTGTAGAGTATCCAGCAGTTTTGCCAGTTGGAAACTCATAAAGCGCTTGGCATTGAAATAAGCAATTTTATCTGAGCGATCCAAGCGCTGCAGGGTGTCTGTAACCTGGCTCCACAGTTGGTTCAGATTGCCCTGGGCCTGATATAGCAGTGCTGCAGTTTGCTCCAGTAATTGGCCGTGCTCTGAGTCTGAATCGATGCAGAAATGCTGTAATTGTTCACGCGCCAACTCCTCAATATTTGTGGCTTCAGTACTGTTGCGGCGGGGAGAGAGAATTTTTACATCTTCGAGATTCGCTTCCATCGTATCCTCACTAAGCGATGCTTTTTGTTATATCGCGACTCTAACAGCCTATGCCGACGTATAAAACATTTGGCGCGTAATTTTCTGTAATTGGGCGTGATAGACCTGTAATTCTCAAATCCGTAAAGTAGGTTCCAGTTGAGGGGGCGGGAGATTGTTAAGCAGTTCCCCTGCCATGGATCGGCAGCCCCCGCAACATAACTTCGGATGGATTTGGTTTTCTCACGTTTTCGTAAGCGTGGGATTAAAAGGATTCAGCGCAAGCTGAACGGTCGAGCTGGAACCGACAGGTGCAGAGTCTTAGTCGGAACTTTTGGATGAGCTTGCCCGGGGCACGGATGCCAAATTTTGCTCTTGATAGTGTTGTTGTAACCGTCGATGGTTGGGACCATCATTCCGGGCCGGTAGTATCAGTACTGCCGGCTTTTTTTAAACCGGTACCGGTTATGATTGCGCGGTCACAGACGTAGTTTACATGAGATAAAACGTCTTTTGGTGACACCAAATAACAAATTCTTACGAGAGGGATGAATAATGGTCGCTTGTGCCGACTTACCCGTACTGGAGTGCGAGGTACCTAAAGAAGGGTTAAAGCTGGATCTGGTTTTACGGCCCAGAGAGCAGAAGGATGGCGAGCCTCAGTATTGGCCTCTTTACAATGCAGCTAACCCGGAAGAACACTTTGGGAATATGCTCTTTAAGATTCATAAGGGGGGTGTAGTTACCCTAAGGATTTCTCTGGATCTTACGGAAGTGCCTGGACGAGAGTTAGAATTTGTTCGTTACAAGCAAAATCATAAACTCGATGGCATTATTGCATTGAGCCCGGATTTCCGTCACCAGTTCCGTGCTCGTGCCAAGGAAGCGGATGGGGATTACACAACACTGATTATCAAGATCAGGGATAGAGAGCAAATTCCTGATCGGTTTAACTTTTTATGGATGTGTGTTGACTCAGAGACTGGCATGCATTTTGTTTCCGGGGATCCTGAAGCTGGGGTTGATCCTTATCCTCCTAGTGGTACAGGCAAATAGAATCTTTGAATTCTTGAGATTGAGAGCATAGCTCTTTGAATGCATGTAATGAGAACCACTCTTTACTCATTCCTAGAGCTAATAGCTCATTTAAGTGGTAGCCCGCAGATTGCCACTCTCCCGCAAGAGCATACACTTGAGCGGCTGAGTACTTGACATAAGTGTCGTCAGGAGACTCACGTAGTAGCTCTTTAATTAGAGCTATTGCATCTGAGGTTTTCCCCAAGTTTGCTAGCGCTTCAGCTCTCCACCGCCTAGCCCTCAATTCAGTGCTATTAAGAGTTAGCTGTAACACTTGATCAAAATTATTTTCTGCATTTTTTCGGTCATTTAGCATCAGATAGGTTTCAGCAACTTGACCATGCATTTGAATATTGTTGGGGGAAATTTCTAATATTCTAAGATATACTTTTAGTGCTTCAGAGTATTTTTTTTGTAAAAAGAAAATAATTCCTAAGTTGGATTGAGTTCTCCATGAACGCATATCTTCTGGTATTGAAGTGATCGCTTTTTCTGCGAGAGTTAAATTACCAGTTTCCAACTCTATCACTCCAAGAATTGCGTAAGCAGGCCAGTAACCGGGATAATTTTCAATTAATTTTACTGTTGTTTTTCTTGTGGATTCGTAGTCACCTATTGCTAACTGATTGATAGCAACAAAATAGAGATTGCGGGCTGACGGAGACATAGCTGCAGCCTCTTTTGCATAAATTAGTCCTTGATCGTAATTGCCCTGTGTATATTGAAAACGTGCAAACTGGACTAGTAAGTGGGCAGATGGATGGCCTTTAGCCTGAAGCTTCTTAAGCGTGGCCTCAAAACCTTTCTTGTCTGTTCCAGAAGCTTTAATCAGTAGTTTCGCTTCAAGCAGGGCTGTTTCTTCGGCCCCTGATCCCTCTGCACTAGCAATAATACCTAAAGCTGTCGTGAGGAACTTGCTGTCATTATTAATGCTATGCATGCGAGAAGCCAGCCTAGCATATAGTGCATATAGATTGGTGTTTTGAGGATATTTTCCAATAAGGTTTTCAACTATTTCTAGATCAAGTTTTGTAATAGCTATATTGGAGGTATCTTTAGAAAGAATTGATAGGTAGTGCTTGTAGTCATCGGACTCCATTTTCACTTCACGGTTTAAATTTTTCCTATAGCTTGCTGGGAATAGCTCTAGGGTGCTATTACCAATAGTGTATTGAGCCTCTTGATGCTTGTCGCTTAGGAAAACAAAGCTAATTTGTTTTTGAATTTCTGCATCGGCCGTACTTATTCTTTGTATTTCAATATTGCAGCGTAGTTGAAGACAGTTAAGCTGAGCTGCTAATGCGGTTGTCACCCCTCGATTGTGTAAATCTTCTAGTTGTTGTTCTTGATTAGTGTTTTCTTCCGGAGTAAAACTAACTATGGCGCTAGATTTAAGCTGAGTAGCGGAACTCATTAAGGCTTGCCGAACCATTGCCTTCAGTAGCATATCAGAGTCTTTCTTGCCATGGATATCACCATTTAAATTCACAGGCAAAACGGCAATATACTGAGGAGGCAGCTGCGAATAGTAATACCACCCCCAAAGACTAGACATCGTCAATAGTCCTAATCCCATTAAGGCAGCAATAATACGGCCATGCTTTTTACGTGGTTTGATTAGTAGTTGAGTGACGGTTTCAGAGTATTGTTTAGTATTGGCATCAATGCCGTATTTGCAAATTATTTCCAGGGCTTCATAGACTTGTTGTGCAGAATCTGGTCGCAGATCTGGACGCTTTCCAAGAAGTCTATCCAAAAGTGCGCCAAGAGTTTTCGGGATACCAGGCCAAGCTTGTTGAGGTGGTATATGGGGTTTGGTTGTGATTTGCTGAGCGAAAGCCAATGCGCTCATACTACCTCGTTCAAAAGGTTTACAACCGCAGAGTAACTCATAAGCAATACTACCTAAGCTAAATAAATCGCTACGTGCATCCAGAGGAATTCCTTGTAGCTGCTCAGGGGACATAGCTTGCACACTGCCTGCAATATGATCTTCCCTGGTCAGTTGCTGGTCGCAGTCGAGAGTTTTGGCGATGCCAAAATCAGTTATTTTGGCAACGCCATCAATAGTGACTAGTATATTCTCTGGTTTGAGATCTCGATGAATAATACCGAGGCTATGTGCCCTATCAAGCCCGAGAGATACTTGCATTAGTAACTCAAGCTTTTCTGCCAGTGTGGGGGTGTGTTCGCGCATCCACTCCTTGAGAGTGACCCCTTCAACCAGCTCCATGACAAGAGCTATTTTATGTTCTTCCTCAATAACATCGTACAAACGTACAATATTTGGGTGATTAAGCTTGGCTAATAATTGTGCCTCACTACGAAAACGAGCTTCAGCTGAATTACCTGTCATATCTGAGCGCAACTGCTTGATAGCGACTTTGCGTCCGAGTTTGATATCTTCAGCGAGGTAAACAACCCCCATACCTCCAGCCCCTAGGGTGCGCTCAACCCTGTAACGGCCTTGGTATTCGTTAGTTTTCTCCAGCGCAACTACGTCCATTGTATCTAGTTCTTCTCGGATGGATGAGCCATTCTACCTGATAGAACATTTTCGTGAAGCTATCTACCCCCTTTCTGAAGGAAATGGTTCACGTTATTCCATATCTTTTGGTTTGAAAGGCTGTAAGTTGGCTTCTAATGGATTAAGACAAAGTATCAACTATTAGGCTTGCTAGCCTCTATTTGGTGTGGGTACATTGGTAATGGACTTGGAGTTCGACAGTAGAAACTGGATAGCTTTTATGCTTTCCGGTATTGAGCAGCCTAAAGTCTGGAAGCTAGAGATGTTAAATTGATATTATAGATTTGCCAGGAGTAAGGGTGCTTTTGCAAGGATGTTCCTGATTATTAATGATGGAGAGGATAGTTGGTCCTAACTATCCTCGTAAGCATCAAGTTATGCCTCCTGTAAATCAGCCTTTGCTTCCAGTTGGGTACCTTTATATATCTCAAACTGGTGGCAGCCAATACGGATTTCCCAAGAGCGGCGTTCAACCAGGTTTGAAGTATCAACTGCGTCCGGCAGGGATTCGGAAATCTGTTTGCGTGCACGGAAGATCTGGGTGTTCAGATGATTGACAGTAATACCCAGCTCGTGGGTAGCTACTTGGATCGAGACCCAGCCCTGCGAATCCATATCTAGGCCGTTTTGCATGTCCCTGAAGCGTGCTCGGGCAAGGTATAACAGCAGATAATTGTGGATCCGTGCAGGCAGGGATTGCTTCATTCCCTCTCGCTGCAGCTGTAGCTGAACATGCTCTTCGTGAGAGCTGACTGAGAAGCGCAGGCCGAAGTCGGTGATCGACAGCTGTTGTAGGGATAGCTCCTTGGTGGCGCCTTGATTATCTGCCAGAAATAACTGCCAGCTGTTAAGGCCGCAGTCGATGCGGTCGCCATGGTTCACTAGCTTCTTGTTGCCGACTTCAGCGGAATTGCCAGTGAACTCATATTGCCACTGCGCAGTTACGGGACTGAAGTGTAAGCTTGCCAATGGTTCACTCTCATCAGGGAGCAAGTGGTATTGCTCAAGAGGTTGTGCTTCCCCGGTTTGCAGGTCAATGAGTAGATTCTCTGGCGCATCAAGATTCTCGATAATCCAGGCTGGGTTGTCAGCCCGGCCGAAACAAATCTTGTCACCTGTCTGTAGTGGATAGCTCTTGGCGGGAACCAGTTGTTGGCCGTTGAGCCAGGTTCCGTTGCGGCTGAGATCACGAATATTCCAATGGGTGCCGGTCCATTGGATTGCCGAGTGAATACCGGAAATCTCAGCACTGGTGATACGGGTGTCCACTGCGCCCTGGCGGCGACCAATAGTGTGGTGGGCCATTAAATATACTGGTTGTTCCCTATCTGGGTGCTGTAGGCAAGCCATTTTTTTGTCCTTTTTACCCTGGCAAGAATGCTCAAACTTCTTGCGAATCTGGCTCCAGCAGGCTTAAAACATGGTAAGCACTTACTCAAGTGAGTAAGAGAAAACCTGAGGTAATGAGGTTTATCTCTTTAAGCGCCAGCTAGAAAGCTGCAGTAAACCAAGTTGATTGCCGCTACCGCCACGGATATTGGCAGTGTGATGGGCAGCTTATCCGGTGCTAAAATCCTGCTCTAAGTGAGTGGTCACTATGAGGTTGAAGTTGCTCTGTATAATCGTTCCATTTATACCGATCTAAGGAACGATTGCAATGATTGATACTAATTGCCGCTATTTTCGCTGAAAAGTTGTTCTGACGTCAAAAGCGCCGTAATCATTTGTGCTTGCTCAGTGTGGACTGGTTTGAATTTCTACTGCTATTTGCAGCTTGGGGGAGGCTGAAATCGAATAAAAATTTGCACTTCTTTCTCTTATCAGGGCTACCAGCTAAGCTCTCGAAGCCACAGGCCATCTTTATCTGAGCAGCACTTGTACAAACTTACTACAGTAAAATCCAAGCTATAACTGGTACTAACCTAATAGAATCACAGCGAATCAAGAATGCCAACTTAGCGGCAATTCCTGCCACCCTGCCTAATAAGTACGCAATTTCAAATTTGAATCGACCGGTTAGGTGCTACTTGGGACTAGATTACAGTTGTCACAATGCTAATTTTTTGCACTGGTAAATAGCTCGTGATGGATATTTAAATTGATGGGCTGAAAAGATAAGTGAGACTGGTGATAACAAAGCCAGGGCTTATGGAGCCCTGGCTTTGTATGTATTTGGGCGATTGTGTCTGGACTTAGATACGGATGCCTTCAATATCCAGAATCATCTCTACTTTCTGGGAGGCAGGGCCCAGATTGTAATCGATACCAAAGTCTTTCAGTTCGAACTCTGTAGTGCCACTAAAGCCCTGACGGTAGCCGCCCCAGGGGTCTTTACCACCGCCAATATTGGTTACGTCGATCGTAATTGGCTTGGTAATGCCGTGCAGGGTAAGTTCACCTTTTAACAAAGCCTTGCCATCTGCGAGAGGTTCGAAGCTGGTGCTTTTAAAGGTGGCTGAGGGGAATTTTTCAGTGTTTAGGAAATCGGTCCCGCGCAAGTGCTTGTCGCGCTCAGCATGGTTACTGTTGAGGCTGGTAACATCAATATTGACGTTAACCGAAGATTTCTCTGGCGCTTTATCGTCGTAAAAGAAAGAGCCGTCGAAATCATCGAAGCGGCCATACAACCAGCTGTAGCCTAGGTGTTTGATGCGGAACTGTACAAAAGCATGGGCACCTTTAGTATCGATTTTATATTCGGCGGCTTGGGCTGTGGTGCCGAGTAGGGCTGCGAATAAAAGTGCAGTGAGCTTCTTCATAAGACTGTTTCCTTTTTTGTGGTTGTGATGGGGGCTTGTTCTTCTGATTGCTCAGAATCTTTGGATAGTCCTAGCATTTTCAGCAAGGTGGAATCATGGTCGATAAAGTGATGCTTCAGTGCTGCCAAGGCGTGAATGGCTACCAGAATAATCAGGCTCCAAGCCAGAACTTCATGCACACTACCGGCCATATCTTCCTGGTTGGGAATGCTTTGAATAGTGGCCGGCAGGCTGAACCAGCCAAAAACCTCAATGGCTCGCCCGTCAGCGGTGGAGATCAAGTAGCCGGAAAACATAATGGCAAACAGGAGGAGGTAAATGAGTTGGTGTGCTCCCTTAGCCACAAGTGTTTGCCAGCGTGGCGTATTGGGTTCTGCTTGTGGCGTAACATTGATCAGGCGCCAAAAGAGCCGTAACACCAGCAGCAGTAATAGCAACACACCGATACTCTTATGAATATTTGGCGCCTGCTGGTACCAAGGATCGTAGTAGGACAGCTGCCTCATCCACCAACCCAAGGCAAAAAGACCGATGATGGCTGGTGCCATCAACCAGTGCAAAGCGATGGCAGCCCAGCCATAGCGAGTCTGGTTATTCCGTGCCTGCACGGCTTACCTCCGGAGATCTCTGGTATTGCTTTATTATGACTGGCGCTAGGGTACAGCCTTTGTCGCTTATGACCAATGGTTGGAATGAGACTCTGCGAGGGAGGTCAAAAGTGGTTACTTCAGGTGGTATTGGTATTTCGAGTGATTTTTACTAATGCGCCTGCCTTTGCGTCCGCTCGCGTTCTGCGGCTAGAAGAACCCTTTCACAGGCATTACGGTCCAGGGATGTTGAGCGTCTGGCGAGCTGCTCAGCCAGCCAGCTAGTAGAGTGCTCCTCGCCATCCAGGGCCAGTTGTTCCAGTTGCCAAATAACGTCGAGTAGCAAGTCGCGCTCCAGGTTGATACTGGCCTCCTGAGGTGAGAACAGACGGGGTTCCAGCTGCTCCAGGTCACTGCGTTTGAGTACCAGTTCAGCCAGGTTGGGATACCAACGGCTGCTATAGGGTTCAGGTAGTTGATGATGATCGAAAGTAATCCGAAGGCGATTACCTTGGGCGTCTTCAAGCAGGGGGGTATCTTGTTCATATGCTGGCAGAGCGGGGTTGTGGCGTAATACGCCGACAATTGCCCGCCAATCACTTTGATTATCCGTACAAAGGCGCAGGGGCTCCACCAGTTCGCGGCTGCCGATTTGATCCAGGAACATTAACTTTTGCCCAGGGCGATACCAGTAAAGGTCAAGGAGCTTCTCCTCAGCAAGGTCCGCTAAATGAGCGCTGGTTAGGGGCTCCTCCGAGAGGGCGCTCAAGTGATTGACAGCCTGTTGAACACTCAGCCATTGCTTGCGGTGGAAATGTTTGCCAATCGCGGTTCCCATGCACTACTCCCGGGTGGGGTAAGGATTTTAGGAAATAGATAGTCCGAAGTCTTTGCCTGCTTCTTACCCCTCCCTGAAGCCAGGGATCTGGCTGGCTCATTAAATGGGAATGCAAGCAAAGGGAGACAGGCTTAGGTTACCCGTTTGGGCCCATGGTCACTGAATAGTTTAGCAGTCAGTACTTCCAAGCCGGGGATGGGTGGTTGTCGTGTGGTGATAAATACCACTGGGACTGGGGTGAAAAGGTGAGTCATGCTAATAAGAGGAGATGTACAATGGCGCTTTTACTCACTTGGGGGAATTATGAGGTTGAAGCCTGTTCTCTTGTTATTGCTTTTACCAGCTTTTTTATCTGCTGGAGCAGAGGCTGAAGTTTCTTCCCTGGCTCAGGACACCGCGGACTACGCAGTCGAAAAATACGAAGGGGCCATGACAAAAACCCTCGCGAGCCTGGTGCGCTTCGAGACTGTTGCAAGTGAGGAACCCCCTTGGCTGATAACCCCGCTTTTGTAGGATTTAAAAAGGTGCTGGAGTTAAAAGCGAAGGAGCTAGGGCTTGAATACCAGGACTATGGTCATGTACTGGTAGTGGCCTTGGGTGAGGGACCTGAAAAGGTCGGTATTGTTACTCATGGGGATGTACAGCCGGCAAACCCTGAGAAGTGGCAAAAGAGCCCTTTTTATCTCGATAGTGAAAGTGAACCCGGCAAGCTGATTGCCCGAGGCAGTGAAGACGATAAGGGGCCTATCGCAACTGCACTCTATGCCATGAAGGCAATTAAGGACCAGGGCTCGCCTATTAAGCGCAGGATAGAGCTTCTTATTTACCTGGCTGAAGAGTCTGATTGGGAGCCCTTGAGACACTTTCTGAAAACTTACCCAATTCCCGCTTACAACATCACTATTGATGCTAGCTACCCGGTAGTGACCGCAGAAAAAGGGTGGAGTGAAATACAGGTTAGCACTATTGGAAGTTTGCCGGCGGACTTTGCCAAGCCCTATGTTGAGGATTTTTCCGGTGGTTATTTCCGCAGCCAAGTGCCGGACGAAGCCCGAGCCACCCTGGCTAATGTCACTCCGGAACTGGTTGAGGCGGTTCGCACCAGAGCAGCCAAACACTCCCAAGCGACTTTTGAAATATCGCAAAGTGAAAACAAGCTAGTTGTTACTGCTCGTGGAAAAGCCATCCATAGCTCTGAGCCGGAACATGGAGTCAATGCAATTGCCTTCCTGGCCGATCTTCTTAGTGTGCACGAATGGCCGGCTAATGCTGCTGGAGCAACTGTACGTTACCTGAATGACCTGGTAGGCACTGGTATTGAGGCAGAGAAATTTGGGGATATCGCCTATAACGATTCATTTATGGGGCCAATGACTGCTTCTGTTACCATGGTGAAAGTCACTGAAAATGGGCTCACCAGTTACCTGAACCTGCGCCGCCCCACGGGTAAAAGTGCTACCCAGCTGGAAAAAGAAATTCATTCTGCACTATCAAGTTGGCAGGAACGGACCGGCATAATATTTGCCGATACTCAGGTTTCCCTGGGTAATCCCTACCGGGTAGACAATGCGCCTCATGTTGAACCATTGCTGGATGTTTTCAGCCATTTTACTGGTATGGAAGATGCCAAGCCTGTCGCCATAGGTGGTTCTACCAATGCCAAACTGCTGCCGAATGCAGTCAGTTTTGGTCCCTCCATGCCGGGCAATGCTTATACAGGCCATTCTGAGCATGAATTTATCACTGTGGAACAATTCCGTCTGAATCTAAAAATGTACACAGCCATGATGATTGAGGTTGGCAACTTATAAGTGTGTCCGGTAAAACGGATTTATTCACAGGAAGTGGTCTACCAAGTGCTTGAATTGACCGGTTAGCCTCGGTCAGCTCAAGAGTGAAACTATGTGGTTCTTTGAGGGAGCTGCGGTAAATTACTTCATTCGTTATTCAATTATTAAAGAATCGCAAGATGTTAAATTTTCTTCCCTCGATTGTTTTGCTGATATTGGCCTCGACTTTGTTGGCCATTGGCACCATTGTGTGCTTCATACCCATATTATTTTTTGTGGTCCTGCGATTGATTTTGCCCTTTGCTGCGCTGCGCAAGTTCTTTGCGATCATTTTTATTTCTTGTGCTGAAGCCTGGCTCACTCTGAATAAAGGCTGGATGAAGCTCACCCAGAAAACCCAGTGGGACGTACAGGGCGATGAGTCGCTGGATAAGGATGGTTGGTATCTGGTGACGTCAAACCACCAGAGCTGGGTGGATATTTTTGTGTTGCAGTCCATTTTCAATCGAAAAATTCCTTTCCTGAAATTTTTCATAAAACAGGAGTTGATCAAGGTTCCGGTGATGGGGGTTTGTTGGTGGGCGTTGGATTTTCCTTTTATGAAACGCTATAACAAGGAGTTCCTGAAGAAGCACCCGGAAATGCGCGGTAAGGATTTGGAGGCGACAAAAAAAGCCTGTGAACGCTTTAAATTAACCCCCACCAGTATTATGAATTTCCTTGAGGGAACACGTTTTACGCAAGACAAACACGACAGGCAGGGATCTCCCTTTGCCCATCTGCTCAAGCCTAAGTCCGGGGGTATCGCTTTCGCAATGCAAAGTATGGGTAAGCAACTAAACCGCCTGTTAAATGTAACCATAGTTTACCCGGATGGTATCCCGTCATTTGCTGATTTCCTTGGTGGGAAAGTAAAGAGGGTGATTGTTCGTGTTGAGCAGATTCGTATTCCGGAAAGGTTCTTTCTTGCGGACTACGTAAATGATCAGGTATTTCGTGCTGAATTCAATCAATGGGTCTATGAGCTGTGGCGAGAAAAAGATATGCTGATTGGTAAATTGCTTGCCGATAGCGGCAGAGCCTGATTTTTCCAGAAAAACAATAAAGGGGCTAGTCAAGTAGCCCCTTATTTTTCTGCTACAAAATTTAATTACAACCAGATGGGCAGTTGGGCCCGAATTTCTTCTGGTTGGCTTTCTACCAGGTTCTTACCGGTCTCACCCGCAATGGTAGCGCGGGTTGGAGTCTTGAGAGCATCCCGTAGGCTACCCACCATATATGGCTCGGCTACGATATAAAGTTTTTCGTAGCGTCCCTCCTGTCGCCCCCGCTCTAAGGTATGAGCAATCTCTCTGGCAAATTTCTCACCGTTGCGATGGCGTAGATCGGAAAAATTACCCATGGTGTGGCGACCCTTGCCACGGCTGTCAAAAGTGCGTCCAGGGGCGTCACTTTCGAGATCGCGGCCCGATAAGCGGGATTCAGGGTGGAGGAGAGCTTCGATTTCGTGGAGGTTTCCGGCGCGTTTTTTTGCTTCGAAAATCCTGGCTTGCGACTGGTTGGCCACGAGGACCCATGCTAGAGCCATGCGCTTATCCTCTTTAATTTACCTGTAATTATCGTAGTTAAATTCGATGCCACTGACTAATATCCTTAACTGCAAGATATCCAGCAATTCCCATATAGATAAAAAGTAAATAAAAAATATTTTTTAATGCTATTTGCGATGGCTACTGTGGGCACTTATTCCTACCGAGTGTCGCTGAATTACCTAGAATGAAGTCAAGATGTGAGAGGCGCAAGCCGGGTCCGAGGAGCGGGCTTGCGCCTCCTGCGACATAGTGGAAGCAAAGAGGTTGTGATTATGAGTCTGATACCGAGAGGGTCCCTACTGGATCTGGACAATATGTTTGAACAGATGCTCTCACCCAGCCGTGGCATTACCAATGAGCGGGAGGGTTTCTTCTCTCCGCGTATCGACGTGAGTGAACGTAAAAACAAGTATGAAATAAGCGCTGAATTGCCAGGTGTTGGTAAGAACGATATCAATGTGACTCTTGAAAATGGTGTCCTGACCCTTGAGGCAGAAGTACATCGCGAACTGAAGGAAGAAAAAGATGGCCGTGTGCTTCGTCAAGAGCGGCGCTACGGTAAGTTTTTACGCAGTTTTAACCTGGGTGATGATGTGCGTGAGAGTGAGATCGACGCAAACTTTAAGGATGGTATTCTGACCCTGACGGTGCCCAAGCATGAGGGGCATCCCCCACAACGAAAGCGTATTGAAGTGCACTGATTTTCTAATGGGTGGCGGCCATGCCGCCACCCAGTGAATATATTTAAGAAATTGGCGGAGGTACGTGATGAAAGTAAAACAGGCAATGCACCAGGGAGCTACCTGGTGTACTCCAGACACCCCGCTACAGGAAGTGGCGAAGATCCTGCGTGATGAAGATATAGGTGCCGTCCCGATTGGAGAAAATGATCGTCTGATCGGCATGGTTACTGACCGCGATATTGTATGTCGAGGTGTAGTGCAGGGTGGTAATTTGTCCTCTCTAACTGCCCGCGACGTGATGACTGAAGGCATTGAGTGGTGTTGGGAGGAAGATGACCTCCTCTCAGCTGTACACAAAATGGAGCAGCAGCTACTTCGCCGTATGCCAGTACTGAACAGTGAAAAGCGTATGGTGGGTATTCTTAGCCTGGGTGATATTACTTCGGCCATTGCCAGTAAGCAGGGTGGCCATTTTGCCTCAGCGATCTCAGCACACCATTAGAGCTCGCTACTAGCGAAGTATTATCAACAGGGGCCGTGGGTCCCTGTTGATACCGGTCTTAGAGCTATGCGCCTTTCCCCTATCATTTCTCCAGGCTAACTTTTTTCACCTCGCTATTCCAAATTTTCGATAGCCACGTCGTTTGCCCATATGGGCGAATTAGCGCTTATACTGCGCACTTTTTTGAGGTCAACCATGATCACTCAGGAACAGTTGCAACAGCGCAGTGGCGGTCAATGTGAACTCTGCAAGGCACAGGAAAACCTAGCGGTCTATGAGGTAGCTGAGTCAGTGGGTCAGGCAAACCCACAGGTGCTTTTGTGTCAGACTTGCCGGGAGCAACTGGATAACCCAGCACATTTAGACAGTGCCCACTGGCAATGCCTCGCAGATAGTATGTGGAGTCAGGAACCTGCTGTGCAAGTATTGGCCTGGAGGCTGCTAAAGCGTCTATCTGTCGAGACCTGGGCTCAAGATTTATTCGAAATGCTCTACCTGGATGATGACCTGGTTAATTGGGCCCAAGCGGGTACTTTTCCGGAAGAGGGGGAGCTACTCGTGCATCGCGACTGCAATGGTGCAATACTGCAGGCCGGTGATAATGTCACCATTATCAAAGACCTGGATGTAAAGGGCTCCAGCCTTGTGGCCAAGCGCGGTACTGCTGTGCGCGGCATCAGCCTTACCGATAACCCCGAGCATATTGAGGGACGTGTTGAGGGGCAGCGTATCGTGATTCTGACGAAATTTGTGAAGAAAAGCGGCTGACATCTCTTTTAGCTGCGTAGTTTTTCTATCGGTAAGGATATTTATCCCCATAAGTAACTCTGTTACCCGAAGGCATTTGGCCTGATATCATGCCAGTTCTAATTTACCCGATTTCTTTTTTCCTGTGTGCTCGCGATCCGGGGCCATATTGATGGCGTGGCTAAACACTGTGGAAGATAGTGGTCAATAAAGCAGAGGTTGAAGCTGTGGGGATGGAACGATGAAGCCCACTTATGAGATTCGCAGCGGCACACTTGCGGGTTTCAATACTCTGGTGCCGCAAATGGGTGGGAATCCCGCTGCCCTCCTGAGAAGCGTTGGCCTACCTTCAGACTGTGTGCGCCGCCCGGATATCCTTATTTCTATCGCGACCCTTGTCGACTTACTGAATCTCTGTGTGGAAGAGCTGCAGTGTGAAGATTTTGGTTTGCGTTTGGCAGAGATGCAGGGTTTGCGCATGCTTGGGGTACTGGGAAAGCTATTACTCAATGAAGGGAGCCTGGATGCTGCCCTGACAGTGAGCCACCGCTACATGGTGCTACATAACCAGGCGGATCACTGGCGAATATCGGAGCGGGATGGTCTGTTGATGGCACAGAGAGTCAGCCATTCTGGTGGGCTTGGCGCTGCGGAGCAGTACAGCGAACTCGCTATGGGTGCCGCCTGCCGCTTATTTCAGGAATTGGCCGGTAAAGATATCCGCCCGCTACAGGTACAGTTTTGCCATGCCCCAATTTCTTCCAGGCAACGATACCGGGACTATTTTCAGGCGGAAGTCCTGTTTGCCCAACAGGGCGATTGCCTGACATTTAATGCTGAATTACTTCAGCGACCCCTCAATGCCCCTAGCCAGAGCCTGGTGAATTATTTTGAAGAGTTTACCCAAGGATTGATCAAGGGATATGAGGGGGATATTGCTTCTCAGATACGTACTTTGATATTGCAAACTCTGGGAGCCCAGCAGCACAGTCTGGCTCAGGTCGCGCAGTTGGTGGATACGCCCGTGCGTACATTGCAGCGACGTTTGAGTGAGGCGGGTACTTCTTTCAAACAATTGCTCCAGGAGGCGCGTATGGAGACCGCCCGGTGGCATCTGCGCGCTTCCAGTATTGATATTGGGCTGCTCTCTGCGAGCTTGGGGTATACCGACACCAGTGCTTTTTCCAAAGCCTTTCGTACCTTACATGGCAGCTCACCACTACAGTGGCGTAAACGACAAAGAGAAATAGCTTAAGGCCCAGGTATTAGAGCTGGTGGAAAACTAACCAATCCGTGAAGCTGGACCTAGCCCCCCCTTTTATCTGCTTGCCCTTGACCCTGTTCCTCTTTGCCTCTATTCCAGCGCCGGGCTATCCTGGCCCCTTGCTGAATTCAATGAGCATGACCAAGGAAAAATACTATGGGTGCGGAGACTATTCGCTGTAAAGCTGCGGTGGCCTGGAAGGCAGGTGAGCCACTTTCTATAGAGGAAGTTGATGTGATGCCTCCCCAGAAGGGAGAGGTACGTATCAAGCTGACGGCTACTGGAGTTTGTCATACCGATGCCTTTACTCTGTCTGGCGAAGACCCTGAAGGAGTATTTCCTGCGATTCTCGGCCACGAGGGTGCAGGTATTGTCGAGTCAGTAGGGGAGGGGGTTACTGGCTTGAAAGTTGGTGACCATGTGATTCCTTTGTACACGCCGGAGTGCGGCGAATGTAAATTCTGCCTGTCTGGTAAAACCAATCTGTGTCAGAAAATCAGGGCTACCCAGGGTAAGGGGCTGATGCCCGATGGCACCACGCGTTTCTCTATCAACGGACAACCCATTTATCACTATATGGGTACTTCCACTTTTTCGGAGTACACAGTCCTTCCAGAGATTTCGCTGGCAAAAATTAATCCGGAAGCGCCGTTGAAGGAGGTTTGCCTGCTTGGCTGCGGTGTCACTACCGGAATGGGCGCGGTAATGAATACTGCCAGAGTAGAACCGGGTTCGACCGTTGCTATTTTTGGGCTTGGCGGGATTGGTTTATCCGCCGTGATTGGTGCCAAAATGGCGGGTGCAGAGCGCATTATTGGCATAGATGTGAATGAGGAGAAGTTTGCCCTGGCAAAAAAACTCGGCGCCACTGAATGCATTAACCCCCGGAATTATGAGCAGCCGATTCAAGAGGTGATCGTCGACCTCACCGATGGTGGTGTCGATTATTCCTTCGAGTGTATCGGCAACGTAGACGTAATGCGCTCTGCCCTTGAGTGCTGCCATAAAGGTTGGGGGGAGTCGGTAATTATCGGTGTGGCAGGAGCTGGACAGGAAATTAGTACTCGCCCCTTCCAACTGGTAACAGGGCGGGTATGGCGAGGCACGGCTTTTGGAGGGGTAAAGGGGCGCTCGGAATTACCGGACTATGTAGAGCGTTATCTCGCTGGTGAGTTTAAGTTGGATGATTTTATTACCCACACCATGCCGCTGGAAAAAATAAACCATGCATTTGATTTGATGCATGAAGGTAAAAGTATACGCAGTGTTATTCACTATGGTGAAGCTTGAGCGGAGTTACCATGACTATTGAACTTGTCAGCAGCACCAGGTCTTTCGATGGCTCACAACGGCAATATAAGCATGATTCCGATGTTTTAAATTGCCCAATGCACTTTTCTATTTTTTTGCCACAGGAAGCGGAAATTGACCCTGAATATCGCTATCCGGTGCTCTATTGGCTATCTGGACTCACTTGTACCGATACAAACTTCAGCCAGAAAGCGGGGGCCCAGCGCCTGGCCGCAGAGCTGGGTATCGTACTGGTTATTCCTGATACGAGCCCTCGCGGCAAGGATGTGGCCGATGATCCGTCCTATGATCTGGGGCAGGGGGCTGGCTTCTATGTCAATGCCACTCAACAACCCTGGAAGCTGCACTACCGAATGTACGATTATATTGTGGATGAGCTTCCTGCACTTATTGAAGCTCACTTCCCGGTGAGTCAGCGTCGTGCAATCAGTGGTCATTCTATGGGTGGGCACGGAGCCTTGGTAATAGGCTTGCGCAACCCTGAGCGTTATACCTCAATTTCGGCTTTTAGTCCTATTTGTAATCCTATTGCCTGTCCCTGGGGTGAGAAGGCATTGGGAGCTTATTTGGGGGCAGATACCACTAGTTGGGAGGAGTACGACGCGAGTGTACTGCTGGGGCGAGCTACAACTCATGTGCCGATACTTGTATCCCAGGGCGATGATGATGAGTTCCTTGAGCAGCAGCTGCGGCCTGAGGCTTTACAAATGGCTGCAGGAGCTTGTAATTACCCGCTTCGGCTAGAGCATCATGCAGGGTACGACCACAGCTATTACTTTATTGCCTCATTTATTGAAGAGCATCTGCGTTTCCACGCGGATTACTTATTGAAGCGGCATAAAACTGCAATTTAAATCGGCAGTTAATACACGCAGGGCAATGCTGCAACCGAGCATAGGAGAATGGCCCGGTTGCAGTGTTACTGGCTATTGATTGAATTTACCTGGGTATTTTCCTTTATTGAGGTGCAGCTGCACGACATTCACCGAGGACTTCTGCCTGGTTTTGGTGGAATGTCTGCTCAATCAGGAACCAGCCGTTAGGGCAGAAGCCGCTTTCGATTAGCAGAAGCTCCATCCGCTCCATAGCCATTTTCCTAATATCGCCTGAGGTTGACTTATTGCGTCCAGATTTACCTGAGCTGTGTTTGCCTCCCGGCGGCTTGGCTCCACTTCCTATACCTGTGCCACCAGAGTTCTGGCCTCCACGGCCATGTGGCCTGGTCCCCAGGCTCGCCTTATATACAAAGCGCTTGTGGCCTACTTCAGTAATATTAGTAACAAAAGATTCTGTGGTGGGAGCCTCTGGGGTGGAGTTACAACCGCTGATGAGCAGGGTCGTCGCCATAAAGGCAATTAGTTGAACCTTCATTGTTGTTATCCTGTGAGTAATTCGGTTCAAGTATGACCGTCGCCCCGAACAAATGTCGGTTAAGCAGAGTAAACAATTGTTAAGGCCAATTACTTCAATAAGGTGTTTCTTTTCTTAAGGGCCTTTACAGGTTATTTTCTTGTTACCTGAATAAGTTACTCTTGAAACCTGTATTTTTAAATGTGCGTAGAGGCCTGCCCAGATTATTTTTACTGTGATCTATGGCTTGAAAATGGGATAAGAGCGTCAAAAATAAAGCGGCTTTGTAGTTCTATGGCAATTTATAGAGGAGAGATAGTGAGTAAATTTTCGGGTTTGATTTTAGGGTGCACAGTGTCTCTTCGGCAGCTGGAGAGGCTGATTTTTCTGAAGCGCTAGGAAGGTGTCCTCAGTTACAAAGACCTGTAGAAGAGCCATAATCTGACAACAAAATGTTGTTACAGGCATTTAAAACTACTTGTTTTTCACGAACTCACCCTGGTTTTGGCCGGCGGGGGTACGTCCTTGTATTGTCTCAGTTATCTGCTGTGATTTACGGTGAGGAACTATAGTACTCCCAGGCGCAATAAAGTTTTATCAGGCTCGTCGCCTCTGAAAAGAAAGTAATCCGACAGCAGTCAGCGTTTTTAATACTGAGGTCCAAGCACTCATATTTGGTTTCGTTGGCTTTCCCTTGCCAATAAGGGCCAGCTGTTGTTCGTACCAAGTGACATCCAGCATAGCCATAAAATCCAGGTTGGGAATACCTGTGGTGAGCTTTTTCAATGTTATCTTATGGTTGCCATCCGATAAAAGTTTGTGCGATAGCCGTGGGTCAACCGCTAATGGGCGGGCAAGGCCAATCATATCCACGGCATTTGATACAAGGGCGGCCTCCATGGCAGCTGCGGAACGGAAGCCACCGGTGACTACGACGGGAATTTGCAGCTGTGCTCGTGCCTTTTCTGCATAATCGATAAAATAGGCCTCTCGCTTGATAGTACTTTCCTTCACATTGGCACCAACCATACTTGGGTTTTCATAGTTGCCACCGGAGATTTCAATTAAGTTAATACCTTCATCCTGCAGGGCTTTTAGAACCTGCATGGATTCCTCTTCACTGAATCCACCCTTTTGAAAATCTGCTGAATTGAGTTTTACGCCTACCGGAAAATCTTCACCAACCGCTTCGCGAATAGCGCTATATACCTCGCGTAAAAACCGTATGCGATTTTCTAAGGTACCTCCCCACTGATCATTTCGCCGATTGTGGTGAGGGGATAGAAACTGATTGATCAGATAACCATGAGCAGCATGTATCTGAACTCCGGTAAATCCAAATTCTTTTGCCTGTGCGGCGGCCCAGGCGAATTTTTTAATGATAATAACTATTTCATTTTCGGTGAGTTCTCTAGGGCAGTTGAAGGTCTTCTCTAAGCCGTTAGCCAGTGGAATTGCAGAGGGTGCGACGGGTTCAGTGCTTAAAAAGTTGGGTGTTTGCTTGCCTGGATGATTTAATTGCATCCAGATTTGCGTACCGTTTTGGCGCCCGGCTTCGGCCCATTTCCGGAACAGAGAAAGGTCTGACTCCTCGTCTAATACCACATTCCGCGGTTCACCCAGAGCGGTACGATCAACCATGACGTTACCGGTGACCAGTAAACCTGTGCCCCCTTCTGACCATGTGCGATATAAGTGAATCAGCTCCTTGGTGGGGGCATGATTGGGATCCGCTAATTGCTCACTCATAGCAGATTTAAACAAGCGGTTTTTCACACTGGTTCCCGGCAGAATACTCAGTGGGCGAGCGAGAGGTGTAGCTCGATCGGTGTTTTTTAAGGCGCTAGTGCTATTTTTCAAAATGAATGTCCTGCCTGTAAGTTTTAATGCTGGCCAGTGTTTGTGCTCCTTGTTGCGTCACCAAGGTGCTAAAAAAGTCCGTAGTTGTCTGAGTAAATCATTGGGATCACCGGATACCTGGTATTGCAGAATACTGCCCTGCCAAACGCTATAACACAGTGTCGCAAGGTTATCGGCGGGGACGTCACTGCGTAGATCTCCTTGATCTTGGGCCAAATGTAATATCGATTGAAGATTTGCCAGCCACCTGTGCTCTACAGACTCAATGGCTTCACGGCAAAGAGGGCTGGCCTGGGCTACCTCGGCCGACATCGCTCCGAGCAGACAGGCACAAGACTGGCCAACTTTTACTTTGTTCTGAACACGGTTTTGAAAGCAGCACCAAAGCTGGATCAAGCCGGGTGCCTGATCCATGTTTAATTTCGTCTGCGCTAGTTCCGCATCAATCTGTTGGCCGTAGCGGTGAATAATGCTGGCTACGAAGGCCTCTTTACTGGGGAAATAGTTGTAGAACGAACCTTTGGGTACGCCTACTGTATCCAGCACCTGCTTGATACCAGTGCCGTGATATCCCTGGCTGGTCAGCATTGCGGTGCCTGTTTCTAACAATGCTTCTTTGGTGTTTCCGCTTTTACGTGGTCGAGCCATTAAAATTAGACCGGTCGTCTATTAACTAATGTTCAATATATGACCGATCGTCTTGGAATGCAAGGGAGAGTGTTTTGTTTTGGTAGTGTCAAGCTGGGGATCAGGGAAAGGTTACTTAGACGGGGAGATCGGCACCGACAACCTATGATACTGGGCGTATGGTCGATTTTAGATCTCGATAGAAGCTTCCAGTAATATTCGGCCACACACAATGGTTCACTGAAATCCAAAATACTCTTTCAAAATAAAATTTATTCAGGGGTTTGAGTTCAATATACGGCTTATTGTGCTATTTGATTGCTTATTTTGGGGTTTAAATTGCCCATTTTGGCAGGGTCCTACGCTTTTCACCGTCGCACACTTAGATGGTCCCTCTATCATCTTGCCTGCCCCGACTACAGGGTCTGCCTCAAAGTTAGATAAGAAAGTGAATCGATTGTGATTGGGTTCGCGGTGGTCATTGGGAAGAGTCTCGCTTTGGGATCGAGTTGTTATGGAAGGAGGTGAGAATTGTTTTAATGGAAGAAACAAGGTACATCTCTCACTGTTTTTGTTTCGCAAAAGCCAGCTCCAAGACTGTCTTCAGGCACTGTAAACATACTTGGTGCAGAGTAAATGACGGTAAAGGAAGGCAATTACAGAAGGTTTGATTGTCACTCTGTTAAATTCAGAAGGAGAGCTCGATCCCCTCCGTTATCTGGAGATTACATTGTAGAATTCAAGGACTTTGTTGCTTGCAGAGAAAGCGGTCTTACGCCCTTCTCACCGCAGATTTGCGCCTAGCATAAAACACTAAAACAAAGAGCCCTTCTATGAAAAGAAAACTGCTTGCCCTGCTTAGCTGCACAACCTTTGCGGGACTCTGTTCCGCGGATACGTTGACTATTGAACGAATATTCTCCGATCCGGCCCTTGGGGGCACAGCGCCCCGTGCCCTTGAGTACTCTCCCGATGGTAGTCGGGTAACTTTTCTGAAGGGACGGGATGAAGATTACAACCGCTACGATTTATGGGAGTACAACATTGCCGATAGGCAGTCCCGTATCCTGGTGAAATCTGACAGCCTGCACAGCGGCGATGAAGTGTTATCCGATGAGGAAAAAGCCCGACGTGAGCGTCAAAGAATCTATGGCAGCGGTATTATGGAATACAGCTGGTCTGAGGATGGGAAATCCTTGTTATTTCCGCTGGCAGGAGATGTTTATTATTACAATTTGGATAAGAAATCCGCGCGGCGCTTGACTGAAACCGAAGCTTTTGAGACCGATGTTCGTGTTTCCCCGAAAGGGCGATATGTCTCTTTTATTCGTGATCAGGATATTTTTGTCGTCAACCTGAAAAGTGGTAAAGAGCGTGCGCTAACCAGCGATGGAAATGGGCCTATCAAAAATGGCATGGCCGAGTTTGTTGCCCAGGAAGAAATGGATCGTATGACAGGTTATTGGTGGTCTCCAGACGACCGCCATATTGCTTTCCTACAGGTTGATGAGTCCCCTGTAGATGAAGTGATCCGCAGCGAGATATATGCAGATCGCATCGATATGATAAGCCAGCGTTATCCCGCAGCAGGGCGAGCTAATGTTAAGGTTCGCCTGGGTGTGATGGAGGTGGCGTCTGGAAAAACCCGTTGGGTAAACCTGGGGGAAGAGCAGGATATTTATATTCCCCGAGTAGATTGGGCTCGCGATAATTTACTGACTTTTCAATGGCAGTCTCGGGATCAGCAGAAACTTGAGCTTCGTGTTTTTGATCTCAATAACGGCAAGACCCGCAATCTGTTAAAAGAATCCAGTGACACCTGGGTAAACCTCAGCGATGATTTATTTTTCCTGGAAAACAGTGACCAATTTATCTGGTCATCTGAGCGAGATGGTTTCAAGCACCTCTATTTGTACAGTTTAAATGGAAAACTACAGAAGCAATTAACTGTTGGTGATTGGATAGTTGATGAGCTGGAAGCTGTGGATGAAAAGAAAGATGTTGTGTATTTCAGTGGCCGTAAGGATTCTGACATAGAAAGGCACCTTTATAGTGTACCAATAAAAGGTGATGGGGGTATTCAGAGAATATCCACACGCAGTGGTATGCACGGTATTGAGTTTGCTGAGGATGGTTCAGGTTACATCGATAAATTCACCAGCATAACTACTCCTCCACAGGTAAGTTTACACCGCTCAAGTGGCGAGCTGATAACCTGGCTGGAGGAGAACGCTGTTGTTGAAGGGCATCCCTTATTTCCTTATATGGAGCAGTGGATTACTCCGGAGTTTGGCACTATCAAAGCTCCACAGGGACATAAGCTTAATTACCGCCTATATAAGCCGGCCAATTTTGATGAGAGTAAACGTTACCCGGTCATGGTATTTGTTTATGGTGGTCCCCACGCTCAGGTAGTAACCAATAGTTGGGACAAGCACATCAACCAATTTATGGCTCAACAGGGTTACATCGTTTTCTCTCTGGATAACCGTGGTTCTGCAAACCGGGGTACAGCGTTTGAAAATCCCATTTTCAAAAATATGGGAGGCCCGGAGGTAGAGGACCAGGTAACAGGTGTTAAATTCCTGCGCACACTACCTTTTGTTGATAGCAATAATATTGGTATCTATGGCCACAGTTACGGTGGCTACATGGCACTAATGAGTATGTTTAAGGCCGGAGATTATTTTAAAGCTGGCGTTTCTGGTGCTCCTGTGACCGATTGGATGCTTTATGATACTCACTATACCGAGCGCTACATGGGTAATCCCAATACAGATGCTGAGGCCTACCAGGCTTCCTCTGTATTTCCCTATTCGAATGGACTGAAAGGTCCTCTGCTGATTTATCACGGGATGGCAGATGACAATGTTTTGTTTACCAACACTACACGTCTGATTAAACAGTTGCAGGATAATGGCCAACAGTTTGAACTTATGACCTATCCAGGTAAGAAGCATAGTTTACGTGGCAAGCAAACTCGTATTCATCAGTACACTATGATTAAGGAATTCTTTGATCAACACCTTCGCGATGATAGTTAAGGCAGACTAAAGAAGCTAAATTTCTATAATTGATTTGTAAATCAGTAAAAAAGCCAGGGCTAGCCCTGGCTTTTTTACTGATTAATTTTTTCTTTGAAGTTGTTTTTAGGGGCCAACTTACAGAGGAGCAAAATTTCCGATCACTCAGGATGTATAGAAATACTCTATGGCTTAATTCAAAATCCATACCGGGCATACCTGCCCGGTATGGATAATAGGGACTAATTAAAAAATAGATTTTAGCTATCGATTAACTTCATCAAATCTGTCCAGATTCATCACCTTCGTCCAGGCTTTGACGAAATCCTGGGTAAATTTTTCCTGGGAGTCATTGGAACCATAGACTTCAGCCACTGCTCGTAGCTCTGAGTTGGAACCGAATATCAGATCCACTGAGGTGGCAGTCCACTTATCTTTGCCAGTTTTACGATCCTTGCCTTCATAAAGCCCTTCTGACTTTTCAGACTTCTTCCACTCGGTGGACATGTCCAGTAAGTTAACAAAGAAATCATTAGTGAGTACACCGGGGCGATCGGTGAAAACCCCGTTGGGAGATCCGCTGGTATTGGCATTGAGCGCACGCATTCCTCCTACCAGGACTGTCATCTCGGGCACGCTTAAGGTGAGTAGGCTAGCGCGATCCACCAGCATTTCCGTGGGCGTTCTGCTGTTATCTTTAGCGAAATAGTTGCGGAATCCATCGGCGGTGGGCTCTAGTACCGCAACAGATTTCACATCGGTTTGCTCTTGGCTTGCATCAGCCCTGCCAGGCCTGAAGGGTACTTTGATATTGTTTCCACCCTCGGCAGCGGCTTTCTCAATGGCAGCGGAGCCGCCGAGCACGATCAGGTCGGCAAGCGAGACTTTCTTGCCGCCGGATTGATTGCTATTAAAGTCCTGTTGAATTTTTTCCAACTGCGTCAGCACCTTTGCCAATTCGGCGGGATCATTTACCGGCCACTGCTTTTGTGGCTCCAGGCGAATGCGCGCTCCATTCGCTCCGCCACGCATATCGGAGCCGCGGAAGGTGGAAGCTGATCCCCATGCAGTTCTCACCAGTTCAGGAATCGTTAAGCCAGAGTTGAGGATTGCCGACTTAAGGTTATCAATATCGCTGTCATTGACCAGGGGATAATCCACTTTGGGAATGGGGTCCTGCCAGATTAGGGCCTCCTCGGGTACTTCAATACCCAGGTAGCGTGCTTTGGGTCCCATATCCCGGTGGGTCAGTTTGAACCAGGCTTTAGCAAAGGCGCGTTTAAAGTCCTCAGGGTTTTTCTGGAAGCGTTGGGCAATTTCCTTGTAACTTGGATCAAACTTCAGTGCCAGATCAGTAGTAAACATGATTGGCGCATGACGTTTGTTTTTATCGAAGGCGTCAGGCACAAGATTGGCGGCAGCGGAATCATCAGGTATCCACTGTACCGCGCCTGCAGGGCTCTTGGTTTTTACCCAGTTAAAGTTGAACAGGTTATTCAGGTATTGTTGGCTCCAGGTAATTGGTGCTGCAGACCAGGCACCTTCCAGGCCAGAAGTCATGGTGTCATCCGCATTGCCTTTACCACACTTGTTTTTCCAGCCGAGCCCCTGCTGTTCTGTGGGAGCTGCGGCAGGCTCTGGTCCCAGGCAGTCGGCCTTGACGGCTCCATGAGCTTTACCGAAGGTGTGACCGCCGGCAATTAGTGCCACTGTCTCTTCATCGTTCATGGCCATACGGCCAAAGGTTTCGCGAATGTCTACGGCGGCAGCTACCGGATCGGGTTTGCCATTCGGCCCCTCAGGGTTGACATAAATCAGCCCCATTTGTACCGCACCGAGCGGCTTTTCCAGCTGGCGGTTACCCGTATAGCGCTCGTCTGCGAGCCACTCGGTTTCCGGCCCCCAGTAAACCAGGTCAGGTTCCCAGTCATCGATACGTCCACCCGCAAAGCCGAAAGTTTCAAATCCCATGGATTCCAGTGAGACATTGCCTGTGAGAATCATCAGGTCTGCCCAGGACAGCTTGCGACCGTATTTTTGTTTGATGGGCCAGAGCAACCTGCGAGCTTTATCCAGATTGGCATTATCTGGCCAGCTGTTAAGGGGATCGAAACGCTGCTGTCCACCACCGGCACCACCCCGGCCATCGTCGATACGATAAGTGCCTGCACTATGCCAGGCCATGCGAATCATAAATGGGCCGTAGTGGCCAAAGTCTGCAGGCCACCAGTCCTGGGAGGTTTTGAGCAGGGCCTCGATATCATTTTTGACTGCTTTTAAATCCAGCGTTTTAAATTCTTCTGCGTAGTTAAAGTCATCCCCCATGGGGTTGGACCTGGGTGAGTGCTGGCGCAGGGGTCTAAGATCCAGCTGGTTGGGCCACCAGAACTGATTGGACTTTGGCTGACCCTCCACAGGGCCTTGGCGAATTACAGGATCAGTCACAACTTCCTCCTCATTGGCGGCAAAGGATTTTAGCGTCAGCAGTGACATGGCGATTATCAGTGCGCCACAGAGTGGGGGTCTTTTTATTAGCATTGAAATTATCTCCATACCATTTGAAATGCAGACCTCGGCTCTATACCGGGTGTGAGTCCTTCACTGCCGGAGTCAAAAGGGTTATATAGACTATATTGGCGACTTGGTTACCTTTATTCTGCTATCTCAAGTGCCAGCGCACAGTATATGCCTGTCTTTTCAACGTCTGGTTAAATCCTGTTTGTTAATCGTGAAGGGTTGCTCAAGAGCAGGGTTAAATTTCGCGTATTTCATTTTTAAGCTGATTTATAGGGGCGCTGGAAATTATTGTTTGTTGACTTGGTCGTAACGGTTTTTTCTGCCGCCTTGAAGAAATATAAATTACTACTTATTTCGTCGCTTGAATATCAAGGTTCTTACAGCGGATTTGGCTTAATTTGCGCCAACTAAATTTCGGCGGCAAAAACAACAAATAGCTTTCCTTTTGAATGGTGTGACTTTTTCTGTCTTTCGTTGGCAGAATTCCACCGAGGTTTCAGGGAATTAGAGTGGGGGACCATTTTGTATCTGGTTACCCTCTCCTGTCTTAAGTATGGAAATGGAGTGTCATGCGTAACCAGCCTGGGGGAGCCTCTATGCGTTCATTGATATTATTGTTATCACTTTTCCTCATTGCCTGTGGCAGTGAACCCGAAGCCGGTATTGATATCTTCAATGCTGAAATAAAGCCTGCCTCGAAGGCAACTATCGTCCACAACCAAACAGTTTCTGATCGCTTACCATTTACTGATAAGACAGATTTTGAACTGGCCAAACGAGGATTTATTGCCACTATTCCCGGCGCCCAGATTAAAAATACTGAGGGACGTGAGGTGTATGGTTTATCCCAGATGCAGTTCCTGCAAGGTAGTTCTGCTCATACGGTAAACCCCAGCTTATGGCGGCAGGCCCAGCTCAACGCGTTGAACAATGGGTTGTTTAAGGTGGTGGATGGTATCTACCAGGTGCGCTCCCTGGACCTGGCGAATATGACCCTGGTAAAGGGGGATAACGGCTGGATTGTTATCGATCCCCTGACATCTGCGGAAACTGCGTCTGCGGCGCTCGCCCTGGCCAATAAATCTCTGGGAGAGAGGCCGGTCAGCGCGGTGATTTTTACCCATAGCCACGCGGATCATTTTGCCGGGGTGACGGGGGTCCTGACGGCTGAGCAACTGCAGAGTGGTTCGATTGATATTATTGCTCCAGAGGGATTTGCAGAGGAAGCGATCAGCGAGAATGTGCGCTCTGGCAATGTGATGCAACGGCGCGCCTTATACCAGTTTGGTGACCTCTTGCCCTCAAGCCCTGATGGGTTTGTTTCTTCAGGGCTTGGCAACCGGGTATCCGATGGTGAGCATGGCATTGCCACACCAACGGTTGTAATCCCTGAAGCCGGTGCACAAATGAAAATTGACGGCGTGGAGATTGAGTTTATTAATACTCCGGGGGCGGAAGCGCCGACTGAAATGGTATTTTTCTTTCCCCAGTTTAAAGCGTTATGTATGAGTGAAATAGCCAACCATACACTGCACAATATCTATACCCTGCGTGGTGCCAAAACAAGAGACGCCCTGGCCTGGAGTCGTTACATTGAATTTGCGATGGAGAAGTTTGGTGGGGAGACAGAAGTAGTATTCAGTAGCCATCACTGGCCTACCTGGGGGAAAGGGGAGGCTATGGATTATCTCGCCAAGCAGCGGGACCTGTACAAATATATCCACGACCAAACGCTGCGCCTCGCCAATCACGGCTATGACATGATCGAAGTTGCTGAGAGGCTGGAATTGCCTGAAAGCCTTTCACAGGCCTGGGCTAACCGAGGGTATTACGGCACGGTTAATGTCGGTGCCAAGGCTGTATACAATCGCTATTTAGGTTATTTCGATGGCAATCCGGCTAACCTGCACCCGGTTCCCCAGGAAGAGGCGGCTCATCGCTATGTGGAATATATGGGGGGAGGAAAGCATTATGGCGCGGGCACGGCGGGACTTTGCTCGCGGTAACTACCGCTGGGTGGCCATGGTACTGAAGCATTTGGTTTTTGCCGAGCCGGATAACGACCAGGCCCGTTACCTGCTAGCCGACAGCCTGGAGCAGCTGGGTTACCAGGCAGAATCCGGTATTTGGCGCAATTTTTACCTCTCAGGTGCGAAAGAATTGCGTCATGGTGTTGAATTTCGAGAAGAGGTATTGCCGGCTGAAGAAATAGTCGCCAGGGTGCCCTTGCAGCTGTTATTCGATGCCATGGCCGTGCGACTAAACGGAGAGAAAGCGGCGGATGCGGAGATCCGCCTGAATATTGATATGACCGACACCAGCGAGAAATACCTGGTCGTGGTGCAGAACGGGGTGTTACATGGCTATCCCGGTCGGCACAGTGATGATCCCTCAGCCAGCCTCGCCTTGAGCAGTACC
Organism: Microbulbifer sp. MLAF003; assembly: GCF_030012965.1. Classification (NCBI taxonomy): domain Bacteria; kingdom Pseudomonadati; phylum Pseudomonadota; class Gammaproteobacteria; order Cellvibrionales; family Microbulbiferaceae; genus Microbulbifer; species Microbulbifer sp. MLAF003. The sequence goes on from NZ_CP120232.1 coordinate 719,526, forward strand.
GATCTGCGTTTGATGTTTGGCGGCTTGGTAGGTGCGCCCACCATGATCAGGGAGGGCCGCTTGAAGGTGAGTGGCAATCCCCTGGCCCTGATTAAATTCGGCAGGCTCTTCGATAAGTTTGACCGGAACTTTAATCTCGTTACGCCATAGCAAAGTAAAATCATCGGTTTTTACAGCTTTGGGTAGAGGTCCGGCAATAGTGGTGCAGTCGGCCTCAACCGTTAACTTCGCCGAGGTACCGGTTTCCTTGGAGGTGAAGTCGACCCCGTTGCTGCCTGAGCGGGGAGCGATAACCAGGCCGGTATTGCCACTATTTATCCAGCTTTCTATAAGCCCTGAAGAAGTCAGGTCGATTCGCTCAACACCTGTGTAGAACGGGACAAAACTCTCTGCCAGGTCATCGCGCACCGAGGAACCGCCAACGGAGTTCCAGGTTACAGACTCCTCTTGCCAATCATTTGCGGCCAGGTAAACACCGTAGGTATTGCCGGACCTATTGGTGACATTCAGCTCCAATGTGGCGGTATTGATCGAGCTACAGGCGGTGAGGTCTGAGAGGTCGAACTTGATCAGCGAGTACAGGGTACCAAAAGTGGAGTCACTGCCATCGGCAAGCAGCCCATCGGAATCCCCATCAAAATTACTGGATGAGTAGCGTGAAGAAATAAACACATCGTCAGTCACTGGCAATATAAAGTTGTTGCTGCCGCTGCCATCTTCAGAAATAACGCTGCGGTCCGCGCTGTTGCGTATTAAAGTCATGGCCTCACCGATACGGTTGGCACTCCACCAATTCACGTTACTGGGTAATACCAGTGGATCTGCGGTGCGATCTTCTCGCGATAAGGTGCTGGCGGTATCGTTAAATTTGGCAGTACGCACCACCAGTTCCTCTGCACTCACCTGAATTACTTTGAATTGCTGGATACTGGCCATGTCGATAGTCCAGGACTTGGCATCGTTGGCAGACCGGGCCGGAGCCCCCCAGCTGCCCTCCCCGACATAGACAGTGCCGCCGGAAGTGGTTGTGGAGAAGTTACTACCACTTGGGATGACTGCCTCGGTAAGTTTGGTGAGGTGGGTATCGGACTCCACTACCAGGTTCATGGCGTAATCGTAGAAAGGCTGTGCCCACCAGCTGAACAGGGTGGGGTTGTCAGACTTGCCTGTGTAGTGGGGAAATAAAGGCTTATGGTATTGCGCAAAGCGCCAGCTGGCTGCACTGCCTGATGCTGATAAGTCACTTTCAAGCCAGTTATTCATGGCAGTTGCATAGGAGGACCAGCCACTGCTCTGGAACTGGCTGTTGAGGGTATATACACGCAATAGGGGAGAAACCTGCACAGCACCATAGGTGTCGCTGGGAGAGCAGTCACCGTCGCCATTAAAGTCCACTCCGAAGACCTGGCAGATGGTGGAATAATTATCGTCCTCATGATTGCCGTGTGTGGGAATTAACGGGTAGATGCGTTTGTAACTGTAACCATCGATATTATCGCTGGAATAAGTCAGCTCCCAGTCGTCCAGAAACTCACGCATTTCCGATGCACTATTCGCGTTGGTAAAGTCTCCACCGTGCATAACGGCGAGGGGGCGAATTTTTGCGAGCAGCTCATTCCCCTGCCGGCGGGTGGTATGGCCAGTTCGGGTATCACCGCCGGCAACCACTACAAATGGGGAATTGTGCGCAGGTGCAGTTCGGAACCAAAAACGATCCCCGCAGCCATCTTGATCACAGATACGAAAATATACGGGAGAGTCTGCATTTAAATCCTGTAAGCGCACGAAGTGACTGGTGATACCGCCATCGAAGCTTTCGCTGTTGCTGACATAGGCACTATTCCAGTTACTTTCGTCGGTGGAGTAGCCATAGTTTAGGTAGGGGTTATTGCTACTGCCGTCAGGTGAAAAGCCAATCACTGCGCTGCTGGAAGCATCACCATCCCAAGAGAGCCTGTAATGTTTAGTTGCGGCACTGGCACCCATTGTAAGTAATAACGCCGAGATTGTAAGAGCACTGCCAAAATATCGTCTCATTAGAGAAATCCTTTGGAAATTGGGACCATTTTTGTGAGAGCGTCGCGGCCTGGAGGGGGTGGATTGCATGGCAGCAACGCGCAGGCATTATTGAGGAGCTTTGTGACAGGCTGTTGAACGACTGGTTACCAAGCGGACGAATGCGGCATTACGATAGGGAATTGTGACCCTGTCCCCACCAATAAAATTCACAGCAGTACCGCCGACTGTTAAATAGCGGTAAATACCGCTCAGTTTCTGTTTATTTTCACTGGTCCAGTAATCGCCTCGCATGGTTTTTGGAAAGTACTCGGACTCAATTGTCGGGCTGCCCGGTTTATTGTCTTTGCTGATAATCGTATTGATCTCACTGAGAGTGGGCAGGCGCCAGTTGCCTGCTTGACACAGGCGCTCGCGATTAGTGTGCCGGATCAGGTCTTCAGTATCGCAGCGGTCCAGCTCAAAGTAGCAGTCGCCATTATTGGCAACGCCTTCGCTATCAATAAACCAGGAGTAGGTCCAGCGTCCATCGTGGATGTCCTCGTTGTCGGTTTTTACTTCCCATAAGAGACCACTACGCTTGTCACAGACGCAGGACCAGGGACCTTCCCAGGCGCCGAGTAACTCCCCCTGCATATTGACCTTGACCAAGTAATGTTCCGGTGGCTCAGGATTTTGTGGGGCACGGACTATTGCTGCCGCAACCAGTGTGAAAGGTAGAGCGAAGACCAGAAGTAGGCGAAGTATCATAAGGTTTTATCAAAGCTGAGTTGAATGGCGCGGCTGTGGCGAGTATGGGCAATTTGTGCACGGTCAAAGGCGGAGACCCACATGCAGATGCCGTCCACAATAGGAATATCTTGGGAAGAGCCGGTATCCAGTTTGCGCACCAATTCCAGGGACCAGTGGCCATCGCGCCAGATACCACGAGCGCGGACATCTGCACGGTCGCCCTCAAAGCGATTGGAGGTATACAGCACCGAGGGCATCAAGGTACCCAATGGGAATTGGTCGTGACTTGAAGAATAGGGTTGGTAATCGAACCAGGAAATAGTCCAATCCGGGCTTTGACTGTGGGGGAGAGAATACTGATAGGGAGCCAGCTGATCTGTTTTTGCAGGTAGGCGCTTGGGGGTGATTGTAGTGGGAGAATACCACTTCCAGTTCATTCTATAAGCACCGGACTCTTTGCTATCCTGCTGGTAACCTGCGGTATAGCGACGTGCACCGGGACGCACTTTATCCGGTTTGCCGATAAAGTTGTCATCAGCCAGGTGCATCTTATTGGTACGTACTGCCTTCCAGTGCCAGAGGTCATGCACCTGCTCGGAGGTACTGTAATGGTAGCCCTTGCCGTGCCAGTTTGCGGGTTTATCAGCCAGTGGGGATTGTCCCAAATGGGCGGTGCCAGCTGCGGCGAAAGAGCAGTTTTCAGAAAGGAGTATTGCGAATTTATCTTCGTAATGACGTTTTTCATCAAATATCTTATAGCCTGATTGCAAGATTTCCCAACCTTCTGTAGTTTTTTTCAAGGGCAGGTGGGCGAGGCTCTCATTGGGATCTTGCCAGGTGATATGAAAAAAATTTCCTGACCATTTTGCAGGGCCTTTAACTGCACATCGGAGCGGCCTTTATAAAAATTGGCCCCACCATCAGTACGTAAGGTGAGTATTTGAGCCTGTTGCCATTGTGGTTCTGAGGCCATGCCATCGATGTTGATGATGGTATTTGGTGAAATCCCGGCGACTGCCAGGGGGTGATGGGAATATCCGTGAATTAAATACCAGCTTCCCACTAAAAGAAAGCCAAGGGAGAACGTGCCTAGAGATAGTGAAACTAAAGGAAGGTATTGTCTTTTGGGCAGTGATGGTTTGAGGATAAATGGAAGTGCACGCAAGCCAAATTGCATAAGGTAAACACCGCCGTGCATAAAAATATAAAAGACAAGTCCGATGGCGCTACAAAAGTGAATCGAGCGAAGCCAGGGGAGTGGGCCCAGGCCGTTAAACAGCATCCAACCGCTCAACAGTGAAGTTATAAGCAGGGAAACACCACCCCAGGTAACTAGTCTGTGATAATTGATAGGCTTGGGCGTCGATATTCCAGACAGGTTTCGAAAATAGGGGATGCGTGAGATCAAATATCCTGCAGCGGCCAGGGAAAGTAAAATTGCGGAGACAAAGTGAACAGTATGGACCTCTCCTTGGGGGAGAAGCTCTGCAATAGTAATAAGCGCAGGCTTATCCAGGGTTGCAATACGCAATCCACTGAAAAGGCTACAGGTTACCGCCACAATAGCGGCGCCGTGTAGAAGTATCCACGAAGGGCTCTTCGATCTATTTGACATGGCGGCGCCTCAAAAAGCGCTCAGGCTATCGATAGGATATGACAGTTTAGAGAAGAATTTATGAGACCAGGAATTGAAACCTGGCCTGAGGGTGGAAACTAAGGTTATTCGTGCAAGTGAGTGGCACGAAAGCTTTCACGAGCTTCAAGGTTTTCCGATAGGGCAGTTAACTGTGGTCGTCCATTGCGCCAATCGAAATCATCATGACGGAAGTCCAGATATGACAGGGCTGAGCCAAGGTTAATATGGATCAGGCTGAGCTGTTTGGGGAGCTTTGATACATTTGACTCAAGGAAGTCCAGTGCCCTGGTGATTGCGTCGTTAAAACGTTGCCACCAGAATTCTGAGTGCAATCCTTCGTGCTTACGCAGTTTTTCCATTTGTCGCTGCACCAGGGTTTCCATCAATCCTGAGGTCGTGCTGTAAAGTGTGCGCAGATCCCAGTCATTCTCCATGGCTTTACTCAGGTGGCCATCTCCAAGTTGTTTGTCCAGGTAGGCACAAATAACTTCGCTGTCCATAATGGCACTGCCATTGTCCAGATTCAGGCAGGGCACTTTGCCAAGGGGATTGCTGGAGATTAATTCCTGTTCATTTTGAAATGGATGGGAAAATTGCTCAGTGATAACAGACTGGAGTTTATGTTCATGAACGACAATACGGGCAGTTCGAGAAAAGGGAGAGGAATAAGTCAGGTAGAGTTGCATGGCGCCATCAACTTGTTCTGATTGCTTGTGATTTCAGTGTGCTGAATGGCGCCGGCAATGTCCAGACAATAGCCATCGCAAATTAATGATGGGTAATCATTCCTGTGATGCGGTTATAGAGATGCTGCTTAAGATAAGCACGCTGTTTTTTTAGGCTGGAGTAGTGGTCGTCATCAGTGCCTATCCCGCTGTCTTGAAGACCGCGAATTTGTTTATCAAGTTTTCGGTAGAGGTCGTTCTCCAGTTTGAATTGCAGGTCATCCCTTAGAAGTATCTTGATGGTTTCTGCATACTCTGGGAAGTCCGATTCCAGCTCGTGCGCGGCAATGGGCATATGAGAACCTCCACTTGATCCAGTAAGAGTTTCACTACGAATTCTAGTTCGGGTCCAGATGGTCACAAATGGGTCGATTGAATACTGCCCTTTTAGGGCGGAAATGGGCAATTTGTGATGACAGATATCGATGAAAAATCAAGAATAAGTAGTAATAAACGAGTGATTTTTAAAGAAGTTTCCGTGATTTATTTTACCTGGGAAGTTGATGATATTTTTCTTTTTCAAATAGGCCTTCGTTTTTGGAAAGCTAATGATTTAGGGGTTTTGGGTTGTGATGGTTATTTGTTTTTGAGTTTGTTGGAATTGAAGAATAGGATGTGGCGAATAAGTGATGGGCAAAAATAAACCCGGCAATTTTGTTGCCGGGTTTATTTTTTAAGCAAGAGTGGATTGAGAATCCTCTACTAAAAGAGGCCTGTACGCTGTTTAGGCCGAAGCCTCCAGCGGAGCGAAGCGCAGTTGGCGCCTCTGTAACAGTTCTCCCAGGTAAAGCTTCAAGTATGCGGCTGCCGCTCGCTTACCTTCAGCCGCGGACTCATCGGTTATTCTTCCGAAACGCGAGTAAGCCTGGGAGCAGAAAGAGTCATTGATATTGATCGCACACATAAAGCGGTCGCGCCAATCCTGCGATGGAGGCAGTTCAAACTCGCGAGACAGATTCTTTATCAAGGTGTCTGCCAAACGCCAGTTATTTTCCATTTGCAGTTGACGCAATGCCCAGCTGGATTGCGGTCCGTAGTGTACCTTCAGTGCAGAAATATTGTCTTCATAGTAGCTGCGTACCAGATCACACAGCTGATTGAGCATATCCTGCCAACTTTCCGCAGGTGAAAAGTCTGAATGGCCCAGCACTACGTCTCCGAAAGACTTGTAGTGCCGTTCTGCCAGGGCAGTAAGGCTGGCATCCACACTGGGAAAGAAATGGTAGACAGATGCTGCAGGAACCCCGGCTACCTGGCTCAGGTTTGCGAGGCTGATATCGGTTGAATCCTGCTCAGCGATTAAGGTTTCCAGCGCATCGAGAAGCTTCTCGTATTTCTCGCGGCCGTTCTTACGTTGTGGTTTGCGCGGACTAGCAGTGTCGCGCCGGCTGATAGCCCGTCGATCGATTTGGTTCAAATTCACCTCCCCCTTAGACAAGCGCAATCTGAAAGCGCCAGAAATGCGCTTTACTTCCTTGTAAAAAATTGTCTTCTGGAATTGATGATTATTATCGTACCAATTTCGGCGAGCAAGGGGATTTTGTTTGATTTGTGGGGTAGTTCCGCGCTACCAAATTTTATTTGAATAGATGTTGCTACCCCTTGAAAGTGGAAACTATTTCTTCAGTGATAGTGAAGCTCGGTTGCTTTGCCGCGAAATACCCGGTAAGAAAAAGCGGTATAGGCAAGAATGACTGGTATAACAATCAGCGCACCAACCAAAATGAACTTGAGTGATGCAGTGGCGCTGGCCGCCTGCCAAATATTCAGCTGTCCCGGCACGATATCGGGAAAGAAACTGAAAGCTAAGCCGATAAAGCACATCAAGAAGATGATCACCACCATAGTGAAGGGAAGAGCGCTATGTCTGTCATTACTCTTCGGCATTCTTGCCAGCAGGACATCATTAAAGATAAAGGCCAGGAAGCAAAGGGTGGGGATCAGCAGCACAAACATTACCAGCGGATAGGTAAACCAGCGATCAAAGACGGTTGGATTGACCAAGGGGTTGATTACCGATACCGAGAGAACACCGAGCAGGGTTGCGCGACCGGCCCTGCGTGCCCAACGCACCGAGCGCGCCTGTAGCTCATTTTCGGTTTTTAACACCAGCCAGGCCGAGCCCATATAGCTGTATGCGGCGGTAACACCCAATGCACTGACGGCAGAGAACAGTTGTGCCTGCCAGCCGGGTGTAAAACCCATGACATACTGCCCCAGCATGTAGCCCTGGGAGAGACTGGTGGTGAGGGAGCCCGCTTTGAAAGTTCGGTCCCAGGCGAGTTTGTGTCCTACGGCGGCCTTGGCACGGAAGTCGAATGCCACACCTCGCATGATTAGCCCGACCAACATAATTGCCGCGGGAATATAAAGGTGCATCAATACCAGGTTATGGGCGATTGGAAAGGCGATCAGCAGCAGGCCGACAGCCAGTACCAGCCAGGTTTCATTGGCATCCCAGAAGGGGCCAATTGAGGCGATCATAGTGTCTCGCTGAGGCTCATCCTCTTCGCCCATAGGAAGTAGGATACCGACTCCCAGGTCGTAGCCGTCGAGAATAGCGTACACGAGTACTGCGAGCCCCATCAGGCCAATGAAAATTACGGGCAGCCAATAGGCAGCGGAAGTTGCCCCCTCACTCATTGTGAATCCCCCTTTGTCGACTTCTGGGTTGAATGAGGCAGGTTGGTCAGGCTGCCTCCTGCGAGCGGTTCTTGTGTCTCAAACTCCTCCACTTTGACTGACTTCAAGGCCATTACTTTCAGGGTGTGTATATAGGCGTATAAAAGGATCACGTAGACAATCAGGTAAAGAGTTAACGAGAAGCCGACATGAGAGGGAGGTAGCTGGGTGACTGCGTCAGCGGTTTTTAATACACCTGTAACAAGCCAGGGTTGGCGACCGATCTCTGTTACATACCAGCCGGCAAGTGTCGCTACCCAGCCGGCAAAGGTCATTCCCACCAGGGTTTTCAGTGCCCAACGAGGAAGTTCTTTTCGCCGCCATAACAGGTAGCAGCCGCCCCAGGCCACGGCGAGCATCAACAGGCCTACACCCACCATAATGCGAAAGGCGAAAAATACCGGCGCTACTGGGGGTGGTCTCCTGGGAATTCATTAATACCTCGTACTTCGCCATCCAGCTCGTGGGTTAGGATCAGGCTGGCCATTTTGGGGATGGCAATCTCGAAGTGATTGGTTTTCTCCTCGCCATCAGGAATTGCGAATAGCAGTAAGGGCGCACCTCTCTCCGTTTCCCATACACCTTCCATAGCTGCCACTTTTTGCGGCTGGTGCTCAAAGGTATTGAGACCATGTAAATCCCCCACAAAAATCTGGATAGGAATGAGAACTGCCGCCAGCACCAGACCGGTTTTCAATGCCAGGCGCGGGGCGCGTTTGGGGTCGCCTTTCAGAATGCGATAGGCAGAGATTCCAGCGACAAAGAAGGCTGCCGTTAATCCCGAAGCCAGCAGCATATGTGTCAGGCGGTAGGGAAAAGAGGCATTGAAAATAATTGCGAGCCAGCTTTCTGGGTAAGCGACACCGTCGCGCATTTCAAAGCCAGAAGGGGTCTGCATCCAGGAGTTAAGAGCGATAATCCAGAAGGCGGAGAGTGTTGTGCCTATGGCTACAACAAATGCCGAGAAGGTGTGAACTTTGCTGGGAACGCGGTTTATGCCAAACAGCATAATACCGAGGAATGTGGCCTCGAGGAAAAAAGCAGTGAGTACTTCATAACCCAGTAATGGCCCTGCGATATTACCGACTTGAGCCATAAAGCCTGGCCAGTTGGTGCCAAACTGGAATGACATGGTAATACCGCTGACAACCCCAAGGGCAAATGTCAGGGCAAAGATCTTCACCCAAAATCGATATGCGCGCATCCAAACAGGATTATTCGTCTGGTCATAGCGGAGCTTGAAAAAGACGATAATCCAGGCGAGAGCGATAGTGATAGTGGGAAATAAAATATGAAAACTGATGTTGGCGGCAAACTGTATTCTGGAGAGGATCAGAGTATCTAGCATGGGTGCCTCTGCTGGTCGGAACTATTTTTAACCAGATAACCGGGTACTCTTCCTGAGTAACCCGGGGGTGCCCGAAAAAACACCAATGCAGAAGTATGGACCTGCCAGTAATTTTTTGAGCGGTTACCGACGCTGGGTCGGCGGCGGTATATCCTTATACCGCTTTTTCTGTAGCCCGCTGGATTTCTCAATCCCCGGGCTGACTACTTCTATGTATTTCTTTTATTGCCGTGGCGTACTTTTAGTCGGAGCTTGACGTTCCCCCTGTAAGTCTGCTTTTGAGTTCCAGCAGCTTGACGATGCCTGAGCCAAGCTTCATCAATTTAAGCAGGTCATCATGCTCCAGTTTGCTCAGTGTATTGGCAAACTCCTCCAGTAACTCCAATAGGCTGTAGACCTCCTGGATCTTTTCCTGGGCCTGGGCTTCCTGCTCATCCTGGGGCTCATTGAGCAACAGCTGGCGCAGTAGGCTCAGGGTTGGGTCTAGTTCCCGTTTTCGGCGCTCTTCAAAGACTGTGCGTGCCAGGTCCCAGATTGAACCGGCTGCGGTGAAGTAATCCTTGCGATCTCCCGGCTGGTGGTGCAGTTCGATCAATCGCCAGGCCTGTAACTCCTTAAGCCCCATACTCACATTGCCACGGCTGATTTTGAGAGCCTGGGCAAGTTGCTCTGCATTGAGGGGCGATGGGTGGATAGTGAGCAACGCAAACATCTGACCGACAGTACGATTAAAGCCCCACCGGCTGCCCATCTCGCCGAAATGCAGTACGAACGCCTGGGCTTGACTGGAAAGTTTCATGGAATTCTTAAGTTTCAGAAATTTCTGAAAATTGTAAATATAAATTGATCTATGTCAATAAGTAATCGGAAATTGTTTGCCTTAGGCGAGCTACAGGGAAGGAAAGGAGACAACTTTAGGAGGGATATTTCGGATAGAGGCTGTTTGGGCTGCTCGCTGAGTACACCACACTCACCTCTGTTTTCAGTGGCCAGTCAGGCTTGCCAGTGCCTCTGGATACCAGTGTTTTGGAACAATGAATCCGCGGCAGACTTCCCCGCTTTTATCCTTTGCCGCAACACATAGAGGACGGTCAACAGGGGCTTTGTCCAAAGCCTTCGGAAGCTCATCAGAGTGACTTTCGCTAGTGAGGTCCGGTTGCAATGGAGCCAGCCAGGTAGGTTTAGGTAAATAAAACCAGCGTAAAGATTGATATTGAGGGAAAGTGCTTAAGTAGAGGTTGAAGCTATCCGGGTCGGCCCACCAGAATTGCATTTGTCGTTTTGATAGCTTCCCTCTGGCTTTAGCAGGGCCCTCCAATGCGTAAAACAAACGTCCGGGTATCAAGGCCCACTGCTGTTCAATTTTTAAATTTAGATCTTGCAGAAGGTGCACTACCTCAGGGCACCGGATTAATGGCAGCTGGTGCTCCGCCATACGCCTCAGCTTGATGTCCAGACGATCCCTGAGCCCAGGGCCAATCCAAAAATGGCCAGGTAGCTGCAGGTAAAATTTCACTGCAACCTCCCAGTGTTCGCAAGTATCACTGGGGAGGTGCCGTACCACAAAGTCCAGTTCACCCAATGTTTTACCAGCGATACGCAGAGGTAAGTTGTGGTGCAGCAGTTGGTAGTCGGGGTGATGTTCAAAGACAAAGGCCCACAGCCTCTCAAAGTACACACCCAATCGGGATGTGGGTTTGCGCTCGCTATAGTGCTGCAGGAATGCCTCGAGTTGCGGTGAAAGTTTCTTGTTGACTTGTGACTGAGCGAAATACTCCAGTAGCCTTTTTCGTCTTTTCTCCGGCAACCATGGCAATGTTGTGGGTAAAAAACTTGATTCAAGTGAGCCAGTAATACCCGGACTCCCCACAGCCCATAGTAAATTGGACCAGTGATCCACTGGTGCACTAGGGAAAATCTGTGACATAAAAAGTGTGACTGCCCTGAAATCAATGCTGGGCAGTGTACCAGAGGCGGCACTCTTCGGTGGACTGTGCTAGGGTTCAATATCGCACAGCGAAACAATAAAAATACGAAATAAAATCTGGTAACTCGAAATAGTGGTTTTACATAGGTGTTTCATGCGTGTCGCTCTATCAAGTGGCCACCTACTAACCGGGTTACCAAAATAATAACAATCTCAGGAGGCTAGTGTGGAATCAGGACCCATGATCTCAATCGGTCTGCCGATTGCGCTGTTTATTATTATGGTCGGAATAGGGATGACCCTGACGGCCAAGGATTTCCATCAGGTAACTGTGAAACCCGCTGGTTTGGTGGTGGGTACTATCACCCAGATTCTCCTGATGCCGATTGTTGCTTTCGCATTGTGCTGGCTTCTTAGCCTGCCCCCTGCGATTGCCGTAGGTCTCGTTATTATCGCGGCATGTCCGGGAGGCACTACCTCAAATCTTTTCACCCTGCTCGCCCGTGGCAATGTAGCCCTGTCTATTGTTCTTACTGTGTCTGCAAGCCTGATCACTATCCTCAGCCTGCCATTTTTCACCAACTATGCACTGCGAACCTACTTCGGTGCTGAACAGGAAATAGTGCTGCCGTTTGCGAAAACTGTCGTGATGTTATCAGTCATCGTATTGCTGCCGGTAGTTATCGGGATGTTGGTGCGAGCCTGGAATCCTCACTTGGCCAGCCGTGCAGAGGGTATTGTCAGCATCTTTGGCGCGTTGGTGTTGCTGATTCTTGTGGTAGGGCTTGTGTGGGGCATGCGCGATCGTATTGATGAGCTGGCGACCCAGGCCGGGCCTTCAGTAGTCCTGTTAAATATTCTGGGTGTTTTGTTGGGTTTAATGGCCAGCCGGCTTTGTGGCTTGCCTAGCCGTGAGGGCTTGGCGGTAGCTACTGAATTAGGTATTAAAAATGGCACTATTGGCCTGATGGTAACCTTGACTCTTCTACACTCCAGTGAAATGTCGGTGCCCTCTGCGGTCTATGGCGTCCTGATGTTCCCATCGGGCATGTTGCTGGCTCTTTATGGCCGCAAGAAAGCCCGGGAGATGGAAGGGGCAGGAGATAAACAGGCTGAAGAAATTGGAGAGGCTGGGTAGAAACTCTGTCAGTCATAGCCTGGCCAACCAATGTTTGCTCGGGCTGTGATTTAATCAAGTTCTTCAATATAGGCATGAAGACGGCTTAAGTCTGGTACTTTGATGTGACCGTAAGAGGACTCGATCAGCCCTTTAGACTCAATATTTTTTAGTACGCGATGAACTCCCTGCCGGGTCATGCCCATGGTGTTGGCAAGTAGTTCACGGGTGAGTCGAAAGCTCACTGCGCCACTAATATCCTTACCGTGATGCATCTGTGCCATAAAGAACAGGCGCCGTGCAACTCTTGCTTCGGTACCCCGCAGGACGTCGTCCTGGATAATCGACATTACTGCCCACAAGCGGAGGCTTACTTGTTCCAATACTATTGGATAAGCCTCTGGATGGCGGCGCATCAAGTTGCGTAATTGTTCGCCTTGAATATCCACAATAGTGCAGTCACTGTGAGCGTTGGCGCCAAATACTCGGGGAGTACCAGGGCAAAATACCGTATCGCCAAACCAGGCTCCGGAATCCAGTATGGCAAGTGTGGCTTCGCGCCCTGAAATATTACTCGAGCAAATACGTACCTGCCCCTCGGCAATAATTGACAGGCGTTCCAGTAAAGAGGCAGGTGGATAAATCATATCCCCAGTGCCGAAGCGCCGTACTTGTGCTCCTTGCGCAAGCTGCTCCATGGCCTCAATTGGCAATCCGGAGAGCAGAGGACAGGCATCTAAAATGGCCGCAATAGTATTCATTCGCCAAGTGTAAACAAATTGACAGTCTTTGCGGTAAGGCTCATCCAGAATCGAGGCTCGAATAAGAAAACAGGAGAGCATCATGCAACTGGAAATCATGCCTTCACTAAAGGGAAAGGTCAGTGAGGAAGAGTGGCAATTACGTGTCGACTTGGCTGCAGCCTACCGGCTAATCGCTCATTACGGCTGGGATGATACGATTTTCACTCATCTTTCCGTGCGTATTCCGGGCCCCGAATCTCACTTTCTGATTAACCCGTTTGGAGTATTTTTCGAGGAAATTACCGCTTCCAGTCTGGTCAAAATCGACTTGGGTGGGGAAAAGGTTGACGACAGCGGTGCGATGGTGAACCCCGCGGGATTCACTATCCACAGTGCCATTCACGAGGCTCGAGAGGATGCTCACTGTGTTATGCATACCCATACTACTGCGGGTGTGGCAGTTTCAGCACATGCCGAAGGGCTGTTGCCGATTTCCCAGCAATCCCTTTTTCCCCTATCGAGCATTGCCTACCATGATTATGAAGGCATTGCCGTGCGTGAAGATGAGAAAGCGCGGTTGGTCTCTGACCTGGGTATGGCGAACTACATGATCCTACGTAATCATGGCCTGTTAACCTGCGCCTCCACCATTGCAGATACCTTCCTCGCCATGTTTATCCTGCAGCGTGCCTGTGAAATACAAATTGCTGCGCTCGCCGGTAATCCTCCTTTGACCCCAGTTCCCCAGGAAATTGTGGATAAGATCGTTAGTGAGGGAGACATGGTTACAGGTAGCCAGGGAGGCTTGCTGGCGTGGCCGGGACTTCTGCGCAAACTGGACAGGGTAAATCCTGGCTATTGTGAATAAGTTGACTAAATATGGCCGCGAATCAGTGAGTTATTCTATTTAAGGTGCGTATCAACAGTTCTTTTATCTATGTTAATGGACCATAGTTCCAAATTTGATACTGTTGAGCATTTTTCATGTACACCTTGATGTATATTATTTTTTATAAGAGGTAACCAGAAGAGTGACATATTTTGGTTACCTTGATGGTCAAAAAAATATTTTTCGGTTACATGACATGCTTCAATACTTTTTGAAAAAAAGGCTCAGAAGCCACGATTTAAATAACAACTTAAAGTTGGAGTCTCTGGTTCGCAGTCATCTGTTGAGCCAGCAAACTCTAACCAGTGTTGAAGAGGGGGTAGGAAATAATAAGCCAGATAAAATCGTTGTTTCGTTGACATCCTTCGGTCGACGTATCCATGATGTTTATTTATGTGTGGAAAGTTTATTCCAACAATCCCTCAAGGCTGACGCTATAGCTCTGTGGTTGTCCAGAGAAAATTTTCCCGATGAAAAAGTGCCGGAGATGTTGCTGAAGCAGCAGCAGAGAGGTCTTCAGATCTTTTTTGTTGATGGTGATCTTGGCTCTTATAAAAAATACTTTTACGCATTTAATCAGTTCCCGGATAGTTTAATAATTACTGTAGATGACGATGTCTTATACCCACCGGACATGGTTGATATGCTGTACCAGGCTTATTTACGGGAACCCTCATATATCCATTGTCATCGTGCCCATCAAATCACCCTTGATAAGACTGGAAACCTACTTCCCTATGAGAAATGGCGATTAAAGAGGGAAAGCTGGTGTGGCTTCTCCAATACCAAACCTTCCCATATGGTATTCCCAACCGGGGTTGGAGGAGTACTTTATCACCCTCATGCTTTGCATAAAGATGCGTTTGATAGTGAGAAATTCCTCAAAATTTGCCCTGATGCGGATGATATTTGGCTAAAGGCGATGAGTATCAGGCAGGGAACTAAGGCAGTCCGTGTGTCGGATCACCGTCACTGGCGGGATCGGTTTTTAACAATACCAGGTGCCCAAGGATCTGGCTTAAAAAATACAAACCTGAAAAGGAAATCTGGCAATGATTGCAAGTTAAAGAAGGTATTTTCTGAATATCAATTGCTAGATAAGCTGCAATAAAAAGCGCTAATAATGAGCCGCTATAATTGGTACTTGCTACCATTTATAGCGGAAACCTAGTTCCAGGCCACCAACAAAGCTATCCCCAAGATTTTCCAGGCTACTTGAATAAAATATTTCTGAGTATATTGAGCAATGATCTCCACACTCTTCATAACTGGCGCCCATACGAAGCTCACCAAACCAGTTGTCCGGTTCCTGATATAGGCGGGTTCCTGAAACAAGCAAATCTGTTTCCTGGTCGAGATTAAAAATCAAGCTTGGTGTCATATAGAAGCTAAAGCGCTCCAAAGGTAGCGAACCATACATTTTCCGGCTTGATTTGCGCTGGCTTTTTCTTTTCTCGAATGCGGTACCCAGGCGCAATAAAAGACCATTGTTATTGATATCACTCACGAGAACTTCGTAAGTATCCTCGATATCCTCTGCTTCCTCAGAGGTATAAATTAGTTGGGCCAAAGGAGTAATGGAATAGTAATCGTATAATTTGAAGCTCCATCCGCCCTCTATGGATATGGCATAACCGTAGGCTTCGCCACTGTTATGCAGAGTACGTAGATCGTAGGCATCAAAATCGAAGTCAAACCAGTCCAGTTTTAATTGCGTATCCAGATATAAGCCCTGGTAGCTGTACCAGGTTAAGTATGCGCTGACACCATAATTTCTGACATCAATGTCACCATCGCCAAAGAATGAATCCACATCATTTTTAGCATTGCCATAATGCAAGGTCATACTTGCAACTGGCGAACTGCCCAGGACTGAAACATTCAGGGGTAAATCCGCTCCCAGTTGCAATTGAAAATAATTTTGATCCCAGCTGGCCCAGGTGGTGGATTGGCTTGGTGAGGCGCTAATATAACGTGCACTACTACGTATCCACAGGCCTTTGCTATCGATAGCAGTTTCTTCTGAACTACTGTAATCAGTATTAAGAAGATCTTTATAACTGCTACCCACCCAAAAGCGGTTTCCTACACGACTGCGTAAGGGGGTGGGAAGGTTCAGGGAGCGAAGTATCTGTGGTAGGGATTCATATAATACCGCAGTGGGTTGCCAGCGAGTCATTCCACCTTGTGGAAATTTGTTTGAGTCATTTACTACAGAGCGCAGGTACCAGTCACCATCATTGTTACCTGAAACTCCGTTGTGATGAAGGGTATAAGCATAAGCTCCGCCAATAGCTGCTTGCTGGTCATCCTTGGTGACATAATCACCATTTAACACAAAAGCATTGTCCGTAGATGATTCTGATACCGAAATTAGTTTAATGCCGTTACCTTCGGTGCGGGCTCCTTGTCCATCAAGGTTAAAAACTGTAACTGCTGTAGTGCCGCTGGCTTCGCCTTCAATAAACAGGTGGTCACTTCCCGCATTATCACCTTCAAGGATTACATCCATCCATAGGCGGCCATTGCCGCCAATATATTGGCCATAGTTACCATTACTATCTTTTTTTACTGTTAGTTTATTGAATTTTTGATTAACCAGATCGATAGTTCCATCATTGGCAACATTGCCAGTCACAGTATATTCGTCAGTATCAAAAAAAGCTTGCCCTCCCCACTTGACGTGCAATCCCAGAGGGTTGCCATTGCTATCCTGGCCTCCGCCGACGTTGAGGCTGCCGGAAAAAATCATTTTAGAACTACCCCAGATAACAACCCTCTCCCAATTATCTAACTGGGTTCCATCTACGCGATAATCCAGCTTGAAAATCAGAGTATCAATATCACCATCTTCAGCGCTGAGATCATCACCACCATTAAGTATGGCGTCGCCCTCGAAGGAGTAGGAATCTATAACCAGAGTGTCTGAGCCATTGCCACCTCGAATTTCATTACTGAGCCCCTCATCCCAGTGGATATAGTCGTCCCCTTCGCCGGCATCCAGGTAATTAAAAATAAAACCACCATCCAAGGTGATTTTGTCATTTCCATCGCCACCCCAAACATGGAAAGACAACCCGTCCAGAATTTGAATATCATCATCGCCGGCACCGCCGTGAATACCTCCACCGCCAAGATAAGTGCCAACATCACTACTGCGTTCGTTCAAGACAATAGTATCTTCGCCATCGCCACCATCAACCAGGTTGGTCACTATGGCCCCAAGAATATGGATTTCATCGTCACCGGATCCCCCATAGGCATTATTGAGGTTGCCGCCATTTAGATTTAGGGTGTCATTGCCTCCCAAGGCATTAACGTCTGCGTCTTCAGCATCGTTATCTTCATCACAGGTAATTTGATCTGGGCCATCTGAACCGGTATTTCCCGGAGTGCACTCCGCTACAGCAGGATGGATCGATAATAAAGGTAAGAATAATAAGAGGTATGAAATAAGGTATCGAGGTTTAAAGATAATGAGCAGCTGGTTTAATTTATGTTTGATGACCACAATGACTCCGATAAATAATATACGGGGAGCAGACAGCTATTGACTCATGTAGGCTGACTGCTGTGATCCACTGGTAAAATTCAACAGGTGAATCTAATAGCTGCAATTAATGAGGTGTTTTTAAAACTTGGTTCCCACGCCAATATTGATTACCCATGGATCGTAATCAAAGTGGGCGTAAAGTCGATCACTGCCCAGTTCGGTGGGGAAATCCACTGTGGGATCTGTATCAGACATGTAATAAAGCGCTGCAAGATTAATTATTAGTGGATACTGAAACTGGCGAAAATCCAAATTGAAGTCCACCCCGGCCTGTAGCGCCCAGTCCCAAGAGTGCCCCATATTAAATGATCCAGGTGCAACGGCCATGCCTGAATCTATCAGATATTCATTAAACTGGCGGCTGATTGATACTGTATGGTAATTGGTATAGTTAATCCCAGCTCCTACATAGGGACGGGTGAAATAGGAAGGGTCCAAGAAATACCAGTTTGCGAAAGCGAGTGTGCTAGAGGCCTTGAAATCTCCTAACTGGATTTGGTCACGGCCCGGATTGCCTGTGAAGTTATCCAGGGTTACGTCATATGAAGCGTTATTAATATGCATCAGTTCAAAGCCCCAACGATCTGTGGGGCGCCAAACTCCTGAGATCTGCCAGGTTTGCGCGGTGTCCATTTCCCAGGTTGTATTGTAAAGATCCCACTGTTGAAGAACTCGATATTTCAGTGATGTAGCTGCATCATTGGGAGTAACATAGCTGAGCCCGAACCTAACTATAAAGTCACCCCACTCTATGTCACGCCAGTCCTCTTGGGCATGAGAAAAGTTTGCACCAAAGGTCAAAAGAAACGTAATTGCGGTGCAACTTAGTCCCTTAAGTTTCATCACTATGTCCCTCTATAAAAATTCTGTACTTGCGCAGGAAATTTCTTTCTTTTCTGCCGTTGTGATTTTTCCGCCAGGATTTATTTGAGGTTGCCGGCGGGTATCCCAAAAGTAGCAGGATTCGGGCCGGCCGCAGGGGATTTGACGAACTTTAAGGCATGACTTTTAAAGGAAATAGAAAAGCAGGGATCGTACGAATAACAATCTCTTCTGTAGACACCAGTAAATATAAGATTGATTTATTCCTCTACCTCCCTGTTTTAGTTGGGGAAGGTTAATTACTTGGATTGAAGTATTTTGGGGCTTCCAATTTCTTCCGGCACAGTTTCCAGGTTACGGGCATAATCCAGAAACTCTATTGCAGCAGGAGAGAGGGGGCGGGATTTTCGCCGGGCGAGATACCAATGAGTGATAATGGGCAGTTCTTCTACATTCAGCATGGCAAGGCCGGCACGCCCGCCAAAGGCAAGTGTATGCTCGGAGAGAATCGATACGCCGAGACCAGACATCACTGCATGTTTTATGGCTTCATTACTTTCAATTGTCATACGAACATTGAGATCGACCCCCTTTTTCTCAGGAAGCGCTCAATTGCATGACGTGTACCGGAACCTTCTTCCCGACGCAGGAAAGGACAACTGGCAAACTCCTTCAGGGAGATCTTTTTCCTGTTTGCAAGCGGGTGTTTTTCTGGGGCGATAGCCAACAAGCGGTTGGGTAAAAACTCCACCAGTTCCAAATCGGGATTTTGCGGGGGATGACTGAATACATAAAAATCATCAGCATCCTCCCCAGTATAATCAATGATTTGTTGGCGATTACCTACACGAAAGCGAATATCCAGCTGTGGGTGTTGTTCATAAAACTCCCCAATTAGGTGGGGGATAAAGTACTTGGCTGTGGTGACAACGGCCAGTTGGAGTTTACCGCTTTCCAGGCCCCGGAGTTTCGCCAGTTTCAGCTCCAGGTACTCATAGCTTTTTAGTATCTCTCTGGCACTTTCCACCAATGTCAGGCCTGCTTCGGTGAAGTGGATTTGTTTGCCGACAGAATAGTAGAGGGGTAGCCCCACTGCGGAGGAGAGCTTGGCCAGTTGCATAGACACACTGGGCTGGGTCAGGTGCAGGGTTTTGGCGGCGGTACTAATGCTGCGTTGCTCGAACACGGTGAGGAGGATTTCCAATTGTCGTGCGGTTCCGATGCGGGCGTGGGCTCTGCTGGATGACACAAGGCACCTGTATAGAGGATTGCTGATAGATAACATAATAATTATCTATTTTTATCTATCAATAGTCCTATCGATAATGCGCCCACTTAATAAACAGCGGGGGCCTCTTTGATGCATAAGTCACAACTATATTTTGGCGCGTCTGTTGGATTACTGGTCATGTTTGTTGGCTGGACCCTGACACTGGCCGGTATCGTAGCCGGAGCCCTCATGGCTGTTGGTCTCCTGGTGTTACTTGCCAACGTCGGTTACTGGTTTACCAGTCGAAGCCGCCGGCGAATCAGGGTGGATATCGCCAGACAGGAGCGACAGCCAGTACGATCCCAGCGCCGGAAGTACTGAAAATGCAACTCGATATTGTTGTAGGTTTCTTCCTGCTGGGTGCATTGGCACAGTTGGTTCGCAGTGACCTGCGCTTGCCAACTGGCCTCTACCAAAGCTGTGTGATCTTCCTGTTGCTGGCTATCGGCCTCAAGGGTGGTGCGGCACTCAGTACCTATTCTGCCGCTACCCTGGTACCACAATCACTGGCTGTTCTGGCTTTTGGTGCCTTGCTACCTCTGTTGGCTTTCCCGGTCCTTCACTGGATTGGCAAGTGGTCCCGCCTCGATGCCGCAGCCACAGCTGCCCATTATGGTTCCGTCAGTGTCGCGACTTACGCTGTGGCTGTTGCACTTCTCAATTCACGCGGTATTGAATACGAGGCTTACTTCCCTCTGTTTGTCGCTTTGTTGGAAGTTCCTGCAATTGTGGTGGGCATTCTGCTGGCGAGGCAGTCTGCTAAAGACGCTGGCACCGGCAAGCTGTTTCACGAGCTGACCTGTAACCAGGGCGTTCTCTTGCTTCTTGGCGGTATTGTTATTGGTGCCTGGGCTGGAGAGCGTACTGCATCTGTCATGCCTTTCTTTGGTCAATTATTTCACGGCGTTCTCGCCCTGTTCTTATTGGAGATGGGGCGGGTAGCCGCGGCGCGTCTCCGAGACGTAAAGGGGCAGGGCGCATTCCTGCTCAGCTTCGGCATCTTCATGCCTTTGATGGGTGGCGTTGCGGGGGAGTTCTCGGCTCCCTGCTCGGTCTGTCTGCCGGAGGCGTCTTCCTGCTAGCGGTGTTGGGCAGCAGTGCTTCCTATATCGCAGTGCCTGCAGCGATGGCCGTAGCTCTGCCCCAGGCTAATGCCAGTGTTTCGATCACCTTGTCTCTGGCAATCACATTTCCTTTTAACGTGCTGGTGGCGATCCCCGTCTATCTGGCCTTCATCCAACACTGGAGTTAACTGCAAGTGAAGTCTCTGCCTTTTGAAAAAGTCACCATCGTAATGGGGTCGCGCTCGGATTGGGCCACCATGTCCAATGCGACCAAGCCTCTTACAGAGCTGGAGGTCCCCTTCGCTACCGCCGTAGTTTCTGCCCACAGAACCCCCCAGCGTTTAGTGGAATTTGCCAGTGAGGCACATAAAAAAGGTACCCAGGTGATTATCGCTGGTGCTGGTGGCTCTGCGCACTTACCGGGCATGATTGCTGCCATGAGCCCGCTGCCGGTGATTGCTGTCCCTGTTGAGAGCCGTTTTATGACTGGTATGGACAGCCTGCTTTCGATTGTACAGATGCCACGGGGTGTTGCCGTTGCCACTCAGGCAGTAGGCGCTTCCGGCGCTTTTAATGCGGGCCTGATGGCAGCACAGATGTTGTCATTGAGCGATGCAGGTCTGCAGCAGCGCCTGATTGCCTGGCGGGAGCAGCAAAGTGAGCAAGTTCCTCTGTCTGTGGAGTAAGGCACTGTGAGTGAGCGCACCAGACATATCGCTATAGTTGGCTGTGGGCAGCTGGCACAGATGATGGCGCAGGAGGGCCAGCCCCTCGGTATCACTTTCAGCTTCCTCGCCGAGGAAGGGGAAAACACCAGCTGTGTCGAAGGGCTTGGAGAGCTGGTCAAGCTTGAAGAGCATGAGAGCGGGGAGGTTTTGTATCAAGCCTTGGGCCGGCCAGAGGTAATTACTGCCGAGCGAGAGCAGGTGGATGTGGCCTTGTTGCGAAAGTTACAGCAGTTTTGCCCGGTTTATCCCGATCCCCATATCTTTGAAAAAGCCCAGCACCGCCTGCGGGAAAAGTTAGCACTGACCGAGAGCGGTCTTCCAGTGGCGTCCTTTGTACCGGCGCTGGGGGCTGATGAATTACGTCGCGCCCTTGGCACCCTGGGCTATCCAGTATTTATTAAAAGCTGTGAAAATGGCTACGATGGGAAAAACCAATGGCGGGTTAAAAACCAGGCGCAACTTGAAGATGCTATCGAAGAAGCTCAGAGCCAAGCTTGCGTGGTGGAAGCAGCGGTGGATTTTTCCTGTGAAGTTTCCCTGGTTGGAGTGCGCTCTGTATCCGGGGAAGTAAAAACCTATCCCCTGACTGAAAACCTTCATCGCCAGGGCACTCTTCTGGTTTCAAAGGCGCCGTTTCATGACTTCCAGCTAATGAGTCAGGCCCAATCCTACCTGGATAAACTGATGCGTGACTGGGACTATGTAGGCGCGCTGACCCTGGAATGTTTCGTGACAACTGAGGGATTGATCGTTAACGAAATAGCGCCGCGGGTCCATAACAGTGGCCACTGGACCTTGGTGGGAGCAGAGACCAGTCAATTTGCCAACCACCTGCGCGCCATTCTCGATATGCCGCTGGGGGATACACAATGCTCCAGCCCAACTGCCATGATTAATATGCTCGGAGTGAATAAATCACCCTCGCAGAAAAATGAAGGCGTATGGCTTTATGGCAAAAGCCTGAGAGAGGGACGCAAGATGGGGCATGTCATCCTTGTTGATGACTGTTCCCATCGACTTTCCCAGCGTAGTGATGCAGTTATCGCTGAACTGTATTCTAAGGGCCACTAATTTAGGGGCTCCTCGAAAGGACTTTCGGTTAACGGAGGTCCCTTTTCGGATTTTTGAAACGGGGGCGGGCTGATGCTCCCCGCCACATAGGGGTACCAACCCGGTAGGCTGCGCGTGCGATCATATGCACGCCCACCGGCACCGTGAGTAGCAGGAACAGGATTGCAGCCACCGCCCGTGCCGTAACCTGGGTATCATGGAACAGGGTGGCTACTCCGGCCAGTAAAAGACCACAGCACAGGGTAGCAGCCTTACCGGAAGTACTCATGCGAGTGTAAAAATCCGGCATGCGCAGTAATCCCAGGGCGGCACTGAACCCAAAAGTACTTCCTACCAGTATCAATGCTGCAATAAAAACCTCATCGAAAACTACCACCACCGCCCCCTTCGTGAATCACGGTTTTCTTGCCACTTTTTTCGATAAAACGCGCGAAGGCCACACTGACCAGAAATGCCACAAGTGCCAGTGCAATAGCCGCATCCAGGTATACAGGCTGTCCTGAAGCAATTGCCAATAGTGCACAGTATGCGACGGCGAGAATATTTAATACATCCAGGGCAACAACTCTATCGGCTAACGTAGGCCCAAAAAATATTCGCAAAAAGCACATTGCCAGGGCCAAAAGTAACATCAGTGAAGAGATGTTAATCGCCCCTACAATAATGGGGGAGTGTATGTCGGCAATAGTAATTGGCATCAGGAAAAGGCCTCCCGTACCCGCTTTTCGAAACCCTGGTGAATTTCCTCGCGAAAAGCTTCCGGATCATCCACAAACATGGTGTGAACCAAAAGTTCAGAGTGGTCTTTGGTAATTTCCAGCACCATGGTTCCCGGAGTTAGCGAGATTAAATTAGTGAGAATAAAAATTTGGTTGCGATCAGTGATTTTCAGGGGGATACGCACGACCATGGGGCGGCTCTTTAGTTTGGGTGAAAATACCTCATAGGCAGCACGCAGGCTGGACAGTATCAGCTCCTGAATGAAAAAAAGGACAAGTGGGCGAAGCGCGGCAGGCGATAAAAATACTTACTTCCCCCGGGTAAACTGGGGGATACCCTCAGTGCCAAGTAACCAATTAAAAAACCAAAACAGAAATTCGTCAGTGTCGCATTACCGGTAAGTGCGGACCAGCTGATGGCCAATAACAGATTGAGTAAAAATACGCGCATACTCAGTGGTTTCCTGTGTACTGGGCGGAACCCTCGCCCAAAACCGCATCCAGATATTCCCGGGGTTCCAGAAGCTCATTTGCGGCCCCTAGGGAGTAATCAATAAAAGGCTCTGGAACCAGCCCCAGCCCTAAGGTAATGAATGCTAACAGGGCAACAGGTAGCAGGCGCTGTAACCTCTCAGTACGTGGTATCTCATACAAATTGCTACAGTAGCTTTTGGGGTGGTCCTTCCAGAAAACCTCTGCCCAGATCTTACTCATGGAATATAGGGTTAGAGCGCCGGTAATTAGCGCAACAGCTGCCACAAGGTAAGCCGCCTGGTCCATGCTGGCTTTTAATAACAATAGTTTGGCCCAAAAACCCGACAGGGGAGGAAAGCCGGCAAGACTGAAAGCGGCAATAAAGAAAAAGGTAGAAAGCAGAGGGCTGGCTTGATAAACACCACCGATTTCGCTCAATTCATAGCTGCCTGTAAGGCGCTGGGCGGTACCGCTGATCAGGAACAGGTTAGTTTTGGCAACAATATTATGCACCATGTAAAACACTGATCCGGCCAGTGCCAAGGGGGAGTTGAGAGCCAGCCCAAGCACCAGGAAACCGATCTGGCTAATGATATGGAATGCAAGGATTTTGCGAAATTCATATTGGGCGGCAGCGCCCAGTACGCCGGTTAGCATGGTGAGTAATGCTGCCCCCAAAAGGATATTGTGGGTAAAGCCCAGGTCTGTAGGGAAAATCAGGGTAAAGGTTCTTATCAGCGCGTAGACTCCAACTTTCGTAAGCAGCCCGGCAAATACAGCGGTTACTGCCACAGGGGGAGCATGATAAGAAGCTGGCAGCCAGAAAAATAATGGAAAGATAGCTGCTTTGATCCCAAAAGCACTGATAAACAATACCGCCAGGGCAGATACAGCCACCGGATTGTCGACCGTGGCCAGGGATATATGCAGCTGTGCCATATTTAGGGTGCCGGTCAACCCGTAAATCATACCAATGGATGTGAGCATCAGCAGGGTGGACACAAGATTCAGCGCGACATATTTAATACCGCCATCCAGCTGGATACGATCTCCCCCAAAACCAGCAAGGCAAATGAGGCGATTAGCATCACCTCAAACCAGACATACAAATTAAACAGGTCTCCGGTAATAAAGCTTCCGCAAACGCCTGCCAATAAAAGCTGGAAGAAGCTGTGAAATCCCAGCTTTACCCGTTTTTCATCAATGTCTGAGAGTGAAAATAATGAAACGCAGAGCCCTACAATTGCACTGATTAGCAACATTACTGCACTCAGACGATCAGCTACCAGGGTAATCCCAAAGGGAGCCGCCCAATCCCCCATTTGGGCCGCGCGCGGACCGCCGGTTTCCACCAGTATCATAATGGCGATTGCTATTCCCAGCATCAGCACACAGCCGCAAATAGAAATTGAGCCGCAGAGCAAAGGGCGCCCGCGCGCTGGAAAAGCGGCAAGTGCGGTGAAGATGGGAATCAGGAAGGGCAGGGCGAGTAACCAGCTCAAGGGGATTTTTTCCTCTTGGGCTTCACCGGCTCCGCAATGCGCATGGAGTCCACATCAAGGGTACCCAGCACTTTATAGGCCTGGGCGATTAGTGCCAGGGCAAAGGCCAACAGACCAAAACCGATTACAATGGCAGTCAGGATAAGTGCCTGGGGCAGGGGGTTAGCTACAGGCATAGGCGGTACTTCCAGCCCTTTGGGAACCAGGGCCGGAGCCGCGCGGGTTAATCTACCGGTAATAAATATGGCCAGATTGGCGGCATTACTGATGAGTATTAATCCGAACAGGTAGTGCAGCAGATCCCTGGCCAGCATCAGATAGACTCCGGTGGCAATCAATATGCCAACCACAAGTGCGAGGGGACCCTCCATATTAACCAGCCTCTTCCAGGGCAAAAATCAGGGTGAGTACAGCGCCGAGTACCGCCAGGTAAACGCCAATATCAAAAATTAGTACATTGCTGATGGAGATACCGCCCGAGTTTTTATCGCCGATAAGTTGAAACCATTGGCCCGAGAAAGGCGCTTCTCCTTTAAAAGCTGCGAGCATACCGGACAGTGCCGAAATCAATACGCCACTCATTGCCAGGTTTCCGGGAGGAACCCGCAGTGCTCGCTGGGCTGCTTCCATACCCCAGGCTATGGCAAAGAGTGCAAATGCCGAAGCGGCAATTAACCCGGCAATAAAACCCCCTCCAGGATAATTGTGGCCGCGCAAGAGCATATATACCGAGAAAACCAGAATGAGCGCCACAAGCACTCGGGTTGCTGTTTGCAATATCAGAGAGTTCATTGTGGCCCCCGCCGTAATTGATGGCCCAGCAGCGTTACTGCCGCTACGGCAGCAGTAAATACCACAATGATTTCTCCGAAGGTATCCAGCGCGCGGAAGTCCACCAGGATGACATTGACAATATTACGCCCATGGGCCTCGGGCACTGCGGCCTGCTCAAAGAAGTCACTGGTAGGACTATCGAAGGGTGTTTGTAATACGGCAAGAATACTCAAAGTCACCAACAGGCCGACCATGCCACCCAAAAGGGCATCTCTAGGGCGAAAGCGGATTTTTCTACCGGGGCTGAATACTGGGAGGCGAGGCAGTATTGCGGCAACCAATACCAAATATAGGGTTTCAACCAGGAGCTGGGTAATAGCTACATCCGGAGCACCAAAGAACAGATAGATTAATGCAACTCCAACACCCAGGGCCCCGAGAGCGCATATTGCAATTAATGGTTTGCGTGCTGTACCCGCCATAAAAGCTCCACCCACGGTAAGTAGAAGGGCGGCCCATTCTTTCAGGTTCAGACGCGGCCAGTTGTATTCCAGTGGGAATTGCCCCGATCGTAACAAGGCATAGGAAAGGAATATCGAAACGGTCACAAAAATGACCGTCAAATAACGCCGCATAACCCCGTTTTGCAATATCCGGGTCTGGAAAGCCGCAAAGGACCTCAACAGCTCCAGGGACTTGTCCCACAGTAGATCGGCACTGGTAGGCGCATGTTTGAAATCCCATGCCAGCCAAGCCCGCAGGTGGCGTAAGCCCAGATACATAGTGACCCCAAGACCAAAGGTCAATATGCTCATTAACAGAGGAATATTAATCCCGTGCCAGAGGCGTAAATCGATACTCTCTGGAATACCCAGTACAGCAGTTAACGCAGGTTCAACAAGTCCCCCACCGACGAGATCCGGGGCAAGACCAAAGGTAAGTCCCAGAAAGCTGAGAATTAGTGGACTTATCCATAAGCCAGGCGATGCCTCGTGGACTTTGGGTAGGTTGTGTGGGTATTTTCCCAGAAAGGGTTTTAAAGCAACCATACCAGCCACGGTAACAGTGACGGCATTGGCGAATACTGCGGCAGTGGATACGAGAGCTGGTTCGGATGCCACAGCCAGCGCTCCCTCATATTTTAATTCTTTACCAATAAAGCCAAGAAATGGTGGGAATCCTGCCATAGAAAGTGCTGAGGCCAGTGCGGTAAAAAAAGTGATAGGCATGACACGTCCGAGCCCACCAAGTTTGATCATATTGCGGGTGCCAGTCTGCTTATCAATGATGCCTACCACCATGAACAGTGCAGCCTTATAAAAAGAGTGCACTATTAAAAAGGTGATAGCGGCTGCAACTGCAGCAGAGGCATCGGAACCAAGGAACATAGTCAGGGTACCGAGTGCGATCATGGTGGTGTAGGCCAGGGCAAGTTTCAGGTCGGTCTGGCGCAGAGCAGCCAATGCAGCCACTGCTGCGGTAGCCGCACCGGTACAGGTCAAAATCCACTCCCAGGTTTCTGTCTGTGCCAGAACTGGATGCAGGCGCGCCAATAGATAAATGCCTGCTTTTACCATAGTTGCAGAGTGTAGGTAGGCGCTGACAGGGGTCGGAGCTGCCATCGCATTGGGAAGCCAAAAATGGAAAGGCAGTTGTGCGGATTTGGCAAAAGATCCGATTAATATCAGCATCAGGATTGGCACATATAGTGAACTTGCGCGTACTGTCTCCCCGGAAGCGAGTACCTGCACCATATCGAAACTGCCTGTGAGTGAACCAAGCAGTATAAAACCGGCCAGTAAACACAGGCCTCCAAGGGTGGTTACCAATAGGGCCTGTAGCGCTGAGCGGCGTGCAATGGCGCTGGTGTTATTAAAGCCAATCAGCAGGTAACTGGCGATAGTGGTGATTTCCCAAAATACAAATAAAGTCATCAGATCACCGGCAAGCACCAGACCCAGCATTCCGATCATAAATAGGTAGAGATACAGATAAAAACGGCGCAGTTGCATATGTCCGCGTAAATAAGATGCGGCATAAATTGTAATAAATACGCCGATGCCACTGATGAGTAGGGCGAAAAGAAAGCTCAGACCATCAATAAAAAATTGCAGTGATACACCGAGGTCAGATACCCAGGTCACACCAAAAATAATTTCGCGACCGGCAGATATATCTGACATGTAGAACAACAGGATCAGTGTCAAAATAGTGGGAGGCACGGGAGAGAGCAGGGAGATAAGTCTCCCCGGTTCGGCTTGCCTGCTATCGCGACTATCCGTGTCGCCAACTGCACCCATCAATTGATCCCCAATTGCCTCGATCTATTTTAGGAGGGAATCGGCCAGAGAGCAGGTAGGGCGATTACTGCGCCTGATTGAAAAAATATATATTGCCGCTGATGATTACTTCGAACTGCCTTATTTCAAGAGTTGACTTTATTTTACTAAATTTTCATTGATGTGGCAGATCAAACCACAAGGCCGTTATACCATCTATACCGGCCTGTAATTGTATATACTCTTTAAACAATCCAAGGCCATCTCCTGCCATCATTTTATGATTGCTATTAAAAGTGGCACTCCCCTCAATTACATGTAAATATCCGGGGCGAATTCGGGTATCCAGAACCACACTTTCTCCGCTCTTCAAGTGAAGTCGATACAAACTGGCATCTTGTTGCATGGTTAGTGAATCATCACGTCCATCTGGGGTAACCAGGGGAGTCAGCTTCTTCGTTTGAATAATTGATTTTTGTTCATACCCAGGCTTGATGCCCTGGCGGTTGGGTTGAATCCAAATTTGCAGGAACTTTAATCTCTGTGATGTTGAGTGATTATATTCTGAGTGGGTGATGCCTGTTCCGGCACTCATTCTTTGCACTTCTCCGGCGGGGACCACAAAACGATTCCCTTTACTGTCGACATGTTCAATAGCGCCTTCCAAGATATAGGAGATAATCTCCATATCCCTGTGGCCGTGAGTATCAAAACCTGCACCGGGACGGACGGTATCATCATTGATTACCCTCAATACAGAAAACCCCATATGCATGCGATCGTAGTAGTGTCCGAAGGAGAAAGAATGCTTGCTTTGGAGCCACCCAAAATTGGCAGTTCCTCGTTCCTGCGCCGGTCTAAAATAGTACATAACAAGATCCAAGTACTTGAATAATGGTTTTATTTATTTTATTCAAGTCTGCACCAGAGAAATATTGGATAGATAAGGATTCGCTGTTCTATTAAAGTGAATTTTCCGAAGTGGGCATATTTAGTGTCAGCAACCGTAATTCCCCTATAAATTCACGCGCAGCGGGGCCCAGGCTGTCTTGATCTCTAAAATTCAAATAAAAACTGGCTGTGCGGGATGCGCCTTTTTCCAGTGAAAGACGTTTTAACATTCCGTTTTCCAATAGCGGGGCGGCAATTGGCATGGGTAGCCAGGCATACCCCATTCCCTGGCAAATCAGCTCTGTAGATGCACGCAAGCTACTTACTGTCCAGCGCTGTTCAGCGCCAAGCCACCCCGAGTCGACGCTGGTTTGTGTGGCTGAGTCCCGCACAATAATCTGTCGGTAAGATTTTAAATCATCATAGTTTAACTTTCGTTTGAATTGATGCAGAGGATGGTTGATATATGCCACTGCGATAAATTCAATCGTACAGATTTCTTCATTGAGATTGTCGGTCATTGTCATTGGTGATAAACCCAGGTCTACAGCACCTTCCTGTAACAACTCATTAGTGCCAGATAAAATGGTATCGACAATATCAATATTGGTTTGTGGGAATATTCCGGATACTTTTTCGAGAGCCTTAAATACCACTTGCTGGGGGAAGGCACCATCTACAGCGATACGCAGCTCAGATTCCACACCACTGCTAAGAGACTCCGCAATTGCCTCTATACGGGATACTTCATCCAGTAAGTACTTTCCACGGCGCAACATCAGCTGGCCAGCTTCAGTCAATGCAACTCTGCGCCCGGTTACTTCAAAAAGCTTTACACCCAGTGCCGTCTCCAGGTTCCCTACCGCATGGTGAATACTCGATTGGCTTTTATGCACCACTGAAGAGGCCTGGTTGAAACCTCCCGCATCCACCACAGCCTTAAACATACGCCATTGCTCCAGGGTGGTTTTCTGCATGGGTGCCTTCTCCCGTTGATCATTTAACTTGATGCCTATGGCAGGATAAGTTGTCGAAGGGCTACTCTAATGTTCGCCAGAATCGAATGATAGTCAGAATTATAGAAAGATTTGTTCGAAAATTTAGATGGGTGGCGACGACATTGCCCATGATTGAGTAAAAGTGGCCGCAGAGCGGCCGAGGTTGGGGTTAGTCCTGAGGTGGGGCCGGGCTTAAAGATTTATCTTACGGGGAACCTGTTGCGGTCGTGGGGGCTACTGTAATCAATAGCGGGCCCCACCGGTACAACCTGGGTGGGGTTAATCGAAGTATGGCTGAAGTAGTAATGGCGCTTGATATGGTGAAAATCTACAGTTTCGGCTACACCGGGCCATTGATACAGCTCGCGCACATAGTTACGGATATTAGGGAAGTCATCCAAGCGCTGACGGTTGCACTTAAAATGCCCATGATAGACTGCATCAAAGCGTATAAGTGTGGTAAACAAACGCCAGTCTGCTTCAGTGATTTGATCACCGGTAAGATAGCGCTGTTGACTCAGATGTGTTTCCACATGGTCCATTGATTTGAATAATTTGTCGTAGGCTTCCCCATAAGCGGCCTGGGTGGTAGCGAAGCCACAGCGATAAACTCCGTTGTTAATATTCTCGTAGATCTCATGATTAATAACCTCAATTTCATCGCGCTTTTGCCGTGGGAAAAAGTCTGTTTGATCGCCAGTAATCAGATTAAACGCGCTGTTAAACATACGTATGATTTCTGAAGATTCATTGCTGACAATACAGTTCTGCTGTTTGTCCCATAGCACCGGCACAGTTACGCGCCCACTGTAATTGGCTTTGTTGTGGGTGTAGATTTGATACAGGTAATCGAATCTGAATAGGGGGTCGCCACTACTGCCTTCTTCAATATTAAAACTCCAGCCAGAGTTCAGCATATCAGGGCTTACTACCGATACGCCGATATGCCCTTCCAGCTTTTTCAGCTTGCGAAAGATCAGTGTGCGGTGGGCCCAAGGGCAAGCAAGTGATACATAGAGGTGATAACGGCCGGGCTCGGCTTTAAAGCCACCAGTTCCACTGGGCCCTGCGCTACCATCAATGGTTATCCAGTTGCGCAGTTGGGCCGCCTCTCGCTCAAAGGCGCCACCAGACTCGCTGGTGTTATACCATTGGTCCTGCCATTTTCCGCTGATTAAAAGTCCCATTTTGTACCTCTTAAAAGCCTGTAAGAGTGAGTGCAGGCCCCGATTTTCTCGGGGTTTCTGCCGTCTGTTTTATGAGGCATTACTGCTTGGCTCCCTGTCTGCGAGCGTCCAGGCTCCATCGTCCAGCACCATTAGCAGCCAGTAACAGGAAGCCCCCGGCCATGGCGATGTTTTTGAAGAACATAATAAATTGCATCTGGTCAGCCAGATTGTTGTGATACAAGGCGGCGGTAATCACACTAAATCCAGCTAGGGCTACTGCAACCAAGCGAACTTGAAAGCCTGCGATCAAGGCAAGGGCGGTACCTACTTCAAACAGTATCACCAGTGGCAGCAGGAATTCAGGCAGGCCGCCGTAGGCCAGGTACTGGGCGCTGCCCTCGTAGTTTTGAATTTTATTAACACCTGCCAGTAAGAAAATCGCAGCCAGGCCTATACGGCCAGCCAAGTCGGTAATAGCAGGAAACATGGAGTTGGTATCTTGAATTGTGCTCAGGGCGGAAGTGGTCATGGTATCGCTCCTCAATCTGTGAGTTCTAAAGTAGTGCCCCAGGGGATGGGCAACCTCTATCGATGGGGAGCAGTTTATCGAGCAGGGACAGGATGAAAATTGCTTAAAACGGGCCTTATGATTCGGGAAAATAGAATGAATGTTGAGTCTATCGGAACGCCGCAACGGGAAGTGCTTGCTCGATCAATTAAAATGAGAGTGGATTACTGAAGAGGCGAGCTACCGCCAGACTGAAAGGAAAGTCCATAACTTATTTCTTTAATGCCCAGACTGGCATAAAAAAGAAACCGTTAAAATCACTCTTTCGGATTCCCGGCACTCCAAATCAGAAGTGGTAACCGATACCGACCGAGAAAACAAACGGATCTATGTCCACATCGACATTGATACGGGAGTAAGTTTCCGCACCTGTATAGAAGCGGATATTTGCATCGGTATCAATATCCAGGTACCAAATAGCGGCATTAAACAGCCAACGGCTATCCTGGCCAAAGGCGATATCTATTCCAACTTCCCCAGCCAGGCCCCAAGAATCATCCAGCTTGAGTCTTGCTCGTGATTCTGCACCGAGTACAGCTTCAAAGTAATTCTGAGCCGCACGATTGATATGCTCACTTAAAAAGTGGGTGTAATTTACTCCGACACCAATGTAAGGCTGCACCCAGGATTCTGTGCATACTGGGTACCATTGCAAGGTGAGGGTAGGAGGCAGATGTTTAATGTCCCCGAGGCGCACCCGTCCGAGAGGTTCGCCAGTCACCGGGTCGGGCAGGCCGCGCACGTCGAGATCATGTTTAAATGGTAATGCTGCCAAAAGCCCCAATCCCCAGTGGTCTGCGAATAACCAAGTGCCCGTAACGCTCACGGAGTAACCGGTATCCACGTCAACCCGTGTATCAGGCAGTATGGTGCCATTTAGGCGCAGATTGTCGGAATCGTCATTGGGATCAACTGCGGCGGCGCCAACACGAACAATAAAGTCTCCTTTTTTATACTCTGCCAAAGCTTGGCTACTAATGAGTAAGGCGGCAAAAAGCGTTATTGCCAACTGAAGCCGTTTCATTTCTTGCTTCCCTGCGCATTTTATCGAAATGGAGTTACGCATTCAGTGTAGTTGGCCGGCAAATGGGCGGTTTGGGTAAGGCGTTCTTTGATGTGATAAGACGTCTTTAGCAGCAATATATAGAGGGTGATCTGTGCCAAACCTTTGTAAGTATTGCTTCAAAAGATAGAGCATATGGAGTTCTTGTATAATCCCACACAAATCATAACTAATTTAACAACTGTAAATAGTAATGGGCCTAAAAAGGCCCATTACATTTTTGAGATAAGCTGATCAGTATTTTTGGTGTTTTCATTTTCTGGGGGTCAGAAATTTCTGATACTGGAATGCAGCCCCCAGCATGCACAGTCCCACCAGCATACAGACCACAATCTTTTGTATCAGGGAAAAGTCCTGCATATCCCACAGCACAATTTTTAGTGCGGCAATGCCGAACAACATGAGTGAGAGCTTCAGTAACTTTTGGGTATCAGGTCTTAGAGTCTGGAACAGTAGCAGTGTTGCATGCACCACCAAGGCAAATGATATGGCTGGCAGCCACATGGTTTCCAGCACTTGCGCCAGCAGCGCAATATAAGCTGGGATGGCTGTAAGGTGCAGCACCCACAGGTTAAACAGCCTGCGGCCAGGCCATACGGCTCTATTGGCGAAAAAGCGTTGATAAACCAACAGTGAAGCGATTCCCAGGGCCACCAGGTTATACACTCCCAACATTGGCGCCTTAGCGGAATTGGCAATGACCGCTGCAACTTGCAACAAGGTAATAAACTCAAACAGGCGCAGACTCAGCATATAAAGGGGGTCAACTGGTTGCGCAGCGGCGCTAGTTGGGGTTTAAAAATATACAGACCGGCGAAGTACAGCTGGCATAGTAAAAGTGCCAGTGCAAAGTCACGGCTTAGCGCGTAGCTAATAATAAGTAGCGTTGCCGCGAGATAGTAAAAGGCCAATGGAAAGAGTGGCTTAAGTGCCCGATGCAGGGCCAACCGCCAATCCTGGCCGGCTGGCTTCCGCCGCAATCCCTGGCCGATCCACAACAGTGCCGCCATTGATACCAGCCCCAACAGCAACCCACTCAAGGCAAACCCTTGCCAGTTGGCGAACTCCTGCAGAGCACAACTGATTATTGCTACAAAGCTTGCGCCTGCGATCAATATGCGCAGTTCCTGTTTTAATACCTCCAGTTTCAGGTGTGTATAAAGTGCCAGGGCGATAGCGCCAGACAGCCAAACGGCGATGGGGAAGTAGTCGTTGGCCTTATAAAGTACTGTTGGTAGGAAAAATATTGGCACCAGAGCGTAAAACAGCTTGCGCAAATTGAGTGCCAGAGAGAAGCCAGTGGATTGCATATCCAGGTGTTTATACAGAGCTGCAATCATCCACAAGCTAAGGAAGGCCTCTACACTAGCGATCTTTCCGTAAGGTATTTGATCGTAGAAATGCAAGTTACCCACAATCGATGCACTCGCGAGTAGTGGGATAAACAGCAGTAAGTAATGGCTGAGTCCAAACCATTCACTAAATGCTGAACCAGTGCGCTTGCCGTGCCAGATTAAAAAGCCCATCGGTAGCAAGGCAAGCAGCCACATACCCTGGGGCCAGAGGATGCCAACAGATAGCAGAAAGCTTGCGGATAAAAACACCACAAAAGCGTTATCTGCGAAAGAGGTTAAATGGTGCTCTCTAGGAGTAATCCGATCTGCGCAGTGCTGCAACAGCCGGGTTAATACGAAGGCAGCCGCACAGAGCGCCAACCAGTTACCCCAACCAGCATCTGCGCTTAATGACAGCAACATTGGTGCGGGAACAACTCCGCCAGCTACCCAGGTCAGAGCTTGCCACAGCATGGTAACGCCAGCTGCAGATAGGGCGATGTAACCCTCGCTTCTTACACTGATGAAACCAAAACGGGCACCGAGAAAAATCAGCAACAATCCCTCTAGACACCAGACAATCCCCAATAAAGCGGGACTGCACAACGCAAGGATTGCCAAGCCTGCCAGTAATCCACCGTGTAGTAGAGCCATATTCTGTACAACACGGGCGGAAATACTGATGGCGTTGTAGCCAAACAGCCAGCGTGAATAAATGGCCAGAGCCATCCAGGGTAGAAGGTTCAGCAGCCACACAATGCCCAGTGCGTTACTGTTGGGTGCGAGCGACCAGCTGATGTGGATAAACAGCACCAGGTTTGCGGCAATAATAATCAGGCGTCTTCGCTCCAGCCCTTTGGACTCTATCAATTCAGCACTTAGTCCTCGCAGAGCGTAATGGGCAAAGCCATAAAAGAAGCCGTGCAGTATTAGTAATGGCCCCCAGGTAGATGTAGCCTCATCCAGATTTGAGACGGAAAACTCCAGCATGCCTGCGCTCAGTACCATTGTGACGATCGCAAGCTGTGGCCAGCGTATCTGCCTGGATAAATGCAGCATCGCCAGGGCGAGTGCCAATAAATAGCTGAGGTAAACAAGTGCGGAAGGATCAAAATGATTCGCCACCAAAGGCATGGTGGCACCGCCCAGCAGGGTCACCATAGACACCACTCGTGTCTCAAATAATAGGGCCAGTAAGTAAGAGAGCCCTGTTGTCGCCACCAACAGGCCGACTCCAACAGGAACAGGCAGCAACTGATAGTAAGGCCCGGCAAAGTACCCACACAGGTAGAGAAGAATCACTCCGAGCGCTATTAATCCAGAGCCGTAGTCCGCCATATGGGGCATACGCCGGCTAAAAGTCACACCGCCAAAAGTGGTTGCCGCCGCAACCAGAAAGCCCAAGATCACCTTACCGGCCGGGCCCAAATAGTTGTTGAAAGAGAACTGCAGCAAGTATGCGAAGCCAAATACCAGTGCCAGTATGCCGGCAGCGGTCATAAAGAATACCGGGGCTTTACCCTGGCGCTGGTAATGGCGATAAAAGTTTGCAAGGGGCTCCCACACGCGATTGAGCGGTTCCAGGGCTGGTGCCAATAGACTGGCCAGGCCTTCTTGTAACCATGGAGTGGCTACTGATGGTTTACCGGCTCTCTCAGGCGTTGATTTGGATTCAGAAGATTTCGGGGTAGGAGTTGCCGTTGCTGAAGGTATGGTTGATGAATGAGCTTGCTGAATGGTTTGGCGGGGCTTGGAGGGTGTGCCCATAAGCAGGGCCAGTTCGTCTTCTAACTCAGCAGTACTTTCTACCAAGGCTTCTTTGGTTTCTGTATCGTCCCGCCTGAGCTGTGCCTCAAGGGCGGAGAGCCGTCGTTCGAAGGTCTCCAGCCGGCGTTGATTGTCCCGCTCCAGCAGGGCGAGTTCGGCTCGAAGTGAAAGTAATTCACCTTCCATAATTACCCCATTTTTATATGGTTGCTGGGTATTATTGACTTATTATTCAAAGCAATGCTTAGGTTGGGCTGTCCAAGACAAATGGATAAGGAGCACTGTCACTCCTCTTGCTATTTTTTCTGACGATTGAGTGTTTTCAGCCTCTAATCTGACTGCTTCAGGATACCGTGCCAATTCTTTCAAAAGCCAGCTCTGAGATTTTTACTTAGGCTGGTTTTCATACTGGATACGGTAAGGTTTGCAGCTGAAGGTATTTTTACCGGCATTGAGTTCAATAAACTTTTTTGCATCATCAATTTTTCTAGAAAAATAATTATACTTTTTTCTGCTGGCTGTAAAAATTGTATTCGTTTAACCACTGGAAAAGTGGGGATCTTGTCAGGAGGTCTACTGACCAAACCCAGCGACCGGATAGCTATGCAAATGGTTGTTAAATCTTTATCCGGGTTAATTTCGTAGGATCTTATGTAGATTCTGTTTGAAGTCAATCGATTAATAGTATTGCCTTGTTTGAATTGTGCTCGATCTGTCTGCTTATCAACCAAAATTGGCCGACTATCAGCTTTTAGCGTAATAATGATGGCAGTAGTACCAGTTAGATCATTAATCGAACTATCTTCTTCAGGCGAAAAGTTATCTAAGAGCAAATAACAGGCCGGCCCTTTTCTCTGTCTCTTTTTACTGGGAGGCGTAAAAATTACTGGCTTTCAGTCTATTTTTTGCACCTATACAGCATCCGGTGTCTGCTATAACGAGACTCACTGTGGCTAAAAAGTCTGGTCTCCATGATGCGCCATATAGATACTGGAACTATTGCAATAAGGCATTGCCGCCTGCGGCGACTTGAAAATTTCATTGATGTCGCTTACGCGCTCTTATTTGTCAACTTCGTTTTATATCTTCCTTCGGGAGAAGATATGGCTTGGATAAAGCTTGAATTTGGCCTTCTGAGTCTTTTAGTGGAGAATTCCCAAGAGATTTTCCGCCTATTTATTGCCGTAGGACTAACGCTCGTACAGTGGAATCTGACGCATAAATTACTTGGGCCCGTTGAGCAGTCCAATAATATCCATACTTCGCTGGTGTTATTGCAGCAGGTGGTCGTATGTTTTTATCTCTATTTTGCGATCAATGACCCTAAATTAGTTAGCATCTCGTCCACCGTTGGCCAGAGTGTATGCCTTGCGCTATCGGGATTTATTGGGCTCGCAGGCTGGCAGTATGCCCGCAAGATGGGCTTCGCTAACACATCCCTTACCAGCAATGAAAAAGATAACGTCTTCAAAAGCGCAACGACTGAACCCTTCGTCGCAGTACTTACTATTGGACTTGCATTCATCAGCCCTGTGGTCTGGTCTTTGGGTTGGCTGGTGATTCCGCTGGTATTAATGGTGATACATAAAAAGATTGGCCGGAAATAAAAATCCGTTAATTTAGTATTCTATGTTCATCCTTCAATAAATTAGGTTAACTTTTGAGACCTACAGATTCCCCATTCCCAACGATTAATTGGCCAGAATCCTCAGAGTTCCAATGTGCATGCTTTCCTAGAGAGTAGGAGGATCTGCTTAGCCTGGTTTTGAGGCCTTTGAAATGTACTTGGCATTCCTGGCTTAGCATGACGAAATCTTTGCGTTTTTCTACTTTATAGCCAGGGGCAGATAATCAGCTTTTAAGACGAATCTGGGGCTTTGAGTCATTTCTTGAGCGATTGGATTAGCTGCACATTTTCACGTCTTACCCCCTGGATTTCTCTTTTATCCGGGGTTCAGGCTTTCCTTTGAATCCTGAGCTGGCTTGGCTTTTGGAGTGTGTTGTATCCAAACCATGGTAAATGTGGACGGCTCTACAGTAAGTATTTGTTAAGAAATTCCTCATTATGGACTGTAATAATTTGCGGCCTACGCCGACTAAGGTTGCAATGCACCCAATTTTACCTTTCCGCTGGGGTGTGCATTTTTATACCGAGGATATGATTAGCATGAAAGTTCTTCACTTATTTCTACGCTCTTTGCTTGTAACTTCCTTCCTTCTTAGCGTGCCCTTCGCATCAGCCGGAGAGCCCTTCTCTGAAGAGCGCTTCAAAGAGCTGCAAGCTGCGAAGCAACCCGTATTGATTGATGTGCGGGCAGACTGGTGCCCTACCTGCAAGAAGCAGGGCATAATTCTTGCGCAGTTCCAGAAAGATAACCCCCAGTGTGGCCTCACAATCCTTAATGTGAATTTCGACAAGCAAAAAGAGTGGGTAAAGCATTTCCGTGCGCCCAGGCAGTCAACCCTGCTGCTCTATCGTGGGGACAAGCAGGTATGGTTCAGTGTTGCTGAAACACGCGCTGATGTTATTCGCCAGAATATCTTTAACTCAGTTAAGGCCTGCGGCGAAAATGCTTGAAGTCAGCGCCATCCCCCTGGCCTTGATTGCGGGCACACTTAGTATTCTCTCCCCCTGTGTTTGGCCACTGGTGCCAATGGTAGTTGGCGCCTCCAGCAGTGCTGGGCGCTGGGGGCCTTATGCGCTCGCCGTAGGGCTCAGCTTGTCATTTGCCCTGGCTGGAACTGTACTCAGTTTCCTGCTGGTCTCTTTAGGGCTGGACCCAGAGCTATTTCGCTATATTGCTGCAATCCTGCTTGTGGCCGTTGCCCTTATTCTACTGATCAAACCCCTTTCCGACTGGGTGACCCTGCGTTTGGCGAAAGTTACCGCAGGGGCGAGCATTACTGGTGATGGCGCCTGGGCCGGACAGTTTGGTATCGGCTTTCTCACAGGAATTATCTGGTTGCCCTGCGTAGGTCCCACGCTAGGTGCAGCAATCGCGCTTGCTTCCATGGGCCAGCAACTAGGCCAGTCATTTATGGTGATGTTTTCTTTTGGGCTTGGTACCGGTGCTGCGCTACTGGTGGCAGGCGGGCTATCACGGAAAATTTATAGCCGCTTATCACCATCAGTTGGCGCTTTTGCTGTTGGTGGCAAAGTAGCACTTGGTGCCATACTTTTGTTGCTTGGGATTATGGTGTTGAGTGGCTTTGATAAAGTCCTGGAAACCTGGGCTTTGAACTGGATGCCCGAGTGGACTTTTAGTTTTTAATAATTATCTCGAAGTAAATCACAATTTAGTCGAGGTATCCAAAGGGATTAATAGTTATTTTAGTGTCTGGAAAAACACTGAAAATTACCTCAGGAATCCAAGAAGTTTTACGAGTAAGTTTAAAGCCCCAGTAACCTTCAATTACTGGGGCTTTTTTTATGTCCTGTTAAGGAACTGTTAAAAATTATGGCTGGTAAGAAGGGTAATCGGTATAGCCTTCATCGGTACCGCCATACATGGTTTCCGGGTCAACCTTATTAAGAGGCCAATCATTGCGAATACGTATGGGAAGGTCCGGATTGGCAATAAAAGGGCGACCAAAACCAAAGATATCTCCATTACCCGCCTGCAGCACCCGCAAAGCCTTCTCTGGGGAATACTTGCCGGCATACATGATGCGCCCGCCAAAGATATCTCGTACTTCCTGGTAGAAATTCTCAGGTAAATCCGGTGCATTATCCCAATCCGCTTCTGCTAAAGATAGGTAAGCAATTCCCGCCTCGTTCAATAGTTTGATAGCTTCGATATAGGTTGTGTGTGGGTCACTCTCCACCAGGCCAAGATAAACACGGTCCTCATCGGTACTTTCAAACAGCGGAGCAAATCGAACGCCGAGACGATCATTACCTACCTCTGCTGATACCGCTGCAACAATCTCTTTGAGGAAACGCAGTCGGTTCTCCAGGCTACCGCCATACTCGTCATCGCGTTGATTGGTATGCTCAGAAATAAACTGGTTTACAAGATAACCATTGGCACAATGCAGCTCAACACCGTCGAAGCCCGCTTCCAAAGCATTGCGTGCTGCCTGGGCATAGAGCTGCACCAGTTCTTTAACTTCTTCTGTTGTCAGTGCACGAGGCTCACTGGGTTCAGCCAAAGCACCTTGTCCTGGCCCTGTCTCAATAAATACCTTTACCGCATCTGCACGAATTGCAGACGGCGCAACAGGAGCCGTTCCACTCGGTTGTAGTGATGTGTGGGATACACGCCCCACATGCCAAAGCTGGGCAAAAATAATACCGCCTTGATCGTGTACGGCTTTGGTCACTTTTTTCCAGCCTTCGACCTGGTCCTGTGAATAAATTCCGGGGGTCCAGGCATAACCCTGGCCGCGGGGTTCAATTTGCGTGCCCTCTGTAACCATAAAGCCCGCACCAGCTCGCTGAGCGTAGTAGTTGGCCATTAAGTCATTAGCGATGTTACCGGGCTGTGAACTACGCGATCGGGTAAGCGGCGGCAGCACAATGCGGTTTTTCAGGGTGTAAGGGCCCAGGTTGATTTCACTGAACAGTGCTTCGTTTTTCATAACTACTTTCCTGCTAAAAGCTTATTGCAGTGAGGTTTAAAAAAGACCGTAGGGCTTTTCATTAAGACTGATAAAGATATTCTTCTTCTGCGTGTAGGCATCAATCATCGATTTATGGGTTTCACGCCCGATACCGGATTTCTTGTAACCGCCGAACGGTGCATGGGCAGGGAGTTCGTGATAGGTATTCACCCACATGCGGCCTGTGTCCACGGCTCGTGCAACGCGCAGTGCACGGTTTATATCCTGAGTCCAAACAGCACCTGCCAAGCCATAATCGGATTGGTTGGCCATCGCTATAACTTCCTCCTCAGAGGAGAAAGGAATCACTACCACCACAGGGCCAAAGATTTCCTCCTGAGCCACTTTCATAGCGTTATCCGCATGGGTAATAATTGTCGGCTCAATATAAAAACCCTGTTCCATTCCGGGTTTTTGCAGCCGCTTACCGCCGGTAAGGATCTTCGCACCTTCTTCTTTGGCAATATCTATGTAGCCAAGAATACGGTTCATTTGCGCTTCACTGATCTGGCTACCCATTTGTGTGTTGGGGTCCATCGGATCGCCGACATTTACAGATTCAAACTTGGCTTTTAATTCAGTGGTAAAACGGTCGAAGATAGTTTCGTGGACAAAAAGGCGGGCACCAGATTCACAGACTTGTCCCTGGTTCAGCAGGATAGACAGGGCTCCGCCCTCCAGGGCTTTTTCCCAGTTTGTGTCGGGGAATACGATATTGGCTGACTTGCCACCCAGCTCCAATGTAGCTGGTACCAATTTATCAGCCGCAGCTTTGGCCACGTTATAGCCGATGCCAGTAGACCCGGTGAAGGCCAGCTTCGCGACTTTAGGGTGATCCAGTAAAGCC
The DNA here is from genome assembly GCF_030012965.1 of Microbulbifer sp. MLAF003. NCBI lineage: Bacteria > Pseudomonadati > Pseudomonadota > Gammaproteobacteria > Cellvibrionales > Microbulbiferaceae > Microbulbifer > Microbulbifer sp. MLAF003. The sequence continues at coordinate 760,836 of NZ_CP120232.1, forward strand.
TGGCCCGCTTCTGGGCCTACGCCGGTGACAACGTTCACCACACCATCTGGTAATACTTCCTTGAAAATCTTGGTCAGCTCCAGCAGGGTGGATGAAGTCATCTCGGATGGCTTAATCACTACGGTGTTACCGGTTGCGATAGCGGGTGCAATCTTCCAGGCGGCCATCAGCAGAGGGTAGTTCCATGGGATTACCTGACCGACTACACCCATTGGCTCGCTGAATACCAAGCTCATGGTTTGATCATCAATCATCACCGCTTCGTCGCTGTGAGAGCGGATAACCCCTGCAAAGTAGCGAAAGTGGTCTATGGCCAGTGGGATATCAATATTTGAAGTTTCGCGAATTGGCTTGCCGGTTTCCAATGCCTCAAGGTGGGCGAAGAATGCTTTCTTTTCTGAAAGCATGTCTGCAATTTTGAGCAGTGCATCCTGTCGTTCAATAGCGGAAGTAAGTTTCCAGATGGGGAACGCCTTTTCTGCCGCAATGACAGCAGCATCGACATCACTTGAATCGGCCAACGGTATGCGAGTCAGTAATTCGCCTGTAGCAGGATTGAGGCTGTCCATCGTACGCCCCGAGTTGCTATTAACCCATTCACCACCAATAAATAATTTATAAGATTCCTGAGGAGCAAAGCGCTTAGTGGGTCGGCTCATATCTATCTCCAGATAATTAGAAGAGTAACTACTTGGGCTATTAAATAGCCCCAGCCAGATGTGGCTGTGCCTTACGATGGTGGGAATAATAGATAGGCAAAGATACAATTAGAAACAACTACTCTTTGTCCTGGTTACAAATATGAATGGTATAAGTCGGTTAGACCTGAAACAGCTACGTATATTGGAAGCGCTACTGCAAGAGAGAAACCTATCGCGGGTAGCGGAAAAGGTAGGGTTAACTCAGCAAGCAATCAGTGAACAGCTGCGTAAGTTGAGGGAGGTATTTGATGACCGTCTGTTCATTAGGCAAGGTAACGGCATGGTGCCCACTCCTATTGCCGAACAACTGGGCGGCAGGATCAGCAGCATTTTAAAGGATGTAGAGTCACTGCTGACCCCAATAGCTTTTGACCCGGCAACCTATAAGGGGGTTTTTAGCATTAGCGCCACAGACTATGCGATTCAATCGGTACTACCCCAACTACTAGAGGTTGTCCGTAAATCTGCCCCAGAGCTTAAAGTTATCGTTAGGGATTTTGAAACAGATAACCTAAATCAATTAATGGTTGCCGGCGAGATCGATCTAGCGCTCACTTTCCCTGATTTCATCCCGGATGACCTGCCTTACAAACTGTTATTTGAAGAGCAACATGTCTGTATTGCAGGAAAAAAATCTCCTCTAAAGGGCAGGTCATTGACTTTGGCTGACGTAGCCGAGCTTCCACAATTGATTATTTCACCTTCTCGCCCGAACTTGAGAGGGTCTCACGATGAATGGTTTGCTATGCAAGGACTAAAGCGCAATATCGTAATGTCAGTACCTTGCTTTTCAGCCGCACCAGATATTATTGCTGCCACTGACACAATTGCTTTTTACCCCTCAAGATTGTTGCCCAATAAGAAAGTGATTCCTCTCAATCTGGATACACAGACCCCAAAATTTGAAGTCATTGCAGCATGGCATAGCCGATCTAATCACAGCCAGCTCCATATGTGGGTAGTTGATCAGCTTATGAAATTATTTACGTAGCTATGTAGTTCTTTAATTGAGCTTTAGCAATATTAAAGTCCGCATCATATCGTGATGGAATAGTAAGATGGTTTCTAGGAAACCATCTTATTTTTTAGAAATAAAAAGAGTGTATTGTCGTAATGCTATTGCCGTAAGAAAAGCTCAGCCACTTCCTTTTTAGCGGCAACAACATAGGTAATCATCAGGTTCTCTTGATTAACATCGGTCAAGTAATCGATATCCCTATGCATGTTCCCTAAAATGGAAAAGTTATCGGTGTCGAGATTGTATGACCACAGCTGGTCGTCTCGATTGATTGAGTAAATCACACTCTCTTTGATAACAAATCTCTTTTCGCTACCTTGATTAACCAGCTTCTCAATTAGTTGGTCTTCAGCAGGGCCGGGCTGCCAAAAGCGGTTCATATGGTCCATATAGATCAGCCGGCCATCTTTAGTCCTCTGGGCCCAGCTAACTGGTTTTTCATTGATAAACCTGGGCTCAAGGCTATCTAAATCGACTTCTGCAAATTTTGTAACCCCTTTAATCGTCAAGGATAATAACGCTGAATTATCGATACTGTCCCACTGGAAGAGCTGATCAACAGGCGCATTCAGGGGCAAGCCCTCTACACGGCCATCCAAGAAAATTTTATTGAGCTTGTTATTGGCATTTACCAGAATACTTTCTCCATCGGCAGACCAATGGATACCGTCGATATTGGTATCGATTGGAAACTGAGATACCTGCCGTAAATCACTACCATCAGTCACCCACACCTGGTCTTCACCAGAGCGCCTGGAGGTAAACGCAATCAAGTTGCCATTGGGTTGGAAAATACCGTCATCCTCCCCGGAAATCGACCGTGTGGCGCTTGGGTAAATTGTGCTGACATCTTCTTCTGAAGGTGTGGTGCTAGCCCCAGGCAGGTTTAGCGGTATCAAGGCAATATCACTATCGTATTGCCCTTTAATAACCAGTGCTCTATGTCCACCTGGATGAAAGTCTGGAGAGCTGGCAGACTGGTCCAGAGGTAACTGAATTCTACTGACCTTGCCATCATAGGTGAGAGAGAAGAGTCTTCGCCCTGTACTAAAGATTAGCTCATCCTCTCTCGGTGAAAAGTTAGGGGAAATGGCTCTGTGTTCAGGTATCTCATCTGGATAGTCAATCGGATGGCTGGTTAAAAGCGCCCCCTTAGAATCCAGCATATCGATATAAAGCTGGCCATCTTGATGATAGCTGGTGACGGCTATTAAATCGTCATCGATTGAATAATCAAAGTGAGCTAGGTTTCCCTCTTCCAGGTCATAAAGTACCTGACTGCTGTTATCTCTCACTGAATATTTGATTAGCCGCCAACGATCAGACTCTTTATGTAAAATAGCGAGGTCATTGTTATTTAACCATACCGGATTTTTAATGGCCGAGTTCTTACAGCGCATTAATATATTTGGCTGCTGTGAGCTGACTAATGCCTTTTGAAAATCCAGGCTTACCAGGTTGTAACAGGTATTCTGGGTTAGCGGTATGGTGCAGTCTTCTTCAGAAATAAATACCAGTTTCTTGCCATCTGGTGATAGTGTATGGCGGCCATAAGTACCCCATTCTGGAGTTAATTCCGTCTCCTTCTGGGTATGAATATTTCTGGCCCAGATTTTATTAACACAGAGCTTATCCAAATAACGATTAAATATAATATATTCACCATCAGGTGAATATGAGGGGCCAAACTCTTTGTGATCCGTAGCCGTTACTGCCTGTAATCGATCAAATATAAGCTGAGCGTTTTGCTTGGGTGAAGAGTAATTAAATCCAACAAATATCAAAAATACCATCCCAATAAGCGCAAATATTGGGAATCTATTTGGTTTAACTGACTGGGTTTGATAATCCGGATTACTTGGTTGTATATCTATTACAGGCTCAGGGGGTGCAGGGGGAGCAGGAGAGAGGGCGTTTTCTTCCGATACTGTCTTATCCTGTGGAATAGAATCACCATCTTGCCAAACAATATCACATTCCAGGCTATAACCTTGTTTGGCATGGGTTCTAATATAAGACTGCTGCTTGCGATCCTCCCCAAAGGCTTTTCTAAGTTGCGCAATACTTCTTTGCAGCGTATTTGGTGTGACTATTGTATCGGGCCAAACTTCAGACAGTAGCTCATCCTGGCTCACTACCTTTCGCTGATGCTTTGCCAAGTGGGTTAAGACAGGGGGGATAGTTTGTGATTGCTCATGTCGGGTGATCTGGTTTCTGGATAAATCAATAAAGAAGTCACCCACCCAATATTGTGAAGCCATTGATGTATCTACCTGAGCAAAATTTGAGCTGAATTTTTGCTATCGATACTAGCATAAACCCTGATCATATCTAAAGCGCGCCTTGTAACCTATTGATAAATAAGCACTTTATGCCAGCAGTAGAAAGTCATCGAAAAATCAGGAGCACTTCAGGTGTTTCACTGGCTCCTTGTTTAGATTGAGCGCTTCTCCGATCACATGTAACGGTATAAATACTGATATGAAAAAGCGTTTACTAGTCGCCTTTCTCCTGTTGCTACCTATCGCTGCCCTTGAAGCAGGTGAGCATAAGGCCCTGGAGTTATCCACAATCCAAATAATACCCATTCAGGACTCCAGCAATAATAGAGAATACGAGCTGTTTATTAAGCTGCCTGAAAAATACGAGGAGAGTGATACTAATAAGCATCCGGTTATTTACTATACAGACGCTTTATGGGCAGTTGAAATACTATCGGCTACTACTGAATACGCACTGGAAGATGCCATTTTGGTGGGTATTAGTTGGCAGAAGGATATGCCAGCTGATGAAAATGAATGGTCAAGTCGATATCGGGACTTTAAGCCAGCACTACCCTCAGATAATAAAGATAAAAAAACCTATAAAGGAGAGGCCCATCAGTATCTCGCCTTTATAAGAAATGACGTTATACAGTATATCGAAAGCAATTACCGCGCGAATCCAGATAACCGCACTTATTTCGGTTACTCATTCGGGGGGCTCTTTGGTGTTTATGTCTTAATGAGCCAACCGGATACTTTTCAAAACTATATTATCGGTAGCCCATCAAGATTGATAGACACTTATATGGATTCTCGTCTTGAATCAGAGCCTAACAAACCACTGATGGAACTACCCAAACAAACCAATGTATTTATTGCTTACGGTGCATTAGAGAAGGAATTGGGCGCTGCAGTAGAAAAGTTTGTTGGTGAGTTAAAGAACCAAAAATTGGCTAATTTAACTCTGGAGCCAGCGGTTATCGAATCGGCGAATCACACTACAGCATTCCCAAAGTCATCAGTGCGCAGTATTTATTGGCTTGCCGATAAGCTGAAACACTAACCAATGGTATATCGAATCATATTAAAAAAACTTCAAAGTTAAATTGAGGATATAAGATGATTTTTAAGAAACTAATCACAATCGGCCTAATGTACGGCATAAGCGCTACTGCAGGCGCGGGAGACTTAAAGGCACCAGAAATAAATATGGCCGACTATCGTAGTGACCTCCCAAACCTGGAGAGATCCACGCCAAAGCTCAAAAAGGCGTTTATTGATACGGCGCCAGCGGATAGAAAAGACGGTATTCCTGTTGGTGAGATAGATACAATTAAGGAAAGCTTGCAAAAGCTGGCCCAGGAAATAGCCGATAATCAACATACCCCCTACGATAGCCTGCTTATCGCCCAAAATAACAAGCTGGTATTTGAATCCTACTATTCCCTTGGCCGTGTCAACTTGCCTCACCCACAAGCATCTGCCACCAAGGCCTATACAGCCCTGGCAATTGGGCGGGCAATACAGTTAGGGTATTTGACCATGGAAGACCTAGACAAGCCTGTCACTTCCTTCCTGAAAGGATTGGATAGGAAGCAGCTTGTTAAAGGCGCAGACCTTGTCACACTAAATCATGCCATGAGCATGCAGTCAGGAATCCGTATTGCAGAGGAAAAACTCGATGCCTTACTAGAAAAACCTGAGCAGTTAACCGGGAAAAAGCTAGCCCAAATCTATCTAAGTCACAGTAAGCCGATCACTCTTGATTCGCAAACTTATTTATATCAAGGCTCAGACCCAATGATTGCAATGTTGGTTCTGGATGCCGTGGTTCCCGGTTCCGCCAGCGACTTTATTAAAAAAGAGCTGCTAGAGAAGATGGGGATCGATAGCTATCATTGGAAGGAAGCCGTTAGTGGGGTGCCCCAGGCAGGGTCAAGAGCCATGATGACATCGCGCAGTATGGTTAAGTGGGGTACATTGGTACTCAATAAAGGCAAATGGAATGGCCACCAGCTGATTCCGGCAGCGTTTATCACCAAGGCCACTGGTAAGGTAGCTGTTCCTACAGATGATGAGTTTGACTACACCAATTTCTCCTACGGTTATTTCTTCTGGCGAACCCCTCTGAAGGTTGGCGACAAGAAATACCTAGCGAAATTTGGCTGGGGCGGTGGTGGCCAGTATGTGATATCCATCGAAGACCTGGATTTGGTGATAGCTATCACCGGCCGCGGCGATGAAGAAAAAACCCTGGGCTTGATTGAACAACGTATTTTGCCGGTTTTTGTATCTTCTGCATTAAGTGGTACAGCCGGCTAAATTGTTACATTAATTAACATTGCCTAGGCGCTGTTAAAGTTTTCTGTCCAGCATTTAGGACCTTTGGAATAGGGAAACCCTAAATGCTGGACAGATTGTTCGATTATACAAGGGTTGCGGTTGTTATCGTCCTTGGAGCAGTAGGGCCTAAGCAGGATTGTTAGGACTCATTCTACTAGGAGAATCTGTTTTTTTATCCCCCGTTGTCTTGCCCCTGTTGTCTTTTGATTCTTCTATAAATTTCTTCTCGGTGAACCGGTAAGGACCTTGGGGCGATTATGCCTACCCGCACTTGATTACCTTTAACTTCTAATATTGTGATTGAGACGTTTTCCCCAATCCTGAGGTTCTCGCCTGTACGGCGGTTTAAAATCAACATATCGGTTTCCTAATGAGACGCAAAGCATTGGCAAACCTCCCGCAACGGAAAGGCCAGGAAAGTAATATCGGTTGCAGGTATTAGGAGGGGCGCGAGAACGGTAGGCGTAAAAGAAGAAAAGGCGGGCGCTAGACTCCCTGTGCTTAGGGAATCTCCTCAGGCTGCTGAAAGTGCAACCTTTTATTGAAGACGAGCGGGTTTCTAGCGTACCATTCATGTAGCCACTTTGATAACGTCGATATCAATTTGGTTAGCTGGCCCCGGGTGTTGCCGCACCTTGGGCCAGCGCCTTTTACTTACTCTTACGTCACGCTACCGTTCTCCTTTGGGGATGGGTCTTTTAGAAAATTCTTGATGTTCTTGTTTTATCTTGGGCGGTTGGCTTTTAGAAGCCGGTTTTATCACTGCCCAGAATCTTGATAAATATCTTTCGATTCTACGCAGCTTTGACGCTGAAGAAAACTGAATAAATTCCAATAAGATTATTTGGGCGCCTATATTTTTAGGTGTACTTACCGCGAAGAAATGCAACTTTATAAGGAGGGTGTCGAGAAGCTTTCATTTCTCTAACCCAGAATTTAAATGAAGTTTTGGGGTCTTATGAGAGTTGCAGTTTTCAAAGCAATCAGCTTTTTAAATTTGCGAAATATTTTTTAAGGGTTTGGTTTTGCGCGTTTTCATTGTAATTGTCTCGCTACTGCTTATAACCCTTTTGATAAAGGTGTCCGCCTGAAGTTTTGTATCGCTTTTCTGGACAGTATTCTGAGCACCCATTACAGGGTAGTTCTGACTAGGCTTTTAATCATGGCTAAGAAGAACCTGTAGAGACGAGAGGCTTCCTCTGTATAGGGTACATATCCACTTAAAAAATATCCAATGTCAATTTTTCTTGTAGTGTTTCACCATAAAACAGAGCCATGATTTTCTCCTCTAAGTAGCAATATTCGATCAACCTGGCATTTCGACTACCTTAATCCACCGGCCAATAAATTTGTGCTAGAGGCAACAGTTCCTGGCCTTTTAGCCCCTTACTAGGTGGGCTTTGGGGAAATAGAAATTCCTTCTAATTTGAAAAAAATATAAAAGGCCAGTCTCACGGTTGGTCTCTCTCGCAATAGATTCGTTCAGATAGCGCATGAACCAACTGGCATCGGTAAGTCGTGCCTTCCAAATTTTTACTACTTCTGTGAGTTGGGTGGGTTCGGCGTGATCTGGGTTTCATCTCTACAAAAACGCTGTGATAAAGCTGAGCCTTTGCATAATCGATACCAACGAGACACCACTTCTTTTAGATCCCAGTCATCCGCGTGTTGCTGGTGTATAAACAGCGCAATATGGTGTGACGTAGGATGCTTTATCTTCTGTGGGTGTCCCATCACGCCTTTTATGTGCGTTACTTCAATCGGGAGTATCGGTGCTCGGGAACTTTCTGGTGGGGGGCTACAAATTCTGTCTGGTTCAATCTATCGAGAAACAGTTTGCCAGGCGGGTGACGGAAATGCTGCTGGAACGCCTATGTATGGCTTTACCATAAATGTGGGTATTCCTAACACAATATTGATCTGACCCCATTTATTTATAAGGCTCCGACAGGCATTGATCCTGTCGGATGAAAAACGTTCAGCGCCTAGCAAACTGCTAAAAGGGAAATCGAGACTATCTATTGCTAGTCACTTTTTTAGAACCGACGTACATTGCAAATAACCGAAGGCCGATGGTAATTAAGACAAGCATACTTGGCGCTGTATGAGCGGGTATTGCCTTTAATTGGGTGATTTCTCTTTGAAGGGTCATCGTTTGATGTGGATTGGACTGGTGCTTTGGAACCTGAATGACGTTTTTCTTAAGTAATTTATCGAACGACTCGATTTCTCCCGCAAGCATATCCAGGAGTTCCAATTCGGTCTTGCCTTCCCATGGTAGCTGTTTCCTATATGCGTCAACTGCTTTACCAAGCTTTTTCCATTCTTCTGCGAGGAAGGCTTCAAGTGATGAGAGGGTCCTAAGCTTCGAGTTCATGGATTGATTGGCTCGGTAGGCGTTTTGTCCATGAGCACCGCTCGCCATAATTCCACCAAAGTGCTGTACGTTATGTTTGGCGGTATTCAGGTTCCGGCTGATTAAGCTGAGTTGATCCAAAGTGTGGACCAGAGTCTGATCAAGTCTCGGATCTTTATTCTTAATCGCTGCCAGAGCGGTGTTAACCAGTCGACTCACCTGTACCTTGGTTGCATGTTCGTTGATAGACATATCCTTTTATCCTCGTAAATCCATTGAAGAATGTGTTCTACCTCTCTGATTTGAGATGCACGTGCCACATTCAATTTTTTCCTTGATGAAAACGCGAATTCTAAATTAAATCTGCCGAGTGTCGCGGTCTAATGGAGTACGGGCCATTGCACGGAATCCGGGGGCGGTCATGGTTTCATTGTCATAGTCCAGTGACCTAAGCGCAGTCTTCACACCGTTATCAGACAGTGGACGGCTCTGGCCTAGAGCTGATGGGAAAACATATTTGCCATGGCCTGTTAGCGGCTCCAGTTCTTGCAGTAAGGCAATAGCCTGTTCAGCAAGAGGGATAATGTGTGGCTGGCCCATTTTCATTTTGTCGCTGGGCAGTTCTATGTGCTTGGCACCCCAACTGATTTCTGTCCACACAAGTTTTCCCAATTCTCCAGGGGGCAGAATAGGAGAGGGGGTAGTTTTAGGGCTGCTCTTACTGCTGAAACTTCCATCTAGGATAGTTGTTGTACCTCAGGTATCTTCAGGCTAGGGCCCATATCTGGTGGCTGTTGCAGCCTTCACCGATTGGGCCTGCTTAGCAACTATCAGGCTGACCAGTAATGTGTCATATTGGTGCTGAGGAGGGGCCGTGGAGCTTCTCAAACACAATTGAATTCTTGAAAGCCACAGTGTAAACATCGAAAGAATCCATGAAATGTCAATCTTTTCTAATAATTTGGTTTATAGGCTGGCCACTATAAAGACACTTTGCAGTTAATGGTTTCTTACTCGCCAATATCTTCATACCAAATTTCAGGGTGTTGCTGAATGAATTGATTCATAAGGTCAATACATTCAAGGTTATTAAGAACAACCAAGCTTACACCTTCAGATTTGAGTAATGATTCATCACCCTGGAAAGTTTTATTTTCACCGATAATAATATTTTTAATGCCGTATAGGCGAATGGCTCCACTACACATTGAGCAGGGTGACAGAGTCGTATAAAGCGTGCATTTTTGGTAATCGGCAGCGCGCAACCTCCCTGTGTTTTCCAATGCATCCATTTCAGCATGCTTGATCACACTATCCTGTTGGATACGCTGATTGTGGCCCCTGCCGATAATTTCATCATTTAGTACGATTACGCTACCAATGGGGACACCTCCCGCAGCTAAACCCTTACGTGCCTCCTCAATCGCTGCTTGCATAAAAGTTTCATGCCTGGATTTATTCATGGCAACACTCTGTTTAATTTGTTAAGAGTACTTGAAGCATAGGGCATAGCGTATTGTTCTATGCGTTCTTTACACCAAGGTGCCTGATTTTACTGATCAAAAACCGCGCGATCTCAATAATATGAAGTGGCTGGTCGATAAAGTAGGGTAGTTCTGATTAAAGGTTCGTTTGCTTGGGTTCTTTTCCAGGCACATTATTTTTCGCTAGGACTTCGGCGACTTTTGGGGCTTTCGCTCTATAAATCTACAGAAAAATTTCAAATATTATTTCCGTACCTGCCCACTAGAAATCATGGAGTATCCATAAAGCTTTTTGAAGGCAAAGGGTCCAAACGCTGCTGCAAAGTCAGTGGTACATAAATCACAGTATTCAGTATCGTAAGTAGTTCGTGCATCGCTTACTTTTCACTAACAAACTGCGCGCCACTACAGTTTGTCGTGGGGCGTTGACGGTGCGGCGTCCAAAGAAGACTGGAGCGTGTACACACCGTCGCGGGATTCTGGTAACGAATAGGTTGCCCAGGCGTGTAATGGCCACCTGAGCAACCGCGCGATTTACTCCGGTACTGCGATAATTAGGAACGACACGTGCGATTCGCTGTTTTCTTGAGTGTGCTTGCTGTTTCCCGAGTCGCCGTCGCCGATGAGTGCGTGTGGATTGTGCAGTATGACCTGCGAGCCTGACGTGGAATAGGTTTCCGAACCTCCGCCGACTTGCCGGATGTCGTGGTCACTGCTGTCGTAGTGGACGCGATAGCCAGAGAGGAACACTGCTGCGTCGCTTATGGGTTGGCCCATCTCGACATACACGTCATCACTCGTGTTTTGGAGGTTTGTCACGTACTTTGCGATCAGAGGGGGGCTATTGCTCAGCTCAATGAGATTGCCATCAATCGATGCAATGGCATTGTTGCCCGAGTCATCATGCATCTGTGCAGTCGATTGGATACCCACTTCGTAGTTGTTAGGAACCGCGGTGGTTGCATCGAGCTCAATGGTGCGAACGTGGTGTGACTTTGGGGGTTCGCTCGGGTCGTTGTCCTTGTGGTACTCGCACGCCCAGCCTCCAAGGGCAGCATAAGCCTCTGGCTCATCGAGGGGGATGTATGGGCTGGTTGATTCATCGGGGATATCGGTGATGGTTCTCGGTAGGATCACACCGTCTTTAGGACCGTCGACTACTGCGATACATGACAATGTCAATTGGGAGTCTGAGGGGCTTAAACCTTTCTTCTGGCCGAACAAGGTGGCGTCTGGAGTGACGGTGAGGACGGCATTCTTGTTGTGGACCTGGGTGAGCGACAGGCCCAGCGTTTGAGTCTGGTGGTCCGTACCTCCTTCGTACTTGAAGAACCAGTAGGTGGCGGCAACGATAAAGCTCGTCACTTCTGAGCCGTATTTGCTGAAGTCAAACCGGAACCTTCCGCCGTTTTCATCCAGCTGCTGATTGATGTGCATCATCTGAATATTTGGAGGCGCGATTGGGGTGGAATGAAGCTTGATTGGCATATAGGCCCAGTCACCGCCAACCTGGAGATAGGCGGGCGAATTCGTCTTCTTGACCTGGAAGCCGGGAATTGCGATGTCGACACTCCCTTTCTTTGAACTCAAAATTGAGATGATCAATTGAATGACCCAGCCAAGCGGAACGAATGCCCACCAGAAAGGGAGCTTCGCTTTTGTTTTCACCTGAATGTTGAGCACATCGTCGTAGGCGTTGAAGCTTATCGTCGCAGAGAGCTTTAGGGTTTGGTAGACCCACAGGGTCATGGCCCCACGCTTGACTCTGATGTCGGCACTGATAACAAGATCGCCATCGTTGTTGAACGCCGCTTGGAGGTTATTTTCTTTGATTTTGATATGCGCACCCTCAATCACATCCTCGACGTCTGTGTTGAGGTACATTTTCTCGGGGTAGGTATCGGTCACCGTCAGCTGCGATGAGGTCAGTGGCGTTGCTTCAGCAATCGCCGCGGCCACCGAAGTCAAAATGATGTCGTTGGATACGATGAGCGCCGATGTACAGTTGCTAGGGATAGTCTGTGGTAGAAGCGCGTCTATTGGCTGGCGATTCCCACGGCATATTCCAAGTCCGAACAGGTTTGAGTCGGAGTCGCCATCAAAGGCTGTATACATCACCCCGATATCCAGGTTCCCGGCGGGCAGGGGGGTGTGTTGAGCAACCGTGTACTTGATGGGCCAATCAAAACTTGAGATGAGTTGGTCGACTGCTCCTTTCATCGCGTCGGTAATGTCGAGACCCTTGATCGACTTTGAAAGTTGAATATCGTTGAGGTCAAGTTCCATCATGTCCCAGTTGGGCTTCTTGATGGTCACGGTGACTTGCCCATAATGGTTGATGCTGGCGCTGGCTTGCATTTTGTCGAGGTCAAGAACGAGCCGGGCGTGACCGGGGCTTTGGCCCTGCGCATCTTCGATGTTGCTTGTGATACCTGGGAACTTGATGAACCCTGTGATGGGCAGGTCGAGCGTCGCCTTTTGGTCTTCGGGAGCGATGAAGGCGGGACAATCAAATGCGAACTCGTAGCGAACCTTGGCGGGGCCCTTGCCGACACTTCCGCTGAAGGACCATTGGCCGGAGTCGCCTTCGAAGAGCTCGCTAATCCAATTGTTGACCGCTCCTTGGGTCGAGGCACTGATCAAGTCCCAGCCTTGCGAAAGGTCCGGGTCTGGCGAGGATTCAACTTCTTGAAGACCTTGCTGCTCTTCAATTTCTTCTTCAATTAAGTCGCTTGGCTCTTCTCGGTCAAACAGGCCGCGCAGCTCCTCGACCAGCTCGGGGCTCGGGTCGCATACCCGCTGAAAGGTCGAAATTGGGTCGAGCGCGAATTGGCGTGCATTGCCCTCAGATTCACCGAGCCACTCGAGCATGCGAGCTTCATATTGCAATAGGTTGCTAAGGACGGGGTCACGTCGCAGTGGGTCTGTTTGAGGTATTGGCGTGAATTCGAAAGAGAGAGAGGTCGAACTATCTAATTGTGTGGCTTGCTTGCCTAGCAGGCGCTGCAGGTCGTCAGGAGAGAGTGTGAGGGACGCGGTTTGCTTTTTGAGTTGGCGCTGCAGGCTGTCGGGAGAGAGTGTGAGAGTCTCTTCCATGATGATGCTCCGTAATCTTCATTAGTTTGATTTTTTTGAAAAGGCGAGTGGCCGGATAACACCACGAGCCCTCTTTGATGCGGCAATCGAACATCAGGCCTACTAGAAAATTGCCACCCGCCCTAAGTTACTCTTCAAAAGGGCACCAGCCAACAAAGTCGAAGGCATTATCAGGGAAAATGTTGATGTCTTTTGTTTGATAGCATTTTTTGCGCCGTTATTGGGATGTTCTAAATGAAGCCTTTCGGTGAAAAATTACGGGAATATTGCAGTAGCAAAGACTTTATTCATAGCTCTCGAGGTTATTGCTACTGGATGAGTATTGTGTGACAGATCAAAAACGCTCCCTTGGATATGAAAAGCGGAGGAAGGAGAGGGCTAAATAACGTGCCAAAAAGCTGTTATCAGATTTTGAAGATCCAGATAAGACTGGGCTTTCTGGTGGGAGTGAAAATGCGATGTGGCACGATATTCATGGTGGGGAACGGCATGACTCTGGTCTAAATGATAAAAGAAAAAAGCTAATCCCTGTCTGGTAGAAGGTCGCCAACATACTGCGCTAATGCATTCCTACTCTGTGTTAGCTGGACTATTTTTTCATCAAGTTTTTCTAACTCACTTTGTAGTGAGGCTTTAACGGCAGGGCACCCATAAAATCGAGGGATTGAATGCTCGCTCTCTATACAAGGTAATAATTCTTTTATTGTTTTTAATTTAATTCCGCTTTCATTTAATATTTTTATATTTTTTATCAGCTTTATATCTTCCTTTGAGTATTCGCGATACCCCGCTTTAGACCGAGCAGGGGTAATCAGTTTTTCAGTTTCGTAAAATCTCAGCATTCTCTGACTTACACCAGTAATTTTTGAAAGTTCACCAATGCGCATTTTTTCTCTTCTGATGGTTGACTCTGACAGTGCTGTTAAGGTTTACAGTGTAGCTTAAACGTAATGGCAGAGTAAAATTCAATGAAATTTAAATGTTATAAAAGTCTTTCAGTGTTCTTGTTCTCTCGGATCACGATTGTCACAATATTAATCTCAGTATCTACTTATGTGCACTCAGGCCCGATTGTTAGGGATTTAAATATTACAGTTGTTCATGGGTATATGAGTTCACCAGATGATCACTGGTTTCCTTGGCTTAGAAATGAGCTTCAAGATCGTGGTATCACTACTGAAGTTTTGTCGCTACCAAATCCATCGGTTCCGAACCCCGAAGAGTGGCAGGAGACACTTTCAGATCAGTTGGGTAAGATCGATAGTAATAGTATCGTTGTCGCACATAGTCTTGGCTGCATTGCAACACTGAACTATCTTAATTCTCTCAAAAAAGAGAAGTATATTGCTGGGCTTGTACTCGTGTCAGGCTTTATTTCTAATATTCCAAATCTGCCGCAGCTTGATGGTTTTACTCAAACGGATTTGGATTTTAGTAAATTGATATTGGCGGCGGGCAAGATAATTGTGATTGGTTCTCCGCAAGACTCTATAGTCCCATTTTATTTGACAGAAGAGTTGGCTGATCAGCTCCAGGCAACAATTGTATCGATTCCTGATTCGGGACATTTTTTGGCTTCAGATGGATTTAGAAAATTTCCACAGTTATTAACAGTGATTGATAATATTTTGAAAAATGAACTGGTTGAAAAGTGAAATTGTGGGTTTGGTATACTTGGTGCCTGGCTAGACCTTCATTTAATTTTTCTCGCCTATTAAGTAATAATCTACAGTGCTCGTGAATTACTCTTTGTAATATTCGGAAGGAAATTTAGTTTCGACTTTTGACCAGCCGCTTTTACCTGCCAATATCTTCAAGCCAGATCTCAGGGGGCTGCTGGATAAATTCATTCATAAGATTAATACAGTCAGAATTATTTAGGATGGTTAGGCTTATGCCTTCAGATCTGAGTAATAGCTCATCTCCCTGAAAGGTTTTGTTTTCACCGATAACAACATCCCTAATACCGTATAGACGTATGGCTCCGCTGCACATTGGGCTGGGCGAAAGAGTCGTATAAAGCGTGCATTCTTGATACTCGATCGCTCGTAATCTTCCAGTCTTTTCCAGCGCGTCCATTTCAGCATGCTTGATAACACTATCCTGTTGGATGCGCTGATTGTGGCCTCTGCCAATAATTTCACCATCACGGGCTAATATACTACCAATGGGAATACCGCCTGCGGCCAAGCCCGTGTGTGCTTCTTCAATGGCTGAGCGAGGAAGGGTAATTTTTTTCTGAATATATCACGGACAAGCAATAAAAAAGTCAACTGTCCCGGATTGCCTTTTTCGATTTGGAGGAGATGGCGGTTGAAAATATCTCTTAACTTTTTGATAAATCTATATTAAATATTTCGTGCACTTGGTAACCCGTCAATAAACCTTTCCTATAGAGCGAACTACGGGAACTGATGGCTTTTTTTGTGCTGGTGTGTGCTGTATAGGATACTAACAGGCTGTTGTTCCTGAGAGTTGGCCTGGCTCAATAGTTAGGGTATCCAAGCCCCCGTTCTGACGCGAATAAAACCTTTATAGGTGTCAACATTAGGGTAAGCCCTTCTTTGATAAAACTTCTACTTGAGTTTGACGAAATAATAACCCCTTGGTTGTGGGGTACTAACTACCTGTGAGGAGGGGGAATACCAGCGGAAGACCGTTACCTGGAAAGGGGGAAGAGAGTTTAATAGTTGGGGGTTGCCCCACCTATGAGGAAAAGATTGCGAAACTCTAAGCAACTGAAGATATTTTTGTGCAAAGCCCAAGGACGGCTCTTAGGGTGACTATTGTTGGATTCTGTCGCAAAGTTTGCGACAGAATCCAAAGTGGAACGCTACAGTTGGCGTTTACTCGTAGGTAGCAAAAAGGGCTTTTAGGCTCCCTATACCCAAAAGTAATTCATTCGCTCAGTGTAATTTCTGCTCCTTCCGCAGGCAATCCAGATACCGGCAGCAAATCACCGCTGTCCTTTCGGCTAATATTCACGGCGGTAATACTGCTGGAGAAGGTTTTAGATTCGGAACCGCCGGAACCGCCGGAACCGTCAGAACCACCGGAACCGTCAGAACCGCCGGAACCGTCAGAACCACCGGAACCGCTAGAGCTGCTAGAACCGTCTGTGCTGCTGGGGCTACCCGAACTGCCGCTACCGCCGCCACAAGCACTCAGAGCTAATAACAGCAGAGCGGGGACCGCAGATTTAAGTATGAAGTTTTTCCCGTTCATCAGTTTGCGCTCCTTCACTGCACAAAATCGTAAGTGACGATGAAATGGCTCTCGCCGGGCTCCAGCGCCAGCGGTCCCGGCAGGTCGAGTTGGAAAGTCAGTTCGCCGTCATCTGCTTGAAACCCACTGCTGGCAAGTATGGTGTCGCCCTCATCCAGGTTTCCGTTATTGTTGTTGTCCAGGTAGAGTTTTGCCCGGGCGATATCCAATCCATCGTCCCCGCTGCCGGATGCCTGTAAGGTCAGGGTGTTGAGTTCCGACTCCACGTCCGTCTCCAGGCTTAATACCTGCACCACCACATCCTCCTCGCCGGGGCTCGCCTCGCGATCGCCCGCAGTACCTGAATTAAACTTCACACCTGAACTTGGTGCCTGCTGGAACCGGGGGTTAAAGGGCTGGGCATCTTCGCTGTCCACCGTGCCGTCATTATCGGTATCCACTACCGTTGCCGCATTCAAGCCCAGCACGAAGGCGCCGCGAACCGTGTTCTGCATACTGTTGCCGGCACTGTCTGTGGCGACAATGCGCAGATCGGCGACGGCGGATTCCGACACTTCGGGCAGCTGGGCAACGTAGCGACCGTCTACCGGTGCGGTTTCCAGCGGCAACCAGTCACCCCCGCCCAGCGCCAGCTCGGTGGTCACAGAGTTGAGCGGCAACTGGCTTTCGAGGGACAAAAACAGCTTGGCGTTGCGGCGCGCATAGTGCGAAATCACGCCGTCATCCAGCAGTTCCAGCATAGCGATACGCGGCGCGGCGGCACCGTCCAGATTGTTGAGTTGCACCCGGGCGCTGGAGGTGTATTCCTCTTCACCGAGAGACGTGGTGTACTCGAAATCCACCTGCACCAAGGTGCATTCGCTGTCGGCGAAGAACAAGTATTCTTGAATAAAGTCGCTGCTGCTCAATTCACTATCGCCGGGCAGGCACAGGGCGCGGTATTTCGACTCCGGTCTATAGCCGTTGCCCCAGCTGTCCATTATCCAGCTCGAAGAAATACTGCCGATGTGGCTGGGAAGTAAGCGGTGATTGCCGCCGTCATTGCGCAGGCCCCCAGCAAAATACCTGGGGCCCTGACCCATAAGCATGATTCCGCTGGACCGCTCCAGTATTACCTCGGGGGTAGTGAAGTCCTTATCGCTAGGTCGCAGCTTGCGGTAGACCGTGCGGCCGACGGAAATTTCGTTACTGTGGGCCGCCGTGGTCTGATCTTCCCCTATGGGGACATACAAACTCAAAAATGTGGGCCAAGCGGCGATATCCTCCTCTTGCCCATGCAGGGTAAGCAGGGACGATTTGTGGGTCAACTCGATTGGGTTCGACCAAATGTTGATATCGGCATCGTACGTATTGAGCCCGTAACCCACGGTATAGCCCTCCCGATTCCAGAACGAATTACCGATCAGTAATTGCGTACTGCCGGAATTACTGAGATCGAAGTGCAGATCTTCAGACATGCCCTGTTGGCTGTGCTTAACCATATACAGCTTGCGGTCTTGCGGGTGCGCGTCCCCATCTTCCGCCAGACCCATATAGTTGACATGAAAGTTATCAGACAGGTTGCGCAGGGTTGTCGTCGGCATATCCCCACCGTACCTCTGGATCAAGGCCGACCCATGAATTTCGGGGTGGGTCACCTCAAGTGACTGTTCCACAAATTGGAGCGTCTTGCCGCTTTCTGTTTGCAGGGGGAATGCCAGCCCCCGAACTCTTGCAGGCACTACTAGTTCACCATCGGACCCGTGCCGGTTTTCAAACGCTTGCCAGACGTTATACCGCTCTCCATCAGCAAAGACGTCCGTACCGAACAGAATATTGATCGGCTCGTCACGCACCGCCATATGCAGGACCGGTTCAGTACTTTCGAAATCGAAGAGGCTCCCCTGGCAGACCAGCTCTCATTGAACACCAATGCGTAATAGGACCAGAATCCCCCCGGCGCCTCGGATTCACGCATGGCCAGTATCTCCGCGCGATGGAAGGCCACCGGCAGGCGCACCCGCTCTTCGCCGGACAAATATTCAAGCGCCGAATCGTAGGCGAGGTAAAGTGGTTCGAGGTAGGGCACTCGACTGTGATCGACATTCAGGTCGACGAGCTCGGCTCTGCTTGCACCCACTTCCAAATCGAACTGGTCGGCGGAAAGATCCAAGTCGGCGCCGGCGGGGAAAGTACCCCCGGTAGCAACTGTGAATTCGGCAGGAGCGCTCAGGTTTTTAATCGCCACCTGCAGGGATCTCTGGCTGTGAGCGCCCTGTCCAAAGTGCCCTGCATAGAGAGTTGGCGGGCTGACCAGAAAACGAGCGCTCGCCGCCGCGAAGGCATCCAACTGCCCGTTGCCCACCTCGGCCAGTTTGCCGTCCACCTGCGAGGCGCGGTTGACCAGCAGCGCCTTGATTTCGGCGCTGGTCAGTTCCGGATGCAACTGGCGCAGCAGCGCCGCGGCGCCTGCCACATGGGGCGCGGCAAATGAAGTACCGGATCCAGTTTGGAATCCGCCGCCCAGGTTGGCACTGGTGATATCCACGCCCGGCGCGAGCATCTCCGGCTTGACGCTGTTGCTGCTTAGGTCCAGGCTGGTACCGAACATGCCCCGGGAACTGAAGTCCGCCAGGTTGCCCGCCCCATCTACCGCACCTACGGTGACAATTTCCTCCGCGGAACCGGGGCTGCCAATGGAGTTGAGAAAGGGGCCGTCGTTGCCGGCGGCGGCGACCACCACGACACCGGCGCGCATGGCATTATTGGCGGCGACGGATAGAACCGAGTTGTTGCCACCCGCGCCGCCCAGGCTCAGATTGATCACGTCCACCGCATCATCCGTTTGCGGGTTTCCGTCCGGGTCCAGTGCGGCCTCAATGGCGGCGATGATGTTGCTTTCGCTGCCAAAGCCATAGTTGTTCAGTACCTTGTAGGCGTAGAGCTTGGCAGCAGGCGCTACCGCCGCGGCCACCCCTGCTACCATGGTGCCGTGAGAGTCGTCGTCCATGGGATCGCTATCGTCGTTCACGAAATCGTAGCCGCCGACCACGCGGCAGCCGTTGCCGAAACAGCCGCCCAGGTCTTCGTGTGTGTAATCGATACCGGTATCGATAATGGCGATGCTGGTCCCTTGTCCCTCCACGGCTCTGTCCTGCGCATCGCGTATTGCCCACACTTCCGGCGCGCGTACTTGTTGCAGACTGCCGGCCTGAAAAGCGCGTACCTGCCGGTCCCGCGTTACCGCGCGTACCTCCGGCATTGCGGCGATAGCGGGCAGCTGATCCACCCTGGCGGTTGCGCTGATGGCGTTTACTGCACGAGTAAAGCGGTGGTTGTGGCTCGTGATCAGTTTGCGCTGTTGAAGTTTGGCGACTATTTGCCGCTGGCGCAGGCCCAACTCTTGCTGCCGGGCGACGAAAGCGCGCATATCCCGCCGTGTGCCGATAGCGCCCGATGCACGAAAGCCAGCCTGCTCCGCAGCCGAAGGCCCGTGCAGTTCGATGATAATACGCACCTCTTCATCTGCACGATATCTGACCACCTCCGGCCAGGCTTGCCTGTTGGGCTCCGACTGAGACGCACCTTCGCGGGACACGCTCAACTGCAGAGAACGAGACTCTGAAGCTTTTCCCCCGGATCGGCTGCCGCGGATTGCAGTAACGCAACCAAGACGGTCGCTGCTAGATACTGCGGAATCGGTTTTACGCGCATAGTAAACCCCCTATTTAAGTAGTTGATCCTGAAAAAAACAAACACCCACCCCCAGTACCGGGCAGCGTGGGATTACGGGATAATTCGTACCAAACTCAGCTTTCAAGGCGTAAGTAAAAGAGCCATATTGTTAATGAGTGTGGATTTGAGGCTAAAAATATTGATGAAAGCGCTTTTTTTAGGTCGAAATAAAAAGCTTCCAGAGCCTTAACTATCCATTTTTTTAATTCCAGGTGCATGCGGCCTTGAAAAGGCTGATCGCATCACCCACGGTGCCTTTAAGGAAGTTTCTTGACAGAAGAAAATCAGATTTCAGGTGTCCAATTAACGGCTCAATTGCCGCTCGACGCCGACATTTTTTCCGATTCTTTTCTCGCTGGTAGCGATCATCCCTTTTCAACGCAGGTTTGGGCGAAAATTATTTTCGCACCCTCGACCATCTTCTTTCCCGCGATAGACCCGATCCCATATGGCCCCTTCAATCTTGGATTCTCTGACTTCATAAGCCTTGCTAATCACTTCATCTAAGGTCTTGCTATCGTGAATTTTTTCGTGGTGATTCATAGCAATTAGAATAATGCCGTCTTTCGCGGTAGAGACAATAGCAGCTTTGCTGCCATACTCATATGGCTTATGATCTTTACCCTTGTCAACACAATACACTTGCGGTTCGTGTAAGCTGTAGATTTTGTATTTATCATTTTATATTGTTTCAAGATACACTCACGCAGCGCAAAATCACCCTGACAGATGTAAAAGACTTTTAGGTAATTTTCTTTTCAATTCCTGCAAAAAATACCCGTTATGGTACGCAGCCATTTTGCTGATTCTTTTTGCGTTGGAACGCTTCTTGACATGGTGAAAGAAACGCAGTTTAAGTCGCATTTCTTTTTCTTCCTTGGCATAGGCTAGGTGCTGCTGAGTACCGTTGTGTTTAGCGAGTTTATTAAGGCGGTTAATAAATTTGATCGCGAGCTTACCATCCGATGGGTAAGTAATAAATAAATTTCTCTTGTACTTTAGTATCGATATTTACGGTTTTATCTTCAATAAGATTGGCATGGAGTTGCACCGACATCTTGAAATTTTTTTCAACAATGAACTCGCCAATGCGGCTGCGAAAATGCAGCCATTCTATGGGGCAGGGGGCTTTATTCTGGAAAGATATTAAACTACAGAAGGACTGATAGTAGGGGGTTCGTTACCATTGAAGTACAGCATTCCCGTCACTCAAATGTTCCAATGCTTGAGTATAAGTAGACTGATGAGGAGGTGAATGGGAATGCTCGGGTGTCCTTTTTTGTCAGAATAAAAGTGCCCAAAAGTGCGATCAAAATCTATCCAGGGGATTTCTTTTGAGAGTAATAGTAGTGGATCTGACGGATCAAGTTGGTCAAGGAGGTCAGTACCAAATGGTATATCTACCTCGCCTTAGTGTCACAAGACTTCACGGAATTTTTTAGGGCCGACTAGTTAATTTTATCGTAATGGTAAGTCAGGAAAGGACCTCTTTGCATGGGAGTAGTTTTTGAGTCCATAAAAAGGGCTGGATTTATTGTCTATAGCCACATACAAAGCTTAAGTATTTGAGTTTATGAGCGGTACCTTGGTGTCAATTATCTTGATTGCACACTATAAAATCACATAATCATTTTCCTCTATTTGCCTCTGGTAGATAGATAAATCGATACTGGATTATATCCGCATTACCTTTCGAAGCGTTTGACTAATCACTTGTCATAATACTCCCTAAAAAAACTGGGTAAGGAATCGCAGGGATGAAGCTTTTTGTACCCACATTAGGCGTGAAAGATAATGATGGCTTCTTGTCATAATAGGAGGGGAAGATAGTTTTAGGGCTGCTTTTACTACGGGGGTGCCATGGTATTCGTCTATGGCAGTTAGCAGATGGCAAACTTCAGGTGGGCTTATCTCGGAAATGGGGCATTAACCCAGATAGGGTTTTAAGTCTCGCTATAGTGTGAGGATGTTGCGGCTGGTTTTCTAGGCGGATTTCTTACGGGCATGTTTTATATCGCGAGGGTCGATACCTTCGGCAACACGCTGTCGGGCTTCATCGCGAAATTCGCGGGCATATTTTGGGCTCATATCTGGCGAGAACCCTAGTGCCGTCTCCGGGCGTTTGCCGTGAAGGCGGAAACGGAATACCCAGCGCTTGGCCCCGGTCGGGGTCACTTCGATTGCCAGCCCTTTCTCATCGGACTCGATGTACTTCTTCTCGCGGGGCTTGAGGGCGCGGACCTTGGTGTCAGACAGCGGCATAGCTCACCTTCCATGGAATTTGGACGGGTTAGCTTAGATTAACTGGGATGGTCCAGATAAGCAAAAACCCCGGAAACTCTAGGTTTGCGGGGCTTTCGTGGGCTGTCTGAGACAGCAATTTGGTGGAGATGGCGGGAGTCGAACCCGCGTCCGTCAGCACTCTGCCAGAGGCTCTACATGCTTAGCTCCGTCTATTGATTTAACCCATTACAGCCCGGCGGTCAGGACGTATAGGGCGATCCCGAAAGTTGTTTAACCGCTTACCCACGGGTATGGCTTGCGGCGATCCAGTTCTGTATAACAGTCTACAGCGCGATACTGGAACCTTGCTGAAGACTGCTAAGGGACGAACCCTTAGTTAGCGCTTCACAAGCTGCTTACGCAGCGAGTTGGGCACCGTAGTTGTCGTCGTTGGCAACTAATAAAATACAGCTTTGGATTTACGAGATTCGCTGCCATCTCGGCATGCACCCAAGGTTTCGTAACCGGCGTCGAATCCAAGTCATCCCCGATAAGAAACACTCTCGTGTGTCATCTAAGTATACCTCAAACTTGGCCTCAGCAATAAGTTTTTACGTGCTAGATGTTTTGCTGGCTGTTTGGGGCTGTTTTGGTGCGGTGTTAGGAAAGTGGAGGGTAGCCCCGGCTGGCTGCGGCCGGGGCAGGTATGAGGAGTGATTACATAATTGACTGGGCGAAGGCTACCAGGATCAACAGTGGGCATACGATGCGCACATACCAGGGCCAGATCTTCCAGAACAGGGTGTGTTCAATATCCTCGTGGCCTTTTTTCAGCTCACCCAGTAGCTGGTCACGGCGCCAGATCCAGCCTGCAAAGATACACAGGGCGATACCAAGCAGGGGCTGTCCGTATTCAGTACTGATACTGACTGCCAGTCCAAACAGGGTGTCGAAGTTGTAAATAATGGTGCTGCTGATGGCGAATATGACCAGGCCTACCGCTGGGGTGGCGATACGGCGTGGAATCCCCAGGTTCTCAATCGAGAAAGCCACCGGCACTTCCAGCATAGAGATGGAGGAGGTGAGGGAGGCAATCACCATCAGGGCAAAGAAGGCAATGGCTACGAATACACCAGCTTCGCCCATGGTATCGAACAGTGCTGGCAGTACCTGCAGGATCAGGTTGGGCCCGGCAATCAGGGCGCCGTCAGCGGCGAAGATCTGGGTGCCGGCTTCCTGGGCTACATACATGGCGGGCAGGATCAGCAGGCCGGCGGTGAAGGCGATACCAACATCAATCAGGGTGACCAGGGCACCGAGGCGCGGCAGGCTCTCCTGCTGGCTCAGGTAAGAGCCATAGATCAGCATGGTGCCTACACCCAGAGACAGAGAGAAGAAAGCCTGGCCCATGGCGGAAATCAGCAGCTTCGGGGTGAAGTGACTGAAGTCCGGCATCAGGTACACCTCCAGGCCGGTAAAGGCGCCGGGCTGGGTGAGTACATAGGCGATCAAAAGTAGCAACAGGATGATCAGGGAGGGCATCAGCAGGGTGGACCAGCGCTCGATACCTTTCTCAACACCGCTGGCAATAATCAACATGGTGAGGCCACTGAAAATTGCGGTAAAGATCAGATTGCGCTGGGTACTGTTTTCGGTGAGCCACTGTGCGGCTTCCTGGGCACCAAACAGGGCTGCAAAAGGCTCGGCCAGATGTGCCACCATCCAGCCGGCCACAATGGCGTAGAAGCTAAGAATCAGGGAGGCCACCAGGATACCGCCAAAGCCGGTAAGGCTGCCGAAAAAGCGGCTCACAGGACCAGTGGAGATAGCGCGTAGTGCCTGTACCATATTGCGCCGTGCGTAACGGCCAATGGTGAGTTCGGCCATCAGTGCCGGGTAGGCGAGGGCAAAGGCCAAAAACAGGTAGGCCACCACAAAGGCGGCGCCGCCGTTACTGGCGGCTTTGGTGGGGAAGCCCCAAATATTGCCGAGGCCCACGGCGGACCCCGCCGCGGCCATCA
This sequence comes from Microbulbifer sp. MLAF003, assembly GCF_030012965.1. Taxonomy (NCBI): domain Bacteria; kingdom Pseudomonadati; phylum Pseudomonadota; class Gammaproteobacteria; order Cellvibrionales; family Microbulbiferaceae; genus Microbulbifer; species Microbulbifer sp. MLAF003. The sequence goes on from NZ_CP120232.1 coordinate 785,281, forward strand.
AAAAGCCAATATTCGAGCTGAACTGTCCTCGCGGTGCACTCATGATAAATCCCGTAATTATTCTTTTATTTGTCTCTGTGCACTACTTGTGCGTCGCGCGCATCAGGCGTTGCTTTTCGCGGTTCCAATCGCGCTTTTTCTCGGTTTCGCGTTTGTCATGCATAGCCTTACCTTTGGCCAGGCAAACTTCGCATTTGACCAGATGACCTTTCCAATACAGGGCGGTGGCCACCACGGTGTGTCCCTTTTGCTCCACGGCGGCAATCAGCTTGGATAGCTCGCGTTTGGTGAGCAGCAGGCGACGGGTGCGGTCGGGCTCGGTGACATAGTGGGTGGAGGCACTGGGCAGCGGCTGGATATTGGAACCCAGCAGCCAGGCTTCGCCATTTTTGAAAATGACATAGCTGTCGGTGAGCTGGGCCTTGCCCTCACGACAGCTTTTCACTTCCCAGCCCTGCATCTCAACGCCCGCCTCAAACTTCTCTTCAATGAAGTAGTCGTGCCGGGCCTTCTTGTTGAGGGCGATGGTATTGGATGTTTGCGCTTTCTTTTTCTTGGCCATGAAAACTTCTAATGACTAGATAAAACTGTGTCCAAAAAACTTCAGGGCCACGGTGTTGATAAAGATCAACAGCAGTATCAGTGGGATAAAGGTGCCCAGGGAGAAGTTTATGTATTTTTGTGAGAAGGAGCCGGCGAAGGCCGCATCGCCTTCCTGAAGCTCCTTGTCAAAGTTGGCTTTCTTCCACTTGTAGATCACGAACAGACATACCAGCAGGCCGTTCAGGGGCAGGATGGTGTCGTAGAAAATGATCTCCACTAAATCGAAGAAGGACTTGTTGACGCCGGCCAACTGTACAAATTCAGTGAGCCAGTTGACCATGCCAAAGGAAACGGCGCAAGCGATGGCCAGTACAAACTGTATTCCGGCGACAACGTAAATGGCCTTTTGACGCTCCATATTGCGCTCGTCGCGCAGGGTGGCAATGGGCACTTCAATAATGGAAACCAGGGAAGTGATTGCTGCCACCAGAACCAGGAAGAAGAAGATCGCAGCTACGGCACTTGCGCCGAAATAGCCGATGCTGTCCTGCAGGGCGAGGAAGATCTTCGGCAGGAACAGGAAGATCATGCCTGCGGAAGACTCGCTCAATTCAGAGGGATCAATCTGCGGGTTAAAGTGGAAGATGCTCGGCAGGATCAGCAGGCCTGCAGTAAATGCAACCAGGGTGTCAGTAATGGCTACCGCACGGGAAGAGCCGGGAATGGAGTCCCGCTTTTTCATATAAGAGCCGTAGGTAATCATGATGCCCATACCCAGAGACAGCGAGAAGAAAGCCTGGGCCATGGCTTTACTCACCACGTTGCCGTCGATCTTGCTGAAATCCGGTACCAGGTAGTACTTCACTCCAAGGATGGCGTTATCCAGGGTCAATACAAAAATTACCAGGCCCAGCAGCATAACGAACAGCATCGGCATCAGGGTTTTTGCCGCGCGTTCAATACCGTCTTTAACCCCCATAGCGAGAATGGCATTGATGATCAGCATCAGTACCACCAGGTAAATAAATACCTGAGGGGTGTTAATAAAGTGAATAAAGAAATCTGGTGTTGCCAGTGTGGCCAGGTTGCCGGTGACGGTTTCAATTAAGTAACCGAGTACCCACACGGTAACCACTAAATAGAAAACCGCGATCATAAAAGGTGTAGCGAGGGCCAGCCATCCGGGAATACGCCACAGGTTTGAGCCATTGGAGAGTTGGCGGTAGGCGCCGACAGGGTCTTTGTCGGAGCGGCGCCCTATAGCAAGTTCGGCCATCATAACCGGCAGGCAGATCAGGAAAACGAAGAGAGCGTAAACCAGCAGGAAGGCACCCCCGCTCTTGGTGGCCGCCACTGGAAATGCCACCAAATTACCAATTCCAACTGCGGAACCCGCAGCGGCCAGGATAAAGCCCAGCCTTGACCCAAAATGCTCTCTCACGGCGGTCATAGTACTCTCGCTATTATTTTTTATCGGATACAGCTTTCGTTTTTGTTATTCCAGCGAGACTGGGGGTGTCCCGATGGCAAAAAACGCGATTGTTACAGGAATTGTCTTGCTTGAGTAGCGCTGGCTGGCAAAATTAGCGGCCAGACGACGATCCTGGGCGATTGTGCCCGAAGGACTGGCTTAGGCAGCAGGAATGACTGAAATTGAACGCAGCGCGTTGGTGATGTACAGCGCAGAACAAATGTTTGACCTGGTCAATGATGTGGCCAGTTACCCGCAGTTTTTACCGGGGTGTCGCGGGGCGGAAGTTTTGCATAGCGATGAACAGACATTGGAGGCGCGGCTGGAATTGTCGCGCGCGGGTATACGCCAGAGCTTTGTTACCCGCAATAAACTGGATCGACCCCAAAGCATGACCCTGACACTGGTGGATGGTCCCTTTGAATCATTTACCGGCCAGTGGCAATTTTCCCCGCTTTCTGAAAATGCCTGCAAGGTGACTTTCACCCTGGCATTTTCCCTGAAAAGCCGTTTGATCGCCGCCGCTGCCGGCAAGCTTTTCAGTGATCTGGCCAACCAGATGGTGGCAGTAATGTGTGAGCGTGCCGAAGTGATTTACGGGAAACCCCAATGACAGAAGAAAAGATGATTTCGGTGGAGGTGGTTTATGCACTGCCTCACGAGCAACGCCTGATGCGCTTATTGGTAAAGCAGGGAACTACCGCGCGGGAAGCTTTGATTCGCTCGGGAATTCCAGATGAGTATCCGGAGGTAGATCCGGACAGCGCCAAGATGGGGATATTTGCCCAGCCCCTCGGCAGTAAGGGGCTACCGCCTGCGGAAAGCTATGAATTGCAGCCAGGGGACAGGGTAGAGGTATATCGGCCGCTCATTGCAGATCCGAAAGAGGCGCGCAAGCAGCGCGCCGAGAAGGCCAAGCGTCTGGCTGAGAAAAAGAAGGATGCGGAGGGGTCCTGAACTCAGGGCCAGCCCGCCGGCTTCCAGTCACCGCTGGTAGAAACCAGTGAGTCCTCATCAAAATAAACGCTAAAGCGCTTCTGGGTATACTGGCCCTTCTTATCGCGTATGCGATTGACGTAGTCCCAGCGGTTGGGGTTGTAGGTGTCTTCCAGAAGCGGTGTGCCCAGAACAAACTGCACTTGGCGGCGGGTCATGCCCGGCTTGAGTTGGTCCACCATTTCCTGGGTGATGATATTACCCTGTTGAATTTCGATGCGGTGTACGCCGGGAAACTTAACCAGTGTGCAGGCACCTAATAAGGCGCATAGACTGGCGATGGCGATAAATCTCAGGCTAGACGGCATTCATTGCTCCATTATGATGTTCTTTCACACGGCACCTCTCGCACAAATTTTATACGGTTAACCGAAATAGGCTCCGTGAGAGGAGGAAAGTTCCCCCGCTTGCGCGATTTGCCCCTGTCGAAGTGATCGGGGTTCCGCTAACTCCGTAGGGCATGGGATAATACCCGAAGAGTTGGTTCGCTGACAGACGGAACTCTGAGGTCTTATACGGGTATAGATCTCTGCAGCGGGCTGTTACAAGTAAAGACAATCCATAAAATCCTGTCGGGAAAAATTTATTCATGTCGAACGAAAACCAGGAATTGCGCAAAGCGGGCCTCAAGGTCACTCTGCCGCGGGTTAAGATTCTACAGTTGCTGGAGAGCACCAGTGAGCAGCATCTGAGTGCAGAAGATGTCTACAAGCTACTGTTGGAAGCGGGTGAGGATGTCGGCCTGGCTACTGTTTACCGGGTTTTGACCCAGTTTGAGAGCGCTGGCCTGGTTGTGCGCCACAATTTTGATGGCGGCCACTCTGTATTTGAGCTGGATCGCGGTGATCACCACGATCATATGGTGTGTACCGATACCGGTAAGGTAATCGAATTCCACAATGAGGAAATCGAAGAGCTGCAGCGCCAGATCGCCGAAGAGCACGGCTATGAGCTAACAGGCCACAGTCTGGTGCTTTATGTGAAAGCGAAAGAAAAGTAGATTATTTCAGGTGCGGCCTTCGCCGCACCCATTCCCTTGCCTGCTTATTGCTGTGGCTGGCAGGGCGGCGTGTAGAGTTCCGGGAATTTGCCGATCTTGTCCGCATAAAACTCCCTCAACTTGGCCAATTCGGCTTCCAGGTTTTCCCCTAATTGGGCAATCGGGCCAATACCCACTTCTTTCTTAGAGAAATTGATAAAGCCCAATACCAGTGGCACCTTGGCGCTGCGCGCAATATGGTAAAAGCCAGACTTCCAGCGCTCGGCTACGGCGCGTGTCCCTTCGGGTGGGATAGCGATGACCAGTTCTTTGCGCAGTTTGAACTGGCGAACAGTGGCATCCACCAGGTTATTGGCTTTGCTGCGATCTACGGCGATACCGCCAAACCAGCGCATAGGTCCGCCGAGGGGAAACTTGAACAGTTTGTCCTTGCCCATCCACTGCGGGGTCATCTTCAGTTTGAGCGCGGCGAGAATAAAGTAGTAGCCGTCCCAGTTGGTGGTGTGGGGAGCCCCAATCAATACGTACTTTTTCAGCTTAAGTGACTGCTGGTCGCCATTAACGCGCCAGCCGTGCAATTTCAGGAGCAGTTTGGCTACCTGGCGCAGCAGGGGCGTGACAATGGGGGTGTTAAAAATCGTTCTCTGCATAAACTCGGCCGATACTACTCAAACAAAGTTAAACAAGCGGCTGAGTATATGGTGACTTCTGCCGCCATACCCAGTCATATTTGGTCAATTTGTCCTAAAACGGCATATCTCACCCGCAAGCAGGCTATTTTGCCCGATTGTATGGCGGTTATTTATTGATCTGCGGGATTTCATTGCTCAACAGCCGGATTTTGGATGCCTCTGTCTGTCTGTGCGGTCAGGCTGTTCTGGGGTGGCAGCCAAACAGGTAAGTAGAACCTGCTTGGCTCAGCCTTGCATTAGTGGGTCCTGGAGAGCATCTCTTCTGCGTGGGCCAGGGATTGGGTGCTGGGAGCACCGCCGAGCATTCGTGCGATTTCCTCACGGCGCTCGCCGTTTAGCAGTTCGCGCAGAGCCACAAAGGCCCGCTCACCGTCACTGTGTTTTTCCACCAGGTACTGGCGATGGGCCCTGGCTGCCACCTGTGCCAGGTGGGTAACGCAGATTACCTGGCCTGTGCGGCCATTGCGGGTCTCACCCAGCTGGCGTAGCAGGCGCCCCACAACATCACCTGTGGCACCGCCGATGCCCACATCCACTTCATCGAAGACCAGTGTGGGGGTGCGTGAAGTCTGTGCTGTTACCACTTGGATCGCGAGGCTGACTCGCGAAAGTTCACCGCCGGAGGCAATTTTACCCAGTGCCCGAGGGGGCTGGCCGGGATTGGTGGAGATCAGGATTTCCACCTCCTCGAGCCCATGGCTGCAGGGCTTGTCCAGGGTTTGCAGGGCCAGTTCGACCTTTGCATGGGGCATGGCCAGATCGCCCAGTTGTTGATTCACTGCGTGGGCAAGCGCTGTGGCAGCCTTTGCCCGCAGTTTGCTCAACTTGCCTGCAGTTTTGCGGAATTGCTGCTCCAGTTTTTCACATTCCGCTGCGAGTCGCTCCAGGGCGTCTGCGGAGCCTATATCGTCCAGTTCTTCTTGCAGCTGTTGCTGCAGGGATGGCAGTTCTTTGGGTTGTACACGGTGTTTGCGCGCTGCCTGGTAAATAGCGCTGAGGCGTTCCTCCACTTCTGACAGGCGTTCGGGGTCCATTTCAAAGCGGTCGATATGCCGAGATAGAGTGCCGGCAGCCTCATCCACCTGAATGCGAGCGCTGTCGAGCATTTGCGCCACTTCCACCAGTGCCGGTGCCTGCTCGGGCATGGCCGATAGCAGTTGCAGGGCGCGGTGAATTTGCTCGGCGATATCGCCTTCGCCGCCGGACAGAAGGGCGGCCAGTTGGTAGCTGCCGCTTAGGATTTCACCGGCATTGGCCAACTGGCGCTGCTCACTCTCCAGGGCTTCCACTTCTCCCTCACTCAAGTCCAGTTGCTCAAGCTCTTTGAGCTGGTACTGCAATAGGTGGCGCCGTGCCTCGGCCTCTTCAACACTGTTGGCCAGGGTGCGGTAGCGGCGGTATTGGTCTTGCCAGGTCTTGTAGCGGCTGCGGGTTTCAGCAGCCAGCTCCTGGACTTGGGCAAACTCGTCCAGCAGGCGACGGTGAGTGTCCTTTTTCAGTAAAGATTGATGTTCGTGCTGGCTGTGAATGTCGATCAGCTGCTCACCCAGGGCGCGCAATTGCAGCAGGGTAACCGGTTGGCCATTGATATAGGCCCGCGAGCGTCCATCTGCGCCGATAGTGCGGCGCAGGATAACTTCCTGTCCTGCATCCAACTCCTGGGATTTGAGCCATGGGCCCGCTGCTGGGTGCTCGGAGATATCAAAAGTGGCACTAATATCGGCGCGATTGGCCCCAGTGCGCACCAGTTCGGCACTGCCGCGACCACCCAGGGCGAGCCCCAATGCGTCCAGAGTGATGGATTTGCCCGCGCCGGTCTCGCCGGTGAGGGTGCTGGTACCGGGACCGAACTCCAACTCCAGTTGGTCCACCAGGGTGAATTGGCTGATAGACAAGTGCAGCAACATATAGAGATCGCTTCTGTGTCCTTTTATATGGATGGGTATGAATGCCCAATTAGTGGTTATTTATACAGTATTCACCTTGGGTTAGCTATAGCGTCAAGCGCAGATTCCCCTGTCACTGTGCGCTAGCGCAAAAAACCACTTGAACTGTACGGGGATGGCCCCATATAGCCACCAGAGCCCGCGGGACGGGCCCCAACTCATTACTGACAGAGTCGACGCGACGGAGAAAGCAGTGGCCAGAGAGCGCAGCGAAGAAGATCAGATCACAGAGGGAGTGCAGCCGGAAGCGCTGGCGGACGAGCACAGAACAGCTACAGACGAGGCGGTTTCCGCGGAGATAGAAGACCCCTCCACAGCGGAGCGCCAGCAGGCTGAAGAGGCTTTGCACGAAGAAGCCGAAAGTGCCGATGCGCTGCACGATGAAATTATCAAGCTGCAGGAACAGCTGGTTGTGCAGAAGGATATCGCCCTGCGCGCCCAGGCGGAGGAGCAGAATGCCCGCCGCCGCGCCCAGCAGGATATCGATCGTGCACGCAAGTTTGCTGTAGAGAAATTGTTGCAGGATTTGTTACCGGTTGTGGACAACCTGGAACGGGCACTTTCTACCATCGATAACGCTGATGAATCCAATAAGGCATTGGTGGAAGGTATTGAGCTTACCCACAAGTCTTTCGTCGATACCCTGGCGAAAAATTCTGTGGAAGTAGTTGATCCGGCTGGCGAGCCGTTTGACCCGGAGTTGCACCAGGCAATGACCCAGGTACCCAACGGGGAGGTGGAGCCGAATACGGTTCTAGAGGTGTTTCAAAAAGGCTATCGCCTCAACGGTCGTTTGGTTCGCCCGGCCATGGTTGTGGTTAGTAAGGCCCCGTAACGGCAAATGAGTGGAACGGCCTTGAATTTCGCTGGCCGGCACCAATATAGCTGACATCAGGAATTATTCGCGCGTTGCATACAGAACAGAGCTGGCGGCGCGCATCAAATGAGGATTTTACAGATGGGAAAAATTATCGGCATCGACCTGGGTACCACTAACAGCTGTGTAGCGGTACTGGATGGTGACAAGGCGCGTGTAATCGAGAACGCCGAAGGTGATCGTACTACGCCTTCTATTGTTGCCTTCACTGACGACAACGAAATTCTGGTGGGCCAGTCCGCCAAGCGTCAGGCGGTGACCAATCCCCAGAATACTCTGTTTGCGGTTAAGCGTCTGATCGGCCGCAAGTTTAAAGACGACGTTGTACAGAAAGATATCAAGATGGTCCCCTATACCATCACCGAAGCTGACAATGGCGACGCTTGGGTAGAAGTGAAAGGCGATAAAAAAGCTCCGCCGCAGATTTCTGCCGAAGTCCTGAAGAAAATGAAAAAAACCGCGGAAGATTTCCTCGGCGAGAAAGTAGAAGCTGCGGTAATTACCGTACCTGCTTACTTTAATGACTCCCAGCGCCAGGCAACCAAAGATGCCGGCCGTATCGCGGGCCTGGACGTTAAGCGCATCATTAACGAGCCGACTGCGGCAGCCCTGGCCTATGGCTTGGACAAGCAGGGTGGCGATCGCACTGTAGCGGTATACGACCTGGGTGGTGGTACCTTCGATATCTCCATTATCGAAATTGCAGACGTCGACGGTGAGAAGCAGTTCGAAGTACTGTCCACCAACGGTGACACCTTCCTCGGCGGTGAAGACTTTGACCTGCGCCTGATCGACTACCTCGCGGAAGAGTTCAAGAAAGACCAGGGTATCGACCTGAAAGGCGACCCCCTGGCCATGCAACGCCTGAAAGAAGCTGCGGAAAAAGCCAAGATTGAGCTGTCCTCCAGCCAGCAGACCGAAGTGAACCTGCCGTACATCACTGCAGATGCCACCGGTCCCAAGCACCTGGTGGTTAAGCTGACTCGCGCCAAGCTGGAAAGCCTGGTAGAAGACCTGGTAGCCCGTTCCCTGGAGCCGGTAAAAATCGCTCTGCAAGATGCGGACCTGTCCGCTTCAGGCGTAGACGAAGTGATCCTGGTTGGTGGCCAGACCCGCATGCCGCTGGTACAGCAGAAAGTCACCGATTTCTTCGGCAAAGAGCCGCGTAAAGACGTTAACCCTGACGAAGCTGTTGCTATGGGTGCTGCCATCCAGGGCGCCGTACTGTCTGGAGACGTAAAGGACGTACTGCTGCTGGACGTAACTCCACTGACCCTGGGTATCGAAACCATGGGTGGCGTTGCAACTCCGCTGATCGACAAAAACACCACTATCCCCACCAAGAAGTCCCAGGTTTTCTCCACTGCGGAAGACAACCAGACTGCGGTAACCATTCACGTGGTACAGGGTGAGCGCAAGCAGGCTTCCCAGAACAAATCCCTGGGTCGTTTTGACCTGGCTGATATTCCGCCGTCCCCCCGCGGTGTACCCCAGATCGAAGTGACCTTCGATATCGATGCCAACGGTATCCTGCACGTACACGCGAAAGACAAGGCGACTGGTAAAGAGCAGTCCATCGTGATCAAGGCTTCCTCCGGTCTCTCCGAGGACGAGATCGATAAGATGGTTCAGGACGCTGAGGCGAATGCCGAAGCGGACAAGCAGTTTGAGGAGCTGGTGCAAACCCGCAATACCCTCGATGGTCTGATCTCTGCTACCAAGAAGACCCTGGAAGAAGCCGGTGACAAAGCCACCGCTGAAGAGAAGTCTGCAATCGAAGCAGCTATCACTGAAGCGGAAGAGGCGGTGAAAGGCAATGACAAGGCTGCTATGGAAGCTGCCACCACCAAGCTGACCGAAGCTTCTGGTCCGGTTGCACAGAAGATGTACGCCGAGCAGGCCCAGGCCGCGGGCGCTGAAGGTGCCGCTGGTGCAGACGCTCAGCAGGGTGAGCAGCAGCAATCTTCCGCTGGCGACGATGCTGTTGACGCCGAGTTCGAAGAAGTAAAGGACGACAAAAAAGAAGGTAAGTAAGCGTTCGCTTGCATTTCCGGTACCAGCTTATACAGTGGCTGCCGGAAAACTTCAGGGGCGCGGCGCCTTCTTAATAGGCCCCGCGCCCTGTGTTGTTTCAGATAGCTGCCAAAAGTGATGTTTCTTATTTTGGCAGTGCTCCGCAACGCGGAGCTTGGTTAGGGACAGAGAAGTAGAAAGAGTTTGGCCGTTCTTGATGCCGGACCAGAGAACATAGTTTTATGTCGAAACGCGATTATTACGAAGTCCTGGGCGTCGAGCGCGGCGCTTCAGATGCAGAGCTGAAGAAAGCTTACCGCCGGGTGGCGATGAAGTTCCACCCGGACCGCAATCCTGATGACAAGGAATCGGAAAACAAATTCAAGGAAGCTAATGAAGCTTACGAGATCCTGTCGGACTCAGAGAAGCGCGCTGCCTATGACCAATTTGGCCACGCTGGTGTAGAGGGCCAGATGGGTGGTGGTGGTGCCGGCGGTTTCGGTGGCTTCTCCGATATCTTCGGCGACGTGTTCGGCGATATTTTCGGTGGTGGTGGCGGTGGCCGTCGCGGTGGCCCGGCGCGGGGTTCCGACTTGCGCTACGATCTTGAGCTGGACCTCGAGGACGCGGTGCGCGGCACCACAGTCAAGATTCGGGTGCCGACCCTGGCTTCCTGTGATACCTGCCACGGCTCTGGTGCCAAGCCTGGCTCTTCGCCGCAAACCTGTGGCACCTGTGGTGGTGCTGGCCAGGTGCGGATGCAGCAGGGTTTCTTCTCTGTACAGCAAACCTGCCCCAATTGTCGCGGTCGTGGCACTATCATTTCCGATCCCTGTGGCAGCTGCCACGGTCGTGGCCGCGTAGAAGAAACCAAAACCCTATCTGTGAAGGTTCCCCCCGGTGTGGATACCGGTGATCGTATCCGCCTGTCCGGAGAGGGTGAAGCAGGCCCCGATGGTGGTCCCTCCGGTGATCTCTATGTACAAGTGGTGGTAAAAGAGCACGAACTGTTCCAGCGTGATGGCAAGAACCTCTACTGCGAAGTGCCGATCAGTTTTGCCGCCGCTGCATTGGGCGGTGAGCTGGAGGTACCAACCCTGGATGGTAAGGTGAAGCTGAAGATCCCGGCAGAGAGCCAGACAGGCAAACTGTTCCGCCTGCGTGGCAAAGGCGTTACTCCAGTACGCGGCGGCGCTACCGGTGATTTGCTGTGTCGGGTTGTAGTGGAAACTCCAGTTAACCTATCCGGCAAACAGAAAGAATTGCTGCAGGAATTTGCCAATACCCTGAGCGAAAAGAAAAATGCACCTCGTCAGACCGGTTGGTTTGAAGGTGTGAAGAACTTCTTTGGGGATATGAAGCTTTAATCTTCCACTTGGCTCCCTCAGTTGCTAGAGCTGGCTGAGTGAGCACTGGAATGACCCAGTAATATCTTTACTGGGTCAGCGCTCCTGGGCTGCCCGGACCCGTAACCTGTTAGCAAATTCACGCAGGAATTCGTGCTGAATTCTGCCCGCCTCCTTTAGTTGTTTCTGATTTAATTTTCCCTTTAATTCCTTCAGCGTTTGAGCGCTGATGGCAGCCATTTGTGCGCCGATCTCTCCACGTTGTTTGGGGGTTAAATCAATTTTTTTGTCGCTCAACAAGCTATAGGCTTCCAATACTGCCTTTTTTTCCGCAAAACTCTCCTGCAGGATGGGCAAGACGACTTTTTCCTGTTCAGGGGTGAGCTGCAGACGCAGCGTCACCCAATCTGTTATGTCATCGTATTTCTCCCAAAAATCCGCATTGGCACCTTGTTGCTGGGCTGAGCCCGGCATGCTGCCAAAAGCCAGGGTCAGGGAAATAACCACCACAAGTAGATGCGGCAGGTGGTTAGATCGGATCATAAGTCGCATATTGGCGCTCCATTTATCCCATCACATAAAGACTAGCAGCGGTGGTCAAGAGCGTTTTGGCAGCAAACTCTCTCTTGGGAATAAAGATTACCATTGATATTTCCATGGTGTGTTAGCTGCCTGGTAGCAGCTTTTATTGTCTGCACTCTTCTTCATTTAAAGGGGGTCTATTTCGCTATGCGCCACTGAGGGTGCAGGGTAGAATCCCAGGCCTTAAGGGTGCACACAGGAGCGGTGGGAATGGCAGTAAAGATAGCGGTTACAGGATTTGGCGGACGTATGGGGCGGGCGCTGGCAGAGGCGCTACAGCTTGCGAATAATGCCGAATTAAGCGCCGCAATTGTACGCCCGGGTTCCAGCCTGGTGGGAGCTGATGCCGGCGAAGTCGCAGGGCTCGGGCGTAATGGTATCGCCGTTGTGGATAGCCTGGAAAAGGCTGACTTCGATGTGTTGATTGACTTTACTGCGCCGCAGGCAACTGTGGATAACTCTGCCTATTGTGCTGCCCATGGGCGTCCCATTGTCATTGGCACTACCGGTTTTGATGCGGAGCAGAAAAAACAGGTGCTGGCCAATGCGGAGAAGGTGCCTCTATGCCTGGCCAGTAACTTTTCCACCGGTGTAAATCTGTGTTTCAAGTTGTTGGAGACCGCTGCGCGGGTAATGGGGGAAGATGCGGACATAGAAATTGTTGAAGCGCATCACCGCCACAAAGTGGATGCGCCCTCGGGCACTGCGTTGAGTATGGGAGAGGTAGTCGCCGAGACCCTGGGCCGCGACCTGGAAAAAGTGGCGATCTATGGGCGCGAGGGCCAGACTGGCGCCCGTGGGCGCGATACCATCGGCTTCGCCACCGTGCGTGGTGGCGACGTAGTTGGGGAGCACTCTGTGATGTTCCTGGCTGAAGGGGAGCGGGTTGAGATCAGTCACCGCGCAAGCAGCCGACTCTCTTTTGCCCGTGGCGCGGTTCGGGCTGCTTTGTGGCTGGCTGGTGATGGCAGTGTGCGCGCACCTGGACACTATGATATGCGCGATGTGTTGGGGCTGAACTAATCTCACCCTGAACAGATATTTTTGGTGCCTGCAGGGGCGCCGCCAGATGATTTTGTAATTTTCATTTGCCCGCCATTTTTGTGGGCGAAGCTATAAAAGGCCGCTGGGTTTCCCTCCCTAATTGGCCACCCTGTAATCCCTTTTTGAGGAACTGCTATTGGAAAAGAAGCTGATTGTCGGCAGTGAGGAGTGGTGCGGATTTCCTGCACTTGGCATTCCGGCGATTAAGGCGCGAGTGGATTCTGGAGCGAAAACTTCCTGTCTGCACGCTTACAACATCCATACCTTTAAGCGCGACGGTGAACCCTGGGTAAGTTTTGAGGCTCATCCATTGCAGCACCAGCGTCGCCCCTCTGTGCGTTGCGAGGCTCGCCTGCTGGATAAACGCCTGGTGCGGAGCTCCTCAGGTGAAAGCGAGAAGCGCCCGGTCATTCGCACATCCATGTCTGTGGGGGGCAGTGTCTGGGATATCGAGTTGACCCTGACTAATCGCGACAGTATGGGGTATCGCATGTTGCTTGGTCGGGAGGCCATGCTGGGGCGTATGTTGGTGGACCCCTCAGAGAGTTTTTGCCTGGGTGAGATTCCCCAAAGCCAGTTGGATGAATTCTACCGGGATGAACACCATATTGCGGGTACTGGCCTGCGTATCGGTGTACTGGCATCCAATCCGGATCTCTACAGTAACCGACGCATTATGGAAGCCGGTGCCGAGCGGGGGCATCGCATGAGCTTTCTCGATATCCGCCAGTGCTACATGAAGCTCGACCCGAGTGAGCCAGAGGTGCACTATCGGGACGGGCGAATTCTCAATAACCTGGATGCCGTGATTCCGCGTATCCGCCCAAGCCAGACTTTCTATGGTTGCGCCCTGACGCGTCATTTTGAAAGCCTGGATGTGTTTGCCCTGAATGGCTCTGCAGCGATCAGCCAGTCTAGGGATAAGCTATTTTCCCTTCAGCTGTTACAGCAGAGCGGTCTGAGTATTCCTACCTCCGGTTTTGCCAACTCCCCGGTGGATACCAATGAGCTGATTGAAATGGTGGGTGGCGCACCTTTGGTTGTGAAGCTGCTGGAGGGTACTCAGGGGCGCGGCGTGGTGCTGGCAGAAACCCGCAAAGCGGGGGAGTCGGTGATCAACGCGTTCAAGTCCCTGAAGGCGAATTTATTGGTGCAGGAGTTTATCCGCGAAGCGCAAGGTAAGGATCTGCGCTTATTTGTCATTGATGGTCGCGTGGTGGCTTCAATTCAGCGGGAGGCGGCACCTGGGGAGTTTCGTGCCAATATTCATCAGGGTGGGACTGCTTCGGTAGTGAAAGTCACCCAGGAGGAGAAGCGCCTGGCGATTAAGGCTGCCAAAGTATTGGGGCTCAAGGTGGCTGGGGTGGATATTATTCGCTCGAGTAAGGGGCCGTTGTTGCTGGAAGTGAACTCCTCTCCTGGTCTTGAAGGGATTGAGAGTGCCACGCGTAAGGATGTGGCTGGCGCCATGATTATGTCTATTGAGAAGGCGCTCAAATGGCGCCCGGCGGTAACAGGCGATGGCAGTGGAGGCAGTCCGCAGGTGGTGTAGTTGTCGCTGGAGCGGGAATGGCGCCGACACTGGCAGGCCCGGTAGACTAACCTTCAGGGGTGGCCGGGCTTTTTGCAGGCGCGCAACCAGAGCCCCGGTGTAGGTCCCAAACCGTGGGCCTCCGCCGATTAAAACCGTTTTGGGGCGATAATTGTATGGCCCCGGATGGCGCAACCCCAGGGCTTTAACGATCGTGAAAATTCCCAGCTGTCGCACCCTCTCCTGTCTTTCTCTACTTCTAATCTTACTTGCTGCGCCAGTAGTGCAGGCGGCAGTGAACCTTTCCGATACCCCTTTGGGGAGAAGGGTGATGGTGGATTACATTCTGCACTTCGCTTACAACCTGCAGTGGCCGGTCAACGCTTTTGCCAATCAGCGCGCGCCTTTCAGGGTATGCCTGATGGGAGGCGATTCTCTAGGTGAACCCCTGGCGGAGCGTTTTAAGAACCAGCGTATCGACGGTCGTCGGGTGGAGCTGGAAAAGATTGACCTGAAAGAGATGCTGCAGGCGCGCAAGTGCCAGATCGTAGTACTCGGTGCCATGGAGCGTGCCAGCTTACTCAAGGCCCTGGTGGCTGTAGAGTACTTCCCGGTTCTCACTATCAGTGATGCCCAGCGCTTTGCTGCAACTGGCGGTATGATTGAGTTTGCCGATAGCGGTGGTGAAGTAGCCCTGCGCATGAACAAGACCATGCTGGAAAAGGCTGAGCTGAAAATGGGAAACAGCTTGTTCCGCCTGGGGCAGAAACCAGAGTAAAGAAGAGCGCCCCGCCAGGCTTGGCGTATTTTTGCACTAGCGTCCAGAGGTAAATTCGCGTAGAATCTGCGCCCGAATTTGGGCCGGTGCCGCGAAGCTTGATCGCGCAGCGCGAGCCCACTAAAAAGCCGGTGGCAAGCATCGGCCAATTTGTGAGAGCCGCGCGTGAAAAGATTTTTAAAGCGAGATGAAGCTGCGATGTTTCATCTCGCTTTTTTATGCGCGTGCCAGTCAGGAGCCGCGTGCTCCAAAGCCCACAAACCCCGCCCGGAAGCAGTTCTGAAGATTGGAGTTCAACTTGACTAAAGCTGTCCCTACGTCGGAGGCCTTCATGCCCCACAACTTTATGCAGAGTACAACTCCCGCGCTGCTGGTGCTCGCTGATGGTAGTGTCTTCGAAGGACGCGCAATCGGTGCCCACGGCAGTTCTGTTGGCGAGGTCGTGTTCAACACATCCATGACCGGTTATCAGGAGATCCTCACCGATCCCTCCTACGCCCGCCAGATTGTGACTCTGACCTACCCACACATCGGCAACACTGGCACCAACCAGGAAGACGAAGAGTGCGCTGATATCTGGGCTGCCGGCCTGGTAATCCGCGACCTGCCGCTGCTGGCCAGCAGCTTCCGCAACGAGCAGTCCCTGGAAGACTACCTGCGCGAGCGCAATATCGTTGGTATCGCCGATATCGACACCCGTCGCCTGACCCGCCTGCTGCGCGACAAGGGTGCACAGAGCGGTTGCATCGTTGCCGGTGACAATATCGACCGCGAAGAAGCCCTGGCCAAGGCCGAGGAATTTGCAGGTCTGAAAGGGATGGACCTGGCCAAGGTAGTGAGCACCAAGGAAGCCTACCCCTTCAATGAAGGCACCTGGGAGCTGGGCGAAGGCCACAAGGCCGCGCCGGAACAGCCCTTCAAAGTGGTGGCTTACGACTTTGGTGTGAAGCGCAATATCCTGCGCATGCTGGTGGATCGTGGCTGCGATATCACCGTAGTACCGGCGGAGACCCCGGCCTCTGAAGTGCTAGCGATGAATCCCAGCGGTGTATTCCTGTCCAATGGCCCCGGTGACCCCGAGCCCTGTGAATACGCGATTACCGCTATCCGCGAAATCCTCGACGCGGGCATTCCCACTTACGGTATCTGCCTGGGCCACCAGCTGCTGGGCCTGGCGGTGGGCGGTAAAACGGCCAAGATGAAGTTCGGTCACCATGGCGGCAACCATCCGGTACAGGACCTGAACAGCACCAAGGTGATGATCACTGCACAGAACCACGGTTTCGAAGTGGACGCCGACAGCCTGCCGGACAATGTGGAAGTTACCCACAAGTCCCTGTTCGATGGCACCTTGCAGGGTATTCACCTGAAGGACAAGCCGGCCTTCAGCTTCCAGGGCCACCCGGAAGCGAGCCCGGGCCCTCACGATGTGGCACCGTTGTTCGACCACTTTATCGATTTGATGAAAGAGCGCGCCTAAGGGCGTAGCCAGCCCAGGGTAGGGCAAACAACCGCCGCTTTTGCGGCGGTTATAAGGAGACTCTGAATAACACCGTAATACCTCTGCGGGTCCTTGAAGGCTGCAGATGTTAGGCGCAGCTCGCCGCGAATGGCCGTAGCCCTTTGCAAGAGCTGCAACGCAGCAGCTGTGGCCTTCAAGGCCCGCCCTTCGGGGCTTGCATAGCGATTCACACTCCGCGTTGCGACTTCTTGAAAGGTCTAGACATTCCTGCGAAGCCGCGCCTTGATTGTGAACCGCTCTGCAAGCCAGAGGCATCACGGAGTTGTTTAGAGTCTCCTTACAAGACACGAATGAAATTTAGCGCAGCCGGCCTTAGCCGGTAGTAGAACGGAAGAAAGATGCCAAAACGCACAGATATCCAAAGCATTCTGATTATCGGCGCAGGCCCCATCGTGATCGGCCAGGCGTGCGAATTTGACTACTCCGGTGCCCAGGCCTGTAAGGCGCTGCGCGAAGAGGGTTACCGGGTGATCCTGGTGAACTCCAACCCGGCCACCATCATGACCGACCCGGCCATGGCCGATGCCACCTACATCGAGCCGGTGGAATGGCGCACCGTAGCCAAGATTATCGAGCAGGAACGCCCCGACGCCATCCTGCCCACTATGGGCGGCCAGACAGCATTGAACTGCGCACTGGACCTGGACAAGCACGGTGTCCTGAAGGAATTCAATGTCGAGCTGATCGGTGCGGACAAAGACGCTATCGAGAAAGCGGAAGACCGCGACCTGTTCGACAAGGCGATGAAGGCGATCGGCCTGGAAACTCCGCGCGCCAAGATCGTCCACTCCATGGAAGAGGCGAAGAAGGTACCGGAAGAGTTCGGCTTCCCGGTGATTATCCGTCCGTCCTTCACCATGGGGGGCTCCGGTGGCGGTGTGGCCTACAACTGGCCGGAGTTTGAAGAGATCTGTAAGCGCGGTCTCGACCTCTCCCCCACCAATGAACTGCTGATCGACGAATCCCTGCTCGGCTGGAAAGAGTACGAGATGGAAGTGGTTCGCGATAAGAACGACAACTGCATCATCGTATGTTCCATCGAGAACTTCGATCCGATGGGTGTACATACCGGTGATTCCATCACTGTTGCCCCGGCGCAGACGCTGACCGACAAGGAATACCAGCTGATGCGCAATGCCTCCATCGCGGTACTGCGCGAGATCGGTGTTGAGACCGGCGGCTCCAACGTACAGTTCGGCGTCTGCCCGAAGACTGGCCGCGTGGTGGTGATCGAGATGAACCCCCGCGTTTCCCGCTCCTCCGCACTGGCCTCCAAGGCCACCGGCTTCCCGATCGCCAAGGTCGCGGCCAAGCTGGCAGTGGGTTACACCCTGGATGAACTGCAAAATGATATCACCGGCGGTGCTACCCCGGCGTCCTTCGAGCCGTCCATCGACTACGTTGTCACCAAGATTCCGCGCTTCACTTTTGAGAAATTTGGTGAGGCCGATGCGCGCCTGACCACCCAGATGAAGTCTGTGGGTGAAGTAATGGCGATCGGTCGCACTTTCCAGGAGTCCATGCAGAAAGCCCTGCGCGGCCTGGAAGTGGGCAGCTTCGGTCTGGAAAGCAAGATTGACCCGGGCAAAGACGGCGCTGAGAGCCGTCTGCGCAGCGAACTTTCCGTACCCGGTGCCGAGCGTATCTGGTATGTGGGCGACGCCTTCCGCATGGGCATGAGCGTCGGCGAAGTTTACGATCTGTCCGGTATCGATCCCTGGTTCCTGGTGCAGATCGAAGAGCTGATCAAAATTGAAGAGCCGCTCAAGTCACTGCCTACCTCAGCGTTGACTGCTGAGCATATGCGTTTCCTCAAGCGTAAGGGTTTCTCCGATCGCCGCCTCGCCGACTTACTGGGGGTGAGCCAAAAGAGTGTGCGCGAATTCCGCCACAAGCTGGGCGTATTCCCGTCTTACAAGCGTGTGGACACCTGTGCAGCTGAGTTCAGTACTTCCACTGCTTATATGTATTCCACCTACGATGAGGAGTGCGAAGCAGAGCCGTCCGACAAGAAGAAAATTATGGTACTCGGCGGTGGCCCCAACCGTATTGGTCAGGGTATCGAGTTCGACTACTGCTGTGTACACGCCGCTCTGGCGATGCGCGAAGACGGTTACGAGACCATCATGGTCAACTGTAACCCGGAGACCGTTTCCACTGACTACGACACTTCCGACCGCCTCTACTTCGAGCCGGTAACCCTGGAAGACGTGCTGGAAATCGTTGCCAAAGAAAAGCCGGAAGGCGTAATCGTACAGTTCGGCGGTCAGACTCCGCTGAACCTGGCGCGCTACCTGGCCAACGAAGGTGTGCCGATTATTGGTACCACTCCAGAGCAGATCGATCGCGCCGAAGACCGCGAGCGTTTCCAGCAGATGATTATGCGTCTCGGCCTCAAACAGCCAAAGAACGCTATCGTGCGCTCTGTCTCCGAAGCCATCCAGGCCGCGAAAGACGTGGGCTACCCGCTGGTTGTGCGCCCGTCTTACGTACTGGGCGGCCGCGCCATGGAGATCGTCTACAAAGAAGACGAGCTGCTCACTTACATGAAAGAAGCGGTACAGGTTTCCGACGAAGCGCCGGTACTGCTGGACCACTTCCTCAACGCCGCCATTGAGGTGGATATCGATGCGGTATCCGATGGCCAGGATGTTGTAATCGGCGCCATCATGCAGCACATCGAACAGTGTGGCGTTCACTCCGGTGACTCCGCCTGCTCCCTGCCACCTTACAGCCTGCCGCCGGATGTGCAGGACCGTATGCGCGAGGAAGTGAAAGCCATGGCTCGCGAACTGGGCGTAGTTGGCCTGATGAACACCCAGCTGGCCTACCAGGACGGCGAGATCTACGTGATCGAGGTGAACCCGCGCGCTTCCCGAACTGTGCCTTTCGTTTCCAAGTGCATCGGCACTTCACTGGCGAAAGTGGCCGCGCGCTGTCAGGCGGGTATCAGCCTGAAAGAGCAGGGCTTTACTGAAGAGATCGTTCCGGACTACTACTCCGTCAAAGAGTCTGTATTCCCCTTCAATAAGTTCCCCAAAGTGGACCCGATTCTTGGCCCAGAGATGAAGTCTACCGGCGAAGTGATGGGCGTAGGCGCCACCTTCGCGGAAGCCTTCGACAAGGGCCTGGTTGCCGCTGGCGATCGCCTACCGGAGTCCGGCCGCGTATTTATCTCTGTGCGTGACTTCGACAAGGCCGATGCAGTGGGCGTTGCCCGCGATCTGGTGGAGCTGGGCTTCGAGGTGATTGCCAGCCGTGGCACCGCCAAGGTCTTGCAAGAAAACGATATTCCCGTTACAACCGTCAACAAGATGAGTGAAGGTCGCCCGCATATCGTCGATATGATTAAAAACGACGAGATTGCACTGGTGGTAAACACCACCGAAGGTCGCCAGGCGATTCGCGACTCTGCGGATATCCGTCGCAGTGCCGAGAACCATCAGGTGTGTTACACCACCACCCTGGCGGCCGCTCAGGCCATGGCGATGGCCATGCGCCAGGAGCAGCCGTTGCAGGTTCGCCGCCTGCAGGATTTGCACCAGCGTGTGGTAAAGCTGTCCTAAGCATTCACAACAATTCGTAAGTTCCGACCGGGCCTTGTGGTAACACAGGGCCCGGTTTCGTAGTAACTATAATGGAGGTCCCACATTGAACCGGGTACCAATGACCGTTGAAGGCGCAGATGCGCTGCGTTCAGAATTGGATAATCTGAAAAAAGTCGAACGCCCCGCTGTTGTACAGGCTATTGCCGAGGCGCGAGAACACGGTGATTTGAAGGAAAATGCCGAGTACCACGCGGCGAGGGAGAAGCAGGGCTTTGTTGAAGGGCGTATCCAGGAAATTGAAGCCAAGCTGTCCCATGCACAAGTGATCGATGTAAAGTCGATTGAGCCCAGCGACAAGGTAATTTTCGGTACTACAGTAACGATTATTCACCTGGATAATGATCAGGAAGTAACCTACAAGATTGTTGGTGACGATGAAGCTGATGTGAAGAAACACAAAATCTCAGTAAATTCACCGATTGCCCGTGCCCTGATTGGCAAGGAAGTGGGAGACGTGGTTGTGGTGCATACTCCCTCTGGCGCAGTGGAGTATGAGATTGATACGGTAGAGCACCTGTAATAAGGTCCCTCACCACAAAAAAGGGCGGCCATAGGCCGCCCTTTTTCTTTCTGATAGTTTTCTATTGTAAAACAACGCTCTTGTTTGCATGGCCTACCTGAAGAACCAGTGCAGTTTCACAGTGGCCAAACTGGCCGACCAAGCTTTCATTGTATCCACCGACCTGGACTGCTAACGCCTTATGCTTACTACCGATCTGGCCTAGATAGACGTCGTTGCCATATCCAATCTGCTTGGCATTGGCGTAGTTATAGTAACCGGCCTGGGAGATATCCGCCTCGTTGTAGAAGCCTTTCTGATCAATGGAGGCATCGTTATGCTCCCCATAAGCTTGGCGAATATCGGCATCATTTTTATATCCGTACTGCTCTATATTTGCATAGCTTTTATCAGCGTATTGATCGACGTCCGCGTCATTCCTCCAGCCTTTTTGACGAGTTTTGGCATCATTATGGTCGCCATGTTGATCAATTTCGGCATCATTTTTATAGCCACGCTGCTTGATGCTTGCGTAGTTATAATCACCCGGCTGGTTGATATGTGCGTCGTTCATCCAGCCTTTTTGCTTAACATGAGCATCGTTGTGATTACCGCTCTGGTGAACGTCGGCATCGTTCATACCACCATGACCCTGATAGATATGGACGTAGTTCCCTTCGCCGGTTTGTATAACATCGGTGTCAGCATGGTCGCCTTTTTGTTTGATAATTACCTCGCCATTGTAGCTACCCAGCTGGGTTATGGATGCCTTGCCATAGTCGCCACTCTGCTTAATTTTGGCAACATTGTACCCACCAAAAGTTTGAAGCGTTTTAGCGTCGTTACCGTTACCTTCCTGGTAATGGTAAGACTTACTATGGTGCTCGTTAACCTGCAGGGTTACTGAAGTATTGTGGTCCCCTACCTGCTTGGAAGTGGCATGGTTATCGTGCCCAAAAATTTGGGTTATGTTGGAGAAGTTACCGTCACCATATTGGTATTGTATGGCTTCGCTGTCATGCTCTTCGCCTTGTGAAGCGACAGCGGCATTGTGATCACCATATTGTACTTGTTTTACGTAATTGTCATGGCTTCCAGCGCCAACCTGAAAAGAATTTACCGTGTTACCGTTTCCATATTGCAGTTGCTCGGTAACATTATCTGCCGCAAAAGCGGTACCGCTGATAGCGAGAGTAATTGCGGCAGCGATAGGGGTCAAAGATTTCATGAGTGTCTCCATTACTACATAAAAATGAGCATCACGATTGGGGTCAGCGTTCAAGTGCTGATAGGGATGGCACGTCATCCTGTGCCGAGGTTTTTACAGCGAAAGCACTAGCCCGGCAGAGTCAGCGCAACTGTAAATCGGGAATACGGCCAGCAATAGGAGGTGGCCGCATGAAATAGCGTATCGATGGAAAATCGAGGTGAGGGGAAAACAAATACATGATAATTGGCATCCTTGATACTGCTTAGGAGTCCAAATGTTCGTTCCGTCCTCTTCAGTCTTGTAGCTGCAGTGAGATGTGGCTATAGGAGAGAAGTTCTAATTCTCTAGGAATAAAGTTTTATTTGTAGAAATAGAGAGAGGAAAAATAGTGATTTTGGCGACGCTGTCAGGTGATTCAATATGGCTACCTAAAATCTGCGCAGATAAGGGGAGGCGTAATGGAGTCAAAGTGCGACAGATAGCTATCGAAAAATAAAGGTTTACTGAGTGAATGGCAAGAATGATTTAGTTTTCGGCTAAAAAAACTTTTACTATGTGACCTGCTTGTGATTATTTATATCCAATTTCGATGACGTTTGCAGATATTCTATTGTTTAGTAAATCTGGGATAATGGAAAATAAATGTGGCTGTATGGGGGTAGCTGCCCAAAAAATCAGTTGGGAGTTAAATGGTAAGGGAAATTAAATTATTGCCCGGAAATTAACTCTAAAAATAAGAATGGCCGAGGAGCTAATTAATCTCCTCAGCATGAAATATCTGGGTTACTGATGCACTATGGCGGTATTACCTGTGCCCACCTGGGTAATATTTGCTGACTCAGAAAACCCAGACTGGATCACCGTTGCGTTATTCAATCCACCGGACTGGTTCACTATCACCATATGTCCGCCACCAAGTCCGCCACCACCTGACTGCATAATAGTGGCATGGTTCATAAATCCATCCTGATTAACATAAGCGCTGTTGTACCAGGAAACCTGGACGATCGTAGTCAGGTTGCTTTCACCATTTTGAACTATATCAGCTTCGTTATACATATCAGCCTGTTCAATTTCAGCAGTGTGGGACATACCCGCTTGATGAATATTGGCGTAGTGACCACTGCCTTCCTGGCTGATTAAGGCTTCGTGATAGGAACCTTCCTGCAGTATATAAGCCTCGGAGTTAAAGCTTGCATATTGGCCAATCAGAGCGCCATGAATATCGCCAATTTGCTCAATAACTGAAACATTATCACTACCAAGGTGCTGGTGGATTTCCGCCTCATTGCCCATTCCATTCTGGCGAATCATAGCCTCATTATTTTGTGCCGAAATCTGGTAAGTACTGGCTCGATTGTCCATTCCTGATTGATAGATCAGTACATTGTTTCCGATGCCACCCATCTGCAGGCTGTACATGTCATTCAGGGTACCTTCCTGAATTTGGTAAATGGTGCTGTCAGCCTCATTGGTCTGTATGGCTTCAGTGCTATGATGGTTGCCACTTTGATTAACTTCAATATGGTTGTCGATAGCGCCTATGTCCGTCTGGTCGGCCGTGGCGGAATTGTTATTGCCACTCTGTTCAATTGTTGAGGTGTTATCTGAAGCGCTTACGATACCACTGGCTGACAACAAAATTGCCAGGGGCAGAACGGTAACCTTCCTCACTGTGTACTCCTGCGTATTACCGTGTACTCGAGTCCATTCATATCCATTTACACGAGGATGGCCTCTTCCAAGTGAAGCCATCGCCAGGGCCTACAAAATTTCCTTACAGGAAACTTTAGCTGAAGTGAGCGTAAAAAAAATGCCTTGGCAGATATGTCTTTTCAATTGATGTGTATTTCTAAATCTATTTTTCTTGGCACCTAATTAAATGCGAATTATCGTATTGTCGTTTAGTTTGCTTGGGTGATGTATTGGATTTTAATAGTGCCAGCTGATGCTTTTTTCTTATACTTAAACCAGTTGATGGTAGTTGTTGGTATGGTATTTACCTTTGGTTGTGCATCTACATATCCAGAGATGCTGGATTTCAATATTACTTGGAAGATGCAGCTATGAAACCGTAATACATAAAAGAATCTAATTTTGTGGCGTGGAGGGGTAGTAAAGATTCAAGTGTCTAGTGTTTCCAGAGATCGGAATTGAAGTGCTGGGAAAGCTAACCTGTTGTCAGGTCGGCCTTCCCAAGTTTGAACTACTGAACAACAACGGCCATATTGCCATCCCCAATTTGGTTTTCTATGGAAACATTACCATCACTTAGCTGGGTAACAGAGATCATATTTGCATTGCCGACCTGAGTTGCAATAGAGCTATTGAAGCTACCAATCTGCGATACATTTGTGACATTTCCTGTTCCTACACCTTGCAAAATGAAGGAGTCGTTTGAGCTGCCAGGCTGAATGACTGTTGCAAAGTTAAAGCTACTAAATTGCTCGGTTAGTGCCCAGTTATCGTCACCAGTTTGACTGTGTATAGCAACTTGGTTATCACCAACTTGCCAAAGCTCACTGTAGTTGTCACCTCCCTGTTGAGTGATATTAAACTGGTTGAAGGTGCCAACCTGGGTTGATAGTGATGTAGCGTTTGTTGCTAATACCTGGTTGTGTACTACACCATTGGATGTGCCAGATTGGATTGCAGTAATAGAGCTTAAGCTACTGTTACTCTGTAATAGAGTGCCACTGTTGGTGCCATTTTGTGTGAGAGTGGCAGTATTCGCAAAGCCACCAGTTTGTGTGATATTGGCAACGTTAATTGTGCCAATCTGGGTAGCAGTGACCACGTTACCGGTGCCCGATGTTTGAGCAACTGTGGCAATATTGGTTACTCCAAATTGGGCGACAGTAGCCGCATCTCCGGTACCCATTACCTGGAAAACATTGGCTTGGTTTGTGGTGCCATCTTGCACAACAGTAGCCACGTCAGCCAGGTTCATGATTTGGAATACAAAAGCATTATTATTAAAGCCACTCTGTGTTGCTACGCCAACAGTTAGTGCGTTAGAAACTTGATCAATCTGGGCTGTCTGCATATCTCCAGACTGGATAATAACCGCGGCACCGCCAGTATTGAAATCCTGATCGGTTACCGCATTGTGATTATTCAGAATCTGGGTAATGGTGGCCGTGGTGCCCAGTGTATTACCTTCCTGGTAAGATTCGGCGTTATTATTATCCCCGGTTTGGGTTTGTGTAATCACCCCTAAGCCATTGCCGTTTGTTTGCTCTGCATAAACTGTATTGTTATTTCCCACTTGGGTCTGGAAAATAAAGTTATTGTTAACGGTTGGATCACTTTGATCGGCAGTAGCTGAGTTTCCTGCCCCATTCTGGAAAAGTACGGCAGTGTTGTTTGCAGCGACGGCTCCGGTACTGGCGATTGCAAGAAAAATACTTGCCGCTAAGGGTGTGTACTTGTTCATCGGTACTCCTAGAGAGATATCTTGATCAGCTTGAGAAGCTTTTTAATGCGGGAAAATTGATAAAACAGCATCATCCGGTACTGCAAAGTACTTTCACACTGTAAAAAAATTCTGGGTATTTCCAGGTGGCAGTTTTGCAATCAATATTTGAAGACAGAACTTCAATTTTTGACATTCAGGAAATCAACCTTGCGATACCTCATGAACAGCATCTTGATGCTGAGTAGAGTTTTGATGAGGAGCGGTTCTACGGCTATAGGACAGAAGTCTTGAAAACCTGGGAATAAAGTGGGCTTTTTTATAAGTTAACGATACTTATGCCATACAGTAAATAAATCTGTGACACCATGGGATTAGATATTAAGGTTTTTCAGCCTCCTCTACTATTTCCAGGAGCTTTTAGCTTCGCAAATTTCGTTGAGAAAAAAGTAATCGTACCTCGAGGTTATAAAAGCAAAGAGAAATCAGGGTTTAAAAAAAGGCGGTCATTTAATGACCGCCACAAGCTCTCTCTCTCTAAGGAACTACTGTGTAATTACACCGACATTACCAATGCCAACCTGGGTGGCGAATGCAGTTTCGTTAAATCCGATCTGAGTGGTGAAGTGGCTATTGAGCAGTCCCACTTGAGTTGTTACTGCATCATGGCCCAAACCTATCTGAGTTTTGGTGGCAATATTCAAGAGGCCCACTTGGTTTGACTGTGCGTCATTGAATGCGCCCAATTGAGTATGTAGAGCAAAATTCAGGGCACCAGCTTGCAG
Source organism: Microbulbifer sp. MLAF003 (assembly GCF_030012965.1). NCBI lineage: Bacteria > Pseudomonadati > Pseudomonadota > Gammaproteobacteria > Cellvibrionales > Microbulbiferaceae > Microbulbifer > Microbulbifer sp. MLAF003. The sequence goes on from NZ_CP120232.1 coordinate 811,139, forward strand.
GATGCCAGAATCATTGAAGAAACCGGTTTGGATAGCTGTAGCGCTGTTTAATGCGCCGAGCTGGTTTGAGGTAGTGGTGTTAAAGGCACCAACCTGGGAATGGAATGCGCTGTTCAGGACACCGGTTTGAGTAACTGCAGCAGTATTGAAGGCACCCAGTGGTTGTACTACCAGAGCCAGGTTGAGCAGACCGTTTTGAGTTACGGTGGCAACATCAAAGAAGCTGATAGTTTGCAAAGTGCTGGCAAAGTTTACAAATCCATTTTGGTTGATATTTGCCACACTGCCGATGGAAGGGGCCGTCTGTGTGGTTGTACCAACGTTTGCAGCACCTACTTGGGTAATATTTGCAGTAGTTAGTGTGGAACCAATTTGGAAGGAGGTGGCCGCATTAAAGGCACCAGCCTGGGTATGATTGATGGTGCTCAAACTATTTCCCGCAGATTGTAATGCAGTGGATAGATTAAGCAGGCCAACCTGGGTCTGGGTAATGGTATTGTTATCTACCCCTGGGCCAACCTGAGTTGCAGTGGCCAGGTTTCCAACTCCAAACTGGCTTTGAACAGCTGTGTTGTTCGCTGCGAAAGCACCGGCAGTTGCGGTGAGGGCAATTGCTGCGGCGATTGGGGCTAACTTCTTCATGGTAAAACCTCTAACTTCCTAGTACGAGTGATTTGACATCCATTTTCAAAAGGTTTGGTCGGTATTCCTACTGCACTATTATGCCGACGTTACCAGTACCGACCTGAGTGGCAACAGCGGTTTCGTTAAGTCCAAATTGAGTGATGGTATGCAAGTTGGCGGTGCCAACCTGATTGACAATTGCATCGTGCCCAAACCCGGCTTGGGTGATGGTGGAAATGTTGATAGTGCCTAGCTGATTGGTGAATGCATCGTTAAAAAAGCCAGTTTGGGCATGAAGGGATACGTTGCCGAAACCAGTCTGTAGTGTGAAAGAATCACTGCCCAAGCCAGCCTGGAAAACGGTAGCAACATTGAGGGTGCCCACTTGTGTGGATGTTGATGTGTGGAGTGCACCTGTTTGAATGTGTGTGGCGATGTTAACATCACCCACTTGATTGGCAATGGCAGTATTTAAGCTGCTGAGTGTCTGGGTAACAGTCGCAACATTAAAGTCGCCAGCTTGATTAATTGAAGCAAGATCCAGTGAACTGGCAGTTTGAGTAACCACGCCAGTGTTAAAATCACCGACCTGGTTAATAAGTGCTGTAGATGCAAATGACGAGGCGGCTTGTGTGGTTATACCACTGTTACCGCTACCAACCTGGGTAATAGAAGCGGTGTTCAGGAGTCCGCCAGATTGAGTGGATGTAGCAGTGTTCAGGGCGCCAGTTTGGAGATGGTTGATAGTATTGAGGTCACTGCCAAGAGTTTGTAGAGCAGTTGATGTATTGACAGTGCCAGCTTGAGTCTGAATTACCAGGTTATTGTCAACACCTGGGCCGACTTGAGTGGAAGTCGCGATATTGCCAACGCCTCCCTGATTCTGGATTGTGGTGTTACTTGCTGCAAGTGCGCCACTGCTTATGGCAATGGCGACCACTGCTGCGATAGGGGTTAACGTCTTCATGAGATACTCCTTTTCTTCCGACGCTATATAAACCAGCGAAATTTACGCTGAATTACTTCCGTACCTTTTCAGGTAAGGGTAATTACGGCAATACGGTTTTATCCCGCAGGGGAATTTAAAACACTATTGATCCGTGACTGAATACTGCTACCAGCGACTGATCGTTCCCTGTCGCTAGATAAATTTCATTAAGATGGCGGTACTGCTCTAATGCCAGGTTGAAAATTCAAGTGTCTCCCAGGTACAACATTCGGGACCTTGGTAAAGAAGGGCCGGTTTGGCCCAGAGAAGATGATCTCTATATAACAACCTAATGCCTGCATGACGTAATGTCCGAGAGGTGTAAACAACAAGTGATCGGATATGTTTAGAGTTTTGCCCTAATCCTGCGAGACGGCTATAGGAGGTAACTCTCTAAAAACTAGGAAAATAGTTCGAATCGTTAGATGGTAAATTTATGGAACTTTCTATTTCGGCAAAATATGCGACTGGCCAGATATACAGGGTTTGTTGAGTTGAATGTACTATCTCGATAGCAGAGTTGAAATCAGTGCAGGATTAATCATTATTAACTTAGGTGAAATGCGCCGAAAGCAATTTTTAATGAGAGACAGACCTTGGTGGTGATAGAAAACCAATAAAAAATAGTGCCAGTAGAGAATTGATCAAATACCAGTTTTAATCGTATTGGCTGATATAGGTGGTCGTCGCAGTGCCTGTTACTGTGACAGACGTGTGTAATCCATGGCCACTTTGGTAGATATTGACCTTATGCAAGATGCCAATTTCTTGTACATGGGCACTGTTTTGCGTACCGAATTGGGAAATCCCGGCAGAATTTCCCATGCCGTACTGCTCGATATCAATTAGGTTCTCGTAGCCTACCTGGATCAGGCCACTTAAGTTTTGATCTCCTATCTGTCTTGATAGAATAACATTGTCTTCGCCAGCCTGGGTGACAGAGAGATTATTTCGATTGCCATCCTGATGAGCAGATGTGTAGTTGGTTCGCCCTGACTGTCGTACGTTGATATGGTTTACACCGCCTTCCTGGTTAATGACGGTGAGATTGGAAACAGAAATAAGGTTGGCGGCGCTCAGTTCACTGGAGATCGCCAGCTCATTGCTGGAATCCAGGTCTGTGGCGCTGCAAACCCCTGAAAAGAGAAAGAGGGCAGCGGTAAGGCTCAGGGGGAGGTGGTGCTTGTTAATACTTGGCATGGTTGCTTCAGCCTTTTAAGCTCGTCCTGTCTCAAGTGGATTCATCACATAATCACCGTGCTGTCATTCAGGTAATATTGCAGTACGGGGTTGTTGATATCATCGGGGTTCGCCAGTGCCCATGAATTGTGAATAATTCCCTCACTGATCAGATGAATTACCGCAGATTCCATTGCTGAAAGCATAGCAAGTTGCGCGGGTTCGTTGTATGTCACTCCGGCTTCCATTTCCAGTAGGCGCCGGAATCTTACAAAGCGAAATACATCGGCACTGATTGCTTTTGAGTAAACGGTTTTCGAGGTCAATACCGAATGCAATATTCGGCCTGAGCGGATATCGATAGCACGCAGATTCACGGAGACCTGATCAATACGGTATTGCTCATCAGCTCCGATACCAAAGTAGCGGGCCCCTGCGCCACCAGTTTGAATATTCTGGTCGTAGGCGACAATTCCCCCTTCCAATAAGACATTGGCGGCAATTAAGGTAGGTAGAGGGACACTGTTGTTTGCAGGGGCATCCGGCTTGCTGAGACCAGCGCGAATAATTTTTCTTTCAGTGAGTAGGTTTTGCAATCCCTCGCGTTCAAGCGCAATAAACCATCCTGATTCATTCAGCACATCCATCAACATGGCGGCACCGCCCTGGGTGACAGCGGTAGAGAAGCTGCTGTTTGGGGCAGGCTTGTATTGTCCCGTTTGGTCCCGAAAACTGTATACCGCTGCCAGAATTTTACCCTTTGGTTCTGGCAGGTTAAGTAAATCCCTGTAGGTGTTCATACGCGGTGTGAGCATGGCCTCAGTACGACCTGGGCCAAAAATGGCATCACCAAGACTTTTAAATGCGGAGCAGCCGCTTAGTGTTAATATGAACGCCAGGGCGGGCAAAACTATGGCTTTTTTTATTGCATTACGCATTGCCAGTTTTCCTTCGGAGTTGGGTACTATGCTAATTAGTCGGGTTGAGCCCGCTTACAACGATTTCGCTTTTATCTCCAGTACTCCGGTCAGTGATCAACACGGTCAGTACACCGTCGTTGTCAACGATCTGCACGATAAAGTCATCAGTTATTAGTTCACCGCTATTGCCATCGCCCACATCAGTAAGCAACTGGTTTAAAAGCCGTGTTTCGAGGGAGTCAGTAAAACGATCCAGAGCGCTGGGCTGCTCATACAGACTGTCTGGCTTGTCGGGGTCATCATGGCTGTCCTGTGCTTGCGCATTTTGTAGCAGGTAGGTGCCATTTAATGGGTTGCCACCAAAGTTGGGGTTTACTGGTTCGTAAATTAATTCTGTGGCATAGCCACTGCTGGACAGGAACATAATCACAGGCAGGGCAGCAGGAACTATCAAATATCTGATTTGCATTAGAATTCATCCTTTCCCAAATCAAAATTATCTGTGAACGCACTGCTTACGCGATCTTGTAGTACCGCTTGGTGAATATACTGTGCTGCCTCATCGGCCAGCCGGTGTATATTGTTGGTGCTTGGGGTGATAAAGCGCCGAAAAACTATTTTGTCGTTATAGGTTACCCAAATCAGGTTGCCCCACCGTGCGGAGGGGCGCTCGTAAACTGTTAAGTTGTAAGTTGAATCTGGATAGTTCAGATTTCTGTATTCACTCAGATAACGCGCAAAATCATGCCCGGTTCGCGTTATTGTTCGATCAATATTAAACCCGCTGATTTCATCCTCTAGTTTGCCTGAGTCGGTGTCTGCAGGAGGGACGGTTGTGTCATCCTGAGCATAGGCAATTGACATACAGAGAAAAAATATCAGCAGGCTTAGCCTCATATTTTCTCTTCCTGGAGATTGAGTTTTGCCCAATTACTGGCTTGCAGGCGATTCTTTACGCCGATTTTTCGGAATATGTTATACATGTGGTTTTTTACAGTGTGTTCACTTAAGTGAAGTTTGGTGGCAATCACACTGTTGGGTTCACCCGTAGTCAGTTGTCCTAGAATTTCCTGTTCTCTGCGTGTTAGAGGGAGAGGATTTGGGGTACTGCCATGCTGCCTGCTTTCACAGCTGTGAATAGCAGTACTTAATCTCTGAATTAAATTTTCCTGGCTGGTATTACTGTCACAGAGGAGGTAGAAACCACTTTGGCGCAGTTTTTCCAAGATATGTAAAGGTAAGTCCACTGGAAAGTTAATAAGGATAGCTTTTGGATGACTGATTTTTTTCAGATCGGAAAGAAATTCTTTGGATGTGGCGGCAATACCTATTTGCCAACAGTCAACAATTATTGCCTCATAGTGCTGCAGGCAATGGCGCTGTTTTCCTATGCTCGCCTTTTCCCATGGGAGCGGAATAGACTGAGAAAAAAGTGAAAATAAAAGATCGCCCTGAAGGCCGGAATTGCTGAAAAAAAGAACCGGCATATACCTCGTACCTCTCCTTGATACAGATAGATCTTTCCCAAATTTGAGTTTGAGATCCTCTATCAACTCCTGTTACATAAGTTTCCTGATTGGCTTTTGATGCCTCTTTTGAAGGCATCCCTGCTTACGCATATTCCCTTTTTGTACTTAGGGAAAATGACTCACCCAGTGAGAATTTAGTTTGGAGTGTAGACGTGGGGTGGGACGGCTTGGAAAAATAGATGCCTTATTTTCAGTTATAAAAAAACCACATTAAGAAAATGTCGCAGTTATTTTTTATTGGTGGAACTATCTGTGAAAATTGTTCTCATGTATCCCTGAGTGTCATTTTCCCAAAAACACTTCTCCCTGGTCGTGATTTTTTGCTGTGTCATTTGCGTCTTTAGCTTCTCAGTCCTACCTCTTTTTATTCTGAATGCTTCGCTTTATTGGTGCTTAATATTTGGAGGATTTCCTGAGTCATTTTTTATCTGGGAATACTGCCTGGTTAGTGAATATTTGAGGAGGACTCTTTCCCGAGAATTTGTCGGCATTGTAATTTGAGAAGGTGTGGCGTGCGAATAAACACTATTGGGTAATTCAATACATTAATGCTGCAAATGCTATTTCGATGCCGGTTTATCTTGTTGAAATAGATACCCTGGTACCATTTTGTCTGGGTTTATCTCTGATAGGGTGATGTCGTCTTATAGCAATATAAACTGTGACATTTTGGGCGATTGTGTGACTGCTAGCTGATAGGATGGGCAATTGAATTGTCGCTAGGGAGCTAACATCGTGAGTCCATTAATCAATAGTTTGCCGCTGTGGCTTTGGCTCCTATTCGGCCTTTTCGCAATGTTCCTTGCCAGGAGGCCGGTACATAGGGCTATATATGCTCTGGCGCGCTTTAGTTATCGTTCCCTGCGCCTTGCGGCTGGTGCATTGGGCACCGCAGAGCAGACTCTCCTTGAGCGCAATCGAGAAGTTTTGCTGGCAGCTGGCAGGGCGACGGCAGAGCGTCATATCGAAAGGGAATTTGAGCGTATAGAAGGGGCAATGAAGAGAGAGTTGGCGCAATATCCAACACTTCACCGTCGTTTGTGCGAGCAGCTGACATCTATCGATGAAGACTATGTACGCAGTGCTGAAGTGCCTCCTGAACCCTCCAACTGGGCTCGCGCTATTCGCTCCGTATCAGAAATTCCCGCCCAGGATGATTCTGTTGTGGCAGACGTGCTGGAAACGATTAATCACTCCATGCGAAAGGCGGAATCCAAGGCTCTGGAGTCTTATCGGGAATCTACTCGTGAGCGACATCAGTTACTGAAACGAATGATGCCCAGTTGGCGTGCAATGCTAATTACACTGGGGAGAATCAATAAAAATGTAGAGTCGGTCATTCGGCGTGCTAAAGCCCTGGACTTACATATGGAGCGCTATGAGGAAATATTGCAGGAAAGTGATCGTAGTGTGCGCTTTCTGTCAGCCTCTTCCATGGGCCGATTTTTAATTGCTTCCATGGCTTTAATGGTGGCGGTGGCTGGTATTTCTGTTAATTTTCAGTTAATCGCGCGCCCGGTAGCAGAAATATTGGGTGGTAATAGTTTTCTCGGTAGTTTTGTTGTTACAGATATTGTCGCCTACGTACTTATCTTTTTACAGGTGAGCCTTGGAATCATGGTGATGGAATGCTTGCAAGTCACACGGATGTTTCCGGCGATCAATACCTTGTCAGATAATATCCGGCGTCGTTTGAACTGGGCTGCTTTGGCACTGTTGCTACTTTTTTCTATGGTAGAGGCCTGCTTGGCATTTACGCGTGAATTACTTTTACAGTATGACCAGCTGCTGGCTGCCAGTGCAGGTGAGGCTTTGCCGATGATGGCGGGAATGGGGACTTATTGGCCTGTTTCTCTGACGCAGATGGGGCTTGGTTTTATCCTTCCTTTAATTCTGGCTTTTACTGCAATTCCATTGGAGCAATTTATCTCCTCTGCGCGTACTGTAATAGGCACCTGCCTGGTGCTCAGTTTACGTCTGCTTTGTGGTGGGCTGCGCCTTTTGGCCACTTCAGTAATGCATACTGGCATACTGTTAAATCGTTTTTATGATTTGGTGATCTTTTTTCCTTTGTGGTTACAGGATGTATTGCTTCACTACTGGAAAGAGAGAGCTAATAAGGGCAGTGGCGGGAGAGAGAATACTACGGAAAATAATGAGAGAGCTGGAGAAGAGCTAATGGCCGAGCCAGCTGTCAATGGTTGAAATTCTACGTGGTATAAGGACTTTTATAGGATTTTGTGTATTGACTGTGTCTGCAAGCGGTGTTTGGTATGCCAGAGCAACTGTTTCTTTGTCGCGTATAAATGGTATTGATTCATGTCTATGTTGTTGATCTTTGCTGGTCTGTTGATCGTGCTGTTGATTTACGCCAGATCAAGACCTGCGAAAAAATCGGCATTGCGGCTTACACATACACGTAACCCTATGGTGATTTCCCATGGTAATGATTGCAGCAACGGTCTGTATCCCGGTAATACCTCGTTGTATTTACAAAAAATGGTGGAGCTGGGTGTCGATGGTATCGAAGTGGACCTCTGGCTTACCGCCGATGGCCATCTGGTTTTATTACATGATCCTGAGTTGAAAGACTCTTCAGATGGCAGTGGTTCTGTTGAGGATATGACCCTTGCCCAGTTGCGCGAGTTAAATATTGCTTATCATTGGAGCCCCGATGGAGAGAACTATCCCTATCGTGAGAATCCTCTGACAATTATTACTATTGAAGAGGCATTGGAGGAAGTGGGTGATACTCCTCTGATTCTGGAGTTAAAAAGCGCTAAATACGCTGCCGCAGAGGTTTTGAGCGAGGTATTACAGACGAAGGAAAAGCATGGGCAGGTGATTGTTTCTTCCTTTCATCATGGAGTTGTTCGTGCGTTCAGGCGTCTCAGTCCGGATGTTGCTACAGGCGCAGTGACCTGGGAAGCGGCACTATTGTATTTTGCTCAATTGATTCGAGCGGAAGGCCTGCTGGCCCCTCACTATCAGACAATGCAGTTGCCAATGTTCCACTTTGGATTGGATGTGGTAACTGCGGGTACTATGCGTGCGGCACACAAACTCAACCTGCATGTTTCTGTGTGGACAGCAAACGGGCGGGCCGATCTACAACGCTACATCGACCTGGGCGTGGATGGTATTGTTACCGACCGCCCTGATATATTAATGGCCATGGTGTCCGGTCAGGAAGCAAAGGGCGAGCCTAAGCAGCTAGAGCAGGCGTCCTGAATTGAGTAATATCACTGTAGCAATATGACAATAAAAACAGAGAAATATTCATGAAGCAGATTGCAGCTATTGCGGTGCTGTTAGCGTCTCTAATCAGCACCCCGCTATTGGCCGAAGACCGCTTTGCCAAGATCGAAATTAGCAGTGAGCCGGTGGCAGGTAATGTATATATGCTCCAGGGGGCTGGTGGCAATATCGCAGTACTGGTCGGAGAGGACGGCACCTTTATGGTGGATGACCAATATGCACCACTCACTGCAAAAATACAGAAAGCGGTGGCGGGTTTGGCAGATCAGCCGCTGCGCTTTGTGATCAATACCCATTGGCACGGCGATCATACCGGCGGCAATGAAAACCTGGGTAAAAGTGGTGCCCTGATCGTTGCCCATGAGAATGTGCGCAAACGTGTGAGTACCGAACAGTTTATAGAGGCTTTTAAGCGTAAGGTTGAGCCCTCACCGCCAGCAGCACTACCGGTAATCACCTTTACCGATGCCACCACTTTTCACTGGAATGGTGATGAGGTTAAGGTACAGCATGTCGGCCCAGCCCATACCGATGGTGATTCTATTGTGCATTTCGCCAAAGCCGATGTGATTCATATGGGCGATATCTATTTCAATGGCACTTATCCATTTATCGATCTTTCTTCTGGTGGTTCGGTGAATGGCATGATTGAAGCTATGGACACCGCATTGGCGCTTTCTGGTAAAAACACAAAAATCATTCCCGGACATGGTCCTCTGAGTAATCCTGCGGAGTTAAAAGTGCAACGGGATATGCTGGAGACCCTGAGGGATCGCATTCAGAAATTGGTCGATAGTGGTCAAAGTCGCGATCAAGTCATTGCTGCCAAGCCCACCAAGGATTTCGATGATCAGTATGGACAGGGTTTTATGACCCCGGATATTTGGACCGGTATTGTGTATGACTCTCTGGCTGCAAAATCCAAGAAGTCTTAATCGTATGTTGATGGTGGCGATTAAAAGCTGCTGAATGAAAAAAGGCCTGGATGTAAATATCCGGGCCTTTTTTCTTTTGGTTTTTACTTGAGTCTTTTTATTAGGGTGTCAGCGATTATCAGGATACCTGCGGCTCAGCACCATTTAACTCCGTTGGAATTTCTACCTCAGTCTCTGTTTTCTCCTCTCGCACCCGGAACCAGGCGGCATACAGTGCTGGCAGGAAGATCAGGGTCAAGGCGGTAGCTACGATCAATCCCCCCATAATGGCAACAGCCATGGGGCCGAAGAAGTCACTGCGCGACAGTGGGATCATCGCTAATACCGCAGTCAGGGCGGTTAAAACGATTGGGCGGAAACGCCGCACAGTGGACTCAATAATTGCCTCCCAGGCACTCAAGCCCTGGCTGATATCCTGCTGTATCTGATCCACCAGAATGACGGAGTTGCGCATAATCATACCGGCCAGGGCAATGGTGCCTAGCATGGCGACAAAACCGAAGGGTTTGCCGAACAGCAGCAGGAACAAGGTAACCCCGATCAGTCCCAAAGGCGCGGTGAGGAAGACCATCGTAGACAGGGACATGCTGCGCAGCTGCAGCATCAGCAGGGTAAATACCACCAACACAAACAGCGGCATACCGGCATTCACTGATTTTTGTCCGCGCTCGGATTCCTCCACACTGCCACCAATTTCCAGCAGGTAGCCCGGTGGCAATTGCTCACGAATATTCTGCAGGCGCGGCCATACTTCATTTACAACATTAGCGGGCAGTTCTTCACCATAAATGTCTGCGCGCACTGTGACCGTGGGCAGGCGATCGCGGTGCCAGATAATCCCTTCCTCGAAGCCGTACTCCAGGGTGGCAATCTGGTTGAGGGGGACACTGCGGCCGCTGTCGGTTTGCACCGCCAGATTGCCCAGTTGGCTGAGAGCGTAGCGTTCTTGCTCATCGCCGCGCACTCGTACGTCAATCAGTTCGTTGTCTTCGCGGTATTGGCTAACGGTAATACCGGTGAGTGAGCTTTGCAGGGCACGGGAAAGCGAGGCGCTGTTCACACCCATGGTGCGTGCGCGGTCCTGATCGATATTCAGATTGACGGTTTTACTGGGCTCCTCCCAGTCCAGATGTACGTTGGTAACCTTGGAATTTTCCCGCACACGCTCGGCAACCTGGCGGGCCAGGCTGCGCACTTCACCAATATGTTCACCGGAAATACGAAACTGCACCGGATAGCCAACCGGTGGTCCATTTTCCAGGCGGGATACCCGGCTGCGCAGGGTGGGGAATTCCTCCGCCATGGTTTCGATCAGCCAGCTGCGAACCTGCTCGCGCTCCTCAACACTGCGGGTCATCACTACAAACTGGGCAAAGCTGGCTGCAGGAAGTTGCTGGTTCAGTGGCAGGTAGAAACGCGGCGAACCGGTGCCCACATACACCACATAGTTTTCCACCAGGTCATTTTTATCCAGCAGGGTTTCCAGCCGCTTGGCCTGGAACTCGGTGGATTTCAGTGAGGCACCTTCGGCCAGCTTGAGATCTACTAACAGTTCCAAGCGCCCGGAAGAGGGGAAGAACTGTTGTGGCACCAGGCGGAACAAGGCCAGGGAACCGATAAAGATCGCCAGGGTTGCCACTATGACAGTTTTGCGGTGGCGCAGGCACCAAGTGATCAGGCGGCGGAAGCGCTGATAGAAGGGCTTCTGGTAGGGGTCCTGAACCTCACCGCTGTGATCATGGCGAGCTAAATTGGGCAGCAGGTAATGTCCCAGGTAAGGCACGAATACTACTGCGGCAATCCAGGAAACAACCAGGGAAAGCGTGACTACCTGGAAGATCGAGCGGGTGTATTCCCCAGTGCCGGATTCGGCCGTGGCGATGGGTAGGAAACCGGCGGCGGTGATTAAGGTACCGGTGAGCATGGGGAAGGCGGTACTGGTCCAGGCGAAGCCGGCCGCTTTTAGTCGGCTGAGCCCCTGTTCCATTTTGATGGCCATCATTTCCACGGCGATAATGGCATCGTCCACCATCAGGCCAAGGGCGAGTACCAGGGCGCCCAGGGAAATCTTGTGCAGGCCAATATTGAAGTAATTCATTAATGCGAAAGTCATGGCCAGCACCAATGGTATCGATAGCGCTACTATCAAGCCGGGGCGGGTACCGAGGGAGAAGAAGCTCACTAATAGGACGATGCCCAGCGCCTCTGCCAATACCTGCAGGAACTCACCCACACCGCGTTTTACAGCCGCAGGCTGGTCGGACACCTTACGCAATTGCATGCCGATCGGCAGGTCTTCCTGCAGCTCTGCAAAAGTAGTGTCCAACTGTTTGCCCAGCTTGAGGATATCACCGCCTTCTTTCATGGATACGGCCAAGCCGATGGCGTCTTCGCCCATAAAGCGCATGCGCGGTTGTGCAGGATCGCTGAAACCGCGGTGTACTTCGGCAATATCACCCAGCCTCTGGGTGCGCCCACCGGCGGTGATGGGGAAGCGGCGAATTTCATCGACCGAGTGAAACTGGCCGCTCACGCGAATACGCACACGGTCGCTCACTGTATCTACAAAGCCGGCATCAGCGACCTGGTTTTGCGATTGCAGTGCGCTTTGCACTGCGGTGAGGGGAATACCCAGGGAGGCGAGCTTGGTGTTGGAAATTTCCACCCAGATTTTTTCGTCCTGCAGACCCAGTAATTCCACCTTGCCCACATTCTTGACCCGCTGCAGTGCCAACTGCAGGCGCTCGGCATAGTCTTTCATCAGGGCGTAATCGAAGCCGCTGCCGGTCAGTGCGTAGATATTGCCGAAAGTGGTGCCGAATTCGTCGTTAAAAAATGGGCCCTGGATATCCGGTGGCAGGGTGTGGCGGATATCACTGACCTTTTTGCGTACCTGGTACCAGAGATCGGGAATATCCCGCGAATGCATATCGTCGCGGGCGACAAACAGCACCTGGGATTGGCCGGGGCGGGAGAAAGAGGAGATGCGTTGGTAGTCGCCAGTCTCCAGTAGTTTTTTCTCTACCCGCTCGGTAATTTGGCGGGATACCTCTTCGGCACTGGCGCCGGGCCAAAGGGTATTGATCACCATTACCTTGAAGGTGAAGGGCGGGTCTTCACTTTGCCCAAGTTGCGTGTAAGAGGCCGCGCCAAGCAGCCCCAGTACGATCATGGCGTAGAGTACCAGCGGGCGATTTTTCAGTGCCCATTCGGAAAGGTTAAAACCCATGGCAATTTCTCTGTGTTGAAGTACGGCCCTATCGAGCAAGCCGTATTTCGGCAAATTCGTAGCAGCGCCTTTTACTGCGCGCCCGGTCAGATTCTTTTCTGAGTGCGGCCGCCACTCAGTCCTGGCGCGCGAGGGCCCGGTCTGGTTCGATTGGGCGGTTCATGCGATCCACTGGGCGAACCTGTTGTCCTTCCAGTAGAAGGTGAGTGCCGGCGGCAACGACCCAATCATCGACGCGCAGGCCGGAGAAAACTGGTACAAACTCCTGGCCATAGGGCCCCACAGTGATTTCGGTTTTATGCAGGATTTGCTGCTCGCGGTTCAGTACCCATACGAAGGCTTTGCCTTCATCGGCGCTCACTGCTGACATGGGGACCTGTAAAACATCGGTAGCTGCTGCTTTGGGAACGAAGACCCTGGCGCTCTGGCCTATTTCAATGCCGGTGGTTTTATCGGTAAAAGCCACGCGTGCTTCAAAGGTGCGGGATACTGGATCTGCGGCGGGGGATAGCTCACGCACCAGGGCGGGAAAGGATTTACCTGGTTGCGACCAAAGTTCCACGGTCAGTGGCTGGCCGACGCGGAAATGACCAATTGCCTGCTCCGGCAAATCGATGCGCACCTCGCGTTCACCGTCGGCGGCCAGCTCGAAAACCCCCTGGCCAGCGGCGACAACCTGGCCTGCTTCAGCCATACGGCGGGCGATCACTCCGCTCTCAGGCGCCTTCAGTTCTGCGTAAGTGGCCTGGTTGCGCGCTACATCCAGTTGCGCCCTGGCCTGTTGCAGACGCGCATCGCTGGCTTCGAAGCGGGTTTCCACCGCATCGAACTGTGAGTGGCTGACCAGCTGGCGTTCCAATAGTTTACGGTGGCGCTCTAACTCGCTGCTCGCCAAGCGCTGGTCGGCTTCGGCAGAGGTGAGGTGTGCGCGCGCAGAATCCAGCTGCAGGAGCAGGTCCTCGGTATCCAGTTCGGCCAATGCCTGCCCCTGCTCAACGCGGTCGCCCACATTAACCAGGCGCCGCTGCAATTTGCCACTGATGCGGAAGGCTAAGGCGGGTTCGAAGCGGGCGCGTACCTCGCCGGGATATACATCCATCTGTGCGCTGGCCACCTGGGGTTGGACCATTACTGCTGGGCGGGGTTTTTCTTGCTGTTCGGTGGGCTCCGATGGCGCGCAGGCGGACAACAGCAGGCTGAATGACAGCGCGGTGAAGAGTAGCGGTCGGTACATAGGGGCTCCCTTCCTCGGCGGCGAGGCGACAAGGTAAGTCCAGAAGTGGACGAGTCATGGCCGGGCGGCCGGTAATGTTATACTGGCGAGTATAGTAAATTTATTAAACTGGTGAGTCCAGTATATGGAGTGCTATGTCTGAACAGTCTCAGGCGGCTGCCCAGCGCGGGCGTCCCAAGGATCTGGCCAAACGCCAGGCAATTCTCGATGCAGCCAAGGAGCTGTTTCTGACCAAAGGTTTTGCCGCAACCAGTGTGGATGCGGTGGCCTCTGCTGCGGGTGTATCGAAACTGACGGTGTACAGCCACTTCTCTGATAAAGAGACGCTGTTCAGTGCTGCGATCACTTCCCGCTGCGAGATGATGATGCCCCTGCCTATTTTCGACCTGGAGGAGGGGGATTCGGTGGCAGAAGTACTGGAGCGCATTGGCCAAGCCTTCCTGAGCATGGTGGACAGCGAAGATAGCATTCGCTTGTTACGGCTTTTGTGCGCACTGGCCGCGCAGGAATCAAAACTGGCACAGCTGTTTTTCGATGCGGGTCCTCAGCGAATTCTGAAGGATATTGAGCAGTTGCTGCGCCGTGCTACCGAGATGGGTAAGTTGAGGGTGGAGGACCCGGCCGAGGCCGCTGAGGACTTTATGGGTATATTGCTGGGTTGCCGGCATATGCGTGTATTGATCGGCTGCTGTGAGGTGCAGGCAGAGGAGGAGCGACGCGAGCGGGTGCGCAAGGCGGTGGCACTGTTTATGCGCGGTTACCGTTGATTTCTAATATTGGTCGGTGCGGCCCGCCATCATCGGGCAGCGGCTGATATCTCTATTTATTTCCAGCCAGTCCGGTTTATTTTGGTAGTAGACGTAGCGTTCTGGCTGAATAAATGCCGGGTCGTCGAAGGCGCCTCCGGCAATACCGCGATACCTAGGCAGAAATTCCAGGGTCCAGGTAACGGCACTGCCACAGCTGATGCAGAACTGGCACTCTATCCAGCGATTCGCATCGGATATTAACTGGTGACTTTTCAACTTGCCTCGGATGAACTCTACGTTGGCCTTGTCAAAATACACCGACACGCCGATTAGACTGCCGGTACGTTTTCGGCACCAGCTACAGGAACAGAGGCTCACTCGGTGAGGAGCGCCAGCGGCGCGAAAATGCACGGCGTCACAGGCACAGCCACCCTCGTGAATTTCCCCCATCCCTAAAATCTCACTGATCAGGTTTTAATCCGGTAGCCGGTGCGGAAAATCCACCAGATAGTTGTCAGGCAAAGGAGAAGAAAAAGAAGGATCATTCCCACGCTGAGGCCCAGGTTTACATCGGCAACCCCATAAAACGCCCAGCGGAAACTGCTGATCAGGTAGACCACCGGGTTAAACAGGGTAATTTTCTGCCAGATTTCCGGCAGCATACTAATGGAGTAAAAAGCTCCACCCAGAAAAGTCAGGGGGTAATAATCATTAGCGGAATAATTTGCAGTTTCTGGAAATCATCCGCCCAGATACCGATGATAAAACCAAACAGGCTGAAAGTGACCGCAGTCAGCACCAGGAATACGATCATCCAGAAGGGATGGACAATTTCGTAGTCCACAAAAAAGCGTGCAGTGAGCAGGATCAAGAGCCCGAGAATAATTGATTTGGATGCTGCAGCCCCCACATAGCCGGCTACAACCTCGAAAGCCGATACTGGTGCGGATAGCACTTCGTAAATGGTGCCTGAGAACTTCGGAAAGAAAATACCAAAAGAGGCATTGGAAATACTCTCGCTTAACAGTGCCAGCATAATCAGGCCAGGGATAATAAAGGCTCCATAGCTAACACCGTCAATGTCCCCCATACGCGAGCCGATGGCCGCGCCAAACACAATAAAATAGAGGGAGGTGGAGAGTACCGGCGAGGCGATACTCTGCATCAGAGTACGCCATGTGCGCGCCATTTCAAACTTGTAAATCGCCGCGATTCCGTACCAGTTCATTCCTGGGTCTCCTTGCTTAGCTGTTCCTCTCGTTCCCTGCGCGCACCGTGCACCAGGTTGACAAAGATTTCCTCCAGGGAACTCTCTCTGGTATGTAGATCGCGAAAATCGATACTGGCTGCATTGAGGCGGCGCAAAAACTCCGCAATGCCAGTGTCTTCGCTTTTGACATCGAAACGGTATACCAGTTGGCTGCCATCTCCGCTTAGGCTTAGAGGCAAGTCGGCAAGGGCATCGGGAATTCTCTGTAATGGCTCGGGCAGGTTGAGGCTGAGTTCCTTCTCACCCATTTTCTGCATCAGGGTTTTTTTCTCCTCGACTAATACCAGTTCACCATGATTGATGACGCCGACGCGATCGGCCATCTCCTCGGCCTCCTCGATATAGTGTGTAGTCAGGATAATGGTGACGCCTGAATCCTTTAGTCCGCGTACCATCTCCCACATATCCTGGCGCAACTCTACGTCTACACCTGCGGTGGGTTCATCCAGGAATAAGACATTCGGCTCATGGGAAAGCGCTTTAGCAATCATCAGGCGGCGCTTCATGCCACCAGACAGGGTAATAATTTTATTGTCCTTTTTTTCCCATAAAGACAATTGCCGCAGAATCTTTTCCAGATAGGCGGGATTCGGGGATTTTCCGAACAGGCCACGACTGAATTTCACAGCAGCCCATACGGTTTCAAAGGCATCGGTGGAAATTTCCTGCGGCACCAAACCGATCTCATTGCGGGCCTTGCGGTAGTCTGACTGAATGTCAAACCCGTTGACGCGAATACTGCCTTGACTGGCGTTGACGATGCCACACACAATGCTGATCAGGGTGGTTTTGCCAGCTCCATTGGGGCCAAGCAAGGCAAAGATTTCCCCACGCTGAATTTCCAGGTCGACATTGTTTAGGGCGGTAAATCCTCCAGCATAGGTTTTGCCGAGGCCCTGGATCGAAATAATAGGTTTCACTTTCTCTCCTTGCCAAAGTTACGGTTACTTCTTTGGCGTTGCGTTGTCGGGCGGGTCTACATCCTACCGCAATTTAATTTCAGTGGATGTTTTTGTTTTAAGCCAGTGGGTTATCAGGGCTATAACTGCCAGTAACAATAGCCCTAGAGCCACTGTAGAGAAGGCACTTGCAAGACCAAAGTGATTAACCCATGGCTGACTGAGAAAAGGAGATAAAAATTGCCCAATAAATACACTGGCGGTCAGCGCTCCCGAAATGCGCCCGCGCATATTTTCTGTAGCTGACTCCAACCCTGTAGAAAAAATATGTGGTATGAGTGTTCCCATACCACTACCGTAGATTGCCATGGCGATAATGATTCCAGAGAAAGATTCTGCTATGGAAATCAACCCCATGCCGGTGGCCATAACGGTAAAACTGAAGGCGAAAATTCCAAATTTGCCAAAAATTTTGTGTGCACGTGGGAACAGAGTCAGCGAAGCGAGAGCGCCCATTAGATTACCCGCAGCAATGGCTACTCCGGCTTGACTGGGAGAGCTGGCACCGATCTCTTGCAGCAGGAAAGGCAGCTGTGTTGGGATCAGGAAAAAAGCCAGGCTGTTCAGCATGGCAGCACCGAGCAAGGCGGAGAATCCCAGCCAGTAGATTTTTTTCTGCAATGCTTTTTGATTTTTTGAGTGTATAGCTGCGTTTGGGTTCAGGAAGATAGATCAGCACCGCGGGAATCAACAGCAGCGCAACCCCGTAAATGGCAAAAGGGCCACGCCAATGCAGATCTGCCAGTAATCCCCCGGCCAGTAGACAGACAACTCCCCCGAGGCTGATAAAAGCGCCTTGCTGCCCCATGTAAACCTGCCTCTCTCTGGGGGTGAAATAATCTCCTACCAAGGCAGTGACAGAGGTCATTGTGCCGGCTACGGCCACCCCCAGAAGAATGCGGCTGGCGAGAATTCCTTCCAGACTGTTTTGCAATAAAGCGGAAGTCCCGGCAAAGCCATACAGACCTACCGCCAATAGCAGTAGTCTGCGCCTTCCGTAGCGGTCTGAGATAATCCCGGCCAGAGGTGCAAATATAGCGATCATCAGGGCGGGCAAACTCAAAACCAGCCGGCTCAGCAGTGCACTATCTGGGTGTTGGGAAAAATAGTTTTCCAGGGCCGGCAGGGATGGCGCCACAGTAGCGCCGGACATAATTGTGAGTGCTGCGAGGCACAATAACGTCAGCCGCTGGGGTGTGGGAACCGTAAAATTACCAGGTACTGCAATCGCAGCAACAGTTTTCATGACTGGCCCCCGACCTTGCAGGCATTCAATCCGATCCCGGTATTGGCAGCCGATGGACTTTCTTGCTGCTTGGTTTCTCTGACCAGGCTGATGCTCAGGCTCTGTGCTGCCACCATCAGTTGAAAGAAGCCCGGTGCTGACTGTGTCTGGAGAGTCGGATTCGGTTGTTTACGATTCCAGTTCATCACTTTCCTTCCTTTACTTGCATTGGATCGCGGCGCAGTGTAAAACCTCAAGTAATATTGAGGTCAATGGTTTTGGGAGGCCTTTAGGTGACTAAGGCGAAAAATGACAAAGCTGCTATCCAACCGGGGCAAAGTATCCGGCGTGAGTTGACTGTTGGAGAGGTGGCAGAGCGCTGTGATGTAGCGGTAAGCGCTCTGCACTTTTATGAGAGTAAGGGGCTGATTAGCAGTTGGCGCACCAGTGGTAACCAACGGCGCTACTCCCGCGATGTATTGCGGCGTGTGGCCATTATCAAGGTGGCACAGAGTACCGGTATCCCACTGGCCGAAATCCGTCAGGCGTTGGCAACCCTTCCGAATGGACGCACGCCGACAGCTAAAGATTGGGCCAAGCTCTCGGCAGGCTGGCGTGAGGACCTCGACCAGCGTATTCGCCAGCTGACCCAGCTGCGCGATCGGTTGGAAGGTTGTATAGGCTGTGGGTGTCTTTCTATGGATAACTGCCCGTTACGCAACCCAGGGGACCAGGCGGCAGAGCAGGGTAGAGGTGCTCTCTATCTGAGTGAAGATTAGAGTTCTGAAATTTATAAGGCGATTTGTGCCCGGTAGTAAATTTACCGGGCACAAACATTGTCAGTTGAAGATTTTTTGGTAGAAATCCAGGGCGCCCTGCCAGGAATCCATTGCCGCTTCCTGGTTATATGCGAGTGGTAGGCCGAACTTCTCGCCTCGCTCAGTTGCGGCGGGATTGGTAAATCCGTGCAGTACACCTGGATAACTCACCAGTGTGAGCTTGGCTCCCGCTTCTTGCATCTCTTCAACAAAAGCACCGACCTGTTGGGGCGGAATCATGGCAT
Organism: Microbulbifer sp. MLAF003; assembly: GCF_030012965.1. Taxonomy (NCBI): domain Bacteria; kingdom Pseudomonadati; phylum Pseudomonadota; class Gammaproteobacteria; order Cellvibrionales; family Microbulbiferaceae; genus Microbulbifer; species Microbulbifer sp. MLAF003. The sequence goes on from NZ_CP120232.1 coordinate 830,301, forward strand.
CGGCACCGCCGGTATAGACCTGTATTTCGGCCTGGATCTTGCCTTTTTTCGCGACAACATCGCTGGTCAGAGCACCGTGAAAGCTGACGGCACCACGCAACTCGAGGCCGAGGCGTGCCATGGCTAATACCACGCCGCCACCAAAACAATATCCCTGTGCAGCAATGCGATTGGGATCAACACCGGCGTGTTGTTGTAATAGCGAAAGTGCTGTACGAAAACGCGCTTCCAGAACCACGGGGCTTTTGAGGGCCTCATCATGGAATTTCTGCGCCTCGGCAGGGTCATCGGTTTGTTTGCCGGTACCGAACATGTCCACTGCAAAAGCGTAGTATCCAAGTTCGGCCAGCCGGTCTGCCTGTTCCCTCACAAAGGCATTATGTCCCCACCACTCATGTACCAGAATGACTCCGGGGCGCTTTTCGTTAATACCGCTGTCCCACGCGAGGTAACCGGTAAAGGAATCACCATTTACCGTATAATCTATGACTTCATTTTCCATAATCTCAGGGCCTGAATTGTGAGAAAATTGTAAGCTTACTTGATAAAAATGTCTGAATCTCAAAGTTTCTATAGGAGATAATTGATTAAATAATTTTGCCAATCAACGCCTTCAATTTAGTAATGTTGACTTCAAGATTATTAAAATATACTGAAAAACCCATATCCTCGGTATCATAGTTTTTCTCTACAGATGAGGATTGAATGTTATTTTATTGCAAAAATTGTTGAGTGGTACCAGGATAAAAAGGATCTGCAAGAAGGTAAATTGCATATTCCAGCACCCAGAGTAGCCGCACTTTTTAGGCCAAGTGGTTGATTCACTGGCACAAAATCAATCAGACATACACAAGTGTAGAGCTGATAGAGGCCAAAATTATCTACTTGGCGTCCAATTGCACAGTCCTATCGTTTGTTGAACTTAAACATTATATTTAGTTACGTCATCTGCAAAGCAATAAAGTCATTTCATTTAATACTGAATTTGGATGCTATTCTTAAATAGTGAGTTCAGAGACGGGCTTCTAGCAGAAATTAAGCAAGAAAAATTGCTAGAAGTGCTAACTAAATTATATAAGGGTGTCAATGGCGATATATAATGAAAGCATTTCTTGATTTGCATAGTTTTGGTCGGCCAAAAATTTTTTAAATAACCCTGCACTAAATTAGTGGGGTTAAAGGCAAAAATAGAAGAGCTCTATAAATTGGTGAGCCCGGATTGTCCAGTTAGGAGCTGTGTATACAAGAGATAGAGCGCACAAAGGATCAGAAGCCCCCCATAATACCGTTAAATACTTTTACCCGGTGTTCGGTACCTAGTAGTAATCGAGCTCTATCTCCTGCCAGAGCCCAGATTGCCAAAGATGTATAGCATACGAGGAAGTAGATTAGTACAAAGGTCATTAAACTGGAGTGGCTTTCTGCACTCGAGAATAGTGCAACTCCAGATATGCAGGCTACCCACGCTTTAGGGTTAAGCCATTGCAACAAAAATCCTTCATGGAATCTCGGTTTAGTCTGCTCTGCAATATCAATAGTTGCATCAGAAGCCGTTGCTATCTTATAACCGATATATATCACATAAGCCGAACCCAGTATGGCCAGATATTGTAAAAACTTGGGATAAACAGCCAGTAATTGATAAAAACCGAAGCCAATGGCTGCCAATAAGAGGGTAAATCCTATTGTTGCTCCTGAAACAAATGGCATTGTCCGGCCAAAACCATAATTGACGCCGGAAGAAATAATTACCATGTTGACTGGCCCCGGCGTGATCGACATGGCCAGAGAAAATCCGAACATAGCTAAAAGTAAAGACATATAGCTTTCCTGTTGATAATTATTGATATCCGTCAGTAAAAGCCTTTTTGGGGCTGCATGCAAGTTGATTGAAAACAGCTTTTTCATAAATGGTCAAAGTGAGTTAAATCATTTTTTCTATAGGAAAGAATTCCATATTGAAATGGTGGGCTTTAATTTGGCCTTTCGGGATGCGTAATAAAGATATAATCCTCTAATCGTCCCAAGTATATTAAGCCATAGATGTGAACACTCTTATTAATGCTCAGGGTGCCATCAATTATTGAATAGGAGGCTCAATATTTCCCTTCGCCAGCGTGCACTATTGTATGTGGTTTTTTTGTGATAATCATATTTTGTGTTGCGATACTAACTCAGGATTTTGGTATATCAATAGCTGGCTAGAATAATTGCCGATCCCTAAATGACTTTTTTCAAAAAAATGTAGTTATACTGCTTTTAATGAGCTTGATAGGTGGTTTGTGATTAAAATGTCGGGATACTCCAGGGGCTTTTCTTTAATGCTGCTATTCCATCCGTGAAAGCTGCTAAAAAATCTTCATTGGCTGAGTAATCAGCCATCTCAGGTTTTTTACATTTCTGTTCTTCGGGACTGGAAAATTATCAAGCTGTTTCGGGGTTCCCTAAGTGGTTGGCGGGCCCTTAAGCTCTATAACATTGTGCTCGGGATCTGAAATATAGATTGATGGCCCCATGCCTTCGGCTCCGTAGCGCTGCTCTACTGGGGAGGCTTCGACATTATTTTCACTCATGTATTTGTGAATTTCCCTTGGGTTAAAAGGATCAACACGCAAGCAGAAGTGATGCATATTACGTCCCTCTTTTCCTGGGGCTGAGCCTCCCGCTAAACCAATGGAGTGGTCTACCGGAACCAGGTCAATCAGGCAGTTGCCGGCTCGCATCTGGTAAAGCCCGAGGTCTTCATTTTCCCGCTCCATCTTGCAGCCGAGGATTCCTTCATAAAAATCGCGCATAGCGCTTAGTGATTTTACGCGTAAAACCACGTGATCAATATGGTCGATTTTGAACATGGAAACCCCGTGTGCTTGATTGAAAAGCTCCGCTATGACGCGCTAGATATATCGGCCTTAATTGTAGAGGGAATAAAGTTGATATTAACTTGAGAGGGCCCTTGCAACGCCATAATAGAGGCCTTTCTGCTCTAAATCGGCAGGTCAGCCTCTAAAGGAAATAATTTCATCCACAGATAGTTATTGTCTTGGGGATATTGCGGGGATGAATTGGACCCTTCTGTTAATTCAAAAGGACTTCCTAGGCGCCAGCTGCGTAGTTTTCTTTAAGTTCTTTGTGCTTATTTTTGGCAGACTTAACCACTTCGGTCTCCATCGTAGCGGCTACTGCCTGTCCGGAAACACCACTTTCCCGCGCTGTGCGGATCAGGGCAGATATTTCCGGTTTACAAGAACCGCAGCGGGTTCCACACCCGAGTGCATGACCTAGCGCTTCTACGGAGTGGATGCCATTTCCAATTGCTTGCTCGATCTGCGGCCGGGAAATCTGCATACAGGTGCAGACCATACGCACACCGGCTGGGATAGGGTGTAGCAGTTGAGCTGGAATTTGGGGCATATCGAGTTGCAAATAGCGCTCTAGAGTCCGTCGATCCGGTAGGTTGTGCCAGTCGTTATTAGCAATAATCAGTAGTTGGAATTCATCGTTATAGGCCAGCCAGCGCTGACTCTTTAACGTCTCGACCTGTTGCCAGTGAATATCGGGGATATCTTGCAATAGCATTGCACCTAACTTGCGGCCATCCAGGGGATGGCACAGAGCTAGCTCAAAGCGATAACCACCATCACAAGGCACTCTGTACCAGTGCAGGAGGTTGCTGTCGTTATGTGTTTGTAACCACTGCCATAGACTTTTGGCTACTGGATCAGGGCAGATCAGGGTGGCATAACTGTGGCATTCGAGGGGCTGTAGTTGAACTGGTACCTGTTTGAACTCGGGTTGGCCTGATAGGGGATCAACAACTGCTTCGGTAAGGGCGCTGACTTTGGACTCCTGCGCAAGAGTTTGGCTCCAGTGGATGGGCGCAAATAACTCTCCATGTTTTTGTGCGGCATTTAGCGCTGCGCGTCCGCACATTCTGCCCTGCGCACTGCGCAGCTCTACCAGGGCTCCCTCGTCAACACCGTATTCCCTGGCATCTCTCGGATTGATCTGAACCTCAGCAATTTCGCTGTGGTCGAGCAGCTTGCGTGAGCGGCCGGTGCGGGTCATAGTATGCCACTGGTCACGCATGCGTCCGCTATTGAGCCACAATGGGTAGGCCTTATTAATTTGCTGCTGGGGAGAGCGGGGTGTGATAGGAATAAAATTAGCGCGTCCGCTTTCGGTAAAAAATCTTCCATCTCCAAACAAGCGTGCACTGCCGTTGGGGTTTGCAGTATTGACCGGCCACTGCACCGGTTGTAGCTTGTCGTAGTCACTGCGTTGGATATTCCCAAAGAGGGAAATATCAAAGGCTCGGCTACCGTTATTTTCAAAGCCGGATAATTGAGCGTGCTCGCGGAAAATATCTGCGGGATGTGAATAGCTGAATTGATCCTCGAATCCCAGACGACCTGCCAAGTCACAAATGGCCTGCCAGTCATGCCGAGCCTCTCCGCTTGGTTCCTGGAAGGGCCTTTGCCGGGAGATACGCCGTTCTGCATTGGTAACCGTGCCATTTTTCTCTCCCCAGCTAGTAGCTGGTAACAGTACATCGGCACACCGTGCGGTATCTGTATCGGCAATACAATCGGAAACAACTACCAGCGGACACTTGCGCAGCGCTTCTGCCACTCGGTCTGCCTCTGGCATGCTCACTGCAGGATTGGTGGCCATAATCCAGATGGCCTTAATCTGCCCACTTTCCACTGCGCGGAACATATCTACTGCTTTTAAGCCGGGAGTCAGTGCGACCTGCGGAGCGCACCAGAAACGGCCTACCCGATCAATGGCATCCATATCGAATTCCATATGGGCAGCGAGCATATTCGCAAGGCCACCCACTTCACGCCCCCCATGGCATTGGGTTGTCCCGTGATTGAGAAAGGGCCCGTTCCCGTTTTTCCAATGCGCCCTGTAGCCAGGTGACAATTGATGATAGCGTTGTTTTTATCGCTACCACTGCTGGATTGGTTGATACCCTGGGAATAAAAGCTGATTGTTTTTTCTGTTTCGGCAAACAGCTGAAAGAATGCCTGTAATTTTTCTGTAGATATTCCACAGGCCAGCGCGGTTTGTTGAAGAGACCAGTGCTGAGCCGCGACGAGGGTATCCTCAAAGCCCTGAGTGTGTTGCTGAATATATTGATGATCAAGTTGATTGTGCTGTGCGAGGAAATTAAGCAAGCCGTTAAACAGGGATGCATCACTGCCTGGAATAATAGCGAGGTGTAGGTCGGCCATTTCACTGGTAGCACTCGCACGAGGGTCTATGACGACCAGTTTTGCACTGCCTGCCTGCATGCGCTGGAAAAGGATTGGATGGGTCCAGGCGGCATTGGAGCCAATTAATATAATAAGGTCTGTGTGTTCCAGGTCACCGTAGCAGCAAGGTACGGCGTCTGCTCCAAATGCACGTTTATACCCGACAACTGCTGAGGACATGCACAGACGTGAATTGGTATCGATATTAGCGCTGCCAATAAATCCCTTCATCAGTTTATTGGCAACATAGTAATCTTCGGTAAGTAGCTGCCCGGAGAGATAAAAGGCTACGGAGTCTGGACCATATTCACGGATATTTTGCGCAAAGCTATCGGCCACATAGGACATGGCACTATCCCAGTCACACTCCTTTCCATGCAAGCGAGGACGTAGCAGCCTATCACGTTCACCGAGGGTTTCCCCAAGCGCGGCGCCTTTGACACAAAGTTTGCCAAAATTAGCGGGATGTTGGGTATCGCCACTGACTTTTATAGCCGTAGTGTCCGCGCGCTCTTCCTTGTCGACCGTTACTCCACAGCCTACGCCGCAATAGGGGCAGGTAGTGCAGGAGCGGCGCGCGCTCAAAAATTCCGTTACTGCCATTACTGTATCTTATTGCAGCCGATGTAAACCTTATCCTCATAAAGTGCCAGTGGGTAGGTGGCAAGCCTGATATTGCTATCTTCCATGCAGACTCCATCGCTTAGGCGGAAGTGGTGTTTATAAAGCGGGGAAGCAACAGTCAATTCCCCCTCCATTTCCGCAATAATTCCTCTTGCAATTACGCCAGCTTGTGCGATCGGGTCCCAGTTGTCAACGGCATAAAGCTGTTGCTCCTGATCGGGTAAAAAAATAGGGCGATACTTCTCTGTTCAATAATTTTATTGGCTCTACTGAACATCTCCGTAGGATATACAGAGGTATCACCCCAAAGGGCACACACCCCTGAGTTATTCACCAGATCTGATCGCTGACAGATTGGTAACCATTGGGGGTGGGTTATGGCAATTGAATTTGTGTTGCTTTGTTGCAGTGCGGCTAAGCTCATAATAATTTCCTTTCAAGACTTTAAGAGGTTAAAAAGTGAAGCCTTCATCATTTGCGGGCCGGTGGGTTAAGCAGCCGGGTTGGTGTCATGCGGACTCTGCGGTTTCCACAATTTCTTCCACAGTTGCCGGTCGTGGCTGACCACGCTCTTTGACAAAAATTATTTTTTCATCTGATTGGTCACTATTGACAAACTGGCGAAAACGTTTGAGCTTTTCGGGATCGTTGACCGCAGTTTTCCATTCACACTGGTAGGTATTGACTACACGTTTCATCTGCGCCTCCAGCTCCACACAGATATCCAGTTTGTCATCAATAATGACTTCACGCAGGTAATCGAGACCGCCGTCGAGATTTTCGAGCCATACTGATGTGCGCTGTAATTTATCGGCAGTACGTACGTAAAACATTAAAAATCGGTCGATATAACGGATCAGGGTTTTGCTATCCAGATCGGTGGCAAATAAATCTGCATGGCGAGGGCGCATGCCTCCATTCCCACAGACAAAAAGGTTCCAACCTTTTTCGGTGGCGATTACTCCCACATCTTTGCTCTGCGCTTCAGCACATTCACGGGTGCAACCCGATACCGCCATTTTAATTTTGTGTGGTGAGCGAAGGCCCTTATAGCGATTTTCCACAAGCAGAGCCATGGAAACACTGTCTTGCACTCCGAAGCGACACCAGGTACTGCCGACACAGGATTTGACTGTACGCAGAGACTTTCCGTAGGCATGGCCGGTTTCAAAGCCTGCGTCAATCAGTTCGCTCCAGATTTCCGGTAGTTGCTCCAGCCTCGCACCAAATAGATCGATACGCTGACCACCGGTAATTTTTGTATAGAGGTTATAGCGTTTAGCGACTTCACCAATAACAATCAACTTTTCCGGCGTAATTTCACCACCGGGAATACGAGGCACTACTGAGTAGCTGCCATTTTTCTGCATATTCGCCATAAAAGTGTCATTGGTATCCTGCAGTCCGACATGGGACTGCTCGAGAATATGCTCATTCCATAAAGAGGCGAGTATGGAGGCTACGGTGGGTTTACAGACCTCACAGCCATGACCGTTGCCATGTCTTTCCAGCAGTCCGGCAAAGGTTTTAATTTCCTCCACCTGAATAATGTGAAATAACTCCTGGCGTGAGAAGGGGAAGTGAGCGCAGAGATGATTGTTTACTTCCATGCCCAGTGCGGCCAGCTCGTCGTCAACAATATCCTTCAGCAAGGCGGTGCAGCCACCACAACCAGTGGAAGCCTTGGTTACTTCCTTGACTTCAGCTAGGGAGTGGCAACCTCCGGCAATAACATCGACGATCTGGCCCTTACTCACATTATGACAGGAACACACTGTAGCGGTTGCTGGAAGGGCTGCTGCACCCAGGGTAGGAGTTGCACCTTCTGCTGCAGGTAAAATTAGTTGCTCCGGGTGTTCGGGCAACTCGATATTATTCAGGTGATATTGCAGCAGGCTATCATATTCACTGGTATCGCCAACCATTACGGCGCCGAGTAATTGTTTCCCGGTGCTATCGGTAATCATGCGTTTATAGATGCCGCTCTGCTCATCGACGAAAGTGATAGCGGCAGCACCGTCACTGCGTCCATGGGCGTCACCAATAGAACCTACCTGAACCCCGAGAAGCTTGAGTTTGGTACTCATATCGGCGCCGGTGAAATTTTCCTCTTCTCCAACCAGCTGGGCAACAGCTGTACGCGCCATACTATATCCCGGCGCGACTAGACCAAATATTTGATTTTCGTACAGGGCGCATTCACCGATAGCAAAAATATCCGGGTCCGAGGTTCGGCAACTGCTGTCAATAACTATGCCGCCTCGCTCTCCGGTTTGTAGGCCCGAAGATTTTGCGAGTGAGTCTTGGGGGCGAATACCGGCGGAGAATACAATCATATCGGTGATAAGTTTCCTATCCCCTTTAAATTGCATACATAGGCGACCATCCACTTCTTCAATGAGTTCGGTGGCTGTACTGGTATGCACCTGGACCCCCAGGTCTTCAATTTTATTGCGTAACAGTGTTGAACCGCCGTCATCGAGCTGGGTGGCCATTAACCCCGGTGCAAACTCCACTACATGAGCTTCGAGCCCCAGAGTCTTTAATGCATTGGCAGCCTCAAGGCCGAGCAGGCCGCCGCCAACTACAACACCTGTTTTGGCATTCACGGCAGCAGAGCGGATTGCATCTAAGTCTTCGATGGTCCGGTAGACGAAACAGCGCTCGTGCTGATGGCCCGGAATTGGCGGCACAAATGGATAGGAGCCGGTGGCGAGTATTAGCTGGTCGTAGGAACGAGTGATGCCGCTGGCAGCGGTGACCATTTTATTTTTTCTATCAATCTCCTCAACCCGGTCGTTGAGCAGAAGCTCAAATCCCCATTGCTGGTATTGCTCAGTTTTACCCATAGCCAGGTCTTCTGTACTGAGACCAGAAAAATATTCAGACAGATGAACCCGATCATAGGCTGGCCTTGGTTCTGCACAGAAAATGGAAATTTCAAAACTTGTGGATTTTTGATGATTGGCCAGCTGTTCAAGGAAATGGTGTCCTACCATACCGTTGCCAATCACGATCAGCTTTTGTTTCTCTGTATTTACTCTCATTTACATTCCTGCCGTCTCAATTTGTTTGTTCGGCAGGGGCAGGCCCAGGAAAAGCAGCAAGGGCGCCTCCTCTTCTGCCGAAGAGTACAGGCGCCGTTGCCTCGAAATAGGGGAGTATTTTGTTGGTAATTAAATACATTCAATCTCCATGCCAACTTTATTTATAGAAATGGTGGCGTTTTGGCTCGATTGTCTACGATGTCTGCGACAAATTAGTGCATGCGGGAATTTTCTTGCGCATTGAAAGTGCTTATTCAAATCCTGTGAGCTAGAGCCAGAAGAAATAGAGCAGATGTGAGAGCAGTAATAATAGAGCCAGTAACTGCCAACACAGCAGAGGATTGCGTTCCAGGAGTGGGCGCTTATTTGGCAACTTGAATTCTGGATTTGGAACCTGCAAATCCTGGATAAATTCCGATAGTGCGATGTAGCGTTTCTTTGGATCTGCCGCACAGGCTTTGTGTAAAGCTCCATCTATCCAGTGCGGAATATCGTCCCGATACCGGGAAGCCCTGGTAAATTGCATCTGGCTGTAACTTTTCAGATGGTAGTGATAATTGCCGAGACGCTCTGGATAGGGATATTTACCGGTGAGAAGTTCATAGGTGATTACTCCGAGGGAAAATATATCTGAGCGGTGACTGGCGCTATCACCAAAAAAGAACTCCGGTGCTGTGTAATTCTTGCTACCGGGGGCACATTCGCCGGATAAGTGTAATTGTTCTCTGAGTCCGGGACCATCAGCACCACCCAGATCAATAATTACGAGGCGCCCGTCATTGCGCATCATAATATTTTCTGGTTTGAGATCGCCGTGAACGATTTCCATGCGCTGCAGGCTTCGCAGAGCACTGACCAGTTGCCCGAGGATATCCCGTACCTGGGGGATTTGTGGTTGTGGGTTTAATTGCATCCACTGCCGTAAAGTCTGGCCTTCAATATATTCGAGAATATGGTAAAGGCAACGCCGCTCTTTGTTGGGAGCGAAAACTTTAATAATTCCAGGGTGAGTTATTCGTCGTCCGGTCCATTCCTCGGCAACAAAACGCTCGATATATAGGGGATCATCACAAAAATTGACCGAGGGGTTTTAATTACTCGGAGCTTGTCTGTGTCCTGGTCTCGTGCCAAATACAGGTGGCTGCGATTGCTGGCGTGCAGTTCCTGTAGAATTTGAAAGTTATCGAGTTTCTGTCCCGGGCGCAGGTCCGGCGCAAATGGCAATTCTCGATTGCGCATTGCCAATTCATCACACTCGGGTAGGCCAACGGAGTTTACCCTGCAAACTATTGCGCTTAAGTTGTCTGTGGATCCTGCTTGTAAGGCTGTATCAATTAGCTGTTGCGGAGTGTAGGCACAGAAATTCTGCAGCAGCGCCTTAATAGTATCTTCCTGTAGGAAATCGTGGATACCATCACTACTGAGCAGGAAAACATCACCTGCTTGTAAAGCTTCACAGCGGTAGTCCACGTCAATATGCGCATCCATACCCAATGCGCGACTTAGAAAGGTACGCCCCGGGCCAAGGGTATGGCTGTGATCACGGCTAAGGTATTCCAGTCTGCTATTTCTCAGACGATAAATTCTAGAGTCTCCAATATGTACCAGGTGAGCGCTGGTACCTTTGAATATAACGGCGGAGAAAGTAGTCAGCCATCCTCGCTGGATTTCAGTGCTGCCGCCACTCTGACGGAAAAGCCAGCTGTTGAGGGAATGTAATACACGTGCGACGGCGTGTTTGGTCGACCAGGTTTCCGGAGTACTGTAGTAGTCAGAAAAAAACCATTGATAGCGGCTCGAGCTGCCTCGCCGCCAGCCTCTGCATTGGCAACTCCATCAGCGAGCGCTGCGAGGCTGCCGTGGCGCTGTAGCTCGGCTCCTTCCGGAAGCCTGACCGCGCAGGCGTCATCATTATGCTGCCGAAGACCGGCACAGGAGGCACTAAACAGCTGCAAGGCACCATAGTAATTGCCCTGCCCACAGTTTGTGGTAGCGGGACTGTCACCTTTCAGTCCCGCAGTTATTTTTATACCGCTGTCATGCGACATCGATCATGGATACGCTGCCATCGGGAAGTACTTCCGCCATTTGCCCTTCTGGTTCTTCCAGCATTAACAGGGCAGTAAAACCGAGTACTGCCGTGGCGCAGATGACCAGGAAGAAAGTCTGGTAGGACACCATGCTTAGCACTGTAAGGTAGAACACTGCTCCCACATTGCCATAAGCCCCTGTCATTCCGGCGATCTGCCCGGTAAGTCGACGCTTGATTAGAGGAACAACAGCGAATACGGCCCCTTCACCAGCCTGTACGAAGAAGGAACAGGCCATAGCAGCCGCAACGGCCAGGTACAGTGGCCATTCTGCATCGATCAAACTCATGGCGAAGTAACCCAAAGCGAGGCCTGCAGTCAGTATCAGCAGAGTGGGCTTACGTCCCCAGCGATCACTGATCAGTCCTCCCGCTGGGCGCGACATCAGGTTCATAAAAGCGTAGGCGGAAGCCAATAAGCCAGCCTTTACCGGATCCAGGGTAAAAGTCTCGGAGAAGAAAAGGGGTAACATGGAGACCACGGCCAGCTCAGAACCGAATGTTGCAAAGTAGAGTAGGTTCAAAACAGCGACCTGCTTGAATTTATAACGGTGCACAGGTGCAGGAGGGTTACTGAGTACCTCCCGATTAATACTGTAGGTTTTTCGCGCGTCCAATAGATAAAGTACTACCAGTCCGCAATAAATCAGACTTGCAGTGAGGCTGGATATTAAGTTGACTCCGCTGGATAGTTTCCAGGTGAGCAGTGCCAGAGCTGCATACATAGGTACTTTCATCACCAACAAGAGGACAAAATCCCCAGTGCTGGTAACTTCCATTGCACCAATTTTCTTTGGTTTAAAATAGGTAGACCCCTTGGGGGTGTCGGTAACCGAGAAGTAGTAAATCACGCTGTATACAAGCGCAATCACTCCTGTAAGGCCAATGGCGTAGCGCCAACCATCATCGCCTCCAAAAAACAGTGCAATGGTTGGTAGGGACATAGCTGCGGCAGCGGAGCCAAAGTTACCCCAGCCCCCATAAATGCCTTCGGCAGTTCCCAGTTGGCGGGCTGGGAACCACTCCGATACCATGCGAATGCCGACCACGAACCCCGCACCAATAAACCCGAGCAGGAAGCGGCCTATTGCCGCCTGCACAAAATTGTCTGCCAGGGCAAAAATAAAACAAGGCACGCTACCAATCGCCAGCAGGAGAGAGTAGGTGAGCCGTGGGCCATATTTATCTGTCAGCATTCCTATTACGATGCGAGCAGGAATAGTCAGAGCCACATTTAGGATCAGTAGGGTTTTAACTTGATCCGGACTAAGCGATAAGCTCTTGGCAATTGCCATTAATAGGGGAGCATGGTTAAACCAGGCAAAGAAGGTGATAAAAAAAGCCACCCAGGTAAGGTGAAGGATTTTTATCTTCCCGCGGAACGAGAATAGATTGAGTGTATCACTGGACATGCGCATTTCCTTTATTTGCTAATTCCGCAGGCACAAAAAAAGCCCATAGCCACAGCCGGTAGACTGTAGTCGATGGACTTCGTTGCCCGTGATTTTCGGCGAATAACCACTTCACCGTGCTGATGCGCCAGAGGGAAGGCAATTGCATCATCGAAATATTTCCATTCAATTAATGTGCCACTATTTTTTTGAGAGGAGAAAGTCCACGGTTTGCCGGTAGAGGTCGGCTCTAAAGGCCTTCTCTGCCTGGGGGGATACTTCACTAAAGCCCTTGCACATCTCCAACAGCTGACTTGCCTTGTCTGCGCAAGGTCGGCCACTAACATTGTCCTTGTGGGCGAAGAGGTGCCAGCCTGGATTGGCAATGATCGCTGCATCCCTGCGGAACAGGATTTGATCACTGAGTGAGAGCTGAATTAGTGTTTCGGGTAAGTCAAGATACTGTTTCTGTGATAGCAGACCTGCAGCTATACGACGGTTTCCCCGTGCGGCAAGCCAAGTGCAGGCTTGAAGTAATGCAGCGCGTAAAGCCAGGTGTGTGGCGGGATGAGCTTCATGCCAGCTTTTAGTAACTGCCAGGACTTTTTCCGGCATAGCTGGCAGTAGGCTGTTACAGGCTGTGATGATTGCACCGGCTCCTTTGTGAGCGGCGAGGGTATTCCAGGGCTCACCCACACAATAGCCATCGATAACACCACTATGAAGGTTCTGCAGCATCTGCTCCGGGGGCAGCACTACCAACTGTATTTCCCTGTCTGGGTCAATATTTGCTGAGCGCAGCCAGTGTCGCAACTGTAAACTGTGACTGGAAAAAGGGTATACCGTAGCGAGCCTCACCGGGGTGGAGCCTGCATTATTCAGTAGGTACCGCTTGAGTGCCGCGGCGATATCAGCTTGTGAACTGCCGCTGATATAGTTTTGCAAGCGATGGAAAAGGTCTTCCGATAAGGTAATGGCATTGCCGTTACAGCTAAGGATAAGCCCGCTTAAGAGCTGTTCCCGACAGTTTGGCAGAGCCTGCTTCAGTGCCAGCGGCATCGGCGCTAGCATAGCAGCAGCGTCTGCTTTACGTCCGATCAGCTTGTCACGCAGGGTTGCCCAGGAGGTTTCCCTGTGTAGCTGCACATCCAGGCCAAGCTGATGAAAGTAGCCCTTCTCCTTGGCGATAATTAAGGGCGCACTGTCGGTCAGGCGCAGGTATAACAATTTTATTGAAGTCTTTTCCGGGCGCAGAGATAGTGACATCGGTAAGTTAATGCTCGCTCTGGAAATAGTGGATAATTTGTTCGGCAACTGCACGCATGGTGGAGTTACTGCTCATAGCAAGATTGCGCAGCGTTTTATGTGCGTCTTCCTCGCTGAGTTTTTTCTTGGCCATCAATAATCCCTTGGCCCGCTCTATGGCTTTTCTCTCTGTTAGCTGTTGTTGGGTTCGTTCCAGGGATTGGCGCAGTTGCTGGAAATTTCTAAATTGCGCCATGGCTATTTCTATGGCTGGTGTTACCTTCTCTGCCGTAATGCCCTCGGCCATATAGGCGCTCACTCCGGACTCGACGGCACGACTGATGAACTCGGCATTGCCACTACTGGAGAACATGGCTACGGGGGTCGGCGCTTCACGATTGACAATTGCCAGGCTTTCAAGAATGTCCCTGTCTGGGGATTCAATATCGATCAGCACTACATCGGGGCGATATTTCTCTACCTGGAAAAGTAATCCCTCAGCACTATTAATCTGGGCAACAACAGTGTACCCGGCTGCGCGTAATCGCTCACAAACAAGGTGAGCACGCTCGGAATGGTCATCGACCAGCATGATGGCGGGGCTTGCGTTAGTCACTGTATTACTGCGGCACTCGTTAAATGATTTCTATACACTTATCCAAGTGTCAATCAATAGTTATGCCAAGCGTGCAAGGAGGGATAAACAAAATATCTTCTTCTATTTCCATGAAGTTAGAGTGGCTGTTACTGCTAGTTCCTGGTGCGATATTCTGCGTATATTGCATTTCTTGCACAAGTGGGGGGCTTTATTCGAAATAGCCTGCATAAAACCGTGATTAGTTTCGATGGCTGAAAGTTATATTCTAAAATTTTCTTATTATTGGTTTTCTGTAACCTCCATGCATATTTACAAGGATATCCGTCCCAGTATTAGATGGCATACAGATAAAAATCGGCTAATTCTTATAGTTTTGAATTGTAAATTTTTCTATTTTAAATAGTCGCTAAAGTCTAATTTGTCTTAAGGACGGTCATTGCAAAAGCCATCTTAGGGCTTCATAGCCAGGATCTGAATAAGGGAAGGAAATTTTGATGTGCATATGGGTTATTTTTTATCCACACAAAACTAAGTAGATTGTCCCAAGGGGAGCCTGGGAGTTGCCGTTGATTAAATACAGTTTCAGTTGAGACGGTTTATTGTTTAGTGGTTATCTCTTTCACAAGGCCATTCCAATTAATAGTCTTATAAATTTCGCCAATTACCGCTATCAGACTATTCCTCTTTTCATCCCTTGTTGCGAGGTTTACACTCGAGTTGTTTATAAATTGGGCAGTCCAATACTTTTTGAGGTAGATGTAGCTGTAAGTTCATAATACTAACTAAGAGGGGCACGGCGGTGATAATAGCCATACCTAGAGAGACCGCAGAGGGGGAAACTCGTGTTGCGGCAACTCCTGATAGCGTAAAGCGTTTGCGCGATATGGGATTTTCTATAGCGGTGGAGAAGAGGGCCGGCGAAAAGGCCAGCTTTACTGATGAAGCTTATGCTGAAGCCGGTGCAGAAATTCGCGAGGATATGCAACAGTGTCTGGCAGGTGCCGGAGTAGTTTTAAAGGTACAAGCACCTAGTGATGCTGAGCTGGCTCTTATTCCCGAGGGGGCTACATTGATTGCCTTTCTGAAGCCAGCGCAAAATGCTGAGCTTCTGCAGAAACTTTCTGAACGAAATATTAACGCCCTGGCCATTGAATCAGTCCCAAGAATCTCCCGCGCACAAAAGATGGATGCTCTTAGCTCCATGGCCAATATTGCCGGTTATCGAGCGGTCATCGAAGCCGCACATAACTTCGGACGCTTCTTTACCGGGCAGATTACCGCTGCGGGAAAAATCCCCCTGCAAAAGTACTCGTTATTGGAGCCGGAGTTGCTGGTCTCTCTGCTATTGGAACAGCAAAAAGTATGGGAGCGATAGTGCGTGCTTTCGATACCCGTGCAGAAGTGCGTGAGCAGGTTGAGTCTATGGGAGCGGAGTTCCTGACTGTTGAAATAGAGGAGGAAGGTTCTGGCTCTGGCGGATATGCCAAGGAAATGTCCAAGGAGTTTATCGAGGCTGAAATGGCTCTATTTCGGGAGCAGGCCAAGGATGTGGACATTGTTATTACCACTGCTTTGATACCTGGTAAGCCAGCGCCGAAACTATGGCTTGCCGATATGGTTGACAGCATGTCGAAAGGATCGGTGGTAGTGGATTTGGCAGCGGAAATGGGTGGAAATTGTGATTATACAGTGCCGCATGAAAAGATTGAGAGGAGTGGTGTCACTATTATTGGGTATACCAATTTGCCTAGTCGTGCCGCAGCTCAGTCCTCCAGATTGTATTCAACCAACCTTGCTCACCTGATTGGAGAATTGACTCCAGAGAAAGACGGGACCATAAACCTAAATTTTGATGATGAAGTTATCCGTGGTGCAACAGTGGTTAAGTCTGGAGAAATTACCTGGCCACCTCCTGCACCTAAAATTTCTGCACAGCCAAAAGCAGCCAGTAAAGCTGCTGAACAAGTGAAGGTGATTACTGAGGAGAAGGCTGAAAAACGAAGGTCGCCTCTGTCTATCTTTATTTTTTGGGCCGTTGCCGCTGTTTTACTCCTTTGGTTGGGGCGGGTTGCTCCACCTGATTTTGTTTCCCACTTTACTGTTTTTGTATTGGCAGTTTTTGTCGGTTGGCAAGTAATCTGGAATGTCACTCATGCATTACATACGCCTCTGATGAGTGTGACCAATGCAATTTCTGGAATCGTAATTGTCGGGGCGCTGGTACAGCTCGGAGTTACTGGTTCTGGTTTGGTAACTTTGCTCGCATTTATTGGTGTACTGGTTGCCAGTATTAATATATTCGGTGGATTCTTTGTGACCTACCGTATGCTGAAAATGTTTCGCCGGTAAGGGAGGGAGAGTGTAATGAACGGTATGATTGCAATGGCTTATCTCTTCTCTGCGGTGATGTTTATTTTAAGTCTCGGAGGCTTGTCAAGCCATGAGACAGCTCGTCGCGGAAATATTTATGGCATGGTGGGCATGGCAGTTGCCATAATTGCCACAATCTCAGGCGTGGCTACCGGAGCTTATTGGATGGTGGCTATCGCAATGGTTGTAGGTGCTGTGATAGGGCTCTCCCTGGCCAGGCGTGTCGCCATGACTCAAATGCCGCAAATGGTGGCATTGCTGCATAGCTTTGTTGGCCTCGCTGCAGTGTTGATTGGTTGGGGGGCTTCCTTGATCCTCGAATTACTCTGCACGGTGCTGCCCATGTTGTACACAGCACTGAAATTTATCTCGGTGTTTTTATCGGTGCGATAACTCTCACTGGTTCTTTGGTTGCCTTCTGTAAGTTGCAGGGATTAGTTTCCGGCAAGCCATTAATGCTGCCAGCTCGTCACTGGTTGAACTTAATTGCAATCCTGGCCTGTATTGTATTGGGGGTTTTATTTGTACCTGCAGATGTACATGCGGGGACGGTTATAAATCTCCTCCTGATGACTGCTATTGCGTTGCTATTGGGCATTCACCTTGTGGCGGCGATTGGCGGTGCCGACATGCCAGTGGTTATTTCCATGCTGAACAGCTACTCAGGGTGGGCCGCAGCTGCGACCGGGTTCATGTTGGGCAATGACCTGCTGATTGTAGTGGGGGCTCTGGTTGGCTCTTCCGGTGCGATACTCAGCTATATTATGTGTCGTGGTATGAACCGCTCCTTTATCAGTGTGATTCTCGGTGGATTTGGTTCAGATGGTGGTGAAGTTTCCGATGAGGAGGTTGATGGTGAGGTTATTGCGATTGACCAGCAAGAGCTTGCCGAGGAACTCAAGGCCGCTGATAGTATTATCATCGTGCCTGGGTTCGGAATGGCTGTTGCCCATGCGCAACAAGCAGTCAGTGACTTGACCGATCGCCTGCGCGGCATGGGTAAAATGGTACGCTTTGGTATTCACCCTGTCGCGGGACGCCTGCCTGGCCATATGAATGTTCTTCTCGCTGAGGCCAATGTGCCCTATGACATAGTGCTGGAAATGGATGAGATCAATCCGGATTTCCCCAGTACTGATCTGGTACTGGTTATAGGTGCTAACGACACCGTAAACCCAGATGCGGTAGAAAAGCCGGGTTCTCCCATAGCCGGTATGCCGGTGCTAGAAGTATGGAAAGCTCACAGAGTTGTTGTACTAAAACGCTCTATGGCATCCGGGTATGCGGGGGTTGCCAATCCACTCTTTTATAAAGAAAACGCACGAATGCTTTTTGGGGATGCGAAAGACAGTCTTCAAGGCGTGCTAGGCAGGGTCAGTGACTAATCCTGATTCGTTGTTGGCCGGCTTTAGGAAAGCGTAAAAATCCCTCCGGCTTGGGGGACTGGTGTCCAGGGACTACAGTACCTCCAAGCCTCTTTTCTCACGGAAAGCTATTTATTTTCAGTAATAATTAGGCTATCGCTCGGCTTACTGATTAATGATAACCTCCAGTCCTTTGCATATCTTCACGAAAAATAATAAGTGGGAGTCTGGGGATGGGGATCCATTTGCATAAATTGGCCTTTGTGGGAGCTATTGCCCTTGGAGCCTTTGGGCTTGCGGCTTGTGGAAGTGGGAGTAGTGACTCGGAAGGGGGGCTACTGGCGTGGAGAACCCTACTCCTGTTGGTGGCTCCTGGGAAAAGGGTAATTTTCTGCCAGTCTCAACTTTCACCGACCGTTGTGTTTCACCGCGAAGTGGCACTGATCCTATAACCGGATCTGCTTATGCTGATGTATTGGGCACACGCCAGGATGAAAATAACTGGCTGCGTTCAATGAGTAATGAACTCTATCTTTGGTATGACGAAATCGAAGATAAGGATCCTGCGCGATTTGATAGCTCTCTGACTTATTTTGAGGAGTTGCGAACATTCGCTTTAACCCCTCTGGCCGAGAAAAAGATCGTTTTCACTTCACTGAGCCGACGGATGAATGGCTATCTCAAAGCGAGTCCGGGATATATATTGGCTATGGTGTGCAATGGGCATTGATATCGAGCGAACCGCCACGCAAAGCGCTAGTTGCTTACCTTGATCAGGAAGATAGCAGCCTGCCGGATGCCATTACTCGCGGCGCTGAAGTTATTAGTGTTGACGGCGTTGACCTGGCTAATGGTAGCGATGTCGATACATTGAATGAAGGCATGTGGCCCGCTAAATCAGGTGAGTCTCACGAGTTTAAAATACTACCTTTGGGTGCCTCTGACCCTGTGACGGTTACTTTAGTATCGGCCGAGGTTGAGTCAGATCCCGTGCAGCATGTGAAGGTGGAAACCACTGACTCTGATCGTAAAGTGGGTTATATGCTGTTTAATGACCATATTGCCAAGGCAGAGGGAGAATTGATTGATGCGATTACTGAGCTTGAATCTGAAGGTATTGATGATCTGATTTTGGATCTTCGCTACAACGGTGGAGGCTACCTGGATATTGCGGCTGAATTAGCCTTTATGATTGCTGGCGATAATAGTGTTGGGCAATCATTTGAACATATGCAGTTCAATGATCAACACCCAGAAATAAACCCGGTTACTGGGGCACCTCTTGATCCAACTCCATTTCATACTTCTGCTTTGGGACTTGCTGATGATTCCTTAAAAGGATATCCGCTCCCGACCCTGAATCTCCCGCGATTATTTGTTTTGACTAGTGGTAATACATGTTCAGCCAGTGAAGCCATTATTAATGGATTGCGGGGAGTGGATGTGGAAGTAATCCAGATCGGTGAGACCACCTGTGGTAAGCCTTACGGCTTTTATCCCCTAGATAATTGTGGCACTACTTATTTCACAATCCAGTTTTCTGGTGCCAATGCCAAGGGATTTGGTGAATATTCGGATGGATTTGTTCCTAATGGCCCATTTGGTACTGAAGCAGATTTACCAGGTTGTGAGGTGGACGACGATTTTGATCATTTATTGGGGGATGTGAATGAGGCGCGATTTGCTGCAGCGCTTAATTATATTGAGGGCGGTGACTGCGGTGATGTTGCGGTGAAAGCGTTCGCTGAATTTGGTACAAGCAATCGATTACTTGAATCAAATGTAAGTGTACCAAAAGAGATTTCTCGCAGTAACCGTATTATGGTGAGGTAAAAGTGAAAGCCTTGATTACAACAAAGTTACTATTAATCGCTCTAGTATGCTTAGGTTGTGGAGTTCAGCGGGTATCTGAAAGCCTTCAACCCGCTCTGATTGATGAGATGAGTCCACAAGCGCACAGTGAACTACAGCGAGTTGTTTCTCAGGCTATGGGAGGTATACAGGTAACTGTTGGAGTTGAGGCGCTTACTTATGAAAGCTTGCTGGTTGTTGAGCCTGGCCGTAAGCAAATGAGAAGTATTGGTCGTGAGTATAGCCGGCCAACTAAATTTCAGCTTGTTTCTGATGGAGATAGATGCTTGCTGGAGCGTCTTACTGATGGAAAACTATGGGAATTACAAGTTTCTTGTAAGTTAAAAAGTAATATTCAATAGCTGTAAATGAAGAAGGCAACGAGGTATAGCCTTCTCATTTTTCTATATTGTGCACCCAGTAATCAATAGTGCTTTTCTACTCCTCTGAAAATATATTTTCTTTTCCGTTTTTCTTTCTTTCGCTATTTTTATAAGAAAGCAACTGGTTTGAATTCTTGGGGCGCTTAACAATTTGCCTCTTATTCTCTGCCCTGCAGTTATTGAAATTCTAGGATTTTTCTTTCAAATTGGTATAAATCTATTAATTTGATTTTATTTTGTGCAAGCTAAATGGTATTTTTATATTTTGGATTGAGATATATTGGCGCCAAACTTCAATCTGGATGTTCACCTGTTGGGAATTGCTAGGTGAAATAAGGCTTAAATAATCGGGGGCTGGAAGCCATGCGCCGTCGCGATCTGAATCGTTTTGTACCATTCTCTGTATCTTGTTCCTTTTCTTTACTTTTCACTGCGTCAGTCTTAAGTAGTTGGTCTTATGCCGATAGTTTTGACTCTGATATGGATGGCATGCCTGATTACTGGGAGAGCGCTTATGGGTTGAATATTTACTCAGCAGATGATGCCCTTACTAGTTTGGATATGGATACGCTCTCCAATTTGGCTGAGTTCCAACTTAGGACCAACCCAAGAAAAGAAGACACCGATTTCGATGGTGTGCCAGATGGTTTGGATTTATGGCCACTAGACCCAAATAAGAACTGGGATCATGACGGTGACGGCATCCCCGCCTCCTGGGAAGTCAGCCGTGGTTTGAATGATGACGATGCTCAAGATGCAACTCAGGATAATGATTTTGATGGTCTCATCAATTTGCAGGAATACCAAGCAGGCACCCGAATAGATCTTAGTGACAGTGACTTTGACGGTATTAAAGATGGCGAAGATATCGCACCGCTAAATGCCGCTTATCGTTTTGATCATGACGGCGATGGCCTGCCGGAATTATGGGAACAGGAGCATCACTTTAATGATGGCGATGCCGGTGATGCAGCGGAAGATACCGACAGTGACGGCCTGACGAATTTACAAGAGTACCAAGCCGGCACCGACCCGCGTGCTCCAGACAGCGATCATGATGGTGTTGCAGATGGCCAGGACTTATTGCCAACCGATGCCCGCTACAGTCGTGATGAAGACGGCGATGGCATGGCGGACGAATGGGAACAGGAACATGGCCTCCGTAGCGATGATCCCACTGATGCTATTTTTGATGAAGATTACGATGGTCTCAGCAACCTGCAGGAATACCAGCTGGGCACTAACCCGCAAGAGCGTGATAGCGATGGTGACTGGGTAGAGGATGGCGAAGATCGCTTCCCAACCAACCCGCAGTATCGCCATGATTTTGATGGAGATGGCCTTCCTACATTTTGGGAGAACCAATACGGCCTGGATGCCAGTCGCCCAGAGGATCGTGGTGAAGACCCCGATGGTGATGGCCTGACGAATGCCCTGGAATTTGAGCTGGGTACAAACCCCATTAATCCTGACACTGATGGGGACAGCGCCCGTGATAGTGAAGACTGGTGGCCGCTAGACCCAAATAAGAACTGGGATCATGACGGTGACGGCATCCCCGCCTCCTGGGAAGTCAGCCGTGGTTTGAATGATGACGATGCTCAAGATGCAACTCAGGATAATGATTTTGATGGTCTCACCAATTTGCAGGAATACCAAGCAGGCACCCGAATAGATCTTAGTGACAGTGACTTTGACGGTATTAAAGATGGCGAAGATATCGCACCGCTAAATGCCGCTTATCGTTTTGATCATGACGGCGATGGCCTGCCGGAATTGTGGGAACAGGAGCATCACTTTAATGATGGCGATGCCGGTGATGCAGCGGAAGATACCGACAGTGATGGCCTGACGAATTTACAAGAGTACCAAGCCGGCACCGACCCGCGTGATCCAGACAGCGATCATGATGGTGTTGCAGATGGCCAGGACTTATTGCCAACCGATGCCCGCTACAGTCGTGATGAAGACGGCGATGGCATGGCGGACGAATGGGAACAGGAACATGGCCTCCGTAGCGATGATCCCACTGATGCTATTTTTGATGAAGATTACGATGGTCTCAGCAACCTGCAGGAATACCAGCTGGGCACTAACCCGCAAGAGCGTGATAGCGATGGTGACTGGGTAGAGGATGGCGAAGATCGCTTCCCAACCAACCCGCAGTATCGCCATGATTTTGATGGAGATGGCCTTCCTACATTTTGGGAGAACCAATACGGCCTGGATGCCAGTCGCCCAGAGGATCGTGGTGAAGACCCCGATGGTGATGGCCTGACGAATGCCCTGGAATTTGAGCTGGGTACAAACCCCATTAATCCTGACACTGATGGGGACAGCGCCCGTGATAGTGAAGACTGGTGGCCGCTAGACCCAAATAAGAACTGGGATCATGACGGTGACGGCATCCCCGCCTCCTGGGAAGTCAGCCGTGGTTTGAATGATGACGATGCTCAAGATGCAACTCAGGATAATGATTTTGATGGTCTCACCAATTTGCAGGAATACCAAGCAGGCACCCGAATAGATCTTAGTGACAGTGACTTTGACGGTATTAAAGATGGCGAAGATATCGCACCGCTAAATGCCGCTTATCGTTTTGATCATGATGGCGATGGCCTGCCGGAATTGTGGGAACAGGAGCATCACTTTAATGATGGCGATGCCGGTGATGCAGCGGAAGATACCGACAGTGACGGCCTGACAAATTTACAAGAGTACCAAGCCGGCACCGACCCGCGTGATCCAGACAGCGATCATGATGGTGTTGCAGATGGCCAGGACTTATTGCCAACCGATGCCCGCTACAGTCGTGATGACGACGGCGATGGCATGGCGGACGAATGGGAACTGGAACATGGCCTCCGTAGCGATGATCCCACTGATGCTATTTTTGATGAAGATTACGATGGTCTCAGCAACCTGCAGGAATACCAGCTGGGCACTAACCCGCAAGAGCGTGATAGCGATGGTGACTGGGTAGAGGATGGCGAAGATCGCTTCCCAACCAACCCGCAGTATCGCCATGATTTTGATGGAGATGGCCTTCCTACATTTTGGGAGAACCAATACGGCCTGGATGCCAGTCGCCCAGAGGATCGTGGTGAAGACCCCGATGGTGATGGCCTGACGAATGCCCTGGAATTTGAGCTGGGTACAAACCCCATTAATCCTGACACTGATGGGGACAGCGCCCGTGATAGTGAAGACTGGTGGCCGCTAGACCCAAATAAGAACTGGGATCATGACGGTGACGGCATCCCCGCCTCCTGGGAAGTCAGCCGTGGTTTGAATGATGACGATGCTCAAGATGCAACTCAGGATAATGATTTTGATGGTCTCACCAATTTGCAGGAATACCAAGCAGGCACCCGAATAGATCTTAGTGACAGTGACTTTGACGGTATTAAAGATGGCGAAGATATCGCACCGCTAAATGCCGCTTATCGTTTTGATCATGATGGCGATGGCCTGCCGGAATTGTGGGAACAGGAGCATCACTTTAATGATGGCGATGCCGGTGATGCAGCGGAAGATACCGACAGTGATGGCCTGACGAATTTACAAGAGTACCAAGCCGGCACCGACCCGCGTGATCCAGACAGCGATCATGATGGTGTTGCAGATGGCCAGGACTTATTGCCAACCGATGCCCGCTACAGTCGTGATGAAGACGGCGATGGCATGGCGGACGAATGGGAACAGGAACATGGCCTCCGTAGCGATGATCCCACTGATGCTATTTTTGATGAAGATTACGATGGTCTCAGCAACCTGCAGGAATACCAGCTGGGCACTAACCCGCAAGAGCGTGATAGCGATGGTGACTGGGTAGAGGATGGCGAAGATCGCTTCCCAACCAACCCGCAGTATCGCCATGATTTTGATGGAGATGGCCTTCCTACATTTTGGGAGAACCAATACGGCCTGGATGCCAGTCGCCCAGAGGATCGTGGTGAAGACCCCGATGGTGATGGCCTGACGAATGCCCTGGAATTTGAGCTGGGTACAAACCCCATTAATCCTGACACTGATGGGGATAATATCCCTGATAATACAGATCCTTCACCGGCAGAGTAGGATATTAGTTGAGTTCTGGAGCCTGGAAGGGAAAGGCAATAATTTCGCTGGTTTAGCAGGGTATTGATAGCTTCGAGGTGATTTTTGGAGCGGCATTTGCCGCTCCAAAAAATTAACGCAATAAGTTGGATTTCTTAACATCCGGCTTCTGCGCCGCACGGTAAATCAATGCAATCTTGCCAATCTCTTGCACCAGTTCCGAGGAGGATTTCGCACAGAGGTCGCCCACGATCTGGTGGCGAACTTCACGGTCGGCAATCATTAATTTGACCTTGATCAGCTCGTGATCTTCAAGCGCACGCTCCAGTTCTTCCATCACGCCATCGCTGAGCCCATTGCCGGCTACAGTCACCACGGGTTTCAGGTTGTGACCGAGAGAGCGAAGAGCTTTTTTGCGGTCGGCGGTTAAAGGCATACAATACTCCATTACCACTTTGTGGATATCGATGTGGAAGCAGCCACAGACCTCGATTGTCACCAGCAGACGTTTGGGACATGCGCGGTCTGTGGCCGCTTTTATAATTAAGCTGTAGTGATTGTAGGCATTGTACCTGATGGGCCGATCTAAGAGCAGCCACCGTTGGTTGCGTGAACATTTTAATGACCAGTACGTCAAGCAGTCCCAAAAAGAGGGCTACCGCTCCCGTGCCAGCTACAAGCTGCAGGAGCTGCACAATAAGGACCGCTTGTTCAAACCGGGCATGACGGTTGTCGACCTGGGAGCGGCGCCGGGTGGCTGGTCCCAGGTCGCAATGGAGCTGGTGGGGCACAAAGGCCGGGTTTTGGCGTCTGACATATTGCCTATGGACCCTCTGGCGGGCGTGGACTTTGTACAAGGCGACTTTACCGAGGAGTCAGTGCTCAATGAGCTGCTGCAACACTTAGGTGATGATCTGGCAGACCTTGTGATTTCCGATATGGCCCCCAATATGAGTGGGATACGCGACGTGGATCAGCCCGCCTCCATGTATTTGGTGGAATTGGCTGTGGATATGGCTCGCCAGGTTCTGAAACCCGGCGGGGCCTTCGTTGCCAAGGTGTTCCAGGGCGAGGGTTTTGACGAGCTGATTCGCGATCTACGCGGCAGCTACAACAGTGTTGTGACCCGTAAGCCCGGTGCTTCCAGGCCCCGCTCCCGCGAAGTCTACTTGGTAGCGCGTGGTTTTAAGGGCGGTTGAGGCGAGCGGTGTATTTCTGGTCTGGGCGCCCGATATGGTATAAGCGATACCAAGATCGGGGGCAGGGCTGTTGACCCCCGCACCTATACTGGTTTGAATCAGTGTCGATGTGACCGGCGTTGCCGGATGAACGGATTTTGAGTGCGAAAGCGAGAGGGCTATCCCTTTGAATGATATGGCAAAGAACCTTGTACTGTGGTTGATCATCGCGGCGGTGCTGCTGATGGTATTTCAGAACTTTAAACCGCAGTCACGGGATGAGGCTCTCAGCTATTCCGACTTTGTTCAGGATGTGCAGTCGGGCCAGATAAAAAGTGTGGTTGTAGATGGCCTGGTGATCACCGGGGAGAAGGCGGATGGCAACCGCTTTAAGACTATCCAGCCACAAATCATTGATGACGAACTCACTAATGAGCTAGTGCGCAGCAATGTGCAGTTCGTCGGTCGTGAGCCGGAGTCCCCCAGTATCTGGCAGCAGCTGTTGGTTGCCAGTTTCCCGATTCTAATCATCATCGCTGTATTTATGTTCTTTATGCGCCAGATGCAGGGCGGTGCCGGTGGGCGCTCTGGCCCAATGGCCTTTGGCAAGAGCAAGGCGCGTTTGTTGGGCGAAGATCAAATCAAAACCACCTTTGCCGACGTTGCGGGTGTGGATGAAGCAAAAGAGGAAGTGCAGGAGTTAGTTGAGTTCCTGCGTGACCCGACCAAGTTCCAGCGCTTGGGCGGCAACATTCCACGTGGGGTCTTGATGTGCGGTCCTCCTGGTACTGGTAAGACTCTGCTGGCTAAGGCTATTGCCGGTGAGGCCAAAGTACCATTTTTCTCTATTTCAGGTTCCGACTTTGTAGAGATGTTTGTCGGTGTGGGTGCTTCCCGCGTACGCGATATGTTTGAACAGGCCAAGAAGCAGGCCCCCTGTATCATCTTTATCGATGAGATTGATGCTGTTGGTCGCCACCGTGGTGCCGGTGTGGGCGGTGGCCACGATGAGCGCGAGCAGACACTGAACCAGTTGCTAGTGGAGATGGATGGTTTTGAGGGTAGTGAAGGGGTGATTGTTATTGCCGCAACTAACCGCCCTGATGTGCTTGACCATGCCCTTTTGCGCCCCGGCCGTTTTGATCGTCAAGTATTTGTGGGTCTGCCTGATATCCGTGGACGTGAGCAGATCCTTAAAGTGCACATGCGCAAGGTGCCTCTGGATGACAAGGTCAATGCCCAGACTATTGCTCGTGGGACTCCCGGCTTTTCCGGTGCTGATTTGGCCAACCTGGTAAATGAGGCAGCCTTGTTTGCTGCTCGTGCAAACAAGCGCACTGTGACTATGGAAGAGTTCGAACGTGCCCGTGACAAGATCATGATGGGTGCCGAGCGTAAGTCCATGGTTATGAATGAAAAGGAAAAAGTGAATACTGCTTACCATGAAGCTGGTCACGCTATTATTGGCCGCCTGGTGCCGGAGCATGACCCTGTACATAAGGTAACCATTATTCCTCGTGGCCGCGCGCTTGGAGTCACCCAGTTCCTACCGGAAGAAGATAAGTACAGCCTTTCCAAGCGTGCGATTGAATCGCAGTTGTGCTCTCTGTTTGGTGGGCGTATCGCTGAGGAAATGACTTTGGGTATCGATGGCGTAACGACTGGGGCCTCCAACGATATCGAGCGAGCCACTGATTTGGCGCGCAATATGGTGACCAAGTGGGGGCTTTCCGAGAAACTGGGTCCGCTGCACTACGGTGAGGATGACAGTGGACAGCCAGGGCAGGGCAACCCTGTTTCCGGTAAGACCTCCAATGAAATTGATGAGGAAGTACGCCGTATTATTGATAGCTGCTACGAACGAGCGAGTAAACTGCTCGAGGAAAACAGGGATATTCTTGAAGCGATGAAAGATGCGTTGATGGAATATGAAACCCTGGATGCAGAGCAAGTTGATGATTTGATGGCTCGCCGTAAGGTACGCCAGCCGCGGGACTGGCAGGACAATAATTTTGGTTCTGGCGGTAACAGTTCTACCGGCGAAGCGGATACTGAGACTCATGAAGCTTCTACCGAAGCCGATAAAAGTAATACCGTGGGCGGCCCGCTGAACGAGCATTGAGCTCCAAACAGAATTACAAGGACATAACTAACGGAATGCCCGATCGGAGATAAGGCGTATGCCTATTCCGCTCTGGCATTCCGTTTTTTTATCTTTGACATGAAAATTATTTGTGGAAAACATGCGCTGGACTTATCCCAGCCTGTTGTTATGGGGGTCCTGAATACAACACCGGACTCTTTCTCTGACGGCGGCAGCTACTATGCTGGCGGAAGCCTGGACCTGTCTCTGGTTCTGTGTCGAGCTGAACAGATGCTGATGGCAGGAGCTGCCATCCTGGATGTGGGTGGTGAGTCCACCCGCCCAGGAGCAAGCCCGGTTTCGGAACAAGAGGAGTTAGATCGGGTTATTCCAGTTGTTGAGGCTATTAGCTCGAACTTTGAAATTGTAATTTCTGTCGATAGCAGTACTCCTGCGGTGATGCAGGCCGCTGCCGAAGTTGGGGCAGGCTTAATTAATGATGTTCGTGCTTTGGAGCGGCCTGGGGCCTTAGAAGCTGCGGCGCAAACTGGATTACCAATTTGCCTGATGCATATGCAGGGACAGCCAGGTAGCATGCAGGCGGCGCCTTCCTATGGAAATGTAGTGGAGGAAGTTGCCGCTTATCTGGAGCAGAGAATCGCGATATGTGAAAGCCGGGGAATAGTACGCGAGCGGCTTATCATTGATCCGGGTTTCGGCTTTGGAAAAACTGATGCGCATAACCTAGCACTATTACGTGGTTTATCTCAGCTGGCCCCCTCCAATATTCCTATCCTTGCCGGGTTATCTCGCAAGTCAATGATCGGGCGGCTGCTAAAACGTGAAGTGGATGAAAGGCTGCCTGGAAGTCTGGCTCTCGCCATGATGGCTGCGCAGCGAGGAGCTAAGATCCTGCGGGTCCATGACGTCGCAGAGACCGTGGATGTGTTGCGCTTACAACAAATGGTTGACCGCGAAGGCTAACCCGTTCCACTGACGAAGTTAAACCGAGCCGCTGGGAAATTTCTGTATTTTCCGCAAGATAAAAAAGCGGTATTTGACGTTACTGAGAAGAGTTATGGAAAGAAAATTTTTTGGCACTGATGGTATCCGTGGGCGAGTGGGCGAAGGCGCGATTACCCCGGATTTTATGCTGCGATTGGGATATGCTGCCGGTAAGGTGCTGGGAAAAATGGCTGGCGAGAAGCGTCCGGGCAGACCCTGTATTTTGATTGGCAAGGATACACGGGTTTCCGGTTATATGTTTGAGGCCGCACTGGAGGCTGGCTTGATAAATGCCGGCGTGGATGTGGGATTGCTTGGGCCAATGCCAACGCCTGCAATCGCCTACTTAACCCGGACTTTCCATGCGCGCGCAGGTATTGTGATCAGTGCCTCTCACAACCCTTACCATGATAACGGTATTAAGTTCTTTAGTGCTGAGGGTAGCAAGTTACCAGATCAGATAGAGATGGAAATTGAGGCGGCGCTGAGCCTGCCTATGGAGACCGCAAAGGATCTCGGCAAGGCCCACCGAATTGATGATGCTGCTGCTCGCTATATCGAGTTCAGCAAGGCATCTACTCCCTGGAACTTCTCCCTCGATGGGCTCAAGATCGTATTGGATTGCGCCAATGGAGCGACATACCATATTGCCCCGAAAGTATTCCGTGAGCTTGGAGCCGAGGTCACAGCCTTGGGTGTCAGTCCTGATGGAATGAATATCAACCTTGAGTGCGGCTCGACCCAACCCCAGCAGCTCCAGAAGGCAGTGCTGGAGCAGGGAGCGGATTTGGGAATTGCATTCGATGGCGATGGTGACCGAGTACTATTTGTGGATTGTAACGGTGAACTCGTCGATGGAGACCAGTTGCTTTTTATTATCGGCTTGCACCAGCAAGAGTTCCTTGGTGGGTGTAAAGGGGTGGTCGGCACCCTAATGAGTAACTATGGGTTCGAGCTGGCCTTGCGAGAGCGCAATATCCCATTTGAGCGGGCAAAAGTCGGGGACCGTTATGTCCTGGAGAAAATGTCTGCAAATGGTTGGATGCTGGGTGGTGAATCTTCGGGCCATATTATCTGTGCTGATGCCTCCACCACCGGTGATGGTATTGTTGCTGCACTTCAGGTACTTCGTGCTTTGCGTGAATTTAATGAGCCCTTGCATCAGCTCAAATCGCGTATGAGAATGCTACCCCAGCACATGATTAATGTGCGACTGGGGCATAGAGATGGTGTAATTGAGCACCGGGACGTGAGAGCAGCCGTTAGTGATGCAGAGGGCCAGCTTGCCGATAGTGGACGTGTACTCTTGCGCCCATCAGGCACTGAGCCACTGATTCGGGTAATGGTAGAAGGACGCGACAGTGCACTGGTTGAGCAATTGGCAAAACAGATTTCCTCCGTGGTTGAGCGGATAGGGAATAGCTGATTCCGAATTGAAGAAAGCTTGGTAAGCTGGACTGAGCCGGGTATACGGTAAAGTCGTATATTTTTGGTTGTATGTTGGCGGCAATGTCGCTAAGATTTGCGCCCCTTGAAGGAGCACACATGCGAACACCGCTGGTAGCAGCTAACTGGAAAATGAATGGCAGCCGAGAGTTTGCCGAGCATTTTTTTGCAGACCTCGATCTGGAGGGAGTGACTTCCGACGTTGTTGTATGTCCGCCATTCCCTTACCTCCCCTTGGTTGCTCAGGTAGCGAAGGATAAAGGCAGCATTTGGGTCGGCGGGCAGAATATGAGCCAGGAGCCCGTAGGGGCTTTTACCGGTGAAGTTTCTGCAAGCATGTTGCTCGACTGGAATGCCCGATATGTAATTGTCGGTCATTCTGAGCGCCGTAGCCTCTACGCAGAAACCAATGAGCTGGTAGCGAAGAAATTTGTTGCTGCTCAGCGGGCTGGTCTGATTCCCATTTTGTGTGTGGGAGAAACCCTTGAAGAGAGGGAAGAGGGGCGTACTCTAGAGGTTGTTACTGCACAAATTGCGGCGATAAGTGATCTCATTGATACAAACGCCTGGAAAGACGCTGTTGTTGCTTATGAGCCAATTTGGGCCATAGGCACAGGAAAAACTGCGACTCCAGAGGAAGCACAGAGTGTGCATCAGTTTATCCGTGCTCAGCTCGGTAATATTGGTGCTGAAGTGCAGATTTTATATGGCGGTAGTGTAAAATCCGCTAATGCCGGCGCGCTGTTTGCGCAGGCTGATATTGACGGTGCCCTTGTTGGTGGAGCCTCGCTTGATGCGAAAGAGTTCGCTGCAATTTGCCACGCTGCAATCTAGATTACAGCGGGTGGGTTAGGGAATACTGAAAACGGGTTGGTTCAACCCCGGCAGAGAGTTTCCAGAAAATGGAAAAATTGGTATTAGTCGTACACGTTCTGACAGCGTTGAGCATTATCGGTTTGATTTTGCTGCAACAAGGTAAAGGCGCGGAAGCAGGTGCCTCTTTTGGTGCGGGTGCATCACAGACAGTTTTTGGTAGTCAGGGTAGCGGAAATTTCTTTTCTCGCTTGACAGCAATTTTTGCGACGGTATTCTTCGTCACCAGTTTGGGGCTGGCCTTTTTGGCTCGTCAGAACGCCGATGCTAATGTCGATGCAGACCTGCCGCAAATACCTGCTGTAATAGAGCAGGGCGCCCCTGCTACAGAGTTGCCCGAAATCGAAAGTGATATCCCGCAACTCGAAGCAGATTTGGAATCTGGTGATGTTCCCCAGGCTCCCACTGACAGTGACTCCACAGAGTCTGAAGCTGATCAGGAAAATGAGGAACAGCAGTAAATTTTAAGCCCAGGTGGTGGAATTGGTAGACACGCTATCTTGAGGGGGTAGTGAGCTATGCTCGTGCGGGTTCAAGTCCCGCCCTGGGCACCACATCAAGATCCGAAGAAGTTCGGAATCATCCAGAAAGCCCGGTAAATCCGGGCTTTTTGCTATCTGGAGGGTACAGCCCCCGCTCTTGTTCGTTGTCATCCGGTGCTATATTTGGTGCTACCTGGTTCAATTTAGAAACTGGTAACACCACTATGGCTCTGAATGCCCAAACCAAGCAGGTCAAACCAAGCGACAAGGACCAGTGGCTAACAGATGGCCAGGGGTTGTGCTTGTGCTCAAATCTACTGGAGTAAAGTATTGGCCGCGTGGATGCCGATTCCAGGCAAAGCAATGAACGCTGGCTCCGGGATTGCCTATAGCAGAAGTAGTAAAAGTTGCAGGAATAAATTTGCTATTCGTAGGAGACGTGCCTCTTTTGGTAGAAAGCACATTGAAAAACACCAGGTGAGATTCGAATAGACTGAAATTTTTCTGCCGCTGTGGAAGAGTGATGAAATTATCAAAAAGGGATTTAGGCAGAAGGGATCGCCGATCATGTGCGAGCCAGGTTAAGAAATAATACCTTCTTTCAAATTGGGCAAAGGCCTAACACCTACCTGCATTCCCAAGATGAAATTTCTGTTGTCCGTCATATTGAGGAGCGGGATGTAATGCATGTTGCTCTACGGGTTTTGCGGGATATTCGCTGAATTTGTTGCTATGCCGTTCAGTTTGGCAAACTTGCTCATAGTTCCACAATTGTCTTGGCGGAGCTAAATATAGCTGGGAAACTAGTTACTGTACTTTCACTTCAAGAATCCGTAAGTCAATAATTTAGTTTGACGGCAGGCTTTAGCGAACAGTATGTGGCTATCTAGCACCCAATGATAGATAGGTAAATTTTCCCTGCAAGAAGTGAGGCCGTTATTCATTATGTAGCTATGCCAGGGACTTGCAGGGTTCGCACTTGGGGCTTCTTACAAGTCAGCAGATAGAATCAAACTTTAATGTGCTCTTCGGAGTGAGAGCAACCCGAACTCTTCTGTTTAGCTAAGTAAAATTAGCTCCCCAGTCTGATTATTTCTAAATGGCACCGCGGTACATTCTATTAAGAGTAAAGTAGGGGTGAAGTTCAGCGTTTAATTGCCAGCGCCATAAATGATAATTGAACTGAAATCCTTTGATTTATAGTGCGTCAATGTAATTGAGCTGACTGAGTTCGATATTTACTTGTTAGTAAATAAAAGGGTATTTATACTGCCGCTGCGTATGTTAATTTTTTAAGGATAAAAAATGAAGTGTTTTAAAGTTATGTTATTGGTGTTGGCTTTTTTGCTCTCCAGCCCATTGTTTGCGGAAGTGGTTGCAATTGCTGGTGTTAAGCATAGTGTTACAGATTTTTCCCATAGTTCAGATACCCGGCGCATTGCAAATATTGAAATCTTCGGTGACAGTGGACAGGAAATTACCTTTGATATTACCGCAGTCGTATCAGGTCTAGGAGAAATTAAACCAGACGTCATTTGTCGCTCTTCATACGCCAGAGAAAATTGTTATACCATGGATCGTCCCAAGATCTATGATTTTGTTTATGACATCAGGATGACAGCTAGCTGTATTGCTGAGGATGGTAGCAAAATTGCAATAGGAGCTGATAGGGACAACAAGAATATCTACACCAACGTACCTATTTCAGATTTGCGTAAAGAGGTAATCTTAACTATCGATAATACCTTAATTACAGAAGGCAAGTGCGATAATTTAACAGTCGATATTCAGGGTGATATGGACGTGATCCAAGATGTAGATTTAGAAGTTTATATTTACGAGGTATTTTAGTTCGTAGATTGATAGTGCCGGTAGAAATACCGGCTATCCTATAGTCGGACTCTGTTTCAATGTAATATCCGTTACTGATTGTGGACTTATTATAAGACCCAAGTTAAACCCTTTGAGGATCTAAAATTACCTTGTATTGAGAAAAGGATGAGACCCCTATCTTTGAGTAATTACTTAATATTTGGTATGGAGTTGTAGAGCTTGGGTTTTAGTTGTATCTCAAATTAGCTTGGCACTTAATAAGAACATGAGCTTAATAAAGCTGCTATTTTCAATGCGCTCGAGCGCCACTACTCCCTGATAGTTGCATAATGCAATTATATGAATAAATTTTATTTTTCTTAATTTTGTGGTGTTGCTTGCTGGGGGGCAATGTCTTAACCACATGTCTTAGATAGATCGTCTGTATATCGTAGTTTATAAAAGTTAAGAGCGTTTTCAAAAATCTCTTAAGGTTGCCACTTGGTCCTGTTTTAGAATTATTTATTTTTATTAAGCCTGTTTGTTGAAGCCATGATTAATGAGATTCTTTAAGATTTAAGGGGTGTTTACATTGGCCGTTGATAGAAGCTTAAAACTTTTAATATAAGCCTTATAAATCCAACCAGCCAAAATCCTCGATGAGCTAGTGAAAATAATAGCATCACTTTAAGGGGCGTGAGTTCAATATCCAATAACCATAATGACTTCGGTCTCTATAGGAGGGCAATATTAATGAACTGGACAGTTACTCTACTGCTAAATTAATGAAGAGCCCTGGTCAATAAACGAAAAAAATACCTATTAATTGAGATAGATCATTTTATTGGGAGAAGAATCAATTAAATTTAGAATGTCTATTAGTGAGAGCCGATAGGCCATCAAATATTTATAGCGAGACCTCCAAGTATCAAGGTGAATGTAATTTCTGGTCCTTATGAAAAGGATTGGTAATATTGCTGCAATAAAACTGGATAGTATTTGATCAGGGAGGATCAAAGTGAATCTTATTAGTGACTCATGGATACCGGTAATTCGTCAGGATGGAGCAAGAGTTAAAGTCACCCCTTGGCAGATTACGGATCGGGATAATGCGATCCTTGATATTGTGACAGTACGTGCAGATTTTCGCGGGGCTTTGTATCAGTTTCTGATTGGCCTGCTACAGACTACTTTTGCACCGAGAAATGTGAATTCTTGGGGGAGGCTATATCAGGAATCCCCTTCACCAGAGTCACTCAAAGCTGTTTTTTCATACTATGAAAATGTGTTTGAGTTAATGGCTTGGACCGAGCCAGCTTTTATGCAGGATCTGGGTTTGGTTACTGGTGAGTCCAAGCCGGTTGTCTCCTTATTGATTGAAGCGCCCGGTAATAAAACCTGTAAGGCAAATTTGGATCACTTTATTAAGTGTAACCAGGTTCAAGGTATGTGTCCTAGCTGTGTTGCCACTGCTCTTTTAACCTTGCAGATTAATGCCCCTTCAGGTGGGCTGGGGCATAGAACCAGCCTGCGTGGCGGGGGCCCTTTAACCACGCTGCTAATGTCGTCTTCAGATGAAAGTAGTCTCTGGCAAAAGCTCTGGCTGAATGTATTACCAATGGAGGAAATACCCACTAGGCCGAGTAATAAGGATACCAGTGTTTTTCCTTGGCTGGCTCCTACACGACTTTCCAACACCAACGGGATGCCTACTTACCCCGAAGATACACACCCTTTGCAAATGTACTGGTCCATGCCTCGAAGGATTCGCCTGGATCTGGCGACATTACATATTGGCTCATGCGACTTATGCGGCGAGCACTCTTCTTCTTTACTTAGTCATTTTATATCCAAGAACTATGGTGTCAATTACGATGGTGCTTGGCTTCATCCGTTAACACCCTATCGATTTAATCCAAAGAAAAAGAGCCCACCAATCAGTTTAAAGGGGCAGCGGGATGCAATCGGTTATCAACGCTGGCTTGGCCTGTTATGGCATGACGATACTCTAGGTGATCGTGCCAGTGCAACTGTGCATTATTTTAATAAGGAGTATGGTGAATTAATTAATGAACAGACTGGTGGTAATCATCTGAGTTTGTGGTGCTTTGGATATGACATGGACAACATGAAGGCCCGCTATTGGTCCGAATACCAAATGCCTGTAATTTTAGTAAAGCAGCACGAACAAGTGCATTTTGTTGAGCAAGTAAGTTTGCTAATAAAGATGGCAAGAGATGTGTTAAAGGCACTGCGCTTTTATATCAAATCTGTGTGGTTTCCTCAATATAAAGAAGCTAAAGGCAATCTTTTATTTATTGATCGAAATTTCTGGAGAATTACTGAGCCGGAATTTTACAAAATGCTGAGCATCCTCTCCACACACTCTCAAGAACTAAAATCTGTGTCACAAAATATGATAGCAAGCTGGTACAGGACTCTTAAAACTGTTGCAGAAGAAAGTTTTGATCGGTGGATACTTGACAATTTTGTAGAAGATTTAAATCAGAAAAGAGTTTTTGGAGCTAGGGAGGGTCTACAAGCCAAGTTAAGTCGTATGGCCAGAGTGAATTTACTGGATAGTGACGCTGAATTTGAGCAAGGAGAGAGCGTGATGGCGAGTTATCAATTTCTCAAAAGTGAAGATGTTTCGAAACTGCGTGCATGGCATACCTGGCTCAATACGTTAGAGGGACGCGCAGACCGTGCGCGGCTACGGCGTGCTGTAGAACCAATGGACGCTTTGGTTACTTCAGCATTCATTCGTTTTTTGAAGGCAATGCCCGACCGTTGGCAAAACAACGAAGATATTCGTCTGGAGGATGCTGCACTTGTAGCGACTTTGGCTGCTCACGTTAGCAGTGATACTCCTAGAGATGTGGCGAAAACAATTGCTCATTCTCTAGCTACTGTTGATGAAGGAAATGGACGGCCGGTGATGAGTGAGATGCGCTTTTCCCAACTGCAACGGAGTAGAGACACTCCTGAATTTTATCGACGTCTGGTCAGGGCTCTAAGATTACTTAGTGGAAAAGCAGATATCGCCAGTCTAGCTAATGATTTGTTGCATTGGCAGCATGAAAGGCGAGTGGCACCGGTGCGAAATGTAAGGGAGCGATTGGCTGTTCGTTGGGCAACGGACTATTACGCAAGGCTGTTAGATTATTAGTTAGTCTCAAGTTTAATATTTTATAGTCAGCGAGTTGATTTTCAAATTATGAACTTCCTTTAGAGTTCTTATCGGTATCAAAGCTGGCGTGAGTGCTTTTGAGCGAACAATCGTCTCAAAACAAGGAGAGAGTAGTGAGTCGGTTTATCCAATTACATGTTTTGACTGCCTATCCACCAGCTAATCTGAACCGGGATGATTTAGGGAGACCAAAAACTGCCAAAATGGGGGGTATGATCGACTTCGCATATCCTCACAGAGTCTAAAACGTCACTGGCGCACTTCAGATTTATTCCAGCGTGCCTTAGGGAGAGAGGCAGAAAATGGCTTAGTTGGAACGCGCAGTAAGCGACAAGGTGTTTTGGTTTTTGAAAAGTTACTTAGGCTGGGAGTAGCAGAGAAGAAAGCAAAACTATGGGCTCAGAGGATAGCGGAACAATTTGGCAAACTAAAAAAGTCGGAAAAAGATAATCCAAGTGCGGATCTCGAAATTGAGCAGCTGGTGCACCTGAGTTTGGCTGAGCAAAAGGGTATTGAGGATCTGTTACACAAACTTGCAGCAGAAGGTCGTGAGCCGGAAAAATCTGAGCTGGACTTACTGCGTAGAGAAAATATGGCGGTAGATATCGCCCTGTTTGGTAGAATGCTCGCCTCCAAGCCTGCTTATAATATCGAAGCCGCTTGTCAAGTGGCTCATGCACTATCAGTACATTCTGTAGTCATTGAGGATGATTATTTTACCGCAGTGGACGACCTCAATAATCATGGTAAGGATAATGGTGCAGCTCACCTCGGAGAAGCCGGTTTTGCCGCAGGACTTTTCTACTCTTATATTTGTATCAACAAAGAGCAGCTGATTGATAACCTTGGTGAAGATAAATCACTTGCCGATCGTACACTTGCAGCCTTGACTGAAACAATTCTCAAAATTGCTCCTGCCGGAAAACAAAACAGTTATGCCAGCCGTGCATATGCCTCTTATGTGCTCGCTGAAGTCGGCGATCAGCAGCCGCGATCACTTTCCGTAGCCTATTTAAAACCCGTGGATCGCTATAGCGAGGATTACGCTCAGGAGGCGATTGATGCGCTGCAAGGACAACTGCATAATTTCGACAAGGTATATGGCCAGTGTGCTGACAGCCGCTATATTCTCAATGCCGTAAATGGGCAGGGTAGCCTGCGAGAGTTGCTGGCATTCGTTAGCGAATAGGTGGCTTTATGGAACACTTGGTATTTTGCCTTTATGGCGCCATGGCATCCTGGGGAGAGGTTGCAGTTGGTGGAATCAGGCACAGTGCTTGTTATCCCAGTAAGTCAGCTATTGCAGGTTTGCTTGGTGCAGCATTGGGTATTAAGAGATCAGAGGAAACACAGCAGTTGGAGTTGGCGAGAGGGTATTGTCAGGCAATAAAAATAGTTAACTCGGGAGTTCTGCAAAGAGACTTTCATACAATACAAGCTCCAGACAGTGCCGGTAAATTCCGTTATCGCACACGTAGGGACGAATTGGTAGTGGGCTGCAGCCGGCTGGGCACTATCTTGTCTCAACGCGAATACTTAGCCGATGCTCAAGTATTGGTCGCTCTTAAAGCAACAGAGAGCGCGCATTGGTCGCTGAAAGATCTGGCTGGGGCACTGGCTCGCCCCAAGTTTCATCTGTATCTGGGGCGTAAGGCTTTTCCTTTGTCGGTACCCACTGCTGCTCATTTAATAGAGGCTGAGAATTTTCGGCATGCACTTGATCTGTACCCATTGACTGACGTCTTGCAGTATCAACTTACATGGGCAAGGCAGGAGCGCTGGCGACCTGATGATTTGCCTAGCCAATACTACTGGGAGGGTGATATAGAGGATTTTTCACAGGAAGATGAACAGTTTTCCTTGGGAGCTGTGCAGCAATTGAGTCGCCTGGACGAACCTCTATCTCGCAAGCGCTGGCAGTTCCAGCCGCGTATGGAATATCACTGGCGTTCATAAGGAAGTGGCTATGTACTTATCCAGAATTCAAGTGTCCTCCAGTTTAGCCATACAAGCGCAATTGGCGACCCTGTTGAAAAATAACAGCTACGGTATCCATCAGATGTTATGGGAGTTATTCAATGGTAGCGAGCGTTTTCTGTTTCGTGAGGAATCAGCCTGTGAGCAGCTCCTGAGTGAGCGAAGTCTGCCAGTATTTTACCTGCTTTCTCGGAAGAAGCCGATTAGAGATGGGTCGCTGTTTAGTGTAGAGAGTAAAGCTTTTATACCTCGGTTACAGGCCGGGGATCGGCTGGCGTTTCGCCTGCGAGCCAACCCTACTATTTCACGAAAGTCGGCTGTGGCTGGCCGAGGTAAGCGTCATGATATTTTGATGGATGCCCAATATCATTGGTTACGTGATCAATGTAAAACTCATTCACTTTTGCAAAGCGGAAGAAAGGGAGAGTTGAAACAGCGCCTACTGGATGCAAAACCAGGTTTCTATGCAGGTGGGCAAATAGAATCCCGGCTCCAGGAGGTATCCGTGGTAGCTTCTCGTCACTGGCTGATTGATAGGGGCTCGCGCATGGGTTTTGATATTTACCCTCCAAAACTTCACAGTAATGGCTATCGCTGGAACCTTCTGCCGAAAAAAGGACGCGGTGCTGGTTTCTGCTCAGTAGATTATCGTGGAGAACTGCTGGTGACTGATCCAGAGTTATTCTTACAGAAGATTTGTACGGGTATTGGTCCGGCCAAGGCATTTGGTTGTGGTTTGATGCTGATACGCCGCATTTGACTTTTAGAAGAGTGGAGTATTTGCAGGCTGAGTTTTTTTGATGAGGGCGTAT
This sequence comes from Microbulbifer sp. MLAF003, assembly GCF_030012965.1. Classification (NCBI taxonomy): domain Bacteria; kingdom Pseudomonadati; phylum Pseudomonadota; class Gammaproteobacteria; order Cellvibrionales; family Microbulbiferaceae; genus Microbulbifer; species Microbulbifer sp. MLAF003. The sequence continues at coordinate 869,438 of NZ_CP120232.1, forward strand.
ATATTAGACACTTTCTCGAGTATGAAACAAGTATTGTCAATTTCCCAGCTCAGGCAGGGCTTTACCGATAAAATCAATCCCGATTGATTTTCTCCAGGTGTGTTCCCCACATGGGTGGGGTTTAGCCGGTAGTATTTTTAAAATACAGATGAAGGCCAATATGTTCCCCGCTATGCGGGGTCAGTTTACTGTGGGAGCAATAGCTTAGCCTAAGGCGTGAGCTTCTCAATGGTCTGGAGGCAGTTGATAAAACTCGACTAAGGCTTTAATAATTTCCCTCCTTGTGTTGAATTACCTATTTAGGGGTAATGCACTTTCATAATTCTAGTGGTAAGTTATCGCGCCTATTTCTGGCGACGTAAATAATTAGCTGATTACTAAATCTTCAAAGTTTGAACTTTCCCTGTGCCCACGGGGATGAACCGACGATGGAGAAATCGTTAGTCGGAGTGTGGATGTTTCCCTGCCTGTGCAGGGTTGAACAAACTCTGGGGAATGATGTTATCTGCTAGAGTGTTTGCCGGGGATGGGGTTTGTGCTGTACGAGTGCAATGGCCAGCAGTCGATGTTCGGCTGCTGGCCACTACTTTTAGGGCATCCTTTCCTTGGACCAGCTAACCGGATAGTGCTTGCATTCTCTATCTACCAGTTTCAAAAGTGAGGGTATTCTGTATTGGCCATACCTTGTAGGATATGAGGTTTTTAGGTTGTAAGGCCAACACCAAAACTACTTATATATAATGGCTTGATGCTATTACCTCGTAGAGTGTCAGCTTTGCCTGGAGTCCCTTTATATCGTTTTTTGGCGGATCCGATAATTGGGACTTTATATGTTAGCACTTGGTATAGATAGGTCCTTAGGTCGGGCTGCAGCTCTGAACCCAGTGTGACATAGTTATCAATCACAATAAATTGCGATTGTAGTTGGTTTTCCTTGATTAGAGCTAAAATGCAAAGTAGTCCTCGTTTGTGCTTGGTTGTTTTTTTATTTTCGTGTCTGTTCTTTACGGGGTAGCTGCTCCAGATAGTTTACATCAACAGCCGGGATCACTTACCAAGCTCCAGTATTAGAAAAGAGTTACTTTCTTTAGAACAAAGTATTTAGGAGTAAGAATATTTCCTGCTTTATGCCTTATCCTGACAGTTCTGCTTTAGCCTGCTTAAGAATATCCTTATGGATGCTGCGGTAAAAACTGTTTGTTTCATCTGCATTTTTAGGATTCTTTGCAGTATATTCATAGCTTTATCTCCTTGTTGAAGCCTTTTTAAAAAGATTGCATAGTAAAGACCTGCGGCGGGCCCACTATAATAGCTGTACAGTGTCTCGTATTCATGTTCAGCCTCGGCAATCATCTGTAAGGCATCCAGGGTGCGAGCATAGAGTAGATGGGCATCCTGATCTTTAAACTCTGGACTCTTGTCTATCAAAAAATCCAGGGTTTCCTTACAGTTGTTAAATTCTTTGAGCAAAAATAGACATCGAGCTAATCCGAACAAAATCTGAGGGTCATCCTTAAAGGGGCCTTGCAAGCTCTTTTGATATAAGTCCTTGGCTTCCTGGTTCAGCCCCTTCTCAAGGCACTCCTCCGCCATTTTTATATAGTTTTTTATGCTACTGGATTTGGCCAGATTTTGTGCTGCCTGATTGATATCTTGATTTGGATTCATCAGTTTCTGGACTTTTCTACGAGCTTTTTGTCCGTTTCGGGAATTATTCATTTCTGGCAATATTTCTAAAATCAGATAGGCAATAAGTCCCGCCAAAGGCAGCATGACCAGGATCCATATCCAGGTGGTATTGCGCCCGGTCTTCAGTACGTGAATAACAAAAGCGACTTGTATCAGGATGGAGAGAACTAAAAACGGCATATTGGGAAGACATTTATCCGGCTTAGAGGACTACACAGCTACTGCTTTTGCCAGGAACTGCACAAAAGGGGGTAGGGTAAACGAGCGGCTTCGCTAAGCCAAGACTAAGTATGCCGGCTGTCTGACAGGTGTCATTGTTCCACAATCAGAATCATGGAAGTTCTAAGACTGATTTGCTCTTGTCTGTATTTGTATACGTTCTTACTGGGGCGCTTAAATTGGCATACTTTTACTTGTTCTAATCTGAAATGACGCTTGGCAGTTTATCCTGCAATTCAATACCCAACAGCACCTGCTTTTCTACTATTTGTGGATAGAGCTATCTATGTGCTTGGTTCCAAAGGAGGGAGGATGTCTCGTCTAACGCGTCGGAAGTTTTGTCTTGGTACTGGTGCTATGGCGGCATCGCTATTCACTGGTACAGAAGTAAGGGCTCAGGAGTCTTCTCTTCCTAATGGGGGCAAACGTTTGGCACTGCCTATCCCAAAGGAGTTGAGAGCTGATTCAGCGGGGAATATACATCTAGTGGTAAAACCGGATCAACAGAGTTTTATTCAGGGTTTAACCACACCTACCTATGGATTTAACGGGCCTTTCCTCGGCCCAGCCATACGCTTACGCAAAGGGCAGACAGTTACAGTGAGTGTCAATAATCAGTTGACGCAGAATGTGACAGCCCACTGGCATGGCCTGATTGTCCCAGGCTATGAGGATGGCGGCCCCTATATGCCGATCGTGCCTGGGCAGACCTGGCATGCAAGGCTGCCGATTATCCAGCCGGCAGCTACGCTCTGGTTTCATCCTCACCTCTACCCTACTACAGCCGAGCTGGTGCTTAAGGGATTGGCCGGCCTGATTATTATTGATGATGAAAATAGTGATACTTTGCCTCTGCCAAAAGAATGGGGCGTTGATGATATTCCAGTGATTATTCAGGATCGCCGCTTTAACAAAGATGGTAGTTTCTTTCATCGCTTCAATGAGATAACCGTAGCTGCAGGTTATTGTGGTGATTGCCTCTTGACTAACGGGGCCGTTAATCCAGAGGTGAAAACTCCCCGGGGTTGGCTGCGCTTTCGTATTCTGGATGGATCAAATGGGCGCAATTATCGCTTGAGTACTAGTGATAAACGCCCAATGTATGTGATTGCCAGTGATGGAGGCTTCCTACACGAACCGGTACAGGTGGATATTCTGCCTATTGCGGCGGGCGAACGTTATGAGCTGATGATCGATGCGCGCGATGGTAAGCCTTTTGATTTGATCACCCTGCCTGTGCCGCAGCCGGTAATGCGTTTACCCCCGTTTGATGGCCCTGTGGCATTTCTGCGAGTGATACCTACAGGAGCAGAGGGAAGGGGCACCTTACCAGAACAGTTGGTACCGCTGCCTCAAATACCACAAACATTGCCGCCTATCTCTCAGCGTCTGGTGATGCAAATGAACCGGCAGGCTCAGGCCAATAAACTGATTAACGCTACAGGTTTGCCACAGATGATCGCCACAGGGCGGACAGATCCAGCAGTAGTAGACAAGGTATTGCAATTAGTTACCCAGGCTCCGGCAATGCCGTTAAAGGCACAGCTCACCGCCAATGCAGTCAATGGGGTCTCCTTTGCATTTACCGAGCCAGGATTCAAGGTGCCAATCAATAGAGATCTTCACTGGCGTATTTCAGAAGGCAGTGATTTGATGCTGCACCCAGTACATATTCACGGCTGTCAGTTCCGAGTCGTTAAATTTAATGGGACGTTACCGCCAGCATATATGTGTGGATGGAAGGATACGGTACCTATCTCAGGTGGCGGCAGTGCAGAGATATATGTACGTTTTCCACGGGAAGCGATGCCAGATATGCCTTATATGGTCCACTGCCATGTATTGGAACATGAAGATTCAGGCATGATGACGGAATTCAGTGTTTCTTGAGTACAAGCACTATACCTTTAGATATTCTCTGTAGCTAATTTCGTCTACTAGGTTTGGTGGATTTTACTTTACGGTCTTCCTTGTGCTGCAGTTTCATCGCCTTCTTGATCAGCCCCTGGAAATTGGGGCATTCCAGCTGGTTCTCCTCTGGACAATTAGCCACATGTCGCAAACCATCGCGCATAGCCTTGAGCCGGCGAATGTTTTTGTCCAATTCATCAGCTTTATCAAGTAATTGTTCACGGTCGATATTGGGTTTGCTGCCATAGGTGAACAAAGAGGCGATTTCATTGAGAGAAAACCCGGCATAGCGCGCTAAGGATATCAATGACAGTTGTTCCACTACGCTGCCGGGAAACACCCTGGTGATACCACGCCTGCTGATAGACTTAATTAGGCCTTTCTCCTCATAATATCGCAGTGTTGAGGAGGGTAGTCCCGTACGTTTGGAGACTTCCCGAATATCTATTTCCCGATGATCATCCATCTCTATTGACCTCAAGCTGACTTGAAGTTGTATCCTAGTTTTCACTGTGGTCCCTGGCAAGTCTTAAATCAAAAAGAAAGACAAATAACTCAGGGAGTCAGGGGCTAAGGAGTGTGCAGGGAAGGATGGAATGTATACCAGTTACTCGCTATATACACTTAGCTTATCCACAGTTATATCGGAGCAAAAAGTGGTATATCCGTTAACGAGGTGAGCAAATAGTATTTTTTTCATGATTCTCCGTATTTTCTGAGCACACTAATTTTTTATCGGTGTCTGGCTAACCACACTTGGGATTTTATGCTTGCAGTTAAAAGACTTCTGAAACCATTCAGCAAAGGTGCCACCAGCAACCTCTCCAGTCGGGGAATCCTGACCGCTTTATGCCTGGCAACCCTGCTCAATGCATTGGCGGTTAGCAGTGTTAATATTGCGCTTCCGGAGTTAGTTGCAGACCTTGGAACCACCTACGCGCGGACGCAGTGGATCATTGTCGCTTTTATGATTTTTCTAACTGCGGCTCTGGCAATTGCCGGACGCGCCAGCGACAAAGTGGGGCGCAAGAAAATTTTTGTTCACGGCATGCTGCTTTTTAGTGTATCGACTTTACTCTGTGCTCTATCGCCAAATATCTGGGTATTGGTTCTCTTCCGAGCATTGCAAGGTATCGGAGCGGCAATGTTTACCGCTGTTTCTATGGCAATTGCCAGTGACGTCTATTCCAGAGCTCGGGTGGGCACGGTAGTGGGTCTCCTGGGAAGTATCTCGGCGGTGGGCACTGGCTCGGGGCCCGTATTGGGTGGACTACTACTGGAAGTTTCCAGCTGGCAAGCAATCTTTCTGGTCAAAGTGCCCCTGGGTGTAATCGTATACTGGCTGGCTCAGAAATATCTTCCCGAGGATGCCAGGTACATAGCTCTCGAACAAGCTCGTCATCCACGTAATATTCTTGCCGCATTCTGTATCTTTTCAGCAATTCTTTTTTATACCCTGTCGATAAAGCCCCTGAATGATAATTATGGAATTATCAATATATTGACTTTTTTATTGTCTGCCATCGGTGTACTGGGTTTATACCTGAGCAGAGGCAGCGATCCTGGGCCCGCGCTGGGCGGTTATGTTTTGTATACGAACCTAGCTACTAATCTTTTGGTAGCTGCTTCGGTAATGAGTTCTCTGGTTGTTGGGCCATTTTATCTGACTTTGGCATTAGGATTGAGTTTCTCTCAGACAGGCCTGGTGATGTCTACGGGGTCTTTCGTCGTTGCCGTTTGTTCAAATATTGCTGGACGTTTGGTTGACCGATTCAGATCGCGAAGCATAGTGATTATTGGTTTGTTCTTCCTGGTACTGGGTTCTCTGGGGATGGCTAATTTGCAACAGGTCTATGGTGTAGCTGGCTATTTAGTCTGCTCAATAGCAATGGCCATAGGGTACGGGATCTACTTGTCTTCTAACAATACTTTTACAATGAACGGTGCTAGTAGAAAAGTAAAAGGCAGTATTTCAGGCCTCCTAAATCTATCGAGAAATCTAGGGCTACTTACAGGGGCGTCGTTGATGAGTGTGGTTTTTGCAAAAACCTCACACTTGTCATATTTGAGTTCTTTTGATTCAGGGCTGGTAGTTTCCGGCCTTAATCAAGTGTACCTGCTGGCTTTACTGTTTCTTGTCATAGCCTTTATTGCTCAGACGATATCTATCCTGGTCAGTCGTAAATTATGAATCTGTGGATTAGTCATTACTTTATATTTGCCCTCTCAACAGCTAATAGGGTACCTGTTGGTTTTTTTGGGGTTAAGGCTTTTTGCTGAATTATAAGTGATTTACCTATTGACCTAAAGTGAGCTTGAAGTTGTAACTTATCCCTGTTTGGTGAGAGTACGCAATATACAAAATATCGATTGCAGATTTACGTTACCGGAATCTATTTTCCGATAGATCTCACCAGCTAAACCTAAATTTTACTGGAGATAAGTTATGGTAAGTAATTCTTTGGAGCGCCATATTGCAGAATTACGTAAATACTGGATGGGTTTGAACTCGGATACCGTGGTTCACTGTCGAGCAGTGCTGGCTAAGTTGGCAAGCTCCTCAAATTCCGAGGGATGGCTTGCAAAGTTACACCAAAATCGAGAGGCAACGACTGAGCTATATAGAGACTCAGAACGTGGCTTTATATTATTGGCGCATGTGGAGACTCAAGGTTTATATCGTAATCCACATAATCATGGCAATGGCTGGGTTTTTTATGCACTTCAGCATGGAGAGGTTGAAATGTCCACTTATGGACTGGTGAGAACTGTAAAAGGCGAAGAGCAGCTTGTAAGTCGGGGTTCTTATACTATGCATCCAGGTGATTGTAGTGTATTCCTCCCAGGCGATATACATGATACTCGTTGCTTATCTGATTATTCCCTGATGTTTCGTTTAACCAGTTGTGATTTCTCTGAGGAAAAGCGGCAAGGCAGGCTACAGCAATTTGCAGAATTATAGTTGGGGGCAGTTATTTATTGGACAAGCTCACTTGATGAGGGCCGTGCTAGGCTCTCCTTCTCCTGTGTGAGTATGAGTTTATTAGATTGAAAGCTTGGCTTAGACAGGTGTTAATGTGGGCCGATAGTGCTTGGATATGAAGAGTGGGTTTTCATCTGTAAAGTGGTGTATTTCCTTGTATAGAAAAAAGTACAAGGTGCTTGGGTTATGTCTTATAGTATTTTGATTACGATTTATAAATAAGGAAGAAATGTGTAAGTTTTTATTTTTGACTTTTCCAGGTTAGCTTTTGCTGCTCTCTTTCTTTAGAAGAAAAAACAAATAAAAATGTAATTTCATTTTAATGTCTTTTGATGATTGATGTGACTCTGCTGAATCTGCCCTCTCTGGGTTTATGTTTTATTTAAAGTGCTTATAGTAGAACATTGTTTTTTGCTGGTGGTTGCTTCAGGTAAAGCTGTATTGCGAATCGGGAACCAATTCTTGCCTTCCTTATCGAATCAGCTGTGCTTGTGTGGGGTGTTATCGGCAGAGCGCAGAAAAATTTTAAGTTTTTGTGAAAATATTAAGAGTTCAATTTTCTGAACTAATAAGAGTAGAACGGGTAAGAGTAAAATGGGGTAGGGTGTCCTCACTCTCAGTGATGTATAAAAATCTAATACTGGTAATTTAGGTGTTGCTTCACTGTATTTAGCCTCTCTAGGAAAGAACAAGGCGGTTTCACACTTTTAGCTATCCAAATCCATTTGCCGTTACACATTATTCACGAAAACTCTTATAAGATTTTTTACTGCAATAACATATGATCTCTGCTGGGTGTCCCTATCGAGTACTGCGGTGTTTGTAATAAAGCCCTAAAAAAGATAACCGGAGACTCTATGACCCCTCTTTTTATTCGCACAGCTATAGCTTCGGCACTGATGATTGGCGCTCAGGGTGCGGCGGCCTCTCAGCCAGCCGATGACTATGTTGCCGGTGAGCATTATCGCGGTGGTAGCCAGGTTTGTTATGCCGGAGACCTGTTTAAAGCGCAGTGGTGGGCTACACCTGATCAGAAACCCTCCGATGCCCTGACAGCGCAAAATACCTGGGATTCTCCCTGGATTCTGGAGGGGGCGGGAGCCTGTAATAGCTCGGGCAGTAACAGCGATGATAATGATACCGGTGGTGAAAGTGATGATTCCAATAGTGACGATGCCTCGGATAACGATGGTACAGATGGTGGCAACCCGGATTCCGGCGATGGCTCCAGCTCAATAGCGACTTATCAGCCCGGACAGAATTACCGAAAGGGAAGTGAGGTTTGCTATGCCGGTGATATTTTTGTTGCCCAATGGTGGGCAAATGGAGATCAGCTTCCCTCTGATGCTCTGATCGCGCAAAACACCTGGGACTCCCCTTGGATTTTAAAAGAAACTGATGGCTGTACTGGCAGCAACGGCAATGGTGGTGATACCGGTAGCGATAATAGTGAGGGCACTGACTCCACTCCTATTCCCCTGAGTGTTTCATCCTCCCAGTCCCAGATCATTGGTGGTGGCACAGTCCAGCTTAGTGCAACTGCTTCTGGAGGAGACGACACACTGAGCTATAGCTGGGCCCAGCTTTCCCCCAGTTCGCCAGAGGCAAGTATTTCTACCGCCACCGGCGCTGTAACTTCAGTGACTTTACCGGCCGCGGCTTATGATATCAGTTATGTCTTTAGCCTGATTGTCAGCGATGGAGAAAGCACTGAAGAAGCGCAGCTAACGATACAGAATTTAGCGGCTGGGGATGACACTGGTGGGCCCGAAGAGAATGACGGTTCCGATGGTTCAGTAACAGCAATTATCTCTACTTCTGAAAATAGCATTGGTTGTAGCGGAACCATCACTCTGGATGGTTCTCAATCCACTGGCGGCGGCAGTATGAGCTATATCTGGAGCCAGACCAGTGGCCCCTCTGTAAAACTGTCCAGCTATGTAGGTAGTTCTACCCAGGCTGTGCTATCTGAGGTTTACAGTGATACAACCTATACTTTCCAGTTGACCGCAACCGACACCTCTGCTGCTAGTGATGTTGATGAGGTTACCATCAGCCAGGCGGGTTGTGCACCTGCAGCGGGCCATGTGATGGGCCAGAATGAATTGGAAGCGGCAGAAAATACCCTTGCCAATAATTCACTCCTGCAAGAAGTGAAAGATACAGTTGAAACCCGTAATAACGCGATTGTAGAAGCGGTTCAACCAGGTCGTAATACCAATCCGGAAAATGTGCTGCGCGTAGAGAGTATTATTTCCGAGGATACCTGGGATTACCTATTCCCTGTTCGGGCCGATGAGTATACCTATACCAACTTTCTGCGAGCGGTGGCTAAGTTCCCAGCGTTTTGTGGGGAATATACCGATGGCCGCGATTCAGATGCCATTTGCCGCAAGGTACTGTCAGTTATGTTTGCTCATTTTGGCCAGGAAACCGGTGCGCATGCGGCTGCCTGGGATGAACCGGAATGGCGTCAGGGCTTGTACTGGATTCGAGAAATTGGTTGGACAGAGGAAACTTCCGGAGGGTACGGTGCCTGTGATTCTGGTAGTAGCTGGGCTGCAGAGGTATGGCCCTGTGCAATCAATGCCGATGGTGGGTACAAGAGTTACTTTGGCCGAGGCGCCAAACAGCTGAGCTGGAACTATAATTATGGCCCGTTCTCTCAGGCAATGTATGGCGACATTTACACTTTGCTGGAGAACCCAGAACTGGTAGCAGATACCTGGCTGAACTTGGCGAGTGCCATATTCTTCTTCGTATACCCGCAGCCACCCAAACCGAGCATGTTGCATGTTGTTGATGGCACCTGGAAGCCAAACAGTATTGATCTGGCCAATAATCTAACTCCAGGTTTTGGAGTTACGACTAATATCGTTAATGGCGCTATCGAATGTAGTAAAGGCAGTGAAGACTACCGCTCGCAATACCGTATGGATTATTACCGGAGCTTTACCGAGTACTTGGGAGTGGATATTCCGGCGGATGAAGAGCTAGGATGTGCCAATATGGGCCAGTTCCAGACTGGTGGTGCGGCATCCCTGAATATCTACTGGGATAAAAATTGGGGATGGTCAGCGGATAACCCCAGTAATGAGAGCTTCGCCTGTCAATTAGTGAACTATCAAACAGCCTATTCTGCGCTCAATGAAGGCGACTATGCAAAGTGTGTGGAAGGCAACTTTGATATGACGATTGACTACCAGAACTAACAATAAGAGGCAGTTTAAATAGCGGCTTTACTCAATCAGCGAGCCCGGCAATAGTTTTATTGCCGGGCTTTTTGGAAGGGTCATCGGCTTCATTTGGGATACGCTGGGAAGTAAGTTCAGCAGTAAAAATGCTGCCAGTTATAAATTTTCACTCAAATTTTCTATAATAGTGCCGAGTCAACATAAACAGTACCTTCGGTAATAAGATTATTTTTAACTTTTACAATTCAGCAGTAGGTATTATTGTAGCGCCTGCCATTTAAAGTGGTGCAGGTGTTCTTCATTTCAGTTGCAGCGTAACGTCCATCAATTAGTGTCCGTTTTACCTTCATCGTCGCCTTTCCTCCTGAAGTACCTCGCCAATCTCTTTAAATGCTCTGTTGTCTCTTGGATGTGTACTTCCTGGCCATATCGTGGGCGCCTCTAATAATCCAGTGCACATTATTGGTAATGTATTCCAGGAATGGTTTTGGATCAGTACGTAAAGAATTAAATACCTCTTATACAAATTTACGTTTAAGCATGCCCACTACTTCCTTAACTAAAGAGAACTGGCGTTCCCTTCCAATAATCGTAGGTGAAAAACGATTGTTTTTAATATGTTTAATTTTTAGGGTGCATTGTTAATAGTAGGATTTTAGTTGACCTATTAGATGACAGAAACATTTGCTGAAACAGAGGGGGAAGAAGCTTAGGTAATGTTAAGCAGTGCTTTTCTTTTTGGTCCAGACTAAAAGGGTTAATATCCAATGCAAAAAGTGCGCTGTAAGATGAATAACTGATGTCTGTCCCTAAAACACCGTTATCCCGACAACAAATTATTAGCCTTACGGCGCTAACTTTTGCTATTTTCCTGATCGCCAATGACTTTACTGCCTTCTCTGTGGCAATTCCCGCTATAGAGAAGCATTTCAATTCCGATATTTCTACTGTCCAGTGGGTGATAAACGGCTATGCATTAGTTTTTGGAGTGCTAATTGTCACTGGTGGACGATTAGCGGATATGTTTGGCCGTCGCAGGCTCTTCTTTATCGGTACCAGCATTTTTATATTTTTCTCTGTTTTGGGTGGGCTGGCAGTCGATGACTGGATGTTGCTGGGAAGCCGAGCCTTAATGGGGGTGGGAGGTGCTTTGATGTGGCCGGCAATCCTGGGTATGACTTATCAATTGATGCCGGAGGATCGGGCGGGGCAGGCAGGTGGCCTGATTATGACCGTATGTGGGTTTGCTAATTCAGTTGGGCCTCTACTTGGCGGGTTCTTTACTGACTTTCTCAGTTGGCGTTGGATCTTCTTTATCAACTTCCCGATTGCACTGATTGCAATGCTTGTCAGTTGGCGGGTAATAGAAGATGATCGGCCAGAGGGTATTGAAGGCAGGGTGGATTATGGGGGTATAGTTTCCCTATCGCTATGTTTATTGACTTTGTTATTGGCACTAGATTTTGTTACTGATGCTGGTATTAGAAACCCGTTGATAATTGGCCTATTTGTGGTCTCAGTTTTGCTCTTTACAACTTTTGCCTGGATTGAATCAAACACCAGGAGCGATCCGCTAATACCAGCGGATGTAGCGACTAGCTGGCGATTTTTTACAGTGGGAATGACTACTCTACTGCTTTCCGTAATTTTTGTTTCTATGTTGTTGTATATTCCCCAGTTTTTAATTAAAGAGCTTGGTTTCTCCGCAGTCTGGTCCGGGGTTGGCCTGTTACCGGTGATGGTGACTTACGGAATTGTTTCCTATATCGCTGGCAGATTATTTGAGATTATGGGAGCCAAAGTAATTCTGTCTGCAGCCGCTATTTTTCTGGGCTTGGGAATGTTTCTATTGTCCGGCTTACTCGAGCAAAGTCGATATTTGCATCTGGTGCCCGGTATGATTTTCCTCGGAATGGGGTTAGGCTTATTTTTCCCCACAATTACCACGGCGGCAGTCACCGCTGTAGGGTCTAGCCGTTCCAGCCTTGCTGCAGCGCTCATATTTATGTTCCAAATTATTGGCGGTGCTATCGGGTTGGCGATGAACACAACAATTGTGGCCCTGGCTCCAAGTCTTGCAGAAGGTATTGACCGGGCCTTCAGTGTCAATGCATACCTTGCCTTGGCTGCACTTCTTGTCTGCATTTTGTTCGTAAAAGGCAAGCCTGCAAAAAGAGGGCCTGTCGCCTCAGGCTGATCTGTCTGTGTGGGCACAAGGCTGGACAGATACCAGGCTTTGTCCCGCATATCTTCGATGACTCTTTCTTCACTGAGGTTTTTCTCTGGCTGAACGCTAATAATGAAAGAGGCTTGCTTTTTTTAGCTTCGGGAGAACCCCAAATAGGTTAAAGTGCAACTTCAACTTATTTGAGGCGCTAAGTTTTATTTAATGCTGTATTTTATGTGGTTTTACTCACTTCATTTTTTTTGTGACTATTCGGTTTGATGAAAAACCTATTTTTTTGTGTGGTTATAGGCTGAAAATCCCCGGCATTTTCCTATTAACTAATCCTGTTAATTAGGTAAAAATAATCCTCTCATTTAATCCTCGGAATGGAATCTCAGGTGTTAATTTGTCTTGCGGTGGCTTATTCCCCATAGCTTTTATGGGAAAAAGCGAAATCAGGAATTTGGTTCCTGGCCAACAGCAAGGTGAATCACTCCGAGAGAGCCCTTTAGGTTGGATAGCCCTTGCGATCGCTGGGTTAATTGTCTCGGGAGAAATAGCCTCCCTTTAGGTAAGGAGAACAGATTGTGATACCCATCGTTGACCGCGTTAGCGCGGAATCCATAGCGCCCTTCTGGCGGATGCCGTTCCGCCCATTTTTCTGGGGTGGGGCACTCTGGAGCATGATTGCCCTGCTAATCTGGCAAATGCAGCTTTCTGGCTGGCAGCTTCCAGCTTTACGTGCCGGCGTAGCCTGGCATTCCCATGAGATGTTATTTGGATTTGCTGCGGCGGTGATAGTTGGCTTCCTCGGCACAGCCATGCAGACATGGACCGGAATTCCCTCACCTAAAGGGGGGCAGTTAATGGGCCTGGCGGGGCTGTGGCTATTAGCTCGCTTGGGCTATCTCATAGCGGCAGTACCACTGTGGATGCCGGTTTGTGCTGAAGTGACATTTTTCCTATTGGCAGCCTTTTTACTCGGTGCACGGGTATTACGCACCCGGCAATGGCGCAATCTGTTTGTATTGCCTGCTATGTTGGCTTTTGCCGGGCTTTCAGCCTGTCATTGGTTGCTGCCCAGCGCGCAGAGCAGGGTAGCTCTCGTGGCTCTGTTGCTGGTTACAGCAATTATTCTGGTGATTGGTGGCAGGGTGATTCCCTTCTTTACTGCAAGGCGCTTTCAGCTAAGTCAGCGCGATAAGCTACCGGTTATCGAGTGGGGTACCCACATAGCTGCTGTGCTGCTTCTGTTGAGTGTAGTGATTGATCTACCCCGTATGGTTTGGGCCTTGTTAGCACTGGTGCTTGGTGTGTTACAACTGGTGCGCGTACTGCGCTGGCACCCGACTAAGATTTGGAGTGAGCCTATGGTTTGGTCACTACATTTGAGTTACTGGCTGGTGGTATTGGGGTGCTTTCTTGCAGCGCTTTCCTGGAGCGGTTTAGCGCCCGGTTGGCAGAGTCCCGCATTACATGCATTTGCTGTAGGTGGTATTGGCGGTTTGATTCTGGCTATGACCAGTCGAGTCAGCCTTGGTCACACAGGGCGTATGTTGAAAGCACCGCGCTTGATGCCCTTGGCATTTGCTGCACTGGCATTGTCCGCGTTGGCTCGTATCTTCTGGGCCCCAGCTCCCAGCGGTTTTCTTGCAGCGATTATTGCTTGGATTGTAGGCTATTCTCTCTTCTTACTGTATTACACCCCGGTTCTTTTTCAGCCTCGTGTAGATGGGCATCCGGGGTAAGCACCTGGATATTCAGTATAGCGACGCTGGCTAGCGACTAGCGAGCGCCGCTCCTGTCAGACAGCTGTCACTAATTATTCTCAATATTATCCATTTGGGGGAAGGCGTCGAACTTGAGCGCCTTGTCCAGATTCTGGTCCCAGTCCGCTTTACTGGCCATAAAAATATGTGCGGTGGGTTCCATGGAAACCTCACAGTCCAGGCTGCCAGCAGGCACTGCCAGGTAACCACCTTCTTTATCTTCAAAAGGTAGTGCCGAGCCACAATTATTACAGAAACTTTTTACATGGCGTGTGGCTGGCAGCTTGAATACTTTTACCTGTTGTTTCCCAGAGATCCAGTTTAATTTAGCCGATGTTGAAAACAGGCTGGCTGCGTGGGCAGAGCCCGTGTCCTTACGACAGTGGTTGCAGTGGCAAAGAAAAAATTTTCAAAGTCACCGTCGACTTCGAAATGGATATCTCCGCAGAGGCAGGATCCTGATTTATTCATAGCTGCTCCTTAACAGTTGATTGTGAACCGTTATTTCTATAAGTAGATAGATTGGGTTTATTATCTTTTAGTCCTATTGAGGGTATACCTATATTTTCAAAATATTTAGAAGTGAAATAAATATATTAAATTTGAATAACTCCCTTTAGGTACTGAATCGCCTTGCCGGAGACAATAACCCTGTCCCCCTTGATTTGGCAGTTGAGCACCCCCTCTTTTTGAGGCTTGGAAGGCTGTGAGTCGCGATTTATCCAGCTTAGCGGCCCAGTAGGGAGCAAGCCCCGCGTGAATAGAGCCAGTTACCGGATCTTCAGCCCCGCCATTGGATGGCCAGAAGTATCTTGAAATAAAATCAAATTCCTTCGATCGAGCCGTAACTACTACATCATAAGGTGCAAGCTTTTTTAATTTTTCTGCATCTTGTTCCAGTTGATAAATAGTATCTTCGCTGTCATAGATGGCAAAGTAGGCTTGCTGGTTACGCAGAACTTGTTTGGGAGGGCTGGATAATCCATCGATCAAATCTTCTGGGGTATGCTCTACACGTTCCGGATTTCTGTTGGGGAAGTCCATAAAGATTTCGCCCTCCCTATTTTGGGTAATTTGCATTTTCCCTACTGCTTGCGCAGAAAAATTTAGGGTATCCAGTTGGGGGTGTTTTGAGAAGACCACAAAGGCGGAGGCCAGGGTTGCATGACCACAGAAATCCACTTCGGTTATTGGGGAGAACCAGCGAATCTGGTATTCACTTTCAGATTGTTTGAGCAGGAATGCGGTTTCAGAAAGGTTATTTTCTGCCGCAATAGCTTGCATTTGCATTTCGCTAAGCCAGCTTTTTGTAATTATGACTGCTGCAGCATTGCCGCCAAATTGAGTTTCGGTGAAGGCGTCGACTATATTAATTTCTAGTTCCATTCTAGAGTTCCCTTCAATAATTGAAATGCTCAGCTGAAGAAACAGCTATGATAAAGATGGGCGGGATGCCCGATACCACTAATGATTTTTCAATCACCCCCTAAATAGCCCCTTGATCCTGATCTGTATCAGTATTTCAACGGTATTTCCACTTTACAGTCTGCGTCACTTTGGCCGGTGCTGGGCATTTCGCCAGAAGTAAAATCGGTACTTCTTTTCAGTGTTGCCGGATATCAAAATTGTTGTGGAAAAGGGCTTGCTCTAGGGGGTTGGAATGTTGCAAACAGATATTGCTATCGTAGGGGCTGGTCCCGCAGGACTCGCCCTGGCTGTGATGTTGGCCCGGCGCGACATTAGGGTAACGCTTTTGGAGCGCCAGGGCGAGGAGACCTTGGGGAATCCTGATGATGATGGACGAGAAATAGCCCTAACCCATAAGTCGGTCAGAATTTTAGAGAGCCTCGGGGTCTGGCAACGCCTGCGGGATGATGAAGTCGGTGTCTTACAAGCAGCAACGGTGGTAGATGGCAACTCGACTTCCAGCCTGAATTTTGATAGCCGTGGGCGAGGTCCCTTAGGGTTTATTGTACCCAATTCAGCAATACGCCGCACGCTGTATGAGGTTGCTGGCGAGGAAGCGAATATTCAGTTGCGTTGCAACAGTGCCGTTACCGGTATGCACTTGGAAGATAACTGCCGAGTCTTGAATATTGAGGGGGCTGACGATCTGGCTGTTGCGTTATTAATAGCGGCTGATAGTCGTTTCTCTGAGGTACGGCGCATGGCTGGGATTGGGGCTGACATGCGGGATTTTGGCCGTGTGGCAGTTGTAGGCCGGGTACGGACGGAGCGCGTTCATCAGGGGATTGCACGGGAATGTTTTCGCTACGGTTCCACGCTAGCGCTTCTGCCATTATCTGAGCCCAAGACTTCCTCTGCAGTTGTGACAATTTCGGCCAGCCGGGCCGAAGAAATTATGCAGCTAAGTGATGCTGAGTTTGCTGCTCATGTGCAGCGTGAGAGCACTGCAATACTTGGCTCAGTGGAGCCTTGTGGTAAGCGCCACAAGTATCCGCTGGTGGGGGTTTATGCGCATCAATTCTATGCGGAGCGCTTTGCTTTGGTCGGGGATGCAGCTGTGGGGATGCATCCGGTGACAGCACATGGTTTTAACCTGGGACTTGCTGGCGCGGACTCGCTGAGTCGCCAATTAGAAACTGTGGCTCGTTTGTATCAGCCTGCGAAGTTAGCTCGAGCGCTGTCTCGTTACCAGATTCAACATCGCCTTGAATCTCAGCCTATTTACTCGGGTACAAATCGGGTGGTTGATCTGTTCACCAATGATCACTTGCCGGCCAAACTACTGCGCAAGGCGGTATTGCGTGTTAGCGAACATTTTCCGCCGGTGCGGCGAGCCATAGTGCACCAGCTTACCCGCCACTGACCGAAGGCCTGTGCGAAATAGTGAAATACGTGCCTACGGGAGTAGGTTGCGAGCGAGAAAGGAATAGGGCATGGAAGCCGATTCTCGGCCAGGCAGGTAGCCTATTTCTATGCGGTTTAATCTGCAGAGCTTGCGGTGGAGGTACTTTGGGAGGCACTTGGTTATCTGAACACCACCGCGTTGACTGTAATCGAAAGTGATATCGACAACCTGTTGGTTGAGACGAATGTATTTGCAGGTGGTTGTGGGGAGCAAAAAGTATCATTTGCGATTAGTACTCTTTCGGCTAGTTAAAAAACGGTATTTTCATCGCCAAAAAGCCTGATAAGGCAACCAATTACAGAGCGACTGGCATGGGGGTAAGGCATAGAGGTGCGCCAGACAATAATGTCAGTGGCAATTACTCCTATATGGTCGGCCCAGCCGTATGCTCAAGGCAGATATTTCCATTTCCCGGGCTTTGTCTGATTTGCAGCTTCCGAAGTGAGCTATATTCCGGCTAGCGTTTGGTAAAGAGTGGGCTGTGCGCATGAACATCGCTGAAGCCAACAAGCACTTGGTTCGCGAAGCGTTCCGCCCGTGGGAGGCGGGTGACAGTGGCCCCCTTTTTGACCTGATCGCTGAGGACGTGTTGTGGACAGTGATAGGCACTACATGCGCTTCGGGGATCTTTCACTCCAAGCAGGCTTTAATTGATGATGCTTTCGGCCCGCTATTAGATCACCTGGAGGATGGTCTCAAGACAACTTTTGTCGACCTTGCAGCAGAGGGAGAGAAGGTATTTTTGCGCTTTGAAAGCACCGGCCATGCATTAAATGGCGTAGAATACAAGCAGGTTTACTGTTGGGCGATGGTGATGCGCGATGCGAAAATCGTAGAGATCACTGCGTACCTGGATACCGACCTGCTGGCCCGAGTGTTTACCTAGTTGTTGTGAAGCTGTCGCTTTTCGCTTTTCGCTTTGGGTGTGGGAATGACGACAGTGGAGATTGCAGGGATAAAGAAGTAGTGCTCGATGTTCAACTCGCACTTGTTCCCAAAGCCGCAATAGTCGTTCGTACTATGCCCTCCTTTAGGGTTGTCTGTCATATGCAACGAATGGCCCTAAGTGGCCCTTTAGGTGATTCTACGCAGGGGAGTTTTACAGTGATCTCTATGCGGCCAGTAAAGCCCGGAGCATAAAAGTATCTTCGGGAGGCGCTTGGGCCAGAAAAGGTAGGGGGTTTTACGCGTTAGGCGAAAACAAATGCCAATTACAGCTTGACTCACCAGGGCTGTATACATAGAATGCGCAGCCTCTTGAGTGGTTGGGTTAGTCCCGCCGCAGGGAAACGAAGGTCAACCAGGCTTTGTTTCTTGGAGTTGTTGCGGGGTGGAGCAGCCTGGTAGCTCGTCGGGCTCATAACCCGAAGGTCGTAGGTTCAAATCCTGCCCCCGCTACCAAATTTGCTTTTAAGCAAATACTTTTGATTGCGCATTTGTTGTTGCGGGGTGGAGCAGCCTGGTAGCTCGTCGGGCTCATAACCCGAAGGTCGTAGGTTCAAATCCTGCCCCCGCTACCAATCTCGCCTTTATCTAAAGGCTTTGATGCGCTTTCGTTGTTGCGGGGTGGAGCAGCCTGGTAGCTCGTCGGGCTCATAACCCGAAGGTCGTAGGTTCAAATCCTGCCCCCGCTACCAAATTTTGCATTTACGCATACTGGCTGCGTAAATGTGCGGTCAAAGCCCCGTCAGGGGCTTTTTCGTATCTGCAAGAAAAGTTGCGGATATTTTTCGAAGTGGGCCGCAGGCCCATTTTTTGTATGTGGTGACGTAAATGGCGAGCAAACGCGAATTGCTGGAAGAGCTTCTGGCGCCGGTGGTGGCATCGCTGGGATGCGAACTGTGGGGTATTGAATATCAAACTCACGGTCGTAACGCGCTGCTGCGCATCTATATCGATTCTGAAAACGGTATTTCGGTTGAGGATTGCGAGAAAGTGAGTCGTCAGTCCAGTGCAGTACTGGATGTGGAAGACCCAATCAGTGGTAAGTACACACTGGAGGTCTCTTCCCCGGGGCTCGATCGTCCTCTTTATAAACTGGAGCAGTACGAGCGCTTTACCGGTGCCCAGATTGAAGTTCGCCTGCGCATGCCGCTGGATGGGCAGCGTAAATGGCGAGGCCTGCTGGCCGGCGTAGAGGGCGATGAAGTAGTTTTGCGCGTGGACAGCGAAAATGAATACCTGTTGCCAATCGACAGCATCGAGAAGGCAAGCATTATTCCCCAATTTACCAAATAACCTGTAGGAGCCTGAGCTCAGGCGATTTTGAGGCACAGTTGCATGAACAAAGAGATCTTGCTGGTAGCCGAGGCGGTATCCAACGAGAAGGGCGTTGACCAGGAGATTATTTTCCAGGCCATCGAAGCGGCATTGGCAACGGCCACGAAGAAACGCTACGACGAGGATTCAACCATTGAGGTTATCATTGATCGCCGTAGTGGCGACTATGAAACTTTCCGCAGTTGGGAAGTGGTTGATGATGAAACTCTGGCGGAACTGGGCACCCAGTTCACCCTGGAAGAAGCTCACGAGAAAGATACTGAGCTGAAAGCAGGTGATATCTACCGCGAGCAAGTAGAGAATGTTGAATTCGGCCGCATCGCCGCGCAGACTGCCAAGCAGGTAATCGTGCAGAAGGTGCGTGAAGCCGAGCGTGCCAAGGTCGTAGACGAATACCGCGATCGGGTTGGCGAAATGGTCAGCGGTACAGTTAAAAAAGTGACCCGCGATTTTATTGCTGTGGACTTGGGTAATAACGCTGAAGCGCGCCTGCCTCGTGATCAGCTGGTTGGACGCGAGATTTTCCGCCTAGGTGATCGTGTGCGCGCAATCCTGCTGGAGATCCAACCGGAAGCCCGCGGCCCTCAATTGATGTTGAGCCGTTCCTGCCCGGAAATGATTATTGAGCTGTTCCGTATCGAGGTACCGGAAATCTCTGAACAGGTTATTGAAATTAAAGGTGCCGCCCGCGATCCCGGCCTGCGCGCCAAGATCGCCGTGAACACCAATGATGGCCGTATCGATCCAGTTGGAGCTTGTGTGGGCATGCGTGGTGCGCGTGTGCAGGCGGTTTCCAACGAGCTGTCTGGTGAGCGTGTCGATATCGTACTGTGGGACGAGAACCCCGCTCAGTTCGTAATCAACGCTATGGCGCCTGCGGAAATTGAATCCATTGTTGTGGATGAAGATACCGGGTCCATGGATGTGGCTGTGGCCGAGGAAAACCTCGCTATGGCTATTGGTCGCAGTGGACAGAATGTTCGTCTCGCTTCTGAGCTTACCCAGTGGCAGATCAATGTCATGAGCACAGACGAGTGGCAAAATAAACAGGAAGCAGAGTCCAGCTCCATTATGCAGGTGTTTATTGACCGCCTGGATATCGATGAAGATGTGGCTGCTGTATTGGTTGACGAAGGCTTCACCTCTCTCGAGGAGGTGGCCTATGTCCCCATTGAGGAAATGCTCGCGATCGAGGGCTTCGACGAAGATATCGCCGAAGAGCTGCGTGCCCGGGCCAAAGACTCCCTGCTGACACAGGCACTGGCCTCTGAAGAGAAGCTGGATGCCTCGGAGCCGCAGGAAGATCTGCTCAACATGGAAGGTATGGAGCGTCACCTGGCCTTCCAGCTTGCCAGTCGTGGTATCGCTACCATGGAGGATCTGGCAGAGCAGGCGGTTGATGACCTACTCGATATCGAAGGTCTCGACCAAGAACGTGCCGCAGCGCTGATTATGAAGGCGCGTGAGCCCTGGTTCGCTGATGACAGCGGCGAACAGGCTTAAACATAACGACACAAGACATACGTATAAGTAACCCCCTCCGACCAAGTGACTTTTAGGAGAGAGAATGGCCGAAGTAACAGTTAGCGAACTCGCCAAATCGGTTGGTGCCACCGAAGACCGTCTGCTCAAGCAGATGAAAGAAGCGGGTTTGCCTCACACCTCTGCGACTGCGGTGGTGTCAGATGAGGAGAAGCAGGTCCTGCTCAGTTTCCTGAAAAGTAGTCACGGGGAGCAGGGCGCGAGCCCGCGCAAGATCACCTTAAAGCGCAAGACCACGACCACACTGAAAACCGGCTCTGGCACAGGCCGCAAGACTGTGAACGTGGAAGTTCGCAAGAAGCGTACTTATGTAAAGCGCCCGCAGGCTGAACTTGAAGCGGGAGCAAACACCGCGGAAACCGTGGAAAGCGTTTCAGCTGCAGAGGCCGAAGAGGCTCGACTGCAAGCCGAGGCGGAAGCCAGAGCAGCTGCCGAGGCGGAAGCCAAGGCCGCAGCAGAAGCAGCAGAGGCCGCTCGTCGCGCCGCTGAGGAAGAAGAAGCTCGCTTGAAAGCCGAAGCGGAAGCCAAGGCTGCCGCAGAGGCAGAAGCGAAGGCCGCAGCCGAAGAGAAGGCTGCAAAAGAGGCAGATGTGACCCAGAAAGCTGAGAGCAAGCCCGCGCAGAAAGCGGAGCCCGCAGCTCCAATCCGTTCAAGCTATGTAGACGATATCGAGGCTATGCGTATTGCCGCGATGGAACGTCGCAAGCAGCAGGCGGAGCAGGAGAAGCGCGAACTCGAAGAGAAAAAAGCCAAGGTAGAGGCCGACCGACGTGCGGCCCAAGAGAAGAAGGAAAAAGCTGCACAGGCCGCCAAGGTGAAGCCCGCGAAAGCAGCTGAGAAAACTGAAGAAGTTAAGCCTTCTTTACGTCGCAAGCTCGAGGCTGCTGCTCCGGCTGAGGCCGATCGATCCGAGGATGAGCCGCGTAAACGCCGCGGGCGTCGCTCCAAGTCCGGGCCGAAGAAGTCCAGCAAAACAGCGCTGTACGAGCAGGCCTTGGAAGTATTTGAAGAAGACGAAGCCAGTAAGCGCAGTACGCGCTCCCTGTCCCGTGCGAGCGTGAAAATGAAGCCAACTCACGGCTTTAAACGGCCTACGGAGAAGCAGGTGTACGAAGTTCAGTTGGGCGAAACGATTACTGTTGGCGAACTCGCCAAGCAGATGAATGTGAAGGCCGGTGAATTGATCAAGCGCCTGATGAAAATGGGTGAGATGGTCACTATCAACCAGAGCCTGGACCGTGAAACTGCTCAGTTGATCGCTGAAGAGATGGGGCACAAGGTGGTATACCGCTCCGAGACTGAGCTGGAAGATAGCCTGGTAGCGCAAGCCCAGGCTCAGGAGGGCACAGAGGTTACCCGCGCGCCGGTAGTGACTGTTATGGGCCACGTTGACCACGGCAAAACTTCTCTACTCGACTATATCCGCAAAACCAAAGTGGCTTCCGGTGAGGCTGGCGGTATTACCCAGCATATTGGTGCCTATCGAGTGAAAACCAGCCAGGGCGAGGTCGCCTTCCTGGATACCCCGGGACATGCCGCCTTTACTGCAATGCGTGCTCGTGGAGCTCAGGCTACCGATGTGGTAATCCTGGTGGTCGCTGCCGATGATGGTGTAATGCCGCAGACTGAAGAGGCTGTAAACCACGCTCGTGCTGCTGGTGTACCGCTGGTTGTCGCCGTGAACAAGTGCGATAAAGAAGCCGCCGACCCCGATCGTGTGAAAAATGAGCTGGCTGCGAAAGACGTAATCCCGGAAGACTGGGGCGGCGATACCCAGTTCATCAACGTATCCGCGCATACTGGCCAGGGTATTGATGACTTGCTGGAGGCAGTTTCCCTACAGGCGGAAATGCTCGAGCTGAAGGCCAAGGTAAATGTGCCGGCCACCGGTGTTGTAATTGAATCCCGCCTGGAAAAAGGTCGCGGTGTGGTTGCCACCCTGTTAGTACAGAATGGTGAGCTGAAGCGCGGCGATATTATTCTGGCCGGCCAGAGCTATGGCCGCGTGCGCGCCATGACTAACGAACACGGCAAGCAGGTTAAGGAAGCTGGCCCGTCTACCCCGGTAGAGCTACTGGGTCTGGACTCCACTCCAAATGCCGGTGATGAATTCATGGTTGTCGCGGATGAGCGTAAGGCCCGTGAAGTTGCCGAGCAGCGCGCTGAAAAAGAGCGCAGTGAGCGTATGCAACGTCAGCAGGCTGCGAAGCTGGAAAACATGTTTGCAGATATGGAAGCCGGCGAGCGCAAGGTTCTGCCGGTTGTTATCAAGGCTGACGTGCGCGGCTCCCTGGAAGCCATCCTGGGTGCCCTGGCGGATATCGGCAACGAAGAAGTTTCCGTAAACGTTGTATCCAGCGGTGTAGGTGGTATTGCCGAAAATGATATCAACCTGGCCCTGACCTCCGGCGCTATTGTATTGGGCTTCAATACCCGTGCCGATGCAGCCGCACGCAAGACTGCCGAAACCGAAGGGGTTGAGGTTCGCTACTACAGCGTAATCTACAACCTGCTCGATGAAGTGAAGCAGGCCCTGTCCGGCATGCTGGACCCGGAAGTTCGCGAAGAGATTGTTGGTATTGCCGAGGTGCGCGACGTATTCCGCTCGCCGAAGTTTGGTGCGATTGCCGGTTGTATGGTGACCGAGGGTACCGTCTACCGTAACAAGCCGATCCGCGTACTGCGTGACAACGTTGTAATCTATCAGGGTGAGTTGGAATCCCTGCGTCGTTTCAAGGACGATGTGCAAGAAGTGCGCAACGGTATGGAGTGTGGTATCGGGGTGAAGGACTACAACGATGTGAAACCTGGCGACCAGATCGAAGTTTACGATATCGTCAAGGTAGCCCGCGAACTGTAAAGCGTTCCGGACCGGATGAAAGAGAAACCCGCGCGGCTTGGCCGTGCGGGTTTTCCTGTCTTTAAACCGCCATTCTCAATAGGTAAACAATGGCAAGAGAATTCCACCGCGCAGATCGCGTTGCCGATGCCATGCGCCGCGAGCTGGCCCAGTTGATTCAGCACGAGATACGTGACCCCCGCCTGGGTATGGTCAACGTCAACGATGTTGAAGTCAGCCGCGATCTGACCGTTGCTAAAGTATTTGTCACCTTTGTGGGTGAGGACGATCGCAGCAAAATTAATACTTCCGTGGAAGTGCTGAACAAAGCCGCAGGCTTTCTGCGTACGCAGCTCGCGCGCGCGATCCAGATTCGCACTATTCCCCGTTTGCACTTCCGCTACGACGAAACCTCGGTGCGTGGCCAGGCGCTGTCTGCCCTGATCGACAAGGCGGTTAAAGAAGATCGCAAGCACCAAGACGACGATAGCGACTCTAACGAAGATTGATCCATGGGCCGCAGACCAAAATGGGGCCGGCCGGTTCACGGCGTGCTGTTATTGAACAAGCCCGCCGGGATTACCGCCAACGACGCCCTGCAAAAAGCCAAACGACTCTTTTTCGCCAATCGCGCCGGTCATACTGGAGCGCTGGACCCCCTGGCAACCGGTGTATTGCCGATCTGTTTCGGCGAGGCGACCAAGTTCTCCCAGTACCTGCTCGATGCGGACAAGCGTTATCGCAGTACTTTTGTTTTCGGCATGACCACTGCCAGTGGCGATGCTGATGGCGATGTACTGGAAACCAAAGATGCTTCCGGTTTGACC
The DNA here is from genome assembly GCF_030012965.1 of Microbulbifer sp. MLAF003. Lineage (NCBI taxonomy): Bacteria > Pseudomonadati > Pseudomonadota > Gammaproteobacteria > Cellvibrionales > Microbulbiferaceae > Microbulbifer > Microbulbifer sp. MLAF003. The sequence continues at coordinate 893,730 of NZ_CP120232.1, forward strand.
GAAGAAGCCGTGCTGAAAGCGATGGAGGCTTTCCGCGGTCGCATCAAGCAGGTGCCGTCCATGTACTCGGCCCTCAAGCACAAGGGGCAGCCGCTGTATAAGTTGGCTCGCCAGGGTTTGGAAGTGGAGCGCGAGGCGCGGGAAGTGGAGATTTTTGAATTTGAACTGCTGAGCTTTACAGCGGGCGCCCAGCCCCGTGCGGAAGTTGAGGTGCACTGCTCCAAGGGCACTTACATTCGCAGTATTGCCGAAGACCTGGGCCAGGCCCTGGGTGTCGGTGCCTATGTGGAAGAGTTGCATCGCAGCGCCGCCGGCCCCTACGACGAAGCGGATTCAGTGACCCTGGATGAACTCACCGAAGAGCGTGGTGAGGGGCGGGCGGAAGAGCTGGACCACCATCTGTTACCAGTGGACTCCCCTGCCTCCTCATTGGCCAAACTCATACTGCCAGATGACTCTGGTTACTATGTGCGACAAGGGCAGCCAGTAATGGATTTACAGGTCTATCGTATCGGTGCGGAAGGTGATATGGTGCGCCTCTTCCTGGAAAATGGTGATTTTCTGGGTGTGGGAGAAATTACTGACGACGGGTGCGTAGCGCCTCGGCGTCTGGTAAGTGGCACCTGAGCACAAGCCGCTATATTGGTGATAACTAATTAAGCGGTGTGAGTGAAAGTGCCGGGCGGTTGCGCCCACAATAGCGATTAGCTGGTCTGTAAATATGCACGGGCCAGCCGGATCTTTTAAAGCATATTACGACGAGGTAATTCGTTATGGCACTGACTGCAGTTGAAAAAGCAGCCATCCTGAAAGAGCACGGCCAATCCGAAGGCGATACCGGTTCCCCGGAAGTCCAGGTAGCCCTGCTGACCGCCAATATCAACAAACTGCAGGGTCACTTCTCTGCGCACAAGCAGGATCACCACTCTCGCCGTGGTCTGATCCGCATGGTAAACCAGCGTCGCAAGCTGCTGGATTACCTGAAGCGCAAGGATCTGAACCGTTACGCACAGCTGATCGCCAAGCTCGGCCTGCGTCGCTAAGACCCTGGAATGCCCGCCTTTGGCGGGCATTCTTTTTAATGCTTGCTAAAAAGTGGCTTAGTTGTCACTTTTGGCAGACACGCAGCATGGCCTTAAGGGATAAACCCAAATGAAAGTGCTGCGCTTGCACCGGCCACCCTGGTCGGTGGCGGTACATCCCCGTACCGCCCTGGGCAGGAGGTTTGGAGCCCCGGCCCCGGCAAATATGTAGGGGTTACTGGAATGGGCCAGTAACCGTAAGGAAATAGGAAAAACTAGTGAATCCAGTAAGCAAAACTTTCCAATACGGACAACACCAAGTCACCATCGAGACCGGCCGTATTGCGCGCCAGGCTACCGGTGCTGCCCTGGTTAGCATGGGAGAGACTGTCGTCCTGTGTACTGTTGTCGGCGCTAAAGAAGCCAAGCCAGATCAGGGCTTCTTCCCGTTGTCCGTGCACTATCAAGAAAAAGCCTACGCGGCTGGCAAAATTCCCGGTGGTTTCTTCAAGCGTGAAGGCCGCCCGTCTGAAAAAGAAACCCTGACTTCCCGTCTGATCGATCGCCCGATCCGCCCGCTGTTCCCGAACGGCTTTATGAATGAAGTTCAGGTGATGTGTACTGTTCTCTCCGCGGAGAAGGACATGGATCCGGATATCGCTGCCATGATCGGCACTTCCGCAGCGCTGTCTGTTTCCGGTATTCCCTTCGCTGGCCCCATCGGTGCTGCGCGTGTGGGTTACACCCAGCAAGACGGCTACCTGCTGAACCCGGGCTACGAAGCTCTGAAGACCTCCGAGCTGGACATGGTCGTTGCCGGTACCAAAGACGCCGTACTGATGGTGGAGTCCGAAGCCCAGGAGCTGCCGGAAGACATCATGCTGGGTGCCGTACTCTACGCACACCAGGAAATGCAGGCCATTATCAAGGTTTGTGAAGAGCTGAAAGCGGAAGCGGGCAAGCCCCAATGGGACTGGCAGGCTCCGGCGGAAAACACCGAGCTGAAAGCTGCCCTGGACGCTCAGTTTGGCGAGAAGGTTGCCGAAGCCTACCGCATCACCAACAAGCAAGAGCGCAGCACCCGCCTGGCGGAACTGCGCGGCGAAGCCGCTGAAGCCCTGGCTACCGAAGAAATTAGCGCCGATCTGGTAAAAAGCTACTTCGGCAAGCTGGAGAAGAAGCTGGTGCGCGGCGCTGTAGTGCGTGGCGAGCCCCGTATCGACGGTCGCGACAGCAAGACTGTACGTTCGATCGCTGTGGAAGTTGGCGCTCTGCCCAAGTCCCACGGCTCTGCGCTGTTCACCCGTGGTGAGACCCAGGCTCTGGTAGTGGCTACCCTCGGTTCCACTGGTGATGCACAGATCATCGACGCCCTGGAAGGTGAGCGCAAAGACTACTTTATGCTGCACTACAACTTCCCTCCCTACTCTGTAGGTGAAGCGGGTCGTGTCGGTGCTACCGGTCGTCGCGAAATCGGTCACGGCCGCCTCGCTCGTCGCGGTATCGCTGCAGTTCTGCCGAGCCCGGACAGCTTCCCCTACACCGTGCGTGTGGTTTCCGAAATCACTGAATCCAACGGTTCCAGTTCCATGGCTTCCGTTTGTGGTTCCAGCCTGGCGCTGATGGATGCGGGTGTTCCGCTGAAGGCACCGGTAGCCGGTATCGCTATGGGCCTAGTGAAGGAAGACGAAGGCTATGCGGTTCTGACCGATATCCTCGGTGACGAAGACCACCTCGGCGATATGGACTTCAAAGTAGCGGGTACCGCCTCTGGTGTGACCGCGCTGCAGATGGACATTAAGATCGAAGGTATTACCGAAGAGATTATGGAAACCGCTCTGGAGCAGGCCCTGCAAGCGCGTCTGCACATCCTCGCGGAAATGAACAAGGTGATCGACTCTTCCCGTACCACCGTGAATGAGAACGCACCGCGCTACGCGACCCTGAAGATTCATCCGGACAAGATCCGCGACGTGATTGGTAAGGGCGGTGCGACTATCCGCTCCATCACTGAAGAGACCGGCGCCTCCATCGATATCGAAGATGACGGCACTATCAAGGTCTTCGGTGAAGACGGTGAGAGCCTGGAAGCGGCGGTAACCCGCATCGAGGAAATCACTGCGGAAGCTGAGATCGGCGCTATCTACGAGGGCACTGTGGTGCGTATCGTGGACTTCGGTGCATTCGTTAACTTCCTGCCGGGTAAAGACGGCCTGGTACACATCTCCCAGATTGCTGAGGAGCGTGTTAACGCTGTAACTGATTACCTGAGTGAAGGCCAGAAGGTATTCGTAAAGGTACTGGACGTGGACCAGCGTGGACGTATCAAGCTCTCTATCAAAGAAGCTAAAGCCGATCAGGCTGCTTCTGCAGAGGAGAAGCAGGGTTCCGAAGAGGCGTAAGCCTTAAAAGACCTGAAAAAACCCGGCCTTGAGCCGGGTTTTTTTATGGATTTTTTAAGGGGGGCAGAGCCTTTATGGCATTTAGTAAAGATATTTTTAGGTTAGAATCCAAAGAAAAAGGGGAAAACCTTGCTTAATTTCTGGCTTCTCGACCTAATACTGGGGCTCACCTGCCTGTTGATGGCCAATCAATACTGGTACCTCACACGAGAGCGTTTCCAATCTGCAGCTTTGATTATTGTCGCTGCATTGTTGTGCATGGCCCTCGCAGCTTTGGTCGGTGCTTACCGCTACGGAATAGACCCCGGTATAACCGAGCTACATCGGGCACTCTCACGACTTTCCGGCTTTACTTCTTTTCTACTAATTGGCATCGGCCTCCTTTGGGCTCGGCTAGAGCTAACATGGGGTTCGGATAACCGGGCTCCAGCCTATGTGGTAATGGTGCTGGTCCTCGCCAGCGCAATTGGCTTCAGCGAGAGTGGGATCTTGATGCCTTCGACGGTAGTGGATCTCTACTCAGCCCTGGGTTTGCTGCTCTGGTTATTGGTGGCCCTATTGGAACTAGTTGGATCTGGCAGACTTCCACGAAACCATGCTCTATTACTGGGTGGTGGTGCCTTGCTGGCGGTAATAAGCGGGCTTTTGATCGGTACTGGTTCTTCGAAGCTGCTGGGCCTGGCGCGCACGAATTGGTTCCACCTCCTTTTAGCCGTTTCTGTTTTTTCCTGCTATGCGCGCGGCCGTTGTTTATCCGAGATAAATCTGCTGATGAATGAAATAACTACCAAACTGCAAGGGGGCTGCCACTGTGGAGCCGTGCGTTTTACTGCTCTGCATAAGCGTAACAATGATGACCCCTTGGTAGCTCACGCTTGTAATTGCTCTATGTGTGAAAAGCTAGGCTATTTGCACTTGATAGTGCCTGCGCAGAATTTTGAGCTGGTGAGCGGAGAGGATGTGCTCAGCTGCTACACCTTCAATACAGGTGTTGCCAAGCACTATTTTTGTAGCCGCTGTGGGGTGAAGTCTTTTTATATCCCACGCTCAAACCCTGATGGCTACAGTCTCAATGCTCGATGTCTGGATGAGCGGCCGCGGGGACTTAAAGTGCAGCCTTTCGATGGGCAGAACTGGGAACAGCATGCAGCAGAGCTGGCGCACCTGAGCCAGAATGAGTAATTATCGAGCCCCACCTCTTTTGTATCGCTGCAGTGAAACGGGGCTAACTTGACGCTATTTAAAACCCTCGGTGGAGGGTGACTTCTCCACCGGATGTTTAGCGAATGGAATTTTAAGTCCATGGAATCTGGGCATATTCACGCAACCCTGCTTGATAGGAATGGCTCAGGTCGGGAAATGACCTGGCCTGAAGTGGAGTCCTGGCATCCCCGCCAGGGCTTGCTGTGGCTTCACTTCGATAGCGCTGATGAAGAGGTTTCAGCTTGGATACGCGATAATAGTGGGCTGCAGCCTGTGGTTGTAGAGGCGTTGTTGGCTAAAGAGATTCGACCGCGCACCCTGGCTGTCGATGATGGACTTTTCCTTGCAATGTGTGGAGTGGACCCAAAGCACAAGTCCCGGAGGGAAAACCGGGTCTCTATTCGAATTTGGGTGGAAGAGAACCGTATTATCAGCACCGGTAAAAGACGCCTGTTGGCAGAGGAGGATTTGATTTCCCGTCTGCGCAGTGGTTGTGGACCGCGTGGTACTGCAGCACTGGTAGTGTCCCTGGCTGATCTGCTTGTGCTGCGCATGGGAGACCGGGTTGATGACTTTGAAGAAAAGGTTGACGCGCTTGAGGATCAGTTACTCGAGTGGTCGGTGAAGGGCCTGGGTGCGAATTTAGTCCAGTTTCGCAAGCGGACAATTGCCCTGCGACGATACCTCTGTCTGCAGAGGGAGGTTTTAACTCGTATGCAGCAGGAGTCGGTACCCTGGTTTGATGGAGGGAGCCATGTCTTACTGGCGGATATCAACGAACGCTTGCAGCGGCACATCGATGATATAGATACAGTGCGTGAGCGGGCGGCGATTGCCCAGGAGGAGCTGCTGAGTCGTAATTCCGACCAACTCAACAGTCGTATGTATGTTTTGTCGATGGTTGCAGCAATTTTCCTGCCTTTAAGCTTTTTAACCGGGTTGTTTGGAATTAATGTCGGTGGGATTCCATGGGCGCAAGCTCGAGAGGGGTTCCTGGCATTTTGTATTCTGCTGGCAATAGCACTTGCCGGACAAGTCGCTTTTTTTACTGGAAAAAGTGGCTCTGAGGCTCCCTCCAACCCCCTGTGAAGGAAGCTCTTTATCTGGCTAGTTTTTTGCCCAGGAAAAATCTACAAAAACTGGATCGTGATCACTTAATCCAGAATAAGCTGGGGACCCGATAAAATAGTTGGTGACTTCCAGTGTGTAGTTGGGATTATTGTTGATAACCACTACATGGTCAGTGTCGTTTTGAAGCTCATCGGCACAGGCCTCCAGGCTGGTATCGCTGCCGGAGAGCATGTATTGGCAGGCGTGCTTGCCTCCGGTCTTCTCAAAGAAGGCCTTCCATGTCTGATAATTGACACCGCGCCAGTCATTATCATTTTCATCAAATGCCATATTGAAATCGCCGGCCAAAATAACGGTGGCATTACTCGAGTGTGCAACGATCATATCGGCGATTTGATCGAGTTGCTTTGCCTTGGCGCTGAGGTCTTCATCCTGATGGCCTGCATCCATATGGGTGTTGTAAATATGCACATGATAATTTTCAGTCACTTCGACCTTGGCTACGGTGAAGCCTTTTTCGGTATCACAATCGTTGCCTGAGCACTTATTGAAGGTTTCCTCCTCATAGGTCGCGAAGGAATAATCGTTATCATCACGATTGTCCCGATCAAAGGGGAACTTAGAAAAAGTCAGTAGACCGTTGCCAAAAGAGGTGCCACTACCTTTCCAGTGTTTTGAACGATAGGGAACGGTGTCGTTGCTTAGCTTATCGTCGTCATCTAGATAGTTGGCTTTGGTTTTGTTCCAAACTTCCTGCATTAACCACAGATCTTTGGGATTGTCATTGAACGTGCGAATAATTTGTTTGAAATCTGACTTACTATTACCACCTATACATTGTAAAAAACCGTCCATATTGTACACAATCATGTTAAAGGTGCCTGAGTTGGCATCTTTAAAGCTGGTGTCACCATACTCGTAGCCGTCCAGGTCTTTCGAGCCGGTGTCATCGACATCGCCAATAAATTCGAACCAGTTGCACGAGGTAATAGCATCCCAAACGTCTTCAAAATCTGCTGCGCTGGCTGGAAAACTGGTGAGCAAGGCGAGACAAATAAATATTTTTTTATCATTATTGATTTCTCCACATTTGTTACCGCGAGTTAATTGTGGAGGGATTTGTAAAGCTCTTGAGTTGAGGCTTTGTCCCTCCGCGGGTGGGGATGATGGAAAGCGTAGATTACAAATTGGAGTAAAAAATATTTTCTTTATTTTATTTTTATGTAATGGCGGCGCCAAAATGTACTTTTTGGGAAAAAAATAATGAAATCAATAAAAGAAAAGATGGAATTGCGCCAAACTCGTGGGGCAGATAAGGATTGAAAGATCTAAGGCACTTCTTCCATAGGGCATGGCTAATTCGTTTTTTTAGCCAAAAATTGTGACCATTTGCCGGGACAGGGCGACAAGTTTGCCGCTGACATCCCAGAGGCGGGCTTGGATCACAGCGTAGCCATCCCCTGCCTGTTCAACTTCGGCAAGATACTGCCACCAGTCAGATGCCTTGTGATTGGGGAGGGGCTCCATAAACTCCACTGTCCATGTTAATGAGCTGGCTGGAGCTGGTGTTTTAAGCATTGGCAAAGTGGCAGGGGGCCAGGCATCAATCAGGGCGAGGAGATGGCTAATGGATACTGTATTCTCACTGCCATCCTTAAAGCGTACCCAACCGCCCAACTGCCTCTCTTGAGTTCCACTAAAAGGCAATTGACCCAGGGCAATACGGTAATCAAATTTCTGCGTAAACTCCGGCACTACACCTTCAATGTAGGGGAGCGCCATGCATTGTTCAGGCTTGCTAAATTCTGGTGCTGTTGCCACGCCCACCTTCACTGAGGAATCCCTGCCTCGACCATAGCTGGCCAGCCCCGCAAGTACGACAGTGCCGCCTTGGCACAGATGACCCTGCACTTGAGTGACGGAGCGCCCGGCACGTAAAACTTCTGCGGAGCGTTGTACCGCTTCCGCGCCTACTGGGGCGACAAATGAGAAGGTTGCAGAGCGCAGGCTGCTGTCCTCAGCTACTTCCGCTGTCATTTTTTCCTGGAGCATTGTTGCTACCAGGCCGCCAAAGGTGGCACGCCCCTGGCTCCAGCCTTCGGGGACAGCGATGTTGTCCTGGCCTGGATTCCACTCAAGGAGTAGTTGATCGAAGTTCATAATGTTACCGCTGGGCAGGCAGCCTCCGATGGAGCTGCCTGCGAGAGTGCCGAGGCTGTTTAATGTCCGGGCAAATGATATTAACTGAAAGTGTGGGAGTCGCCAGGGAAGATGCCGAGCTTGACGTCTTCAGCGTACTTGCGCAGGGCCCCGGGGATGTCCTCTGCCTCTACCAGGAAGTTCTTGGAAAATTTTGGCGGTTGTTCGGTGAGACCGAGAATATCGTTGATAACCAATACCTGGGCATCCGTGTCACGACCGGCGCCGATGCCTATGGTAGGCATTGAAACTGTTTCGGTGATACGTTTTGCCAGGGCGGTTGGGACACACTCGAGTACCAACAGGTCAGCGCCCGCCTGGTCTAGCAGGATGGCATCCTCAAGCATCTGTTCTGCATGCTTTTCATCGCGGCCCTGAACACGGTAGCCTCCGAGTTTGTGAACCGATTGAGGAGTGAGTCCCAAGTGGGAGCAGACGGGGATGCCCCGGTCAGTGAGCATCTTAACGGTATCGACCAACCAGGCGCCGCCTTCAATTTTCACCATATGGGCGCCTGCCTGCATGATGCGGGTGGCATTGGTCAAAGCCTGTTCCGGAGTGGCATAGGTCATAAACGGCATATCGCCCATGATCAGGGATTTCTTGTTGCCGCGCGCTACTGCTTCCACATGGTAAATCATTTGCTCCATGGTTACCGGTACCGTGCTGTCATACCCGAGTACTGTCATACCCAGGGAATCGCCCACCAACAATGTTTCTACTCCGGTTTTTTGTGCCATGGCTGCCATAGGCGCGTCGTAAAGGGCCACGGTAATAAACTTTTCACCATTTGCCTTCATTTTGCGCAGGGTCTGAACGGTGACGAGCTTCTCTAATTCAGAAGGTGCATACATAACGATTAACTTCCCGGGTTGTAGTAGTGTCGGCCTTTGGTCACTGTAAGCATGTACTCGACCAGCTGACGGTAATCCTTAGGGCTATCGACAATATCGATTTCCTCACTATTGACGATCAGCAATGGTGAGCTGTCGTAGAAGTGGAAAAACTGGGTGTAGGCGTCGTTGAGCGTTGCCAGATACTCATTGCTAATGGCGCGCTCTGCGGGAATACCGCGGTTGCGAATGCGTGCCTGTAGTACTTCCAGCGGTGCCTGCAGGTAAATTACCAGGTCTGGCTTGGGAGCCTCTAAGGTTAAGTGTTGGAAAACTTGCTGGTAGAGCGCCAACTCGTCCTTATCCAGGGTTACCTGGGCGAACAGCTGGTCCTTTTCGATCAGAAAATCTGCCACCCGTACCGGCTCGAACAGGTCGTCTTGACGCAGGGCCTGAATCTGTTGGGACCGCTGCAGAAGGAAATGCAGTTGGGTCGGTAGCGCGGCGTTATTGGGGTCGCGGTAGAAGCGTTCGAGGAAGGGGTTTTCCTCTGGCAGCTCCAGTAGGGTGTCATAGTTGAAGGTAGTGGCAAGCTTCTTGGCCAATGTGGTTTTACCTACGCCGATATTGCCTTCCACGGCAATAAATTTCGGCAAAGTCCTGTCCGACAGGCCGAATTCACACGGATTGGTTTCGCTGTTGTCGATAACCACGTGTTCGACTCCTCTTGTTGGGGCGTCTTCCCTGATGGGCTGCAGGCGCCAAAGTACTATTAAGCGGGGCGCTCAGTCGAGTACTTTTATCGCGCTATCGGAGGTTGCTCAGATTTTATTCAGGCGGTTTTGCGGACAGTTCTGCAGCAATTGCTGTAATGGATCGCCGTTAGGCAGCTGTAACTGGGGCTCCAGTTCAGCCAGTGGCAGGAGTACGAAGTTGCGCTCTGCCATACGTGGGTGTGGTACTTGCAAGCGCACGTCATCAATTTGCCTTTCTCCAAATAGCAATATATCCAGGTCGAGGGTGCGCGCTCCCCAGCGCACTGAGCGCTCGCGACCGTGAGCGGCCTCAATAGACTGTAACTGGTCGAGTAGCTCAATCGGTGAGAGTGACGTGTTCAACTCAGCCACTGCATTGACATAATCCGGTTGCCCGCTTGGGCCTATGGGGGCGCTGCTATAAAAACTGGAACAGCGCAGTAGGCAGCTGCTGGGGATTTTGTCCATTGCTGTGAGGGCACTGCGCAGCTGCCTCTGTGGCTCAGACAGATTACTGCCGAGCCCGATATAAACTCTTTCCATCACTCAGCTGCCCTGGGTTTGCGCCGGCGCCCACTGCGAGAGTTACGGCCGCGGCGATTACCTCCGCCACTGCGCTGTAGTTTGCGCACCATTTGCTGACGCAGCTCATCATCGGCTTGCTGGAAGTCCGTCCACCACTTACCAAGGCCGGCCTCAATTTCGCCACTTTCCTCGCGCAGCAGCAGGAAGTCATACGCTGCACGGAACCGGGGATGCTCCGTTTGGCGCTGAGCGCGGCTGCCACCACGTTGGGGCAGGCGGTGCTGCAGGTCCCAGATCTCACGCATGGGGATAGAGAAGCGTTTGGGTATAGCGGTATGGGCCAGCTGGTTACTGGTAATCTTTTGGGCTGCCTGGGCGAGGGCTGGCGCCGGTGGAATACCTTTTTCCACCAGTTTTTGTTGCTCTTCGTTTACTGCTGGCCACAGCAGGGCGGCATAAAGGAAGGCGGGGGTGACGCGCATATCCGCCTGGATACGTTTGTCTGTGTTGCGCAGTGCTCGCCTGGTCAGCTCCAGGGCAGCGGGGCTCTTCTCAATTTGGCGGGCATTGTCCGGGAACAGGTGCTGCCACAAATGGTAGCGGTGCAAATGCTCAAAAGTACGCTCGCCCTGTCCACTCATTAGTAATTTGAGTATCTCATCGAACAGGCGGGCTGGAGCGATATTGCGCAGCAATGGCGCAAGCTCCTGTAAAGGCGCTGCAGTTTTGCTCTCGATCGCGAAGTCCAGCTTAGCGGCGAAACGTACCGCGCGCAGCATCCGTACAGGGTCCTCTTTATAGCGGGTGGTGGGCTTGCCAATCATACGGATCAAGCGCTTTTCAATATCCTCGACCCCACCAGTGTAATCGTGGATGGCAAAACCATTAGTGGTGTAGTAGAGCGCATTGACGGTGAAGTCCCTGCGCATGGCGTCACTTTCGAGATCACCGTAGACGTTGTCCCGCAGCAGCATACCGTGCTCGGACTGCCTTGCTTCATGCTCTTCGCCATCACTGTGGTGTCCGCGGAAAGTGGTTACCTCAATGACCTCGCGGCCGATACGAGCGTGCAGGATACGGAAACGCCTTCCCACAATACGAGCGCCGCGGAATAATTCCTTGGCCTGTTCTGGCGTCGCATCGGTAGCAACATCGAAGTCTTTAGGGTGGCCGCCTAGCATCAGGTCGCGAACACCGCCACCGACAATATAAGCTTGGTAACCAGCATCCTGTAGACGCTTCATAACTGTCAGGGCCGCGCGGCTGATCTCTCGGCGGGAGATATTGTGGTCATTGCGGGCGATGACCCGGGGGCCTTTGTTGGCCGGCTTGCGCCAGCGCTTAATACTACTAATCAGATTGTTGAGCATACGGCTGTCTATTTTGACTGCTGCCATTCGTAAATGACCGGAAAAGCCCCGCTGGTGCTCAGGCCACACTTCCGGTGGCAGCAGGTTTGGTACCCGCGCGTCTCTACCCCTTTTGACCAGGGCGTTCTCTGCGGCACTGCTGGGGCCTCATATACCTGGGCGGGCCCAGGGGGCGAAGTCCGTAACCAGGGGTGCCAATGGCATCGATTGCCGGTGAGTTGGATTCGCGGGCGCGATTCTAACACACGCAAAGGAATGCGCCCGCAATCTGCGGGTGCCGGGAAGTTTGGAGAAAAGATTTGGGAATTATTATTACCAGTATGAAGGCAGCGGCTTCCTTGCGCTCTCAATTTGCTATCAAGCAAACACCCTCTCCCAGGTACAATTCAGTCAGTTTGCAACGCGCTTGTTGTTATTTTTATTCTTTCTTAAGGTTTATTGTTATTATTTATTGTTGTTCTTACGGTTTTGGCCACTCATTGCTTTTATTGTCGGCCTCCCCATTATTCTTATTGTGTTTCGCCCGCTTATTGTGAGTAGTTATAGGGCTTTTAACGGTCATTTATTTTTATTGTTGGCCGTTTTCAAATTTTGTACTAAGGGTAAAGCACTTAGTGTGCCAACTTTTAAAAATTGATATAAATCAATAAGTTACAATCTTTACGAAATTTGACGGAACTTTTTTTAAGTCCATTGCGTTACGTAAAGTGCGGCAATTGTTACTTGCAGGGCGTCTTGGGTAACACTTCTTTTGTTACCGATGTGGTAGTTGAGGAGCACAAAGGGACAGCGTGCGGTATACCCACAGTAGAGGGGGAGTATTTAGAGGGGGGTACCTGGGGGCCGCGGTGAGGGCCTAAGCCCCGAAAGAGGGCATCAGGCCTCTGCAACTGCGCTACGGCGGGTTTTCTTGCGGGGGATGCCCAGTTTTTGACGGCGCTCCCACAGGCATTTGCGGCTGACCCCCAGCTTTTTGGCCAGCTCAGTTTCACTCATAGTGTCTTGATGCTCGATCACGAAGCGGGCGAAGTAATCTTCCAGTGACAAGTCCTCACGGGGGTCTGTGTGCAGGCTTCTGGGGCGAGGAATCTCACCAGTCTCTTCCACAGGCACCAGGTCCAGGTCGATATCCAGTGTCTTGTGGTTAATCTCCCGACTGTCGCGATCGGTGAGGATCACAGCGCGCTGAATAGCGTTTTCCAACTCGCGTACGTTACCGGGCCATGTGTAGGTCGTAACAGCCTGGATGGCCTCTGGAGATAAGCGGAGCAGGGAGCGCTCTATTTTGGTGCAAAACCTTTCCAGTAGGTGCTCTGCCAGTGCAAGCACGTCTCGTCCACGCTCTCTCAGAGGTGCCAGGGTCATTTGTACGACATTGATACGGTAGTAAAGGTCTTCACGGAACTTGCGCTCTGCCGCTAGTTGACGGAGGTTGCGGTGGGTTGCTGTTACCAGTCGCACATTGACCTTACGTGACTCGATAGAGCCGATAGGGCGTACTTCCCCTTCCTGGATCACCCGAAGAAGGCGAGCCTGGGCTTCCAGGGGAAGCTCGCCAATTTCATCGAGAAACAGAGTGCCTCCATCAGCGGCAGCAACAAGCCCCTCACGGGCACTTTGGGCGCCGGTAAAAGCGCCTTTTTCGTAACCAAATAGCTCTGACTCGATCAACGTTTCGGGAATGGCTGCACAGTTAACAGATATCAGCGGCTTGCCTGCCCGGCGGCTCTCCTCATGAATGGCGCGGGCCACCAGTTCCTTACCGGTACCGGTTTCACCATGTACCAGCACAGTGGCGTCTGTTGGCGCGACCTTGTGGATACGGCTGTAAAGCTCTCGCATCACCTGGCTGCTACCGATCATCCCGGCAATCGTGCCGGTATTATCTTTCTCTGAGGGTGCCTGTGCGCGGCTCTGCTCAGCCTTGCCGATAACTCGCCGCACAGTGGCAATCATCTCATCGTGATCAAAGGGCTTAGCAATATAGTCTGCCGCGCCCATACGCATGGAATCCACCGCAGATCTGAGGCTGGCGTAGCTGGTCATAATCAACACCGGAACTTCGCCAGCATGCTTGAGCAGGTCGGTGCCTGGGGCACCGGGCAGGCGTAGATCGGAGATCACCAAGTCCACTTCATTTACGCGGTATTTGCTCAGGGCCTCGCGTACTGACCCCGCCTCACTGACCTTGTAGCGATGCCGCTCCAGCAGTTTGCGCAGCGCCGTTCGAATAATGGCTTCATCTTCGACGATCAGGATGTGGCTCATGTGTTACGCCTGGTTACAAAATGCTCAATAAGCGCCTAGTTTTACCTGCGCGCCGTTTCTATGCAACTCAAATACTGAGAATTGGTTGCTTTTTGATCAAAAAATATTCAATTTGGCAATCTACGCCTCAACCCGCCAGTGGCAGCTGCACAATAAACTTGGCGCCACGTCCCGTCTCCCGGTTGGCGGGACTCACTAACTCCAGTTGGCCTCCATGCTCTTCAACGATGCTGTATACCATCGCCAGGCCGAGGCCGGTGCCCTCGCCGGGTTCTTTTGTAGTGAAAAATGGCTCGAGTATACGGTCTCGGTGCTTGGCTGAGATACCGGGCCCGTTGTCAGTTACAGAGACACAGGCGCTGCCGTTGTCGATGTAGCCCTCGATCAGAATATGACCGCCATCGGGGCTGGCATCGCGGGCGTTACTGAGCAGGTTGATAAATACCTGGATCAGGCGCTGGTTATCTCCCGGAGCGATCAGGTCCTCAGGTACGGTATTGTCGAAACGCACTTCAGTTTTATCGCGCTGCAGGGACAGAAGGTTTACTGCTTCCTGCACACAGGCATAGAGGTCTACTGGGGCATGCTCGCTCTCCTGACTGCCACTGTGGGAGAAGTTGACCAATGAATGCACTATCCGGCTGATACGCTGGGTTTGACTAAGTATCTGGTCGGCGGTGTCCAGTACTTCTGGGTTGTCACAGTCAAACTGGAGGTTCTGTGCCAGGCAGGCAATGCCGGTCACAGGGTTGCCAACCTCGTGGGCGACTCCGGCAGCGAGGCGCCCTACCGAAGCCAGACGCTCGCTGTGAATCAGCTCCTGTTCCAGTACCTGGGTTTCGGTAATGTCTTCGAGCAATAACATCTGGCCGTCGCCGCGCTCGTTGCGTACACGATCGTTGCGACTGCGCTTCTGGCGCGTCTTGTGTAAATTGAGCCAGTGGCTGTTGCCATCCAGACTCACCTGCTGCTTAAAACGGCTGGCATCAGAGGATTCGGCAAATTCCGCCAGCAGCCCGCGCCAGGGCTCGGCGAGGTACTCCAGCTTGGAGCCGATTACCTCGCCGGCTGCAATACCGGTCAGGTCCTGCATGGCGTAATTCCAAAGCAGTACCTCACCGTCCCGGCCCAGGGAGCAGGCAGCCATGGGCAGCTCTTCCAGCATCTGGCGATGGTAGAGGCGCAGGTTGTTTAGCTCCCCTGCGAGCCCGGTGAGCTGGTGTTTATAGCGCCCCAGGCGCGTTTCTATTAAGTGGATATCCTTGTTAGCCGGTTGATCGCTGTTCTGGAATGGGAAGTGGCGGTCGATAATCTGCCCTGCCAGCACCCGCCCAAGCAGCCCGGAGAGGTTGGCCTCAAGCTTGTTGCGCAGCTGGCGCAGGGCGTAAGGTCGACGCTCATCATCCGGCAGGTCGAGCTGGTTGAGGGCGCGCTTGACCTCTTTATTGGCGGTGGCGGCACCGAGACTCTCCGCAAGACGCAAACGGAAATCTGCTGCGGATTCCACATCGAGACCTAATCGTAACGCTTGAGCAATAGTGTCATCACTACAAAGATCAGCAGCGTATTGCTCCAGGTTACTGGTGCGCGTAAAGAGTGACAGCCCGACAAATAGCAGAATGTTGATGCTGAGGGATAGAGTGGTGATCTGTGTCCAGATCGACATTCCTAGAGGTATCTGAATCGATGTACCGGGCAGAGTGATGCCGGTTAAGTCGAAAATAGACGGCAACATCAGGCCGCAGCCCCAAATCAGCATACCGCCCAGCAGTCCCCCGATAAAGCCGCGCCGGTTGCCGCGTGGCCAGTGAATTACCGCGAATATTCCCGGCAGGAATTGCAATGACCCGATAAACGCCAGTAATGCCAGGTCCGATAGGGAGAGGCGGTTGTTCAACAGAAGGTAGAAGGCAAAGCCGGCAATAAACAGCGCGGCAATCAGCGCACGGCGCAGCCACACCAGCTGGCGATACATATTGTCCTCTGAGTGCCAGCGTGTACCGGGCAGCAGCCAATGATTCATTACCATGGTGGACAATGCCAGGGTAATCATAATGAGCGCGCCGGTGGCAGCGGAGAGACCGCCGATAAAGGCCAGCGTGGTGAGCAGCGCTGAACCACTGGCTCTCGGCACCGCCAGCGAGAAGTACTGCACCGGTTCTGCCACATCCAGGGCGAAGCCCGCCCACATAATCGGAAAGATTGGCAGCGCCATCAGTAGCAGGAACAGCGGGAAGCCCCAGCTGGCGGTACGCAAGGCCTGGCCTGTGGGGCGTTCAGCGATACTGAGATAAAAGATGTGCGGCATGGCCACAGCGGTGGCGATAAATACCAACAGTAAGGTGTGGGAGGAGCCCTGTTCAATGGGGGTGTAAAGCAGCTGTTGCATATCGCTGTTTTCAAGTAGCCACTGGTCGAGCCCCGAGAAACCGCCGAATACACCATAAACGGCATAGCCACCTACCGCAGTGAGAGCAACCAGCTTAACCAGGGATTCCAGCGCCATAGCACTGGCCAGGCCCTCGCCCCGTTCGCGGGTCGCGCCGTACATGCTGGTAAACACCGCCAAAAGCACACAGTAGAAGAAAGCAATGAGGTTCTTGCTGGAAACCCCACTGTCTGGCAAACCGAGCGCGGCAACACTATCCCGGGATAAAAGAGCCAGGGTTTCAGATACCGCCTGTATCTGCAGAGCTACCAGTGGTAACAGTGCCAGTAACATGAACAGGGTGGCGAGAATGCCTACCTGGCGACTGTGGTAGCGAAAAACCAGTAGATCCGCTGGGGAGTACAGTTGGTAGCGCTGGGCAAGCCGCGCTAGCGGCTCTAGCGCTACTGGCGCAAATAAGAACATAGCGCCGGTGCCCAGGTAGTAGGCCAATACGCCATAACCATACTGCCAGGCCAGGTCGACAATACCGTAGAAAGTCCAGGCAGACAGCGAAACCCCCAGGGAGAGGACATAAACGAGTGGGTGGCGTACCCAGCGTGCGGGCAGCCAGCCCTTTGAGGTGGCGAAGGCCACAAAGAACAGAGTGGCAATATAAACGACGCCAATCAGGGCGATATGGGCTATTTCAAAGCTCATTCGATTTGCGTCTCCATTGGATAAAAATCGCCAACAGGATCAAAACGAACCAGAGAATAAAAGGGCGATACCAGGCGCCAACGGGATTGATCATCCAGGTAAAAATGGTGGGTGAAAACACATAGCCCACTAGCACGAGCAGTATTAACAGGGTGCGATTGCTCATAGACAGTCTTGGAAACCCGTTTGGGAAAAGGCATTAATGGTGGCCGGGATCACCTTGGATTTAGGGGCAAGGCGCTATTGGGATATGCGTATATTACCCAAAAGGTGGGTGCGGCTGGCGCAAAAATGTTAAATGTCTCAGCAGTTCAGTGCAATTGCCGGTCGCGCTTATCAATTTGGTGTCGTTGCCAACGGGCTGTGGCCCACTTCAGAATATGTTCTGGTTTCTCCTGTCTCAGTGTTTCGGGCACATGGAAACCGAGAAAAATTAATGCGGCGCACAGGTTATCTGCCGCTTTATTGTCATCGATAGCTGGCGCGTGGTTTTGCTTGCTGAGTTTCTGTTTTCCCCCTGGGCCCATTACCAGAGGCAGGTGCCCGAAGACCGGAGGGGTTGTGCCGAGTATGTGGAACAGACGGATCTGTACGCCAGTGGTATCTAAAAGGTCGGCGCCACGCACCACTTGGGTAACCCCCTGGGCAATATCATCCACCACTACTGCCAGCTGATAGGCGTACAGGCCATCGCGACGCTTCAGGATCGTGTCTTCACGTACCGGTTGGTGTTGTTCCCCGCGCCAGATATCCTCGAATACCTCCTCGTCACCAGCACATTGCAGGCGTAGGGCAGAGGGACCACTGCCACTGTGTTTGACTCTGCAACCAAGGTTGTCGTGCCCGCTATTTTGGCGGATTTGGCTGCGTGAGCAGTAACAGGGATACAGGAGGCCTTGTTCACGCAGTTGCGCCAGGGTCTCTTCGTACAATCTGTGCCGCTTGCTCTGCCATTCCACGGCACCGTGCCAATGCAGGCCGTGGGTCTCCAGGGAATTCAGGATGCGGGTGGCCGCGCCGGGCTCTTCGCGCGGTGGGTCGAGATCCTCCATTCGGAGCAACCAGTGGCCTCCATGGGACTGGGCATCCAGGTAGCTGCCAAGTGCGCACACCAAAGAGCCAAAGTGCAGGGGGCCGCTTGGGGAGGGAGCGAATCGACCAATATAGGGGTGAGTACTTTTCAAAATGACAGGGGGCGGTCCCGTCGACCGCCCCTTCGCGCCGGGTGCCCCTTAGGGATCACCGGATTTCTATTAGTTATGGATCAGCCTGAAATCTGTCTTTCTTTGATTTCAGCCAGAGTCTTGCAGTCCACACACAGGGTTGCGGTGGGGCGAGCCTCAAGGCGGCGGATTCCAATATCAACCCCGCAAGCTTCACAGAAACCGTAGTCATCCTGGTCAATCAGCTCCAGGGTGGCGTCGATCTTCTTGATCAGTTTGCGCTCGCGATCGCGGGTGCGAAGTTCAAGGCTGAACTCCTCTTCCTGACTGGCGCGATCGGCGGGATCGGGAAAGTTTGCGGCCTCGTCTTTCATGTGGGAAACGGTGCGGTCCACTTCCGCCATCAGTTCGGCCTTCCAGGCTAACAGCAAGTTGCGGAAATGCTCCTGCTGCTTCTCATTCATGTACTCTTCGCCCTTAGTCTCCTTGTAGGGCTCAAAGCCGTGCAGAGAATCGGTGCTCGCAGCAGTTTTGGGCATAGTCGTTGCCTCTCTTTCTATACGGGCCCCCGATAATGGGGGCGATACCACCAAATTCAATCTAGCCTAGACCGGAATCTTTTTGTTTGATGCTTTTTTCACCTGTCAAAAAGCTTGCGGTGGCAGGCTAATCCTTGTTTCCGCCGCCGATACCCCGGCGACCGAGAGCGAGGAAGCTATCAAATCTACGCGATTCGCGCCACAAATAGTTGTCTGCTATTTTGTGGCGCTGAAATGTACAAGAGTGCCAGCCCGTGAAGTTTACCCCCTCGTTGCAAAAGGCAACCCTGTTGCGTCGTTACAAACGTTTTCTCGCAGATGTGGAGTCCTCAGAAGGGGAGGTTTTCACTATTCACTGCCCTAATACCGGCTCCATGAAGAACTGTTGGGTTGAGGGTGGCGCTTGTTGGTATTCGGACTCGGGTAATCCCAAACGCAAGTACCGCCATACTTTAGAGATCACCACCACCCCCGATGGCGCCCTGGCCGGTGTAAATACGGGGCGCTCTAATGCTCTAGTGGAGGAGGCAATACGCTCCGGGGTAATTGGCGAACTCCAAGGCTACGAGTCCCTGCGCCGGGAAGTGCGTTACGGGGATGAGAATAGCCGTATTGATTTTCTGTTGTCCGGTGATCAGGGGGACTGCTATGTGGAGGTTAAGAATGTCACCTTGGCAGATGGGGAGCGCGGTTACTTTCCCGATGCAGTGAGTGCCCGCGGCGCTAAACATTTGCGGGAATTGCAGAAATTGGCTGAAGACGGAGTGCGTGCAGTACTCTTTTATTGTGTTCAGCACAGTGGTATCGAAAGTGTTGAGGCCGCGCGTGAGATTGACCCCGCCTATGCTGACGCCCTCGACAGTGCGGTTTCAGCCGGTGTGCAGGTGCTCGCTTACAAGGCGCAACTAGGCGCCAGTGAAATTGTCCTCGCGCAGGAACTGCCATTTCGCTGAGGGGGTTGATATGAATGGCCGGGCAGGAACGGCCCGGCAAGATAAACCCTACTCCGGCAGCAGGGCGTAGAGGCCGTCCTGGGCGTATTCCACAGGCACAGGTGTCAGTGCATCGCCGGTACAGGGGCCAGCGATACACTCACCGGATTCAATCAGGAACAGAGCCCCGTGAGAGGCACATTGGATCAGGGCCCCATCCGGGTCGAGAAACTGGTCTTCCTGCCAGTCGAGGTTGATACCGCGGTGTGGACAGGTGTTCTTATAGGCATAAACCTCCCCCTCTTTCATCACGGCAAAGACATTGTCAGTTCCGGCGGCGGTATCGCCGAGGGAAAAGCCTTTCGACTGTCCCTCGCTCAATTCATCGTAGCGGCACAGGAAGTATTTCTGCATAAAGTCGGCTCTGGGATCTATTATTGCTCTATTGCGGCGCCGCGAGTGTAATCGAGGTGTAGCGTATTGTCCCGTCGCGCATGATACCCAAAGTAATTTCGTCACCTACCTGATGTTTTTCCAGAGCGTTGAGCAGATCGTCGTAGCTGCGGATGGGTTGCTGCTCCACTTCAACAATCACATCCCCCAGCTGCCACCCTCCCTGGCGTGTGCGATAAATGCCTTGTAAGCCCGCTTTCTCTGCGGGAAGCCCCGGGGCTATGCGCAATACGGCTACGCCTTCGAAACCGTAACGACTGCTCCACTGATCCGGTGCGGATTCAATGCCGAGTATGGGGCGAACCAGGCGGCCGTGGGCAATCAGTTCCGGGACGATTTTCTTGACTGTATCCACCGGAATGGCAAACCCAATTCCCACGCTGGTACCGCTGGGGCTGTAAATGGCCGTGTTGACGCCGATCAAGCGCCCGAGGGAATCCAGCAGTGGGCCGCCGGAATTGCCGGGGTTAATGGCAGCATCGGTCTGGATTACATTACGGATGGTGCGATTATTGGCAGCTTCAATTTCACGCCCCAGAGCGCTCACCACCCCAGTGGTGAGCGTGGTGTCCAAGCCGAACGGATTGCCGATGGCGAGTACCTTGCGCCCCACCGAGAGGTTGCTGGAAGTACCGGCTACAAGAGGTTTTAATCGCTCTTTAGGCGCTTCAATTTTCAGTACGGCAAGGTCTTTCTCTGGAGCTGAGCCCACCAGCTGGGCAGGCCATTCACTGCGGTCTTGTAGTGTAATGGTAACTTTGCGCGCACCTTCAATTACGTGGAAATTGGTAACCACGTGCCCCAGTTCGTCCCAAATAAAACCACTACCGGCACCTTTGGGTACAGCATGCAGTCGCAGGGTCCTGCGATCGCGCACCAGGGCTTCGTTGGTAACGTAAACCACCGACGGGCTGGCAAAATTGAACACCTGCATGGTGTTGCGCTCATCATCGGTAGCGAAGTCCTGGACTTGTGCATACAGGGGAGATGTGAGGCAGAGGAGCATTAAGGAAAAAATAATTGGCAGAGTTTTTAGCGCTGTCATGGATAGCAGTCTTTCCTTTGTCAATTTGCTGGAAAGTTTACCTCGCCTGAGCCGGGGGCGAAAAGACAGCGACGTTTATGCAAACCTGTACCTGCAGGATCAATGTATTCACAGGCTTTTTTTACCAGAATAAAATCTGCACCTGTGGATAATTCGAAACAACAGCGCTTGTGCAGTTGCGTGAAAATCATTTACGGAAATTCTGCAGAACCTGGATGCGATCATCCAGAGGTGGGTGTGTGGCCAGCAGTGCGCCCATGTTGCCAAAGATTCCGAAGGCTTTCATATTGCCAGGCAGTGGCTCTTCGTGGCCCCGCTCGGATTCCACCTTGAGTCTCTGCAGAGCTGCGATCATGGAATTGGGGCTAGCCAGTGTTGCACCTGCGTGGTCTGCCCTGTACTCCCTCCTGCGGCTGAACCAGGCGACGATAATCATGGCAAAGAAACCAAAGACGATATCCATGACGATAGAGGTGATGTAGTAGCCGATTCCCAGTCCCTGCTCGTTGCGCAGGATTACCCGGTCGACAAAAAAACCGACCAGGCGCGCGAAGAACATGACAAAAG
The DNA here is from genome assembly GCF_030012965.1 of Microbulbifer sp. MLAF003. Lineage (NCBI taxonomy): Bacteria > Pseudomonadati > Pseudomonadota > Gammaproteobacteria > Cellvibrionales > Microbulbiferaceae > Microbulbifer > Microbulbifer sp. MLAF003. The sequence continues at coordinate 915,165 of NZ_CP120232.1, forward strand.
TGTTCACGACTCCTTGGATCAGAGCCAGGGTTACCATGTCCCCATTGGCCACGTGTCCAATCTCATGTCCGATAACTGCACGCGCCTCCTCGCGGCTAAAACGCTGTAACAGTCCGGCACTGACAGAAACCAGGGCGTTGTTGCGATTCCAGCCTGTGGCAAAGGCGTTAGCTTGGGGCATGGGGAATATCCCCACGTCTGGCATGCCAATGTTGGCTTTGCGTGAAAGTTCCCGCACTGTCTCTACCAGCCATTGTTCATCGGCACTGCGGGGTTCGGTAATAATCTGGGTGCGGGTGGTCATCCGTGCAATGGTTTTGGAAAGCAGTAGCGAGATGAAAGAGCCGCCAAAACCAAATAGTGCACAGAGAAGTAGTAAGGCGCCGAGGTTCAGGTCAACGCCATTGGCCTGGAGGATACCTCCTATGCCAAAAAGGTTGAAAATAATGCCGACCAGAACCAGGACAGCCAAGTTAGTCAGCAGGAATAGCCCAATGCGTAACATCGGCTCTCTCCATCTAATCGTCTTTGAGTAAGTTTAGATAGGGCGGGGCGTTTTGTGTGACAGTCGGGCGATATGCAATACCATGCCGAGCGCCCTTTCCATCCCCGCAGGGGCTATCCGGGCGTTAAATCGTTGGGAGAAATCTGGGCTGTTCGCGTTAGTCTAAGTTTTGAGTGGCCAGCAGTCGGTCAGCCTCGCTGGCCAGCTTTTGCTTCAGGTCTGGGTCCAGGTCGTTCCAGTGGACGTCCAATAAAGCGCCTTGTAGAGCGTAGAGCATGACTCTGGAGGCATTGATGCCGCGATTGCGAATACTGATAAATGCCTCCACCGGGCCTATGCGGCGCAGGTCTTCATGGGAGCGGATGCCGATAGAGTGCAGGATATTTACAGAGGCCAGGCCCAGGTTTTTCAGTTTCAGTAACTCTGATTGACTCGGGTGCATTCAGTTTTCCCTACAAGGTTTAACGTTCAGTTAATACGATCTCTCCATCGATCGCGGGCTGAACTTAACATAATTTAATTGTCGATCAGTAAACCTAACCATCGGTACCTTTGTGACAGCGCCAATTGCTTTTCCTACAATTCCGGGCTGACCTGCTTATTCCGTATTGCTCTTTGATAGAGTAGGCACCTTGGGTTTGTTCACTTTAGACCGCATTACAAAAATCGCCCGCTTATAGGAGTCAAATGTTATCTGTTCCGCTACAACGTATGCTCTTTGGACTCACCGATGAGCATGTCATCCTCGATCCAACTTCGGGCCAGTTGCTGCACCCCGAGGCCCTGGTGGCCTTCCAGCGCCTGAGACGTGATGCCCGCGAGGCAGGCTTTGATCCCCAGATCGCCTCAGGCTTTCGTAGCTTTGAGCGCCAGCGCACGATCTGGAACGGCAAGGCACAGGGACTCAGGCCGGTGCTCGACAGCGAGGGAGTGGCATTGGAAATTTCCGGATTGCCACCGCGAGAGCTGGTCATGGCCATATTGCGTTGGTCGGCATTGCCAGGTGCTTCCCGCCACCACTGGGGCACCGACTTCGATATGATCGATGCGGCTGCCCTCCCGGAGGGCTACGATGTTCAGCTAACCCCCCAGGAAGTGGCGGACAATGGCATTTTTGGCCCATTTCATCTCTGGCTGGATGAGCGTATTGCCTCCGCGCAGAGCTATGGCTTGTTTCGCCCCTTCGCCACAGATCAGGGGGTGGCCCCTGAGCGCTGGCACCTGAGTTATGCACCGCGTGCGAAGGAATTGCAGGATCTATTGACGATTGAGCGCCTGCAGGAACAGCTGCGCCGCGGTGACCTGGCCCTGTGTGATACCGTGTGTGAGCATCTTGAGGAAATCTATACGCGCTTTGTGTGGATCCCGGATCACTGTTATCCGGAGATTATGCCGCTCTGAGAACGAAGCGGGCGCCGCCTTGTTATGCCCCCGGATTCCCCTGTGGGCGGCGCTTGAAAGGTCCTGCCATTCCTGCCAAGCTTCGCGGGGCTTCAGCCCTTGGCATATACAATTGGGAAGTAACAGGAAAGTGGAAAAGACCGGCGAGGAAATCATTATCGACAGCTCGATCGAGCCCCGTGATGTCTGGAAATCCATGCGTGCGGAGGCCGCTGCCGCTGCCAGTGGCGAACCGATCCTGGCGAGTTATTTCCACAATACTATCCTGCGCCACAAATCGCTGGAGCATGCAATTGCCGACCAGTTGGCTGCTGTGTTGGATCACGATGCGCTGACTGCCACTTCACTGCAGGAAGTTATTGCTTCCGCTCTGGAGAGTGATCCCTCAATCTCCAGTCGGATGCATGCTGATATTTGCGCTTGGTACGATCGTGATCCGGCCTGCGATCAATACCTGACTCCGTTTCTTTATTTCAAAGGTTTCCACGCGCTGCAATCCCACCGAATTGCCCATTGGCTTTGGAAGCACGGGCGTTTCACCCTGGCTTTGTATTTCCAAAGCCGGGTGTCGGAGCAGTTTTCTGTGGATATTCACCCGGCGGCGAAGTTTGGCGGCGGCATTATGATTGATCATGCGACTGGTCTGGTTGTGGGGGAGACTTGTGTAGTGGGGGACAATGTATCCATCCTCCACTCTGTGACCCTTGGTGGCAGTGGCCGGGGCTCCGGCGATCGCCACCCAAAAATCGGTCACGGAGTGATGATTGGTGCCGGTGCCAAGGTATTAGGGCCTGTGCGGGTGGGAGATGATGTCAAGATTGCTGCTGGCAGCCTGGTATTACACGATGTGCCCGATCACACCACGGTAGCTGGTGTGCCAGCGCGCCAAGTTGGTGGCCGAATTGAGGGAGCTCCTGCCTTTACCATGGACCAGACTCTGGACCCGGATGAATAACACAGGGATTAAGTAATGTCGCAAGCCACCTATAGCTTGGTTTTCCGCGGTGACCTGATCGACGGATTTACTGCGAACGATGTGAAATCCAATATGGCGCGCCTGTTTAAGAGCACCCCGCAGGCAGTGGAGAAACTTTTCAGTGGTCGTCCACTGATCTTGCGAAAAGGCCTCAGCCAAGCCCAGGCAGAGCAGTTTCAAGCCACTTTGGCCAAAATCGGTGCCCAGGTAACCTTGAAGGATGAGAGTGGGATAGCAACCGCCAAGCCCAAAACCATACAGGCACAGACTGTTCAGCCTGAGGGAACACCTGAATCCGACAGTTCCCCGATACCCAATTGGACGCTTGCGCCCATGGAGGAAATTTGGTCAAAGATCATGAGCGCAAGCAAGTGGCTGCGGTCGAGGTTTCCACTGACCATATCAGCCTGCGTGCGGCGGAAGGGCTTTTGCTTGATAAGAGTGAGCGCGCTGAGGCGGAGGCTGCCCCAGTCAATATTCCCAAGTGGGATCTGGACTAAACATAAATCATTCCCTCTGAGGGAGTCTCCACGCACAAAAAAACCGGCATAAAGCCGGTTTTTTTGTGCCCAAGAGCCTAGCTAAAGGAAGTGGCTCTCAGCCTTCTTCCTTCAGGTAACGCTCACGAGAGGAAAGCACTTCTTTGCGGGCTTCTTCAGCGTCGGCCCAGCCTTCTACTTTTACCCACTTGCCGGCTTCGAGGGCTTTGTAATTCTCGAAGTAGTGCTCGATTTGCTTGAGCAGCAATTCCGGCAGGTCGCCAATTTCCTGTACGTGATCATACAGCTTGGTCAGCTTGGTGTGAGGTACCGCCAGCAGTTTGGCGTCTACACCGGATTCGTCGGTCATTTTCAGAACGCCGATTACACGGGAGCGGATAACAGAGCCAACCATTACCGGGTAAGGCGCGACAACCAGCACGTCGAGGGGGTCGCCGTCTTCGGACAGGGTTTGAGGCACGTAGCCGTAGTTAGCCGGGTAGAACATCGGAGTGGCAACGAAGCGATCCACAAATACGGCGTCAGAGTCCTTGTCCACCTCGTATTTGATGGGGTCGGAGTTGGCAGGGATCTCGATGATAACGTTGATATCGCTGGGCAGGTCCTTACCTGCGGGGATCTTGTCGAAGCTCATTGCTGGTCCTGAACTGGGTAAAACGAAAAATTTGGAGCGCGGATTATATATGCAGTTCGGCACAGCTGAAAGTCACGCCCCTGGGGAAATATCGGGCGTCAGGATTTGGCTGGCGGGTCTATCCTGTAAGTCATTGATAACAACAACGGGGCAGGGACGGAAATGCTAAAAGCCAGGGAGGTTAAAACCGTTCAGGAGGCCCGTGCGATTGTCGAAGGGCGCGGCCTCAGTCATGTCAAAGTGGGCCTTTTCGATATCGATGGTGTCATGCGCGGCAAATATATGAGCCGCGAAAAGTTTTTCTCTTCCTTGGATAAGGGCTTCTCTTTTTGTGATGTGGTGCTGGGCTGGGATGTAAAAGACCAGCTCTATGACAACGCCCGCTATACCGGTTGGCATACAGGGTATCCGGATGCTCCTGTGCGGATACTTCCAGATAGCTGCCGAGATATTCCCTTTGAAGAGAATATGTTGCTGTTTCTGGCTGAGTTTGATCAGCGGGCCCAGGCAGTATGCCCCCGCGCGGCTTTGCGCCGGGTGGTGGAGCGCTGCCGGGCAGCGGGCTTTGAGCCCTTTGCTGCCCTTGAGTATGAATATTTCCTATTCGATGAAACGCCGCATTCCGTGCGCGAAAAGGGCTTTCGCGATCTGAAGCCTTTCACCCCGGACTGGTTTGGCTACTCAATATTGCGCAACTCTGTGCATTCCGAACTGTACGGGGAAATCCTGGATATGGGGGAGCGCATGGATTTCCCGCTGGAAGGACTGCATACGGAAACGGGTCCAGGAGTTCTTGAAGCCGCAATTGCAGTGGATAAAGCAGAGGCTGCAGGGGACAAGGCCGCCCTGTTTAAAACATTTATGAAAATCCTGGCTCAACGCATGGGATTAATGGCGACATTTATGTCGCGTTGGTCCAGTGATTACCCCGGACAAAGTGGCCATATCCACCTCTCATTGCGCAGTGCGGACAATGGTAAATCGGCATTTTTTGATAGAAGCCAACCCACAGGGGGCAGCGAAATTATGCGCCAGTTTATTGCTGGCCAACAGCGCCTGATGCCTGAGTTTCTGGCTATGTTGGCGCCCACTGTAAATAGTTACCGTCGCCTGGTACCCGGCTTTTGGGCACCTACCGGCGCTAATTGGGGAGTTGAGAATCGGACTACAGCGCTGCGCGCTATTCCTGGCAACGGTAAATCGCAGCGAGTGGAATATCGCCTTGGTGCCGCCGATGCCAATCCCTATTTAGCTCTGGCTGCAGCGCTCGGCTCTGGGCTGTATGGCGTGATGCAGCAATGGCAGCCAAGCGATCCTATTGAGGGCAATGCCTATGCACTGACGCCCGAGATCCAGCAAACGTTGCCCGCTACCCTGTGGGATTCAGCCCAGCGTTTCAAAAGCTCTGAAGCTGCTAAGGAGTTGTTTGGCAGTGAATTTGTTGAGCACTTCGCGGCCAGTCGCGAATGGGAAGAGCGTGAATATCGCCGTCATGTGACTGACTGGGAGCTGGATAGGTATTTCGAAATAATCTGATTTAAGCCATTCACATCTGTACTTTAATTGGGCAGTTGCCCGTCTTTTTGAAAGCGTAACCCAGTTGTCTTTCCTTCACTGGTAGGAAACCGGTGAAAATTAATTAAAGGGATTTCCAATATGCACCACCTGCGATGTATTTCCCCTGTAGATAACAGCGTGTACCTGGAAAGAGCGCTGGCTGGCGAAGCTGAAATTCGTGTGGCTTTGGATCGAGCGGCTTCGGCCCAGCGGGCCTGGCGCCTAACCCCTCTCATCGAGCGTATCGCTATTGTACACCGCGCAGTGGAATTTTTTGCGGAGCGCAAAGATCGTCTGGCTGAGGAAATTTGTTGGATGATGGGAAGGCCAATACGTTTCGCCCCCGGGGAAATTGATGGTTTTGCCGAGCGCGCTTCAGCCATGGCAGATATTGCGGAAGAGGCCCTCGCAGATATCCAACTGTCAGCCAAGCCGGGGTTTTCCCGGTTTATTCGTCGCGAACCGCTGGGTATTTCCCTTGTAATTGCCCCTTGGAATTACCCTTACCTGACGGCTGTAAATGCAGTGGTGCCGTCAATATTGGCGGGCAATGCTGTAATTTTGAAGCACTCTGCGCAAACTCCTCTCTGTGCAGAGCGAATGGTTGAGGCGTTTAGAGAGGCAGGGCTACCCTACGGGGTATTTCAGTTTCTACACCTGAATCACGCTTACACCCAAAGGTTGGCATGCGCGGAGGAAATCCAGCACATCGCTTTTACGGGTTCGGTAGAAGCCGGGGCAAACTTGGAGCGCACCGTAGCAGGCCGCTTTATTCAGGTGGGTTTGGAGTTGGGAGGTAAAGATCCTGCCTATGTACGGGAAGATGCGGATCTTCAGCTGGCGGTGGAGGCAATTGTAGATGGCGCATTTTTTAATTCAGGTCAATCCTGCTGCGGCATTGAGCGTGTTTATGTTCAAGAAAAACTATTCGACGAATTTGTAGAGCGTGCCGTCGCTCTGGTTGGTAAATATCAGCTTGGCCGGCCGGATGATCCGGACACCACATTAGGCCCCCTCGTTCGTGCAGAAGCCGCTGATCGAGTACGTGTACAAATAGACGAAGCTGTGGCCGAGGGCGCCAAGACGCACCTGAGCACCAGTGACTCCCCGCTGGATAAACGCGGTACCCAGTATTTGGCACCACAGTTATTGACTGGAGTACGCCAAAAAATGCGCCTGATGCGTGAGGAGTCTTTTGGACCGGTATTGGGGGTGCAAAAAGTGCATGATGATGGCGAGGCTCTAGAATTTATGAATAACAGCCAGTTTGGCCTCACCGCAGCAATTTTTTCACAGGATGAAGAGGTCGCCCTGGCAATTGGGGATCATTTACAGGTAGGCACAGTTTTCCTTAATCGGTGTGATTACCTGGACCCAGAGTTGGCCTGGACTGGGGTAAAGCGGTCCGGAAGGGGGTGTACTTTGTCCCGGATTGGATTTGAGCAGTTAACTAGACCCAAGTCCTTCCATTTTAAAATTTAAGGCTAGGGAACCGTTAAAGAGGGAATTTCTGTGAGGTTGATTAAAAGTTGTGTTGCAGGGTTACTTTTACTCAATTCATTGGTGCTAAAAGCGGAACCTTATCTTTATAAAAATATTACTTTAGATGTTCCCGGTGAGTGGTCAAGGTACGAAGACCCTTACAACAAGATAGGAATTCAATTTCGACAGAAAGGCACCGGTAACTTGATGGCCTACATTCTGAGAGAGGGATTATTAAAAGATGGTGGCGATCCTGACGTATTTTTAGAACAACATCCATTGGAACATCCGGTTTCTTCAGTGCAGATTGGTAATTATTCCGGTTATTTCGTCACTTTTAAATCGAAAGGAAAGTGTATGGCAAACTGGTTTTTGGGCGATGGAATCGATTTACTGGTTGCACACTTTCAAAGTGACTGTAATTCGGTGGATTTCTCACCGGTAATCGAAGTGGTTGAATCTATCACAATGAAAGTTCACACCGTTGAATAGTTAGTGAGTTATAAGTTACATAGAGTGAATGTTTGGGTGGAGGTGTTGAGGTGAAGTACATACATTGTTGCATAGTATTGTCATTTTTTTCTCCGTTATTGATTAGTGCCGCGGAATACGAGCTAGAAAATTATTCAATAGACCTCCCGGAAAAGTGGTACATACAGACGGTTGATGGAGAAATGGGCATGGAGCTAAGGAAACGGTGTAGCAATGCGCAACTGAAAATAGGGTTTTCTCAAGGGATAACTGCACAGCAACAAACTGAAACTTTCCTAAATGACTACGACGAGGGTGAGGCAGCCCTTACCGCAATTCAACTGGGACAATTTTCCGGCTATTTTCTGAGCTATGAAGATGAAGGGATGTGTGGAGAGATTTGGTCTATGGCAAATGGTGAGGATCATTTTGGAATAGGGTACTGGGAAGATTGTAACTCGATAAACCGTACATTGATTTTTAATCTGGTTAACTCAATAAAGCCCCGTTTACAGGTTGCAGATTAGCTGTTTTCAGAAAGTCATTGAGGGCATTGGCTGGACTGGATAAATAAAGAGGCAAGTGTGGATAAATACCGGGTAAACTGGAATTTCCCTACCAATATTTGGGTTGGACCCGGGCGAATAGCGGATCTTGCCAAGGCCTGCGTTGAATTGAATATACAGCGCCCCTTAGTGGTGACAGATCCCGGTCTTGCCACTATGCCACTGATTGAGCGTGCCTATACTCCCTGTCGGGAAAATAGCCTAGAACTAGAAGTTTTCTCAGCGATAAAAGGCAACCCTAATAGTGAGAATATTGATCAAGGCGTCGAAATTTTAAGGAGTAAAAATTGCGATGGAGTCATTGCCTTTGGTGGTGGCTCAGCGATTGATGCCGGCAAGGCAATCGCATTAATGGCCAGGCAGAGCCGGTCCATTTGGGAATTCGAGGATATTGGTGATAATTACAAGCGTGTCGATCCTAATGGTATGGTGCCAGTGATTGCAGTACCTACCACCGCTGGAACAGGCTCGGAGGTAGGGCGTGTAGCAGTGATTACCGATGAAGCTGCGCAAATTAAACGCTTGATTTTCCACCCTAATATCTTGCCGGATATTGTGATTCTCGATGCCGAACTTACCTTGGGATTGCCACCAGAAATTACCGCGGCGACTGGGATGGATGCCCTCTCTCACAACTTGGAATCTTATTACTCACCTATGTATCACCCTATGGCTGAGGGAATTGCCCTACAGGGTATGCGCCTGATTAAAAGTTACCTTCCACGGGCCTATATGATAGGCACTGAATTAAAAGCACGTCAGCAGATGCTGGTTGCCTCCTGTATGGGGGCCACAGCCTTCCAGCGAGGTTTGGGTGCGATCCATGCACTCGCCCACCCACTTGGTGGCCTTTACGATAAACATCACGGCTTACTCAATGCCATATTGATGCCCTATGTCCTTGTAGCGAACAGGCCAGCCATAGAGGTTCCCATGGGACAATTGGCACTCTCATTGCAATTGACCGGGAAAGATATGTTTGAGAGCGGCTTTGATGCAGTGCTTAACTGGGTTATTGGCCTGCGTAAGCAGCTGGGTATTCCTCATACTTTGGAAGAAATTGGTATTGGTAGCGATGATGCCGATAAGATTGGACGTTTGGCTGCAGAAGATCCGTCTGCAGCCAGTAATCCCATGTCTTTTAACGCAGTGGAATATCGCGATATTTTCCTGCGTGCTTGCCAGGGTAGTGTCACACTGTAAGAGTTTCACCCTGTAAGCCGACAGAAGATTACCTATCAATAGAATTGTCCACAGGAATTAGTTATGCGCGGCGTCTTTACTCTGTTTATCTTCCTGGCTGCCACCCTCGGATATGCCCAGGATTCCCCAAATATCCGTACCGCTATTTTTGCCGGTGGTTGTTTCTGGTGTATGGAACCACCCTATGACAAAGTGAATGGCGTGCTGGAAACCACCTCAGGTTACAGCGGTGGTCACGTGAAAAATCCCACTTATGATCAGGTCTCCGCTGGTGGTACCGGTCATGCTGAGGTGGTTCAGGTTAAGTATGATGCTAACAAAGTGAGTTACTCGGATTTACTCAATATCTTCTGGCACAATGTGGACCCATTTGATGCTGGTGGACAGTTCTGTGATCGGGGTGACCAGTATCGCGCTGAAATTTTCTACGGCAATGAAGAAGAGAAACAACTGGCCGAAGAGAGTAAGAAGAAAGTAGAGGCCGAGCTGGGTAAGAAAGTAGTGACCCAGATAAAACCCGCAGCTACATTTTATCCTGCGGAAGCTTACCATCAGGATTATTACCAGCGTAATCCACTGCGTTATAAGTACTATCGATTCCGTTGTGGGCGAGATCAGCGACTGGAGGAAGTCTGGGGCAAAGCGCCCGGTTAATCAGGCTGGTGCAGCATTTAATTACTTTCTCTATAGTGGTTTCTTTAACCCTGCATCGAAGCGTGCCTGTAGGGCTTCAGTCTTGGTAAAGGCATGAAAAAAATACAGCCTGGGATATTGCAAGAAGGGGAAGTCTTGGGCTCTGCAGCTGGCTTTCCTGTTCTTTACCGATATATTGCTGCGGAAAAATCCAAACCTTTAATGGTGTTCATACCGGGTAACTCTCATCTGGCACGTATCTTCTATGGCTGTCCTGAGGCCAGGGAAGAGGATTTTATCAGTTACTGGGTTCATCGCTCAGGCCATCCCTTCCTGGCTGTCTCTTTCCCAATTGCCAATAAGGTTTTTGATGGCTTCTATCCCAGCTTTACGATTGCCGATTGGGGAAAGCAAGTCGCTGAAGTGATTGATGAGGTGGTTTCTAGGAATAACTTACAACGTGAGGTGATCGTTTGCGGCTGGAGTATGGGATGTAAGATTGCCGGAGCTCTTGGGAAGGAGGTTATTGGAAAGAAGATTTCAATTGCGATGTTTGTCGCAATGTCTGGAGATCCTGCAGTTCCCGGCTTTATGCCAAAGGCTAATTCAGAAAATATCACCATGACACCCGAGGGCTTAGCCAATCGAGAATGTCTATATCCTTGGTTTTTTCAAGCTTTGGAAGATCAAGGTAAATATAATGGCCATCCTATTCTAAAGAAAGAAGTCTATCGAGAGCGTATGCTGGGGGCTACACCAGTAGGCCTGATTGGCACCGGTTTAATGTATAAGAAAAACCGCTTTATTGATGATATTCAAGGAAGTATCCAGTCAGCTAATACTTTTGGTTATGAAGATTATCCTTTTCCTGTAGTTATCCACGGAGATTCACTTTGTGATGCGGAAAACGTACTGCTAAATACAGCCGACTGGGCATTTATTAGAAGTCGAGTTTTAATTAGGGAAGTGCTAAGAGATAAGAGTTTTAAGGAGCTTTCTCTAACACGTTGGGAAGAACTAAAGCGCTTAGTTAAGACTTCTGAAAACTATCTCTCAGAGTCCCTTCCGGGAGGCCATTTTTTCTTTTTGGGTAAAGCTGGGGCGAGATCAACCATTGATAAAATTCTGCTACTTTCTAAGCGAATGCGAAATCTTTTAGAATTGCGAGGTGTTTAACTTAGCCTCATAACTTACTATATCTTCTTCTAATTTTAGTTTGATTTTCCTGGAATGCAGACTGATTATAATATTTTCGATAGTGTTTCTTAGCTTAAAAATCGCTCTTATTCGAAGCTTATGTCGTCGTGTCATGTTTAATTTAAGTGGTTACACCTGTGTATCTTCCATTTTCTGATATATCGGGTCTAGCTTGATGGTTCTGTTATCTTTGTGAGGTGTTCGTCAGTTTTAAGTTATTTTTCTGGATCTACTCAATTAAAAAATAATCGAATTAATATCAAGTATGATGATGGAATCAATATAATTTTAGATTAAATGTAAAAAAGGATGCTGGGAAAATGAATATTCGATCTAATTTTAAATTTATATTGTTAGCTGCAGGGTTGGTTTGCGCCAGTCAATCAAAGGCTGCAGGTGTGGGTGTTGATAGGGTCTATCTCGTCAGTCCTTCTGGGACTTATATGAAGACCAATGATGAGGGTATTGGCTTGCCCGAAGTGGTTGATACAAAGACGGAAGCTGATAGGTATGATCTTAATTTACACTTCAAGGGATTCGGAAATAACAATCAAAATTGCTTGGAAGATAAAGACATAATTAAGGTCAAACAGTATCTGGCAGATCAAATATTATTTGTTGTAGATGAAAAAGAGCCTCTGATAGACACTGCCGAATTTTATGATGAATTACCAAAAACGAGTGGCGAGATATCAGATTTATTCTATATCGTTAGCGATACAAGCGGCTGTATAGGTGTAAACAGTACTGTTAAGCTTTCGGCAGTTCCACTCTCCGGCGATTACTATATTTATTTCCCTGACGTCAATCCCAGTGCCCGTTGGACCTGGGTTGATCAGAGTGAAAGCGGCACAGAAATTACGCTTATCAGATAATTTTTTTAAAAATTCTTTATGTGCTATTTGGCAGGTATCAATAGATATCTGTCTTTAAAAGTAGTTTTATAGTATTAGTTTGTTCTAGCTAAAGTAGCGGCTTATCAAATGGGGTACTTTATCCTCATGTTGTATTTTTAACGAATTTTTTTCTACGGATTAATTATGTGAATGATAAAGTGAGGAGTTGAGCCTGGCCAGATATCATTTTAACCAAGTTTAAATCTAATTGATGGTTAGAGCGTTGTGATATCTTTTCTAAAGATATCTATAAGTATCAATATATAAAATAAAGGAATCAGTGCGAGTGCTGCAAAATGTAATGCCAGTATATCGTTTTCTTTACTGATGGCTCCTTCAGAAAATAAAATTATTTCCAAGATGAAAAATAAGACAAAAAGTAGGCGTTTATCCAGGTTAGATATGGATTCAAACACCTTTGAACCAAGCAGCCAGTAATGCCAGGATTTGTATTTCAAAGCATCAAAAAGATAGTAGAGGCCACAGGTTAAGCTCACTAACGTTGTGAGTAGTAGCTCAAACACCCAGGCCGGGGGCTTGCCAGGTGCTGGGGGCCAAATATTGGTTACTCCGAATTCGGTAAAGGAAAGAATGGCGAATAGCCCGGTGGTCAATAGAACAATAGGGAAACGAAAAACTAATATGACCATGCAGATTGCAGCAGAGACTTCGAAAACCCTTTGAATGGGCATAAAAATATTGGCATGCTCTGCAACCCAGGCTAATGCGTTGCGAAACCATAACGGGGTGTTTCCGTATTCTACATAGGAGTTCACCAGTCCCCTATAGCCCTCTACGGTAAACCAGTTCAGTAAGCTGTCTTCATAAACCTGGAAAATCAACATAACACCAATGGTGATGGTGAACAGGTTAATCCAACGCCCTACCAGCAGATTGGATTGTTGTGTCTGTGCGACTACGCGATATCGGTCTAAAAATTTCGAAAGTATTGCTAGGACGGCAATGGTGATACTGGATAATAGGCTGGCTAGAAGTATGTGATTGCCACCATTGCGCGACATCAAAAATATCGCAAACAGCACGCTAGATACCACAATCACCCAGAGGCACCAGGACAAAAAGCTTATATCGGGTGCCAGAATACCGCCCAATAGACGCTGGTAATAGGGCGTTGGATGAGATGAGGGGTGATCGGATGGTTTCTGAATATTTGGGGTGAGGCCATAGCTGCTTACCGCTAAGACTAATGCATACAACGCCGGTGATAAAAATTCAAAGAACCAGCTATTTTCGCCCATATAAGTAAAGCCCCATAATACTATGAAGCTCACAAACATGAGTAGGGCGCCTAGGGGCATTAATATCCGCAATATTAAGAGTGCCCCGGCAAGTAGAATGGCAAAATGCAGTGAGTAGGTCAGGCTGGTGATGTGCGGCGTAAAAAATATGGCTAAAGATTGAATGGCTGTGGGGGCTTCTTCCGCTTGAATAAGCTGCTCTAATGCGGCTGCAAAGGCCTGCGGTGCCACCTCGCCATTAAGGTAGCGCGTAATGACCAGTTGGATACAGGCGGCGCCTAAAAAAGGCTTATCATGGCTAGCCATGCAGTTGACGAGGTTGCCGTTTTTGTTTGGCTAGTATCTAAAGTTTGGCTGGAATTGTGCATAAACCCTAGCCTAGTTGAATTCGATTCCCATAGATCAATACTTGTGCCAAAAAAAGTTCGCTATTTCAGCGTGTATTCATCCCAGTTGTTGTCTTTATCGGCAATAGGAAAGTGTGGATAACTTCAGGCTAGGGTTGATCAGGCATATGCAGGGTGAGTGTGCATAGGAGGTGCACTAACAGTATTTTCTATTGGTCATAGCATAGAAATGCTGTTGCCAATAATAGTGATATTGAAAGTTTACTAGCTGGATGAGTTTGTCAAAAAACTCTGCAGAAGATCTATACAGTCCTCTCGCTGCTGTTTACTGGTATTGGCGAACCCTAATACCAGGCCATGGTTCAAGGATTTGTCGGGATAGAAAAAAGAAAGTGGAGTGCTACCGATGCGGTGTTCGGCTAATTTCTTTGACAGTTCTAGGTCATTCCTGCCGGGCGTGGCGAGTACCACGTGCATTCCGGCACTACTTGCGATGAGTTGCGCCTGGGGTTCAAGTTTATGTCGTGCCAAATCGCAAAAATGCAGCCATTTTTCCCGATAGTTGATGCGCATTTTACGCAGGTGTCGTACGAAATGTCCCTCTTCAATAAAGTCGGCAACTATGGCTTGGGAAAGAAGGGGTGAGTGACCAGATAGCATCTCTTTGGCGTGGTTAAATACCTGTATCACTGATTTGGGAACCACCATATAGCCCAGACGAATACCGGGCTGAAGAGTTTTGCTAAAGCTGCCCATATAAAGTACAGGTGTGTCCTCCGCCATTCCTTGCAGCGCTGCCACGGGTTTGTGTACAAATGAGAATTCGCTGTCGTAGTCATCCTCCAATATCCAGGCTTCAGAGCTTGCTGCCCAGTCCAGCAGCCTTAAGCGGTCACTGGCAGGCATTACTCCACCCATCGGATATTGGTGTGTAGGGGTGGTATAGAGAAGCTTGGCGGTGTGATTGTGCTTTGTCAGTGACTCTACATCCAGAGAGCCATTTTTTAGTCCTGCCAAATGGAGGTCTGCACCGGCAGATTGAAAAGCGATGCGTGCTCGTCTGTAGCCGGGGTTTTCCATGGTTACGGTATCCCCCGGATTTAGTATGACTTGTGCACAGAGACTCAAGGACTCCTGGGCACCGTTAGTAATAATGATTTGCTCGGCGCTACAGCGGACTCCCCGGGAGTTACGTAAGTATTCTGCCAATGCCTGTCTTAATGGCTGATAGCCCTGACTGGGGCCATAGCCGATGAGTGCTGTTCTGTCTTGATGCCGCCGATAGAGGCGATTCCATAGATGAAAAGGAAAGCTGTCGAGATCCGGTAATCCCGGTGTAAAGGGCAATAGCTTCTCCCTGACAAGCGGTGCATTTCTTAACGATTCCCCGAAAGTTGACAGCTGTGGCGGATGATCAGTATCCGATTGCCAGCTCATTCGCTGGGGGCTTCCACATGTGGCGGCAGTGATGCACAGACAAACACGCCTTGACCAGATCTACTGGTGAGGAAGCCTTCGGCCTTTAACTGTTCCAATACCTGCGTAATGGTATTGCGACTCACTCCCAGAGACGCCGACATTCTGCGGGAAGATGGCAATTTACTGCCGGTGCTCAACCGACCACTGCAAATGCGCTGTACAAGCATTCGATACAGCTGGGCCTGTAGTGGTTGGGCCCGATCCAGGGTTAGGTCAGTGAAGTCTGGAACGCTCAAAACTGGCACCATGAAAGAGCAAAAACTGGACCTTTTCAGAGTACCAGTAACTTCTTAGATTGGCGACATAGATTAAATGAGCAGCGGTTAGTAAGGAGGTTTCTATGGACACTACCAATCATTTTGGCCCTGAGTTGCCTGCCACTGCAAAGAGCAAGATACGTCGGGCGGCAAAGAGAGCCAGCTATCAAAGGGAAGTTGTGTATCAGCTGGTAGATGAGCTAAAGCTCGGCCATGTTGGATTTATACAGAATGGGGGGTGGTCATTATTCCATTGACTGTATGGCGGAAGAGAGACTTCCTGTATTTCCATGTGGCAAATAAAAGCCGTTTGCAGAAGCTGGTAGATGCGGGGGAAACAATCTGTATTTCATTTGCACAATACGATGAATGGGTGCTGGCAAAATCTGCTTTTCACCACAGTGCCAACTATCGCTCGGCAGTGTTGTTTTGCCGTGGGGAACGTGTGCATGACTCCCGGGAGTTCGATGAGGCTTTTAAAGTCATAATGAACGATATTGAGCCTGACCGATGGGAGCAGGTCCGCCCTCCCAACATCCAGGAACGCAAGGGCACAGCGCTAATGCGATTGACTATAGAGGAGGGCTCTTTTAAGAGCCGGAGTGGAGCGCCTACCGACAACAAGGAAGATCAGAGCTTAACCGTTTGGAGCGGAGTTAAGCCTGTTTGTCCATTTCGCTAAGTAATCATAACTCCATGCTCTAAAGCTACTGGTACGTACAGGGCTCAACTTGGACTTCTGTATTGGAGAGGTCGATTATGGCAAGCATGTCCTCGTTATCGTCATCTATTCCAACTTCTACAAAGCCAAAGCTAGAGTAGAAATCTTTAGCAACTGGGTTTTTGGGGTTGTAGCAAATCTTTATTTGCTTAATATTGGGGGTCTGCCTGATCTCATGCAGGGCTAACTTCAGGGCAGCCCTGCCTATTCCCTTTTGCTGGTATTTCTGGTCAACCATAAAACGCCATATAGACATCTTTTCATGGTTTTCCTTGACCCACATAAAAAAACCAACTGGATTTTCTCCAAAATAAATTGCGCGGGTTTCATACCCAGTATTGAACTGTGCCTCTACCAGTGACCACAGATTGCATGCGACATATTCCTGCTGCTCCAAGGCAACATCTAGATCGCAAACAGCCTCGTAATTATCCTTGGTTATTAGTCGAAGGGAGGTGGCCATCATTAATCCTTAAACTCCATTACCGAGGTCCTTGTAAACGATTCACGATTAATTTTGTTTTTTTATCGTTTTTAGAGCAACCTGTAAGCTATCTTGATCACCGGTCTCAATATCTGGATTTACACCGTGCCCTTCCCAATTAACCGGGCCTTCAGTCAATGTAGAAACCGGGCGGCTACTGGGAATGCCGATCTCAAATCCGAAGGGTAGGGATTGGGGTGTATCCATCATGTGCGCCCCACCGGCGCTGGCAGTGCCGATAATTTTGGCTCTGCCCAATTGCTGCAACGAGAATGCAACACTTTCAGCGGCGGAGAAGGAGCGGTCATTAATCAAGATCACCAGTGGTCTCTCCGTACCATAGGCTGGCCAGGGTAGAGTGGTGATACGACTTGGTTTTATTTTCTTTTCCCTGCTTTCTATTACAAAGGGGAGCGGCTTAGTGGTATCGATAAGGGATTCCAGAATAGCGCCTGCAGTATTTTCATCGCCTCCGCCATTGTTACGCAGGTCCAAAATTAGGCCATCACTATGTTGGATCAGTGTAAAAGCTGCCCCTAGGGTGGACTTGGCATTTTCAAAAGTATGGAAAGAGGAAAGGGATATATAGGCGATATTGCCAGATAGTATCTCGATTTTCTTCACTCCATAATTATTTTTTGGGGCTTCTATTCGCCATTGTTCTATCCAGTTATTTGACTCATCCTGGTCTCCAACATGTTCCAAGTAGAAGTGCTTGTCGCCGGATAACTCGCGGATTTTATCAGTGATTTTTTTGGAGAATATCTGGGTATTGTTGCAATACTGCTCTAATTCGGCGGAGTCTGCTAATTCAGCTATTTGTTTCGACAGGATATCAGCTTTATCTGCCAGTACGTATTTATCTCCGACAGCGGCAGATACCGCTTTGATGACTGAATTGGTATTGAACTGGCATTTTTCTTCAGCTTGGCCTGAATGGGCAGAGAATAGCAAGGGCAGGAAAAGCGCTATGACTGGCTTCATTGTTTCTTGATCTCCTCGGGTAATTGCCTCTGTATACGATCTTGAAAACGGCTTCTTTCCAGGGCGTTGATGGCGGTATCCAGCAAATCTGACAATGGCATGGGTAGCTCTGCATTTAAGGACTTTTCTGCAGATACAGTGGCTTGCCAGTGAGCTTTCAAGCGCGGTAGAAGTAATGCGCCTTTGTGGGTCAGTCTAACCTTGCGCTCTCTCGCATCTACTCCTTTCACTATTTCTACCAGATCCTGTTTCACCATATCTTTAACGGTTTGACTGACGGCAGGTTGGGACAGTTGAGCACTGGCTACTATCTCGCCGATGGTAACGTCGCCTTTTTGCATTAGAGTGCGCATTACTGGGGTATACCGCGGTTTGTAATTTTCTATACCGCAGCTGCTATAGCTCTTACTGACATCGCCATCCAGTAGCTCAAGCAGGTGTCTGAGGCGAGTTCCCAATTGACTGTAATCCATAAATTAATATTTATATAAGTGCTTATATAAGTGACTATATACTGTCTGGTGACAAATGCAACTATCAGCTTGTCTTTTTGTTAAAGGGAGAGAGCTTGCTACTCAAGTTGAGTGCAAATTGAGGATGAGTCGCCAAGTCGAGTCACTGAAACTTAACCTTAACATTTGTTTCATCGAAATTTAGGAATTCCCCGCCACTCTTTGCGCCGCTAAATGCGAATCCGGCAATTGGGAAAAATGGCGATGAAAGAATTTGGCTTGGCTGCTCTGGCAGCCCTGGGTCTTCCACTGATGGCTGAAGAGGTCCAGGCCAACGACCTCATAATCTCGGAATATATCGAGGGCAGCGGCAATAACAAGGCACTGGAAATCTATAACGGTACCGGAGCGGCTGTAGATCTGGGTAATTACTCGATACAGCTTTTTTTCAATGGTTCCGATTCTGCCGCTGTAAATATCACACTCTCTGGAACCCTGGGTGATGATGAAGTGTTTGTTCTCGCTCACGGCAGCTCTGATGCAGCCATGCTGGATGTGGCCGACCAGATTTATAGCGGTGGCCTGTTCAATGGTGACGATGCGGTAGCACTTGCTGGCCCTAACGGTTTCGTCGATGTAATCGGTCAAATTGGTACTGACCCCGGTAGCCAGTGGGGCAATAGCAGTGTCGGTACCCAGAATCAGACTCTGATACGCAACCTGGATGTGGTCAGTGGTCGTACCGATGGCAATAGTGCGTTCAATCCCGCCCAGGAGTGGTCCAGTGTTGGCCAGAATAACTTCGGCCACCTGGGTTGGCATATTGAGGGTGATACAGGCGGTGGCGATGGCAGCGGTGGAATCGAGTTAGGTGCCTGTGGTGATACAGCGACACTAATCAGCCAGATACAGGGTGAGGGGTTCGCAAGTTCGCTGGAAGGTGAACGCCACGAAATTGAAGCTGTAGTAGTTGGCAATTTCCAAGATTCCAATACCGGCCTTGCCGGCTTCTTCCTGCAGGAAGAGGATAGTGATCAGGATGGTCGGGACTCGACCTCTGAAGGTCTTTTTATCCACGATAATGCTTTCGGAGTGGATGTTCAGGTTGGAGATCTGGTGCGGGTTGGCGGTATTGTTGATGAGTTTTACGATTTTACCGAGCTGAATCAGGTGGACGGCGTTAGCGTTTGTGGTAGCGGTTACGAGGTAACGGCTGCCAATGTGCAGATGCCATTTAACTCAGCCCAAGAGCAGGAGCAGCTCGAGGGTATGCTGGTGAAATTCCCGCAAAACCTGACAGTCAATGGTCACTACAACCTGGGCCGTTATGGTGAGATTGTTCTTTCCAGCGGCAGACTTTACATCCCTACCCACAATAATGTTCCCGGCTCAGCGGCAATTGCCCAGGCGGCGGCCAACGAGCTCAATCAAATTATTCTGGATGATGGCTCCACCGTACAAAATCCTGAGGAAATGCCTTATCCGGCACCGGGTTTGAGCGCATACAACACACTGCGCAGTGGCGATACTCTGGAAGAACTTACCGGCGTGATGGCTTATGGGTTTGGTGCCTATCGAGTACACCCGGTTGAGGTACCGCAGTTCTCTTCCGTAAACCTGCGTGATGAAGCTCCTGTTCTGCCTGGTGATGGCAGTTTGCGTATTGCCAGTTTTAATGTGCTGAATTACTTCAATGGCGATGGCAGCGGCAGCGGCTTCCCCACAGCTCGGGGTGCTGACACCCCGGAAGAGTTCGAGCGCCAGAGAGATAAAATTATTTCTGCAATCCTGCGTATGGATGCCGATGTCATTGGCCTGATGGAAATTGAGAATGATGGCTACGGTAGTGACAGTGCAATCCAGGACTTGGTCAACGGATTGAACAGCGCAGACTCAGGGCAGAGCTACCAGTTTGTAAATCCGGATCTCCCACAGCTCGGCGACGATGAAATTGCCGTGGGTATGATCTACCGCAGCGATCGTGTTATGCCGATCGGCAGTGCTGCCACACTGCAGGATTATCCCTTCGACGATGGTAATCGCCAGCCGCTGTTACAGGCATTTGCTGAGGTTTCCTCCGGTGAGAGTCTCGTCGTGGTTGTGAACCACTTTAAATCCAAGGGTAGTTGCCCCAGTGATGGCAGCCTGAACAGTGATCAGGGGGATGGTCAGGGCTGCTGGAACTCCCTACGGACTCTGGCTGCGGATACCTTGGCTGGCTGGATCGATAGAGACCCTGCAGGAACTGGCATCGATCGCGTGCTGGTATTGGGTGATCTCAACAGCTACGCCATGGAAAACCCCATTACCGCGCTTAAGGGTGCAGGTTATACCGATCTGCTGGAATGGTACGGAGCAGGCGAAGCTTATTCCTATGTGTATGACGGCCAGTCCGGTTACCTGGATCATGCTCTTGCCAGCGCTTCCCTGGCTCCACTGGTAACTGCCACAGTGGATTGGCATATCAATGCCGATGAGCCGCGTGCGCTGGATTACAACACCGAATATAAAAGCGTAGAGCAGCAGGAAAATCTGTACTCCGCGGGGCCTTACCGAGCATCGGATCACGACCCTTTAATCGTTGAGCTGGACCTGGGTGCAGACAACCTGGTCCCCACGGCTGAATTTAGCTGGGCGTCTGAGGGTCTTATATTCCACTTTATCGACAACAGTAGCGATGAAGATGGGAACCTGGTGAGCTGGTCTTGGGACTTTGGTGATGGTGCGAGAAGCACAGAGCAAAACCCCAGCCACAGTTTCGATATCCCAGGTAGTTACTTGGTACGTTTGCAGGTAAAAGATGATCGTGGTGCGATATCCACTATTGAGAAAATTATTGAAGTGAAAGATGACGTTGCCTCTCTGCAAGCGAATTTTAAATTACATCGCTTTTTTCGCTGGGTATGGGTAGAAGATCGCAGTCAATATAATGGCGATAACAAACTTCAATATCAGTGGAATTTTGGTGATGGCGTACAACGTAGTGGACGCTGGGCGTTACACCGTTACTCTCAAACTGGAAATTACGAAATTACCCTCACAGTGAGTGATGGCGATGGTGCTGAAGATAGCGCCTCTCGCGAAGTCAAAATTTCCTGGCCACGCTGATATATATCAATTTTTGATTAATAATAAATATTCTGGTTGTCCTGGCGATGGGGTTATCAGCTCCCTGTCGTCGCTTCTCCAGGATTCTTGAAGTTGATAGCTTTTCCCTAGAAGCGAATGGCCGCACCCTGGTGGTGCGGTCCTTTTTATTTCGCTCCCCTCAAAAAATTAATCACTCTTAATAAATTTTTAAGCTCCTGGATTTCTGCGCCCCGAAAGAGCGGCCATACTTGAGTCTGTTCATACCAATTGGATTGCTGGGGGAGTCCCTTCTATGTCACGTACATTTGAAAGTCTTGTGGGATTAAGTCTGGAGTGGACTGGTACCCATTACTCCGAAGGGGAGATTTTCCCGATTTATCCACTCATATTGTCAGCTATGAAACCGAGTCCAGTTGTTATGTTACTGCGGGGGGCAAACTGGTCGGCAAAGCCAGTTATTCGTATGCACCAATGGGAGTACGCATGGCAGCACTGGTTTATCGGCCGGATATCTACCAGGGACGAAGTGGAGTTGTTCTTTACGCCATGTTGGATTTTGACCTGATGATGGATCGCGCAGTTATTATGCATAATGACCAACCCCTGGCGGTGGCCAATGGCAGTTTCCGAGTTGTGGACACGCCAGATAAGCCCATCACGGATTAGGATGTCATTTAATTAGAATACCGGGAGAAGGTTATATGGACAATCACGAAAAGATTAATTATGTAGAGCTCCCATCGAAGGATCTGGAAAAGACCAAGGCTTTCTTTTCTGAAGCTTTTGGCTGGGAATTTACGGATTACGGCCCCGATTATTCTGCTTTTTCCGGTGCAGGGTTGGATGGTGGTTTTTTTCAGGCGAATCTGCACAGTTCAACAGTCAACGGTGCAGCGCTGGTAGTGTTATATAGTTCTGACCTAGAGGATACCTTACAAAAAGTCGAGAGCTGCGGTGCCCAAGTAATAAAACCTATTTTTTCCTTTCCTGGAGGTCGGCGCTTTCACTTTGCCGAGCCCTGCGGTAATGAATTTGCAGTTTGGTCAGATACAGGATTACAAAAGTAATTTTTCCAGCTGCGCCAATAAAAAACCCCCGGTTTTATTCGGGGGCTTTTTTGAACCAGGGCTAAAGAGTTTTTAGATTACGCTTTAAACTCAGTGTCCAGCTTCTTTCCCACCAGCTGCTTTTTCAGTTTTGTGTACTGGGGGATGCCGTTTTTGTAGGGGGTAATCCTCACCCTGGATCAGCGGCAGCAGGTACTTGCGTCCCGCTTCAGTGATACCGAAGCCGTCTTCGCTGATATATTCTTCAGGCATGAATTTTTCCACGTTGGCCACTTCAGACAGCGGCGCTTCCGCGATAGACCAGCTGTACTCTTCACCTTCTGCACGGATAATTGCCGGCATAATCGCGTTCTTGCCGGCTACCGCCATTTCTACAGCGGCGCGACCAACGGCGTAGGCCTGCTCCACATCGGTGGCGGAGGCGATATGGCGGGCAGCGCGCTGCAGGTAGTCGGCCAGTGCCCAGTGATATTTCAGGCCCAGTTCGCTCTTGATCATATTGGCAAGAGTCGGGGCTACACCGCCCAATTGCTTGTGGCCAAAAGCATCGGTGGTGCCGGCATCGGCGAGGAAGGTGCCATCTGCGTACTGGGCGCCTTCTGAGGCGACAATAACGCAGTAGCCTTTTTCATCCACGGTCTTCTGTACCTTGGCGAGAAACTTTTCTTTATCGAAGGCCACTTCCGGGAACAGGATAATATGCGGTGCATCGCCTTCTTCTTCCTGGGCCAGGGCACCCGCTGCGGCAATCCAGCCCGCGTGGCGGCCCATCACCTCCAGGATAAAGACTTTGGTGGAGGTGGCACACATGGAGGCGACATCCATTGCGGCTTCCTTGGTGGATACCGCTACATATTTGGCCACTGAGCCAAAGCCGGGACAATTGTCGGTCAGCGGCAGGTCGTTATCCACAGTTTTGGGAATGTGTACGGCCTGGATTGGGTAGCCCATGGTTTCAGATAGTTGGGATACTTTCAGGCAGGTATCCGCAGAATCTCCGCCGCCGTTATAGAAGAAGTAGCCGATATCGTGGGCTTTGAACACTTCGATCAGGCGCTCGTATTCCGCGCGGTTTTCTTCCAGGCTTTTCAGCTTGTAACGACAGGAGCCGAAGGCGCCGGATGGGGTGTG
Source organism: Microbulbifer sp. MLAF003 (assembly GCF_030012965.1). Classification (NCBI taxonomy): domain Bacteria; kingdom Pseudomonadati; phylum Pseudomonadota; class Gammaproteobacteria; order Cellvibrionales; family Microbulbiferaceae; genus Microbulbifer; species Microbulbifer sp. MLAF003. The sequence continues at coordinate 938,457 of NZ_CP120232.1, forward strand.
GCGCAACGCGGCGATGTCTTCCACACTTTCCTGGCTCACGTCGATCAGTTCCTCGCGCAGTGCGCCGAGGATGCCGTTCAGCCCCGCGTAGACTTTGCCAATCTTGTCCTGGTTTTCACGGGCAGCTTCTATTACGCCGCAGGCGGATGCGTTGATCACGGCAGTCACACCACCGGACTGTGCGTAAAAGGCGTTCTTCTTCGACATGGTTATCCTGTATTCGTAGAAATCTAGGGAAGTGTCCCGATCCGGTAATTCTTCCCAGTACTCACTATTCAATTAGCGGTACTAGTAGGGAATTCCGGGAGCTCGTATCGGGTGTCGGCCATTGTTGGAAAATTCCTACCACCGTACAGGGGATGAGGCCGACCAGTGCGGGGGCGGAGTCTAATGGAATAGCGAGTAAATTGCATTGCAAGTGCGGGATTTGGCAATTACTGGCTTGATTTGCCATGTTAAGCTTGCGCCGCAACCAGCAGGAGTACACATTTCCGCCATGCATATCCACATATTAGGTATTTGCGGCACATTTATGGGCAGTCTGGCCCAGTTGGCCGTGGCCGAAGGACACCGGGTCACCGGCAGCGATGCGAACGTCTATCCACCAATGAGCACCCAGTTGCAGCAGGCGGGTATCCAGATCACCGAGGGTTATGACCCGGCACAATTGGAGCCAGCCCCGGATCTGGTCATTATTGGTAATGCCATGTCCCGGGGTAATCCCGCAGTAGAGACGGTGTTGGAAAAAGGTTTGCCTTATACCTCTGGCGCCCAGTGGTTATGTGACCACTTCCTCGGTGGACGCTGGGTGCTGGCAGTATCCGGTACCCATGGCAAAACCACCACTGCCAGTATGCTGGCCTGGATTCTGGAAGCGGCAGATATGCAGCCTGGATTCCTGATCGGCGGTGTGCCTGGCAATTTCGGTGTGTCGGCACGTATGGGGGAGTCTCCCTTCTTTATTGTGGAAGCGGATGAATACGATACTGCCTTTTTCGACAAGCGCTCCAAGTTTGTGCATTACCGCCCACGCACAGTGATCATCAATAATCTGGAATTTGATCACGCGGATATCTTTGATGATCTGGCGGCGATACAACGGCAGTTTCACCACCTGGTACGTACCGTACCGGCCAATGGTCTGATTGTTGCTGCAGCTGAGGAAAATGTTGAACAGGTTCTCGAGCAGGGCTGTTGGACTGAGGTACAGCGTTTCGGTGTTGAAGGCCCGCCGGGCATTCGCACGGGAGACTGGTTGGCTCACGATATTGCGGCGGATGGCAGCAGCTTCTCTGTGCAGCTTGAAGGGGCTGAGGTGGCGCGAGTGGAGTGGGAACTCACTGGTATGCACAATGTGCGCAATGGCCTCGCCGCCATGGCTGCAGCTCGACACGTGGGTGTTGTACCGGAATTGAGTGCCGTCGCATTGGGGCGTTTTGAGGGGGTGAAGCGCCGTATGGAGTGCTTGGGTGAAGTGGCAGGTATCCGTGTTTACGATGATTTTGCCCACCACCCCACAGCAATTGAATCCACCTTAAATGGGCTCAGGGCCAAGGTGGGGGAAGATAAGATCATCGCCCTGATTGAGCCGCGCTCCAATACTATGCGAATGGGCGTGCACCAGGGCCAGCTGGCAAACTCCTGTAGCGGTGCGGATATGGTGTTGTGGTATCAGCCACAGGGAATGAACTGGTCTCTGGATGAAGTCACCCACCACTCCCCGGTTCCAGCCAAAGTTTTTGACACCATTGAGGGGGAGTGGAATCTGCGCTCCAGCTTGCGGGTGAGGGCAGCCATATTGTAGTGATGAGCAACGGAGGTTTTGGTGGTATCCACCAGCGCCTGATCGGCGCTCTGGAACAGAAATACCATCGCCCAGTCTAGAAAAGAATACCGGTGGGCAACCCCTGGGTTTCCCATCAAGAAACCCGAGGGATTGACCTTGCAGCAACCTACTTTTGATAAAACCGTTACCCTGGCCATGACCGGGGCCTCTGGAGCCCAGTACGGCCTGCGCTTGTTACAGTGCCTGCTCGCCGCTAACGTGCGTGTCTGGTTGTTATTGTCTGATGCGGCTCAGGTGGTAATCAATACGGAAACAGACCTGCAGCTGCCCGAGGGTGATGATGATATCCTGCAGGGCTTTCTTGCCGATCGCTTTGCGGCAAAGGAGGGGCAGCTGACCCTGTTCGGTAAACGGGACTGGTTCTCTCCTGTGGCCTCAGGCACAGGAGCGCCGGCAAGTATGGTGGTTTGTCCAGCCAGCGGCGGCACTCTGTCAGCAGTGGCCTGTGGAGCCTCCAACAATCTGATTGAGCGAGCTGCTGATGTAGCCCTGAAGGAGCGCCGCCAGCTGATATTGGTTCCACGCGAAGCACCTTACTCGGAGATTCATCTCGAAAATATGCTCAAACTCACTCGTATGGGCGCGATGATTCTGCCCGCCAGCCCCGGTTTTTATCAAAAGCCGAGCACAGTTGAGGATATTGTCGACTTTGTGGTGGCACGACTACTAGACCAGCTGGGGGTAGAACAAAAGCTGCTTCCGCATTGGGGTGAGTAGACTGGAGGGAGGCTAGAACCGTGAAACCGAGCATCACGATTCATTACTGTGTGCAGTGCAACTGGATGCTGCGAGCCACCTGGATGGCCCAGGAACTACTGTATACCTTTGCCGATGACCTCCAACAGGTTGCATTACAACCCGGAACTGGAGGAGTATTTGAAATCCGTATTGGTGAAAATTTGATCTGGGAGCGCAAGCGTGATGGCGGCTTTCCCGGAGCAAAAGAACTCAAACGGCGCGTTCGGGACTTGCTGTTTCCCGAGCGCGATCTGGGACATATCGATACTCCCTGAAAATATTTCCAATAGCGCCGTGATATTGCAAATTTTATATTTGCGTATTCACCGCCAGGGCGATCAAAATATGCGCCGCATCGCGGCCCACTGATTTATTGGATATAAGCGGAAATTTATGCTGTCAGCTTTCAAGACCTGCTACGAATACCTGGTGACCAAACGGCCTGTGGCTGTGTTAATGGTTGTTGGCTTACTCACCCTTGTGGCAGCTATGGGCCTGCCCCGCTTTAAGATCGATGCCTCCGCTGACTCCCTAACTCTGGAAGCGGACAAATCCCTGGACTATTTCCGTGAGATTGCCGAGCGCTACGCCAGTGGCGACTTCCTGGTAGTGACGTACCGCTACAACGATGGTGATCTGTTTAGCGACGAGTCTCTGCAGACTCTCGCCAAGCTGCGCGATGAGCTGGCCGGGGTAGATGGCGTTTCCAGTGTACAAACCATTCTCGATGTGCCCTTGTTGTACAGCCCCAAGCTGTCTTTAACCGATATCACTGACGAGATTCGCACCCTGTCCAATCCGGATACTGACAGGGACCTGGCTCGGCAGGAGTTCCTCTCCAGTCCTATTTACCGCGAGCTTATTCTAAGTCCAGATGGCCAGACGACCGCGCTGCTTGCCAACCTGAAACTGGACAGCCGTGGTATCGAATTGGTGCGCGAGCGCGACGCCCTGCGCCGCAAGCGCAATAGCGAGGGTTTGAGCCCGGAAGAGGCTAAGCGTCTGGAAGAGGTAAGCGCAGTTTATCTGGAACACCGAACGGCCCAGGAGCTGGAAGCGCGGGCACGGGTTGATGAGGTGCGTGGGATTCTCGCCAGTTATAAAGGCGAGGCGGAACTGTTCCTCGGTGGTGTAACCATGATCACCTCAGACATGATTACCTTTATCAAGAGTGATCTGGTGGTTTTTGGTGTGGGTATCCTCGCCTTTATTATCCTTACCTTATTACTGATTTTCCGCCAGCCGCGCTGGGTACTGTTGCCACTACTTACCTGTGTCACTACAGCAGTGATGATTTTGGGACTGCTCAGCTGGCTCGACTGGCGCATGACGGTGATCTCCGCCAATTTTGTTGCGCTACTGCTGATTATTACCCTGGCGATCACCATCCACCTGGCAGTGCGCTATCGCGAATATATTGCGCAGAATCCGCAATGGGGGCGCGAGGAATTGGTGCTGCAGACGGTGCGCTTTATGGCCAAGCCCTGTCTGTACACTGCCCTGACCACGATCGTTGCTTTTGTGTCGTTGGTGGTGAGCGGTATCCGTCCGGTGATTGATTTCGGCTGGATGATGACCATGGGTGTAACTCTGGCCCTGGTGTTGTCATTCCTGATTATCCCCAGCTTCCTGATGATCCTGCCCAAGCGCCAGGGCAAGGTGAGCCAGGATAATTCGCACGCGTTTACCCTGCGTTTCTCCAGCTTTGCTGAGCGCCATAAATTCATCGTACTGGGCGTTTCCCTGTTGGCAGCTGTGGTCAGTGTGGTGGGTATTTCCCAGCTGAAAGTGGAAAACCGCTTTATCGATTACTTTGATGACTCCACTGAAATCTACCAGGGCATGTTGGTGATTGACCGCCGCCTGGGTGGCACTGTGACCCTGGATATTATCCTCGACAAGCCGGAGGAAGCGGAACCGGCCTTCGAAGGTGAGGAGGATCCTTTTGCCATGGAGGCGGAGGAGGACCCGTTCGCGGTTGAAGAAGATCCCTTCGCCTCTGATGATCCTTTCGGTGGAGAAGAGGAGTCCCAGGAGCAGAGTTACTGGTTTACTGTGGCCGGCCTCACCAAATTGGAACAGTTACACGATTACCTGGAGCAGCAGCCGGAAATTGGCAAGGTCCAGTCCCTGGCGACCCTGTTTAAGGTGGCTCGCGATTTAAAAGGCGGTCAGCTCAATGACTTTGAGTTGGCAGTAGCCAACACCAGCCTGCCGCCTGAAATCAGTAGCGTGCTGGTTAATCCCTATCTCTCTGTTGAGAACAACCAGGCGCGTATCACTTTGCGGGTGATGGAAACCGATCCGAATTTGCGCCGTAGCGAATTGATCGAGCGTATCTACAACTACGCCCACAATGAAATGGGCATAGCGCCGGAAAATATCCACCAGACCGGCTTGCTGGTGCTGTATAACAATATGCTGCAGAGCCTGTTTAAGTCCCAGATCCTGACGCTGGGTGCGGTATTTGTGGGCATCCTGCTGATGTTCCTGGTGTTATTCCGCTCCCTGTCGATCGCTATTATTGCGCTGGTGCCTAATATGCTCGCTGCTTGTGTGGTATTAGGTGGTATGGGTCTCGCCGGTATTCCACTGGATATGATGACTATCACCATCGCCGCGATTACTGTGGGTATCGGTGTGGATCATGCGATTCACTACCTGTACCGATTCCGTGCGGAATTCGCCAAAGACGGCAATTACCTGGAGACCATGCATCGCAGCCATGCGACTATTGGCCGCGCGATGTTCTATACGGCAATTACGATTATTGCCGGCTTCTCAATTCTTGCGCTGTCCAAGTTTGTGCCTTCAATTTACTTTGGCTTACTGACCGCACTGGCGATGTCTGCAGCATTGCTTGGATCACTCACTCTGCTGCCGTTGTTGCTGGTGATATTTAAGCCGCTGGGTGCTGGCTCTTCAGTGGACAAGGGAGAAGTGGACATTCCTGAGGGCGCAGCCAAGGCCTGAGGGAATTCCCTCTCTACAAATAAAAAGCCGGGCTGTTGCCCGGCTTTTTATTTGTAGATTAATTCGCAAGCAATTAATCCTGGCGGCTGGTAATTTCCAGCAGGTGGTAACCGAACTGGGTTTTCACCGGGCCGTGCACCTTGTGGAGCTCCTCGGAGAATACGACCTTGTCAAATTCGGGCACCATCATGCCTTTGCTGAATTCGCCCAGGTCCCCACCGGAACGGCCTGATGGGCACTGGGAGTGCTGTTCGGCGATTTTGCCGAAATCTGCACCATTCTCGATTTGCTGCTTCAGTTCCAGGCACTTGCCTTCGCTCTCTACCAGAATATGGCGGGCTGTTGCTTTGGGCATCAATAGTCTCCATTCGGTTGATAAACCGCAGCAGCTTAATGGGTGTAGGGCGAGCATGCCACCGGCAATTACTTGGATAAAGCGGAAACTCTGTCGCAGTTCTGCGGATTGGCGCTAAAACGCCCTTCCTATTTATCTAGGAGTAGTACTGTGGGTGGTATCTTTACAAAATGAGCTAACTGGTGAGAACAGCATTGCAAAAGATTCCCCTTTTTCCCCTGAGTATGGCCCTGTATCCGGGGGTCACCCTGCCATTGCGTATCTTTGAACAGCGTTACCTACATCTTGTCAGCGAGTCACTGAAAAGTGATAGCGGCTTCGGCGTTGTATTGATCCGCTCCGGAGGGGAGGTAGGACACGCCTCCGTATGGCCGCTCGGTGTCTATGTACACATTGTCGACTGGAGCCAGGGAGAGGGGGATTATTGAATGTACAGGTGGTTGGTCGGCGTCGCTTCCGCATTGCCAGCACCGAGCGCGCTGATAACGGTTTATTGTTCGGGGAGGTTGAATGGTTGCCAAACGAAGAGCCCAAACCCATTCCCGCAGACTGCGATGGCCTGCTATCGGTGCTTGATGAGCTGAAGGATCGCGCTGAGATGTTGTCACTCAAGTTCGATAGTGTCGACTCTGCAGATGCCCTCTCCTGGCAGCTCGCCCAGTTGCTTCCCCTAGAGGATAAGGCGCGAGTAGAGTTGTTGGCCGTTGAGGACCCCTTGATGCGTCTCGCTAGTATCGCCGAGAACCTGGACCGCTGGGCGAGGGAGTAAGAATGCGACCTGTTTTCCGTTGGCATCCTATATTTATGCCGTTTCAACCCATAGCCACTGGGGTATACTGCGCGGCCGACCGGATTTCGCACGGAGCGCCAAGTGACCGCCACCAATACCACTGATCAGCAATCCACCCGCGTCAAACTCGAACAGATGGGCCGCGCCGCTCGCTCTGCCTCAAGACTAATGGCGAGAGCCGATACCAATAGTAAGAACCGCGCTCTACGGGCAATTGCCGCAGAATTGGAAGCTCAACGGATTCAACTGGCTGAGGCCAATGCTCAGGATATGCAGGCGGGTCGTGAACGCGGTCTGGATGCGGCGCTGCTCGATCGGCTGGAACTCAATGATGAGCGCATCGACGCAATGATTGAGGGGTTGTTGCAGGTTGCGGACCTGCCTGACCCAGTGGGAGAAGTTGAGGACTTATGTTATCGCCCCAGTGGTATCCAGGTGGGCAAGATGCGTGTACCCCTGGGAGTGGTGGGGATTATTTATGAATCCCGCCCTAATGTGACGATTGATGCGGCGAGTTTATGCCTGAAATCCGGTAACGCCACTATTTTGCGTGGTGGCAGTGAGGCATTGCACTCGAATCAGGCGATCGCGGCCTGTATTACCCAGGGGCTCCGGGAAGTGGGATTGCCGGAAACGGCGGTGCAAGTGGTGGGCACCAGTGACCGCGAGGCAGTTGGTGCCCTGATCTCCATGCCAGATTATGTGGATGTGATCGTTCCTCGAGGTGGCACTGGCCTGATTGAGCGGGTCAGCCGTGAGGCCAGAGTACCGGTGATCAAACACCTGCACGGTGTTTGTCACGTTTATATCGATGACTTGGCCGATGAACAGAAGGCGTTTGAGATTGCCCTGAATGCCAAAACCCATCGCTATGGCGTGTGCAACGCCATGGAAACCCTACTGGTGGCGGAGGGGATTGCAGAGCGAATGCTGCCGCGTTTGGCAGAAGCCTATGAGCTTAAAGGTGTGGAATTGCGTGGCTGTGCCCGTACCTGCGAGATACTGCCCCAGTGCGCAGAGGCCAAAGAAAGTGATTGGAGTGAAGAATACCTGGCCCCGGTACTGTCCATTCGGGTGGTGGCAGATATGGATGCTGCGATGGACCATATCGCCCGCTACGGCTCAGGACACACTGAGGCGATTGTTACTGAAAATTACACGCGCAGTCGTCGCTTTCTGGCGGAAGTGGATGCCAGCTCGGTGATCATCAATGCATCAACACGCTTTGCCGATGGATTTGAATATGGACTGGGGGCGGAAATCGGCATCAGTACTGATAAAATCCATGCCCGAGGCCCGGTGGGGCTGGAGGGGCTCACTTCTCAGAAGTGGATTGTGTTTGGGGATGGGCACATTCGCCGTTAATTCCGGCCCTCATTCATGAGCCAGTAACGAGGTAATTTTGGCGACTAAGCGGCATACGATAGCCCTGTTCGGCGGCACTTTTGATCCGGTGCACTTTGGCCACCTGCGCATGGCGCTGGAACTGCGCCAGGCCCTGGATTTCGATGAAATGCGCCTGCTTCCCAGCCACCAGCCACGCCATCGCCAAAGTCCCGGGTTTCCTCGCGCCAGCGCAGCGACATGTTGGCTTTGGCCCTGCAGGGCTGTGATGAGCTGCAGCTGGACGAGAGGGAGCTAAATCGTGGCGGTGATACCTATACGGTGGATACCCTGGAGGAGTTGCGCAAAGAACTGGGTTCGGACGTATCCATCAGTTTTTGTATGGGCTCTGATTCCCTGTTGACCCTGCATAGGTGGAACCGCTGGCAGAGGCTATTGGAGCTTGCACACCTGGTGGTAGTGACCCGCCCCGGCTGGCATCTTCCAGAAAGCGGTGATGCGGGGGGCAACCCAGAACTGATGGACTTGCTACAGAGCCATCAAGGGGCAGCAAAAGATTTGCGCGAGCAGGCATATGGAAGCTTGGTATTGCGCGAGCAGACCATGTTGCCTATCTCGGCGACTGAAATTCGCCAGTTATTGAATAGTGGTCGGTCGCCGCGATTTTTGTTGCCGGCCACCGTATTGCAATACATTGAAGACCATCAACTCTATACAAAAGCGGTTGCCATTGGTGACCAGTAATGAATCAAGGTGTTATGACAAATATTAAAGATATCGCGCTCAAGGCTCTGGAAGATCTGAAAGGCAAAGACATTGTTGCGCTGGACGTATCTGAACTCTCCGATGTAATGGACAACCTCGTGATCTGTACAGGTACCTCCAGCCGTCAGGTGAAGTCCCTGGCAGAGAACGTGGTGGATGAACTTAAGCTGGAAGGTGTGCGCCCGATTGGTGTTGAGGGCAAAGAGCAGGGCGAGTGGGTTTTGGTGGACTATGGCGATCTAGTCGTACATGTCATGTTGGCTGATGTGCGTAATTTCTACGACCTGGAAAAGCTCTGGTCGATGACACCGAATACCCGTGATGATGCCGATGGCAGTGACCCTCACAAGGACTAAGTGGGGTGAAAATCCGAATTTTCGCCGCCGGGGGGAAAATGCCCGGCTGGGTTCAGGAGGGATATGCCGAATACGCCAAGCGTTTGCCCCGCGAAATATCCTTGGAAATGGTGGAAATTCCTCTTGGGCAACGCGGCCAGAAAAGTTCTGCAGCGTTGATCGAAAAGGCGCGGAAAAAAGAGGGGGAGGCAATGCTTGCAGCCCTCGGTCCGCGCGATTATGTAGTGGCACTGGATGTGAAGGGCAAACCCTGGAGTACCGAGCAGCTTTCTGGTCAGCTGCGCGATTGGCAACTGCTGGGAGAAAATGTCAGCCTGCTGATCGGTGGTCCCGATGGCCTCTCCCAAGAGTGCTTGGCAAATGCACATCAGCGCTGGTCCCTGTCACCACTGACATTGCCACACCCTCTGGTTAGAGTGGTTTTGGCAGAGCAGGTTTATAGGGCCTGGACACTTTTGGCGGGGCACCCTTACCACAAGTAAAGTGTTTGCGATGAATGGCGGAGAGATTTGCCAATTCAAGTTCTCTCTCCGTACATTCCCTGTGGTAATGTAGGCGATTAGACTTTTCGCGCGCCAGTCAAATTCATTCAAATAAATTCTAATGCCTCACGACCATCACCTTAAGGACCCACACACGGAGCAGCGGTTATTTCGCAACCGTATGTTGGTGGCTATTGTCGGTGTGATCGCCTTACTGGCTGTTCTGGTAGCTCGTTTCTATAACCTGCAAGTTGTTAATTACGACGATTACCGCACCCAGTCCGATGAGAACCGTATTCAGGTGCGCCCGGTGGCTCCCACACGGGGGCTGGTTTACGACCGCAATGGAATATTGCTGGCTGACAACAGGGCCAGTTTCAACCTTTCTATTGTCCGTGAACGAGTGCAGGATCTGGACGCAACCCTTGAATTAATCGGTCATTTAATTCGCCTCGAAGATAGCGATGTGTCTAAATTCCGCAAGCGCATGAAGCGCCGTCGGCCGTTTGAGCCGGTGCCTCTCCGCTTTCGTTTGAGCGAAGAGGAAATCGCACGGATAAGCGTCAATCAGTTTCGTATGCCCGGCGTTTCAGTGCAGGCCGAATTGGTGCGCTATTACGCGCTGGGGGATTTGTTTGCCCATAGTGTTGGCTATGTAGGTCGCATTAGCGATCGCGACCTGAGTAACTTCACTGAAGAAGACGTGCGTCTCTATCGCGGTACCAATAGTATCGGCAAAGTGGGACTGGAGCGCTCTTACGAGAAAACCCTGCTCGGTGAGGTGGGTTATGAAAATGTGGAGATCAATGCGCGGGGAAGGGTATTGCGCGTATTGGAACGCCAGGATCCCAAGCCCGGCGCCGACTTGACCCTGCACCTGGATGCGCACCTGCAACAGGTGGCTTCCGATGCACTGGGAGATCGCCGTGGGGCTGTAGTGGCGATCGATGTTAACACCGGTGGTGTTTTGGCATTTGTCAGCAAGCCCTCCTTCGACCCAAATCTGTTTGTAACCGGAATTAGCTTTGCCGATTATCGGGCCCTCAGCGACTCACTTGATGTGCCGCTCTTTAACCGCGCAGTGCAAGGACAATATCCGCCCGGCTCAACCCTGAAGCCATTAATGGGACTTGGAGGGCTTGAGGCGGGACTTATCACTCGCGAGACCAAAATCAAGGACCCGGGTTTCTATAAACTGCCGAATGATCCTCGTATATATCGGGATCATGTCCGCTGGGGGCATGGTGAAAAGGTGGACCTGATCCAGGCGATGGCACAGAGCTGTGACGTTTACTTCTGGGATATGGCACACCGCTGGGATATCGACGGCATGCACGACATTGCAACCCACTTTGGCCTGGGCTCCAAAACCGGTATTGACCTGCCGATGGAGCGTTCCGGCCTTTTCCCTCTCGGGACTGGAAGCGCGGTGCGCGAGGCATGCCCTGGTTCCCGGGGGATAGTCTCAACGCGGTGCTGGGACAGGGATTTGTACTGGCCACTCCGCTACAGTTGGCAGTTATGACCGCTACTTTAGCGAATCGCGGTACTCACTATCGTCCCCAGATAGTGAAAACTATTAATGGGGCCGAACAGCCTCCGGAAATACTGCACAACCTGGAAGCTCATCCGGATAATTGGGATCTGGTATTTGAGGGGATGGACGCTGTAGTTAATCGAAGCTATGGCACAGGTAAGCGAGCTGGCAAAGATCTGGATTTTCGTGTCGCTGGTAAATCAGGTACTGCCCAGGTGGTGGGCATCGCCCAGGGAGCTCGCTATGACTCTGAGGCGCTACAGGAGCGTCATCGCGACCACGCGCTGTTTGTGGCCTTTGCGCCGGTGGAAAAGCCACGTATCGCTGTTGCGGTATTGGTAGAGAACGGTGAAGCCGGTGGTGGGGTGGCTGCGCCGGTGGCTAGGGAATTATTTGCTGAGTGGGTGCCGCGAACCGAATCAGCAGTCAATACGACCGCAGATGTAAGTTTTTCTGAGGGGGCGGATAATGGCTAGCCGTGATTTTTCCCACCGGCTGTCCGATGCACATGGCAGCCTCAGGAAGCCGGTAAGCCTGGCTCGTCGCCTGCATATTGATGTGCCCTTGTTAGTGCTGCTATTGGTGTTGGCTTCGGTTGGCCTGGGAGTGCTTTTTAGTGCTTCCGGTGGAGATATAAACTATGTGCGGCGCCAGTCTATTTTTATGTGTCTGGCATTTGTGGGCATGTTTATTGTTGCCCAGATACCCTTGGATTTTTACCGGCGTTGGTCGCCATGGGCTTATTTAGGGGCTGCGCCTTGCTAGTCGGGGTGCTGCTATTTGGCACTGGTGCGAAGGGTGCGCAGCGCTGGCTGGAAATTGCCGGATTCCGCTTCCAGCCATCAGAAATTATGAAGTTGGGGGTGCCGATGATGGTGGCTGCATTCTTGCACCAGCGTGCGCAACCACCATCTTTGATGACTGTTTTTGGAGCCTTGGCCATTGTGGCAGTGCCGGCTGCGCTGATTGTGCGCCAGCCTGATTTGGGCACTTCAATTTTGATTGCGGCCTCAGGCCTGTTTGCACTTTATCTCGCTGGTTTGAGCTGGAAAATGATTGGTGCTGCGGGCTTGGGTGTTCTGGTTTCGGCTTGGCCGATCTGGCAGTGGGGCCTCCGTGACTATCAGCGCCAGCGAATCCTAACTCTGCTCAACCCCCATGATGACCGCTTTGGCGCAGGGTGGAATATTTTTAATTCCAAAGCTGCTATTGGTTCGGGTGGCGTCTATGGCAAAGGTTATTTACAGGGAACTCAATCTCAGTTGGACTTCCTGCCGGAAAGCCACACCGACTTTATTATTGCGGTACTGGCGGAGGAGTGGGGTATGCGCGGTGTATTGTTGCTGCTATTACTCTACGTCCTGGTTATAGCGCGTGGCATTTATATCAGCTTTATGGCGCAACACCTATTTGGTCGCCTATTGGCGGGGAGTATAACGCTCACTTTTTTTGTCTATGTGTTTGTAAACATTGGTATGGTTACAGGATTACTGCCAGTGGTGGGGGTACCCTTGCCAATTATCAGCTACGGGGGAACCTCACTGATTACCTTGATGGCAGGATTCGGTATCCTCATGGCTGTAGGGACAGAACGGCGCAGAGTGCATTTTTGAAAGTTTGCGCTGACCATTAATAACTGGATGTGTAGAGACGCGAGATGAAGACAGGAGCGGTCGTTTTGAAGTGGACCTCGGGACTATTGGTTGGGATGGGGCTGGCCCTGGCCGCCTGCGCACAGGAGCCCGGTCATGGTGACAATGCGGATGCACAGAAATTCGTAGAGTACATGGTGGAAGAGCACCAATTTGACCGCAAAGAGCTGCAGGAATTAATGCGTGAGGCCAAGCGCAAAGACTCGATACTCAAGGCAATCAGGCGCCCGGCTGAAAAAGCCAAGCCCTGGTATGAATACCGCAAGCTATTTCTGACCCCACAGAGCATCGCCGGTGGTGTTGATTTCTGGGATAAGAACAAGGAAGCCCTGGCTGAAGCCGAGAACAAATACGGTGTGCCGGCTGAAATGATCGTTGCCATCATCGGTATCGAAACCCGCTACGGTGGCAATATGGGAGGCTACCGGGTGCTGGATGCGCTTTCTACACTGGCTTTCAATTACCCACGCCGCTCACAGTTTTTTACCAAAGAGCTGGAAAATTACCTGCTTCTGACCCGGGATCAGGAAATGGACCCCCTTGCACTTAGGGGCTCCTATGCTGGTGCAATGGGGTACGGGCAATTTATGCCTTCGAGCTACCGTGCCTATGCCGTGGACTTCAGCAATGACGGCAAGGTGGATATCTGGAATAACACTACTGACGCTATTGGTAGTGTGGCTAACTATCTAGCCAAACATGGCTGGAAACCCGGTGAGCCGGTTACCGTGCTGGCGAGCCCGCGCCCCAATGCGGATATGACAATCGTCAATGACACCCTGTTGCCAGAGTGGACTGTGGGAGAGCTGGCAGAAAAAGGCTTCAACGCGACGAGTCAGGTTGCTCCGGAAATGCCGGCAATTGTCTTCTCCCTGCAGACAGGGCAGGGCAAGCAGTACTGGTTGGGGCTCAATAATTTTTCCACCATTACCACTTATAACCGCAGCCGCCTCTACGCTATGGCGGTAAATGAGTTGGCTCAGGAAATCGTCAAAGCGCGTGGAGGGAAATCCTAGGCAGAGCTTAATAGCCGCATACCGGCAAAAACTGCCAGTATCGTGGAACCAATGGCGCCACCTGTAATCAAAAACTTTCTATTTTATTAAGTAGTTTCAGATAATAGCGGCTTGGAGACGGCAACTAGTGGTTGCCGCGCGCCGGGGGGATTATGTTTCAGTGCAGTTTGCGGCGTGGGGCCCTCCTCGCCGCTTTATTCTTGATGGCCTGTGGGGGGCCGCAAACCCAGCCGGGTAAGCAAGCCGATTCAGATTTCGACAGCGTTGAGGATAGCGGCCCAGCAGCCCCGGTGGATATGCTGGCTACACCTGAGCCAACTCCTGTACGCGAGCCCATTGGCCCAGCCGGAAACAAATCTCCCTACAAAGTAAGGGGCGTTACTTACCATGTGCGCAGTGCGGTCAAAGGTTATAAGGAGAGGGGCCAAGCCTCCTGGTATGGCACCAAGTTCCATGGCCGCCGTACTGCCAATGGGGAAATCTACAACATGTACGCCATGTCCGCGGCGCACAAAACTTTGCCACTACCCAGTTATGCCAAGGTAACCAACCTGGATAATGGCCGCAGTATTATTGTGCGCGTAAATGATCGTGGCCCCTTTGTGCATGGGCGTATTATCGACCTAAGTTATACTGCCGCTCAGAAGTTGGGGTATGTGGATAAAGGGATTGCACGGGTTGAGGTAGAAGCGCTGGACCCGGCCTCTCTGCCTCCTGTGACTGAAACTATACTGGCCGGTGACGTTACACGTAGCCTGCCGCAGGATACGACGATTCAGTTACCGGAAAATACCTTTCTTCAGGTTGGTGCATACCGTAATGCCAGCCAGGCGGAGAAGATCCGTGCACAGCTGACGGCTTCAATTGACTATCCTGTTTCTGTCAGTCCTGTAACGCGTAGTGGCAAGACATTTTATCGGGTGCGTATTGGGCCAATTTCTCAGCAGAGGGCTCTGGCTACCGCTCGGGAAACCGTGCAGAAGAACCAGTTGGGTGATCCCCAGGTGGTATATGAATAAATAGCCAAGTCTGATGTTTCAACGAGCCCTGCACTAGGCTCTGGCAGTCAGCGACCGCTACTATAGGTGACGGTCAGTTGAATAGCCGTTTACAAAATACTGCGCAATGGCGCGAATTTTCTTGTATTTTGTCAACATTCCTGGCTGACGGCATTTGGTGACAGACCATGGTCGTGTATTAATCTTTTAAAATGAATATTGGGTTAACAGCCAGCCTACGAACACGAGGATTAACGAGACTCTCACCTATGATCACACGGATTATCGCCTGCTCTTTCCTGTTGCTTTGTGCGGGCCTGGCCCAGGCGCAATCACTCATTCCGGCTCCGCCCCAGCTGGCGGCCACCTCATACCTACTTGTGGATGCCAATACCGGCCAGGTGTTGGTAGAGCACGAAGCGGATAAAGAGGTGCCCCCCGCTAGTCTTACCAAAATGATGACGGCTTACATTGTCTCGGAAGAGATGCTCAAAGGCAGTATCAAAGAAGATGACAAAGTGCGTATCTCCGAGAAAGCCTGGCGGAAGGGCGGCTCGAAGATGTTCGTCAAGGTTGGCGACCAGGTTCCAGTTATGGACCTGATGCGCGGAGTTATTATTCAATCCGGAAACGACGCCAGTATTGCCCTGGCGGAGCATGTCTCTGGTAGTGAAGAAGTGTTTGCTGAGGTAATGAACCAGCAGGCAGAACTTCTGGGTATGGAAAATACCAATTTTGTTAATGCCACTGGCTGGCCCGCTGAAGGGCATATGACTACTGCCCGTGATCTGGGCATCCTGGCCCGCGCGCTGATCGCCAATCACCCTGAGCACTACGATATCTACTCTGAAAAGTATTTCAGCTATTCCGGTATCAACCAGCCCAATCGCAATCGCCTGTTGTGGCGTGACTCTGCGGTAGATGGCATCAAGACCGGTCACACTGAAGAGGCCGGTTACTGCCTGGTGGCCTCTGCGATGAAGCGTGGTATGCGCTTGATTGCAATCGTGGTGGGTACTGACAGTGACGAGAAGCGGGCTTCGGAGACTCAGAAGCTGTTAGCTTACGGTTTTCGTTATTACCAGACCCACAAGGTGTACGGCCAGGGTGAAGTCCTGCAAACCGAGCGAGTGTGGGGTGGCAAGGAGCCCAACGTTGGTATCGCAGTGGAGAAGGATATCTTTGTCACTATCCCCCGCGGTGGTGAAGAGGGTATTAAAGCTGATCTGATTGTTGATGGTGAGCTGGAGGCTCCGATTAAGAAAGGCCAACCAGTGGGCAAAGTTGTTGTGACTCTGGATGGCCAGACAGTTGCCGATGTGAAAGCCGTAGCGGCGGAGGATGTGGAGCGCGCCGGTTTCTTTAAGCGGATGTGGGATTCCATCAAGCGCTTCGTGATCAGCTTCTTTAACTAACTTCACCAAGCTTATGAGATAGGGGTGGCTGTTAGCCACCCCTGGCCAGCTCCCCGAACTCTCTGCCTACTTCCCCCTGCCACTCCCTGTCCACTGCACACTGCTCGCTGTATAATCGCCGCCCGGCTGTGCCTAAGCTTTTTCTTAATACCTGACAGCCGGACCTCGGAGAGTGGTATGAGCCAAGACCCCAATCAGCAACCCCCGAAAATTGAGTTTCCCTGCGAAGACTATATGG
This sequence comes from Microbulbifer sp. MLAF003, assembly GCF_030012965.1. Lineage (NCBI taxonomy): Bacteria > Pseudomonadati > Pseudomonadota > Gammaproteobacteria > Cellvibrionales > Microbulbiferaceae > Microbulbifer > Microbulbifer sp. MLAF003. The sequence continues at coordinate 954,962 of NZ_CP120232.1, forward strand.
TCAAAGTGGTGCGGGATGCCAATGACCAAGCGCACGAGTTTGTACTGGAAGTGATGCGTCGCCATGCCCCCGGGCTGGATGAAGATCGAATTACCCTGCGCGACAGTAGCACCGGTAAATTCACCTCAATGACATTCTTTATCCTCGCTACCGGTGAAGATCAGCTCAAAGCTCTGTTTGAAGAGTTGAAAGAGCACCCAGCGGTGCATATGGTGCTTTGATGACCGTTGTGCGCAACCTCGCCAAGCGAGATTACGAGACCGTCTGGCGCGCGATGTCTCGCTACACTGACCTCCGCGATGAAAATAGCTCTGATGAGATATGGTGTGTGGAGCACGAGCCTGTATTCACCCAAGGACAGGCCGGCAAAGCCGAACACCTGCTGAATACTGGGGATATCCCGGTAGTTCAGGTGGATCGTGGTGGGCAGGTTACCTATCACGGCCCTGGGCAATTGGTAGTTTATCCACTTCTGGATTTGCGTCGGGCCAAAATTGGCGTGCGTGACCTTGTGACGGCACTGGAGAGCGCCACTGTCGCGATGCTTAAGGCCTTTGGCATTGCTGCCGCCCCCGCGCTGATGCTCCCGGAGTGTATTTGACTGAGGGCGGCCCCCGCAGTGGTAGCAAGATTGCTTCCATTGGGCTGCGAGTACGCCGTGGTTGCAGCTTCCACGGTATTGCCATCAACATCGATATGGACTTGGCCCCCTTCCACCGGATTAATCCTTGTGGATACGCAGGTATGGAAATGGTGCAAATGGCCGAGTTACTGCAAGAGACACCTACTTGGAAGCAAGTGGCAGAAATTTTTGTGTGCGAATTGTTGCGCACGCTCGAGCTGCCTTCAGCAGAGTGGCAGCCACTAGACGAACACACTTTGGCGCAACTGAGCGCGGAACAGCAGGAATTAAGTAATGGCTGAAAAACCCGATCTGGTGCCGGTAAAGCGCACCCGCCGCCTCCAGCAGGGGGAAAAATTACGCGACGGTGATAAGGTCGAGCGTATCCCAGTCAAGGTAATTGCCAGTGATACCGTTTTGCGTAAGCCGGATTGGATTCGTGTAAAAGTCCCAGCCTCCAAAGAGGTGGACCGTATCAAGAACATATTGCGCTCGCAAAAGCTCTCCACAGTGTGTGAAGAGGCAAGCTGCCCAAATCTTGGGGAGTGCTTCAGTGGTGGTACAGCGACCTTTATGATCATGGGGGAGATTTGTACGCGCCGCTGCCCATTCTGCGATGTGGGCCACGGTAAACCCAATCCCCTCGATCCGGAAGAACCCAAAAATCTGGCTGAAGCCATTGCCGCCATGAGCCTGCGCTATGTAGTGATCACCTCGGTGGATCGTGATGATTTGCGCGATGGCGGTGCTGAGCATTTTGCGGAATGCATCCGTGAATCTCGCCAGCTGTCACCAGATCTGCAGGTGGAAATCCTGACTCCGGATTTTCGTGGCCGCATGGATGTTGCGCTGGATATTCTAGAGAAGGAGGCACCGGACGTATTTAACCACAACCTGGAGACTGTGCCCCGTTTATATCGGGAATCCCGTCCTGGAGCTAATTACAAATGGTCCCTGAAGTTGCTACAGGAATATAAAAAACGCCGCCCGGATGTACTAACCAAGTCTGGTTTGATGGTGGGTCTGGGTGAGGAAAAGGAAGAAATCTTCCAGGTAATGGATGATATGCGTGAGCACGATATCGATATGCTCACCATCGGCCAGTATTTACAGCCGAGCAAGGAGCACTTGCCTGTACAGCGCTATGTCCACCCGGATGAGTTTGAAGAATATCGCCGCTATGCAGAACAAATCGGTTTCAAGCACGCAGCTTGTGGCCCGTTGGTGCGCTCTTCTTACCATGCGGATAAGCAGGCACACGGGGAGAAGGTAGGCTAGTGCAGACCAGGGGCAAGTGAAAATTTTTCATTTGCCCTTGGTAAATCTTTTGACTGAATACCTCTAAAGCTGTTTCTCTTCTTTTCTTACTTAAAATTCCGGACAGCATCTGTAAACTGTTAGAGTTTGTAGTTCACTCCTTCACATGCTTTCTTCTGTTTTTTCGCCTCTTCGTTTTCTAAGGTTTTATAAGCTATATCAATGGGCGTTTTATTTGGGGTAACAATAGTAAGAAATTTGATATTAATGTCTTTTAGAGTTGTGTATAGGTTTGTCTCTCTGTTTTAAATTGTTTATCAATTTGTACAGGTTTCTATCCTGGGAAAAAATTTAACATTTGTATGGCGGCAGGCTGCAAATATTTACACTAATTAGGGGTGCTTTAAAATTTGAAGTTTAATGTTTAAAAACATGTTGATTGCCTTATTAACTAGTGGCTCGGTTTCCTTAACTTCAGTGCTGCCGTTGCTAATCGTACAGTTGCCTAAGTCGACAAGTCACAGATTATTTCAACAAAGTTATTGAGACTTCAATTTGGCGAACTTTCCTACCTACCTCACAGACTGATCAGTCTAATTTTATCTAATAAAAAATAACTGTTTTTAGGGTGGCACAAGGAATTGCACTAACCGCATATCTTCAGTAACTTTGGATGAATAATAAGGATAAGAAGATTCTGCCTTTCTTATGTGTTGCGACTGCCATACCTTAGTTCTGGTCTTAGCCAGGGCTGACGATAGTGGTAATTTAGTTCTAAACGGTAACTAGGGTAAATACTCTGGGCGCAACATACTGCACTGATATGGTACTTAGGTGCAGTAATAACACATCAGATCACAATAAACACAATAATGAGTGAGGAAAGCGATGACCCCGGAAGAACGATACGAAAAGGTGAAAGGCCTCCAGCCTCTGGAGCTCCTCTATAAGAGAGAGGCCGAAGAGCCAGAAACAGTATTTCTCCGCCAGATGCAGCGGCGTCAATGGAGAGAATACACATGGTATGAGGTGATGGACAAAGCCCGAAGGATTGCGGGTTACCTGCTTAGCCAATTTGAGCCTGGGGATCGTATCGCGATCCATGCCAAAAACTGTGCAGACTGGATTATCGTGGATGTAGGTATCATGCTGGCGGGGATGGTGAGCGTACCCCTATACCCTGGGCAGTCTGCGTCTTCCATGTCCTATGTCTTGCAGCACTCTGAGTCAAAACTACTTTTCTGTGGTGCCACGGATAACAATGCTGCATTGCAGGAAGTTGCAGACTCTCTGCCGAGTGTAGCGATTCAGCGTTGTGAGATTCATTGTGATCAGGAACTCGAAGCGGTTATAAACGCCAGTGAACGTTACGAGGAAAGCCCGGTATTCGATGAAGACGATCTCTTTACCATTATGTATACCTCTGGAACCACCGGTAATCCGAAGGGGGTTATGCACACCTGGTCTTCAGTAATTTTTGTTGTACCAAATATGATTCGGGGTTACGGGTTTAATGAGGCTGATCGTGTTCTCTCTTATTTACCACTGGCCCATGCTGCAGAGCGTATCCTGGTAGAATTTCACTGCCTCTACTCGGGTACCCCGGTGCATTTTCCCGAATCCCTGGATACGTTCCTTGAGGATTTGCAGCGTACTCGACCCACGATGTTCTTTTCAGTCCCCAGACTATGGACCAAGTTTAAAGAGGGTATAGATGAAAAAATTCCACCAGCATTACAAAATGTTTTACTGCGCATACCAGGATTGAGCAGCTGGCTAAAAAATAAGGTGCGTACAGGTCTTGGTCTGGACCAGGCGAGAATGCTGGTAACAGGAGCCTCGCCTATTTCCATTGAGTTGTTGCGCTGGTATGAGCGTATGGGAATGCAGATTGCCGATGGCTATGGCATGACAGAAAACTTTATCTATGGTTGCTTTGTGTTGCCGGGGGAGGAGCCAGTACCGGGTACGGTAGGCAAAACATACCATGGCTGTGAGTTGAAGATTTCTGATGAGGGAGAAATATTATTCAAGAGTGGCTCCCTCATGAAAGGCTACTACCTGGAGCCTGAGAAAACAGCGGAAGTTATCCGTGACGGCTATTACCATACCGGAGACTCGGGCTATATTGATGGGGATGGGCTGTTACATATTACCGGCCGAATTTCTGAGACTTTTAAAACCAGTAAAGGAAAATTTATTCAGCCCAGTCGCCTAGAGGGGCACTTTGGGAATGAGACACTTCTGGCGCAACTTTGTGTGCTTGGTCATGGAATGGATCAGCCGGTAATGTTGGCAACACTATCTGAAACTGCAGAAAAAATGCCTCGTACCGAAGTCAATGAACAGCTCCAAAGAATATTGGAGACAGTAAATGAACGCTTGCCTCATCACGAACGCATCAAGACTATATTTATCTGCAAAGAGGAGTGGACTCCACTAAATGAGTTCTTAACTCCCACCTTGAAGATTAAACGTAAAGTATTGGATGCCCACTACCAGTATCTATTTAAGCAGTTTGCAGATGTGGAAGGTATTGTGTGGGAGACACGAGATAGTGATAGCACTCAGAAAACAAAGGCTGATTTGCAGGCGGTGAATTGAATTTGGCTAAGACATAAACTTAGAAGCCAACATATATATGCAAAAAAGCCCGGCAATCTATTATTGTCGGGCTTTTTTTACGAATGACTTTCGATGATCAATTTAATGAGTGTAACTCAGGCAGTTGTTTGTGTTGCCAGTGTGGCCAACTTCAATACTTTCAGCGGAGCATTCGAAATCGTCATTGAACTTACAGTCTTCCATTTTGCATGCGCCAACGCCGGCAGTGCGAGAGCTGCTAGTATGTTTCGAGTTGGTAAAGAATGTATCGCAATCGGGATCTGTCCCGTGGCCAATAGTGATAGCTCTGGCATGGCAGCCATCGTCAGCATTGTAGGCACATTGAGTGGCGGCACACCTGCTGACTTCAGGCATATCTGTCGCGATAATCATGGCTGTCTTCTCCTGGTTGGTAAAAGGAGACTAGCCCAGCTTTCGGGTATGTCAACGAGAAACCTTAGATATTGTAAGGTAATAGAGAGGGGCACTCTTTTCTGTAAGAGAGAAACTCTTCAAGGAAGCGGGCCTGACAATAACAGTCAATAACTTTCTTATATGAAACAATCTGTTGCTATGCCTTAGAGCAGTTATTCTCAGCCTCCCAGGCCATTAGCAGTAGTTCCTCTGTCTCTCCGGGCAATGTGACCCTCTTTTCAGTTTTGAGTCCGATTTTTTCCAGAAGCTTTATTGAGGGCGTATTATCTGGTCGAGTGATTGCGACAATACGCAACAGGCCTAAGGCTTTTTGGCCGTGGAGCATTATGGCCTGTGAGGCCTCCAGGGCATAGCCTTTGCCCCGGTACTGCGGCAGGAAAGCGAAGCCGATATCCACATCATCTAGACCATTACGCCTGATCAGGCCACAGATGCCAATTGCAGTTCCATCCTTGAGCTCCACTTTATAAAGGCCAAAACCATGCTGTCGGTACATAGACACGGGGCCGTTCTCGATATATTGGCGAGCCTGCTCAAGGTTACGCACACCTCGATCACCAATATTCTGTAAAAAGTCGGAGTCGTTGAGCAGGTTGAGCATCAGCTCTGCATCATCATTTCCTAGCTCGAGTAAAACCAGATTGGGCGTTTTAATTTGGAACATTCAGGGCGCACAGTTATATTGAGTTGAACGCTTATTTTGCCTTGGCAGTCAGCAGTTGGCGAGAGTTGAGTCTGGCTGTTTCGAAGAAGGGCGTGGAGAGAAGAATGTGCCTCCCAGTTGGGAGGCACATAAACATAAAGGCTATCGCAGGACTAGAAGCGGTAGGTTACGTTGACGGAAGCCGACTCTGCCGTTGGGCGAGAAGTCACATTCGCGCTCAGCGCAATAGACTCAGCGGCTTGCCAGCGAATACCGGCGATCAGGCCCATACCGTCGTCGAACAGGCCCTGATCTACGCTAGAGTAGCTGGGCATGGCATTCATATTGCCCGCCATGGACTTAACACCAACTTCCAGAGTGTCTTCGTCGGTACCACGAGTATCTTCATACCAGAGCTGGGCGTAGGCGTTAACGGTATTCCAGCTCTTATTGGCAAAGGCGCCAAAACGCATGGTGGTGTAACGACGTTCCTGGTCTCCATAGTTCATACCCAGCGGGTCAAACTCGTTGCCATTCAAGTCGCTATAGGTGAAGCCCTCAATCGCGTCTTCGGTATAGCCATCCACTTCCATAGTTGCACGAGTTAAACCAACAAAGGGGCCGAACTGGAAGCTGGAGTAACTGAACAGATTGGCACCTGCAGTTAAACTCAGGGTGGTGTTTTCTCCGGAAGTATCTCCTTCCAGTTCTGAGGAGAAGCTATTGCCAAGAGCCAGGGCGCGGTTCACCTGGTCGAAGTCCACGTCCGTCAGGGTGGCGCTACCTTCTACGAAGAAGATATCGTGGTGGAAGCGGCCGAACAGGCTGTAGTTAGTGGAAGTGGACTCGATATCGGAGCGGGCGTTGTCCACATCAATATCGGAGCGGCTCACTGCCAAACCTAGTTCGAGATTGTCGCGCAGGGCGTAGGTCATTCCGATCAGGTTAGCATTGCTATCTCCGCTCATATCTGCGGCAAAACCGTTATCGTAATCAATGTCACCGAAGACGCTGCCCACAAACACGCCAGTTTGGGCTTGGCTATAACGAACACCGGCCAGGTTTTCATCCAGGCTGTTGGTGTGGGTGCGGGCCGCCTGGGCACCGATATCAGGCAACTGACCGGCAACCTGGGCCGCGTTAACGATAGCGGTGTAGTAGTCGGCGAGTACCTGCTGACCAACTTGCGTCGGGTGTACTGTATCGTTGAATATCAGTTTGGAGGCGTCAGCAGTATCCTGGCTGATTCCGTAAACCGGGTGCTCAATACATTCACCACCGCTACCGTCGTAACAGTACTGGCTTTGGTCGAACTCAGCGGAAAGGCCCAGCTGGCCGGCGTTTTCCAGTGCCACCTTGAGCAAGCCGGCCTGATCGACCATCAGCACGCCATCAATATCTTTGGCTTGTGCTAGCAGGCTGGCGTTAAAGGCTTCGGAGGCTGCGCTGGCTTGCTGTAAAGAAGATTCCAGCTTTGCATCAGCCTGTTCCTGAGTCATGAGGCCTGCTTCTACAGCAGTATTTAAATCAGCGGTAATCTTTGCATAAACAGCAGGTGTCTTACTGATATCGGGTACATTGGATACCAGAATATAGTTGGCGCCTGCACCAGACAGGGCTCCGGCTGCAGTTGCCAGCATGGCGGAAGCTATACCGATTTCAGCGGTAGCTTCTTCAATGCTCATCTCACCGGCAGCGAAACTACTAAAACCACTAAGCAGATCATTGCCGCCGCCATTGACCCAGTAGAGGGCATTGGCATCAGCTGTTCCAGAGGTGGTTTCCAGGTAACCACGGCCTAATGGGTGTGGGTTTCCAGAGGTACCGGTGGAGGCAACAATCGCTTGTAATGCCTGCCCGGCTTCATTTTTGGCTGCTTCCGCTTGCTTTCCAAGATCAACTGCAGCGGCCAAATCACCTTGTAATTGTGCAGTTTTCGCTTTAATTGCCAGTTGCTTAGCTTCTTCCTGCTTTAGAAGCAGTAGGCCCAAAAGCTCAGAATCTGGGTAGGCTGGACGGCCATCAGCTCCGACATGAGGCATCAGCGCACTGAGGACGTTGTGTCGGGCTGGGCTATCTTGCAATCCATTGGCTTCAAGGAAAGCTAAATAGTTCTCGGTGCCAATCACATTCATTAATACATCAGCAGCTTTGTGGCCACCTACAGCCCAAACACTACCGGCATTAAGCGCACCGCTGGTAACTTGCATTGAAACTGAGTCTTCAAGTTCCGCAGGGCTCAATGTTGGATCAACAGCTGGTAGGCAGAAAGGAGATTGCATTCCAGAGCAGGAAGCAGTCACAGGGCCCAGCCCCAGATTTTGAGAGAGGATGTTGATGGCAATATCGTTGGCATCACCACCATTGGTAAATACGTCGTAGTTGCCTACGTCGGTCAGACTGTCACCAAAGGCAATAACCTGGCTGAAAGCTGATTCCTCTGCAAAAGCAGAGGCGCTGGTCATGGTCGCAAGTGCAATAGCGGCCGCGAGGCTGCGCTTGACGTTGGGCATGGTTTTCTCCTAGTCGCGGTAATCGCACACCCAGAGGAAACATCGGGAGGAATCCAGAGGAAACAACGGTGTGCGTCTTTATTTTTTTGTTCCTGTACCTCAAGGAAGCGTGGCAATACTAGCGGATTTGACCCAGACAATAAAATAAGTCACGGGCAAAGAGGCTGGCTGCTTGGTCACTTTAGGGATGAAGTGGCCTTGAGAGACACTCTACAAAAGTGGCGCAATAGTACTGGATGATTTTTTTTGGTAAATACATCCTAACTTTAAAATTACTCACCTCGTTCTCCACATTGCACTTTATTTGCGTGAAGAGTCCTAAGGAGGTAAATAGGTACACTTGTATTGTACTTGTATTTTTTCTATCGCCAGGAGTTAGCTTAAAATGCACAGGTATGCAAGGACTTATCACTTGCTGATGTGTTTGAATAGAACTTAAAGGTGAAATGTTGGGCACCCGGCGACGAATCCAGATACCTCAGGATGAAATTCAATTGAGTGCTGTGCGTTCACAGGGCGCGGGAGGTCAAAATGTTAACAAGGTATCCAGTGCTATTCATTTGCGCTTTAATATCTATGAATCCTCGCTGCCAGAGAATATTAAACAGCGGCTTCTGCAAATAAGAGATAGGCGGATCTCCTCTGATGGCATTGTAGTAATCAAGGCCCAGACTTTCCGTACCCAGGAAAAAAACCGAGAGGATGCCCTCTCTCGGTTGCAACAGCTAATTGAGCAGGCTGCTGAAGTTCCAAAGCGGCGTATTCCTACCAAGCCCAGTCGCGGAGCAAAAGAGAGAAGGCTGCAAAGCAAAAATCGACGCTCTCAGGTAAAGGCGATGCGAGGAAAGATCAAAGAATAAGTTCACTTGTCAAAGTTTATTCATCGTTGATTGTGTGCAAAATTAATACTGCATGGCTATAGAATTGATTATTTTGAATTGAATTTAATACCTGTTTTTTCGCTAAATAGCCATTTGAATAAGAAATATAAACAAAGGAATTTTATGAGAGAGATTGAGCAGATTCTTGATTTCTTGATAGAGGTGGAAAAATTGAAAAGTGTTTTGCGTCAAACTCGGCCGGTCGGAATCAATCGTCGTGAAAATTCAGCTGAACATAGCTGGCATGTTTGTCTAGCTGCGCTGGCGTTAAAAGACTATGCCAATGAGGAGGTTGATATAGATCGAGTTATCAAAATGTTACTGATCCATGACCTGGGCGAAATAGATGCTGACGATAAGATTATTTATTTTGCTGAGACTGATAAGCAAAAAGCCAATGAGAAACAGGGGATCGAACGCTTATTGGCTAAGTTGCCAGATGGCCTAAAGGCAGAGTGTCTGCATTTGTGGCAAGAATTTGAGGCTGGTGAAACAGCAGAGTCCCGGTTTGCTCGGGCGATTGATAGGGTGCCACCACTATTACAAAACTGCCATAATGAGGGGCACACGTGGAAGGAATATGAAATAAGTAAAAGCCAAGTATTTTCCCTAAATAGCCGAATTGGTGCGGGTAGTAAAGAGCTATGGGGAGTAATAAAGGGGAAACTCGACAGTGCAGTAGAGAAAGGCTTCCTAAAATAAGACGCCTTTCACTAATGAAAATTACCAAGTTATTAGTGGTAAGGTGAGCTTGCAAGAACATCCTGGTACTCTGCTTGACGCTGGCCTAAGGCAAAAAGCAGGTCATTAATTTCAATCCCCAGCTCAGTGTGGCGTATTTTTAGTCGGGCAATATCTGCTAACAAGATAACCCTTTCATCCCGACTGGTTTCATCAAGCACAATAAGAGCGCTCATCTCCGTAATGTCATCAAGGATGTGCTCACGCTCCAATTCCAGGTCGTGAATTGTTGCTTCGAGCTCTTTTACTGCGTTGTGCGCTACGAATATATCCTGGCCGGCCTCGTAACCGCGCAGGAACAAGCCTTCCAAGTCAGCTGGGCATACCCCATTGTAGTTTTCTCCAGAGCGCCCCTCGGCAAAGCCACGCAGCTCTGTGCAAAATAGCCCTAACCCCTCATCGCGACCACTGCGATAGGCACCGGTATTAAGCTGTACACCATGTTTCGCGCAGGCTTCACGACGCCGGCCCATATACCCTAAATCCTTGCCCGCTGCACCGTCCTCAAAGCCTACTGCTTGCCAATCCGCCATTTGGCACTCATCTTTACTCATTGTGGCGCAGCCCGTAATCAGAAGTGAGAGGGAGGCGAGAAGGATTCCATATCTTAACTGCACAGTTGCTTCCTGTTGTCTGGTTGTTAATAGAGCTTACTGACTGGAACCTGACTGTAGGCTGAAGATATGAAGAAAACCTCTGGCAGATTATTTTGATGGTGGGCTTGGTGGTCTCAGTAGAAGAGTGGGGTAGAGCGGTAGCTCGCCTATATCGTTCTTCCAGGTTTCAAGCGGAGATGTAGCGTCAGGGGTTTATTCAAGTTGGTTGTTACGGAGTTAGTCCATTGTCCGTATTGGTGTTGCCGATTGTCCTGGAATTAATAAGTGTCAATATGCTTTGAGTGCATCTTCACTGTCAGGTAATGGAATGTAGCAGAAGAGTTGCTTATGCAATTTCAATAGTCGTTAAATTTACTTCTCTCTATTGAATGCCTCGTCTCAAAGTAGTAGGTCACAATAAGTCCCCATTTAATTTGCCAATCTCGTTATATTCGAAGAAGTTTTACTTTTCGCTTATTGAGTATCTTTTTTTACAGCAAAGATTTCATGATATTTTTTTATGAGATATGCCTAGTTCAAATTGCTATTAGTGGATTTTTTATATTCTTATTTTTTTTGTCTTTTATCTTTCTTAAAATTTATGATTTATTTTTTGGTGATTACTGCTAAATTATTTCAGTATTTGTTTGTATGTGTTACGGTTTTAGTTGCCAGCTATTCGAGTTGGTTTTACTTGGCTCCTCCGCGTTTTCAAAATTTGAATAATAAAAATAAATCTGGATGACCTGTAGTATTTCCTTTTAAGTCAGGTTGCGTCTCCAAATTCAATAATTTGTATGTTATTTGAATGTTGTTGGTTTTCGGCATTGCTGTTTGTGCAAGATTTTTGCATGGGTGTACGGTGCCCGTCTGTGTTTTCTTGGGTTTTGCCGATTTGCGCAGGGGGCTAAATCAATGTGGAGAAGATAATGAAAAAAATGATTCGTACATCGCTAATAGGGTTCCTGGCAGTGCCTGGTATAGCCTTGGCGCAGGAGTTGTGGATAACCATTGGTAGTGATGGCTATCAAACCCTGAAAAAAAATAGTGCATTAATGTCAAAACAGCCGCTGGTTGCACAAGGAGAGCACAATGATATAACGATATTAAAGGTAGATGAGGGTAATTTATCCGATATTTCTACCATTATGCATAATAGCCACAATCGCTGTGGTGGCTTTATGGTACATGAATCACTGGAGGAGGCGCAGGCTGCGCAGCTTTCACCGCTAGTGAGTACGGTAGAGAGTGTTGCCAGTTATACGATTGATAATGCGGATGTGGTCAGTGCATTACAAGGAAAAATCTCAGAGGCAAATATTCGCTCGACTATTGAAACCCTGTCGAGCTTTACCAACCGCTATTACACAACGACAACCGGGGTGGATGCTGCCGAATGGATTCGGGATAAGTGGCAGGATCTAACCAGCTCAAGAAGTGATGCTTCAGCGCAACTTTACAATCACAGCTGGGCCCAGCCCTCAGTTATTCTCACTATTCAGGGACAGACAGATCCCGATGAGATAGTGGTTTTGGGGGCCCACCTGGATTCAACAGTAGGGTTTGGCACCGGGGAGGGTACACGAGCACCGGGTGCCGATGATGATGCCTCGGGTATTGCAACTTTGACCGATGTGATTAATGCAATAGTAGTTTCGGACTATAAGCCGGCAAAAACTCTGGCATTTATGGGGTATGCGGCTGAAGAAGTTGGGCTGCGTGGTTCCGATGATATAGCTACAGATTACAAGAACCAGAATAAGAACGTGATTGGTGTGCTACAGCTGGATATGACCAATTACTATGGTTCGAATAGCGATATTTATATTATCGGTGATTACACCAATGGTGCCCAGAACACATTCCTTAAAGATCTGGTGCAAACCTATCAGGGTGGCCTCAGTGTCGGCACTACTAACTGTGGTTATGCTTGTTCTGATCACGCTTCCTGGCACGATCAGGGGTATGCGGTTTCCTTCCCTTTTGAGGCGACTTTTAATGGTTCTAACCCATATATCCACACTGTAAATGACACTCTTGCTAATAGTGGTGGAGATGCCAATCATGCCGTGAAATTTGGCAAACTGGCGGCAGCCTATGTGGCGGAACTGGCCAAGGGGTACATTGGCAATGATCCTGGCCCTGACCCCGATCCAGATCCTGACCCCGATCCAGGCCAAGAGCAGACCCAAAGCTTCTCGGGCAACGTGTCGCGAGGTGGTGAGGAGCACTACGGGGCATTCAGTGTGACGCCTGGCACAAATTTTGTTGCGGATATGACGGGAACAAATGATGCCGATTTATATGTGCGTTTTGGGGCTGCGCCCACCTGGCGTTATTACGATTGCAGGCCCTACGAAAATGGCTCTGATGAGAACTGTACTTTACAGGTGCCAAATGGTGATAGCGAAGCTTACATCATGGTTCGAGGCTATAGTCGTCAAACGTCCAGTTTTGAATTGAATGTAACCCATACCCCGCAATAATGGCGAGTGGCCTGGGAGTGTTTCTTCTCTGGGTATGTGAATCCTATCAATAATATTTACTGGAAAATTGAAAATTTGACACACCTGGCAGCAATGACCATTAGTCAGGTGTGTCAACTATTAACATAAATAAATTTAAACGCCATGAGTTTTGGTTTCCAGAGTAACTGTTGTCTAATCAGGCGAGGGAAAATGTCAAAAATTGAGAGACTTTTAGCACTGACGCGAAAATTTTCAGAGATAAGGGTAGGCTGATATATTCCCATAGCAAAAAAGTGCTCTGTAGGTCTCAGTGCGCGCAAGAATAATACTGCTCATCACTATTCAAGGTTATCCAGTGGTGTGCTGTCCAAATTAATAATGAAAAGAGAGGACGGGCAACATGCAAACCTATTTGCTAAGACCTTTGTCGCTGGCAATCGCTGTCGCACTTACGGCTCCAGGCGTCTTAGCCCAGGAGCAAAGCGAGCAGCCCCCGGCTGTCGATGACCGGGCGATGGAAGAGGTGATTACTACCGGTACACGCAAGGAGGGTGTCTCTCCCACAGAAACTCTGTCCCCAGTCGATGTGGTCGGTGGTGATAAACTGGCTGATCAGGCCAGTTTCGATCTGACAGAGTCTCTGGCAAAAATTGCCCCTTCCTTTAATACCCAGCGTTTCCCAATTGCGGATGGAACAGCATTTATTCGTCCGGTGACCCTGCGCAACTTATCTCCGGACCAGACACTGGTGCTGGTTAACGGTACACGTAGACACCGTTCAGCCCTTGTAAACTTACAACTTGCTCCGCTGGGAACGGTTAACCAAGGTGCTCAGGCTGTGGATTTTTCTACGCTGCCATCTATGGCCATAGAAAGGATAGAAGTACTGCGTGATGGCGCCTCGGCCCAATATGGCTCTGACGCTATTGCCGGAGTAGTGAATATTATCTTAAAGGATGATGCAGAAGGTTTCGGCTTTTCTGCACAAACTGGTGAGTATTTTGAAGGAGATGGGGCTCGTAACAGCTTGGCGGCCAATGCAGGCTTTAATCTCTGGGATAAGGGCTTTGTCAATGGCACTGTGGAATATTCCAAGGCCGATAAAACCTGGCGCGGCGTCGCTCGTCCTGATGCCGAGTTTGTCGGATCTGTGGTTGGAGAGGACCTGGTGCCGCTCGACGGGCTTGGCCAGCGCTGGGGTGATCCAGATGTGGAGACATTGAAATTTTTTGTAAACAGCGGCCTGGATATTAATGATGATGTCGAGCTGTACGGAAATTTTGGTTACTCAACCAACGAAACTATTTCAGACTTCTTCTATCGTGGCCCAGTACTTGACCCGGAACATCAATTTACCGCTCGCGGTACTTTACAGGTGGATATGCCCAGTGATCCTAATGACCCTGGAAGTGTCGACTATTTGCCAGATCCGGCACCACAGTCGTTGATTGATTACATTATCGGCCAGGGGTTAAACCCATCCGATTATTTGGTAGCCGATAATTCCAGCCCCAGTGGATATGTGTTGCGCAACCCCATCTACACCCAGTTCCCTGGCGGCTATAACCCCCAGTTCGGTGCAGAAATTCATGATATTTCCGCCGTGGTAGGTGCTCGAGGCGAAATGCAAAATGGACTGACCTGGGACCTGCGCGCGCGGGTTGCGGAGAATGAGGTGGAATATGTACTGAAAGATTCTATAAACCCTAGCCTCGGTTTATTGTCGCCCACCAGTTTCAAGCCGGGCACTCTTACCCAAGAAGAGTCCAGCCTTAATGCGGATTTTGTGAAACCTGTGGATTTGGCTTTTTTAGATTCGCCGCTTAACGTGGCCTTTGGTGCTGAGTGGAGAGAGGAAACCTATTCAATTGGCGCAGGTGATTCTGCTTCCACTGAAGTGGGCCCGACTGCGGCCCATTTTGGCGTCGGCTCGGATGGATTTCAGGGTTTCCCCACTGAGGCTGTCGGCAGTTACAGTAGTGAGAGTATTGCCGCCTATATTGACCTTGAAGCGGACGTAACTGATGCACTGACGCTAGGTACGGCACTACGCCTTGAAGAATATGATGAGTTTGGGTCTACCTCTGACTGGAAGATCTCAGCCCGCTATGACATCAATGAGCGTTTCGCCCTAAGGGGTACTGTAAATACTGGTTTCCGCGCGCCTACTCCCGGACAGGTAAACACCCTGAATGTCACGACAACTGCTGATTCCAGCGGTAATCTGATTCCGAATGGAACATACCCGGTGAGTCACCCGGTTGCTATGGCATTGGGCGCTGCAGAGTTAAGTCCAGAGGAATCCACCAGCTTTACCTTGGGGGCGGTTTTTTCACCGTTCGATAACACCAGCGTTACTGTCGATTACTACAACATCGATATCGAGGATCGGCTGGCCTTGCGCAACAATGCGATTGGTGATGCGGAAGTTGAACTCCTTCAGAGTGCGGGAGTTGAAAATGCGGCACTTCTGAGTGGTAGTAATGCGAACTATTTTGTCAACGCTTATGACTCTGAAATTTCGGGTATCGACTTGGCAGTTACCAGTGATTTTGAGGTGGCTGGCAATTTGTTAGTGGTAGATTTACGCCATAATCATAACCAGCAGGAAGTGAGTAATGTTGCAGAAAATACCATCAATGCCTCCAGGGTTTTTGACCTGGAAAACCAGGTGCCCAGTGATCGCACCACACTAACGTTGGATTTTGATACCGGAGATATATTCAGCGGTTATTTACGTCTGAATCGTTATAGCAGCTGGGAGTCAACAGGGGGGCTGTTTGGGCCGGGTGATGCTTCGGATACCTATAGCTATGGCAGCGAGATACTGGTGGACCTGGAGGCAACCTTCACGCTCTATGAGAATTACAAAATTGCCATCGGTGGTGAGAATATCTTTGATGTACAGCCTGATGACGAACAGGATGGAACCCTGCAGTTTCTGGGCGTAGACCAGGCATTGACCTCGCCTTTTGGTTTCAACGGCGGCTTCTGGTATTTACGTGCTAGTGCAGAGTTCTAAACAGTGGAAGTAAATAGTCTTTGGCTACTTTATTTTGTTAAGAGCTATACGTCGTAAGAGGCCATTGAAAGAAATAAACCCGGCACTTTTGCCGGGTTTATTTGTATGGTATTACATGAACGGCATACCAAATATTCTGTTAGCAAAGTGCGCTGCTGGCGAGAACTCGTGTGTTGAAATCCAGTACTATCTGCGGTTCATCGGTGAAAACCCCGTCTACACCTAGTGCGGCCAGCATTGCCAGGTCATTAGGGTTATTAACAGTAAAGACATAGTTTTTGAGTCCCCGCTGTCCGGCATCAGCCAGTAAATCTGCACTAATAAAATCCAGGTTGGTGTGTAGCGAATATGCTTGTAATGGCGCGGTACAGGCAGCTAAATCAAGGGGTACTCCACTAATTAACACCCCACGGCGTACTTCGGGTAATAGGCGCAGGCATTCATACAGCTGTCTGTGATCAAATGAGGAAATAATATATTGATCGAATGTAGTGCCTTTTTCAGTGACAAAACGCCGTATTTCCTTTGCCAGTAAGGAAGCGCAATTGGGGCCTTTAATTTCAATATTTAACTGTGCGCTGCCGCCGACCAGTTCCAGTACTTCCTGAAGTGATGGAATAGTATTGCCACAAGGGAGGGGTCTTTCTCTCAAATCCTCTGGGCGCATCTCAGTAATTAGCTCACTGCCCGGGATTAGGCGTCCCAGGCGCCGATCGTGCTTTACTAGAAGTTGGCCACCCACATTCCAGATATCAATTTCAATACCCCCGACTGCCATTTCCAGTGCGTGGCCAATAGCCTGCAAGGTATTCTCGCTGGCTCGCCGCTGGTAACCGCGGTGTGCAAAGCAGAAGAGAGTGCCTGGAGTCATTACCTTTGAGTCCAATCAGTAAATTTTGAGAGCCTGCCACTAAATTATTACGAGGGGGTTATGCCGCCACCAAAGTTTATCGAGTCTATTGACCTGTAAGTATAAAAAAATTTTTTATAGCGCCAAGGTATGAAAAGAGGCCAAAGTAGCCCTCCGGAAAGTGCCTTGATAACTAAAAGCAAACAGATAATTAATCGCCAGCCAAGGCGCGATAGCGACCGCGATGAAAAACCAATGGTTCGCCGCCGGGGGCGGAAAACTCCAAAACTTCGCCCAAAAGGATGGTGTGATCGCCACCTTCGATACACTGCACACGGCGGCAGTGGAAGTAAGCTGCGCACTCGTCCAGACGGGGAATGCCATTTGGTCCTTCATACCAGTGTACCTGGCCGAACTTGTCGGCCCCGCGGCCAGCAAACAGGTTGGAGACATGCTGCTGGTCTGCACGTAAAACATGCACTGCAAAGTGTTCGCGAGTGGTAAATGCTTCATAGCCAAGAGATTGCTTGTCAATGCTCCAGAGTACCAACGCTGGATCCAGGGAGACAGAATTAAAGCTGTTTGCGGTCATTCCAGCAGGTTGGCCGTTAATATCCTGGGTAGTGATGACGGTGACACCTGTGGCGAATTGACCCAAGGTATCGCGCAAAAGGCGGCTTTGTTGGGTAGATGGGGTGATGATGGGGCTTCTTTCTGTCGTCATACGGAGCTTGCTTGTACAAAATCTGTGCTAGCCGACCATTTTACGGCAAAAGCGTACTTATTGCGCGCTTTGCCTCCAATACTAGCGAAAGAAGCTCGGTTAATGGTTTGTGTGTGGAGGGCCGTCCATGATTGGCACGCATTCTTCACAGAGGCGGTCACGCGCTGAGATTGAGGAGCCGGTCAGAGCAAAACCACGTAGCTTGCCTGACGGATCACGATACTCGGCACGCACACCTTCAGAGTCTTCGAAAACTTGCCAGCGGCCTTCAGTATTGGGTTGGGGAGGGCACACAGTGGTGGGGTGCAAGGTGGTTTTTACTGCAACCGGAATGGCGCCGTAGTTCACGGGAGTCGCTTCGCCGCTCAAGGTTTTTGCCAAGGCGCGGGCACAGGCTATGAGAGGTGCCACAAAAAAAGTTGGTGGCCGTCCACCTCGGCACAATCACCGAGTGCAAAGATATATTTATTACTGGTCTGAAGGTGTCGACTGACGCTAATACCGCGTTCGACCGCGAGTCCAGCGGTTTCTGCCAATCTTATATTTGCCTTCAAGCCCAGTGCCGCCAGGGCGATATCCCCCTGAATTGTTTCGCCGTTAACGAGTTGGGCTTCCAGCCCCCGGAAGTACGCTTGAGGGCTTGAACAGATGAGCCAAAGTGGAAGCGTACCCCGTGCTTTTCCAATGCCCTCTGCAGGTCACGTCCAGCTTGTTCCGGCAGCAGTCTCCCAAGAGGCCAGTTAAGTGGTTCTACTACCTCTACGGCAAAGCCAGCCTGCACCAAGTCGTTAGCAAATTCGCATCCGATTAGCCCAGCACCGATAAGAATCACCCGCCTATGGCCCACCAAGGCTGTGCGGAAACGATGATAATCTCCCAGGTTATTGATACGGAACAAGTGTGATTGGGCGTCACCTTCGATGTGGGGAATAGGAGGGCAGCAGGCACCGGTGGCTAATACCAGCCGGTCATAGTGTATTTCTGATATATGCTCGCCAGTCTCCTGGTGGAGAGTAAGTGTTTTGTCTTTTGGGTTGATTTCGGAAACCCGGGTGTGCACAAGAATTTCCGCATCTAGTTCTCTGGCCATCTCCTCAGCGCTTATTTGGCTCAGTTGCTGGGCGGTTTTGCCGTGAGATAGGGAGGCAGATAGAAGGGGCTTGGAGTAGAAGGCGCCATCATCTGCAGTAATCATCAGCATGGGAGTGTGGTTGTCCAGCTTGCGAAATTCCCGCGCCAAATTATATCCGGCAAGCCCTGTGCCGAGGATTACCAGAGGCTCTCCCGTATTCGTGATTGGTTTTGCTGAGCTGGTCTCCACTGATACAGAGGAGACCAACACCATGTCAAATTCTTCTTTACTGACCCCGCATTGGGGGCAGCTCCAGTCTTCAGGAATATCCTCCCAGCGGGTACCGGCGGTGATTCCCTCTTCAGGACAACCCTTGGATTCATCGTATACCCAGCCACATACCATGCACTCCCAGATACGGTAGGTGGCTGTAGATGTTGATGGTGAAATGTTACTAGGGCGGGTGATACCTGTAGAGACTTCGCGCATTGCAAACTGGCTTTTGCTGGCACCGCATTCCGGGCAGCACCAGTCTTCAGGTATCTCCTCCCAGCGTGTGCCTGGCGCTATGTTGTCCTCGGGCCAGCCCTTAGCTTCATCATAGATCCAGCCACAGTTTTGGCATTCCCATACGCGATATTCAGACATAACGCTTCCCTGCTCGAGCCTGGGCCCCGGCTATGGAAGGACACCGGGGCTGAAATTTTTTATAGGAGCAAATATAAGGGAGTTCGGCAGGGAGTGCTGCTATTCGTTATTGCGTTTGGCTATTTTGGCTAGGGCGTTTTGGTAGGTGTCGGCAATTTCCCCCGGGTGGCTGATAGAGACGCCGAGATCGTGTACCAGGCCGTCTTCCAGGCCATAAACCCACCCGTTAACGGAGAGTTGCTGCCCTACGCGCCAAGCATCTCTCACTATGGTGGTCTGGCAGATATGGATTACCTGCTCCAGTACATTGAGCTCACACAATAGGTCTGTGCGCTGTTGTTGCTGGAAAAGGTCAATCAGGGTGTGATGCTTGTCGCGTACATCCTGGATATGGCGCAGCCAATTGTCGATCAGGCCGAGTTGCTCATTGTGCAGTGCGGCTTGGACTCCACCGCAGCCATAGTGACCGCACACAATAATATGCTTCACCTTTAAGATTTCTACCGCGTACTGCAACACTGACAGGCAGTTGAGGTCTGTATGCACCACCACGTTGGCGACATTACGATGTACAAACAACTCCCCAGGTAATAAACCCACAATTTCATTTGCGGGTACGCGGCTGTCAGCACAGCCTATCCATAAATATTCTGGGGTTTGTTGTTTCGATAGCTTGAGAAAGAAGTCCGGATTTTCCTCACGGGTAGCCTCGGACCATTGCTGGTTATTTTTCAGTAGATGATTAAGCGGGTGCAATGCAGTTGTATCCTAATGTGACCAGGTGGACATTATGGTTGCAGGATAGCGGCTTTGTTCGCGCGGGCCAAGGGGTGTTGGTCTAACCTAGATTATGACCAATATCTTGAGCTTGGTCTAAGTGTTCTAGATCCAGGTCGAAAAAGGGAGAATAAATAATGGCAAGAAAAAAAGTTCTGGACCCGGCAGGCGGAGAGGTTCCTCGCTGCGTTCCGGATTTATGGATCGCCACCGATTGAGAATGCGCCAGTTACAGGCTAGACGTGCCCGCCTACGCAACGCCTTATCCCGCCATACTGATGGAGGTGAGATCGAGCGGGAACCTGTTCCTGAGGGCTTCAGTATTAAGGAGATTGAGGAGGAGTCTTGCTAGAAGAAGTTTGATAACGCATTTTTAAGCTATAGGTGTTATCAAGTGCCATCAGAACTTGAGCTGGTCAATAGCCGTGGAAAACTTACCAAGTCGCCAAACTATTAAAAATCTGTTTTTATTATGGGAATATTAAAGGTATGGCGTAAAGTGTAATTTTGCGCAGAGAGCTGAAAGAGTAGTATTAATGGAGTTTGTAAAATCTGAGGAAAAGGCATCCGTGCGAGTTGCGATGGCGGATTATAGAGACAGTCGCAACGGTGCAGATATTCTCGCTTTGATGGATGAGTATTCCCGCCACCCCTTTGGGGGAGGAGAACCCCTGCCTGAACAGTGCCGCAATCAACTGCTGCCCAAGCTGGCGGAGTTTCCAGGAGCTTTTACAGTATTGGCCTACAGCAATGAAAAAGCGTTAGGCCTGATTAATTGCTTTACTGGTTTTTCCACTTTTTCTTGCCAGCCCCTAATCAATATTCACGATGTTATCGTCAGCGAGCAGGCTCGAGGTTACGGAGTGTGTGCCGCTATGATGGAGTTTGTAGTGAGAGAGGCAAAAAAAGAGGATGCTGCAAGCTAACAATGGAAGTTCTAGAGAAAAACCTTGCGGCCAAGAATGCCTACCGTAAGGTGGGGTTTAAACCTTATACGTTAGATGAGGAGTTCGGTCAGGCAGAGTTCTGGCAAAGATACCTGTAGCATTTTGGGGCTGGTATTACTATCAACCCCTACCTCCTTTTCAGGCCTCTGCGGCAATAAGGCCCGAACTGATTTTGCGCTGGTTGTGTTATTGAAGATAAATCATGGGCTAGACACCCAAACTCGCTTGCTTTTCTTTTCCTTTTTTAGCACGAAAAAGTGCGAATAACGCGCACATAGCAATCAGCCCCACACTGAGGAGCATCCCTAAAAGAGGTTGTTGGGGGTGCTCCTCATATAGCCAGCCTCCCAGCGCGAACCCAATGGTATATCCACCGGTGTGCATTAGAGCTAAAAGTCCAAAGAGCCTGCCTCCACGTTGCCGGGATTGACTTAATAGTGCGCTGTAACCCGGCACCAGGAAAGCAATACCGACAACAAAGGCAAGTAACCCAAAAACTGCGAGAAGGCTCCCCAGGGTGGAGGAGAGAAAAATACTACCAGTGCACAGCGATGTGACCCCCAGCATAAAGCTCAACTGTGGTGCTTTGAGCCTGCGCACTAACCCCACTTGAACCAGAAAACCGCAGATTGCCACAGTAGCCAACAACACAGCGGTAGCAGAGGAGGCTCCCAAGGCGCTCAGGCCGTATAAATCTTTAAGCGCGGGCCCCATTATTACCTGAAGCTGGCCGACGCTGACTGTGCCGAGTAATGCTGTGGCAAATAAAGCCAGCGATCCCGGCGGCAAGGCTGCTTTCTCACCGGAACTAGGTTGGGATTTATTTGTGGTGGGGGGTAGGCTCAGGGTCAAATACAGAGCTGTGAGAGGTAGCAGAACAAGCCAAGCCATGGGCCACAAGTCGCCTGCCAGCAGCGCGGGTAAGGCCAGTAGCGGCCCAAGCCCTCGCCCCAGGTTCGCTGCCGCACTTAAACCTGAGAGTATCGACAAACGTTTTTCTGGTTCCCCCAATTCAACGGCCCAGGCTTGGCAGCATGGGTAAATAGCGGCGGCATTTAACCCGTAAATGATCCGGCTAATCGCCAGAGCAAACAATGCGCTACCTTCGCTGATAAGCCCCTGTGCCAGTGCAATTAGCAGTGCCACAAAGAGGCACTGAGCGAATAGGGCGCCAGTCAGTCCCGCGAGCAATACGGGCTTGCGACCAATCCTATCCCCGAGTTCCCCCCATAGTGGCCCGGCCACCATCAGGCACAGAGTACCCAGTGCCACAAGGCCACCGATACTGGCCAAACTTAAGCCGCAACGCTCAACGATCAGTGGGATTTGGGTAAGCAGCACGACCTGAGCTGCTCCCTGGCTGGCTACTATCCAGTGGATTTTTTTCTGGTGAGGGGATCGCCGCATTGGGTACTCCGCGGATTAAATGAAAACAGCTAAACGGACGCCCGCTTCTGTGCAGAAACTCTCATCCGAATCATTTTTTCAAGAAAAAGCTTGAATAACGGAAATTTTACCTGCATGATTTTCTAAATACAAATCATTCGCATTTAGTATTTTCTCAGTTAAGAACCCCATTTATGAACGATCCCCAACCCGGTTCGGTTCAGTATGACCGCACTGTTGGCATGGTTGGTACTCAAGAGATATTTATGACTGATCAATACAGCCCGGTCAATGCATTTGCTGAACGAATGTCAGCCAATTGTTTCTTTAATGCGCTGTTGAGAGAAACGGGTTGCGGCACATGGCACATGCAGGAGGGTGAACAACTTCCGGATGGAATCGGTCTTCCAGCAGTAAGTATTCCCCTGCCGGCATCTAGCGCCGAGCTTTGGTTGAACATTTCCTATCACAGTGAGTGTGGTAGGCACCAGTTCGCTCTGCCCATGGTATGGCGAGCGAATGATGGGAGCAGCAAGGTGATTGAGATGGCCGAGGCTGCAGAGTTGGTCGCCCAGGACTTCTCATTTTTCCTGGCGCCACTGTGGAATCCCGAACGCAATTTACTCGCCGAGTTGCGTCCAGTGTAAAAAATATGACCCAGGCACTGGTTGCACGTAGTGCCGATACAGAAAAGTTATTTTCCTTACCCCTCAGTTTTGCCGAGGCAGAACAGGCGCTTTTATGTGGCCACTCCATACATCCAACCCCGAAAAGCCGAGACCCATTTACCGATAAAGATGCCGAGTGCTACGCACCGGAATTTAATAATCGCTTTGCCCTGGTATGGCTGGGGGTTGATCCTCAATTTTTGCAGGGGGCCAGTGGCGCTGAAATTAGTGAAGTACAGTTCGCCGACTTGGTGCGTGGAGTAGATGGTGGCCCCGTAGCGCCCGAAGGGTTTGTCGCTTTTCCCGCACATCCTTGGCAGTGGCGAAAATTGTGTGAAGTCCAGAGTGTTGTGGAATTACTTGAGGCTGGAAAAATTGTAGAGCTGGGTGAGGGTAGTGAATCCTGGCGAGCAACTTCCTCTCTGCGCGCAATTTACAGTGGCAATAGCCCATATATGCTTAAATTCTCTCTCAGTTTGCGGTTAACCAACTCCGTGCGCACCCTGCAGCCGAAAGAAATGGTTCGCGGACTTGAAGTGCTGAAGGTAAGGGGTACACCGGTAGGACAGGAATTTGCCAACCGCTATCCGAGATTTCAGGTATTGGCAGAGCCAGCCTACCTGATGCTTGCCGACATTGATGGTAAGCAAATTATAGAAAGCCTGGTTATGTTCCGGGAAAATCCTTTCCTTGGTGAATCAGCAGAAAATACTTGCTTGTTGGCTACTTTGACACAGGATCACCCAGACGGATCTCCTTGCAGAGCCGCGCAATTAGTTCAGTGTCTTGCCGATGAGGAGAGTATTTCTATTGAGGCAGCCACTAAACGCTGGTTTAACGCCTTCCTCGATGCAGTAATAGAACCTTTATTGATTGCCCAGGCCGATTTCGGAATTTTGTTTGGTGCCCACCAGCAAAACTTGATCCTGTCGTTTGAAGGTCCCCTGCCTGTTGCTGGTTATTTCAGAGATTGCCAGGGCAGTGGTTATAGCCGTTTGGGGGAGCAACTTCTTAAACCTTATCTGCCCAATTTGGCGCAGGGTAGTGAAAATGTAATTGATGAGCAAATGGCGAATCGACTGTTTGTTTACTATCTCATCGTCAATAGTTGTTTCGGTTTGATTTGCGCCCTTTCCGCTGCGGGCTTAATCACTGAGCGGGAATTATTGCGTCAGTTGCGTCAACGCCTTCTATTGCTACATGAAGGTCAGCGAAGAGATAGTAGTTGCCTGGAGTACCTGCTCAATTCACCTGAGATCTGGGCCAAGGGCAATTTCCAATGTGCGGTTATCGGGATGAATGAGACCACGACCGAAGACCCGCTTTCTATCTATCACAAGATGGCGAATCCCCTGATATCGGCAGTAGAGCTTACAGCTGAAGAAGCCTGATTAATATGTGTAAAAAAACTGCAAGGATAGATTTATGACCAGTTTAACAGCTGTGCCTGAACAGTCCCTGGAGGAGCATGGTCAGCTTCCTGATGGACGCTCTTGGCAAATTGCTCCTGGTGGATATTGTTGTCAATTTAATGGGAAAGATTACTTCCAAATTGAATACATTCCAGGGCGGGATTGCGCACGAATTATTTTAACATACGATAATGCGCAGCTCGTAGAATTAGACCTATGGTTTGATTGGCTCTTTGCACTGAACCCGGCATTACAAAACATAGATATCGTTGAAACAGATACAGTGGCAAGCCGGGTTTCCCGCAGTGGTTTTTATCAGCGTGCGGAGCTTTGGTATTGTGGAAATAACGCTGGAAAATTTCCTCTGCAGTGGGTGAAGAATGAGCAGGGAGTTCGCCATCCACTCCGTGCGGTACCACCAAAAGGGGAAGTCTATCGACGTTATTTCCACTCCTTGGGAATGGATTTTAGCTTGCGCCACTTAGACCCTCAGAAAGATTTGGAGCGTTTTACCGGCTGGATGAACCAGAGACGTGTAGCCCAATTTTGGGAAGAGGAGGGTGATGCAGACAAGCAGCGGCAGTTTATCGATACTGTTATTGAGGATCCTCATAAATACCCTTTGATCGCTTGTTTTGACGATGAACCCTTCGCCTATTTTGAAGTTTATTGGGCCCTCGAAGATCGTATTGCGCCCTACTACGATTGCCAGCCATTCGATCGTGGTGCACATATGCTGGTTGGTGACCTGCGTTATTTAGGCAAGCGTTTTGCCTATGCCTGGTTTAATGGTATTTCCCATTTTATGTTCCTTGATGATACACGGACTGAAAATTTGGTTGGAGAACCACGGGCGGATAACCGTGCGTTGCTTAAATATGTCAACGGAACTTTTAGCTGGAAAAAAATTAAAGAGTTTGATTTTCCGCACAAACGCGCCGCGTTGGTGATGTGTAAGCGGAAAGATTTTTTCGGAGCATGGGGGGAGTATGAACGGGGACAAACACTGGAAGCTGGCAAATACAGCTCTATTGGTAAAGTCACTGGCTGAGCTTTGCTATGAGCAGGCGCTCAGTGCTGTAGTAGAAACAGATGGTCGATATTCTGTACACCTCTCCTCAGGGGTTGTTTATCGCTTCAAGGGCAAGTTGACCATCTGGGATTGGCTATTAATAGATCCATATGACATTGAACGTATACGGGATACAGAAGTGAAGCCCGCCGATGATGCGGCACAATTTTTTATTGATGCTGCTCAGGATTTGGAGGCCTCGTCCAGTACTCTGGGTAATCTATTACAAGAACTTGCCAATACTCTGGTTGCCGATGTTGCTCTATTACAAAAACGCGAAAAATTAAATGCCCAAGCTCTGGCAAAATTGCCTGATGAACAGTTGCAATGCCTGCTGGATGGTCATCCTAAAGCGATGGTGAATAAAGGGCGTATCGGCTGGGGAGCACAAGAGTTTAATGCTTATGGTACAGAGGCTTCCCAGGGTGTTCGATTATTATGGCTTGCGGTCCGGCGGGAGCTGGTTGTTAGTGGAAATAATGATTCCTGGGACTGGCCAGATTTATTGGCAGAGAGCCTTAATGAAATACAACTGAAGCAGCTGTCTGAAGTGTGCCGCAAACAGGGTATCGATTGGCAAGCATTTTTGCCACTACCAGTGCACCCTTGGCAGTGGCAACATCATATTCGCCAACACTATGCACAACAGATTTTTCGTGGCGATTTAGTATTACTTGGAGAATTTGGTGACCAGTACTTGCCACAAGTATCACTGCGTACCCTGTCGAATCTGGATCGCCCTCGAGCCCTGCATGTAAAGTTACCACTGACGGTTTTAAATACTTCTTGTTACCGCGGAATTCCGGGTAAATTTATGCGCTGCGGTCCAGGGCTATCCGAATGGATGCAGCAGCTTTGTGAACGCGATGGCGAATTACAATCTCGTGGCACAGGAGTTTTACAGGAAGTGGCGGGGTTGCACGTACCGCACTTTCATCATGAGTTAATTGATGGAACTCCTTATCGCTACAAGGAGTTGCTCGGGGCCACCTGGCGGCAGAGTCCAGCTGGACTATGTGCAGAGGGAGAGCGCCATCTTTTAATGGCTGCCTTGCTGCAGAGAGATGCCAGCGGTAAATCTGTAGCTGTGGCTCTGATAAAAGCTTCCGGTCTTTCTGCACATGCATGGCTTGAGCATTTGTTCGAGGCGACGGTAGTGCCTCTTTATCATTTACTGAGTTGCTATGGCATAGGCTTGGTGGCTCATTCGCAAAACCTGACGTTGGTGTTGCGTAATAATAAAGTGGTGCGTGTCCTCTTGAAGGATTTTCAAGGGGATCTGCGTCTCGCCGAAGGGGAGTTTCCTGAGCGTGCAGATTTACCGGAAGCAGCGGTGCAAGCACTCGACCAGTTACCACCCAATTACATTATTCACGATCTGTTCACTGGTCACTTCGTAACAGTATTGCGATACCTGTCCGCTCAATTAATGATAGAGATCGGATTGGAAGAGCTGGAATTCTACGCAATTTTGGCTCGGGTGCTGCGCCGTTATCAGGAATCTGCGCAACAGCACAGTGCTCACATGGCGAAACGTTTCCAGCTGTTTAATTTATTCCGCCCTCACATCGAGCGTGTTTGTATTAATCGTGTGCGCTTGCGGCAGGGCTATGATGACAGCGCTGAGCGCCCGGTCCCCATCGTCGGTGGTGACCTGCACAACCCTCTTTGGCTCGCTGAGCAAGCGTCCCAACAACCCAAATCACAACCAGAAACCGCTTCCGCTTTAGAGGCCTAATCATGAGTAATTTCCTAGATCTTGCCGGTATCGGGGCCGGTCCTTTTAACCTGGCCGTTGCCGCTTTAATGCAGGATAAATTCCTGAGCCATCGTTTCTTCGACGCTAAAGCGGAATTTTCCTGGCACCCGGGTTTGATGTTACCGGGCGCCATGATGCAGACTTCCTATTTAAAAGATCTGGTAACACCGGTTGACCCTACAAACCCCTATAGTTTTTTGGCATATTTAGTGGAAAACAAGCGCTTTTATGATTTTCTCCATGCAGAACAACGTACCGTGATGCGCCGGGAATTTGCCGATTACCTGGCTTGGGCTGCACGTCGTCTGGATTGTATCCAAATGAGTAGCCGTGTTCAGAGTGTGGTGGATAATGGTGATTATTTTGAGCTGGACGTACATGGGCCCAATGGTCGTGAACAGATACTTGCTAAGAATCTGTGCGTTGCGGCTGGTAAAAAGCCAAATATCCCGGAGTGTAGCCGACCATTCCTTTCTGAAAATTGTTTCCATGCGTTGGAAATAGCTTTGCGCAACCCCGATGTAAGTGGCAAGCGTGTTGCAGTGATTGGTGGTGGTCAGACTGGTGCTGAAGTGGTAATAAATCTTCTTGGCAAACACTGGGGGCGCCCGCAGCAGGTAACTTGGGTATCCCGTCGCAGCAATTATCTGCCCCTGGATGAAACACCGTTTACAAATGATTGGTTTACCCCAGAATATGTTGAGGTATTCCGCCAGCTGAGCCCTCATCGCCGTGAAGAGGTTGTTGCCGAACAGAAACTGGCATCCGATGGGATTTCTCCAGACACGCTCAAAGAGCTATATCAGTTGTTTTATCGTCTCGTGCATCTGGAGAAGGATTCCGAACGAGTGACATTGATGCCCAATCGCGAATTAGTGAATATGTCCTGTCGCGGTGATTACCAGTTACAATTACAGAATCACTTACTGGGTGATGCAGATGGTAATGAGTGGATAAATGCGGATATCGTTATTTTGTGCACAGGTTTACGAGAGGCTCTTCCAGCCTGTTTAGCTCCTCTACAGGAGCGCATTCCTAGGGATGCAGAAGGGCGCCTGTTGCTTGATGATGCATTTGCAACAAAGCTTAATGGGGATGATAGTGAGCGTCGCCTATACTTCCTCGGCACTGGCCGTACCAGTCATGGTATTGCGGAACCGCAATTAAGTCTTTCCGCCTGGCGAGCTGCACAAGTAGTTAATGACTTACATGGCAAAGCGGTGTATGACAATCAGCAAGCAGGCAATTTGATGAAGTGGATTACCCCTGAAGCCCAGCAGATTGCGGTTGCTTAATTTATAGAGTTTTTTTGATCGAATCTATCTTTTAATGCAGGGTAGATTCGATCATAAGCCTGGTTTTAGTTTTCTTTCCCCGTTGTGGTATCTATTCTGACTATCACTTGGCAACGTCAATAAAAATTCCCATATGATCGGTTACCGCGGCTGCCATGTCGGAACCGTTGACGCTAACCGGGGTGCTCTGTGAGATATAGTCCACCTTGATTACTCGAATGGTCTTGGTATTGTATGCGGCAACGTCATATTTTTTACTGGCCGTGCTGTTGGTACCAGTAAAACTGCGCTGGTAGGAATCAAAAGGATTTACTTCGTCCTCTGTATGTGCATCGCGAAATAGTGTGCCTGTTGCCACACTAAGTGCGCAGGGGGTGAAACTGTCATTTCCCTGGTTAGTGTCGCCCATAACAAGGTCAATAGCGCCATAACCCTGCTGAATTAGAAGGTTATTAATATTGCGATAGAAAATGACTGATTCGCTTTCCTTCTTGGCAATACTGTTAGGTACGTGCACGAACACGGCATTCACATTCCCGCTCCTGATTGCAATCCAGCCCATGCCAGAGCCGAGAATCTGATGTTGAGTGGTATTGGCTGCGTGAACACTGAAGCTGTTACAGGCCTTTCCTGTAGAACTCGACCCCACCAACCCCCCAGCATGTTGCTGCATGGAACTCCATTCGCTATTGGCTCCGTCCATTTCTCCATACACTAAAAGATCACAGGTCTGACCCAGTGAGCGATACAGGTGCTGGTGAGTCTGACGAGCTTTACCTTCAATCATACTGAGAAATTGTGCATTGTTGTGCTGGCCTTTAGCCATATAGCCGTGTGGTGCTTGTGCGACCAGCTGAGCTGGGCCGTGAATTGGAACATGAGGGTCCAAACCGTCAGCCGTTGGCATAATTAGGTGCCAGCGATCCTGGTTGGCGGCTTGATGGTTGTGAGTCATACGGGTGAAATGCTGGCTGTTGGAGGCACTAACCCCATGATTGGTACTCGCGTTTGAGTTAATGGATTGATAGGCGAAAGTTGGCATAGAAGTAACTCACTTATAATCAAAACAATTTGTCTTATTTCTAATAACATTGCTGAGCGTTAAGCTAACTTTTTTTGCTTTCTACTTCGTCAATTAATTCTGGCGTTGCATTTAGATATGCCAAATATTATTTGACTGCTCTCTTCGGGACGATGAAAGCATAATAATACATTTACATTACAAATATTCGATTGAGATCAGTTTGTAATGGCCTGTATTAATCGGAATTGGACAAGAAGTGAAAAGGGAGGGAGTTACTTATTCAGGCTTTGTAATTATATGCAGAATACTTATCCGTTTTTTAAGGGGGTTAGAAAGAGGTGATAGTAATGCACAGTTAACCTGAAGATATTCATGAGTTGTGAATTTTACCCTTAAAATTAATTGCGGTTTTCACTTGTGAATACAGTTTTACTGTCTTATGGAGCCTATAGGTGGGTGTTTCACTATTTGTTATTACGTCGCCCAATTTATATTTGGTCGCTGGGCTATTATTTTATAGAGGATGAAACCCTCACAAGCAGGCGCTAAAATCTTCGTGGTCAATCTTCCATGTGCAATACTTTTTGGGTACTGAACTATCAGTCTGGTGCTTGCAGTAAGCAGGGAGGAAATCTGCAATGCGTTTGAACTCTACTCTTGCGCAAGGTCGATATCACTACAGCTGTGATGGGCGTGAAATGCCTGTGCGGGACAGCTGGCAATTGGGCCACGATTCAGAGGGGCGTCGTACCCTGGTGAGTCGACGCCTGGTAGGTGAACAGGGCTATGGAATAGAGGTTTCAGCGCTACTTTGTGCCGGCCTGGTAAGTGAGTGCCATGTCCACTGGCGCGACGAGGTGGATGAGGTAAGTGCTCATTATCGTCTAAGCAGTCCTCAGGGGTATGCGCCTCGCTTAGGGGATGAGATTGAAGCTTCCTGGGAGGGTCCTAACGGCCCCCAGCAGGCCCAATTGCTGGGCGAGTCTCGGCTGTTATTTCCTCTGATGCGCGTGTTTATGGGGCCCCTCTTAAAGACACTTGTACAACACAAGGATGGTTTGGAAGTGGTTTCTCCGGATATTGTTGATCCTTCCCAGCGGGGGAAATTACTGTCACCGAGGGTCAGCCATCGCAGCGCTAGGACTATGGCCGGAGATCTGGCCAGCCAGCGTGCACAGGATATGGGGCCAGATATTTGCGGTTATATTTATCAGGGCGATGAAGCCGAGCGGGATGCGCACTGCTACGTTGATAGTCGCAGTCTATTGGTCGGTTACGACTGGCCATCCAGTACGGGTCGCCTATGGCAGGTTCGCCTAAGAGACCTCGAGTGGTCTCCATGTCTGACCAGTCTGGTTTGTTGAGCAATTTCGCCGACTGAGTTTGCGGAAACATGCGGTGAATGGAATGGCTTTATCAGTCGCTTGAATAGCGACTATCCATATAAAGTATCCGAGTAAACTTTTTGCCCTATTTCTGTGCTTAATATTGATTCATCTCCCAACTCCTTATTTTACCGGTATTTTCTGACTTAACATTTCCTTTCCGTTATTAATAAATCGGAAAATATACTGATTTTATACTTGCATCCGGGAACTAATGCGGCAGGATTTTTTCAGTTCTCCAGTGTAAGCTTGCGTCACTTTTACTGCGTGCCAATGGGGGAGCGCCTTTTGTCCTTTTTAAGATTCGTCACTCGCAATAGAGTTAGATTTTTTGCCTCTCTGCTTGTGGTTGCCCAGTTTCCATTGAATACTGCCATGGCCAGTATTGGTGAGGAGCGCCAAGTAGAGATTAAGGAGCTGGATCAGCAGCATGAGCATGAACAGTGCCTGCAAGAACAGCTACTTATCTCTTCTGCCGATACCACCCTACGGGAAATACGCCTACTCTGTGCCGAGAGAGTGCGTGCCCAGTTGGGCATTGAGGAAGATTACTTTGAGGTAGATCCGGTAGTTGAGGAATATGCAGAGGAGCTTCCCACCGATCAGGTACTGCTGGGAGGGCGGGCCCAGGCAATTCGAGATGCAGCCAGTAACCCTTTCACCCTGGCCTCCCATAAGGCAAATTATATTTTGCCTTTCACCTACAATCCCTCCCCGGAGACAGGGGGTGACCGATTACGAGGACCGCGACCTGGATAATATCGAGGTACAGTTCCAGCTCTCGGTGCAGGTACCGGTGTGGCGTGGCTTTCTCGGTAGTGCCTCTTTCATGAGTGTGGCTTACACCAATCGCAGCTTTTGGCAGGCTTATAACTCGGATGATTCGGCGCCATTCCGAGAGACCAATCATGAGCCAGAGTTAATCCTGACTTGGCTCAACGACTGGAGCCTGTTCGGCTGGCATAACGTGGCCAATCAGATTGCCTTTAATCATCAATCAAATGGACGCAGTGAGCCCTACTCACGCAGTTGGAATCGAATTTATGCCAACTTTATCTTTGAGCGGGATAACTTTTCTATAGGTCTTAAGCCCTGGTATAGGATTCCGGAGGCGCGAGAGGATGATGACAATCCGGATATTGAGCACTACCTCGGTCATTTTGAATTGGGTGGGCGCTACCGGGATGGTGACCACTCTATCGCGATTATGGTGCGCAACAATTTGCGCTCAGATAATCGTGGCGCTGTTGAGCTGACCTGGGGATTCCCACTGGGAAAGCGGGTGGATGGTTATATCCGTTATTTCAATGGCTATGGTGAGAGCCTGATCGACTACGATGAGTCTGTACAGACCCTGGGCTTTGGTTTCACTCTGGCTCAGGGGTTCTAACAGCCTCTAACGGCCAGGGACGGGATCGATGGGGTTCGAAGACAGCTACCGCCTCAGTGCGCATGCGGTGATTACCAATGAAGTGGGCGAAGTCCTGCAGCTGCTGGCAACCTACGCCAATCGTAGCTGGGGGCTGCCCGGTGGGGCTCTGGACCCAGGTGAAACAGTCCACGAAGCCCTGCGACGGGAGTGTCGCGAGGAGTTGGGGCGGGATGTAGATATTGATTATCTGAGTGGTATTTATTACCACAAGGTCTATAACTCCCACGTTTTTATCTTTCGGGCCCGCTTTAACGACAGGAGGCATATCACCCTGTCAAACGAGCACTCTGAAATGGCGTATTTCCCTCTGGATCAGCTTTCCGAGGTACAGCGGCAGAGAGTCAGGGACTGCCTGGAGTTCGATGGCAGTGTGCGCAGCGCAAAGTTCTAACTTTCCACTTTTCCTTGGCAATAGATCTGGTCGGTCACCATGCATTTGGCGAATTTCGCCAAATGCTTCCCTGTCGCGGAAATCCCGCGCCTGCTCCATTAATATTTGCCCCCTGGCTTTTTAGCCGCGAAATTCCAGATCCTCCGCCATAGCTGGAGGACTTAAGAAAAGTTAATAAAATCAAATAGTTAAATAATTAAGGCGGCAGCCTGCAACAAGTTGCGGGCTATGCTGATGGATAAGAATATGGGCTTGGAATTGAAAATGCCTGAATTGGGCAACCTGAATGACAGCGCGCAGAAGCTGGAATGTCATATCGCTCTGGTGAGTGCAGACAGCAAATTGGCGGGGGAATGGATCAGTGCCCTGAACAGCACCGCCGCTCGCCATGAAAATCCTTTCGGACTGCACTTTGAAGCGGTAGCCCCCGCAGATGTAGAGCGCCTGGGGCGCGATGAAGATCGCTTACAAGCGGTTATAGTGGATGGTGGCAATGATGCTAAAGGCCTGCAAGAGGCCGACCAGTTGGCCGACCGCATCCATGCTCTGCGCTCTCAACTCAATATCTTCCTGGTGGCCCACAGTGATGTTGCCGGTGCTACCTCGCCAATTGGTGAGGCGGGGGCAGAATCCCTCGCCAACCTGCGTCGCCGCTTTGACGAGCTGTTTGATCGCCGAGAGGGCAATTTCAACCATATGTTCCGCCTGGTACAGGCGTTTATTGCCCGCCGCGCCTCCACGCCTTTTGCCGATACCCTGAAGGAATATGTATTCTCCGCACGTGACGCTTGGCATACTCCTGGTCACTCCGGTGGTGACAGCCTGCGCAACAGCCCCTGGGTTGGGGACTTTTACCGCTTTATGGGCGAGCATGTATTCAATACGGATTTGTCTGTTTCCGTACAGATACTCGACAGCCTGCTGGAACCGCACTCGGTAATTCAGGAAGCACAGGATCTTGCCGCCCAGGCGTTTGGTTCGCGCCATACCTTTTTCCTGACCAATGGCACCTCCACTGCCAACAAGGTCGTGATTCAGCAGATACTCGGTGGCGGCGGCAAGATTATTGTCGACCAGGCCTGCCACAAATCGGTTCACCATGCGATAGTGATGAATCGCTGTGAGCCGGTTTATCTGAAGTCGGTACTGCACCCTGAATTCGGCATTTATGGCCCGGTGAAGCGCTCGGATATCGAGGCGGCGCTTGATGAACATAGCGATGCGCGCTTATTGGTTATCACTTCCTGTACCTACGATGGTCTGCGCTACGATTTGAAACCTATTATCGATTACGCCCATGAGCGCGGTGTCAAGGTGCTGGTCGATGAGGCCTGGTTTGCCCACGGTTTCTTCCACCCAGAGCTGCGCCCGACCGCGCTTGAGTGTGGCGCCGACTATGTGACCCAGAGTACCCATAAGATGTTGTCGGCTTTCTCCCAGGCCAGCATGATTCATGTGCAGGACCCGGACTTCGACGAATTCCGCTTCCGCGAAAACCTGAACATGCATGCGTCTACCAGCCCGCAATACGCCATGATTGCCAGCCTCGATGTTGCCCGTAAGCAGATGGCGATGGAGGGATATGGGCGTCTCAAGCAGTGTCTGCAGATGGTGGAAACCCTTCGCCGTGCAGTCAATGAAACCGGAGTATTCCGAGCCCTCACCCGCGATGACCTGATTGCTGAGCCTCTAGCAGGTGACAATATCGGCCTGGACCCCACCAAGGTAACCATCGATATTTCCCGCAGCGGCTATTCGGGCAATGAGATGCAGATCAAGCTGTTTGATCAATACGGTATTCAAGTGGAAAAGACCACCTACAATACCATCACAGTACTGGTAACTCTGGGCAGTACTGAGAGTAAATTGTTGCGCTTGATTCATGCACTGAAGCAGCTGGCGGGGAATACTCACAAGCGTATTCATGTCGGTACTCCGCGCCGCCTGCCTGAGTTTACCCGCTTCACCTGTCTGCCGGCGGATGCCTACTTTGCCGATACGGAAGAGTTGCCGTTGATGGACAATGGGGTGGACGCTACACAGAATCTTATCGGTCGCACCAGCGCCGATGAGATAGTACCTTATCCGCCGGGCATCCCTGTTCTGGTACCTGGCCAGGAGATTTCTGAGCAGATAGTGCAGTACTTGCAGCAGTTGTTGCAGGGGCAGAATACTACGGAGATTCACGGCCTGATTTTCCGCTCAGATGAACCTATGCTGCGTGTAGTCAAGGAAGTCGCTGAGAAATCAGAAAACAAAGACAAAAAGTCCGGCGGCAAAAAGGCAAAATAAAGCCACACGAGCTATCCGGCATGGAGGCCGGTATGTTTGATCAACCAAGGGTGGTATTACTGGCGGGTGCCTCGGGCGGTTTGGCTCGCGCGATCGGCGCCGAAATTGTTCGGCGCTATCCCGATATTACTTTGGTGACTTTGAGCCGTGGTACAGTAGATCGGGTACCTGGACACGCCGGCGAGCGTCGTCACCTGACAGTCTCTCTCGCGGACGAGCACTCTATCAGGGCTGTCGAGACCTTCCTTTCTGAATTTTCCTCTCCGCCTGACTGGGTAATTAACTGTTGTGGATTGTTGCACGATGAATTTCATGGCCCGGAAAAATCTCTAGCGCAATGTGAGGATGATTGGTTGATACAGTCTATGCGTATCAATCTCCTCACTCATATGCACCTGGCCCAGGCGCTGGATAGAAAATTACAACGCAAGCGGCCGCTGCTATGGGTATCCCTGTCTGCCAAGGTGGGTAGTATCGGCGATAATGAGTTGGGGGGCTGGTATAGCTATCGTATCAGCAAGGCGTCACTCAATATGTTGGTAAAAAACCTGTCTATTGAATGGGGGCGCCGATTGGAAAACAGTTGTGTGGTGGCCATTCATCCGGGCACTACGGATACAGCACTTTCCAAACCCTTCCAGGGTAATCTGGCGCCGGGAAAATTATACAGCCCGGCACTGAGTGCCGGGCGTATTGTGGATGTACTACAACAACTGGCGCCCGCCGATAGTGGTAATCTGTTTTTTTGGGATGGTAGCCGTTTGCCCTGGTAGTGAATCAGGGGGTCATCAGGCCTGGCCAGGTTTCATTATCTGTTGTTCTCGGATACCCACTGTATGCTTGATCAGATGTGATGGAGTAGCGTATATAACGCTGGTTTTTGAGGAAAAAATATGCACGAAATGTGTTCCATTGGTGGGCTGCGGTAATCTCCGTAGCATAAGGACCGAGTCCTGGCCAATTGCTGTCATTGATAGGTTGGGGGTAGCCGCTGTCAAGTTGGTCTTCTTCCAGGTCATAGCGTAAATAATTCCCGTCTTTGAGAAAGAAATAAACTTTGCTATTAGGCCATTTCAGGACAGCGCGAATTTTTGTCGCGTAGGTAGCCAAACCAGGCCAAGTATTGTTGTCCACCAATTTGGGATAGCCGGAATCGACCCGATCTTCATTGAGGTCATAGCGCAGGTAACGCCCGTCATTTAAGAAGAAATAGCCTTTGTCACTGTTGGCTTTAAATGCAGCAACAATCAGGT
The DNA here is from genome assembly GCF_030012965.1 of Microbulbifer sp. MLAF003. Lineage (NCBI taxonomy): Bacteria > Pseudomonadati > Pseudomonadota > Gammaproteobacteria > Cellvibrionales > Microbulbiferaceae > Microbulbifer > Microbulbifer sp. MLAF003. The sequence continues at coordinate 991,131 of NZ_CP120232.1, forward strand.
GGGCATAGTCGCCCAAGCCAGGCCATGTACTGTTATTGGTTGTGCGCGGATAACCGCTAGAGGCTTTGTCCAGGGTTTTATTGTAGCGTACATATTGATCGTCACCGCGAAAATAGTAAGCACGTGCACTGCTCCAGTCCAGGCCAGCAGTAATTTCCAGGGCCGATTTACGCAAAGCAACTGGGGTATCGTTATGTACGAATACATAGTCCAGGACTCCCTGTGCTTCTGTATAGTCGGTCCAGCTTTGTGAGCTAGCGTCGACGACATCAATGAACTGGTCATTCTGGTGAATCTCCACGGGTCCGCTATATGTGGAATACCATTTAATTGTCTTATTGTCAGCAGCCATCATTTTACGTATTCCAGGGCTGCCAATCAGTGGGTTACCATCCAGCTTCCAATTCGTTTGCAGCTCAATATCCATAAAACGCAACACCGTTGGTGCAATGGAGGTTTGGGCAGCATGGCCATAAATTCCCTTGAAATCTCCATTGTGGATATCTCCAATAAACTCGCTGTGCTCAGCATTTAACGGAAAATTACTGCCAATAAAAATTGTTTTCTCGCTGGCAGTTTGTGCCCCATGCCCGCAGCCGCGAGAATCACGGCCGTGGTCTGTAGTTACAAGCACTAACCATTCTTCACCTTTTGCAATACGTGTATCTACGGCATCTAACAGAGCGCCCAGCTGAGTGTCGCTTGTGCGAATGCTTTCGTTATAGTGATTGCCAAAACAGGAGCTGTGGCCGACACCATCGGGGTCATCCAGGTGCAGGAAAAGGAAATCCACATGACCTGAGGATATTTCCTGCACGCCGCGTGTGGTGACATCCGCATCGGAGAGGCCACTTAAAACCAGGTTAGCCTGTGCCAGGTCGGTAGTAAAAAAGTTGGTATTTATAGGGCTCCAATGGGATATGCTGCCCACCCAAAGGCTATTATCAGCCTCCTTTATCCGTTTGAACAAACTGGGGAATTCTGCATTTGCCAGGCCTGAGTCATTGGACGTGACTTGGTGCTTGTCAACCCAAACTCCTGTAAGGATAGTGGACCAGCCGGGGCCACTTTTAGTGTCCTGTTGACTTTGAGAGCCACTGATACCACCGGTATAAGCCCTGTGTAGAATTAATCGATCATAATTGGGGGTGTCTATATCCTTGAGCTTTTCGTACTGCAGCCCATCAACGCCAATTAGAAGTACCTTTTTATTATTCTGGGCAAAAACGAATTGGTTACTGGAAACAAACGAAATTAACAACAGGCAGGAGATAAGTGTCTTCATATCGAATATTCCGTATTTTCAATGATTTTCTGGTCTAGACCAGTGGTGATAGAATAGACGATAGCTATTAAATCCCAATGAAGGGATTTTTACAGCGATACTGCAAAGAAAAGACAGCTATTTAAAAGCTAACAACTAACCAATCTCCCTCATTAAAATTAAAGAGCAAGGAATTTTTTAGGTGCGGTAAAAAATAAGTACTATCTAGTGGCTACTTCCATTTCTATGGCGTGGGGTAGCCAGTATTCAATATTATAATCAATCAGATATTCAGCAGAATCATAGCGAAGTCTTAAGATTCTCAGGCCTGGAGCACCAGCGGGTATACCCAATGGCTCTGCATATTGCAACTCCAGGTTCGCAACCTGAATATTACAGCGCTCGTGAATGATATTTACCCTATAATTATCTTGCAATATTTCGGTAATAGATCCGGATAAATCGAAGTCAGATAATTCAGGAAAACACTCTGATGAGAGATAACTCTCTTCTACCATGACTGGCCTTTGGTCCAGGTAGCGGACTCTTCGGATTTCAAAGTACCTGGTACTTTTAGTGGCGTTAAAGGCGGAATAAATATCGTGTCTTACGGTCAGCTTACGGACCCCAAGTACTTTGGTGGTTGCTCTAAAACCCTGTTGTCGGGTCATGGAGTTGAAATTTACCTTTTGTGTCGGGTTCATCACAAATCGATCTGGTGCAACAAACCAACCCCTGCGATTTTGTCGGTACACCATTCCCTCACCTTCAAGACGGTTTAAACCATCTCGTAAAGTAATACGTGTGACTTGCAGCTGCTCCGCCAGTTCACGCTCAGCGGGCAGCTTGTGATTGGCGGCCAGGCGACCATTACCGATCAACAGTTGGATATGTGATTTAATTTCTACGTAACTGGAGGACACAGTATTTCTCTTGGGTTTGATCTAAAACTCGGTCTTAAGCCTGGGCTACCAAACTGGTATTCCTGAAGTTTGATAGCCTATCAGGGGCGTTGTCCAAGAGCCAGTCGGCGATTGATATCGACCAGTACGGGTTCAAGCTTATTGATATCGTCTATCAAATAATGAGCGCCGCAATTCTCAAGTTTTTGAAAAGCGCCAATACTGTGATTTCTTTTTTCTTCCTCAGAGAGTGCTTGCCAACTACTTAGGGATAATCCCGAAGCATTGCCTGAAAGTACCACTGCAACTGTCCACATGCCGGCATTGCGCCCCTCATGAATGCCTGCGGCGGTATCATCGATCTTGACACATTGGCTGACAGAAGAGATTTCCATTTCAATGACGTTCTTTAATGCAGCTGCGGGTCCTGGTCTTGCGCCCACAGCTTCATCTGCTGCAATAACACAGTCGGGTGCTAGGCCTTGTTGTTGAGCTTTTGCCAGCATGCCCTCTATCATTATGCGACTATAACCAGTGGTGCTACCAATACGTATATTACGCTCACGTAAGCGGACAAATAGTTTTTCGGCTCCGGGTATTATTTGGCTGTGCCTATCGATTTCCTGAATCTGTATCGGAGCCAGACGGCGATATAGTCCGTCTATATCAGATTCCTGGGATGGGCGCCCATGAACCACTTGCCAGGCAGTTTGAATGGAATTTTGTTGTAGCATCTGGCGAATATGTTCTTTCTTCTCAGTACCCATTGGAATACGGGTTTGCTCTTCACTGACCGTAACTCCAGCCTCAGCAAAAATTTGCATAAACGCTTGTAAAGGGGCGCGGGAGCCAAAATCTACTAAGGTTCCGGCCCAGTCGAGGATAGCAGCTTTAAGTTGCAGTGGTTCCATGGATTATCTCATTTTTGGTAATTGATAAGGGAGTTGAGCGGTAAAATATCTATCGACTAAGTACCTTTGAGCAGATCTTTAGCCAGTGATCCAAAGGAGCTACGGCTAAACCAGGCACTTTTCCTGAATCATCCCACTTGCGCAGACGCAGAGCATCCTCGGCGAAGGGGGTATTAAGAAAATTATCTTTTTCTTTATCTGTCATTCTTTTGCCTTGTTTTTTTAGGGTTTTGTGGCTTGCTGCGGATAGCCGTGTCTCATAAATGTTATCTGTACTCATTAAAAATATTTTAGCTTGAACATGTAGGGCGATAGGCTTCGTGACTGTATTGGGAAAACCCCACCTTTCGAGTAAATCTGCACCTATTAAGTCATGTGCACTGTAGCCTTCAGTATCCGTCCCGGGTATTTTTTCCTTTATAGCGTGGAGATGGCCGATATCATGAAGAAACGCTGCAACAGTCATTTCATCGGAGATACCAGAGAGTTCCGCCAAGGTGGCACACTGGGTAGCATGCTGTAGCTGCGTGCATTTTTCTCCAAGTGTTAAATTTCCGTACTGCAAAAATAACTGTTTAATTTTATCGACAACATTAGCTCTCATCGATTAAGCACTCATCTAGAGGGATCTTGTCCAAAATACCCTTCACTACCCGTTCCATTAATGCTGGTCCGGTTGTCATACCTTTTCCTCCAATACCGGTTATTAAATGAATATTTTCTGTTGCGGATTTTAGGAATACGCCTTGGCTACTTTCCTGGCTGTAATAGCCATTCCAAATCCTGGCAACATTTAAATGGGGTAGATTAAGAATACGCTTGGCTTCAGCTACCATCAGTGAGTTGATTTCCTGACATATTTCATAGTTCAAAGTGCCTGAGTCCTGGGCAGTGAAGTACTCATGAGAATCGCCAATGATGATGCTGCCATCGGCAGATTGTCGAAACAGAAGGTGGATACCAAATTTTCCATAGCTTGGATCAATATGGGGCTTCGGTAGATTTTTATAATTAGGGCAACTTTTAAATGCTTCATAGCGGCGTATTGTCAGACCTGTAAGCAGGTTCCCTGGTATTGTGATTCCCTTGATTTGTTGGGTGCGCAACATCTGCAATTTACTAAGCCGTAGTTGTTCTGTTTGTAATAAGTGCGGAAATAAATGACTAAGTTGATGGCCACAACAAATCATTACCTGTTCTGAAATAAAAGACTCACCTGTTGAGCAGCGAAGCTGGACCCCATTTTTGACTTCCTCTACGGCTATTACCGGAGATGCCTTTTTAAAATGTAAATTTTTCGTGTCTTCAAGTAGTTTCCAAAAATACTTCATTAGCAGGGAGCTTTCGGCACTCATTTCCTGTGGATAGTAGAGGCCACCATGGCAGTAACTCTGCTTTAGTAAATTAATTTGCTTGTGACACTGCGTCGAGGTAAGAAGCCTGGAAACGTAGTTAGTCTCACGATTAATCTCATGCATTTCCTCTAGTAGATTGGCCTCTTCTAAAGAAGAAGCCACGTAGAGAGAGCCATGCTGCCAGAGTGCGTCCGGCATTATTGTCGCCAACTCGCCATAAAGTTCCAGCGATCGTCGCCCCAGATTTCGCCATAGTTTTAGATTCATACCAGATGGTACTACTTGGCCAAAATTGCGTACCGTGGCTCCGTGAGGCTTAGTGCTGGCTTCAATTAACAGCACTTTTTTTCCGGATTTTAGTGCATGGTAAGCAGCAAAACTGCCTAATATCCCGGCACCGACAATGGCAATATCAAATTTCATAACTGCTCTATAGCCTTTTTTACACTGGAGAAGTAATAAGCCTCAACCGTGAAGAAGAATTACGGTGCAAGCGGCGAAAGAAAAGAAGTGAGAGCAGCATTAACAAAATACATGCAATACCAGTAGCATAGGAAAGTTGCTGAGTAAACTGTAACCAGTTTAGGTTTGGTTGCGCGAAAGTCTTATAGAGCATGACACTAATGCTGCCGATATAACCCGCACTATCTGCCAGATAAATCACAAATCCTGCGTTACCTAGGCTCTTGGTGCAGGCGACCAGACGTTCAAATAATAAACAGTTAAATGGAACATAGCCTATATAGAGCCCGATATTGATCCCAATCATCCAGGCAGCCCCGGATACAATATCTAACTCAAATGCGAGAGTTGAAGTTATGCAGATTGCTCCCCCAGCCGCGACTAATAGCTGGTTTAGCTGCAATGCGCGATAGTTGTTACGTACAAAAATAAGTAGCGCCAGGGATGCTAAAACTATCAGTGCCACGGGTAGAGTGCTGGTAAGGAAGATCTGGGGTGCTTGACCATGACCCAAAGCTTGCCAAAGCTCTGCAGCGAAATTATCAGAGAAGTCACGAAATGCCGTTAGGAATACATAAGCGATGATTAAAGCCAACAATCCCAGATTCGTTTCATTGACAAAAGTCCAACGCATTTCATTCGTCATTGGTACTCTTTGTTTTCGTGCACGGATGTCTGCTTGGTTGGGTTGGGGAATTCTACTGAGTGTAAATGTAGATAGAATCAGTGCAGGTAGAAATAATAAGCCCACGGTTGCAGGCATCCAGATTTCCGGCACTTTCCATTCCAGCATTAGATATGCGGCTACTGCTTTTACGGCTCCTGAAGAGACGATTAAGCTAACACATAAAATGGCGCCTAGTGCTTCAGTAAGACGACGCCCCTCTAAATAGCTGAATACTAGTCCCCACACCATTCCAAGTGGGAGACCATTAAAAAAAGCATGACAACATTATAAGGAGCGGGGATCAATGCGAATGCTATCAAGGCCAGATGACTGAAAAGAATTAGAATTACCAGTATTCTTCCCCGCTGCAATGGCCGCAACTCTGAGACAACCTTAATCCCGATAATTTTTGAAAACGCATAACCCAGTACTTGGGAAATTATAAGTGCGGTTTTAAAGTCTAGAGTGAAATCCCAGCCGGAAATGTTGGCGTAAGATGCTGCTGCAAAGGGCTTGCGGAAAGCATACATACAAAAATAAGTGAAGAATGCAGCAACTCCGGAAAAGAGTAGCAAGAAAATCTCACTGTTGAAATCTTCACTGGAATCAGATTCCTGTTTTTTACTGGTTTTTTCCATTTTATCGATAGCTGCTATTTGGTCTAGACCAGATTTTAGGTGCTTATGATTGCGTTTTTGTGACAGTCTTTTTTAAGTTCAATAACCATTCCAGATGGTAAAAATTTTTCATTTATATATTCGCAGGGAATATTCACACACCTGTTATACAAACGTCATAGCGGCAATTTAGGATTCTGGTCTAGTCCAGATTTATGTTGATGATCGAGCAAGTTAATTTGTGTCGATAAAAATTTGCCAATCATTTTTTGATTGATACAGGGGAAGTAAAATGATTTATGTCAAATTATTGCCTGCAACGATTACTCTGCTGGTGGGACAAGTAAATTACGCTCATGCACAAGAAAGTAGTAAGCAGAGTGTCCAGGATGATAGCGAAATAGAAGAGATTGTTGTGCTTGGACGAATGTTTGAGACAGAGTTACGTTCCCTGGAGTTACAGAGGGAATCCAACCGGATTGTTAATGTGGTATCGGCAGATGGTATAGGGAAGTTACCGGATCGTAACGCCGCAGAGGCAGTTCAAAGAGTCGCAGGCGTATCTATCGAGCGTGACCAGGGGGAAGGACGGTTTGTCGCTGTGCGTGGCCTCCCGTCCCAATGGAGTTCTTCTAGCCTTAATGGTCATCGTTTGCCATCTGCAGAAGAGGAAACTACCAGCAGGGCTACGGCGTTTGATTTCTTTCCATCGGAGCTGATTGAACGTATTGAGGTCTCTAAGGCTGTTACCGCGGATCAGGAAGGTGACGCTATTGGCGGCAATGTTAATTTTGTGACTCGTACAGCCCCTGAAGAACGCACTTTGGATATATCCCTATCTGGTGGCTATGCGGATAAAGCCGACGGTGATATTAAATCCATGAGCATTCTTTATGGGGATAGAAGTGAAGGTGGTAAATGGGGATTTTTGGCCAATGTAACTGGTTGGAGCAGGGATTGGGCAACAGATAACTACGAGCCTCGCCGTAAAGGGGAGGGAATATATCGATTGGAACTGCGGGATTATACCGGAACCAGAGATACCCTGGGGTTAAACCTTGCTACTGAATACCGATTGGAAGAAGGAGGTAAGATTTTTGCTCGTGGTTTGTATGGGACATTAGAAGATGAGGAGACACATTACAAGCACAGGTTGCGGTTCGATAAAGATAGAATGGAACTTCAGCATATCCACAATACTTTGATAACACGTATGCAAGGTGTTGAAGTTGGTGGAGAGCACTTTTTTGGTGGTGATAAGCAGCTGAATTGGAATTTAGCCAGCTATGATAATGAATTCCGCTATGGGAATACACCCAATAAAGATGATCGCTCTTATTTTGTAATGCGTTTTGATCAAACGGAAGTAGGTTATGTTGGTCTGGATGATGATGGGCTGGCTTACAACCAAATCGATGGTGGTACTGACCCAGCAGAAAATATACCCACTCACCTCCCGGATGGTTTTGTAATGGACCCAACCCAGTCCAGCCTATCTTGGGTTGAACTATATAAAGTGTATGTCAACGAAAAGGATAAAGTGGTAGCCACTTTTGACTTTTCTTCCCAGTTTTCCAGTGAGCTGGAGTTAAAGTTCGGTATGAAATATCGGGACAAGGAACGGGTGTCTGAATTCTCCAATGCATTTTACATTTGGGATGAGGAAAACTATGGGCCTGCCCCAGTTCTCTCTGACTTTACCTTGTCTGATCAGCCTGGCAGAAATGATTTCCTATCAGAGTTGGATATCAACTATGACTCCCAATTCTCTCAGGTTGCTTCAATGTCTCAATTGGAGAATTTTTGGAACCAAAACCGGGATAAATTCATTTTGATTCCCGAAGAATCAGCTCTAGTTGAAAATGGAGGGGCTCTTGGGCGAAATTTTGAGCTAACAGAGAGGCACCTATCGGCTTATGGCATGGGTAATTATGAGCTTTCAGATAGAGCCATTCTTGTAATGGGATTACGACTCACTCAGACACAAACGAAGGTGGAAAGCCAGGTATTTGTTAACGATGAAGCTAATAAAGGCTATTTGGTGCCGTTTAATGGTGATAAAGAGTATTTATCCATTTTGCCATCGGCACATCTAAAATATGCGCTCACAGAGGATAGCAATATCAGGCTCGCGCTGACCAGAACCTTTGCCAGGCCGGACTTTGGTGATCTGAATCCGGGAGGGTACTATGCCGAGCACGATAATGAGTTTATAGGAGGTAATCCAGATCTTGATCCTACTTACTCTTGGAATCTGGACTTTATGTATGAGTACTATTTTAATGACTCGGGGATTTTATCTGCTGGTTTATTTTATAAAGATATTACAGATCCAATCTTTAAAGATGTGAAAGAAGGTGAATATAATGGGGTGTCAGGAGTCTATATTTATAGTCCGGAAAATGGTGAAGATGCGTGGCTGAGGGGATTGGAATTTAATTTGGTGCGAAAAATGGATTTCCTTCCCGGATTTCTTTCAAATATCGGGTTGTCGACAAATTTAACTATGCTGGATTCAGAAATGCGTATTCCGGGCCGTGATGGTGCGGTGCCGATTTCCCGTCAAGCTGATTTATTACATAATCTCTCTATCTATTATGATGATGGTACTGTCTCCATTCGCCTGGCTCAAAACCATAAGGGAGAGTATATTGAAGAGCATGGTGGCAATAAAAATGAAGACCAGTACTATTAGTGCAAATTATACGATTGGGGACAATTTAGTTATTTTTGCTGAGGCCTTAAACCTTACGAATGAACCTTTAACTTATTATATTGGTGATAAAGATAGGCCAAAGCAAGTTGAGTATTATGGGGTTCGTGGCCAACTGGGCTTTCGCTATAGTTTTTTTAGCTGATCTTTATTTTTTATTAGAAAAAACCCGGTTATGCCGGGTTTTCAGTTTAAGTTAATATATAGCTCATTTTTTATACTGAAAGTGGGTTCCCGCGTGTGAGCAATTGTTCTATATCGACTCCCCTGGGTAGGCTACCAGTGCTATGGCCGCTTTTGCCCTCCAACCTTGATAGAATAAAAGCGCTACTGACTGCCTTATCACCAGATTGAATAAGTAGATGGGCCTGCATTGTAACTGCCATTTGATCTACGATAGCGCGAGCTCGGTACTCAAACTGATCTAAATCTGCCAATTCTTTCTTTAATGAATCTAGTGCTTTATCAAAATAATTATTCTTACCTGTGCTGGCTGCCATTTCGTCCAACCAGTGATTTACTACACTGGGTGTTTTTGTGATTGCCCGAAGGACATCCAGAGCCTGTATATTGCCAGAGCCTTCCCAGATAGCATTGATTGGAGCATCTCGGTATAGGCGGGCAGTAATAAAGTTCTCGATGACCCCATTTCCTCCCAGGCATTCCATAGCCTCATAGGCATGGTGAGGACTGCGTTTGCAGATCCAGTATTTTCCCACCGCAGCTCCCAGACGAAGTAGCATTTTTTCGTGCTCCTGGTCCTCCTGATCCATAGCCCTTGCCATACGCATAGTTAAGGCAATGGATCCCTCAACTTCTAATTGCAGGTCCGCCAGCACATTGCGCATTAGGGGGTGGTCAATCAACTTTTGGCCAAAGGCTTTTCGTTGTGAGGCATGGTAAATGGCCTGAACAACTGCTTGACGCTGACCTCCGGAAGAACCGACCATACAATCGAAGCGAGTGATGGCTACCATCTTAATAATTGCGTTTACGCCTCGCCCTTCCTCTCCTAACAACCAACCCATTGCACCTCGCATCTCCACTTCTGAAGAAGCATTGGAGACATTACCGGCTTTCACTTTGAGCCTTTGGATTTCCAGGGGATTTTTACTACCATCTGGACGCCAGCGGGGTACCAGAAAACAGGAGAGCCCTCCGGGTGCCTGGGCTAGTATCAGAAAACCGTCGCACATGGGAGCAGACATAAACCACTTGTGCCCGAGCAGCTCATAGACGTTATCCCCTAAAGGGATAGCGGTCGTGGTATTAGCACGTACATCAGAGCCGCCTTGTTTTTCCGTCATACCCATCCCGATAGTTAGAGAGGACTTTTCAAAGTAAGGGCGATTACTGTTGTCATATCCTCTGCTTAATATTTTGGGGGCCCATTCAGCGGCAACAATGGGGTTGAGTTGAATTGACGGTATAGAAGCAAAAGTCATAGTTACTGGGCATCCATGACCAGCTTCAAGCTGACATTGTAAATAGTTCTTTGCTGCCCTTACCACGTTCGCTCCCGGACGTGGATCCGTCCAGGGTGAACAGTGCAATCCTTCCGAGAGTGCCAGTTGCATTAATTGATGATATGAAGGATGGTAACGAACTATATCTATACGATTGCCGATACGGTCATGGCTTTCGAATATTGGCTTGAATTCATTGGCAGCGTAACCACGTTCAATCATTTCTGGGCGACCACATACTTCTCCATAGCGCTGTAAATCTTCCTCGGCCCAGTGTCCTCCATTGATATGTACTGCTTCTCTAAGTGCTTGATCCCCCGCGTATAAATTATGGCCCGTAAGAGGGGGAACCTGATTATTGATTGTATGAGTGGATGCATGTGCGGAGGGTTGGATACTGGTGCTCATGAATTTATTCCATGCAGTTTGGGCTGAATATAGCCTATTTCTTGGTCTAATCGGTACATTCATCCCAGCTTCAAGTGCTTTATTAACACTGGGAAGTCCGTATTTAAGGTTAAATCAACTTCAAACTGATTACTATTTATACGGAACCTGTTTGCGGATAATTCAGAAAAAATTGTGGCTGTGTTTTTAGACTTATATTTTTTGTGACTTTTATTCAAAGTAATACCGCTTGCTCTATTTCTCATTTGATTTTTATTTAATATCAATTGAATAGTGCTAAACGATTTAATTTATATTTTAAGATGCTTCGTGGATTATATGTGACTGTTCACATTCTTCAGATCAGAAAAATTTGTTTTTTATCAAAATTAATCTATTAATTTTGTGGACCAGTACAAATTTCTCGATATTCGTTGAATTTTTTGTGGGCTCCTGAGTCTATACCAAAGGATGTTCTATGAGGTGGTTTACAGCTGTAAATGTAATACCTTTGTATGTAAAAATGACATTCTAAGTTTATGTTGGCACACTTAAGATTGAAATTTTGATATCTAGATCACTTCTTGTTGCAGGCAGGGAGTTGATCGAATAGATTTAGCTCACAGCGAAAGACGGCCATAGAATAAATAGAAAATAAGAGCAAATCAGATATTAAGTAAGATCTTAAAAGGACCGCATGTTGGGGGAACCCAGATGAATTTGCATAAGGATTATGCACGCCTTGAAGTTGTGACTCCGGGTCATGAATCCGAAGGGCCGGAAGTAGCTTTTTTAACGGCTTCTATTAATCTTCAATCCTCTATCTTTGCAGGGCGTATAGAGGATGAGTTTAGGACTAAGTGTTCTATATTCCAGCGTTTGTCAATTTCTTCGCTTGAAGAAATTATCACTGAATATCTTCTCCTGGACTGCGCAGATCTCTCATCATCCGATCTGGACCTGATTCTGCGTGACATTCATACAATTTCCAATCCACCCAGTATTGTTCTGATTAATGTAGCGGATACAACTGATTTGGATTTTGTTCTTCACTGGGAGAAGGTTCTTGGCTTGATGCCTTCGGAATGTGAGCCCAAAGTGATCATGGAAAGATTGGGCAGGATTTTTTCTGGTGAATACTGGTTTCCCAGGGATGTACTGCATAATTTTTTACGTCAGCACCGGAAGCCAAAAAAGTGGCGGGAAAAAGCGTCGAATCTCACTCAGCGTGAGACGCAAATATTGCAGTTGATATGTGAGTGTCATACCAATGCAAATATTGCAGAAGTTTTATGTGTTAGTGAGCACACGGTTAAGAGTCATCTTTATAAGATATACAGAAAGATTGGCTGTAAAAATCGCTTAGAAGCAAGTAGTTGGGCTAGCCAGAACTTATAAAATGAGTATCTATTTTTACTGCTTTAAGAGAGTTTCTCTCCTAATTCTGCTTATCTCAATCTCCCCACTTGTCCAGTCGCAAGAGCTCGAGTCAATAGAGGGTGAGGACTCCCTTCTTACCGGGCTGGTTATCGACAGTACTGTGAGCGGTATTGGTCACGAATTTGCCCGTTCTCTTTCTATTTATATCACCAGTAACCTCACGGAATTCGATTATAACCTAACCGTTCATGAGCGACCTTCAGCAAGGTGGGGTAGCGTGGTATGGGTTACCTATGAAAATAAACAGGTTTTTAGAACTGTGATCTACCCTGGGCGAAGGCGTTTTGGAGAGATTGTTGCTCAAGCAGCAACTCAAATAAATAACAATATTCGACAGCAGAGGCTGCAAGAGTTGTTCTCTCAAAATTTGGATTTGGCAGGGGATGAAATTTAATGAAAAGATTTTTAGTTACTCTCTTTACGCTTATATTAATGATTCCTTTTGCAGGGTACGCTACTGAGTTGATTTACACACCGGTTAACCCCTCGTTCGGTGGCAACCCATTAAATGGTAACTATCTACTGAATAATGCGAGTGCCCAGAATAGTAAGAAAGATCCAAAAGCAGGTAAGTCACCTTATTCAGAATCTTCCTCTCTAGATAGATTCACTGATACTTTGGAATCCAGATTGTTGTCTCAACTCTTGACCGATGTAGGTAATGGAAATGATGGTACTCTGGTAACCGATGACTTTATTGTAAATATAATTGATGTGGATGGAACTTTAACAATAACTATTACAGATGCTGTCACCGGCGAAATTTCTGAGATTGTCGTAGTAGGATTAGATCCGGGAAATTAACAGCCATACTGCCATTGGATGGCATTTTTGAGGATTTCAGGGGTGGTGGTGATGTTGCCTAGAATATTGCTTGTAGTATTTATTATTTTCATAAGTGGTTGTAGTTTTTTTCAGAAAACCCGTGAGGCTCTATTTGGTCCAGGATATGAGAAGGCCACTTTAACAGATCGAATGAGCACCTATGCCGACTTGATCAATTTGCCCTCTCCCAGGGGGAAAATTGTTGTAGCAGTTTATGGTTTTAGTGACCAGACAGGGCAGTACAGGCCGGCCCCATCAAGCTCGTTTTCAACTGCAGTGACTCAGGGCGCTGCTTCTATGTTGGTGCAGGTCTTAAATGAATCAGGATGGTTTGTTACTTTAGAGCGGGAAGGACTGCAAAACCTGCTGACAGAGAGAAAGATAATTCGTGCTGCACTGAAAGAGGAAGATACAGTTCCTCCTTTTGATTTACCCTCCTTGATGTCAGCAAATATTATGTTGGAAGGAGGGATTGTCGCTTATGACACCAATATCAAAACTGGTGGAGCAGGGGCAAGGTATTTTGGAATTGGCCTTTCTTCACAGTACCGTGTTGATGAAGTGACAGTAAACTTGCGTGCTGTCGATGTAAGAACGGGTCGTGTACTAAGTAGCGTGCTTACCAGTAAAAAGATTTTGTCCCGGCAGGTGCAAGGAGATATTTACACATTTGTAGAATATAAACGTTTATTAGAGGTTGAGGCTGGGATGACGACCAATGATCCTGCTCAGCTTTGTGTACTTTCGGCTATCGAGTCTGCCGTGATTCACCTTATTGCTAATGGGGTTACTGGAAATTTATGGGCTTTGCAGGATAGTAGTGAGTTTCCTGCATCGATCTTGGATGAATACTCTGAAAGTCCGGTGAAAATTCTCTGATCTCATGAAAACAATGTAATTATTGTTGATTAATAATAATTTACTTATTCAAAAAGCTGGCAATATCTATCTGAATTAAAAGTGGTTAGGTGGCCAGCTTTTTTGCGAGTTGAACTTTTCTGTAAGTTGGTGTAATTTACGGGACTCCTGGTTGCTCTCATAGATTTTTATCTGTTTCATAGCTTTTATCTTTCCTTAATCATACAAAAGTTTTACGTTTCTGCTTATTTTTGTATAGAAAAATACGCTTTCTTCTGATTTATTCCTGTTCTTATTATTCCTATAGTTTCCTTAGTAGATGAGCTTTATATAGTTTATTTAATTTGACTGAGGAAATCTGAGTGACTGCTATTAGGGCGGCTGTTTTCTATCTGATTCTAGTTTTAATGCCCGTTACATTGTCCTGGGCTGGAGATCTCGATAGTCACGATGAACTGTTATCTGGGCAAGGTGCACTTGATCTACTTCTTCAGCGGGATGATTCAATTAATGGACAGCTGGCTGAAGTAACGCAGTTAGGAGACTACAACGTAGCTGAAGTAGTACAGACAGGTCAGTACAACCAGGTATTCCTGGTTCAGGATGGTTCGTCCAATGAATCAGTAGTTCACCAAAGTGGTGACTATAACTATGCGGCTATTTCACAGTCTGGGGCTTACAACCAAGCAACTGCTATACAGAACGGTATAGATAATATTGCCCTTATAAATCAAGTTGGTTATGGAAATTCAGCCAACATCATTCAAAACGGTGATGGGCTATTTGGATTTGTCGCGCAGTTCGGTGACAACCATGCGGTGGAGGTAGTCCAGTATGACTAGCTCGCTGCTTTCTTTTTGTTTGTATTTGTTTATTTAGTCCGAGGGAGAAACATAAATGAAAAAGCTTTCACTTGCTGCCGCGATTGCAATGCTTGTAGGTGCTGGACAGGCCATGGCTGATGGTAACTACGGTGATCAACTGCAAGCCGGCAACGATAATGCCGCTGACATTTATCAGGTAGTCGAGTCTACCAATAATGCCGCTTATCAATGGCAGGAAGGTAATGACAATCTCGCTTCTACCGAGCAGTCATTTGCTGATAGTAACTTTATTGACCAGACCCAAGTTGGAAATCGCAACTATGCGACTACCAGCCAGAATAACCAGGATGGTTCACAAGCCTACACTTTCCAGCAGGGAGAGGGTAACCAGGGTGTTATTCACCAATGGGATGGTGCCAGAAACACAGCATTTGCTACCCAGATGGGCAGTGAAAACGTAATGCACCTGGACCAGTACTCTAATTCCCATGATAACACTATGGATGCTTTACAGGATGGTAATGACAATACTGCTTTCTTGCAGCAGGAAGGTGATGGCAACCTGTTTGTGAGCACCCAGGTTGGCGACTCAAACAGTGTTTGGGGCAGCACCTGGTATCCATCGGCGGATGGCTTCCTGGGCGGTCAAGTTGGTGAGGGTAACGTGGGCTTCGCTTACCAGAGCGGTGCTGAAAATACTGCAAATCTGGTGCAAACTGGAGATTACAACTACCTGGATATGTCCCAAGCGGGTATTAACAACGTTACGACCATTGCCCAGGATGGAATCGGTAACTCCAGTGTTGCAGCTCAGTATGGCGATGACAACGTAACCACTATCGCTCAGAACGACACTAATAATATTGGTGACATGTATCAATACGGCAACAGCAATACTGCTGCCCTGGTTCAAAATGGTGACATGAACTGGAGTGAGTTTTCTCAGACCGGTGATTTGAACCAGGTGACTATTGATCAGTCTGGTAGCGCTAACTCTACCTTCGGCTACAGTGAAGGCGTAGCTAACATGGTTGATATTGATCAGGTTGGCGAGCTTAACTTGGCAGAAGTTCACCAGGATATGGGCGGGGACAACATGATTGTTCTGTCTCAATCTGGCTTTGAGCATGGCGCCCACTTGGGACAGTCTGGTAACAATAACGCCACTTTTGTTACTCAAACTAGCGAGTTCAATATGGCCAGTGTTCATCAGATTGGTGATAGCAACATGGCTACGATTACTCAGAACTAACCCTGATTTTAGTTCGCCTAAACAACCCCTCCCCTTTAGGGGCAGGGGTTGTTTATTAAATAGATTGGTAGTTAGGTGAGGGTAAACCGAGAGCTAGACGCTGCGCTGGCCACTCAGGTTTAAAGTGAGCTCCAGTAGGCCCGTCCAGGGTGATTGGTGTCCAGTGCCACCCTTGATGGCGGTATCGATAGCGCGAGCGCGTAAAAGCAGAGTTTCAAGCTGGCGAGGCGCCAGCCGGGAAAGAGCGGATTGAATTAGTGGCTGACGTTTTTGAATACGCACCAGGCGAGCCAGTGGTTGGCCCTGATTGAGCTTTTCCCCAATTTCCAGCAATGAGCGAATTTCCCGTGCCAGGGCCCAAAGCACTACCGGTGGTTCAATGCCTTCACTGCGTAATCCCTGTAAAGTTGTTATTGCTTTATCGGCTTCACTGGCCAAGGCTCTATCTATTAGGTCAAATACACTATAGCGAGCGGAGCTGGTAACACTATGTTCCAGTAAGCTGACGGTAATTGTGGTGTCGCTCTTATTTAATAGCTTGAGCTTTTCTATCTCCTGGCTAGCGGCAAGTAGGTTGCCCTCCACGCGTTCTGCCAGAATTTTTACTGCTTCGGGTTCGGCAGTCAGTCCTGCAGCGCTAAGCCGCTGATTGATCCAACGTGGCATTTCCTGGGCAGGCACTGGCCAGATCTGGACTAGTACGCCTTCTTGTTCCAGTGCTTTTACCCACTTACTGTTGAGCTGTGATCTTTCCAGTTTGGGTAGAATTAAAAGCAGAACCAAGTCCTGGCTGGCGAGGGCTGCGAATTCCTGAAGGACCTTACTGCCCTTGTCCCCCGGTTTTCCACCAGGTGCGCGTACTTCGATCAACTTTTTCTCGGCAAAAAGCGACATATTGCCAGCAGAGGCGAGTAGAAGCCCCCAATCAAAGTTGTGCTCGGCATGGAGAAGCTCACGCTCATCAAAGCCAACCTTCTTCGCCGCCTTACGAACCTGGTCACAACACTCCTGGACCAGCAGGGGTTCATCTCCGGAAATAATATAAACCGGGGCCAGCCCCTTTTTGAGACTCTGTGGTAGTTGCTGGGGGTTGATACGCATTACTGTACAGCTACTTAGTAGCTTTTATCCTCCAGCGGGGCATTGACATCAATTCGACGCAGTCGGTCAATCATCCGGCTGATAAGTTCGCGACGCATTTCAGCACGCAGTAAGCGTTCCTCTTCGCCCTTACTCACAATCTCAGATACATCCCATTCAAGAGAACGGTAAACATCTGCCTGGGCTTTGTTTAGCAAGACTTCACCGCTACCGGTACGAACACTATAGATAGCGCTGGTGATCAGTTCGTATTCTGATGCGCGCCCCTCCGAGTCTACGGCAACTGTGAGTTTGCGTTCGATTTCCCTGTTAATAACCATTACGTAATCTGCTTCCATGGGAGTTGCAGCAACGGGAATACCACCGTTGTGGAGCAGGCGACTGAGTTCATCAGCAATATCACTGCGTGGGTTTTCGCTGGAAATATAAATAGTGCTGCCTGGAGGGAAGTTCTTTGGTGTGCCGCGTAAATGCCAGCCACAACTGGCAATGGCAAGAATGGCAATTAAGGAGATAACTCGTCTTGCGATTTTTTTCATAAACTACCTGGCTTAATCGGGCCTGAACTGTATGTGAGGCCTGAGTGAGCCGGGAGCTTATAGCTCCCGGCATTCGGGCTGCGAGTCTATTTCGCAACAATATTTACCAGTTTGCCTGGTACGACAATGACCTTGCGTACTGTGGAATCACCAATAAACTTCTGTACGTTTTCATTTTCCAGAGCCATTTTTTCCAAGCCCTCTTTATCCGCATCAGCCGGAGCATCCAGTTTTGCACGGACTTTGCCATTGACCTGGACTACCAGTGTAATGGTTGAACGTACAAGAGCCTTTTCATCCGCTTGTGGCCAAGCCGTATCAATCAATGCACTGGAATTACCCAGCACTTGCCACAATTGGTGACATATGTGCGGGGTAATTGGTGCGAGCAGTAAGACGGCAGCTTGTAGTGCTTCCCGCTCTACAGCGAGGCCCTGCTCATTATCCCGTTCTGCTAACTTACCCACTTCATTGAGCAGCTCCATAACTGCGGCAACAGCCGTATTAAAAGTTTGGCGGCGCCCGTAGTCATCACCCACTTTCTGGATGGTTTCATGGGCCTTGCGGCGCAGTTGCTGCTGTTGGTCACTCAGAGATTGTTGATCGATCTCTACATCGCTTGAACCCGCTGCGACATGACTGTGAACAGTTTTCCAGAGCTTGCGCAGGAAGCGGCTGGCGCCCTCCACTCCAGCGTCATGCCATTCCAGGGTCTGCTCAGGGGGAGCGGCGAACATAGTGAATAGACGTACGGTATCAGCGCCATACTGCTCGACTGCTGCGTGCGGGTCTATGCCATTGTTCTTAGACTTAGACATTTTCACTACTCCACCAGCAATAATCTCTTCGCCGGTCGCACGCTCAATGGCTTTGATGGGTTTCCCCTTGTCATCCCGCTCGACATCCACATCGGCTGGATTAATCCAGGTTTTATGACCGTGTTTCTCTTTATAAAAAGACTCAGCTAAAACCATACCTTGACACAGCAACTGCTTGAAAGGTTCATCGCTGTTTACCAGCCCCTCATCGCGCATTAGCTTGTGGAAGAAGCGTGCGTAGAGGAGGTGCAGGATAGCGTGCTCAATGCCGCCTACATACTGGTCGACAGGCAGCCAGTAGTTGGCGCGGTCCGGATCCAACATGCCCTCTTCAAAATCTGGGCAGGTATACCGCGCGTAGTACCAGCTGGATTCCATGAAGGTGTCGAAGGTATCGGTTTCTCGTTCTACGGCAGTGCCGTTGAACTCGTCCTTGCGCCACTCTGGGTCAGCTTTAATGGGTGATTGAACACCATCTAGCTCCACATCTTCCGGTAATAGAATCGGCAGTTTGTCCGCAGGAACCGGAATTTCCCCTCCGTCAGCTAAATTGAACATGGGAATAGGTGCACCCCAGTAGCGTTGGCGGGAGACGCCCCAATCGCGCAGACGATAGTTAGTGGTGACCCGGCCTTTGCCGGTAGCGACGAGTGCTTCGGAGATTGCGGTAAAAGCACTCTCGAAATCCAGTCCATCAAAGCTACCGGAGTTCACCAGCTTGCCTTTCTCTGTATAGGCTTCTTTATCCAGGTCAATAGGCTGGCTATCGGAAGCTTCAATTACCTGTACCATTGGTAGTTGGTACTTATGGGCAAATTCCCAGTCGCGCTGGTCGTGTGCCGGAACTGCCATTACGGCTCCAGAACCGTAATCCATCAATACATAGTTGGCGACCCAGACGGAGACTTCTTCACCAGTGATGGGGTGAATCGCTTTCAGCCCGGTATCCATTCCTTTCTTGTCCATTGTGGCCATGTCGGCTTCGGACAGGGATTGTCTTTTGCACTCAGCAATAAACTCTCTCAGTTTCGGATTACTTTCCGCCATCTCCAGGGCGATAGGATGCTCGGCAGCGAGAGATACATAAGTAACTCCCATTAAGGTGTCCGGGCGGGTGGTATAGACGTCGAAGTGATCCATGCCGGCTACAGTTGCAGGCAGGGCGAAGCTCAGCTCCACACCTCGGCTCTTGCCGATCCAGTTGCGCTGCATAGTGCGCACCTGCTCGGGCCAATCGGGCAATTTGTCGAGATCCTCGAGCAGTTCTTCCGCATAGTCGGTAATCTTGATAAACCACTGGGCTAGCTCGCGGCGTTCTACGGTAGTGCCACAACGCCAGCAGGCCCCATCTTCCACTTGCTCATTGGCAAGTACCGTCTGGTCATGGGGGCACCAGTTCACTGCGGAGTTCTTCTTGTAGACCAGGCCTTTTTCATACAGGCGGGTGAAGAACCATTGTTCCCAGCGGTAATAGGAAGGCTGACAAGTAGCTAGTTCACGGGACCAGTCAAAGCCAAAGCCAAGAGCTTTCAACTGGCCCTTCATGTAATCGATATTGGCATAGGTCCATTTGGCCGGTGCAGTCTTATTCTGGATCGCTGCATTTTCTGCAGGCAGACCAAAAGCATCCCAGCCCATAGGGTGCAATACGTTCTTACCCTGCATTCGTTGGTAGCGGGTGATTACGTCAGTGATGGTGTAATTTCGCACATGGCCCATGTGCAGCTTGCCGCTAGGGTAGGGGAACATGGACAGGCAGTAGAATTTTTCCCTGCCGGTGTCTTCCTTAACCTCGAAGCTTTTCTCTGCCTCCCAGAATTCCTGGGCAGAAGCTTCGACTGCGGAGGGGTTGTACTGCTCTTCCATCGATTGGGGACCTATACTCTGTGATCAAAAATTTGCGGGGAAACCGTTACATATATTGGATGGGACTGCTTATGATCTGCAATCCATAGGATTGATCGCGATCAATTGCTGTCTCCAGGGCATCCATTAGGATGCGTAAACGCGAGATTATAGGAGGGATACCGTGACGAAGGAACCAAAGTTGCCGCCGAAGGATGATCTAGCCGATGAGTTTCGCGAGGATCTGGAGAATCTGGTTGAGGGTGAGCTGGCAGTTGAAGACCTAACCGCGAATAAAGTCGCCTTCCTGCGTGCCTGGTTAAAGGATGACCTTCATCGTGCTTCTGATTATCTCCAAGGCCTTGGCGGCGAGTTGCGTACATTGGAAGAGCGCAGTGGCGATTGGCTGCTGAATGCGGCAGACCCGACGGAAACGGCCTGGCCCAACCTGATGCGCTGTATTCGTGAGGGAAAACCCTGGGCCCTGGCTGGCGAATATGTGGGTGCTGATGAGGAGCTGCAGTGCTTGGGGTGTGGCTACCGCGCTCTCCCACCAGAGAATACACAGATCACACCGTGCCACCGCTGTGGCTATGGTTGCTTTCGACAAATAGAGGGCGGTCTTGAATATTGATTGAATTTCATACGTTTATGACCAACCTGCTAATGCCGCCTTTGGCACCTATGTTGGGGTTAGTACTGGCGTTTTTACTACGATTTCTGCCTGAAGGATCCCTGCTGGGGAAAGTTTCCCTACCGCTGGCACTGGTTTCATTTGTTGTGCTCTGGATGAGTGCCACTCCGGCTTTTTCGAATTGGCTGGGAAAGCGCCTGGGGGCTGCACCGGACCTTGCCGGTTTTTCTCCTGAGGCAGTCATAATCCTGGGTGGTGGGCGCTATAGAAACGGGGAATCGGGCAGTGAACGTCTGTCGGCCGCTAGCCTGGAGCGTGTTCTGTGGGCTGCTGAACAGGCGCCAGGGGGTGCCAATTTTGGTTTCCGGAGGGCGTGTCTATCGAAATGAGCGAGCGGCTGAGTCTCAAATGATGGAGTCCCTACTGGAGGGAAAATTGGCTCGCTCTGTGAGTTGGCGTGATGATTGCAGTCGTACTACCGCAGAGAATGCAGTAAACAGCGCTGAGATATTGCGTGCAGCGGGTGTGAAACGTATTGTCCTGGTCACCCACTGGTGGCATATGCCCCGTGCAGCAGCTGTGTTCAATAAAGCCGGCTTAGAAGTACAGCCGCTTCCTGTTGGCAGCGCTGAAGAATTGTTGCCGCGGGCACAGGAGGGTTTGCTACGCTGGGTTCCCAGTGCGGCAGCCCTGTTGCAAACACAGACTTACTGGCGGGAATTACTGGGGCAGGCGTGGTACAGCATTAGGCCATTGCCGCCAACCAGGAAATGTTGAGGAACTTTTATATCAAAGGAATTTCAGAGGCCTACAGGATAAGAGGTAACAGGCGTCGAGCAAGAGAAAGTACTCTTGAATGCTAGTTGCACCGGATTTAGGATGACTGGCGCCACAGGACTAACCCACTGATTATTTTTTAACATGGAATGGCGACTGTGGATTACAAACATAACAATAAACGAGATAACCTTAAGATGAAGGGCATCCCGGTTTCTTTTACTCCCATCCAATTACACAACCGCTTGAATCGAGCGGTTTGGGTTGGCTTCAAGCGCGTAGAACAGGATGGGCGAACTCTATTATTTCTTAGTGCCGGCGCGGAGAGTGGCGCTCAACTCAGCAAGAATTTTGAAACCTTCGCCGGGCAAATTGTCCGCGAGTACCGCTTTAACCCATCAGAGGTGGAGTTTATCGAGCTGCGCGAGAGAGCCGGTGAATCCCAGTGGTATCGATGGCACGCCCAGTGGGTAGGGTCCGCACCAATGGAGTGCCACGGGGATTTGGTAACTAGCGAATCCAGTCGTCGCTACCTATCGGAGGCGTTGGAGAGCAGTATGGCGGCTGCCTGAAGCTGTGCCCTAAGCCTGCGCTCTATTGGCTGCATTGCCGCCGTTCAGAAGGTCGGCAAGGGCCTGTTCCAAAGTGGGAAACTGGAAACTGTAGCCGTTGTCCAGAGCGGTGCGCGGCTCCACCCGCTCACTGGCCAGTAGCAGCTCCTCTGCCATATCTCCGAAGAGTGTTTTAAGCAACCACGCAGGCGAACGCATAAAGGATGGACGATGCAGCTGTTTGGCCAGCAATCTGGAAAAGCTGTTATTGGTTACCGCTTCGGGAGCACTGGCATTGAATGTTGTGCACAGGTGCTTGTCAATCGCATGTAGCATTAACCCCACCTCATCCTCCTCGTGAATCCAGCTCATCCAGTGTTCCCCGGAACCCATGGGCCCACCAAGACCAAGGCGGAAAGCTGGTAACATCTGTGGCAGGGCTCCGCCACGGGTGGAGAGTACAATAGCAGTGCGGATGATCCCGACACAGATTCCTGCTCTTTGCAGGGGAAGTGTTGCCTCCTCCCAGTCGCGACATAATTGAGCAGAAAACCCTCCTCCGGGAGGACTGTCCTCCCTAAGAAGTTCGCCACCACGGTCCCCATAGTAACCAATTGCTGACCCGGAAAGGAAGTAATCTGGACGTTTCCTCTGAGTTAGGGCCCAGCGCACTAACTTCTCTGTGGTTTTTAATCGGGAGTTGCGAATTTCGGTCCTGCGCCTCTCACTCCAACGGCGGGAGATTGGTTCGCCCGCCAAATTTACTACCACATCAACTGCGTGTTTAACCTCTTCGGGTTCACTAATTGCTTCGACCGCCTCCCCGCAGAGTGTGCGCACCTTATCTGGCTGGCGGCTAAGAACTGTGATTGTGTCGCCGCGGGCGAGCCAGCGTTGGCAAAAAAGTCTGCCTATCAGGCCTGTGCCACCACTGATTAAACAATGCATACAAAGGCATCCCTGCCAAATTTTTACCGGTAATTTGAATGCAGCATAGCAGCCCGGTGCTGCTGGCGGCCGTAGGGTTGGTCCTGGCCCAGGAAGAATATCTGGGCGTGGGATTGAGAGAGTGAATTTGGGGTCGGTTTACTGGTCAGTGGCCTCACCGGTGATAGGGCTACCGGTCTTAACGACCTTCTTACGACGTAGAATGATTGCCAAGGCCAACATTGGCAAAGCCAGGGCAAATACGATAGAGATCCCGGTCAGCATAAATGGGGTGGAGCCGCGCATGGCACGAATGTCACCGGTCATATTGGCTTGCTCAAATTGTGGCAACTGCTCAAGGATCTGCCCGCGGGGGTTCACTATTGCCGTCATTCCGGTATTGGTGCCGCGTACCAGA
Organism: Microbulbifer sp. MLAF003; assembly: GCF_030012965.1. Taxonomy (NCBI): domain Bacteria; kingdom Pseudomonadati; phylum Pseudomonadota; class Gammaproteobacteria; order Cellvibrionales; family Microbulbiferaceae; genus Microbulbifer; species Microbulbifer sp. MLAF003. The sequence goes on from NZ_CP120232.1 coordinate 1,014,684, forward strand.
TAGCGACCAGTTTCCAGGGCTCGCATCTGTGCCATTTGCATATGCTGCAATGGGCCGATGGAATCACCAAACCAGGCGTCGTTGCTAATGGTGAGTAGCACCTGAGCGGAAAGGGCGCTACTGGCTACCAGACGTGGGTAAACGATCTCATAGCAAATTAATGGTGCCCAGCTGGCCCCTCCGGCATTCAGTGGGCTTTGCTCATCAGGCCCTGAGCTAATGAAGGAAGTGGGCAAATTAAAAAACTCGATGGTACCCCGGATAAAATCTTCCAGGGGGACATACTCACCAAAAGGTACCAAGTGACGTTTATGGTAGACACTGGGGTTCCGGCCATATACTGCAGCTGAGTTGTGTATGACATTGCCACTCTGGTCGGGGTCGCGTCTGTCAAAGAGAATTCCACTGATCAGGTCGATTCCGGTTTTTTCTGCATTGCGCTGTAATGCCCGCATTAGATTTGGAGCTTGGCCATAGAGCATGGGCAGTGCGGCTTCAGGCCAGATAATCACATCCACATCTTTGTCACTCAGGGCACGGGTGCCGTCTTGATAGCGGCTGATGGTTTCACCGCGAAACTCGGGCAACCACTTCTTTTCCTGTGGAATATTCGCCTGCACCAGGCCGACTGTGATAATTCCGCCTTCAGGGCGAGTCCATTCTACATTGGCCAGGGTGGCACCTATTGGCCAGGTAATTAGCGCGGCACCGAGCAATGCTATATGGCTGCGTTGTTTGAGAGGCACCAAACGACCACTGACTGCCAGGGCGAGTACTGCTGCGCTGAACGCGAGTATTAAACCGACGCCGTAAACACTCAGTACCGGGGCCCAGCCCGACAACCAGGTTTCCAGATGTGCATAACCAGAGAATAACCAGGGAAATCCGGTGAACATCCAGCTGCGGAACCACTCGCTGATAAACCAGAGGGCGGCAAAGGCCAGGGCAAAGCTGAATTTGTTATCGGTAAAACGGCCAAGGAAATAGAAGGGAGCGGCCAGCAATGCCGCCATCAGGGCAACGAATCCACCGGTAAGGGCCGCTCCTAATGGGGGGCGGCGTTACCGAAGTTTGTAATAGAAACGTAAACCCAGGAGCCCCCGCTGGCAAACAGCCCCAGGCCAAAACAGAACGCCAGCCACAGGGCGCGACGCCCCTTTATTACCTTTCCCCCTGATGCTTGCAGGTAAACCCATGCAAGCAGGGTCAGGGACAGCAGTCCGCATACCCAGTAATTAAACGGGGCGAACGACAGTGTCATTAAGCCGCCGGCAGCGGCGCTGGTGATAGGAAAAAGTATTCTTCGCATAAATTCGCTTAGCTGATGCCGGACACAAGTGCCAGCGGATCGAATCTCTCTACCCCCAACACAGAGCGGGGAGCGCAGTCTTTGGCCCTCTCCCGGCGGTGGTCTGCGAGGAGTCGCGTCCTGGGTCAGTCCTCTTCTGGTGGTTTGCGCATATGCGCTACGCGCAGTAGGTGGATCTGTCGGCTGTCTGCATAAAGTACCCGGAACATAAAGTCGCCTAAACGGGTGACCTCATCGCGGCCAGGTAAATGACCGAAAGATTGCATAATCAAACCGCCAACCGTATCGAATTCTTCATCGCTAAATTCGCATTCGAAAAATTCATTGAACTCTTCAATAGGGGTAAGCGCTTTAACGATATAGTCATTGTCGCCAACCCGACGGATAAAGCTGTCTGCTTCTTCTTCGTCGGTTTCATCTTCGATTTCACCGACAATTTCCTCAAGAATATCTTCAATCGTGACAACGCCGGAGACTCCGCCATATTCGTCGATCACGACCGCCATATGGTACCGGTTCTCGCGGAATTCGCGCAGCAGGATATTTAGGCGTTTACTTTCGGGAATAATATTGGCGGGGCGAATAATATCTTCGAGCTGGAATTCGCCGACGCCTTTGAGGAGTAAAGGCAGCAGGTCCTTGGCCAGAAGAATTCCGCGGATATCGTCAATGCTTTCACCGACAACCGGGAAGCGGGAGTGGCCTGACTCAATAATTTTGGGCAAGAATGTTTCAGGCTTGTCCTCCAGTCCCACCACCACCATTTGCGAGCGGGGAATCATGATCTCCCGAACCTGCTGGCTGGAAACGTCCAGGGCACCCTCAATGATGGATAGTGCTTCAGCATCGACCAGCTGGTTGTCAGCTGCGTCTTTAATAATATCCAGCAATTCATCGCGGGATTTTGGCTCAGCAGAAAATGCGCTGAACAATTTTTCCAGCCAGTTTTTTTCACTCGATCGGGGTTTGTTTGAAGAGTGACTACTTGGGGGCTCGTCAGTGGTCATGGAAGTGGCCATGCTCCGGGTATCTCTCGTCTCTTGCTAATTAATTACAGTTAATCGGTAACTTTGGCTGGGCCTGGGTAGTTACCCCGCCTCTTCCAAAGGGGCATAGGGGTCGGCATAGCCTAGCCCTGCCAATAGTTTTGTCTCCAGCTGTTCCATAACCTCGGCCTCGGCGTCTTCTATATGGTCATAGCCCAGAAGGTGCAGTGTGCCATGGACCAGCATATGTGCCCAGTGCGCCGAGATCGATTTGCCTTGTTGGTCCGCTTCCATTTGTACAACTGGTGCACAGATCACAAGGTCTCCCAACAAGGGGAGATTCAGCTCCGCTGGAAAGTCGGTATGAAAGGATAAGACGTTGGTCGGTTTATCCTTACCTCGATACTGGCTGTTGAGCTGCTGGCTCTCCTCTTCGTCGACAATACGCACAGCGAGTTCCGCTTTTTCACGGTGGTCGGTCAGTGCTGTGATTATCCAGGCGCGAATATCTTCATCGGAGGGCAGGCCTGTACAGCGGCTGACCCGCTGTACATCGAGAGTTAAATCAATCATATGGGTACGACGAAACCTCAGGCGGCATTCTCGCCAGCCTTGTTGGAGACGTCCATTTCCCGATCAGCCTCATGGATATCGTAAGCTTCCACAATACGCTGAACCAGTGGGTGGCGTACCACGTCTTTGGCGCCGAAATGAGTAAAGCTGATACCGTTGACTTTGCCGAGCACTTCAACAGCGTGGCGCAGGCCCGATGCCTGACCGCGGGGCAGGTCTACCTGGCTGGGGTCCCCTGTGATTACTGCGGTGGAACCGAAACCAATTCGCGTCAGGAACATCTTCATCTGCTCGCGAGTGGTGTTCTGGCTTTCGTCAAGAATGACAAAGGCATTATTCAGGGTGCGTCCCCGCATATAGGCCAGTGGTGCTACTTCGATCACATTGCGTTCGATAAGCTTGCCAACCGTCTCAAAGCCGAGCATCTCGTAGAGAGCGTCGTACAGGGGACGCAAGTAAGGGTCTACCTTCTGGCTTAAATCGCCAGGCAGAAAACCCAGTTTTTCCCCGGCTTCCACCGCCGGGCGCACCAGCAGAATGCGCTCTACCTGGTCCTTGAGCAGGGCCTCAACTGCGCAGGCCACTGCCAGGTAGGTCTTGCCGGTGCCAGCTGGGCCTATGCCGAAATTGATATCATTGGACTGAACGGCATGCACATACTTGCGTTGATTCAGCCCGCGCGGGCGCACGGAACACTTCTTAGTGCGAATTAAGACTACTTGGTCGACTTCTGAGGAACCTTCCTCATCGCCTTTATTGAGCAGTTCCTCGACGCCTGCCTGCTGCAGGGCCAAGTGAATCTCATCGGGCGTAAGGTGGTTTTGGGAGTCGGTTTCCTTGTAGAGAAAGCTCAGCAGTTCACCTGCAGCCTTGGCAGGCTTAGGTTCGCCATAGATGGCAAATTGGTTGCCACGATTGCGGATCTCAATATCCAGTCGTTGTTCAATTTGGCGTAGATGTTGGTCAAATTGGCCGCAGAGATTTGCGAGACGGCGGGCGTCGTTGGGTTCGAGAGTAATGCTGTGAGCTAGGGTATGAGTTTCCAAATTGGTTTCCGGCACCTTAATCTGTAGGGTTCATTGCTAGGGTATACCCATTTTCCCCGTATGGGAAAGTCTTGAGTGCTACCAATAGGTTCTAACTTTACCTGATTTTAATTACGTCTTGTAATTTAGCCGGGTTATAAGGGGCAGTTTGGCGGCAAGATGTGTTTTTAAAAAGCATCTTGCCGATGGTAAGGCTGTCTGTAGTGGCTTAGAACAGAGCCTCTTCCAATTCTGAAGTGACCAGTGTGCCACGTAATGAGTTAGGCAAGGCCTCCTCGATTACGACATCGGCAAACTTACCGATCAATGCCAAGTTATCGGCACGGAAATTGACTACACGGTTATTTTCCGTGCGCCCTTGCAATTGTCCCGGGTCTTTCTTGGAGACGCCAGTGACCAGAACCCGCTCAGTATTGCCCACCATACGCCGGGCGATGGCTGCGGCTTGCTGGTTGATACGGTTTTGCAGCAGCTGCAGGCGCTCTTTCTTCAGGTCTTCTGGAGTGTCGTCCGGCAAGTCTGCTGCCGGCGTACCCGGGCGCGGAGAGTAGATGAAGCTAAAGGAAATATCGAAGCCTACCTCCTGGATCAGGTTCATGGTGGCTTCGAAGTCCCTGTCGGTTTCACCAGGGAAGCCGACAATAAAGTCAGAAGACAGGCAGATATCCGGGCGTATCTTTTTCAGGCGGCGGATCTTGGACTTGTATTCTAAAGCTGTGTGGCCGCGTTTCATGGCCATCAGGATACGGTCTGAGCCACTTTGCACCGGAAGGTGGAGGTGGCTAACCAGTTCTGGTACCTGCGCATACACATCGATCAGGGCATCGGAGAACTCAACCGGGTGTGATGTTGTGTAGCGAATACGGTCGATACCATCGATTGCCGCTACATAAGTAATTAGCTCGGCAAAATCTACCTCGTGACCGTCTTCACCAGTGGCGCGATAGGCATTTACATTCTGGCCCAGCAGGTTGACTTCGCGTACTCCCTGGTCCGCCAGGTGCGCAATCTCTTCCAGTACATCGGTAACTGGACGGCTCACTTCCTCTCCGCGGGTATAGGGAACCACACAGAAGGTGCAGTACTTGGAACAACCTTCCATAATAGAGACGAAGGCGGTAGCGCCGTCAGCTTCTGGTTGGGGCAGTCGGTCAAATTTCTCGATTTCAGGGAAACTGATATCTACGACGACCACGCCATTTTTCTGCTCTTTGGTTTCCATCATCTCTGGCAGGCGATGCAGGGTTTGCGGACCGAAAATCAGGTCGACATAGGGCGCACGCTTGGCGATTGCCTCGCCTTCCTGGCTGGCCACACAGCCTCCGACGCCGATAACCAGCTCGGGGTTTTTTTCCTTGAGGCGTCTCCAGCGACCCAGCTGGTGGAATAGTTTTTCCTGGGCTTTCTCGCGAATAGAACAGGTATTGACCAGTAGCACATCCGCCTCTTCAGGGTCGTCGGTGGGTACCATGGCGTGTGACTCGCCGAGCAGATCGCGCATCCTGGCGGAATCGTACTCATTCATTTGGCAGCCGTGGGTTTTGATGTATAGCTTTTTAGCCGGTGTATCGGACATATTGTGCCTGATTAAAAACTGGTCAATTAAACGGGTGGGGCATTATAGCGACAGGACCAGGCACTGCATAGATGGCTATATTAGCCCTTGAGAACCTGTGCTATTCTTGCGCGCTTTTTCGGGCTTTGCCCGCTTTCTGAACAATTTCGAGCTTCGGGGTATTCCCCATCCTGAGAAACTTATGGCCAACCCGATATATAAAGTGATTTTCCACAACCAGAGCCAGGTGTATGAACTCTATGCCCGGGCTATTTATCAGAGTGATATGTACGGCTTTATCGAAGTCGAAGAGTTTGTATTTGGGGAGAAGGCCCAGCTGGTTGTAGACCCCAGTGAAGAAAAGCTGAAAACAGAATTTGCTTCGGTAACTCGCTCCTATATCCCGATGCACAGTATTGTGCGTATCGATGAAGTGGAGAAAGAGGGAACTGGTAAAATTGTCGAGGTTAAAGGCGATAAAGTTGCAAAATTCCCCTTTGCGCCGCCCATTCGTCATCCCCAGGACACCGAATAATCTTCCCTCCTTTTACCGAGTCAGCGGGCCTTGGGCCAGGCTGATTCGGGCGCCTAAAGCCCTCGCAGTCTAGCGGGTTTCACTGCAATATAAGCTTCAATAAAAATCCTCGTGACTGTCATCAAATCGCTGCAAAGTGATTGCCAGGGCGATCAGCGACCTTATTTCCATTGCTTGATCGCAGCTTGCGAACTATCGCCTGCAATCCTGGCTGAGTGGAAATGAGCTGAAGTTCACTCCCATTCTGTTGGTAGAGGCAATTGATCGCAGCTAATAACTGGTCAAATGCTGGAACCTTTCTATGAGCAATCGCTACCGCGCGCTGTGGATATCCGATGTCCATTTGGGTAGTAGAGACAGTGAGCCCCATCGTTTGGCGGATTTCCTGGCGCAAAATCGAGCCGAAACGGTTTATCTGGTGGGTGATATTTTTGATATGCATGCCCTGTCCCAAGGGCGAGGCACCTGGTGTCAGGCATCCAGCATGTTATTGGGGATGCTCTCTGAGTTGAGTAATGAGATTCCGGAAGTGATTTATATCCCCGGAAACCACGATGCACCCATGCGCAGCTGGTCAGGTAAGCGCCTCGGCAATATCCGTATAGAGCGTGACTGGGTACATACGGCCTGTAATGGTCGCCGTTACTGGGTCACTCATGGGGATCAATTTGAACACCATATAAAAATGCACCCGGTGAGCTATCACATTGGGGATCGCAGTTATTACCTGATGCTGCGTTTTAATCGTTGGATAAATTACTGGCGCAGCCGCTTCGATAAGCCTTGGTGGTCCCTGGCCAGCCAGATAAAAAACCGGGTGGGTGCGGCTAGGCAAATGATGAGCGACTTCGAAGATATTGCCGCGATATCAGCGGTAAATCGTGGCGTGGATGGTGTGATTTGTGGACATATCCATCGCCCCGCGCTACGGGAAAAAAGATCGGGGAGGGCATTGTGACTTATGCCAATTGTGGTGACTGGGTTGACTCTATGAGCGCGGTGATTGAACAGCACGACGGTAGCTTGGAGTTGTTGCACTGGTACAGGGCACCAAAAATTGCCAGCATAATGACGGAGGTGGTGGCAGCATGATCCAATTGGAAGCACTCCTACAAAAAAATGCTTGGTATAGCGCTGCGCCGCAAAAACCAACCCGTAAAATTGTCTCCGCAACTCTGAAAAAAATCTGTTGTGAAGAGCGGATTGTGGAGTTTGGTCGAAACTATCCACATCTGGGAGGGCTTGATTTTATTCGGCAGCTCTTTAGTGAATTGGATTTTCGCTATGAACTGAATCCCTCTGAGCTGGAAAGGATTCCGGTCAATGGACCGCTGGTTATCGTAGCCAACCACCCGCTGGGCAGTCTCGATGGGCTCGCTCTGATTGATATGGTGGCCCGGGTGCGCAAGGATGTCCGTGCGGTGGCAAGTCAGTTGCTGTGGAATATAAAACCGTTACGCCCCTATTTCCTGCCTGTGGATAATTTCCGTGGACGCACCCGCCGTGCAGATGTGCAGGGAATTTATGAATACCTGGAAGAAGGGGGGCGATTATTATTTTTCCCGCCGGGGAAGTATCGCGCTTTAGCCCGCAGGGGGTGCGTGACGGTCGGTGGAATCCGGGCTTCGTGCGCTTCGCAGAAAGAGTCAATGCTCCAATTCTTCCTGTACAGGTGCTCGGCAGAAATTCCTGGTGGTTTTACGGTCTGTCCATGCTGAATAAACCTCTTTCAACACTCTGGTTGATCCGGGAGATGTTTAAGCAGGAGAGACGCGGTATTGATATACGGATTGGCCATCCGCTTGAGGCGGAGCATTTCCGCAGCTGGCCGCTGACCCCTCGGGCCCAGGCGGCACTTTGGCGAAAGCATGTTTACAAACTGCAGAGTTCGCCGGCACCTCTTGGTCCAGAATTGATTGCGCCGGCTGAATCTCAGTCGGAGGTGGCGCATGTAATTGATAACTGTGAGGTGTTGGCCGAACAGGGAGCGTTTTCTGTACGTCTTTACCGGCAGAGGGCAGATTGTCCAGTGATGCGAGAGTTGGCAAGGGTGCGTGAGGTAGCTTTCCGTTCCGTGGGTGAGGGTACGGGGCAAAGCCGGGATTGGGATTGCTTTGATGCTCACTACGATCATCTGCTTTTATGGGACCATGAGTATCAGGTAATTGCAGGGGCCTATCGCATAGCAAGTACAGAGTCTCTGGGCGAGAGTGAAATTTATAGCAGCACTCTGTTCAATTACCCTCTGCCACCCAGTCAATGCCTGCCTGGGTCGGCAGAGTTGGGACGCAGTTTTCTGCTACCTCAATATTGGCGCGGGCGCGGCCTCGATTTACTTTGGACCGCGATCGGCCAGTGGGTGTTGCGCAGTAAAGTGCGTTATCTTTTCGGACCGGTATCAATGCCGGGAACATTTTCGGTGCGTGCCAAGTCCGCAATTGTGCGCTATTTTTCCCATTATTTTTCCCCAGAGAATCCTCTCGGTGATGCTCGATTGCCTTTCTTACAGGCTGGTGAACCCCTGCCTGATCTTTCGGGGATTCTGTTTTGGACATGCGCCAGCTAAAGCAGGTGCTACGTGAAGAGGGGGTGGTTTTGCCACCTCTTTTTAAAAAATATGCTGCCTTGACCAAACCGGGCGGAACCAGTTTTCACGCTTTCAATATTGACCCGGAATTCTGTGATTCTGTTGATGGACTTGTGGTGGTGGACCTTCATTTGGCTGACGAGAAATTCGCTAAACGATATTTGGCTAGCTGATTTAATTCCTCAATAAAAAGGCGGCCCTATTGGCCGCCTTTTTATTGGTATTTTCTACGTAGCTGTATTTAAGGGTTAAGCCAGTTTCTGCAACTGTTGTCGTATGCTCGCAAGTTTTACACAGAGAACAAATACAGCCATGGCGGTGTCGAGTTCGTCCAGAGGGGGAAGCTTGGTGCAATACGGATATTGCTGTCTTCAGGATCCTTTCCGTAGGGGAAGGTGGCGCCTGCTGGTGTAAGTTTGACTCCGGCATCGGCAGCCAGTTTTACCACCGCTTTTGCACAACCCGGGCGGGTATTGAAAGAAACAAAGTAACCACCCTCGGGCTTTTCCCATCGACCAAGGTCGGTATCGCCGAGTCCATTTTGCAGGTGTTCCAGCACACACTCAAACTTAGGTTTGAGAATATCAGCATGTTTATGCATATGGTCTTTTAAGGTCGTGTGCTCGGCAAAAAATCGGGAGTGGCGTAGCTGATTTACCTTGTCTGGGCCGATGGTCATAGCCTGCATCTGCTGTTTTAAAGAATCCAGGTTGGCGCTACTCGCACTGACAAACGCGACCCCAGATCCCGCGTGGGTCACTTTGGAGGTGGAAGCAAACTGCAATACAGAATCTACGGTGTCATTTTCCAGAGTTGCAGAACGGATGCTGGGGAGGCCCACATAGTGACCGAAATCGTGCACTGAATAGGCATTGTCCCAGAAAATACGAAAACCAGGGTTTGCGATATGTCCCAATTGTGCCAAGCGCTCGACGGTTTCTGGGCTGTAAGTAATGCCTGTGGGGTTGGAGTACTTGGGAACGCACCAGATGCCGATTATATCGCCATCTTCCTTGACATGTTTTTCCACGGCATCCATATCGGGCCCTCCCTCCCCCATGGGGATATTAATCATGCCAATGCCAAGTTGCTCACAAATTGTAAAGTGACGATCGTAGCCAGGTACTGGGCATAGAAATTTGGGCTCTTTTAGTTCCCTCCAGGGAGTGGTGCCGGCAAAGCCGAATAGGTAGCCGGTCATAACTGCGTGATACATCAGAGTGAGGGAACTGTTACCACAGGCGATAACCTCCTCTGTGGGTACCTGCAACATGTCAGCACCCAGCTCACGCGCACAGGTGAGGCCAATCAGGCCACCATAATTACGAGTGTCAGTGCCATCGGCGGCACGATAATCGGCAGAGAGAATCCCATCAAGCTTATCGGATAAGTTCAGTTGTTCCGCTGAAGGTTTGCCCCGGGTAATATCCAAGTTCAGTTCATGTTGGCAAATGCGTTCGTAGTGGGCGCTTAATTCCTTTTCCCATTCCGTAAGTTGGGCGCTATTAGCGGATTCAATATGCACGTAATTTCCCCTGGCAGGTCACTGGAGTTGGCGAGCTTAGCAGCCTATATGCAGATTCGTCAGCCCTGTTTAGGCACAGAATGAATAGTTTCTTTTGAATCTACTTTGGTTCTAGGAATTGGGGCTGTAATTAGGGGGTGCTATTGACTGGCGAGGGTGCGGAAGTCTTGTGCATATTCTCTCAATGTATTGCTGAGGTGACTTCTTTGCGCTGGGCTGGTACTTAATAATATTTGCTTGGCCAACTCACGTGCTTGCTGTTTGCGTTTCTCTTGTGCCTGTTGATATTGTGGCGACCAGAGCTGCTCTGGATTCAGGAGTAGGCTACGCAGTTTGTCCAGATAATCCGTCGGCTTTGTTCGCAATAACTCCATGGCTTTTGCTTGCCAGAGTAGCCTTTGCTCACTGCGTTGCATGGGGTTGTATTCCATCTTGGATACCATAGCCGCAATCAGGTTTTTTTGTTCTTCTGTCAGGCTGCCAAGCCACCGGACGCTTTCCTTGCGGATCTGCTTGTCCCGTTTACGCCGGATTTTTTCTGGGGATTGCTGCCATTTCTTCAGTTTTTTTTGATCTTCTTTCAGAAGATTGCCTTGTAATTCATCAACTTGCTCATCATTGAGCTGCGCGGCAATAGGCAATAGTAAGTTGTAAGCATTTTCGCTGGCAGAATTTAGGAACAGCTCAACCTGTTTCTCCACAGGCTCCAACTGAGGATTCTCCAAACCGCCCTCATCAACTCTGTCTGCCAGATTGGTGAGGAAATCGGCGTAGCGGGGTAGCTGTGTTTGCCGGTGCCACCGAAAGAAGCTTTGTAATGCAGCTTGAAGTTCGCCTTTCTGTATCCTGTCCAGATTAACGTAGTCGTTAGCCTTCCAGCGTATCCAGTAATCGACGTTGTTGTAGACAAATTGAATACTGGAGCAGCTACTGATTAATAGAAGGGTGACAATTAGCGCGACATTGCGCCAGAAAACAAATGTTGGCGTACCAGCTGGCTTTGCCATCGACTCTTTCCTGTGGAAATTGTTCGGCCGCTGCCGATGGGTCAATCCCAAGCATAGATGATGAACTATTGGCCTGTGATGTGGCGCCTTAAAGATTGTGCATACAGTGAATACAGCACCTTGCTGGCAGGGGTATATGCTAATGGCAAACCATAGTGCTAATTAGGTATGGCCTGTGTGTGGCCAGCATTTAGACTAGTTGTTGCAGCACTGTTTTTTTGTCCTGTGCAAGGCGCAAAGCCGCGCAAAAATATCATCGCGAGTGGAGTTCGGCATGGCTACCACCTTAATGGAAGTCGAGGCTCGGGAGGCTCCGGCAAGAATTGCTGAGCAGCTACAGAATAATGCAGGGATTATGGCGTACCTCGGTGAACGCCTGCGCGCGCAGCCCCGCGCTTTGTCATGATTGTGGGACGCGGGTCCTCCGATCATGCCGGCGTTTTTGCTAAGTATCTGATTGAAATTGAAACGGGGACGCCTACCTTTGCTGCGGCACCCTCTGTTTCCAGTGTTTATGGGCGAAAGCTGAAGTTGGAAGGCGCGCTTGTGCTGGTGATATCTCAATCGGGTCGCAGCCCGGATATCCTTGCCCAGGCACGTATGGCAAAGGAGTGTGGCGCCTTTACCGTGGCATTGGTGAATGATGAGGAGGCGCCGATTGGGGATATTGTCGATCAGGTGGTCCCTTTAAAGGCAGGGCCGGAAAGGGCTGTGGCGGCAACCAAAAGTTATCTGGCGACTCTGTCTGCTGTTTTGCAGTTGGTGGCATTCTGGACTGGAGATCAAGCTTTAAAAGAGGCTCTGGAGAAATTGCCGGATACTCTGGAGGCTGCCGTACGCGCGGATATCCAGCTGCGTCCTGAAGATTTGGCTGCGGTGCAAAATCTGGTAGTACTCGGCAGGGGGCCCGGCTATGGAATCACGCGTGAATTGGCGCTTAAGCTAAAGGAAGTGTGCAACATTCATGCAGAGTCTTTCTCCAGTGCCGAGTTTTTACATGGCCCTGTCACTTTGGTTGAAGATAAATTGACCGTGGTGAATGTCCCCATTGAAGATGAATCTTTCAGATGCCATAGCGAACAAATCGATGACATTATCCGGCGGGGCGGTGCCCTGATTAATTTGCATGTGCCGAGTAAAGGTGTGCACCCGCGAGTAGCGCCATTGGCACTATTGCAGCGCTTTTATATTGATGTTGCCCATGTAGCGGTGAGCCGGGGTATTAATCCAGATGAACCCGCGGGGCTGAAGAAAGTTACCCATACCGTGTAATAATTTGCCCGTAAACCCGCCGTGGGGAGATTAAGTGAGGAGGGGAGCGTGGGTTTTGCCCTGGTAGCAGAGCGATTATTTGATGGTGAGGAGATCCTTGAGGACGTGGCACTGGTTGTCGGTGATGACGGGCGAATTGTTTCTCTTGGAGGTGTTGCGCCAGCACACGCCCAGTATGTCCACGGCTTGATAGCTCCGGGTCTAGTGGATATACAGGTTAACGGTGGTGGTGGTGTACTGTTTAATCAGGAGCCTGGTGTCGAGGCACTGCGAACAATAGGGAAAGCTCATGCGCAATTTGGTACCAGTGCATTTCTCCCCACCTTGATTACTGACCGTCTCGACGTAATGCAGCTCGCTGCCAGTGCAGTCAGCGAGGCCCTTCGGCAGGAAATTCCTGGAGTTATCGGTATTCATTTTGAGGGGCCACATCTGAGTGTGCCTAAAAAAGGCACCCATGAGCAATCATTTATTCGCCCTCTGAGTGATGCCGAATGGGCCCTATATGCACGCGACGACCTGGGAATAAAAGTTGTTACCCTGGCTCCGGAAACCGTACCGGTGGAGGATATCCATCGGCTGGTATCTATGGGAGTCTGTGTATGCTTGGGGCACTCCAATTCGGATGGGAAAACCGCGCTTGCTGCGCTGGAAGCCGGAGCGTCAGGGTTTACCCACCTATATAACGCCAAGTCGCCACTGCACTCACGCGAACCGGGTATGGTGGGCACAGCCTTGATCAGGGATGAGGCCTGGTGTGGCTTGATCGCCGATGGTCATCACGTTTGTGTCGAAGCAATGAAACTTGCCTTAAAGGCCAAGCCCCGAGGCAAATTAATATTGGTTACTGATGCGATGCCTTTGGTGGGCAGTGATGCGCTTAGTTTTCCACTGTTTGATCGGGTGGTGACTCGGGAGAGAGATAAGCTGACCTCCAGTACCGGGGAACTGGCCGGCTCGCACTTGGATATGAGTGGTGCAGTACGCAATATTTGTCGCTGGTGTCATTTGAAGATTGAAGAGGGGTTGCGCATGGCAAGCCTCTACCCAGCGCAGTTCCTGGGCCTGCATATGGGCAGAATCTCACTTGGCAGTAGAGCTGACATGATCCTGCTTGATAAAGATATACAGGTACAGAAAACCTGGATTGGCGGTTACCAGGTTTTTACCAGGTAACCTCAGTGTTTGCTGAATTGGGAGGAGTCATCTTCTGGCATTTTTTTGCGGAGCGGCTCCAGTGGATTCACGCACGACCAGCTTTGGGGTGAAGTAGCAGCCAGTATTGCTTTTCTGCTTAGTTGATTTTGCGCCATTCTTTTCTTTTATGCCCTTTTCCTCACAGCTCTTGAAGTGAATACGCTCCAGGGTCAGTTCCGCTGCGCGCTGGGCGATTTCCTCGTTAGGCTGGTGAGCGGTGGTGAGTTTTGGCCATGTTTGGCGTGAAAAAGGGCTATCCTCAAAACCGGCAATAGACAGCTGTTCTGGAACGTCAATATTGAGCATGCGTGCCGCAAACAGTGCGCCAGCGGCAATCTCATCATTGCCGGCAAAAATTGCTGTCGGCGGTTCGCCAGACTGCAACAGCTTAGTGGCACTTTTTACGCCGGAATCAAAAGAGTATTCCCCCTGTTCAACTAGCTGCTCATCGAAAGGTAATCCAGCATTTTGGAGGGCCTTCTTGTAGCCCTCCAGGCGTCCCTGGGTGGAAAAGTGCTCAGTACCCCCGCTTAGGTAAGCAACGCGTTTGTGCCCAAAATCCAGCAGGTGTTGCGTGATTGCAAAAGCGGCGGCGGTGTCATCGATCAGGATGCAATTACTTTCCGCCACTTTGTGGCCGTGAGATGAGACAATACGTACAAACTCTACATCCATAGCTTTGAGCGTATTGATTACCTCCTGGCTTTCTGAAAATGGGGGGTTAGCACCAGTCCCGCGACTCTGCTCTGCTCCACCAGGCGGCGCAACTCCTCATGAATGGTACTGGATTGGGCATTGCTGGGGTGTATCAGCAATTCGTAGCCCTGTGCCCGACACGCATCGAGTATGCCATTTTGCATATCGATGACGTAGTAAGCGTTGGGATTATCGTAGATAAAACCGATTGAGTAAGAGTGTGTTCCGGCCAGGTTGCGTGCAGCCAGGTTGGGGCGGTAATTCAGTGCTTCCACCACCTCGAGAACCCGCGCTCTGGTGCTTGAGCGAACTGAGGGTTCATTGTTTATGACCCGTGAGACGGTCTTTATCGATACGCCGGCTCGCTCCGCCACGTCATTGATAGTGACTTTCATTGATACCGATCCTTCCTGCGGGAACTCTCCCTTGAGACTGCCTGGTTACTAGTTTGGCAGTAGTTGGCCCTCTGCCTCCACCAGGCAAAGATTCTAGCAGTGCCTTACCGTCATTCACCGTTCAGGTGTCAGAGCCTTTTTTGGCTCACTCTGTGAATACCTTTAGTTTGTGTAAATTTCTTACAGTTTGACTGCCGTGTCGATAGTAGCGACTTTGATTAACTCGCCGTTACTCCCTTTAAGATTGGTATTTTAGAGGTGTATGACGCCATTTTTAATGTACTTAGCTCTTTCTCCTGAATTCTATGTGTGAGTACTTGAATTTTTTTGTAGTTTTACTACATAATTGGCGCAAATTAAGGTTGGGCTGCCTTTAAGTGGGTTTTGGAGGTTCGCTGGGCGTTAAAAGCTTCTACCCCGGAACAGGGGAGGAGGTGGCTGCCACATAGCCCAACTAACATGCCAGCTGGCCAAGCTGAATATTGCAGGCTGTGGAGTTTTGGTCGGAAAGTGGATGGTTTTCAGTAAAACGGTGCTCTTAGAGGCTAGGAACTGGTCTCTTAGTTTCAAACCTATTTTTTTTATGAAATAAATTTTTAATCTTTATCGCAGTGGCGCAAATAGATTTTTTTACTTTTAGCGCTGTTGCCGGGTGATAGATCTGCAGCCGCACTACAACCGAATAGTTGGGATGGGACTCCCTCAATTGGACTGCCTATTCAAGGATGGATGTTTAGCGGTGGTTGAAATATCGCCGGAGTACGACCTGGGCTAATTGGGCCTTTGTCGGTGTTAAAGCAAAATTAATACGGAATAGTCATGGTTCACAGCAAGGTTCAGGCAGTTACCGATCGCATAACCCGGCGGAGCGAGGAAACCCGTGCCCAATATTTGGCACAGGTTGAAAAAGCGCATATTGAGGGCCGGGCGGCTGCGCACCTGTCGTGTGGCAATTTGGCCCATGCAATTGCGGCCTCTCCAGAAAAGGAAAAGCAGCTTATCGCCTCAGGGCGAGGCCCTAATCTGGGGATTGTAACCGCCTATAACGACATGCTTTCAGCGCACCAGCCCTACGGTACCTATCCCGCACGCCTCAAAGAAGCAGCGGCTCGTCATGGTGCCACTGCCCAGGTAGCAGGGGGTGCCCGCCATGTGTGATGGTGTCACCCAGGGGCGCCCGGGTATGGAGCTGAGCCTTTTTTCCCGCGATGTGATTGCCATGTCCACAGCCGTAGCCCTGTCCCATGATGTATTTGAGGGCGCTATGTTCCTCGGCATTTGTGACAAGATTGTGCCCGGCCTGGTGATAGGTGCCCTGGCCTTCGGTCACTTGCCATCCATTTTTATTCCTGCAGGCCCAATGCCTACGGGGCTTTCCAATGCAGAAAAAGTTCGAGTGCGTCAGCTCTATGCTGAGGGCAAGGTTGGTCGTGAAGAGTTACTGGAAGCGGAGAGCGCCTCTTATCACAGTGCTGGTACTTGTACTTTCTATGGCACCGCCAACAGCAATCAGATGCTAGTGGAAATTATGGGGCTGCAGTTACCAGGCAGTTCTTTTGTTAATCCGGGGACTGGTCTGCGTGATGCCCTGAATGAAGCCGCGGTGGCGCAGCTAGCCCAAATTACTGAGCCCAGTCAGCACACACCAATCGCTAAAATTCTTACCGAAAAGGCTTTTGTAAATGGTGTAGTTGGCCTTCTGGCTACAGGCGGCTCTACCAATCATACCTTACACCTAGTAGCTATGGCCCGCGCCGCAGGTATTCAGCTGACCTGGCAGGATATGGCAGATCTCTCTGAAGTGGTGCCCTTGCTGTGTCATGTGTATCCGAATGGCAGTGCTGATATCAACCACTTTGCTGCGGCTGGTGGTATGCAATTCCTGATTCGTGAGCTGCTCTCCGCGGGGCTCCTGCACGGCGATGTACACACAGTACTGGGTGACACCGGACTCAAACCCTATTGCAATGACCCCTTCTTTAACGATGCGGGTGATGGTGTGGTATGGCGTCCAACTGCGGAAGAGAGTGGCGATACTTCCGTTATTCGCCCGGTTAGTGATCCTTTCTCTCACCACGGTGGCCTGCAGTTGCTCGAGGGTAACCTGGGACGCAGCGTGATTAAGGTATCGGCGATTAAGCCGCAGCACCTCAAAGTCAAAGCCCCCGCAATTGTCCTGCATAACCAGGATGAACTGTTGGAGAGGTTCAAAGCAGGTGAGTTGGAACGGGATTTTGTTGCGGTTGTGCGCTTTCAGGGCCCTCAGGCTAATGGCATGCCGGAATTGCACAAATTAACTCCGACCTTGGGGGTGTTGCAAGACCGCGGTTTTAAAGTAGCACTTGTTACCGATGGGCGCATGTCAGGAGCTTCGGGGAAAGTACCTGCAGCTATTCATATGTCACCAGAAGCGGTTGAAGGTGGCCCCATCGCCAAGGTACGCGATGGCGATATTATCGAGCTGAATTCGGAGGCTGGTGTTCTGCAGGTACATGTGGATGAAGCGGAATTTGCCGCACGTGAAGCTGCACAGTGTGATCTGTCTGAAAATGCACGGGGCATGGGTCGAGAACTCTTTGCCAATATGCGCGCGATCGCCAGTGGTGCAGAGAGCGGTGCCAGTATTCTTTACTAATTAACGCGGTGCTTATTGGCACTGCAGAAATACGAGCTTAGAGCGAAATTTATGCTTAACCCTTTTGATATGGTGTTGTTTGGTGGCGGTGGCGATCTTGCGTTGCGCAAGTTAATACCAGCCCTGTACCGCGCATACAGGGAGGACAGCCTGGTGAATGGTTGCCGTGTTCTTCCCGTATGTCGCCGCCGGGAAGATGCCGATCAATATTTAACGACTGCTCACCAAGCGCTAAAGCAGTACTTGCGTGAAGGTGAGTACAGTGATTCCAGTTGGGATGGCTTTAGCCAACTGCTGCGTCCAATAGCATTGGATATCGCTGTTCCCAATGAGCAGTGGGAGCATCTGGCAGATATTCTCGGTACAGATCCAGAGCGGGTACGTATTTTTTACCTGGCAATTCCTCCTGCGGTATTTGGTCCCTGCTGTGAAAACCTCTCTATCAAGGGATTGATTAGCAAAAACTCCCGAGTAGTTGTTGAGAAACCCTTGGGTTATAACGCGCAGACCTCTGACGAAATTAATAGCAAGATTGCCAGTTACTTCCCGGAAAATAATATTTTCCGCATTGACCACTACCTGGGTAAGGAAACTGTACAAAACCTGCTGGCGCTGCGTTTCAGCAATGTACTGTTTGAGCACTTGTGGGATGCCAAGAGCATTGATCATATCCAGATCAGTATTTCTGAAACCGTTGGTCTCGAAGGTCGCGCCGGTTTTTATGACGAAACCGGAGCCTTACGCGATATGGTGCAAAACCACCTGTTGCAGTTGTTGTGCCTGATTGCAATGGAATCGCCTAATACCATGTCCGCGAAAAATATCCGTGCGGAAAAAATTAAAGTGCTGGAAGCCTTGCGCCCACTTACCGGATTGGAAGTGGACAAAAATGTAGTTCGTGGACAGTACATAGCTGGTGACATTGATGGACAGCAAGTGCCTGGATATCTGGATGAACTGGAAGGCGGTGTCAGTTCCACGGAAACATTTGTCGCAATCCAGGCGCATATCGATAGTTGGCGTTGGGCTGGCGTGCCTTTCTATTTGCGGACTGGCAAGCGTATGGAAAAACGTTGTGCAGAAATTGTGGTGCAGTACAAAAACGTATCCCACCACGTCTATGACGAAAGCGCCGGCAAAGTTATTCCCAATCGCCTGGTTATTCGCCTGCAGCCCGAAGAGAGCATCAAGTTGGTGCTAATGGCCAAGAAAATGGACAGCCTTACTACTGAACTACAGCCAGCGGAACTGAATTTAACTCTTTCGGATACTTACGACAGCTTCCACAGCGATGCCTACAAACGTTTGATGCTGGATGCAGCGGCGAATAATTCGGCTCTGTTTATTCACCGTGATGAAGTGGCAGCAGCCTGGGCTTGGGTCGATCCAATTATTGAACACTGGCGAGAGACTAATAACCAGCCAAAAGATTATACCGCTGGTAGCTGGGGTCCGAAGGAATCTAGTGAATTACTGGCCCGTAGTGGCCGTCACTGGTTTAACGCCAAGTAATGATTATGGGGTATGACTGGCTAAATGCGGGCATGTCTCCTCTAAAAATGGAAATCTCCATGGCTGAAGAAAAATTTTACTCAGATCGAGAACGCCTGGTGCAGGCACTGGTTCACGACTGCGCCAGTGAGCTGCAAAAAGGTATAAAAGATCGAGGGCAGGCCACATTTCTGGTTTCTGGTGGTAGTACTCCTGAACCGGTTTATCGGGAGCTTTCCAAGCGCCCTTTGCCCTGGTCAAAGATAACCGCCGCCCTGGTAGATGAACGCTGGGTAGATAAATCCCACAGTGGTAGTAACCAGGCATTTATTGAAAACAGTTTAATTCAAAATAATGCGGCGGAAGCCACTTTGTTGGGCATGAAGAATCTACATGCCACTGCTGCTCAGGGTGAGGCTGATTGCGAGCGCGCTTATGCCGAGCTGTCGCGCCCTTTCGATATTTGCATTCTGGGAATGGGTAGTGATGGTCATACCGCCTCACTATTTCCCCATGCACAAGGTCTTGAGGATGCTTTGAGTCCAGATTCTGAAAAATTATGCAGTGCAATTACCGCTAAGCAGAGTGAGGTTACCGGTACAAATACCGAGCGCATGACATTGACTTTGAGTGCAATTTTACAGGCTAAAAATATCAAACTGCTAATTACTGGTGAAGAAAAACTCAAAGTTTATCGTGAGGCTTTACTAGGCAGTGATGAGATGGAAATGCCGGTGCGCAGTATCCTCAAACAGGGGCTGAAACCAGTCACTGTCTATTGGGCACCTTAACGAACGATTGGAATTGATTGATGCAGAAGAATATCGCCGACATTTTGCAGGCTGCTGGCGTTGTCCCAGTGCTGGTTATAGAACAGGTTGAAGATGCTCTACCTTTGGCTACGGCACTGCTTGAAGGTGGTTTGAATGTTCTTGAGGTGACTTTGCGCACAGAGGCTGCGCTTGGTGCTGTGGAGCAAATTGCCAAGCATTTACCAGAGGCACATGTGGGTACAGGCACTGTATTAAATAGCGATGACCTGCGTCGATCCACTGATGCCGGAGCCGGTTTTATGGTTAGCCCCGGAGCTACAGAGCAATTGCTGGCTGCGGCTGATGGTAGCGATGTGCCGTTGTTGCCTGGCGCAGCCAGTGCATCCGAGGTAATGCGCCTTTTTGAACGCGGCTATAGGTACCAGAAATTTTTCCCGGCCCAGGCCGCCGGCGGTGTGCCCATGTTGAAATCTCTCGCGGGGCCACTGGCTGAAGTCCGATTCTGCCCAACCGGAGGAGTTAGCCCGGATAATGCAGCGGACTATCTGGCCCTGAATAATGTGGTTTGTGTGGGGGGTCCTGGATGGCATCCAGTAGCCTGATACGCGAGAAGAACTGGGCTGAGATTACCCGCCTGTCAAAGCAGGCTGCGACATTGAAGTCTTGACCTAGCACTGACCTGGACTGGTGCTAGCTCCTGAAGAAATGATTTTTTTATTCGCAGGAGTGATCGTCCAGCAAGTTATGGATGGCTTGTTACATTTCCGAGTTAATTGTCACAAACGTTCGGTAAGGTGCATCCGTTGATGGGTGCAGCATGGAAAACCAGAAGCTAATAAACAGGGTAAAGCCAGATGAAAATTAAAATTGCCATCAATGGTTACGGCCGTATCGGCCGCAACGTCACCCGAGCCATCTACGAGTCCGATTATAGTGATCGTATTCAACTGGTTGCGATTAACGACCTCGCCCCGGTGGCATCCAATGCGCACCTGACCCGATTTGATACCATCCACGGCCGCTTTGGCACGGATGTGAAAGTAGATGGTGATGCACTGGTAGTTGGTGGTGATCGAGTGCAGGTGTGCCAGGAGCGAGATCCGGCCAAGTTGCCCTGGAAAAAACTCGGAGTGGATTTGGTGCTGGAGTGTACTGGCCGCTTCACCGATAAAGCCTCCGCTTCTGCACACCTCGAAGCAGGCGCCTCTGCGGTGCTCATCTCTGCGCCGTCAAAGGATGCTGACCTCACTGTTGTTTACGGAGTTAATGACGCCAACCTGACCGCAGATCACCGCGTGGTTTCCAATGCATCCTGCACTACTAACTGTCTGGCGCCAGTGGCCCAGGCGTTGCACCGCGAGCTCGGTATAGAGCGCGGCGTAATGACTACGGTACACGCCTATACCAATGACCAGAACACCCAGGATGCTGTCCACGCTGATATTTATCGGGCGAGGGCTGCAGCTGACAATATGATTCCTACCAAGACCGGTGCAGCCGCCGCTGTTGGCCTGGTGCTACCTGAATTGAAAGGGCGCCTGGACGGTATGGCTGTAAGGGTTCCGGTAAGCAATGTTTCCCTGGTGGACTGCCAGTTTATTGCCGGTCGCGACACTACGGTCGAGGAGATCAATCGTATTATGCAGCAGGCAGCGGAAGCCAGTAATGGCGTTTTGACTTACTGTGACCAGCCACTGGTATCGGTAGACTTTAATCACACCAGTGCTTCCAGCCACTTCGATGCCAATCACACTCGTGTAAATGGCAATTTGGTGAAAGTGATGGCCTGGTATGACAACGAGTGGGGCTTCTCCCATCGTATGCTGGATACCAGTTTGGCCATGGCTGCGGCACTGCAATTGGACTTGCCTGTGGCCGAGTCGGCCTGATTCGATTGAGCGGAACGCCGGCTTAGTGCCGGAATATAGGTGCGGGATAACCTATAAATTCGTCTTGTACTTTAAGGGCTGGTAAAAACCATCAGGGAATAAGGTTGGCCAGTCCAAAGAACTTTTTCAAACTGAATAGCTGACGGGACCATATGATTCGCCATACAAAAATTGTCGCCACCCTGGGACCCGGCACAGACAAACCCCACGTAATCGAGGAGATGATTCGTGCCGGGGTAAATATTGTGCGCCTGAATTTTTCCCACGGCTCCGCCGAAGACCACCGCCGCAGGGTGGAAGAGGTGCGCGAAGCCGCAACAGCACAGGGTAAAACTGTGGCTGTGCTGGGGGATTTGCAGGGACCCAAAATACGCATAGCGCGCTTTGCCAACGGTAGCGTTGACCTGGAAAATAATGACGAATTTACTTTGGATCTCGACTGTCCCCCCGAAGGTGGTGATGAGCACCGTGTTGGGGTTGATTATCCTAGCCTGATTAGTGATTGTGAGTCTGGCAATATCCTACTTCTGGACGATGGCAAGATCCGCCTTGAAGTAACTGGTACCACACCGAGTAAGCTTTATTGTCGGGTATTGCAAGGTGGCAAGTTATCTAACAACAAAGGCATCAATCTTCTTGGGGGTGGCCTTTCCGCACCGGCTTTGACAGAGAAAGATTACCGGGATATTGAGCTGGCCGCTGAGTTAGCGGTAGATTTTCTCGCGGTGAGTTTCCCTCGCTGTGCGGAAGATCTGGAAACTGCTCGCAAGGCTATGCAGGCAGCTGGCAGCCAGGCAGCGATAGTGGCCAAGGTGGAGCGCGCTGAGGCAGTTGCTGACAATGCGAAGATGGATGCATTGATTCTTGCATCCGATGCCATCATGGTCGCTCGAGGTGACCTCGGGGTTGAGATTGGCGATCCGGCCCTGGTGGGTGTACAAAAGAAATTGATCAATCGCGCTAATGCGCTCAATCGTGGCGTGATTACTGCGACTCAAATGATGGAGTCCATGATCACCAGCCCGACACCCACCCGCGCAGAAGTGATGGATGTTGCCAATGCAGTGTTGGATGGTACAGATGCTGTGATGCTCTCTGCTGAGACCGCTGCGGGTGATTACCCGGTGGCGGCAGTGGAATCCATGAGTGAGGTGATTGTGGGTGCTGAACAGTATCTTGGCAGTGTCCCATACACCCCTGAGGAGCATGGTGCCTCCGACCGTATTGACACGGTCATTGCCCAGGCTGCGATTGATGTCGCCTCTCGAGTGGAGAACCTCTGTGCCGTGGCTGCCCTGACAGAATCAGGGCGTACACCACGGATGATGTCACGGGCCAATACTCGCCTACCTATTTATGCAATGACACGACACCCGAATGTTGCGCGCCAATTGGTATTGTTACGTGGTGTTGAGCCCATCAGCTTTGATCCGGCGGCAGTTCCACTGGGGCATCTTACCGAGTCCATTATTGAAGTGCTCAGTTCGCGTATTGACCTACAGAAAGGGCAGAGAGTCTTGATCACCCAAGGTGAACGCTTGAATGTAGGTGGACACACCAGCTCCATGCGTATTAAAGAGATCGAGTAACCAATTATTCGGTGTAAGCCATCACCTGCCATGAACCCAAGAGGGCTGGTGATGGTGCAGCAGTTGTTGATGTAATTTAATGGCTGTGACCTCAAAAAATTTTCCTGCGCTTTTTTATTCTTTTCTTATATTTTGGTTGTTATTTGCGCAAAAATATAAGACTACAGTTCCATATTGTTTCCTTATTTATTGATTTTTTGCTGTTCTAGGCAAATAAATATGTTTATTGCCTATTAAAAAACCACAGCATTTTCAGGGCTACTTATCTTGTGTATGGGTAATTCTGCGGCAGGGCTTTGCTGCTGAATTATATTTTCCAATAGAGCTCTTTCTGTAAATTATCTACGGTTGTTAACTCCGAAATAAAACAATTAAACTATTTTATTTGATTATTTCTTTTTTCCCTGGGTGTCAAACTGACTCCTTGGTTTGTCTTATTCGTGTAATAACACTTATCTATCCCAACCAGCCTATTTGCGGTAACCTGCTTCAACAGGTCGCAATTTCAGGTATCTCCTGCCAGTAGCTTTGGCCTCACCTCATCCTAGTGCCGGTGAATTAGAACTATTGGCGAGTAGAATTTCCATAAGCCAGAAAGGCGGTGATTTTCACTATTTAAGATTTCACAAATTGCGATTACCCTAATTCAATATGTTTTCTAGGGGTATTCAACCGTGCGGAAAACAGGGTTTTTGATTGCAAATTGAGCAAGTCAAAGGTGAATCCGGCTCTTTGAGTTGGTATTCCCAATGCCGAGACCAAAAATAAATCAAGACGATTTATTGGGTCAGGAAATGATAACTAGAGGCTGGCGCACAGCGGGCTTACGGCGTTTGAAGGATTATCCATGCAGCTAAGTGTCGAGAACAGGCAAGGCGTTCGTTATATGGTCAGAGTTGGTTGGGCATACCAGATGGGTATTCCCCTGAAGGTCAATGCCAGCCAGCTGTTGTCCATGTTTGATGATGCTGTAATCCAGGAGATTCACGAACACTTCTTTGGCATGAATGGTATCTCCTGTAATGCGCTGAGTGTCAGTATTCAATCAAGCCAGGCGGGCACTGTCTTCTTAGGGCCACTGAGTGAAGCGCCCGGCCATCTTTCCAGTCGAGAACAGGAAATTTACCTGGCCCTGATCCAAAATCGCCTGATTATTGAAGAAGCCCCGTTTGCAGCCACGGCGCTTGCTGATAAGCAGTCAGAGTTGATTGCCAAGATTCGCATGGGGCTGCAGCAGATTATTGCCCAAGAACGAGCTGAGGCAGCGCTGATCCAACAGCGTCACGAGCAGCGTTCCACCTTAGAGAAAGTGGGTGCCTATATTGATCGCGGTGCTACCGGCTTAGGCAATGCCGCTTGGGGCCTGGCGGTTTGGGGCAAGGACGTGATGGAAGTAGCTGCGCTAGTTAATCCCATGCGCCAGGCCAGGGAACTCAGCACGGCAACAGCAAACTACCTTTTGTACGATAAGAGCTTCGAGGAATCCGGCAAAGAGTACCTCTCTGCAGTGCATCGGGAAGCCGTTGATGTGCTTGGCTTTGATCCATCCAAGATCACCAAGCAGCAGCTGGAGCTGGCCCTCGAAGTGGCCCAGGTGATTTATGACGAGCCGGCACTACGCGATACGATTTTCCGTTTTGCTCAGGATTATGTAAAAGCCCAGCACAGCCTCGAAATCACCGAGATGGCCGGTGGTGGTGCATTCGAGATTATTCTTACTATCGTCTTGGCTGCAGTCACAGGTGGTGCCGGTGCTGTGGCATCCCTGGTTAAAAATGCCCGTCTGCTGAAGGCTTTCCGCGGTATTGGCGATTTGATGCTCGACTTCGCCAAGCTGAAAAAGCAACGTAATCTGCTTTCCAAAAAGCGAGGTGGTAATGCCAAGGGTAATGGAGCCAGCTTTTCCGACCTGAGCTCTTCCGATGCAGCCGCCCCATCCAATTCGAGTGGCCCCTCTTCGAGCAGTTCGAGCTCCAGTGGCAGCTCCAGCAGCTCTGGTGCCAATAACAGTAACCAAAGCGGAAATAGCTCAGGTAATAACAGCAATAATTCTCAGGCTAGCGATAGCAGTAAGACCAGCCAATCCAGCGAAGCGGATAAAACCAATAGCCAAACCGGGAAAAACCATAACGGAGATAGCTCCCAATGTAATGGCAAGGCTTGCGAAGGCGGCGAACCTATTAACTTAAAAACGGGTGAAGAACGCCTTACTTTGGTCGATGCCGTACTGGATGGTCCACTGCCACTCACCGTGGCGCGCACCTACCGCAGCAGTAATTCCAAAGACTTCGGCCTGGGCCACGGCTGGACCCACACCCTGGTGAAAAGCTGGTGTGGCGCCCGGGTAAAGCAGTGCAGTTCCACGATGCCGAAGGCAGGGTGATCAGTCTGCCTGCTCCAGGAGACAGCGGCCGCAGTCACAACGTAGTGGAGCAGTTAAGCCTCACCCGCATTAATGACGATCACTGGATAGTGACTCCTTACGGTGCCCCCAAAGGTGTACAAAAACACTTTAAAGCCACCGGAGATAAAGGCTCCCTCAAGCTTGCAGAAATCCGCGATGGCTACGGCAATTATTACCTGTTCCACTATGTCGACGAACGTCTGATCTGTATCGAAAGCAGCATCGGTGAAGCCCTGCATATCAGCCCGCCGCCAGGGCAGCCAAACAGCCAGCGTATTGGTGAGCTGAAAAAAGAAACCCGCGACGGCCGTATTAAAGTACTCGCAAATTATGAGTACAGTGGTGAAGGGGACCTGATTAAAGCCATCGACGCCGACGGACACAGTGAGCAGTACCAGTACCATCAGCACGTCATTAAGCAGCGCACCCTAAAAACCGGCTACCGCTTCCACTTTGAATGGGATGCCGAAGGCCCCTCCGCCCGCTGTGTGCGCCAGTGGGGCGATCCTATCGATGGGCAGGATACTTACAATTACCAGTTTGCCTGGGATGATGATGGCAAGGGCGTTACCGTTACCGACACCCGCGGCGGTAAAGAGCGCTACCGCTTTAATGACCGTGCCCTACCAATCTATCACCGCGACCCGGAAGGTGCAGAGACTCTCTATAGCTACAA
Source organism: Microbulbifer sp. MLAF003 (assembly GCF_030012965.1). NCBI lineage: Bacteria > Pseudomonadati > Pseudomonadota > Gammaproteobacteria > Cellvibrionales > Microbulbiferaceae > Microbulbifer > Microbulbifer sp. MLAF003. The sequence continues at coordinate 1,040,824 of NZ_CP120232.1, forward strand.
CGACCTGGGTCAGGTCACCCGGGTACAGCTGCCCAGCGACGATGGCAGCCTGCGCGAAGAAATTTACCAGTACGATAATCAGGGTCGCCTGATACAAAAGACCGATGCCGCCGGCAACAACCACCGTATCGAATACAACGGTGAAGGCCTGCCCGCAAAAGTTACCGACCCCGCCGGTAATAGCTGGCAACGGGAATACAACGAAAATGGCCAGATCGTTGCCAGCAAAGACCCCCTCGGCAACAGCACCCAATACGGCTATAACCCTGTTGGCTTAATCGGCAGCGTTACCGACCCTCTCGGCAATACCACCCGCTACCTTTGGAACCCCGAAGGCAATCTTGCCGCGATCAAAGATCCCATGGGCCGCGCCCAGCACTACCGCTACGACGGTGCTCGTCGCCTGGCTGAAGTGCAGCATGCTCCGGGCCAGATAACCCGCTATGAATACGATGCCCAGGACCGTATCCATGCGGTGACCACCTCAGACGGTGCCCGGACTCAATACAGCTATAACCCCCAAGGATTGCTTGCCGAAGTCATTGACTCTGAAGGCCGCAGTACCTGCTACGCTTACGACGGCCTCAGCCAGGTAAAGACCCGTACCAACCCGGACGGCAGCCGCCTGGAATATCACTATGATGGCGAACGCAACTTAATTGGCCTAGCCAATGAAAATGGCGAGCGCTACCAACTTAAATACGACCTCAATGAACGCCTGATTGAAGAAGTTGGCTTCGATGGCCGCGTTACCCGCTACGCCTATAACCGCGCCGGCCATCTGGTAAGCTCCAGAGCCGTAACCGACACAGACAGCGGCAAAGGCATCGACACCATCTTTGAGCGCGACCCCTTCGGCCGCCTATTGGAAGAAACCACCCCGGACGGAATTACCAACTTCCGCTACAATCGCAGCGGACAACTTATCGAAGCAGAAAATACCCACCGCAAACTGCGCTGGGAATACGATGCCAATGGCCGCGTTACCACCGACTGGCAGGGCAAAGATAAACTGAGCCACCAGTACGATGCCGCCGGCAACCGTATCGCCACCACACTACCCGATGGCGAGGTACTTAACTTTGCTTTTAACCCCGCCGGTCAATTCCAAAGCCTGCACCGCCGCCCCTTAGGCCGCGATACCGATCAGCTGATTACCAGTATCAGTCACGACGAACAGGGCAGGGAAAGCCAGCGCCAACACGGCAACGGACTGGAAAGCCAAAGAGACTACGATCCACAAGGCCGCCTGCACAAGCTGCGCCTGGGCAAAACCGGCAATGCAAACCAGAGCCCGGTGTCCGATCCCACCCAGGACACAAGCTCAATTCTGGAGCGCAGTTACCAGTACAACAAAGCCGGCCAGATCGCCAAGATCGAAGACAGCCTGCGCGGAACCCGCAGCTACCACTACGACGCCTTGGATCGCCTGACCCAGGTAGACGGCCCCAACCCTGAATATTTTGTGCACGACCCCGCACACAATATTCTCGCGGCCGGCAACTCAAAAGACGAAGCCAAACAGCAGGCCAGTGCCACCCAGGTCAAAGGCAACCGTTTAGCCTTCCGCGGTGATACCCACTACCGCTACGATATCCACGGCAACCGCATTGCCGAACTACGCGGTAAAGGGCAAAAACTGCAAACCCGCTACCACTACAACAGCCGCCAGCAGCTGGTACGTGTAGAAAAGCTCAAGGTAGAAAAGGGCACAGAACAGTTCCAACAGGTGATCCACTACCAATACGACCCCCTGGGCCGTCGTATTGGCAAAGTCACGAACAGCGAACTAACCGACTTCCTCTGGGATAGCGATGTTCTCCTGCAGGAAAGCAAAACGGACAACCAAACCAAACAGGATCTCAGTACCCGCACCTATTACTTCGAACCGGGCACCTTTAAACCGGTTGCTTTAAAGGAAAGTCAGCAAGATAAAGAGCAGGTCTATCACTACCATCTGGATCACCTGGGAACGCCTGATACCTTGACCAGTCAGGAAGGTGAAGTGGTCTGGAGCGTTGCCTACAAGAGCTATGGCAATATTGCCCTGGCCCATGAAAATCAGATAGAGCAGCCAATCCGGTTCCAGGGGCAGTACTTCGATGAAGAGACCGGGCTGCACTACAACCGGTTTAGGTATTATGATCCACAGGTTGGGGAGTTTACTCAGCAGGATCCGATTGGGTTGCAGGGTGGGCCTAATAGCTACCTTTATGTGACAAATACAGTTCAATTTGTAGATCCATTCGGCTTAACGGCTGAAAAAGGTGATTGTGATACCATAAAAAGGATCAATGTCGGAGAGTCTGGGCATCATGTTCCTGCGGTAAGAAAAAGCAAAGGAAGACCGTTCGAGGTTAAGAGATCGGATAAGGACCGACCTACATTGCATTTTAAAGGTGATGATCCAGGACGTGATCATTGGAGATTACATAATGCTGAAAGAGAAGTAATCGGCCCGAGACAAGGAGACTTTGATGGTACTGATCAAGAACTTATGGATGCATATAAAAAAGCATATGAAAATCTTGATGATATTAAAGTGGATGTTAAATCACCAAATGGAAAGTACAATTTAGGAGAGGATCTTACTCCTAAGAATGCTGTGGAAACAATGGAAGAATATTTGAAGGGTATTGGAATGCTATGAGTAATAAATTAACCTCTTTACTCCAGTTGATAAAAGATGGAAAAGTTATTGGGTTAAGAAACTTTAAAAATCTGAATATTGATTTTGCTCTTGATCAAAGAGATGATGACCCATTTGATAGTGATTGGGTGAGTGCAAATAAAAGTATAGGGGAGAAATTTACTCAAGTTTCATTAAGTCAAGATTCAAAGGACTTAATCGATGAGATTAGAGAAGCTGCTTTTAAGTTGACAAGCAAGGCTGTCGGGGTTAATGAAATATCTGAATACGTTTGTGATGATTTTGAGCTTATTGCTAAATCTATAGTTGTATCATCTGATAATCTTTGGGTTGCGGCTATGCTTAAAGCTTATTTAGATGGATTCTTTCCGACAGGCAAGTTACAACCATCATCGTACACTGTGAACGAATTAATTAATACATAGGTAAACCACCGCCTCTGTCGATGAGACTTGACAGGGCTCTTCCGTTACGGCGCGCAGAATGAAAAATATGGCCTCCATGAACTGGCAAGTTCTATAAAGGAGGCCATATACGAAATTGGTAGTGGGAAGCTCTTGTGAAGCATTATTGCTGGTACCACGTAGTATGTGTGTTTAAGCATCCAAAGAAAGCATTATTTGGAACATTGAGACGGGAGATTGGAGCGATATTTCGAGACTTATGCTGTCAAAAGGGCATTGATTTGGTCGAGGGGTACATAGTGAGGGGGCACACTCATATGTTGTTAATGATTCCTCCGAAATTCAGTGTTTCCAATACGGTTGGGTTCTTAGATGGGAAAATCTTCGATCCAGATATTTCAGAAGTGCAAGCATGTACAGAGAAATTTACAGGAAGACACTTTTGGGCTTGAGGATATTGCGTTAGTAGGGTGAGGCTCGATGAGCAGCTGATTCGAGAGTACATCAAGAATCAAGAAGCTGGAGTGCGCCGTCAACAGCAGATGTAGCTGGCCGGATTGTAACTAGCCTCCTTTGGAGGCTTTCACCATAGCACCCGCTATGTGGGTGGTTGCTGATTAATAATTGAGGTCAGAGTATATTATTGGCGTTTAATTAATCTTTAATCAGGTTTCAGATTGCTGTCTGCGAATACGATGCTCAGGGTCGTATCCATGAGGTAATCTCCGTAGATTGCGTCCGCACCCAATACAGCTACAGTCCCCCGGGGGTTGTTGGCACGCCCGACTCTGATGGCCGCAGTCCCTGTTGCGCCTACGATAGTCTGACCCAGGTAGACGGCCCCAACTCTGAATATTTTGTGCACGACCCCGCACACAATATTCTCGCGGCCGCCAACTCAAAAGACGAAGCCAAACAGCAGGCCAGTGCCACCCAGGTCAAAGGCAATCGTTTAGCCTTCCGCGGTGATACCCACTACCGCTACGATATCCACGGCAATCGCATTGCCGAACTGCGCGGTAAAGGGCAAAAACTGCAAACTCGCTACCACTACAACAGCCGCCAGCAGCTGGTACGTGTAGAAAAGCTCAAGGTAGAGAAGGGCACAGAACAGTTCCAACAGGTGATCCACTACCAATACGACCCCCTGGGCCGTCGTATTGGCAAAGTCACGAACAGCGAACAAACCGAATTCCTCTGGGATAGCGATGTCCTCCTACAGGAAAACAAAACGGACAACCAAACCAAACAGGATCTCAGTACCCGCACCTATTACTTCGAACCGGGCACCTTTAAACCGGTTGCTTTAAAGGAAAGCGAGCAAGATAAAGAACAGGTCTACCACTATCACCTGGACCACCTCGGCACCCCGGATACCCTCACGAACCAGGAGGGTGAAGTGGTATGGAGTGTTGCCTACAAGAGCTATGGCAATATTGCCCTGGCCCATGAAAATCAGATAGAGCAGCCAATCCGCTTCCAGGGGCAGTACTTCGATGAAGAGACTGGGCTACACTATAATCGGTTTAGGTATTATGATCCGGCGATTGGGCAGTTCACTACACAAGATCCGATTGGGTTGTTGGGTGGGGTAAACAACTACCGATATGTACCTAATCCAGTGCAATGGATCGATCCTCTTGGCTTGAATTGTAAAGAAGTATCTGGTGGGCAAGAGAATGCGTCGGCAGGACCTCGTGATACTACCGAGCCCTCCGACATTCCTAATCCAAATAAAAAGTGGACTCCAAAAGAAGTTGGTGGTCGTAGAGTTTATCAACGAGACGACTTAATAGATCCACAGCAAAAAAGTTCGTGGAAAGATGATAGTGGCAATTGGGTTTATGGTACGAATGTAGAAAGAATGGAAGCTGGCAGGGCCCCAGTTATCAAGAGAATAAAAAATGGACGACAAAAATTAGAGCCAATACAACTACATCATCTTACTGGTCAAGAGGTTAATGGGTTGACTGGGACGAGGGGAAGCTTGGCAGAAATTGACCCCGAACTTCACCGATCTCGAACTTCTACTTTGCATATCCCTGTACAACAAAAAATAGGAAATGGTGATCCTAAGAAGCTGGAAGCCTTAAAAGAGAAGAATCGAAAGCGCTCCCGTGAGCATAATAAGCATCCATCAGCGTTGCCTAAAAACCCAAGTTTTAGGAAAAATAATGATGGAAGCAGATCTGTCCAAGATAACGAATTTAACTCATATCGTGATGAATATTGGAAAGAACGTGCAAAAGATTTCAAAGAGGAAGATACATGACCGCATACGACGAAGTAATAAAAGCAATTGAGCAAGGTAATACCAGCTTCGGACCATATGGAAGGGCTGCTGCAAGTGATGAATCAATCACTAATGGAGAAAAAGAGCTAGGCTTATCTTTTCCAGCCTCGTACTTATGGTGGCTGAAGCATTATGATGGCGGAGAGATAGGTAGCGATACGATATACGCAATAGATGCGGACGGAATGGGTAAACCTGATATTGTAGACTTCGCTGTCACACGAGATGACTTTGTTCCCGGCCATGTTAATCGCCTTTATTTCGGAGGTAACGATGATGAAATGTATTACTTTGACATTGCTAGTGGCTTAGATGAAAACAGCGAATATAAAGTATATTTATTTGACCATTTAGCTCAAACCGATGAGCTGTATGCTGATAGTTTCGCTGATTTTTTGATAAAACGGATAAACGAATAGAATCACTAGCACACTTAATGCAAGCCGGACGTTTTACCACCCTCTCGCTCGTCATCCCTGTTGCAAAAACACCGCAACAGGGCCGCCAAGCTCCACTATGCCATCGTCGAGCTCAGCGAGTCCGTTCTACCTCCGCCATTTAATGTGCTGGTTGGAAAGCGTCCGAAAAGCTTGCTGAGGTGATGAAAGCTGATTATTCACAATCTGAAAATAAAAAGCTGGATGGAGAGAAGTATTTTCAAGTATGTGCTGAAGTATTGAATTCCCCAATGGTAATGAAGGAAATTGGGGAGTTGAAACAAACTAATGACTTTAGGGTTAGTGTTGCCAATCCAGATTCTGGAAAAAATATATTTAATGTGTGCTCATTTTTTTGAGTTTAAGGCTTAATAAAGTTATAACGTAAAGGGGGCAATTGTGAGATGCGACCTATATGCATCTTTAGTGACAGTTAGGAAAGAGGGTATAAACCAGAGGCAGCTGGACTATAAGAATTCTGAGTAGTATTGTAAAACACACTGAAGGCTAAACAAATTTAGCAGTTTCGATTCCACCCCTAAAAGGTACCAGGATCATAGTTTTGGACAAAAGACTGGATAATGTTCAGCTTCATTTGGTGAAGGTGTAGTCCAGTCCTGCTCCCTGATGGTTGAACTCTAGTAATATTTAGAGAGAGTATGCAAAAACTATAATCAACTTAGAATAGCTTAGTGTTATTCGGTCTGGGTTGAGCATTTCCTATTGGCAGACTCTTTTATTAAACGGTTTCTATTGGTCAGTTCTAGTTTTTTTGGATACGCTTGTAAATTTCCTCGCGATGAACAGGTAATGATTTGGGAGCTTGTATTCCTATCTTCACTTGGTTACCTCTAATCTCCAATACTGTGATTGAGACATTAGCCCCAATCCTTAGGTTTTCGCCGGTCCTGCGCTTCAAGATCAACATATTCGTTTCCTATTTAAACTCTAACCATGGGTAGACCTTCCGGGATGAGAGGGCTTGGAAAGTAATGCTGGCAGGAAAGGAAGGGTGGGGCACGAGAACGGTAGGCGTGAAATAAGAAAAGGCGGACGCTACGCTCCCAGAGCTTGGAAAATCGCTCCAAGCTACTGAATGTGTTCGCCTTTATTGAAGACGAGCAGGTTTCTAGCGTACTATGCATATAGCCACTTTGATAGTCTGATTATCAATTTGGTTAGCTGGCCCCTGGTGTTGGTAGCACCTTGGGTCAGCGCCTTTTATCTGTACTTACTTCACGCTAACGTTCTCCTTAGAGAAAATGGGTCATTTAAAAAGATCTTAGGTATCTTTAGTTATCTTTAGTTATCTTTAGTTATCTTTAGTTATTTGGGGGTATGAACTCATAGAGGCTTGTTCGAGTATGGCCCATATTGCTGATCAAATTCTATTGATTTTACGTAGTTTTGATGCTGAAAAAAACTTAATAAAATTGAATAAGATTATTTGGGCGCCTATTTTTATTCATGTCGTCTCTCGATTAGAAAATTTCTAAAACTCGCTACCGCTCCAGCACAACAAGCTGAACGGCCCTAGGATTGTTGGTTGTGTAAGTGATGGCCTAAATAACTGCTAAACCTTTCAGGTCCAATAATATATTAAGCGGTCCAGGCAATAATTAAATAGCTTGCCATTCCATACATCACTAAAAGACTAACTTATAAATAAGCCACGCAAATTGCTGTTGCCTGTAAGGTAGGTCAGTGTGACCAGGTCTGGCTATGGCGAATCCAAGAAGTGGTGGCAATTATGGAAGGAAAAGCCAATATGAATGGTAATACAAGGGCAGCAAAGGAGTAAGTATTTTCTGTTAAATTACGATGAGTATTATGGCTTCTCTCTAGCTCCTGCATTGCTAGTTCAGATGTATCCTTCTGGCTGAGGCCACTTTCTTAGTATTCTTCCGGAGTAACGTACATCTTGAATTTTACTCTGGTTATCTTTGTGGTTGTCATTAATAAGCTGTGATTCACGATTAAAATTAAAGTCGCACTAATGATAATGCATATCTGGGTTTTCGAATATATGCCAATTCCAATAGCATTTATATTAATAAAAATAAGGTTGATTGGTGTAGAGGCGAGAAATATGGCAAAGGGGCAGGTGATGATAATTACTGAGATTTTTGTTTGTTTGGAATTTGGCCCCATCTTTTAATTGCTCTTTTTGTTGGAGTTGCGGTGGCTCTTATATCTATGGTTGCTTAAATATTTTGTGTTGTATCCAAGGTTTGTATTTGTTTTGGGTATAGCTTGCCGATTTTAATAGGTCCCTTATTTTTGCTTTGAAAATAATTTCTCTTGAAACTATTTTTCCTGTCATTGGTGTATTTTTTATTTTCCTTTGTTGGTTGGGTTTTTTCCCGCTTTATGGGGGTGGTTTTTTTATGTCGAACTTGCCGCCCTATAAAAGAAATTGATGTCATTATCACGCTTTTGAGATTTGGTACTATTGACATGAGTTGGTTTGAGAGTGGAAGGTGATCGGGCTGTCTGGGGTTATCAATTTAATAAAAAAATTAAGGTTCCGGTTATGAGAAAAGCTAATCTTTCAACTTCAATAAAAACTGCATTATCTTTGTGTTTGCTAATATCACCTGCTGTCGGTTTTGCTGAGAGTGATTCTTCGATTGAGCGTGCTAATGACAATGCTAAATTTAAACGTTGTGGCACTAATCATCCCTCTGTTCAGGAGGCTGCTTTGAAAGAGCAGCATTTCACTGCGCTGCGTGGACAGTCTCGTAATATAAGTAGTGGAGGTCATACGCTACGTCCAGCTGGCTCTGTAACTATTGATGTGTACTTTCATGTTATTACTGATAACGCAAATAATGGTTCGCTACCCAGCAATGTAATTAATTCGCAAATGGCGGTGCTTAATGATGCTTATGCGAGTACACCATTTACTTTTAATCTGGTTTCAACTTCAGTAACGGCCAATAATTCTTGGTATAACGTTGGTTATGGTTCCTCCGCAGAGCGCGCTATGAAAAGCTCATTGCGTGTTGGTGATGCGGGAGACCTGAATATCTATGTGGCTGATATCGGTGGTGGCCTACTTGGGTGGGCAACTTTCCCAAGCAGCTATTCCTCAGATCCACTGGATGATGGGGTAGTTATTTTAACCGGTTCTGTGCCTGGCGGCGATGCTGCGCCTTACAATGAGGGCGATACCCTTACTCACGAGGTTGGCCACTGGTTAGGTTTGTATCATACCTTCCAAGGCGGCTGTGGTGGAAATGGGGATTATGTCTCTGATACCCCTGCAGAAAGGTCACCGGCTTATGGGTGCCCAGTAGGCAGGGATTCCTGTACAAGGGGACGGAACGCAGCCGGTCTTGATCCGATTACAAATTTTATGGATTACACGGACGATAGCTGCATGTACGAATTTACAGAGGGGCAGGCCACTCGCGCTGATGAGCAAAGCAGTACCTATCGGGGCCTATAATAATTTTTCGGGGGGATTATTCCCCCCGATACACTGACAATTATGAGCAGCATCCGATTATTTATCCTATGTGCCTTGATATTGGTGAGTACGTCTAAGGTAACTGCCCAGAGGCTCGCTGTGCCAGGTTATGTCACTTGTGATAGAAATCAGTTGACTTCCTGGCAGGGAGAGGTGACAAAATTGGTGCGTGAAGGAAACAGTATTAAGGTATGGATTTCCACTGATTACGACACTAAAGAATTATTAGTGCTGACAATGCCTAGCTGGAAAGCACTTTTAGCGCAGTTCCGCCTACAAGGGAAAGAGTTTCTGGCGAGTGACTGGGGAAAAGTGACTGATCCACAAGCAGGACTTAGGCCTGGGGTTCGAGCAGTGATTTGGTTATGCGAGAATAAGGCCTATCCCGCTGTGATCAATTGGCAACCTCCACCAGAGTAGGCACCTGCATGTTTACTTTTTGATGTTTACTTTTTGTGTAGTTAAGATTTAAATAAAATTTTAGTGTCTCCTTAATTAATTCACGGAAACCTTTTATGATGATTAGTAATTCTTAAATCAAAGGTTGCAAGCCGTTGAAAAGTAATCCCTCGATAAGGTTCGGAAAGCTGGCCCTGTATCGAGAGATATTCTCGGAGCTTATGATTTTTTTGGTAGATTCAATTCCAGGGGTTCCCATCAATAAATCGATTTCTTCCACCGTAGAGCATTTTTGCATTTCCGTTTGCACGAAAATCAACATCTCCCCTATAAATTAGTTCTCGATATGGGCTGCTGGAGCTAACGGCATAATCCTCAAGTTCAACGCCTTGCTTGAATATAAAAATAAACATATGAGTGGCACTATTTTTATATCTATCTTCTGAGAAAAAAGAAGGGTGTGGGCATCGCTTGGGCTAAAGCACTGTGTTGAAGGCGTTAAATAAACTCCAGTTTTAGCAGACAGACCCCGGCGTGTCCTGTCAGGGGTTCCTTTAATAAATTTGTCTATCATTAAGATCTGATTAAATCCAGCTTGACTTGTGTAGTGAATATATATTGGGTTTCCCCTTCGGATCCTCTATTCATAAGAACGTCTACTAAAGGCGAGGCTCCTCCAGTTGGATAAATTTTGTTTCCTATAGGATTGTTTGGCATGTTTATCTCCTTGTGTGATTTTTATATTTGGAAAGAAGATAAAATAACTGGATAGGGTAGTAAAGTTTGAGCTTAACTACTTTCAAAAAATTATTTTGACCAACAGAGGGTCCCTTGGTTAAGGGGTTAATATTTTTTAAACTTAGAACTGGCTCAGTTTTTTGGTATTCCCTGATCCAAGAACCCAGCATCGACACCAAACCAAAAGCTTCCATCTTTGTTGTCGAAATACATATATCGAATGTTTCCTCCACTGGGTACGGTAGTTTGGCTGACAAATTTTTGTGTTTCTATATCAAAAGCAAAGATGATGTTAGGAATATCGCCGGTGTCTGCTACCCATAGCCGGCCTTTGTTATCCATTGCGGTTCCGTAGGGGCGAGGGTTTTCAGTGGGGAGCTTCCACTCCTTGAATTCTTTTGTGCTGGGCGTATATCTGCCAAGATAGCCTTCTGGATAGTCTACATACCAGATATTGTCGGAGGTATCGATTTCCAGCCTACGAGGCCGAGCGTTCGGCCGGGGAATTGAGATTTCGTTTACCGCCATGGTTTTAGGGTCTACCCAAGCTAATTTATTCGTACCAAATAGGGCAACCCAGGGGCGATTTTGTGAATCTACCTTGATTCCGTAAGGACGTGCGTTGGCCGTTTGAGGTGTGGCTATTTTCACTTCTCCACTATTGACATCCAATATGCCTATGCGGTTGCTCTGCTGGGCTGTAAACCAGATATTGCCATCATGGTTGAAAACCAGTGTATGTGGATCATTTACGCCTTTAGGCATTGCGTATTGAGTGATTTTACCTGTCTCTGCATTCATACGCCCAATGTGAGCATTGCGGTTGCCTGCATACCAGATCATACCCTGTTTATCCACTATCAGATTATGAGGGTGTGTTCCTTCAGGAACCTCGAATTTTTTAAATTGCTCATCGGATGGGGTAAATCGACCGATATAGTTGCCGGCCTGCCCACAGAACCAAACTTGCTGTTTGTTATCCACATGGGGGTCTCTGGGCAGCCCCTGCCAGGGTACTTTCCACTCGTTTAACTTGAGCCCGTCTGGCAGTTTATTTTCTTGTGCCTCAGAAGTTAATGGAGTAGATAAGAAATAAATGGCGCAGATAGCGATTTTTAGTGACAGCGTATGAAGTTTTGGGTAGATATTCATATGCCAGTTCCAATGATTAAGCCGTCAAGGAGAATTTATGTGTTTATACCCTAGCATGGAAATATATGTGAGCTGAGTCCTGGTCAAAGCATAGGTGATAATTGGTGCTCATTTATAAAGGTTTACAAAATCGATATTTCGCAGAAGAGCGGTTTCAAACAGCCAGTTAGATGTCAGGAATATAATCGGTACACCCAATTATATTCACGAAGAGAGACTAAAGTTCCAGAGTTCCATTTGGCGAGTTCTTGTTGAGTTTGTGGGGCTCAATTGAGAGGAGTCTTGTCTTTACAGCTGAGTAGAATTAACAGGCGGTTTTTCGGTACCTGGCAGTCATATTACCCTCAATTTACACGTCAACGTGGTATAGCGTATATTGCTGCCCTTATTGTAGGAGTCCCGCCATGTTACAACGCCTCCGTCGACCGGAAATTCTGCTGTTAGTCCTTGCAGCCTCAATGCCACTGTCTTTTTCTGTCTGGAATACTCTCCTTAATAACTTTGTGATAGCCAAGGCTTCATTTACCGGAGCTGATATTGGCCTGTTACAGAGTGTCAGGGAAATACCCGGGTTCCTGGCGTTTACAGTGATATTTGTATTGCTACTTATCCGGGAGCAGCGCTTAGCACTTCTCTCACTTGTAGCGACCGGGATTGGCGTGATGCTGACCGGTTTTTTTCCATCTCTCACAGGTTTATTACTCACGACATTATTGATGTCGATCGGCTTTCATTTCTATGAAACCCTGCAAACCTCTCTGGCTTTGCAGTGGTTTCCAAAGAAGACTTCGGCAATCTGGATGGGGCGTATGGCCGCTGCAGGTTCATTTGCAGCGCTTCTAGCCTATGGTCTGGTTTGGTGTCTGATGGACTTTGCCGGTTTAGACTACTCGTGGGTTTATATGATCGGCGGTGGCGTCACTGTTCTTATTGCTTTGGCTGCCTGGGTACTTTTCCCGCAGTTTCCTCAACCCCATAGTCAGCGCAAGCAATTAGTGCTACGTAAGCGCTACTGGCTTTATTATGCGTTAACGATGATGAGCGGCGCGCGACGACAAATCTTTATTGTCTTTGCCGGTTTTCTAATGGTGGAAAAATTTGGTTATAGTGTTGGCGAAATTGCTGCGCTCTATACAGTAAACCACCTGCTCAATTTATATATCGCGCCAAAAATCGGTCAGTTTATCGTAAGGTTTGGAGAGCGCCGTATCCTTACTTTGGAATATATCGGTTTGATACTGGTTTTTGCCGGTTATGCTTTAGTGGAGAGTGCGATAGTAGCTGCGGCGCTCTATATTATTGATCATCTGTTCTTCTCTATGGCCATTGCAATCAAAACTTACTTCCAAAAGATTGTGGATGAGCGTGATATCGCCGCATCTGCGGGTGTTAGTTTCACTATTAATCACGTTGCAGCGGTTATTATTCCGGTTCTATTCGGCCTGCTCTGGCTGACCTCTCCTGCTATGGTGTTCTTTGCCGGATCTTTGATGGCTCTGGTCTCTCTTGGTTTGGCCCAACTAGTGCCGGAGCAACCTGGACCAGGCAATGAAGCGCGCTTGGGGCAGGGGGTGGCTGCAACTTAGCAGCTCCCTACTAATTCTAGGTCGGGAATTTTAATAAATAGGAATTCTATATGCGTGTAGCTCTCTTAATAATGATATTTACTCTGCCGCTAAGTACATTTGTAAATTCAGAGACAATCTCTGTTGGTGAATATCATATTGAATATGAGATCAAAGGCTCTGGTGAGGCCACCTTGTTTCTCGAAGCCGGGGGTTCGGCCGGGATGCAGGATTGGGATTCCATCTATGATGACTTGGCGAAGCATGCACGAGTAATACGTTATTCTCGTGTGGGCAACGGAAAATCAACGGCCATTAAGAAGCATTTTAGCTCTGAGGATTATGCTCAAGGGGCCAGGGCTTTATTGGCGGCTTTGGGGGTTAAAGAGAAAGTTACTTATATTGCGCACTCCTATGGTGCTCATGTAGCCCGAACTTTTGCCGCACGGTATCCTGAAAGAATGGCAGCGTTGATGCTGATAGAGCCTTCTTCCGAGCATGATGTGGATATTATGCGATCGCTGAATTTGGAGTTGGCCGAAGAGCAAATTGCTCAGGTAAAACTGGATGATATGAAGAACGGCATGTCGAATCAGTACCTGGACTTTTGGTCTAAACGCCCTTTACCTGATTATCCACAAATCCCCGATATACCCGTCACAGTAATTGCCTCCATTAAAAAGTATGATAACCCTCCTCTTCTTTTCTTTACTGATGAGGCCCGGGATAGGTGGGGGAGTTACATTCAAATTGGGCCAAAGCGTTTCCACGGGGTAAAGCTGTTTTGACTGAGAAGAGCTATCACTATCCTCAAAATGATGAGCCCGAAATGGTGGTGAAAGAAGTACTAGCGCTGATTTCCAGAGGTTATAAATAACAGATAAGGATAAATAGGAGGCAAATAAGATCATTTCATACCACTGGTTTCGACAAATTGTTGCCTTGTTAAGTTAGTCTACATTTACCAACTTTTCTAAATGTATAAAATGGGAACCCTAATAAATTTAGGGTTTTTATTGTGCTTAAAAAGATTGCTCTGGCCTTTTCAATTGCTGTTACCACCACCAGCTCTGTATACGCAGATAACGTTAATGAGGTAACAGAAAATTTATCCGATGCAGAAAAACTGTATGGTTTATCTCTCTACTGGAAAGAGGTTAGCTATAACTTCGCTTTCTTCGATCAGGTTCCTGAACTGGACTTTGATGCAAGGTATCAGGAATTTATTCCGCGGGTTTTGGCTACAGAAAACACTTATGAGTATTATCGTGAGCTAAAGCGGCTTAATGCACTCCTGCAAGATGGCCATACCAATATTTATTACCCTAAAGGTATGTCAGCCAAGTACCTGGATTGGCCTGCTGTTCGCTTGGCCGAAGCTGGCCATCAAGCAATAGTTACGGGGGTCGAGAAGGGGTGGAGTCCGTGATTCCACTTGGCTCTGTTGTCGTTTCGGTAAATGGGCAGGATCTTCAAACCTATTTAAAGGAGCAGGTAATGCCTTATATTGCCAGCTCGACCCAGCATATTCTCTGGAGTACTGCGGTTCGGGATGCCTTGGATGGTAAACCGGATACCACGGCAGAATTCACTATTGAGACTCCAGACGGCAAAGTGAAAGAGGTTCAGGTTAAACGGGATGCGCGTGGGAGGAAGATTGATTACATCTCTATTACACAACCTCAGTCGAATGGCGAGCCATTTGAGCTTAAGTGGCTTGATGATGATATAGCCTATGTAGCTTTAAATACTTTTGAGAAACAGGAGGTTGTTGATCAGTTTAAATCTCACCACGATGAGATTGTTAAGTCCAAAGGGTTGATTATTGATCTGCGCTTTAATAATGGAGGTAACTCTGCTTATGCCGGAGAGATAATCTCTTACTTGGCTGATCGTATTTTACAGGGTTCTGTTTGGAAAACTCCCAAACATATTGCGGCTTATAAAGCTTGGGGATCATTTGCCAATCAGTTCGAGCAATTAGAGAAGTATCGCCCCTATGCAGAAGGCACTATATGGGAGTTTGGTGAAGACTCCGGGGATATAGTTGAGCCCAAATTGGATAGTAACCACATAGTGCCAACCTATGTGTTGATCGGCCGAAATACCGTTTCAGCAGCTGAGGACTTCCTGGTATATGCAGATTCTCTCGAACATTTTACTACTGTGGGTGAGCCAACTTATGGCAGCACGGGGCAACCTATGTTCGTGGACCTCCCAGGAGGTGGTACTTTCAGGGTGTGTACCAAGCGGGATACCTTCCCC
The DNA here is from genome assembly GCF_030012965.1 of Microbulbifer sp. MLAF003. Lineage (NCBI taxonomy): Bacteria > Pseudomonadati > Pseudomonadota > Gammaproteobacteria > Cellvibrionales > Microbulbiferaceae > Microbulbifer > Microbulbifer sp. MLAF003. The sequence continues at coordinate 1,056,199 of NZ_CP120232.1, forward strand.
GATGGCAGGGAGTTTGTTGGCTATGGTATTAAGCCGGATATCCTGGTTGAGAGTACGCTGGATACGGTGCGCTCTGATAAGGACGAAGTGCTCGAGAGAGCGCTGAACGAGCTTAGGGTTAAGCTTTAATTCCTCCCTGATATGAGCTGGCTCGCGATTATCGATTCCGTTCGACGGTCAGGTTCCTCCCATGTATTTAAGGGAGCCCCTTGCTGTTGTGGATACTGTGCGTCATAGATTTTGAAGGTGCCTGCAACAGGGGCTTTTATCAGAAGGTGCCATTATTGGCTATTTCCCGTTTCTATGGGGGTCTGAAGCCACTATTGGCACTGCTGTCTTGAAAACAGTCTCTATAATCGATTAGTTTTTGCTTTAAGGCATTTACAACAGGCTTTGTTTGCCTGTTGGCTCGCTTACCTGTTTAATGCTGGCTTTGGTTTCCGGCGACGGCGGGAAAGCGTTTGTCATCGTTAGTGCGCCGATAAAGTGGTACGTTAGGGTATCTCTGAAAATTAAGTAACTATAAAAGTAGCTAGGAGTTGTACTTATGGCACAGATTAAAGCTTTGGATAAAAAGGCACATGCCAACCTGAAACTCACCCAAGACATTACTTTTGACCATGTCAGCGGCAACCACATTCTGCCTTTGGTAGTTCAAGAGATTGTTCAGGCGGCCCAGAGCTACCCGATCCTGTTTGTGAAAGATCAGAATACTGAGCAGTTTAAAGTGGTTGCCTTAACTGGTCTGCGTCCGGGGGAGAACCTGTTCTCCGGCTCTGAAGGTTGGAATGGCAGCTATGTTCCTTTGCAAGTTCGCACCTACCCGTTCGTGCTGGTGAAAAATCCGGAAAATGCCGATCAGGCGGTTCTCTGTATCGATGAAGATTCCAATATGCTGAGTGAGTCTGAAGGTGAGCCGTTGTTTGATGGTGAAGGTGAGCAGACTGACTACCTGAAAAACCGTGCCCAGGCAGTGATTGAAACTGCCCAGCGTGTAGCGGTTACCGAGTCGTTTATTGAGTTCCTGGTGTCTAAAGACCTGTTGACCCAGAAAAAACTGACTTTGCGTGTGAGCGAAGATGATAAGCCTTACGATCTGACTGGTTTCTTCGTGGTTGATGAGGAGAAGCTGAACAATCTGTCTGATGAGGACTTCCTTGAGTTGCGTAAGCGCGGTGCTTTGCCGGCTATCTACGCTTCTATGATGTCCTCCATGCAGGTTCAAAGCCTGATTCGCCGGAAGCGTCTGAACTGATCCTGTTCCGCCCGGCAGCTGTGGTTGTCGGGCGGCCTATAGTCGTCAGATTTTCGGGATGTAGTTATCAGCATTCTGTATCCCGCCTTGATCCCTTCCCCTTGTCGTACCACTATTAGCGCCCTCTGACGTTTTAGCTCGCGAATAATAAGATGAAATACCTAGCGCGGCTTTCCCTCCGCTACTGGTTTGCCTGGTTGGCGGTTTTCTACGGGGTGTGGCTGTTTCTGATTGTCCAAGGGGACAATCTGACATTGGCCCTGGAAAACTGGTCTATGGCATTGGCCATGGCGATTGGCAGTTATGCGGCTGGCTCTACGCCGATGGGTGGCGGTACCGTGGGGTTTCCTGTCTTGGTGCTGCTGTTTGATATGCCGGCCAGCCACGGTCGTGATTTCAGCTTTGCTGTGCAATCCATTGGTATGGTCAGTGCGAGCCTCTTCATTCTTTGCCGGCAGCAGCAATTGGCATGGTCCATGTTGCGCGGAGCCCTATTGGGGGCACTCCTGACAACACCCGCAGGAATTCTGCTGTTTGCACCACTGATTCCCGAGCTGTGGGTAAAACTGTCTTTCGCCGTGCTTTGGGGCAGTTTCGGAATATTTCACTTGTACCGACTTAGCGAGATCACCGACTGTGAGCATGCGGGCGACCCTCAGTGCCCAACAGATTTTCGGGTGGGCTTGTTATTGGGGGCCTTTGCAGGTTTCAGTGTTGTGGCAGTCACTGGTGTGGGTGTGGATATGTTGGTCTATGCAGCTCTGGTGCTGTTGAGTCGCGTAGACCTCAAGGTGGCTATCCCTACTTCGGTAGTGATTATGGCGTTTTGCTCTGTGCTCGGGGTACTGGTGAAGTCTTTGGTCGGAGACTGGCAGCCGGGTGTATTTGGCAATTGGCTGGCAGCGGCGCCGGTGGTGGCTCTGGGCGCCCCCCTGGGTGTCTTTGTGGTTGGCCTGATTGGGCGCAAGCCCACGCTTCTGATTGTGGCCTTCCTGTGTGTGGTACAGCTTGGGTGGACCTGTATGTCTGAGGAAGAGGCTATGCGCGGTTATGGTGGTTGGCTGGTGCTGTTGGCATTACTGATCTGCCTGGCGGGTTTTGAGTGTTTGCGGGCTCTGGGGTTGCGCCGGGAACAGAACAGGCAGTTATCGGCTGGCTGTCAGGATCTGGTGGGTGAGGGTGGTTCAGTGGATACCGACCCGGTGCTTGTACAGGGTCTTAAGTAGTTACTGTTCTAGCTAGATAGAGGCGAATGGAGCTGTACTCTGAAATCAGCACGCTAGTTTTTGGGTTACTGCCCTGGACTGGGCCTGAAGAATAAATTTTGGAAGATGGCTGGGGCGGAAGGATTCGAACCTTCGCATGACGGGATCAAAACCCGCTGCCTTACCGCTTGGCTACGCCCCAGTTTCAAGACCCACAAAGAATAGTCTCTGTGGTTTGAAATGGTAGCAAGGGGGAGACTCGAACTCCCGACCTCAGCATTATGAGTGCTGCGCTCTAACCGGCTGAGCTACCTTGCCATTTCTTTTGTTGCCTCGGCCTTACCGAGGGCGCGCATTATTAATCGATGGGCTGGGTGTGTCAACACCTTTTTTGTATTCTTTTCAGTTAGTTAGCGATTTTTTTTATCTGAACCCAGGGGCTTGCTGGGGTGGCGCCCGGAACTGATAGCGGCAAATGCCGAACCCGCTACTACGGCAACGGCGCCAGCCCAGCTGATCCAGTTCAGAGGCTCAACAGCAATATAGTCCGGCCAGATACTACTGATCAGCGTACTGAGCAACAGGGTGATCACTGGCACTAATGACAAGGTAGCGCTGACACTGGATGCCTCCCAATTTGCCAGGGCTTTACTGAAGGCGCCGTATGCGATCAGGGTGTTTGCAGTAAGGAAGGCGAGCAGGGCCCACTCCAGCCAGCCGAGGTGGGAAACCTTCATTGGATCGGCCATTGGCAGGAAGCACAGGGTGCCTGCGATATAAATCACTACCAGTAGGTCCTGAGGTGTTGCCCTGCTCAAGATTTTCTTCTGGAAGAAACCGTACACAGCCCAGGTGACAGCGGCAATCAGGATATAACCAAGCCCCAGCAGATAGTCTCCACCCGCACCACTGGTGAGTTCTTCCAGGCGCTGGTTGAAAAACAGTAGCAGGCCGATCACCACCAGAGCTACACCACCCCATTGGCGAAGGGAAAACTTTCCCCCAGCCAGAGCACGCTGGAGATAAGCAGAAGCAGGGGCGCCAATTGGATAACCATCTGAGCGGCACCAGGGGTGATGTAATTCAGCCCGCTGGCATAGGCGAGATAGTTTACCAGGAGGCCGATTACAGCCAGCAGTGTGAATGGCAGGAGTATGCGGCTAAATAGTGGTCGCAAGTTTAGTGCGCGCGCCTGGCCGTAATAGAGCCCTGCGAGCAGAGCTGCACCGGCAAAGCGATACCAGGTGGCGGTACCAGGGCTGATATGCCCGAGGAGCCCTTTGAGGGCGATGGGCAGCGTCGCCCACATAAATATGGTGACCAGGGTCAGGGGCAGGCCCACTTTCCAGTTTGATTGCGCCATTGCTTCTACGCTGATGGGAAAAGCCTCCCCTCTGGGGGGAGGCGAAAAAGGGAGAGGGTATTAGACGTTAAAACGGAAGTGGATCACGTCACCATCGGCAACAATGTAATCTTTGCCTTCCAGTCTCCATTTGCCGGATTCCTTTGCGCCAGCCTCACCATTGTTGTTGATAAAATCGCTATAGCTGACCACTTCCGCGCGGATAAAGCCCTTTTCGAAGTCAGTATGGATCTTGCCCGCCGCATTCGGCGCGGTAGCTCCCAGCGGAATGGTCCAGGCGCGCACCTCTTTTACACCGGCGGTGAAGTAGGTATGCAGGCCCAGCAGTTGGTAGCCGGCGCGGATAACACGGTTCAGCCCGGGTTCTTCCATACCCAGTTCTTCCAGGAATTCCTGTCTCTCATCGTCATCCAGCTCGGCAATTTCCGCTTCAAGCTTGTTACAGATTGGCACCAGTACCGCATTCTCTTCGGCGGCGATGGCAGCAACGGCATCCAGGTGTGGATTATTCTCGAAGCCGTCTTCGTGCACGTTGGCGATATACATGGTTGGCTTAACGGTGAGCAAGCTCAGCTCGCGCAGGTCTGCCAGCTCATCCTCGGAAAGGCCGAAGGAGCGCAGTGGTTTGGCTTCATCCAGGTGCGGCTGGATTTTCTCCAGCAGCGCTTTCATCTTGATAGCGTGCTTGTCCTGGCCTTTAGCCGCGCGGGTAAAGCGCTGCAGAGCTTTTTCAACGGTATCCAGGTCGGCGAGGGCCAGTTCGGTGTTGATCACCTCGATGTCAGCAACAGGGTGCACCTGATTGGCCACGTGGATTACGTTGTCATCTTCAAAGCAGCGTACAACGTGGGCGATGGCATCGGTCTCGCGGATATTGGCGAGAAACTTATTGCCCAGGCCTTCGCCCTTGGAGGCGCCCGCAACCAGCCCGGCGATGTCCGTGAACTCCATCGTGGTCGGAATAACTTTCTGTGGCTTAACGATTTCCGCCAGCTTGTCGAGGCGGGTGTCTGGTACCGGCACTACGCCGGCATTGGGCTCGATGGTACAGAAAGGGAAGTTCTCTGCATCGATGCCCGCCTTGGTCAGTGCGTTAAATAAGGTGGATTTGCCCACGTTAGGCAGGCCGACTATACCGCAAGTAAAACCCATGGTGATATTTTTCCGTTTGCCTGAGGCGCGAAGCGCGCACTCTGCTAATTGCGTTTGAAGTCCGGTAGTGATTGCGCTGGCGGAAGTCTGGGCAGGCTGGGTAGCGCGGCCGCTGAATGATCCGGGCCAGTCGGGAAAATACCGGCAATTTGGCGCAGCACACTATCGAGATTTCCGGGGCAAAAGGCAAGCTACCCGGGGGGATCTATTTGGCGGTGTGCAGCGTTTTCATGGCTGAGCCCCAGTCGCCAGTGGCGGCGGTGGGCAGTACGTCGATCGAGCGATCGATGGCATCAGCCAGTGTTTCCTGTTCCGCTCTGGGAGCTCGCTGGAGTACAAACCGGGACACTTCGCTCGAACTGCCAGGGTGGCCGATGCCGAGTCGCAAGCGCATAAAGTTTCGGTTGTTGCCCAGTGCGGCAATGATATCCCTCAGGCCATTGTGTCCGCCGTGACCGCCGCCGGCTTTCAGGCGCGCGATACCGGGGGCGAGGTCCAGCTCATCGTGAGCCACCAGTATGGCTTCCGGGGGAATTTTGAAAAAGTTCGCCAATGGGCCGACAGACTGGCCGCTGCGATTCATATAGGTGGTGGGGATCAGCAACCGGATTTCCCGGCTGCCGATCCGCACACGGCCTGTGAGGCCGTGGTATTTGCTGTCCTGGCTGAGCTGGGTGCCATGTTGGCGGGCCAGCTCGACAACAAAATCAGCACCGGCGTTGTGCCGTGTCCGATCGTATTCCGGCCCGGGGTTTCCCAGGCCGACAATCAACTGGATCGGGGTATCCGGTGCCGCAGCCAAGGCGATTACTCTTCGCCTTCGCCAGCTTCGGCTTCAGCGTCAGCTTCAACGGCGCCGCGAGGCTTGTGGATAGACGCTACAACCAGGTTGTGGTCTTCGCCGTGGCTCAGGTCTGCAGATTCAACGCCTTCTGGCAGTTTCAGGTCGGAGATATGCAGGATGCCATCCAGCTCCAGGTCTGCCAGGTCCACCTCAATGAACTCAGGCAGCTTGCCAGCAGGAGCATTCACTTCCAGCTCGGTCAGGGTATGGGAAACGATACCGCCGGCTTTAACGCCTTTGCTGGTGTCTTCGTTAAGGAAGTGCAGAGGCACTTTAACGTGTACTTTGGTGCTGGCAGAAACGCGCTGGAAATCGATGTGCAGAAGCAGCTGCTTGGCGGGGTGGCGCTGCAGATCGCGCAGGATCACTTTCTCTTCTTTACCATCGATGTCCACGGTCAGCATGGAAGAGAAGAATGCTTCATTTTCCAGGGCCTTGAACAGGTCTTTTTGCAGCAGGGATACGGATTGCGGCTCAGCTTCACCACCGTAAACGATGCCGGGTACACGGCCTTCCAGGCGACGCAGGCGGCGGCTCGCACCTTTCCCTTCATCGCTGCGGGCAATGGCGTTCAGTTTGATATCAGACATGGGTTAAACCTCGGGTTGTCTGTCCAGAGAGACCTGCGACCGGACCGCTCTGGCGTTTGTGTAAATTGGGCTGTTGGGCCCAAAAGTAATCGCCCGGCGGTGCCGGGCGGGCGCGTATTCTACGGGAATCAGAGCCAAAGGCAAAGTGCCCCGCATAGCGGGACACTCTGTATTTATTTGGTATGCACTCCCATTCCGGCCTTAACGGAACATCGCGGAGAGGGATTCTTCATTGCTGATGCGACGCATGGATTCGGCCAGCATTGCGGACAGGGTCAGCTGGCGAATCTTCGGGGCCTTCTCCATCTTGTCCCCAAGGGGAATGGAGTCGGTCACTACCAGCTCGTCCAGTACGGAGTTGTTCAGGTTACTGATGGCGTTACCGGACAATACCGGGTGGGTACAGTAGGCAACTACCTTCTCTGCACCATGTTCTTTCAGGGCGTTGGCGGCATTGCACAGGGTGCCGGCGGTATCGACCATGTCATCTACCAGCAGGCAGGTGCGGCCGCTGACTTCACCGATGATGTTCATCACTTCTGCGACGTTAGCAGCCGGGCGACGTTTGTCGATGATAGCCAGCTCACAGTCGAGGCTCTTGGCCACTGCGCGAGCGCGCACAACACCGCCGATATCCGGGGATACTACTACCAGGTTCTGGTACTTCTGGCGCTCGATATCGTCGAGCAGTACAGAAGAGCCATATACGTTATCTACGGGCACATCGAAGAAGCCCTGGATCTGTTCAGCGTGCAGGTCGACAGTCAGTACGCGGTCGATGCCCACGCTTACCATCATATCGGCAACTACTTTTGCGGAAATAGGTACACGCTGGGATCTTACGCGGCGATCCTGGCGAGCATATCCGAAGTAAGGTACTACGGCTGTAACGCGGCCAGCAGAGGCGCGGCGCAGGGCATCTACCAGAAGGATCAGCTCCATCAGGTTGCGGTTGGTGGGTTGGCAGGTGGACTGCACAACGAAAACGTCGCGACCGCGTACGTTATCGGTAATTTCAACTGCAATCTCACCGTCGGAGAAGCGCTTAACCGCAGCTTCGCCCAGGGGGATCGCCATATGGTCGACAATTTTCTGTGCCAGTTCCGGGTTTGCGTTGCCGGTAAAGACCATTAAGTCAGCCACTGCGAGTTCCTTTGATTCTGTCTTGATGTGAATTGAAGTGTAGATGCCCGCATTTTCCGCTAGAAGTTGGGATGCGATAGCATCATTTTTATACTCGGGAATGCAGGGGGAGCGAAGCAAAGTTGGAGTAGATTGCTGGCTTGCCCTGGTCATCCAGGTGATTGCTCTTAGCTTTGGGGAGCCTCCAGGTTGTCGAAAGGTGTTTGCCAAAAAGCTTGCCTGTGACATCTCTGTAAAATTGGGGGAGGCTGCTCTCAGCCCTATGCGGATGGCCCGGGCCGGCTGGGTCAGTGTCGACTGAGACATGTCGGAACCGGTTTTTGCTTGCGCCACAGCATACAAAAGAAAATGGCTGGGGCGGAAGGATTCGAACCTTCGCATGACGGGATCAAAACCCGCTGCCTTACCGCTTGGCTACGCCCCAGTATTTTTCCTCAATCTCTTGAGGTTAATTTCGCGAGCTTCTGGTGTACAGGTGAAACCTGGATACCATTTGCTATAAAACCCTGCCATTTTCGCGGTAGCCTGGCAAGTGCCGATTTGGCTGCTTGCTCAGTTTGGAAGGCGGTGAAGACACAGCTTCCAGTGCCTGTGAGTTGAGCTGGTGCAAATTGCTCTAGCCACTCTCTGGCATCGCGAACTTCAGGGTAGAGACTCTCAACCAGTGCCTGGCAGTCATTACCGGAAAAAGCTTCCAGTTTTTCACTGCTGAGCGGCGTTTCTGTGAGCTGCCCCTCGCGAAGGGCCGCTAATGTAATTGCGACAGAATCTCTTGTCAAACGCGAATCGTGAAAAATTTTTGCAGTGCTCACTTCGCAACCAGGAGACACCACCAAGTAGTGGCGTTTTTCAGTGATAACAGGAGTTAATTTTTCCCCAACGCCTTCGGCCCAGGCAGTATGTCCGCGGACAAAAAGTGGAATGTCGGCACCGAGTTGGCGGCCCAACTCGGCCAGGGTATCTATAGGCAGGTTGCAGCGCCAAAGATGATTAAGGCCCAATAAAGTAGTGGCTGCGTCACTACTGCCCCCGCCGATACCCCCACCGTGCGGTAGTTTTTTAATCAGGCGAATATGTGCACCAGGCAATTTTTCACCGGCAAGCTTGGCTTCCTTTCGAAGAAGCAGGGCAGCCCGGTAAACCAGGTTGTCCCGCTCGGCTACATCCAGTTCACCGGCATCTACGCTGATGACATCATCAGCGCGTGCAGAAAACTCCAGTTCGTCACCGTAGTCGAGTAATTGGAAAAGGGTTTGCAACTCGTGATAGCCGTCGGCACGTCGGCCAAGAATACGCAGGGTCAGGTTCAGTTTTGCGGGGGCGGGTAACTTCAGCATGCGTGGTGGTTGGGTCGGTTAGCTTTGTTTGGCCCATGATACCCGCATGCTGAGGTTTCGGCATTTAAAAACCCCAGTCCTTGATAACCAGGGTTACATTCACGGGTCCGGCAGCGGCGTTGGTTTGTGCCTTGATGCGGGTGGGCAGGGTGAAAGGCCCATTTTGACGATAGTCGCTAAAGCTGAGGGTCCAGCCAGATTGCTGCAGGCTTTGCAACAGTCCCTGATCATTGTGTCTTTCTGCACCCCTGGGCCCGGGAGCAGGCAGACCTCGTACCCAGTAAAACATTTCACTGGCGGGCAGTGGCCAACCCAGGGTTTGCTCAGTGAGTTGGGCTGCGTTGCGCGCGACAACCGGGGCCTCATCACCGCGCACCAAGCTGACGCCGCCTGCGGAGCCGGAAATGACTGTAGTGCCGGCACCAAGCGGGCCACTCAGGTGAATACGAAAGTTTTGCGCACCGCTTTGCTGCCATGTCAGGTTGGCGCTGCCATTATCGGCCGGCGAGCGCACCCCGAGCTTGCCCTTAATCGTCCACTGCTTAAGCTGTGCCACCGATGTGGGTGTTGCAGTTTCTTGTGGGGTATCGGCTGCCGGTTGTTCCTTGGCTTTTTGCCCTGCACAGGCTGACACCAATAGAGCGAGGGTGGCCACCAGTAAAAAATAGAACTTTCGTGTAACGGTGGTTTCAGTTGTCAGATGCATGCTGTTCCAGTGTTTCTTTAATTTGTAAACGCTTCATTGCGGCCGGAATAATTTTGCTCTGGGGGTTGAGCTTCATTCCATCCCTCCAGATTTTTAAAGCTCCTTCACGATCGCCCTGTACCCAGAGCACTTCTCCCAGGTGCGCAGCAATCTCGTGATCGGGTAGTTTGTCCATAGCCTGACGTAAATACTTTTCCGCAGCAGAAAAATTACCGAGACGGTACTGGACCCAACCCATGCTGTCGATAATGGCTGGATCTTCGGGCTCCAGTTTCAGCGCTTTACTGATCAGCTCAAAAGCCTCCTGGAGGCGGGCATCATCATCAATCAGTTTGTAGCCCAGGGCATTGAGTACAGTGGCATTTTCCGGGTCGCGCTCCAGCAAGTTGCGCAGGTCATGCTCGAAGGCAGTGGCATTGCCAAGTTGGTCGTTGAGAAGTGCACGCGTGTACATCAAACGACCACTGCCACTCATTACTTTTAGTCCCTGCTCAACCCGCTCCAGGGCTTTTAGTGGTTCATCATTTTTTCGCAACAATTCGACCTCCATCAGGAAAAAATGTTCTTCCTGTCGAGGGTGTTGTTGGCGAAGTTTGGTAAACCACTTTTCATTTTCATCATGCTTGCCACTGGTTGCGAGCAGCTTTGTGCCTTTGGTAATGGCTTCCACATAATCGTTGCCGGGCTCCACTTGGCGGAAGTGTTTCACGGCAGTGGCAATCTCTCCTCGCTTTTCGGCCAGGCCGCCAAGATAAAAATGTGCTGCTGATTCGTGTTGTTCCAGCTCCAGAAGTTTATCGAGCAGTGGTTTGGCCAAATCCAGCTGATTGGTTTCGTATTGAATCAGGGCCAGTGACAAGATTAGGTTGCCGTCTTCAGGTCGTTGTTTGACCAGCTCGGCGAATTGCTGGCGCGCCAGTGCAAGGTCTTCGCGTATTAGCAGGCGCGCATATTGGAGGCGCAGGCGAGTCTCATTGGGGTGCACGCTGACCAGTTTTTCCAAGAGCTCAATGGCTTCACGCCGCTTGCCCAGGTCCACCAGCAGATGGCTCTGTAACAGTGGAGCATCCAGTTGGTCTGGATGACTCTCCTGGATACGGCGTACTACTACTAGTGCCTGGTTGTATTGCTCGGTAGCGCGTAGCACCATTGCATGGGCCAGTGCCACTTCGTCGTTGTTTGGGTGCGCCCGCGCCAGCCTGGCAAATTCTGCGCGTATCTGATCGTCGAGCTTTTCACGGCCAATGGCTGTGGCGGCGAGGGATTGCAGCGGTGCTTTGCCTCCCAATTTTAGAGCCTGCTCCGCGTGGACCATGGCCTCTGAGAGTTCTCCTGCAAGAGTTAGCTCAGCAGTGAGCGCCAATTGGGCATCGGCATTGTCTGGTTCCAGCTCAACCCAAAGCTGTGCTGAGCGCAGGGCAGCCTGACGGGCATTCAGGAAACGGGCGATACGTGTGGCTCGTTCGGCGACGCCGGCGTCCTTGGTAACTTCTGCCTGGTGGTAGTAGTTGGCCAGTGCTACATCATACTGTTCACGAATACCGGCAACTTCAGCCACCAGAAGTGTGTAGAAGGTATCGATAGGAAAAGCGCGGGGTTCGCTCTCTGGGGAGGCGTCGGCGCCATCCTCTTTTAGGTTCTGAGCCACTGGTGGTGATTTGGCATCAGTAGCTGCCTCTCGGGGCTGAACCTGGGCACAGGCTGCCAGCAGCAGGCAGATGGTCAGAAGCAGGGTGGCCGAGGCATTATGATTTGAATCGGGCTGTCGGGGTGGGAGCATAGATCGTGTCCATACGTTGCTGCGGCGCGTAAGCTGTATACGAGTGGCGTGTTTTAAACGATTATCGCCATATAATTCTAGTCGCGAATCCGCTTCTGGACGCTGGGTCCCGGTCCGCTAAGTCAAATCAGCGCGCAATTAAACCGTCTCCCGACCTTGCAAGCAAAGCGGCGGCCCGTGAAAATGCGCCCCCTATACGGATGATGTACTCCTAGATTTATAGCCGACGGAACTCTATGCCAATTCTTACCCTGGGGATCAACCACGATAGTGCACCGATAGAGGTGCGCGAACGGGTCGCCTTTGCGCCCGAGGTGATGCCCGGTGCCCTGGGGGATGCGCGCAAAGCGCTCGACTGCCGGGAGCTTGCGATTCTATCCACTTGCAACCGCACCGAAATCTACGGGAACCTGGAGGCGGAGCCTCTGTTGCGGTGGTTGGCAGAATACCACCAGATACCGCTCGAACAACTGCGGGGCTGCAGCTATGCCCACACTGGGGAAGCGGCGGTTCGCCACATGATGAGTGTTGCCTGCGGCCTTGACTCACTAGTTCTGGGCGAACCGCAAATCCTTGGCCAGATCAAGTCTGCTTATGCTGTGGCGAGGGAGTCTGGCAGTGTGGGTAGTGAGCTGCACCGGGTATTTCAGCGCGTGTTCACTGTGGCAAAGAAAGTTCGTACCGAAACGGCTATCGGCGAAAACCCGGTGTCTGTGGCCTATGCTGCCGTTTCTCTCGCTTCACGCATTTTTACCGATCTGAAAAAGCAAACCGCACTTTTGATTGGTGCGGGCGAGACAGTAGAGCTGGTTGCGCGTCATTTACTGGATCAGGGCATCAAACAACTCATTGTGGCCAACCGTACCCTCAGTCGTGCGCAGTTGCTGGCAGAGAATTTTGGTGCTGAAGCGATTCTGCTTGCCGATATTCCCGAACATCTTGCCCGCGCGGATATTGTAATTAGCTCTACTGCCAGCCAACTGCCAATTTTGGGTAAGGGAGCAGTGGAGTCGGCTTTGCGCAAGCGTCGTCACAGCCCGATGTTTATGGTGGATATAGCGGTACCGCGGGATATAGAGCCCCAGGTTGGTGAACTCGATGATGTATACCTCTACACCGTAGATGACTTGCGCGGAGTGATTGATGAGGGCATGCGCTCTCGAGAGAGGGCGGCAGAGGCGGCGAGAGAAATTATTGAAGTCGCCGCGGCAGAATTCTCTAAAGAGAGTCGGGCGCTTGGTGCAGTGGATACCATCCGCAGCTATCGACAGCGTGCACAGCAAATCAGCGGTACTGAATTAGAAAGGGTACTCTTGCAACTGGATAAGGGTGAGGATCCTCGCCGCCTGATGGAGCAGTTGGCCCGCTCACTGACGAATAAATTAATCCATGCGCCTACGATCAGCCTCAAAAAAGCGACAGCTGAAGGCGACCTGGAGCGGCTGCGCATTGCCCGCGAAGTGGTTGGGTTGGATGACCTTGCCGATATCGAATCAGAGAAAAAACACAGATGAAAGAATCGCTACTGAATAAACTGGAAAACTTGCAGGAACGTCACGAGGAAGTGTCGGCGCTGCTAGGTGATGCCAGTGTGATTTCCGACCAGGATCAGTTCCGCGAGTTATCGCGGGAATACTCCGAGCTGGAAGAAGTGGTCAAATGTTATGGCCGCTATAAACAGCTTAAAGAAGATATGGCAGCTGCGCAGGAGATGCTCGATGAGAGCGATCAGGAAATGCGTGAAATGGCCCAGGAGGAGCTGCGCGAGGCCGAGGGCCAGGTGGAACCCCTGGAGCGTGAGTTGCAGACTTTGCTGCTACCCCGCGACCCCAATGATCGCAAAAATGTCTTTTTGGAAATTCGTGCAGGCACTGGTGGCGACGAGGCGGCAATTTTCTCTGGTGATCTATTTCGCATGTATTCGCGCTACGCGGAGAAGCAGGGCTGGCGTATTGAGATCGTCAGTGAGAATGCCGGCGAGCATGGAGGCTACAAGGAGATTATCACTAGAGTGGCCGGTGAAGACGTGTATGCCAAACTGAAATTTGAGTCCGGTGCTCACCGTGTGCAGCGAGTTCCGGAAACGGAATCCCAGGGGCGTATTCACACCTCCGCCTGCACAGTGGCGGTGATGCCTGAGCCCGATGAGCGCGATGCTATTGAAATAAACAAGGCCGACCTGCGTGTGGATACCTATCGCGCCTCGGGTGCCGGTGGCCAGCATGTAAACAAAACTGACTCCGCTGTGCGCCTGACCCATTTGCCCACCGGAATTGTGGTTGAGTGCCAGGACGAACGCTCTCAGCATAAAAACAAAGCCAAGGCGATGGCGCTTTTACAGGCCAAGCTTTCCAGTGAACAAGAGGCCGCTGCGGCACAGGAAATTTCTGATGCGCGCAGGAGTCTGGTTGGCAGCGGAGATCGCTCCGAACGCATCCGTACTTACAATTATCCCCAGGGGCGGGTGACTGACCACCGTATTGGCCTGACCTTATACAAACTCGATGAGGTGATGCAGGGTGCTCTGGAGGAGGTGATTGGCCCGCTACGCACTGAGCACCAGGCGGACCAGCTGGCAGCTATGGGGCAGTAGTTGAAGTTCAGTGTGACGTTACTGGGTAGAGTTTTCCTATGAGCAGTGTGAAGGGCAATCTCGCCCGTAGTGTTGAACTCACTAATAGCGAGTCGGCTCGTCTCGATATCGAAGTGCTGCTTGCACATATTCTCGGCCGTGAGCGCATCTGGCTCTATACATGGCCAGAATATGAACTCACTACTGCCGAGCAGTATGAGTTTGACGTATTGCTTGTGCGGCGTAAAAACGGCGAGCCGGTTGCACATCTAACCGGTGAGCGGGAGTTCTGGTCGCTCACTTTAAAAGTCGATGCCTCTACCTTGATTCCCCGCCCTGATACCGAGCTGCTGGTGGAAACAGCCCTGGCACTTTGCCCTCAGAGCACACTGCGAGCGCTCGACCTGGGTACCGGTACTGGAGCTATTGCACTGGCGTTAGCTTCTGAAAAACCTGGCTGGCAAATTGTGGCTGCGGAGAAATCTGCAGCGGCGCTGGCACTGGCTGAGAGTAATCGTAAACGGCTTGGCTTCGGCAATGTGCAGGTTTTGGAGAGTCATTGGTTTGCACAATTGCCACCGCAGCACTTTTCATTAATCGTCAGCAATCCCCCATATATTGATGCCGCCGACCCCCATTTAGTAGAAGGGGATGTACGCTTTGAGCCGCGCTCGGCCCTGGTGGCAAAACGGGAGGGGCTGGCAGATATAGAGCTGATTGCAGAGCAAGCCGGGGATTTTCTGGATGAAGATGGCTGGTTGTTGGTAGAGCATGGTTGGCAGCAAGCGGAATCCGTTCGGAAGATTTTTATTGCAGCGGGGTATAGGGATGTTGAAAGTCGCAGGGATTATTCCGGCTGGGAGAGAATAACGTTGGGTCGGAAGTAGCTGTGGCCCGGCACTAAAAAATAGTCTGGAGGACTGATAGGGAGGGAGTCTATGCACGATCACGTCCACCACCGCAACGGCAATGGTGCATTGCGCCCACTCGTTATTGCCTTGCTTCTCACACTGAGCTTTTCAATTGTTGAGGCCATCGGAGGATGGCTGTCGGGTTCCCTTGCTCTGCTCGGGGATGCCGCCCACATGCTCACAGATACATTTGCCCTGGCGCTTGGAGCTATTGCCGCGGTGCTGGCGAAGAAGCCTGCGGACCGTGAGTTGTCTTTTGGCTGGGGGCGTGCAGAAGTACTGGCGGCAGTGACCAATGGTCTGATTATGCTGCTGATTGTCGTGGGAATTTCCTTTATGGCCATCAACCGCCTGCGTAACCCGCAGCCGGTACACGGTAGCACCGTGATGCTGATAGCTACAGCAGGCCTATTGATCAATATCCTGGCGGCCTGGGTATTGTTACGGGGGAGCGCACGCTCAATATTCGCGGCGCACTGCTACATGTGATGGGAGATATGCTGGGCTCAATAGCAGCTTTAGCTTCGGGGGCAGTGATTTATTTCACTGGCTGGGTGCCGATTGACCCTTTGTTGTCGCTGCTGATCTGCTTCCTGATTCTGATTTCATGTGTGCGCCTGCTGCGCGATGCTGTAGATGTTTTGATGGAAAGGGTGCCGCGTGAACTGAGCCTGCCAATAGTGGGGGAGACCCTCGTGCAGGTTACCGGAGTGCGTTCAGTACACGACTTGCATATCTGGCGGCTGGACTCTAGTACCATCTCTCTTTCGGCGCATATTGTGGTGGATGATCTGCAGGCTTGGCCGGCGGTGTTGGAGCGCTTGCGGGAGACCCTGATCAAGCGCTTTGGTATTGATCATATTACCCTGCAGCCGGAGCCTATAGCGCAGGAAAGTATCACTATTATCGATAATGTCAGCGGCGCTTAGTCCTCTTCGCCCCGCAACTTCGCTGGGTTTTCAGTAGAGGGGGCAGCTGCTGAAGCTTTGCTGGCTTTGTTGTGGGTGTTTTCCTTGGCAGGCCCTTCCGCGACAACTTCCTGAGGCTGGCTG
Organism: Microbulbifer sp. MLAF003; assembly: GCF_030012965.1. Taxonomy (NCBI): domain Bacteria; kingdom Pseudomonadati; phylum Pseudomonadota; class Gammaproteobacteria; order Cellvibrionales; family Microbulbiferaceae; genus Microbulbifer; species Microbulbifer sp. MLAF003. Next base: position 1,072,109 of record NZ_CP120232.1, read on the forward strand.
ATCTGCTCCTGAGGGGCCTGGATGCCGATATGGTAGGCGGCGAATCCGGGCTGCACTACCTGGTCCAGAGCCATACCAAGTACTCTTCCGTCGTGCTCTGAACGTATCTCGGTACGCACATTGGTAATGGGGTTGGTGACTGTACCTAGCAGGTCTCCTTTGCGTACGAACTCACCCAGCTGAACTTCACTGAAAATAATGCCGCCATTGGAGGACCGCTGCCAGGTGGAGTTGTAATACACGGGCTCAGGATCCCCCCACAGGCGGAACTTACTTACCATTCCCAGCTGGTTAAGCAGGGTGCGAATACCTTTCACACTGTGGCTGACAGAGCGTTCATCCAGGACCATGGGTGCGCCGGCTTCCAGGGTCACTGTGGGGATGCCCGCCTCCACGGCTGCTCGGCGCAGTGTGCCCTTGGCCCCGGCACTGTGCAGTACCACGGTAGAGCCAAAGCCCTTGGTCATTTTTACAATTTTTGGATTGGTCAGGTCGCCGCGTAACTGGGGCAGGTTGGTGCGGTAAAAGGAACCTGTGTGCAGATCAACCACTGCATTACAGTGGGTGATCACTTCGTGAAAAAAGAATTTGCAATGCGAGAAGCGGAGGAGCCATTGGGATCACCGGGAAAATGCCTGTTGAGGTCGCGGCGATCCGTGAGATAGCGGGAGCTGCGGTGGAAACCCTGTAAATTGACAATAGGTACCCCAATAACCGCACCGTTTAGCTGCTCAGCATCCAGGTCATACATAACCCTGCGCACTGTTTCGACACCATTTAGTTCATCTCCGTGAACCGCAGCGGTAAGGCAGAGTACCGGTCCGGGCTTTGCTCCATTGACCACGAGTACAGCAGTAGGGCTGTAAACCCCCTCAAAATGCTGGCTGGGTGACCAAGCCAGGCGAGTGGAGGTGGCTGGAGGTACCTCGGCGCCGAGCAGGCGAAGGGGTTTGGCCTTTTCTACCTCTATGGAAATATTTCCCTGGGAGCTTGGGGTTGCCTTGGATACTGGCTGAGCAGAGGGGTTGGTTTCCGGCTCTTTCTTGGTGGTGGGGGTAACTTCGAGCTCGCCGATTGGTTGATCCAGCTGCAGATTCTCTGCCTGTGGCAGAGGTTGCTGCTCCGCGCTTTTCTCATTCCCTGTAGTTGCCGGTACAGTTTCTGTACTGTTGTCGTCATCACTGGCTCCTGTCGGTGGGCCTAGCTCTGAGATAACTGGCTGATCCAGCTGTAAGTTTTCCGCTTTGGGCACGGCCTGCTCCTGTCCCTTATCACCCTCACTCAGGGCTGTGGCCTGGGTCGAGGTAAAAAATAGGGCGAGGCTAAGCAGGCGGTGCGGCCTGGTCAGGGAGAGGCGCAAAATCATTCGGTACTCCGGTCAACTTCGTATGGCGGGCTGTGCTGATTATTGGCTGGTGTTCAGCACGCTTGGGGACTTGGAGCGCCAGTATAGTCAAAGCGTTCCCTGAGAATGTGATACATCGCCAACTACAGGGGCTATCTAGCGCGTGCTATCGCTACACGGCTGGTATGCCTAAATCGTAGTATCAGTAAAACTGAAGCGGTTCCGAGGCCAATACACACACCGGTCCAGTAGCCGTAAACACCCCAGAAATTTTCTCCCAGCCAGTAGGCGCTGGGGAGGCCAACCAACCAGTAGGAGAAAAGTTGGACATACATGGGAACCCTGGTGTCTTTGTAACCCCGAAGTGCTCCCCAAGTCATAGCTTGGGCGACATCCACCAACTGGAAAGCGGCGCAGAGCAACAGCAGGTTTGTGGCTACAGCGATAATTTCCGCATTATCTGTGTAGGCTTGTACAAACAGGCTGCGCAGAGTAATTAACAGCAAACCGGTCCCCAAGGCATAGATTACACCGGTACCGATGCCCACTTTGCCAGTAAACATCGCCCGCTTTGGGCGGTCCTGGCCGAGAAGATGCGCTGTTCGAATGCTAAGTGCTTGCGCTAGTGCCAGTGCCACCAGGTAAAAAATCGAGCCGACATTCATGCTGATCTGGTGGGCAGCTACGATGGCTGCACCATAGGGGGCCAGTAAAACTGTCAAGCTTGCGAAGAATGTTACCTCGCCAGCAGCGCCCACGCACACAGGCAGGCCTACCGCGAGCAAATGACGCAGGGTTGGCCAATGGGGTTTATCAGGTATTAACCTGAGCTTTAAGGAGTGATAAACCGGATCATTACCTGCATGCCAGAACAGTGCCAGGGCAATAAGACAGCTGACTGCAGCGGTGGCCCAACCACAACCAGCGCCGCCCATGGCGGGAATGGGGCCAGCACCAAACACAAAGAGGATATCCAGCGGAATATTAAGCAGGGCGGCAGCTAAATAGATGCGCATGACCGGGCGCACCTGCCCCATACCCTCGCAGTAACCGCGCAGTGCGGTGCCCAGGGCAAATGGTAGCGTGCCGGCGGTGAGAGCCAGAATATAGCCCTCTAAAACCTGGCGAACTGGTTCTTCCGTATCAATCCACTGGCTCCATATGGGGACCGCAAGCAGCGCGAGAAGTACGAGTATCCCGCCAATAAGGGCAATCCACAGGGCTTGGTGCAGTTGCTTGGCACAGCCTTCTTCATCTCTTCCGCCGCGTAGGTGGGCAACTGCTGGGGATACTGCGGCAAGAAGACCGATCAGGGTTACAGCGCATACTGCCCAGATGCTGGAGCCGAGCGCCAAGCCCGCCAGGTTCACCTCACCAGCGCGGCCGGCAACAATAGTATCCACAACCCCCATACTCACTACCGCCAGGTTACTGACCACTAGTGGTCCCCCCAGCGTAGTCAGGTGGGATAATTCGGTGGAGATGGCGCGTCGATAAAGCTTAAACAATGGGTGAACCAGATTTCTTGGAATAGTGCCTGTGGATAACTGTGAGATACCAGCCAATTCCACCAGAAGACTGTGGCAATACAGTTTTTATCGAATTGACCGGCTTTGCCAAATGGCCTTAAAGGCTAGGTGGGGGGCTGAAAGGGAAGTACAGCACAGGTAACCCGTCGCCAAAAAGGTCGCTTATTCTACGGTGAAATCTGTTCTTCGCCCAGCGGTTAGGAGGGGATTTCCTGCAATAGTTTGGCGACTGTTTGCGCCGCATTGATGATACAGCCATGGCTCTTGGCAATTTCAAGGTAATGCCACCCGGGGATTTTGCGTGCCTGTTCGCCACTGATGTTGGCAGGGGGGTAATAAGGCTTGGTGCAACGAATATATGTACAAGGCGGCCCTTGTGCTGGGGCTTGGCTCAGTTGGATTGGGTCCAGGTAGGTTTTTACTGGGTGTGGTGTCATATGCCTACGCAGCCAGTTTAGCTCCTGTGACTTCTTAATCCCCATCAACCTCGGGTCCATCGGCATAAAGCAGCGAGTACCTTGAGTCTCTTTTGCCGCGGCTAACCGCCGGGAGCGTATTTTTTCTGGCAGCTGTTCAGCAAAAGCGTGGCCGGGTAGTGGAATAGCGCCATCCAGGTAGACCAGGCGGCGAATACGTTGCGGCATGGCATCTGCGGCACCAGTAGCGGCCATGCCGCCAAAGCTGTGGCCTACCAGGATAACCTGTTCCAGCTCCTCGAATTCAATCACATTTACCAGGTCCTGGATAAACGTATCCATCCCTATGGATGGGGATAGCAAATGGTGTCTTTCGCCTAAACCTGTCTGCGTGGGGGTGAAAACCCGGTGCCCGGCGGTTATCAGGTGCTGTACTACGCGGGCCCAGCACCAGCCCCCGAGGAACATACCGTGGACAAGTACATAGGTGTTCACCCAACTGTCCTCATATTGCCATTGAAGGAACAAGCATAGTTGGCTGTGGCAGGGACTCTCTTGTAAGAGATGCCGTATTCGCTCGACTAAAGTGAACAAATACAGCAAAGAGAGTGATGATAATGAGTGGTGCGATGAATACCCTGAGCAACTGGTACGGTTGCTTTTTGCATTTCGTGCACAAGATTGACTGGCTTGGGCCTCTAGCGTTACGAATCTACTTGGCACCCATATTTATTTTGGCCGGGCTCAACAAAATGGGCAGTATTGATGAGGTGGCTGCGTGGTTTGGCAATCCTGACTGGGGTCTGGGCCTGCCGGCGCCAATGTTTATGGCTTGGGCAGCGGCGCTGATTGAATTCTTTGGTGGTATTGCCATTCTGTTTGGCTTTGCTACCCGCGTGGTGGCGATTCCACTGATGTTTGTAATGGCAGTGGCTGCGATCACCGCGCACTGGGAGAATGGTTGGTCGGCCCTGCCGGATAAGACGTTAGTGGCTCCTTGGGAATGGCGTGAGGATTTGATTGATGAGGCCATTACCCGTAAGGAAAGGGCGGTTGAGCTGTTGAAGGAGCATGGTAATTATCAATGGTTATCCGAGGCGGGCAGTATCACTGTCCTGAAGAACGGTATTGAATTCTCCGCAACCTATTTCATTATGTTGTTGGCGCTGCTCTGCAGCGGGGCCGGGCGCTTTGCCAGCCTTGATTATTGGCTGTGCCGCCATTTTAGCAGGCGGGAATCCGTCTAGAGTGATGGTATACTCGCCGATTATTTGAACATTTGAGCGAGTATTTCACTTGATAGGAAAGTTGTTCCGTCGTTCCTCCTCTAAAGAGGATAAGAGCCCACGCCAGGGAGATGAGCGCTCCAAGCGCCGCAAAGATGACCAGAATCCAGCGGATCGCGCCTCAAAAGGCCATTCTGCTCGGGACAAGTCTGGTCAGGGCGAGGGTAGGTCGCGCCGGAGCGGCGGTAAAGCTTCCCACAAGGGGCGCCAGCGCAGTCGCAAACCCAAGGTGGAGATTGCGGTGACACCTTGGTCACTGGATGACTTCCAGGTTCCTGAACAAGAGGGCAAGGTACGCTTTCACGATCTGGGTTTGCCCCCGGAACTGATGCGGGGAATTCACGACCTGGGCTTCCAGTATTGCTCCCCTATCCAGGGGCGCTCCCTGCCGCATACTCTGAATGGTCACGATTTAGTCGGTAAGGCGCAGACGGGTACTGGTAAAACGGCGGCCTTTCTGATTACTGTCATTGAAGACTTACTTCGCCACCCCTTCGAAGGCGAGCGCTATGCCGGTGAGGCCCGTTCACTGATTATTGCACCTACGCGTGAATTGGTGATGCAGATCGCTGATGACGCCAAGGCCCTGTGTAAGTACACGGGCCTGGAAATCCATACCCTGGTTGGTGGTATGGATTACGACAAACAGCAGCGCAACCTGAATGAGCGTTTGGTGGATATCCTGGTTGCCACGCCTGGGCGCCTGCTGGACTTTGTCGGTAATCGCGATTGTTATCTGGACCAGGTAGAAGTCCTGGTAATCGATGAGGCGGATCGCATGCTGGATATGGGATTTATCCCCCAGGTGCGTAGAATCGTGCGCCAAACTCCCCGCAAAACTCATCGCCAGACGATGTTTTTTTCTGCCACTTTCACGCCCGAGGTGGATGCACTGGTTGAGCAGTGGACCGATGATCCGGTAATTGTGGAAATCGAGCCTGAGCGGGTTGCCACAGACAGTGTGGAGCAGCATGTATACCTGGCCGCTAGTGAGGAAAAATATGCGCTGCTTTACAACATCCTACAGCGCGAGGAAGTCGATAGTCTGATTGTATTCGCCAACCGCCGCGACCAGTGCCGACGACTGCACGAACATCTCCTTGCCCACGGTATTGCTGCTGGTTTGCTCTCAGGGGAAGTCGCACAGAACAAACGTGTGCGCACCCTTGACGACTTTAAGTCGGGCAAGACCAAAGTCCTTGTGGCAACAGATGTTGCCGGACGTGGTATCCATATCGATGGTATCAGTCATGTAGTGAATTTCACTCTACCGGAGGAGCCGGAAGATTACGTGCACCGAATTGGTCGTACAGGCCGGGCGGGCAAAACAGGTACCTCTATCAGCTTTGCCTGTGAAGATGATGCCATGCGCCTTGAGCCGATTGAGCAACTGTTGGGCCAAAAGTTGAAATGTGAAGTGCCGCCGGAGGAACTATTGGTAGAGCCCCCGCGAGTGAAAATTCAGCGAAGCCGTGAGGATAGAGGTAGCCGCAGTAGCGGAGGTCACCGTCGCCACCGCCGGCATTAAGGCGTTAAAACCCAATACAAAGCATATCTATCGATACTGAGAGTTAGTGGTTCCAAGGTTTTGAGTAGTATTGGTTATCGACGCGATATCGACGGGTTGCGCGCTTTAGCGGTTCTGCCGGTAGTTTTTGCCCATGCAGGGCTAGAAGGGTTTTCAGGTGGATTCGTCGGTGTCGATGTTTTCTTTGTGATATCTGGCTACCTGATTACCAGTATCCTGGTGAGGGAGGTTGAGGCAGGTAGCTTCTCCCTGGCAAATTTTTACGAACGGCGCGCCCGTCGCATCCTACCTGCCCTTTTTGCTGTCTTAATAACAACGATTGCGGTGGGGTGGTTTGTTTTACCGCCGGAGCCTCTGAAAGAGCTTGCTCAATCGGTGCTCGCTACAGTCCTGTTCGTCTCGAATATATGGTTTTGGCAGAGCACAGAGGATTATTTTGGGGCTGGCGCAGATTGGCAGCCTCTCCTGCATACCTGGTCCCTCTCGGTTGAAGAGCAATTTTACCTGGGTTTCCCTCTTTTAATATGTCTCTTGGCTGCCCGAGGGCGCGGCCCGATGTGGCTTGTTGTGGCGGGAATATCACTGCTTTCTCTCGGCCTTTCAATCTGGGCCACCAGTGCACAACCTTTTGCTAATTACTTCCTTACTCCAACTCGGATATGGGAGTTGGGGATTGGAGCGTTAGTAGCACTGGGAGCATTTCCGAATGTGAAGCGGGCTTGGCTTCTGGAGCTGGCAGGGGCGCTCGGCACCTTAATGATCCTCACCAGCGTGTTTTTATTTGATACCTCTACTCCCTTCCCGGGTGTTGCCGCTTTATTGCCTTGTGTGGGCACTGCCACGCTGATCTGGGCCGGCAGTCAGCGACTAACAGTGGCCGGCTTTCTTCTATCGTCGCGGCTTCTGGTTTCGGTAGGCTTGATTTCCTACTCTCTATACCTTTGGCACTGGCCTGTGTTGGTTTTGTTTAGGTTTTTAAATGGCTCGGCTGAGCTTCCATTTGAAATAGCCATAAAGGCAATCCTGGTGTCGGGGGGCTTGCCTGGGTGAGCTGGAAGTTTGTGGAAGCACCTTTTCGCCAGCCCTCCGCGCGAGGGGTATCAAAACGTGGCCTGGCAAACACTTTCGGTGTAATGGCGATGCTGATCGTTTCTGTCTCCCTGGTAATCAATGTCAAAAAGGGTGTGCCTTCCCGTCTTCCCGAGCCATTATTTGCCACCTATCAAAATGCCAAAGAACGAACGTCTAAAGAGCGTCGTTGTATGGAGCGTTTACCTGAAGAAGGGCTCTGTGAATTGGGTGAGGCGAGCAGTGGAGCCTCAGTGGATTACCTGCTCTGGGGGATTCCCATGCAGGTGCGTTTCTGCCTGGTTTTGAGCACTGGCTGAAAGTAAAGGGTTATCGCGGTATTGTGGCTGCAAAATCTGCCTGTGCGCCACTCCTTGGTATTGTTCGTCTAGAGATGGGCGCTATGCATGGATGCGATACTTTTAATGCCCAAATAATGGAGATGCTGGAACAGCGAAAGGATGTGAAGACCGTAGTTTTAGTGGCGCGGTGGGCGCTGGTAGTGGAGGGGAGTCGTTCCGCCGGTGAAAGTGGCCCGCCGGCAGTAATGGGGTTGGCAAAGACGGCATATGAAAAGCCCTCTTCTGGAGGAGCTTCTGTGAATAATTTTGAGCTGGTTGCCCAAGGTCTCCATCAGACTGTTGCTCGTATCCGTGCGAGTGGGCGTGAGGTAATAATTGTAGAGGGAATCCCTGAAATTTCTTTTTCTGTTCCGCGTGCCATCGCCAGCGCCGAATTTATCGGCGCACAACTGCAGGGCGCTCCGACCAAGAGAGATGTAGAAGAGCGTAATAAGAGAGTTACAAGAATCTTTAATAGTCTGGGAAAGGAGTTCCAGATAGAGCGCGTAAGCTTGGTGCCAGAATTATGTCCATCTCGATGCCAGATTCAGGTTGATGGGGAGCCCCTGTATCGTGATGATGATCACCTGAGCACTTTTGGCTCAATACGCTTGGTCCCGCAGATGATGGATAGTATCCCCAATGGTTAGGCCTTGATGCCCGCTAGTAATAAAGTTACTGCTGTCATGAGTCTACAAAGATACTGTCTCATCGGCGGGTAGGATTAGCATTGGGATAATAGCTGTGCGTCTTCAGCCCTCTTCAATCATTTAAGTTTGTTTTTGAATTAAATTGGATACTGTTGCTCCAATAACACACAGGGTGCAGTTGACCCTGGGGCGTGTCAGCATTCGAAAATTTCTCCCTTACATGAAATTGTTATAGTGCGAATGCGGACTCTCTCCCCTCATCCATAAAATTGAGTCCAGCTTTTACAGCACATCCTCAAGCAGAATTTACAGCAGTTGAGGAGTGAGGGAGTCGAGTTTCTATCCTTAGGGAAAAGAGGAAACTTCTATGGCTACATCGACGTGTGCAAAAAAATGGCCGATTGACCTTTTACCTGAATCAGCGCCTTGAGATCTTCTCAGCTGAGCGCCTCGGTTTAAAATTAAGCTCTTCCAGTAAGTTATTGGAGCATTCTGGGTGCGCTTTCCCAACCTCAATGAAAATATCGAGATTTACTATGACTACTTTTCAGAGCTAAATCTGTGTAGAAAAGTATTCGGCAGGGACTCCTTACCTATTTGTGGCAGGCATTAAGGGTCCCGTGGGCTTATACGATGCGTTGTTAGTAAACCGAATTCAGACACTGCTAGCTGGAAATTTATGGTCCCTGTCCTGGAAGAATTGGATGGGTTGCCTCATTGACGTGTTTAGACAGCACATATTGCCCGGATGCAAAAAACCTAGTATCGCTTAGCTCAAAGAAAAAAGTGCTCAGAAAGGTAAATAGGGATGCTGCAGAGGTTTGATTCAGGGCTCGGTATCGAGCCCCTGAGGCTAAAGTTTAAGTAATGCTTTTACTTGAAGAGTTGCTTTGCTGTTGGGTAGGGAAGCTATCTGTACCGGGATCACCCTCTTGTCGCAGGCGTTCAATCCACAGTGCAGTGCCACCGGCTACAGCTGCTGGCATTACAAAGATATTCAGGATCGGCACCATCTTTGCCAACATCACTGTGCCACCAAATGTGAGGCTGGTTAGTTTACGACGGCGCAAGACACTTTTAAGCTCATCAAATGGCCGTTGGTGATTGTCGAGGGGGTAGTCCACATATTGGATGGCCATGGACCAGGCACCCCAGACAGCAGTTAATACTGCTGGGATAATAATTGTCCAACTGGTGACCGTAGCCACCAATAAAATAATTAGCCCCCAGAATATAAAGTAGCCCAGCTTACGCAGTTCTCGGCCAAGGGTGCGCCAAATCATTTGCAGTAACGGCTCTGCCGGCGGTGTCTTTCCGGTGAGAAGCTCCTCTACCTTTTCAGCCAGAATACCATTGAAGGGTGCGGCAATAATATTGGTAATTACAGCAAACAGATAACCGTAAACAAGAAAAAAGAAACAACACCAGGAATGCAATAATCCAGGCAAGCCAGCGAAAAATGCTGGCGGACCAGGCGGCACCTTTGGCCATGATTGCTTCCCACCAGGGCATATTCGCGGTATCGACAGGGGTGTGAGATAGCAGGCTGCCAATATAGTCGCTGAGTCCTCCCAGTTGCGAAATCATGATGCCACTGATAATGATAAACAGCACCAGATTGATCAGTAATGGAACCAGGATAAAAGGGCGCAGTTCGCGCCGGGTTATCAGGTGCACACCGCGCACTAGCGCGTCGATACCGTGGATGGGGTTTGAAGTCATAAATTTACCTCTTACCGGTGCGGCGATAGTCTTTATTGTTCAGCGCCGGCGGCTTTCAGTATTTCACCGTACTCTTTACCCTGGCGGTGCTCTTTAATTCGGCTCAATAGGGTTTTACCATCGGGACCAGGGCTGTTGAGGTCTTTCCCTTCGGCAAGAAATAGTTGAACAAAGGAGGCAAAGCTCTCTGCTTTCATACCGCGGTAAGCACGCTCAAGCAGGTGGTAGTCGAGGTTTACTCCCTTGGGGGCTTCTCCAATCAGGAAGCCGGCAATACGCTCCGTATCAAAAACTTCCCCGAGAACTTTTTGCTTGTCTTTTTTCTGGCTCAAAATCTTTTCCTTACTGCTGTCTTTACTGCCGGGATGTTACCCAGCTCAAGTATTCAAGGGTTAATAATTAAAGCAGGGCGTCCAGCTTTTCCTTGAGAATTTTGTTGATCATTTGTGGGTTTGCCTGACCCTTGGAGGCTTTCATGATCTGGCCAACAAAGTAGCCCATCATTTTGGGACGCTTGGATTCGTCAGCTCTACGGTAATTATCCACTTGAGCGTCGCTTGCGGCGATAACTTCATCCACCATTTTTTCGATGGCGCCAGTATCAGATACTTGCTTCAGGCCGCGTTTTTCAATGATGTCATCAGCGCTGCCTTCACCTTCACAGATTGCCTCAAACACCTGCTTGGCAATCTTGCTTGAAATAGTGTTGTCTTTTATACGGGTAATTAGGCCTGCCAGCTGTGTAGCGGAAACGGGGGACTCGGCAATACTGATTTCCTTGCGATTTAGCAGCGCAGCCAGCTCACCGGTTATCCAGTTGGCGGCCAGCTTGGGTTCGCCGCAGGACTTACATACAGTTTCGAAATACTCCGCACTGTCGCGATCCTGGGTCAGTTGATCGGCATCATATGCAGATAGATTGAATTCGGACTGGAAACGCTCGGCTTTGGTATCCGGCAGCTCCGGCAGTTCCTTGTGCAGCTGTTCAATATATTCTTCGGTGAGTACTACCGGCAGAAGGTCCGGGCAGGGAAAGTAGCGATAGTCATTGGCAACTTCCTTGCTGCGCATAGAGCGGGTCTCATTTTTGTCGGCGTCGTAGAGACGGGTTTCCTGCTCGATACTGCCGCCGTCTTCAAGGATATCGATCTGGCGCTCTGCTTCCACTTTGATGGCCCGCTCAACGAAACGGAAAGAGTTGATATTCTTTAGCTCGGTGCGGGTGCCCAGTTTTTCCTCACCTTTTAATCGCACGGATACATTGGCATCACAGCGTAGGGAGCCCTGGGACATATCTCCATCAGAAATTCCCAAATAGGTCACGATGCTATGAATTTTCCTGAGGTAAGCAACTGCTTCGGCAGCACTTCGCATATCGGGCTCGGATACAATTTCAATCAACGGGGTTCCGGCTCGGTTGAGATCAATTCCAGACATGCCATGGAAATCTTCGTGTAGGGATTTACCTGCATCCTCTTCAAGATGAGCATGGTGCAAGCGCACTTTTTTGCTGCCTCCATCCTCCAGGTGAATTTCCACTTCCCCTGCTCCGACGATGGGCTGTTCCAGCTGGGTAGTTTGATAGCCTTTGGGTAGATCTGGATAGAAATAATTCTTACGTTCGAAAACGGATCGTTTGCTAATTTCCGCATTCATTGCCAGGCCAAACATTATCGCATAGCGAAAAGCTTGTTCATTGGGTACTGGCAAGGTACCGGGCATGGCCAGATCTACAGCACACGCTTGAGTATTGGGGGCGGCGCCAAAACGGGTGCTCGCACCGGAGAATAGTTTTGATTCGGTGGAGAGCTGGACGTGAACTTCCAGCCCGATAACGATTTCCCATTCCACGATATTTCTCCTTATACGGCGCTGGCTTTGTGCCAGTCTGTTACCTGCTGATACTGGTGCGCAATATTAAGCATGCGAGCCTCATCCAGGTAATTTCCGGTGATCTGCAGACCTACAGGCATATTATTTACAAGCCCGCAGGGGATAGACATTCCAGGGAGGCCTGCCAGGTTAGTGGCGATGGTATAAATATCTTCCAGATACATAGCAACCGGGTCGGCGCTCTTGGCACCCAGTTGGAAAGCGGGGAGGGGGTGGTGGGTCCCATTATAACATCCACTTTTTCAAAGGCCTGCATGAAGTCCTGCTTGATCAGGCGGCGTACCTGCTGGGCCTTGTTGTAGTAGGCATCGTAATAGCCGGCTGACAAGGCATAGGTGCCCACCAGGATTCGGCGTTGAACCTCTTCGCCGAAGCCTTCGCCCCGGGAGCGCATGTACAGATCACGCAGATCGGAGGGCTGTTCACAGCGATGCCCATAGCGCACACCATCGAAGCGGGACAGGTTAGCAGAGGCTTCCGCCGGTGCGATGACGTAATAAGCGGGAATTGCCAACTCAGTGTGCGGCAGGCTGATATCGACCAATTCAGCCCCGAGTTTTTCAAATTCTTTGAGAGCATCCTGCACCCGGACAGCGGTATCACCATCAAGCCCCTCGCCGAAGTACTCCCTGGGTACACCAACTTTGAGCCCGGTGACGGAATCATTCAGTCTCGCGGTATAGTCCGCTTGGGGGCGATCCAGGCTGGTGGAATCTTTTGAATCATGGCTGGCCATAGCGGATAGCAAATAGGCTACGTCTTCCGCATTGCGCGCGATAGGACCGGCTTGATCCAGGCTTGAGGCATAGGCGACGATGCCCCAGCGGGATACACGGCCATAAGTGGGTTTCAAGCCGGTCGTATTGGTCAATGCTGCTGGCTGACGAATAGAGCCGCCGGTATCGGTAGCGGTGGCTCCCGGGACGAGGAGGGCTGCCACTGCGGCTGCTGAGCCGCCTGACGAACCGCCGGGTACGTAATTAGTGTCCCAGGGATTTTTTACCGCGCCATAGTAGCTGCTTTCGTTGGAGGAGCCCATGGCAAACTCATCCATATTGGTTTTGCCCAGGGTAACGGTGCCAGCCGAATTCAGGTTTTCCACGATTGTGGCATTGTAAGGCGGAATAAAATTGTCCAGCATTTTTGACGCGCAGCTGGTGCGAATGCCATTGGTGCAGACAATGTCCTTGTGTGCGATAGGAACGCCACACAAGGCAGGAGCTTCCCCGGCAGCGAGGCGCTCGTCGGCCGCTTTAGCTTGGTTGAGGGCGAGCTCTTCAGTGACAGTGATAAAGCTGTTGTAGTTGCTATCCAGCTGCTGGATACGCTTGAGCAAATGTTGGGTAAGCTCAGTACTGGAGAACTCTTTACCCCGCAATCCGCGAATGATCTCGGCGATAGTAAATTGATGCATGATATTCCCTTAAGGCTTTGGCGGGATCAGATGATTGGCTTTCGAGTGGGCTTTGAAGTGATGGGTCCCTGCTCAGTCAATCACCTTGGGTACCAGATAGAGCCCCTCATCTGACTGAGGGGCCAAAGACAGGAAACTATTTCGCTGGTCGGTTTCGGTTACCGCATCGGCACGGAGGGTTTGCACCTCATCAAGGGGGTGTGCCATGGGGATTACACCATCGGTGTTGATGGCCTGCAGCTGGTCTACCAGTTGTAGAATGTCACCAAGGCGGCTGCTGACTTCCTCTATGGTTGCGTTGGATATGGCGATGCGGGCTAGCTCGGCCAGCTTTTCTACGGTTTGTGTATCCACGGCCATGGCGATGGAACTCCTCCAGCTTGAGTTGCGAATCAATGCTTACCCAGACGCATGCCGGGCAGAACCGGCAAATTTAGCACAACATGCTGTTATTCTCATCGGCCCTGGCAACTCGGGATTATTGCAATCGATTAGTCCAGCTTCAGCCTTGCTCTGAACCGGCGCCATTGTTAGAGTTTGCCGAATCCTGCCGGGCGGTGAGAGACTCCGGTGTGTTGCGTAAATTCCGATTCGAAATGCGGCTCGGAACTCAGAATTATTTGCGCGGACTAATTAGGATTTATATCCATAAAATAAGCCGCGCCCGCAGTGCCCGACCTGGGGGCTGACAATTAGTACAAGGTAATCGAATTCCATGTTTAAACGTTTGCGGGGTATGTTCTCCAGTGATCTCTCCATTGACCTGGGAACCGCCAATACGCTGATTTACGTTCGCGATCGCGGCGTAGTTCTCGACGAGCCATCAGTCGTCGCTATTCGTCATTACAATGGCCAGAAAATCGTTGAGGCCGTCGGTGTAGAAGCCAAACGTATGCTCGGCCGAACTCCCGGTAATATCACTGCTATCCGCCCCTTAAAGGATGGTGTTATCGCCGACTTCCAGGTAACTGAAAAAATGTTGCAGCACTTTATTAAAAAAGTGCATGAAAACAGCTGGATGCGCCCAAGCCCGCGTGTGCTGGTATGCGTGCCCTGCCAGTCTACCGAAGTGGAACGCCGTGCGATCCGCGAGTCTGCGCTTGGTGCTGGCGCCCGCGAGGTGTCCCTGATTGAAGAGCCTATGGCCGCAGCAATCGGTGCCGGCCTGAATGTGGAGGAGGCGAGTGGTTCCATGGTGGTAGATATCGGTGGTGGTACCACTGAGATTGCCATTATCTCCTTGAACGGCGTGGTTTACTCTGATTCAGTGCGTATTGGCGGTGATCGTTTTGATGAGGCCATCGTCAACTATGTGCGTCGTAACTACGGCAGCGTTATTGGTGATGCCACTGCCGAGCGCATCAAAGAAGAGATTGGCTGTGCCTATGCGGGCAGTGAGGTACGTGAGATCGATGTGCGTGGTCGTAATCTGGCGGAAGGGGTGCCCCGCAGTTTCACCCTCAATTCAGATGAAATTCTCGAAGCCCTGCAGGAGCCATTGACTGGTATTGTACAAGCAGTGAAGAGCGCTCTGGAGCAATCGCCCCCCGAGCTTGCTTCGGACATTGCTGAGCGCGGTATGGTGTTGACCGGTGGCGGTGCTTTGCTTCGCGATTTGGACCGATTGCTGATGGAGGAGTCCGGTTTGCCGGTAATTGTTGCAGATGATCCTCTGACCTGTGTGGCCCGTGGTGGCGGTAAGGCCCTGGATATGCTGGATCGCAGCCGTTTGTATCTGATGTCAAACTAAGTCAAGTAAGGTCGAGGCAGTGTTCCGATGAGAATAGCGGGGCCGTCTTGGCAGTTAGTTTCACGTTTCAGTGACATCCGATATATATTGTGAGAACAATAAGCATTGATCTTTATAAAGGGGGCTGCCCTTGAAACCGCTATTTACCCGCGGCCCCTCCCAAGAGACCCGCCTGATTACTTTGGCTGTTTTGTCAATCGCCCTGTTTGTAATCAGCTACTCTACCGACTGGTTCCACACTATCCGTGAGCGGCTATTCGATGCCGTCGCCCCTCTTTATTGGATTACCGGTACCCCTGAGAGAGTGACTGATTGGGCCGGTGAGCAGTTTCGCTCCCGTGATGAATTGCTCGAAGAAAATGACCGCCTCAAGCGCCAGGTATTATTGCTGGAGCAACGCAGCCAGTTATTAGCAGCCGTAAAGGCGGAAAATACCCAGCTCAAGGAGCTGATGAACTCGGCTGAGATGGTTGATGACCGTGTGCTGGTCGCCCAGATTATCGGCGTGTCCCCTGACCCCTTGGAGCATGTCCTGCTTATTGATAAAGGCAGGGATGACGGTGTCGATGTGGGCACACCGGTGATGGATGCAGGCGGCTTGCTCGGGCAGGTGATTGAAGCCGGAAATTCATTTAGCCGGATTCTGTTGATCACAGATTCCAGCCACGCCATCCCGGTACAGGTGTTGCGCAACAGCATGCGTACCGTAGCCGAAGGTACTGGGGATCTGTATCGGCTTAAGCTGCGTCACCTGGCCAATACCAGTGATATTCGCGAGGGAGACCTGCTACTGAGCTCAGGCCTTGGTGGTCGCTTTCCGGCAGGTTATCCGGTTGGAGAAGTGATGTCGGTCACTCGTGACCCGGGCAAGCCTTTTGCGGAGGCTGAAGTGTTGCCCCGCGGCCGCATGAACCGCAGTCGTTTTGTGCTTGCGGTTATCAGTGACAGGGGGCAGGGCCTTGCAAGCGAGTAGCCGCTGGTTTATCGCCGCTACCATTTTTCTGTCAATGCTGCTGGTAGTAATGCCCTTGCCTCAACAGTGGCTCTGGTTTCGCCCGGCATTTCCCGCCCTACTTATCATATTTTGGGTTTCGCGGATGCCCCAGTCTCTCGGTGTGGGTTTTGCTTGGCTGGTGGGAATCCTGGAGGATCTGGTAACTGGAGCAAGTCTTGGTACCCATGCTTTGGCCCTCGCTGTATTGGCGTATTTCAGTCTTTTGACCTACCAGCGCACAAGGGTCTTCAACCCGGCTCAACAACTCTTGTGGGTTTTTGTCCTGGTGGGTATTAATCAGGTAGTAGGAAACTGGGTGCATGGGTTGGAGGGAAAAACAGTGCCTGGACTGACCTTCCTGTGGCCCGCACTTACTACGGCATTATTGTGGCCCTGCGTTACCCCTCCTTTGCGAGGCCTTTGTAATCGCCTTCACATTCGCTGACTGAACCGTCAGATTGTAAATCAATGTAAAAAATTGATCATTTTTCGATCGATATAGCTATAATCAGCCGCTGGCCCACAGGGAATATGTAGTACAGTGACAAATACCACCACATCAAACCGTCTCCTGCTCGCCTCGGGTTCCCCGCGTCGCGCCGAGCTTTTGACGCAGATAGGCGTCTCTTTTACCCAGTTAACACCTGCTGTTCCCGAGCAAAAGCAGTTGGCTGAGACTCCCCAAGAATATATTCAGCGATTGGCCCACGATAAGGCTACTGCTGGCCTGGGGGGCGTGGAAGGTGTATGGGCCCTGGGCTCTGATACGGTGGTACTCGCCGGGGACAAGGTGCTGGAGAAACCGAAGGATTACGCTGACTTTGAATCCATGATGTTGTCTTTGTCCGGTACTGAACACTCGGTATTGAGTGCGATCTGTCTGCGTAGTTGGGAGCGTCAGTTTAGCCGCATGGTGGAAACACGGGTGCGCTTTCGTCATTTGTCGAAGGCGCAGATTGAAGCTTATTGGAGTACTGGTGAGCCTGAAGATAAAGCCGGAGGCTATGGTATCCAGGGAATGGGCGCCGCACTGGTTGAGTCTATTAGCGGTAGTTATAGCAATGTGGTTGGGTTGCCCCTGGAGGCACTGGTTCCCATGCTTGAGCATGCGGGTATCCCTTACTGGCAGGAGAACCAGTCTTGAGTGAAGAGCTTTTAATCAATGTTGCACCTACAGAGACCCGCGTTGCTCTGGTGGAAAATGGCGTACTGCAGGAGGTCTATCTCGAGCGTAGTGCGCGGAGAGGAATAGTTGGCAATATCTACAAGGGCAAGGTGATTCGGGTTCTGCCAGGAATGCAGGCGGCATTTGTGGATATTGGGCTGGAGCGGGCTGGATTTATCCACGCTTCAGATATAGCCCCTTTAGATGATGAGGGGATGGAAGCGCGGGATGCCGAAGTGGCAGATATCCGCGCTTTGGTACGCGAGGGACAGTCCCTGGTGGTGCAAGTAGTCAAAGACCCGATAAGTAGTAAAGGTGCGCGCTTAACCACTCATTTGTCAGTATCTGCGCGCTATCTCGTGTATATGCCCCAGACTCGCCATATTGGGATTTCCAATCGTATTGAGGATGAGGGTGAGCGTGAGCGTTTGCGCCAATTGGTAGAAGCTGCTGTATCTCGTCTTGCCGAAGACGGGCTTTCAGCAGATGGCGGGTTTATTTTGCGCACCGTGGCTGAAGGAGTGAGTGAAGAGGAGTTACTCAGGGATATCCCCTTTCTTTATAAGTTGTGGGGCGAGCTGGATCAGCGAATCAACGAGCGCCCTGTCCCCTCGGTAATCTACGAAGACTTACCACTGTTTATGCGCGCATTGCGTGATCTTGCGCGCCCCTATACAGAGAAGATTCGTATAGACTCCCGCGAGGCACATGGTCGCGCCGCGGAGTTTGCCGGCAAATATGCACCGGAAATCGCTGGCCGTCTGGAACACTATCCCGGTGAGCGCCCACTGTTTGATCTCTATGGTGTGGAAGAGGAAATTCGTCGCGCATTGCAAAATAAGGTGACTCTGAAGTCAGGTGGGTATCTTATCGTCGAGCAAACGGAAGCGATGAGCACTATTGATGTGAATACCGGCGCATTTGTCGGCCATCGAAATCTGGAAGAAACTATCTTCAAGACCAACCTGGAGGCGGCGACCGCAATTGCCCGGCAGCTGAGACTGCGTAATCTAGGAGGCATCATCATTATCGACTTTATCGATATGAAGGACCCCGAGCACCAACGCCAGGTATTGCGAACACTTGAAAAAGCACTGGAGAGGGATCATGCCAAATCCAGTATCACCGGTGTCTCAGAGCTGGGTTTGGTTGAGATGACGCGCAAACGCACGCGTGAATCCCTCGGGCAGATACTTTGTGAGCCCTGTCCAGTATGTGAGGGGCGTGGCACATTGAAAAGTGCTGAAACAGTCTGTTTTGAAATTTTTCGTGAGATCATCCGTGAGGCGCGCGCTTACGACAGCGAAAAAATTATGGTGCTGGCAAGTCAGGTAGTTATAGACCTTTTACTCGATGAGGAGTCGGCTAATGTTGCCGACCTGGAGGAATTTATTCGCCGTCCTATACAGTTTCAGGTTGAGCCTATCTATAACCAGGAGCAGTACGACATTGTTCTTGTGTGAGTTACCAGTTGTTTTTCCTCTGATACCTGGCAATGAATGCAACGGTGTTCATTGTCTTCGTGCGCTCAGGGGAGGGTGGTAATGGTTGTGATTCGCTGGCTCGCCCGCAAGTTTTGGCTGCTATCGGTTAGCCTGGTTATTGCCCTGGCGATCCTGGTTCAGACCGGCCGCTTGTTGTCCCCTCAGGTCGAAGAGTACAGACCGCAGATCAGCAGCTGGCTGTCAGAGCAGCTAGGGGTAACGGTGCAAATGGACCGGATTTCCCTGCGCTGGGAAGCCTTGGAGGTAGCACTGCAGCTAGATGGTTTACGCTTGGGGGAAAATGGTGAGCTGCGAATGGGGCACGGCCTTTTCCAGCTGGACTTGCTCGCCAGCCTTTGGAATCGCGAATTGGTGTGGAAAGATCTTCAAATGCACACTTTCGCCGCCGGCCTCAGCCGGAATGCACAGGGAGAGTGGCGCCTGGATGGCTTTCCTGATATTTCCCTGAAGCCTGATGGTAGGGTGGTTGCCGACCCCAAGGCAGCGGACCCTGCGCGATTGTTCCAGCTCAGCCCCAAGATCCAAATTCAGGATGCTGCAATCACGGTTCGGCTCCCCGATGACCAGCTGGCCGAGATTAACCTGCCGCAGATACTACTTGAAAACCAGGGTGATTTTCACCGCCTCGTAGCCCGTGCGTTTATTTCCCGTGAGGGAGAGATTGAGGATACGCATTCTGAAACCTTGCGATTAGTTCTTGAGGGGCGCGGTAACCCTCGGGATAAAAAGCGCTTCTCCCTGCGTGGTTATATGCAGCTCAATGAGCTGTTACTGGATGAAGATATCGTTACCCTTCTGCATGAACTGACTCCACTGCCGGATCGCTTTCACTGGCATGGGCGCAAATGGGCAGATGGTCGCTTGTGGCTTCACAGCGATGCCAAAAATGGCTATCGCCTGGTGGGGCAATTAGACCTCGCCCAAGTCGAGAAGCTGGACAGCGTACTAGATGACAGTGCAGAAGCCACTATCGCAAATGACCATGTTATGAAGCCGCTGCGGGCTTTCTCCGGCGATCTATCTGGACATTGGCTGCCCGGTGAGCGTTGGCGCCTGGCTTTACAGGACATCCAGATCGATTGGCAGGATCTGCAGATGCCGCCACTCAATTTGCAGGTCAGTAGTGATCAGCAGGGACTATCTCTGAGTGCTGATGTTGTCGACCTGGCGGGCTGGAGCGATATTCTCAAAAACCTGGATGTGCTCGAAGGGGCTGCTGATGATTGGTTGCGAGCCTTGGAGCCTGGAGGTGAGTTGCGCCGGGTCCAGCTGTTGCGCAGCCCGGAGGGGGCGGTCAGTTTGCAGGCCAACCTGAAGGGTGTACAAGCCAAGGCATTCCGGGGGCTCCTGCGATTACCAATTTGACTGGTTACCTTGAGCTTGAGGGTGCAAATGGCAGGGTAGAGCTAGATGGCTCAGCTTTTACCGCACACTTCCCAAATTTATATCGAAATACTTTTTCATTTGACCAGGCCAGTGGCACTGTGGCTTGGAACCTGGACAGGGATGCAAACGAGATCAGCATATTGTCTGGCCCTCTACGGCTTGATGGTGCTTTAGGGGAAGTTAATGGCCAGTTTATGTTATCCCTGCCTGTCAAAGCTCAGAGCCGACCGACAGATCTAGTGTTGGCTCTATCTTTACATGATGCTGCCGTTACTACCCAGGAACAGTTGGTACCAACGACTGTTAGTAAGGATCTACGCGGCTGGCTCAATAAAGGACTGGGTGCAAAAAATTCCGGGCGAGTGGAGAGTGCTGCATTTATCTATCGAGGCAGTAGTTATCGAGCAGATGGAAAAGAGGAGTCACTGCAGGCTCTTGGGGCTCATCGCAATCGCCAAACTATACAGTTAGCAGCAGATTTTACCGAGGCTAGCTTGAAGTATGCTGAGGAATGGCCTTCAGCTAAAAATGTCGATGGGCGCTTGTTACTGAATGATGGAGCTGTTTCTGTTGGTGCGGTAAAGGCCAAACTTTGGAACATTGATGCCAGCGATATTTTCGTTGCAGTTGCCCCCCTTGCCGGGAAGGGATCGCGCTTGGATGTGCAGGCCCAGCTTTCCGGTCCTGCAGCTGATGGCCTCCGGCTTCTCAGGGAGTCCCCTCTGCGTCAGCAGTTGGGTAGTGGGTTTGATGATTGGCATTTGGCGGGAAATATTGCCGGCCAGCTCAATTTGACTCAAGCCTTGGGGGAGCTGACCTGAATAGCAGCCAGCATGTAGATTTGCAGTTAAGTGATGGAGAGCTTGAGCTTAAGAACCTTCGTCTGCAGACACAGGAGCTGTCTGGGGATGTGATTTATGATAGCGAGAGAGGGCTTGCAGGTACACGGGTCAGCGGCACACTTTGGGGCAGACCTGTCAGCGCACATATCCGTCACTTTGGTAAGGGAGCTTCCAGGGACACACAGGTTGTAGTGGATGGTAATGCCGACATTGAGTCAATTTTTACCTGGAGCCAGCGACCCGAGCTGAAATGGCTGGATGGCGATATGGACTACCAAGCCCTGATCACTATACCTGCCAAAGCAAAGGAAGCCCCCTATGCAGCAGTTTTTGAGCTTACCTCCAACCTGGCGGGTATCAATGTCAACTTACCTGAACCTTTAGGTAAACCCGCTGAAGTAAAGACCAATTTTGTTCTGCGGGCGCCGATTGGTGACCAGGGCAGTTTATTCCACCTGAACTACGGTGAACATCTCCAGGGGCAGTTCTGGCTGGTACAAGGGGAACTTGATCGTGCCTCTATCGCCCTGAATGCCGAAGCTAAGCTCCCCGCCGAGCGTGGGTTGTCCATCACCGGTGATATTTCCAATATCGACCTACCCCGCTGGGAGAAGTTACTGGGTGTATATCGTGAAGCCCCCCTCTGCCGGAGATGGTGTTCTAAAACCTGGAGTTGAGGTTCTGGAGGAGCAGGCGGCGAGTGTATTCGACTCTGGCAAACCGGTTACCACCATAAATCTCGATGATCAAATAGCAGCTTCCGCCGAAGTTTTACCAGTGAGTCTGGATCTCAGTACCGACCGCTTGCAGTTGGGGGCTGTTGATATTGAGCATATTCATGTTACTGGCAATGGTGTGGGGGCTGATTGGAAGCTGGATTTCGATAGTGAGATGGCTGCAGGCGAATTGAAAGGCACTTTGGGTGGAGAGACACCTCTGAAGTTGCAATTGGCCCATTTACGCTTGCCTGCCCTTGAGAAAAAGAGTGAGCTTCAGCAGGACCCCTTCTCTCTGGAACCCTTTGCTGAGGAGGCCCCTGATCCATGGGCAGATTTCGATTTCCAGGTCTTGCCGGCTATTGATTTTAGCACTGAGAGCTTGCAGCTTGGTGATGAGGAGCTGGGGCGCTGGTCCTTTAATGTACGCCCCTCCAAAGAGCGTTTGGTTGTCAGTGATATTCGCGGTAGTGTGCGTGGTTTCCGTATTGAAGGGCGCGGCAAAGGTGGGGAAACTCTTGGTGCGCAGTTGATGTGGATGCGCGATGCCGAGGGGAAGAGTTCTTCCCAGTTTATTGGTCGCCTGGCGGCCGATGATCTCGCTGATATCCAGCGTACAATGGGACATGAGCCTCTTATTGAGAGCAAGTCCGCCAGCTTTGATACCGCCTTGCGCTGGGACGGATCTCCAGCCCTGGTCAAAGGCAGTTTGCTCTCTGGGGAGCTTAAGATTGATATCCGGGATGGGCGTTTCCTTCGCTCTACAGGTACGGCTGGCTCTACGGTGTTGCGCCTGTTATCTCTTTTTAATTTCGATACCTGGGCGCGTCGTTTGCGCTTGGATTTCTCTGATCTTTACAAGAGCGGTATGGCCTTTGATCGGGTTCGCGGGGAAGTGGTTTTTGAAGGGGATGGACAACTGTTGATTGCGGTGCCTATTCAAGTGGAAGGGCCAACCAGTGAGCTGCAGATGGCTGGCAGGGTGAATCTGTTGCGCGAGGACCTAGATCTTACCCTAGTGGCAACTTTACCGGTAAGTAATAACCTTGCTCTGGTCGCTGCACTGGCAGGAGGACTTCCGGCTGCTGCAGGGGTATATCTAATTAGTAAGGCTTTCAAAAAGCAGGTGAAAAAAGTGGCCAGTGTTAGCTATCGTATCAGTGGCGACTGGGCAGATCCACAAATGCGTTTTGAAAGGCTGTTTGATGGCGGTGGTGCCGAGCGCCAGGGGGCTGCCTCATTAAAAGATAAAGCTGAGGCTGTGGAGGAGGTGGGCTCAGGGGGGCATCTACGCCGCCAATAAGTACTGGTGCAGGAAGCTAGCTGTTACGATTTTTCTGAACTGCATCCACTTCAAGGCGCTCTAATCTTAGGATAACGGCAACGCGCTAGAGAATGGAGTTTTGCAAATGACGAAATCTCAAATACTCGGCCCCCTGTTGGTGGTAGCCGTGGCATTATCGGCATGCTCCGAGGCCGATGACCAGCGTATCCAGACGATGACCGTAGGAGAGGCCAAGGAGAGGATCTCCGAAGGTAAGGGGCTGGAACAGATTCCCAAATCGGTGTGGAAACAGATTCTGCCTGAGGATCGTTACAAGGTCCTGTGGGAAAAGGATACTGAGCGAGCCTTTACTGGTAAGTTACTCTACAACGAGGAAGAGGGGACTTATGTAACAGCTGGTTGCCGCCTGCCGGTGTTCAGCTCAAAGCACAAATATAAGTCAGGTACCGGCTGGCCCAGTTTCTGGGATGTGGCATATCCGCAAAATATAGTCTTAAAAGACGATTTTAGTTGGGGCCTGCGCCGTACAGAAGTGCTGTCAAAATGTGGGGAGCACTTGGGGCATGTATTTAAGGATGGTCCGGCACCGACACAACTGCGTTATTGCCTGAACTCCCTTGCCTTAGATTTTGAGCCAGCGACTGTAAACAAGCAATAATTAGCGATTGTTGCTAAAGGTCTTTCTTGGATGGTGGCTTGGTAAGCTGGGAGGGACTCGGGGCGGGAGAAATACCACCCCGGGCAGCTACTCTGGGGTATCAGGTATCCCGCATAAAAAAGTCGCGTAAGTAGCGGAACAATTTACGCTGATTTGTGGGGGGCTTATTGTTTTTAACCTCTCTTTGGGAGTCCCTTACCAACTGACGCAACTGTTGGTGATCCACTTGCGGATACTGATCAAAAAAAGAACCTTGGGCACTGTTCCCACCTTCAAGCAGGCGCTTGCGCCAATCCTCTGCCATTTTATCGAAGTGCAGGTGACGTTGGTCCCGCTCTTTGAATTTCAGCAAAACTGCCTCAATAGCTTCATGATCGCTACTGCGCATAAGTTTGCCGATAAATTGCATCTGGCGGCGGCGGGCCTCGTTAGATTTGATTCGTGCCATGGTATCTATGGCATCGCGCAGATCTTCATCCAGTGGTACTTCAGCAAGTTGGGCCTTAGATAGCTCAGTCAGTTGTTTGCCCAACTCCTGTAATTGGTGCATTTCCTGTTTGACCTGAGTTTTACTCTTTGGCAGGTCATCCTCATAATCATCGTTTTCGTACATCTCAAATTCCGCACGTTAACCGGGGCTTTCCCGATTTTGCTCTAACCAGAGGCATTGTGCCACTGGGATATTTCACGTCTCAGCCAAAATACCAGGTGGCAAGGCCGAGGAAAGACATAAACCCTACAACATCGGTGATGGTAGTCAGGGCTACGCCACCTGCCAGCGCTGGGTCAATACGCATAGCTCGCAAGGCTACAGGTAATATTGCGCCCGCCGATGCGGCGGTAAGTAGGTTAATTACCATAGCTGCGACAATGATAATGGCGATAGTGATATCGCTAAACCAGAGTGCGGCAATAACCCCCATAACCAGTGACCAGAGTAAGGCATTCAGGGCAGCTGAGCCCAGCTCGCGGGAGAGTAGCCAGTTCAGGTTACTTTTACCAATCTGTCCGAGTGCCATGCCCCGGATGACTACTGTGAGAGTTTGGCTGCCAGCAACGCCCCCCATACTGGCAACGATCGGCATTAACACTGCAAGTGCCACCACTTTTTCCAAGGTATTTTGGAATAAGCTGATAACCCAGGATGCGAGCAGGGCAGTTAGGAGGTTTATGCCCAGCCACAAAGCTCTCCTTCGAGCCGTACGCCTTACCGGGGCAAAGGTGTCCTCTTCTTCATCAAGGCCGGCCAGACTCATCAGTGAGTGATCGGCATCTTCGCGAATTACATCCACAATATCGTCAATTGTGATGCGGCCCAACAGGCGGTTATCCTCATCGACCACTGGCGCGGTGATCCAGTCGTACTTCTCAAATAGTCGGGCAACTTCGGTGTCGCGCATATCTGCAGGGATAGGTTCTACGTCGGTATTTACAACCTCGCGAACTGTTACTGATGGATCTGTAGTCAGTAGCTTTGATAGTGGCAGTAACCCTATGTACTGTCCCTTACGATTTACTACGAATAAGCTGTCTGTGGATTCTGGCAGTTGCTCGTGGCGACGCAGGTAACGAAGAACCACATCTAGGCTAAGGTTAGGGCGCACAGAGATGGTATTGGTATCCATCAGGCCGCCGGCGGTGTTCTCATCGTAGGCAAGAACACTTTCCACTCGCAGTCGGTCGGTCTCGCTCATAGAGGAGAGAACTTCCGAGACAACACGCTCGGGAAGTTGCTGGAGGATATCAGCGATATCATCCGCATCCAGCCCCTCCATAATCTCCACCATCTCCTCGGTATCCATGGTGTCGAGGATCTGGCTGCGCACCTCATCTGTCAGCTCTTGGAGTACCTCACCTTCTACATCTCGCTCAATTAAATTCCAAAGTACCTGGCGAATGCGGGGAGGGGAGCTTTCTAGTAACTGGGCAATGCTCTGGGGGGTCAGGGTTTTGAGCATGCGCCGGACTTCCTGCCCAGTGCCGCTATCGAGCGCGGCAAATAGCTCGCTGAGCTGATTTTGGGCGCGGAATTTAATTTCGGCTTGAGGTGGGCTGGACACGACTAATCCTTACTACTTAGCGGTGATTGCGGGCTGAGGTCGCTTGGGATAAGTGGCGATTTTATGCCCATGGCGGGACTCTATCTAGAGGGGGCTATTTTTGCAAACTACTCGGCTTCGCCAAAGCGTTCTGATACCAAATCACTAATAGCGCTCACTGCATCGTCTTCGTCACGGCCTTCAATCTCCAATTCAAGTTCCGTTCCCTTACCAGCGGCTAGCAGCATAAGCGCCATTACACTCTTTCCGTCGACTGATTTGCCCTGGCAGTGTACTTTGACATCTGCAGAGAATCGCGCAGAGGTCTGGGCGAACTTACTGGCTGCGCGGGCGTGTAGACCGAGCTTGTTGATAATGGTGAGGCGCTGTTTTTGCATAAGTGCGTCTAAGTTAATTGGATGTTACTTCTGCTCACGATGCCGGATCTGAACGTTATTAAACTGTTTTGAAAAAATCTTGGCCAACTGCTCCACCATATATACAGAGCGGTGGCGACCGCCAGTGCATCCAATGGAGATGCAGGTATAACTGCGATTGCTTTTTTGGTAGGAGGGCAACCAGTTATTCAGGAAGCTGGTGATATCCGCCTGCATTTTACCGGTTTCAGGGTGGCCTTGTAGGTATTCGGCAACCTCGGGGTCCAGGCCGGTTTTCTGTCTCAGGCTTGTCTCCCAGTAAGGGTTTGGCAGGCAGCGTAAGTCAAATATCAGATCCGCATCTACGGGAACCCCGTATTTAAAGCCAAAGGATTGGAAAAGGATTGCCATGCTCTCTGACTTTTCACCTACTACCCGGTTTTTCACGAGTCCACGTAGCTCGTGCAAACTGAGATTGCTGGTGTCTATCACCATGTCCGCCATCGCAGAGATCGGTGTGAGTAGTTCCTTTTCCTGGTTGAGTGCTTCTAGTAGGTGGGTGCAATCATTGCTGAGAGGGTGTTTCCGCCGGGTTTCACTGAAGCGCTGAACTAACACTGGTTCACGGGCGTCGAGGAAAATAACATCGCACTTTACGCCGTTTGCACGCAGGGATTCAATTACCCGTGGGGCCTGTTTGATATCCTGCCAAAGATTTCGGGCGTCGACGCCAAGAGCCAGCTGAGTATCCCCTTCTGCCGGTTGCTCGTGAACCCTTTTGACCAGTTCTGGTAGCAGGCTGGTTGGTAGGTTGTCAATACAGTTAAACCCTTCGTCCTCTAATAACTGAAGGGCAGAGCTTTTTCCGGAACCAGAACGGCCGCTGATAATAACCAAGCGCATGGGTGTCCCCTTTCTAAGGTCTGTGTATCACTGATTTTTAAAATAACTGCATTGTGATTGATAGTGACAGAGTGGTTGTCATCAACATTAGCATTTAACTTCAGTTTACCCATGGGCTGGTTCACTACCTGGATCACGCGGCTGCAGCGCTATCTATGGCAAGTGCGTAGAGTTCGTCGCTGGTCTTGGCCTGGCGTAACTTATCTCTTACTACGCTATTGGAAAATAGCGCTGCTATCTCGGCCAGAGTTTCTAAATGCTGCTGTTCCGCATCCTCGGGGACTAGTAGAACAAATAACAAATCAACAGGCTGGCGATCGATGGCGTCAAAATCAATTGCAGGCTCAATGGTACAGAGAACGCCAATTGGTTCTTCACAACCAGGCAGACGGCAGTGGGGGATCGCAACCCCCTCCCCAATTCCAGTTGATCCCAAGCGTTCTCGGGCAATCAATTGGTTGAAGATGGTATCGGAGTCATGTTGCGGGTATTGTTCGGCAATAGCCTGGGCAATATTGAGCAATAATTTTTTGCTACTCCCCGCCAGATGGCAAAGGCTCAGGCGGGGAGAGAGTAAAGCTTCCAGTGTCATAGTTCAGCGGTGGTTCTGCAACTTCTCTTTGTGCTTCTTCAGTTGGCGGTCCAGCTTATCAGTCAGAGCGTCAATGGCCGCGTACATATCCTTGTCTTCCGAGCCGGCACAGAGGTCGTGACCATTTATATGTACTCTGGCCTCTGCTTTTTGGATCAATTTTTCGACGGATAGGATAACCTGAGCGTTAGTAATATTGTCGTAATGCCGAGAGAGCTTCTCCAGCTTGCTTTCGCAGTAGCTGCGCATTGGTGAGGTAACATCGACGTGGTGACCACTAATGTTGATCTGCATGGATTTCTCCTAATCGGGTGCATCACATACCGGCACGTCTCCCTTTCGGGTCGCAACCCTACTAGGAAGTGGCCCAGAATGGAAGGATACACTCAAAGTTTGGAGTTTGGTTGCAGAGGGGTGAAGTGTGGTGCCAACGAGTTTGTGACCCAGGTTCTTAGGTTGGTCTAAAAATCATATTTGTGGATCAGACCAGGCGTTTTCGCTCACTGGAAGAGGGAATTCCCATGGATTCCCGGTATTTTGCTACAGTGCGTCGCGCTACCTTAATGCCTTGCTGATCCAGTTCCTGGGTGATTTTGTTATCTGAAAGGGGCTTGCGAGGCGTTTCCGCATTTATAAGTTTGCGAATTAATGCACGAATAGCAGTGGAAGAGGCGTCTTCGCCAGAATCAGTACTTACATGACTGGAGAAAAAGTATTTCAACTCAAAAGTTCCGCGAGGAGTGAGCATGTACTTTTGAGTGGTTACCCTGGAAATAGTAGATTCGTGCATGCCAATGGCTTCAGCTACATCCGCCAGTACCATAGGGCGCATGGCCTCAGGTCCCTCTTCAAAGAATCCCTGCTGTTTTTCCACGATGCAATTGGCGACCTTCAGCAGAGTCTCGTGGCGGCTCTGTAGGCTTTTTAAAAACCAACGTGCCTCCTGTAAGTGGTCGCGCAGGAAGTTGTTATCTCTGGAGTTGTCTGCCCGCTTAACCATGGAGGCATAGTGACTGTTAACGCGAATTCTGGGGGTGATCTCCGGATTTAAGTTTGCCTGCCAGCCTAGCTCCCTACGTGAAACAATAATATCCGGGGTCACATAGGTGGCTTCCTGCTCAGCGAATCTCTCACCTGGATTAGGATTCAGGGTTTGGATCAGCCGGATGACCTCGCCCAGTTGGGCTTCATTTAGACGTGTGCGCCGACTTAACTGACGGAAATCCCGCTTGCCGAGAAGGTCAAGGTGGCGCTGGATAATACACTGGGCCTGTTTTAACCATGGAGTCTCACCAGGGAGCTGCTGTAACTGCAGTAATAGGCACTCTTGTAAATTACGCGCTCCGCACCCAGCAGGCTCAAATTGCTGGATAGCCCTGAGCACAGCAAGCACCTCATCCTCCCCAACAGAAAGGGAGTTTGCAATTTCATCAAGAGGTGTGCATAGCAAACCATTAGGTTCTATGCCGTCTATCAGATTTTCTCCGATTGATTTGTCCAGCTCGGAGAGGGTGGTCAGGTTGAGCTGCCATCGCAGGTGATCCTGCAGGCCGTCCGTAGAGGTATTGCGCTCAAAACTGGGGTCTTCGTTCTCGGTGCTACCGCTGTGGCTGGTGTAGACGTCATCCCAACGTGAATCTACGGGAAGCTCTTCAGGAATGCTTTGACTCCAGTCACTCTCGATGAGATCCCGCTCCTCTACGGTATGCTCAGTAGGGGAGGTGGCCTGTTCGTTAATAGGCTCCGCTTGTAGCTCTGAGATATCTGCGCTGGAAGCTATTTCGTCAGTTTCAGCCTCCAGCATCGGGTTGCTATCCAAGGCGGCTTGGACTTCCTGTTGTAAGTCCAAAGTCGAAAGCTGCAATAGGCGTATTGCCTGTTGCAACTGAGGTGTCATGGTCAGCTGGGTACCGAGCTTTAGTTGAAGAGACTGCTTCATATTGGGGTGCTGCAGGCTGAGATCACATGGAGGTATAAATAACCTCAGATGGCGCAGACTACCCCGGCCTAAAAAGTATTACAAGCAATAAGCATGCCGGTTAGATTGGCTGCCTTATTGTTAAGTAGCTCTTTCGGCGATTAATTTTGTCAATATTCAAGATGTCTGGTGACAAATGTAGCGATCTGTCTCTAAATGGTAAATTCATGTCCCAAATAGACTTCGCGTACCTGCTGGTTGGCCAGCACCTCATCTGGAGTGCCCGCTGCAATAATATGACCCTCACTAACGATATAGGCAGTCTCGCAGATATCCAGCGTCTCTCGCACGTTGTGATCGGTAATTAAGACGCCGATTCCACGATCTCGCAAATGGCGGATTATCTCCTTGATGTCATTGACGGAAATAGGGTCCACCCCAGCGAAAGGTTCGTCCAGCAGTACGAAGCTGGGGTTTGTTGCTAGGGCGCGGGCAATTTCTACCCGACGGCGTTCCCCGCCAGAGAGGGCCATTCCCAGACTGTTTTCAATATGTGTGATATTGAACTCCTGGAGTAGCTCCTGTGCTTGCTGTTGGCGCTCGGCGCGGGTTAAGTCTTTGCGGGTTTCTAGAATGGCTAGGATATTATCCCGAACGGATAGGCGGCGAAAAACGGAGGCTTCCTGGGGGAGGTAGCCAATTCCCTTTCTGGCGCGGCCATGCATGGATAGCCGGGTTATATCCTCATCATCGATCAATACCTGACCAGCATCAGCCTGGACCAGGCCAGCAATCATGTAGAAGCATGTGGTTTTACCTGCACCGTTAGGCCCAAGGAGACCGACGACCTGTCCGCTAGAGACACTGACGGATACGTCCTGAACGACTTTTCTTTTCTTGTATTGCTTGGCTAGGTGTAACGCCTTCAGCGTTGGCATAGTATTTACCGAAATCTGTCCATGTTGCGAGCACAAACGCTCGCCGGTGAAGAGGGTGATAGATGAAATCTTTACTTTTTACGGCTCTGGGTAATGTCTTTACTGGCTGCCGTCGTTGCTTGGAGTCTGGCTTCCATCTTTTTTCTCTGGCTGCCAGATCATCTCTATCCGTTTGCCAGCTTGACCCTGGGCGCTCATTTGTTCGGTAGTTAGGTCGTAGTCAATTTTCTCTGCGGTTAAGGTGTTGCCGTCACGATCTACGTAGGCCTTCCCGGTAAGTTGTAGCTCTTCAGAGGCGACTGCATATTCGATGCGCTGAGCCCGTGCTTTTATCGGGTTCTCGCCTTCCAGTATTTTCTGTTGGAAGCGTGCAGGTTTGCCTAAGGCAATAACACGACTGATTTCCTTTTCCGGGGTGAAATAAACCTCTACTCGGTCCGCCTCTATCTTTAAAGAGCCTTGGGTTATCACTACGTTATTGTTATAAACCACTAGGTTGCTGCTTAAACCCGCATTCATCGCATCCGAGCTAATATTAATGCGCTGTTGGCGGTCTTCGGGGAGTGCGTTTGCCATTGACGTCGCAATCAGAAGCATGGTGAACGCGGAACTCTTGACTAGGTAGTGGCAAAGTTTACTTGGGATCATAGTTACTCTTTACATCGGATAGGATTTCCACCCGGTCTTCATTTAGGTATGCGCGCATTCCCTTTCCTTTAGTCTGGTTAGGACCCGAGCTAATAGTAACAATTTTGTCTGTTTCGGCGAATTCCTTATCTGGCAAAATAGTGATGCTTGATGTCTCCAGTTTGATACCACCAGGAGAAGGGAGTTCATCAATTTCTACATCACCACTTAAAACAACACGCTCACCACGGTTATATGCTGCTCCCTGCCTGGACTCAGTGCGCCACTTCGGCTGGTCTTCCTGGAAGAAAAGCATTCGAGGCTCGGTGAGTTCGGCCCTGTCTCGGCGCTTGAACTGGTAATAGGTAATTTGTTCTGCATCAACTCGGTAGGCTAGATTTCCTTCCTCATTAAAATGACGAGTTTTGGCATCGCGGATTATCAAATCGGCAGCACGGCCCTGTTGTTGAGGCGTTGGACGGATTCCCAGCAACTGCTCCGGAGGGCTTTCGGAAAACCAGAGTCCTGCGCTGATGAGCGCTACCACAAATAAAAGTGGCAACCAGGTGCGCATCACTGCTCTCCGATATAAGGTGCTAAGGCTGCGTCAAAAGTACCCTGGGACAGCATGATGCGATCACAGACTTCACGGACAGCGCCCTCGCCACCTCGGGAACTGGTTATCCACAAGGCGCGGTCTTTCACAGGAGGAGCAGCATTGGGGGGTGCGATAGGGCAACCAATATGCGTCATCACCAGCAGGTCCGGGTAGTCATCGCCGATATACGCAATATCTTCAAGGCGACAGGGCTCATCAGCGAGTAGCTCTTTTAGTGCTGCAAATTTGTCTTCCCGGCCTTGGATCAGCTTTTTAATACCTAGGTCATGAGCGCGGCGTTCGACTACGCTGCTGCGCCTGCCTGTGATGATGGCTACTCTCACTCCAGAGTTCTGCAGCATTTTAATTCCATGTCCATCCAGTGTATTGAATGTCTTGAGCTCATTACCACTATTGTCAAAATATAGTTTGCCATCGGTTAGGACTCCGTCCACATCCAAGACCAACCAGCGCACCTTTTTAAGTGCAGAATTCAATTCTTTTTCAGAAATCACCGGGTATTCCTTACATGCTGTGATGGGCGATATTTTTTCGCTCAGTAACTTTTGATTATCTCAGATTACTCCGGCGCGGAGAATATCGTGCATATGTAATACGCCGATTGGGAAGTGTGCTTCGTCTTCTACGACCAGTGCAGTGATTTTGTAGTCTTCCATGATCCTCAAAGCTTCAGCAGCCAGGGTATCAGCTGAGACTGTTTTAGGTCGGCGGCTCATCACCTGTTCCATAGTGGCTATGTCCAACTCTATTTTTTGGTCAATAACACGGCGTAGGTCACCATCAGTGAAAACTCCGAGAAGTTCTCCTTTGGGGTCGACAATAGTTGTCATTCCGAAGCCTTTACTGGTCATCTCTAATAGGGCCTGGGATAACAAAGTATCAGTATGTACCTGGGGCAACTCATCACCTGCATGCATTACATCTTCTACTTTTAATAGCAGGCGTCTTCCCAGGGCACCGCCTGGGTGGGAGAACGCAAAGTCTTCTGCAGTAAAGCCTCTGGCTTCTAATAAGGCTACAGCCAAGGCATCGCCCATCACCAATGTGACAGTCGTTGAGGAGGTGGGGGCTAGATTCAGGGGACAGGCTTCAGTTTGTACAGCAATGTCCAGGTTGACGTCGGCCGCTTGGGCAAGGGGGAGTCTCTTTTACCCGTCATACTGATCATTGGAATACTGAGTCGCTTCAGCAATGGAAGCAGAGTCAGCACCTCTGCGGATGAGCCTGAATTGGAGATGGCAATTACCAGATCGTCGCGGGTTATCATTCCCAGGTCCCCATGGCTGGCCTCGCCTGGGTGAACGAAAAAGCTAGGGGTGCCTGTGCTGGCCAGTGTGGCCGCCATTTTACGGCCGATATGCCCGGATTTCCCCATGCCGGTAACAATAGCGCGTCCACGGCATTGTAAAATCATTTCACAGGCGCGTTGAAACTCACCGTTGATTCTTTTTTCCAGTTCAGCAACGGCTTCCACCTCCATGCGAACGGTACGCCGTCCTGCTTGTAATACTAAATCTTGGGTCATTGAGTACCTCTGGTTAAGCACTTTTGTTTGTCGGGGGTATTGGTCAAAGTAGTTCTTCGCCTATGGCGCCTAAATTCACTTGCCAGGCTCTGGCGCCGGTGGCTTTGACCAGGTCACGGCTGTTGTCGTGCTAATCTATATTATTAGCGGATAGCTGGCTCTGTAAGAGTTCAGAAATTGGCTCAGGGGCATTAAATGACACGCTCGCACACCGCCACAACTCCGGGCGCGGCCATGGTATAGTCTGCCGCCGCTGCTGTCAGCTCTGTCACTCAAAGGACGATCGACAAGGCCTCAGGGGTTCCTATGGGACTTAAGGGCAGTGGCATCGTCATGGCACTTATTAAAGCCATGTGCGTCCAAGGAATGATTTGCTAATTGGAGATTATTTGTGAATACATCATTTTGGGCTGGTCGGTACGATTTTTCCCGGTGGCTTAGTTTTTTACTCTTCGCGGTAGTGGTTTCTGCTGTGGCTCCTGTGGCACACGCCAACCAAAACCCCTATAACATGATCGAGGGGGTTTCCCAAAAGTTGCTGGGTGTAATTAAGACAAATTCTCAGTACGCTAATTCTGACCCCCAGAGATACTACAGTGCGGTTGAGGGCGTTCTGGACCCAGTGGTGGATTTTGATTTTATTGCGCGTGGTGTTATGGGGCGTTATGCCAAGCAGGCCACGGCGACGCAACGCTCCCGCTTCACCAGTACATTCCGTCGTGACCTGGTGGCAACCTTCGCACGTGGTGTGGCAAATTTTGGTAATTTGGACGTGAAAGTTGTCAATCCTGGAACCCTTCCCTCTGGAAATCGGGTTAATGTTTTACAGGAAGTGCGCAGTGAAGAAGGCATCACCAAAGTATCCTATACCCTGGTACGTAATCGTGCGGGACAGTGGAAGTTGATTAATGTCATTCTGAATGGCGTCAATCTGGGCAAAACTTTTCGCAGCCAGTTTGCCCAGTCCATGCAGACCTACGGTGATATCGACAAGGTCATATCCAACTGGTCTGCTGGTGAAGATGTTGTCGATAAGGTGAGCTAGTTAGCGAACTTGGGGCGCGCAGCTGCGCGCTTTCCCCGATTCAAGTACACTTGCGTGCTGTTTTTTAACTCAACGCAAATCCCGCCTATGCAACCAGATGAAATCAAAGCCCTGATTGAGGGTCATATTCCCGAGAGTAATGTCGATGTCACTTTTGAAGGCAGTCACCTGCTGGTAACTGTGGTCAGTAGTGCCTTTGAAGGTTTGAGCCGCCTAAAAAAGCAGCAACTTGTTTATGCAGCGCTCAATGAAAAAATTGCCGATGGTACTCTTCATGCAGTACAGATGCAGACACTTACTCCAGAAGAAGCCAGTCGTTAACCTGTCACTGTGAAAACAGCGACTCCCGAAATATGAGACCGAATGGATAAGTTAATAATAGAGGGCGGCAGCCCTGTATCCGGTACATTGCGAATTTCCGGCGCGAAGAATTCTGCGCTGCCTATTTTGGCTGCTGCCCTGTTGGCAGATGGCCCGGTACATATTCACAACCTGCCGCACCTTAATGACATCACCACTATGATCACCCTACTGCGCTGCATGGGTTGTGATGTCACAATTGACGAAAAGCTAGGTGTAGAGATAGATCCCCGTTCAGTCAATGACCTGACAGCACCCTACGAACTGGTAAAAACCATGCGGGCATCAATACTCGTGTTGGGGCCATTATTAGCTCGCCACGGGGTGGCAAACGTGTCTTTTCCCGGGGATGCGCTATCGGTAGCCGTCCCGTAGATATCCATCTCAAGGGGCTGGAGGCTATGGGCGCCGAAATCGCAATTGACGGTGGTTTTATCCGTGCGCGTTCCAACGGCCGCCTCAAAGGTGCCAATATCGTCATGGAAAAAGTGACTGTGGGCGGCACTGAGAACTTGCTAATGGCCGCGGTGTTGGCGGAAGGTACAACCGTTCTGCACAATGCGGCGAGGGAACCTGAGATTGTCGATTTGGCAGAATTCCTGATTGCCATGGGCGCGCAAATTGAGGGTGTAGGCACTGATACTTTACGTATTCACGGAGTTCCAAAGTTAGCCCCTGTACATTCACTGTCATGCCCGATCGCATTGAGACAGGCACCTTTCTGGCGGCTGCTGCAGCTGCACGGGGTAAAGTACGTTTATTGCACACTCGTGCTGATATTCTTGATGCCGTATTACTTAAGTTTGAGGAAGCTGGTGCGCACTTGAGTTGTGGGGATGACTGGATTGAGCTGGATATGAAGGGGAATCGCCCCAAGGCTGTTAGCTTTCGCACGGCACCTTATCCGGCATTTCCCACAGATATGCAATCTCAGTTTACTGCGATGAATGCTGTGGCTGAAGGTAAAGGAGCAGTGGTTGAGACCATTTTTGAGAATCGCTTGATCCAGGTGCATGAGTTAAACCGCATGGGAGCCAATATTACCCTGGAAGGTAATACTGCTTTTGTTACTGGTGTGGAGAAGCTTAAAGGGGCTCCTGTAATGGCCTCTGATTTGCGTGCCTCGGCCAGTCTGGTAATTGCGGGTATGGTGGCTGAGGGTACTACTACTGTGGATCGTATCTACCATATTGACCGTGGCTATGAATGTATTGAGGAAAAATTACAGCAGCTGGGGGCGAATATTCGCCGCGTACCCGGTTAAAGGGAAACTCGCCGCCTCTTTTCTTGAGGCGGCTGCCAGAAAATAATCCGGCCTTATCATGACTATGCAAATCACTATCGCTCTGACCAAGGGGCGAATCTTGCAAGAAACCCTACCATTGCTCGCTGCTGCAGGGCTGGAGCCACTGGAGGACCTTGGCAAGAGTCGTAAATTGATTTTCCCAACCAACTGTGACGGTATTCGCCTGTTACTTCTTCGAGGTGTCGATGTGCCTACCTATGTGCAGCATGGCGCTGCGGATATGGGAGTAGCTGGTAAGGATACCCTGCTCGAGCATCATTCAGATGGCATCTATGAGCCTCTGGATTTGGGAATTGCTCGTTGTCGCCTCATGGCTGCTGGTGTGAAGGGTGCAACTTTGCCTAGCGGTCGGATTAAAGTGGCAACTAAGTTTGTGGAGAGCGCCAAGCGCCATTACGCTGCCAAGGGGCGTCAGGCAGATATCATCAAATTATATGGTGCAATGGAGCTGGCTCCACTAATGGACCTGGCTGATGAGATTGTAGATATTGTCGATAGCGGAAATACCTTGAAAGCCAATGGCCTGGAGGCTCGTGAGACTATTGCGCATATTAGTAGCCGTCTGATTGTCAATAAGGCAGCCATGAAGATGAAGTACAAGCCTATCAGCGACTTGATTGAGAAGCTGGCAGCGGCAGTTGCATAAAGTGAAAAAGTCTAGGAAATCATGACTAAAAAGAGTATTCGCCGGCTGAATGCCACCGCTGATAATTTTGATACAGAGTTGAAGCAGCTTCTATCCTGGGAGACGGTGGCTAGTCAGAGCGTTGAGGCGACTGTTGCGGAGATACTCCAGCAAGTACGCAATTGTGGTGATGCTGCCGTCATCGAATATACCAATCGTTTTGACAGTCGCGAGTTAACCTTGGCGGAAGAGTTTGCACTTGACTCATCCGATTTATTTGCAGCACTTGAGCGTATTGGTGCTGATGAGCGTGAAGCTCTGGAGACTGCCGCACAGCGAGTGCGTGAATATCACAAGCATCAGCGGCAGGAATCCTGGCGTTATACCGAGGCTGATGGGACTGTACTTGGCCAACAAATTATGCCGATGGAGAGGGTTGGTATCTACGTACCCGGTGGTAAGGCCAGCTATCCGTCGTCCGTATTAATGAATGCGATTCCGGCGAAGGTTGCGGGCGTCGATTCCGTCATCATGGTAGTGCCCGCTCCTGAGGGGGTACTTAACGATCTGGTTCTGGCAGCTGCGGCAATCGCAGGTGTTGACAGGGTGTATACCATTGGTGGGGCTCAGGCTGTAGCTGCTCTTGCTTATGGCACTGAGACAATTCCTGCTGTGGATAAGATAGTGGGTCCCGGCAATGTTTTCGTTGCCGCTGCTAAACGCGCGGTGTTTGGTCATGTAGCCATTGATATGATTGCGGGCCCTTCGGAGATATTGGTGATTTGTGATGGTGCTACCGATCCCGATTGGATCGCTATGGACCTTCTATCTCAGGCTGAGCATGATGAGCAGGCCCAGTCGATTTTGTTGTGCCCGAATGTGGCATTCCTGGACGCAGTGGAGGCCTCCCTGCAGCGCCAGTTAACCGACCTGCCAAGAGCAGAAATTGCGGCTAAGTCCCTCGCTGATCGTGGGGCTTTGATACTGGTTGACTCTGTGAAGCAAGCATTGGAAATTTCCAATCGCATAGCTCCTGAACATCTTGAGGTTTCTGTAGCAGATCCAGAGTCCCTTCTCCCACAAATTCGCAATGCCGGTGCAATTTTCCTGGGGCGCTATACTGCTGAAGCTTTGGGAGATTATTGTGCGGGTCCTAATCATGTGCTGCCAACCAGTGGAACTGCACGTTTTTCGTCGCCACTGGGTGTGTATGATTTCCAAAAGCGCAGCTCTGTTATTTATTGCTCTCCTGAGGGCGCCGATAAACTCGGCCGTGTTGCCGCTACTCTTGCTCGTGGGGAAGGCCTTGAGGCCCATGCGCGCTCGGCCATCTATCGGGTAAAGCGTTAAGTTGCCAGCTTGCCCTCTTGTGCAAATAGTTTGTCGGAAGGCATAAGATGAAAAAAACACTTCTGTGCTTTGTCGCATTACTGGTTGTCGCCTGTGCGACAACCAATGACTTCGTAGTTGCCGATTATATGCAGGACCCACAGAGTCTGCCGCCTGTCACTTTGTTTGCCAAAATACCAGAGCCAGACTTTGAGCGGCGTTGTGATGAGTTTGCCAATGGATCTCTTCTTAAGCACTGCCAGTTCGATGTGATTGATTATCAGGAGTTGCACAGGGAGCTCGAGAGTTCGGGCATTTTTGATTTGGTCCTGCTGGGTGAAGATGAAGTTCCGTACCAACTGCTCATTACTTCAGCTGGATATTTGGAGGAGGGAGCAGAGGATATCGGTGGGGCCGTAATCGCAGGTGCAACGATGATGCTGGCTCCCTTGAGTACGAGCCGTGATATACATATTGATGCAACACTCACCTGGCACGGCCTGCCATTAAGGCGCTATCAGTTTGAAATTCCATTTACATCAAGAATAAGTCTACTCACCCCAGCCGGAAAGGCCGATCGGGATCTTGCAAAGGCAGTTGCATCAGAGTTGATATCTCGCTTGCAGCAAGATCAGGTCATGGCCCCAGAGTTACTTTTCCAAACGATAGAGGCCAGTGACTATCACCAAACTCTCAATTTACCGGAGTCAGTAGGAGAGTATGTAAGCAATCCTTTAGTTCTGGCTAATCATCCCCTTTATGGTGCGCAAACTCGTTATGTGCACCGTCAGTTTCACTTTGACTCTGTGGATGTTTTCGTTTATCCAATACCTAACTGGAATTGGGAAGACCCAAAGTCAGCGCAAATTCGAGAGGTCGAAAGGATTCGGCGGGAATTGGCTCTAGTTGAAAGGGAGGCGCGTTGGCAATCCCTGGATCTCGGTGAAGAGGTTTCTGAGATCTGGAGTGTTCATGGAGAGGCGACTCCGGTAACACGTCTTTCCGGTCATTTCCTTGCAGCAGATGGGGAGCGTTTTGACACACACACTTACCTGTTTGTGCGCAAGGATAAATTTATCAAGGTTCGTGCTTCTTTTGCCGGAGTGGGGAGGAATAGGGCGGAGGTGGAGGCATTTGCTCGTGGGTTAATTGCGAATGCAGGTGTTCCTAGTGAATCCAAGTTTATGGCAAAAGTTCGTGCGAATTGGCGTGATAAGCAAGTGGTTAATTAACCTGAATTGAAAGAGGCGGTTTTCTTTTTGACCGCCTCATATGGCATTTAGCTCTCAGTCGGGATCTTAGTGGCTTGCCAGGCGATCACTTGCCACTCGCCATTTCGTTTCACAAAAGTGCCTGTGTTGAAGAAGTGGCTGGTTTCCTTGCTAGAGGTATCATTGGCCACCAGCTTAAAAGCAATGACGGCAGTGTCACCCAGTAAGCGGATATCTACATCCTCTGCAGCGTAGCTTGTTGTTACAGGTTCAGTTGAGCTGCTTTCCATCCCCTGTATTATTTGGCTCTTACCAAAGCGTTTGCCCGATGAGCTTGTGTAGATCAGGTCCTCGGCCCAAAAACGTTTATGGACTTCTGTACTATTAGCGGCACCAGCAATAAAGTTGTCTAGGAGTTTCTGTAAATCTTTGCGGTCATCGGCCTGAGTCTGCCCAGCAACTAGGGCTAGAAAAATAAACAGAATGGCTGCACGCATATTTGCACCTTCCAATGGTTACTCAGTTGTCGTAGTGGTTTCTGGTTTCACAGAAACTGTTGCTTCCACTGTGTGGGAGGCACCTTCGCGGGTAAAAGTGATCGAGATGGTATCTCCGGGGCGGAGTGTAGCCATAGTTGCCTCACCTTGCTTACCATCGCCAATTGGCAGGCCATCAATATGGGTAATCACATCCCCTGGCTTGAGGCCTGCACTATGAGCCGGGCTCTCGTTGTAAATTGCGGTGATCATGACTCCGCCTGAGGAAGAGAGTTTGAACTCGCGAGCCATCTGTGGGCTGATGGCACTGGCTTCGATACCGAGCCACCCCGGCACCACACGACCATAAGCGATAATATCCTGCATAACTTTGAAGGCGATATTAGCGGGAATTGCAAAGCTAATGCCACCGGAGTAGCCGGACTGATTGAGGATAGAGGTGTTAATCCCGAGCAGGCGACCGCGGGAGTCTACCAGTGCTCCACCGGAGTTGCCGGGATTGACAGCGGCATCCGTCTGCAGGAAGTTTTGCAGATGGCTGCCGGTTCCTGAGTTCTCCAAGTGACGCCCTTTGGCACTAATAATCCCCTGGGTGACCGTCTGCCCGACCCCGAAAGGGTTGCCTATGGCCAGAACGACATCGCCCACTTGGGCTGACTCTGGCTCACCAACAGAGATAGAAGTGAGTCCGTCGAGTTCAATTTTCAAAACTGCTAGGTCAAAGTCAGCATCGCTACCGACCATGCGGGCCTGGGCTTCGCGGCCGTCGGCTAATAAAATGACTATGGCGTCTGCCTGATCCACTACGTGGTGATTGGTAAGGATGTAACCGTTGTCGCTAACGATAACTCCTGATCCCAAGTTTGATTGCATCCTTTCCCGTTGGGGAACGTTCATATTGTCGAACAAACGGCGAAAAAGGGGGTCATTAAATAGTGGGTGCTGTCGCTGGGGCAGGGCCATACGGGTGTAAATGTTAACCACAGCAGGTCCTGCAACATTGACTGCATGGGCATAGGATACGGGGCCCTGCCAATCTCCGCCTTTGGGGGTTGGAGCAGTGCCACGCAATTGCGGGAATATAACTAACAGCAAGGCCGCCATGGCCAGGCCTACCAGAATGGGTAAAGCCCAGTCTTGTAAAAAGCGATTTTGGGA
The DNA here is from genome assembly GCF_030012965.1 of Microbulbifer sp. MLAF003. Taxonomy (NCBI): domain Bacteria; kingdom Pseudomonadati; phylum Pseudomonadota; class Gammaproteobacteria; order Cellvibrionales; family Microbulbiferaceae; genus Microbulbifer; species Microbulbifer sp. MLAF003. The sequence continues at coordinate 1,112,671 of NZ_CP120232.1, forward strand.
CACTCTCGACTCCTCTTTGCGCTGATTATACACACGTCTTGGAATGGAATCGCCGGGAGGGGCATTTTGCTGTCTTTGGCCGAGGAGAGACAAAGGAGATTTATGATTGTTTATGTTAGTAGATATGGGCCTTTACTCATGGTTTTAAGGTTGATATGCGAAGTGTTGGGGTGGAGATGGCAATATAAGGTCCATACATAGCTGGCCTAAGGAAACAGCTCTTTTATTGGCTGTTGCCTCTTATCTGTAGGTTTATCTGCTGTTCTATCGTTTATGGCCCAATCTGTTCGTGGGTTATTATATGTTTCCGTGCCTATCTCAAAAATCAAATTTGTAATGTAAAATTTTGCTTTCAAAGCAAAGGCTTTATGCCCAGTTAATTGCCGTATACAGAGCTTCTTAAGGCTACTTTCAGATCGTGCTCTCGTGTATCTAGAAGCAGCCTAAAAGGCCGCTGTTATATTTTGTTGACCCAACTCACGTGGTGCCTCCTTGATAGGAAACTACAAGTTGGCTTTGTGAATGGAAGCCCCCTCCTAAATGCCCCTTTAAGTCCTTTGCCATCACTGCTCAATTTTGGTGTTTGTCGCTTTTGGATAGCGTTTTCCCCTTGCGCCTTCCCATGGGGGAGGTTAACCAGATTTTGGAGGGTAATTATTAGAGTGGACTGGCAGGGTCTATAATCCCGTCTCCTGTGATGGGCTGGCATTGGTCGCATCCTGCAAGTGCGTATAATGGCCCGTCGAAAATTTAAGACTAACCGGCAATATTTGTATTTGGAGACCAGCATGTCCCTAGTTCGCCCCCATGGCAGTATTGAGCTGCAGCCGCGCTTTGTGTACGACAGTGAAAGGCATCACCAACTGATGCATGAAGCGGAGTCGCTGCCCTCGATTGTGGTCAGCTCTGCCGCGGCGGCCAATGCAGTGATGTTGGGGGCTGGTTACTTTAATCCGCTGCACGGCTATATGAATCTGGCCGATGCGCTGAGTGTGGCTGAGACCTTGCGCACTGTTGATGGTCTCTTTTGGCCGGTTCCTGTCTTGAATGTGGTAGAAGACTGCGGTGCTATAGAAGGTGCTTCCCGGATTGCATTACGTGACCCCAATGTTGAGGGCAACCCAGTGCTGGCGGTAATGGATGTAGAAGCCATTGAGACCATTACTGATGAACAAATGAATAGCATGGCTGAGCAGGTATTTGGCACGCTCGATGAAAAACATCCTGGCGTTGCGACCTTTAAGTCAGCTGGGAGGAAGTTAATTTCCGGCCCAATCGAAGTGCTCAATTTCAGCTATTTCCAGAATGATTTCCCGGATACTTTCCGCACGGCTGTGGAAATTCGCAATGAATTTACCGAGCGGGGCTGGAATAAGGTGGTTGCCTTTCAAACACGCAACCCGATGCACCGAGCCCATGAAGAATTATGCAAAATGGCGCTGGAGGCTGTGGAGGCCGATGGTGTGCTGATTCATATGTTGCTGGGCCAGCTAAAGCCAGGGGACATTCCAGCGCCGGTCCGGGATGCATCAATTCGTAAGATGGTGGAAGTTTACTTCCCGGCAAATACAGTAATGGTTACAGGCTATGGCTTCGATATGTTGTATGCGGGCCCTCGCGAAGCTGTACTGCATGCCGTTTTCCGCCAAAACTGTGGCTGCAGCCACTTGATCGTCGGGCGCGACCACGCGGGTGTCGGTGACTACTATGGTGCTTTTGATGCCCAGACTATTTTTGATGGAAGGGTACCCGAGGGTGCATTGGAGATTGAAATCTTTCGTGCTGACCATACGGCCTATTCAAAAAAGCTGAATAAGGTCGTGATGATGCGTGATGTACCGGATCACTCTAAGGAGGACTTCATTCTATTATCTGGTACCAAGGTGCGTGAGATGTTGGGTAATGGTATCGCTCCGCCCCCAGAGTTCTCTCGCCCAGAGGTGGCGCAAATTCTCATGGATTACTATCAGAGTTTGTAAAGTTTTCAATTAAAAAGGCGGGTTATCCCGCCTTTTTAATTGGGGTATCAACTGAAAGCTTTGCCGAAGTAACAGTTGATGGCTAAGTCTAACTTCCTGCGTGTGCCTCTTTTTCCAGGCCGTAATCCTCCGCAAGGGTACCTTTGGCTCCGGGCTCCTTGGGAGCCCAGTCTCTAGGGGGCTCCATATCCTGAAGTTGTTTGTCATCCTCCTTCAGCTTGCCGCTCCCGGCTTCGAGCATTTGTCGACCGATATCCTGGCTGGAAAGGCGCAGAGCGCTGTTGGATAAATACTCGTGAATTTCCTTGTAGCTTTCGGTTAAGTTGTGAACGAGCTGGGATGTCTGGTCAAAGTGCTCGTTTACCTGGAGCTGGAAGTCCTCCATTTTATTATTGGCTTCCCGCAGGCGTAGCTCGAGTTCCTGAGTGCGGTCGACGCTGCTGCGTCCGCGGACTGCGAGGAATGCCAGCAGGGCGCCCAAGGTCATGCCCAGGACGCCGACTAGAATTAATACCGATGTAGAGTGCACTTACTACCTCCTCAACTTGCTTTTATATGGCATTGGCGATCCGTGATGGATGCTGGCGCGGTAGTGGCACCGCCCCACGCCTCGGGTAGTCCCCCTCAAGTGACTATCAACCCCATGTTAGCGGACCCAGTATACGCGATTATTAACCCGACAATTAATACTGTTGGTAAATTGCGACACGCAGGTTAGCCTGCAGTTCCGAATTGCCGCTGGCTCCTGGCGAATTGCACTGGGTTGAGTGGGTGGGCCTAGGGCTGATGGCGGCTTCTCTGCTATCTAGGCGGCGCTATAGTGAATTTGATAGAGTGCGCGCCAGTAATACAGTTGTTGAAGAATCTTCCTTTATGCCTCCTGCCAACCCGTCATTTTGTTCCCCGATAGCGCGTTATGAGAATGATCTGCAGCGCCCGGATTTTATTGAGGACCCCTCGCAGCGAGCGGCGGTGCAGGAGTTGCAGGATTTGCATCGGCGTCTGGTCGAGAGGGCTGAGCGGGGCATTATTGGGAATCTGTTTGCCCGCCTTCGCAGGGCGGATGTCGGTCCGGAGCGAGGGCTTTACTTTTGGGGTGGGGTGGGACGCGGTAAGACCTATTTGATGGATGCATTTTATGAGTCCTTGCCTTTCCCCAGGAAGCAGCGGACTCACTTCCACCGTTTTATGCGCCAAGTACATGGGGGCTTAAAGCAGTATGCTGGGGAGAAAAACCCACTGGAGAAGGTGGCCGATAAGATCGCGAACCGGGCCCAGGTCCTGTGTTTTGATGAGTTTTTTGTGTCCGATATTGCCGATGCCATGATCCTTGCAGGTTTATTGGAGGCCTTATTTCGTCGCGGGGTGGCCCTTGTGGCTACCTCTAATATCGAGCCAGAGGGGCTCTATAAAGATGGTTTGCAAAGGGCGCGCTTTTTGCCGGCGATTGCGCTCCTTCAACGTCATACCAAAGTGGTTAATGTTGATGGAGGTACCGACTATCGCTTGCGTACCCTTGAATTACTGGAGCTTTATCATGCACCTTTGGATGACGCTGCGATCGCAAATCTATCGCACAGCTTTACACAGTTGAGCGTGGATGGCTGTGAGGTTCGAAGCGATGTGGATTTACAGGTGGAGGGGAGGCCTATTCGTGCACTTAAAGTAGCTGATGATGTGGCCTGGTTTGATTTTGCTGACCTCTGTGATGGGCCTCGTTCGCAAAATGACTACATCGAACTGGCGCGGGAGTTTCAGACTGTGCTGCTCGCTGCGGTGCCCAGATTTGATGAAAGGATGGATGCCCAGGCGCGACGTTTCATCAATCTGGTTGATGAATTCTATGACCGTTGCGTCAAATTGGTGATCTCGGCGGAGGTGTCGGCCGATCAACTTTATGGTGGGCGACAACTGCGATTTGAGTTTGAGCGCACTGTTAGTCGCCTACTGGAAATGCAGTCCCGCGAGTACCTGGAGCGGGCGCATCGCCCCGACTAATGACGCCTCGTGACACGTCGAAATATCGCTTGAAAAGCGAGCACTCCTTTTGTACTATCCGCGCTCTTTTGTGGGACGGCCCCTAATTCAGGGGGTCATATTACAGGTGTTTATAACATGAAGACATACAGTGCCAAGCCAGAAGCGGTAAAACGCGACTGGTACATTGTTGACGCTGCGGACAAGACCCTCGGCCGTATTTCTGCCGAGATCGCCCACCGCCTGCGCGGCAAGCACAAGCCTGAATATACGCCCCACGTGGACACTGGCGATTACATTATCGTAATTAATGCAGAAAAGGTTCGCGTGACCGGCAATAAGGCCAAGGACAAGATCTACCACAGCCACTCTGGCTACCCCGGTGGTCTCAAGTCCATCAGTTTTGAGAAGCTGATCGAGAAAGCGCCCGAGCGCACCATTCAGAGCGCCGTAAAAGGCATGCTGCCGAAGGGTCCTCTGGGTCGCGCCATGTTCAAGAAGCTGAAAGTATACAGCGGTAGTGAACATCCTCACACGGCTCAACAGCCGACTGAACTGGCGATCTAAACGGGAATAAATCTGATGGCAACTACTCAATACTACGGTACCGGCCGCCGCAAGACCTCTACTGCTCGTGTATTTATCGTGCCTGGTGAGGGCAAGATCACTGTAAACGGTCGTACCCTGGACGAATACTTCGGTCGTCAGGTGGCTCGCATGATCGTGCGTCAGCCGCTGGAAAGAGCCGATATGGTTGAAAAATTCGATGTTACTGTAACTGTAAAAGGTGGCGGTTCTTTTGGTCAGGCGGGTGCTATCCGTCACGGCCTGACTCGCGCCCTGATGCAGTACGATGAAGCGCTGCGTCAACCGCTGCGCGCCGCAGGTTATGTTACCCGCGACGCTCGTGAGGTTGAGCGTAAGAAAGTCGGTCTGCGCAAAGCGCGTAAGAAGCCGCAATTCTCCAAGCGTTAAGCTTTCTTTTGGGCCCGGCATCTGCCGGGCTTTTTTATCTCCGGCATTTGGTGTGTTGAGCAGTGCTTGTGATGCTTTGCTCGATTTCTCGCTGTTTCGCTGCGTAATTCCCGACGTTCCTATGTCTTTGCCTTGTATCAAAATGGCATTTTCTTTAACATTGCGCGGATTTGTATCCGCTTGATTTGTGGGGTTTATTCGCGCGGGCAATCTGCCGGAGCGGGACTTCTTTCAAGACTTTTTGGGTTTGGGCCAGCGCATCTCCGGTGTATCCGGGATCGCTGTGATGGGAGAACTACGTCATGAGTGATGACGGTGTAAATGTAGGACGGCGCCGTTTCTTAACCGCTGCCACCTCAGTTGTTGGTGGTGCGGGAGCGGTTGGGGTTGCCGTTCCCTTCGTCGCTTCCTGGAATCCGAGTGCCAAGGCAAAAGCTGCTGGTGCTCCGGTTAAATACAACATTAGCAAACTTGAACCGGGCCAGATGGTTACTGTTGAGTGGCGCGGCAAGCCGGTCTACGTAGTACGCCGCACCGATGAAGTGTTGCAAAATCTAGAGAAAGTGGAGCCGCAGTTGCGCGATCCCAACTCTGAGGAATCTATCCAGCCAGATTATGTAAATCCGGAAAATCGTTCTATCAAACCAAAGTTGTTGGTTCTGGTTGGCCTGTGTACACACTTGGGTTGTGCACCTATGTACCGCCCGGAAGTGGGCGCCGCCGATTTGGGTGGTGATGAGTGGATGGGCGGCTTTTTCTGCCCCTGCCATGGTTCCAAATACGATATGGCCGGCCGTGTTTACAGCGGTGTTCCTGCACCTACCAACCTGGAAGTTCCGCCTTATTCCTATGAGAGCGATGAGGTAATCGTGATTGGTGTAGACCAGGAGGGCGCTGCATGAAATGGCTAGCAGATTTCGGTGACTGGGTAGATCAGCGTCTGCCGATCTACCAGGCCTGGGATAAGCATATGGGCAAGTACTACGCGCCCAAAAACTTTAATCTTTGGTACTTCTTCGGCGTATTCTCACTGCTCGTACTGGTTAACCAGCTTCTGACCGGTATATGGTTGGTGATGAGTTTTAATCCTTCGGCTGAAGGTGCCTTCGCCTCTGTTGAATACATCATGCGCGATGTGGAATGGGGCTGGCTGATTCGATACCTTCATTCGACGGGTGCATCTGCTTTCTTTGTGGTTGTGTATCTGCATATGTTCCGCGGATTGATGTATGGCTCTTATAAGCCGCCCCGCGAGCTGGTGTGGATCTTTGGTATGTGTATCTACCTGGTGCTGATGGCTGAAGCCTTTATGGGCTATGTATTGCCCTGGGGTCAGATGTCTTACTGGGGTGCCCAGGTAATTGTATCCCTGTTCGGTGCAATACCCGGTATTGGCGATAGCCTGGTTGAGTGGATTCGCGGTGATTATCTGATTTCAGGTATTACCCTGACTCGCTTCTTTTCCCTGCATGTTATTGCATTGCCGTTGGTTCTTGTGTTGCTGGTAGTCCTGCATATCCTGGCGTTGCATGAAGTGGGTTCTAACAACCCTGATGGTATCGAGATTAAGAAAAATAAGGACGAGAACGGTATCCCCAAAGACGGCGTACCTTTCCACCCTTACTATTCTGTACATGACCTGGTGGGTATTGCGGTATTCCTGTTTATCTTCGCTACTGTTGTGTTTTTCTTCCCTGAGATGGGCGGTTTCTTCCTGGAGTACGCTAACTTCGAAGAAGCAAACCCACTGAAGACCCCTCCCCATATTGCACCTGTTTGGTACTTCACGCCGTTCTACGCGATCTTGCGTGCGGTAACTATGGATATTGGTCCTCTTACAGCCAAGTTCCTTGGTTTGGTGGCTATGGGTGCGGCTATTGCGGTGCTGTTTGTACTGCCTTGGCTCGATAAGAGCCCCGTACGTTCCATCCGTTACAAAGGTTGGCTGCCAAAAGGTTTGCTCCTTTTGTTCGCAGCGGTATTTATTATCCTGGGTTACCTGGGGGTTAAATCTCCGACCCCAGAGCGTAACTTCCTGTCTCAGGTGGCGACCCTGTTCTATTTTGCGTTCTTCCTGACCATGCCGGTCTGGACGAATCCAAAGGAGCGCAAGGGAGTGGGTTCCTGGGTTGTAAGCATCGGCTTCGGTGTACTGTTCCTGTGGATGGCAGTGGCTAACTTCTCGGTAAATACCTTTATGGGAGTAGTGACTGTTTTGTTGGCAGCTTTCTTCGCCTTGCTGCCCTGGATTACTAGCCGCGATGAGGTATACCCAGAGCCTGAGCGTGTAACCAGCCCATCTGGAGCAAAAACATTCGGTATTCTGTTTATCGGTATTGTGGTTGTTGGCCTGCTGACCTTTATCCCAATCAAAGCGGTAGGCGCTGAGTCCAGTGTTGAGCTGGACCCTATTAGTATCGACCTTCAGGACAAGCCGTCTTTGCAGCGTGGAGCCAAGTACTTCGTCAACTATTGCATGGGGTGTCACAGTGCCAACTATTCCCGCTGGGAGCGTGTTGCTACAGATCTGGATATCCCCAAAGAGCTGATGATGGAGAACCTGATCCTGGGTAACGACAAGATCGGTAACCTGATGCAGATCTCCATGCGCCCGGATGACTCCAAAGTATGGTTCGGCGCCACGCCGCCGGACCTGACGCTGGTTGCCCGCTCCCGCTCACCGGAATGGCTCTACACTTATCTCCGCAGTTTCTACAAGGATGACAGTCGTGCTACCGGTGTGAATAATCTGGTATTCCCCAGTGTCGCCATGCCGCATGTATTGATGGAGTTGCAGGGCTTGCCGGAATGTGCCCCTGGTCCTAAGCGCGACCATGGTAAGATCGTGCGCGATGAGCTGGGTAACCCGATCATGGACGCTGACTGTGGCAGCCTCAAGGTTGGTAGTGTGAAGGGTTCCATGAATCCGGAAGAGTTTGATCAGGCTATGTATGACCTGGTCAACTTTATGGAGTACATTGCAGAGCCAATGGCAGAAGATCGCAAGCGCATTGGTTTCTATGTGCTGGCGTTTATTTTTATATTCTTTATCTTTGCTTGGCTGCTGAACCGCGAGTACTGGAAAGACATACACCACTAAGATTCGCAGGTTTCTTTTTGATGGGTGGTGGAGATACTCTGCCGCCCTTTTATATTTTGAATAAAGGCCGGTGTTTGTCGGCCAACAAGTTTGAGGTAGTTTGAACATGGGTGTGCCTACCAACAAGCGCTCCTCTATGACCTTCTTCTCTGATGGTCGCAGTCACTATAGCCATCGGGTGCGTATCGTACTGGCAGAGAAAGGGGTGTCCGTAGAAATCATAGATGTGGACTCGGATGATAAGCCCGCCGAGCTCGCTGACCTCAACCCCTACAATTCGCTGCCGACTCTGGTTGATCGCGATCTGGTGCTCTTCGAAACCAAGGTTATGATGGAGTATCTTGACGAGCGTTTCCCACACCCGCCGCTGCTGCCCGTTTACCCGGTTGCGCGCGCTCAAAGTCGCCAGATTATGCATCGTATTGAGCGCGACTGGTGTCCGCTGGTGGATAAAATTCTGGCAGGAGGCAAAGATGCTGCATCCGCCCGTAAGGAGCTGCGTGATAGCTTGGTTGGCATTGCGCCGATGTTTACTGAGCTGCCGTACTTCTTCAATGAAGAATTTTCCCTGGTGGATTGCTGTATGGCTCCACTGCTCTGGCGTCTCGAGCAGTTCGAAATCAGCTTGCCCAAGACTAAGCAAGTGAAGCCGCTGCTGGATTATATGGATCGCCTGTTTGCCCGTGAAGCGTTCCAGCAGAGCCTTACCGAGTACGAACGGGAAATGCGTTGAGGGTAGTTAGGTGAGTAAGCCGGTCATGACCTCCAATCGCCCATATATTTTGCGGGCATTTTACGAGTGGATTACCGATAACCGGTGCACTCCCTATATTCTTGTCGATACGCACCTTTCCGGGGTGCTGGTGCCACAACAGCATGTTAATGATGATGGGCAGATAGTGCTAAACATCTCTGAAAGTGCTGTTGCGAGGCTGACCATGGATAACTATGCGATCAGGTTTAATGCGCGTTTTGGTGGGGTTCCCACTGATATCCAGGTTCCGGTTGGCGCGGTAGTTGGAATTTATGCCCGTGAGAATGGCCAGGGTATGGTGTTTGAGGCAGAAGAAACCCCAGAACCGCCCGAACCTACCCCGCCCACCAGCTTGGGCAAAAAGTCGGTGAAGAAGCCCGCATTGCGCGTTGTGAAATAAGCTCGGCTTTAAAAAATTTCTAGGGGCAGTTTTGCCCCTTTTTTATTTTTTCTTTTTGTTTTCGTCGGTCTTCTCTTTTGTGCGCCTAGTCTAAGAAATTACTGTTATCAGGTGCGTATAATTCTCTGTTATTTCTTGCTCCCAATTTACCATGCCGTCGTATTTGCAGTGGCTGCGTTTTAGCTGGTTGCCCGGACTGCTCCTGATTTTGCCACTTGCCCAACATTTACCCTGGCTCGATCTGGCGTCCCTGAACAATGTCCAGCTGCCTTTTCTGTTATTGGTAACAGCGCTGCTGCTCAGTTTATTTTATCGCTCAAGCCGGGTTGGTCTGGCCGCATTACTATTAATGTTTTTCTATGGGACGATCAGTCTCGAAATACTGTTGAAGCAGGATTTTTCCCTCTATCTGGGGTTGATCGCCCTCAACTTGATGTTATTTAGCTGCAGCCGCGACCGTAGCATATGGAGTAATTTTGGGGTCGCTTGGCTGTTGATCCTGGGTGCACAGGGGATAGCCCTATTCTGGTTGCAGAAATATTATGGGCCGTTAGCTCAGATGTTTTCTTTGCAGCATCTGCCTGCTTGGCTATTGGCTCTTGACCGGTTTTCCCCACCTTTACCACTCTTGGCCTGTATGGTGGCCTCACTTGGCGCATTGGCACTGCTGGCTCTTTACCCCGGGCCCACGGCTGTGGGGTTATTCAGCTGCATCTTGCTTACGTTGTATGGCGTCTGGAGTGGGATGCCTCTGGTTCCTTTAATGTCAGTAGCTGGTTTCCTACTTATCTTTTCGCTGCTGGGTAGCAGCTATGAGCTGGCTTTCCGCGATGAGTTGACCGGAGTCCGGTCTCGGAGGGCTTTCAGGTATCGGATGCTCACTCCCGGCCGGCATTATTCTATTGCCATGATTGATATCGATTACTTTAAGAAATTGAATGATCGCTTTGGTCATCAGGTCGGTGATCAGGTACTGCGAATGGTTGCTACCCAGATTGCTCGAAATTCGTCAGGGGAATTATTTCGCTATGGGGGGAGGAGTTTGTGCTAATTATTTCTGGTCGTGACCTTTCAGCCGCAGAAAGACAGCTGGAGCTTATTCGGGAGAAAATAGCGGCCTATCCCATGCGCTTGCGCTCTGGAGGACGTATTTCCGGTCCTAAATTGTGGCGTTCTGAACGCCGTTCAGATCAACAGATTAAGGTAACCGTTAGTATTGGCCTCGCTCAGAGGGGTAAGGAGTTCAGAGGGCCTGATACTGTCCTTAAGGCCGCTGACCAGGCCCTTTACAAGGCAAAGCGGGGCGGCCGGAATCGCGTCTCTGTTCGCGCTTGATATAAATCAACCTGATTTAAAAGTGGCGCCTAATTTCTTATTCGCATTGGTTAATTCCGCGCCGTCCCCCGATACTGCAATGCAGGGTATTGAAGGGAGTTTCAGCGTGCGATTACTCAGTCACACAATCGGCATTCTTACTAATCCTGAAAAAGAGTGGAAAGCCATCCGAGCGGATAGACATTCTTTTTTCCAGGTTTTCGTGACCCATGTTCCATTTCTGGCTCTGATCCCTACAGTTGCCGGCTACTTTGGTGTCACACGGGTGGGATTTGAGGTGGGGGGGCATCTGGCCAAGTTGACTCCGGAGAGTGCAGCAGTTTTGTCTATAGTGACCTACTTTGCGTTACTGGTCGGAGTCTATTGCCTTGGGGAATTTATTAACTGGATGGCGAGGTCCTATGGTGTCGAGGGTGATGAACCTACACGCCATTATGAAGGCACCGCGCTTGCGGTCTTTATCACTACGCCAATTTTCCTCGCTAGTATTGTGGTTCTTTTCCCCCACCCTTGGCTTACTATGGCCGCCGTGGGCATTGCGGGGATGTACTCAATCTATCTGGTATTTGCCGGTATCCCAATTTTGATGAAGATGAACAAAGAGCGGGCATTTCTTTATGCCTGTGCGGTGCTCACTGTGGCGCTTGTCATGATGGTTACTGTCTTAATTACTTCGGTAATTTTGTGGAGCGTAGGAATAGGCCCTGTCTATCAGCATCACGTTTAATAAATAAGTGGAAACAAGCCGGCAATGCCGGCTTGTTGGTTAGTCGACCCGATTTATGGCTGCGCTGGTAGCAGAGGTGGCATTGGGCAGTCCAAGCTATCTGCTACGGCCCGGAGCAATTCGATTTCCTCTGCCTTGATCACCCCGTTATGGCTTAGGGTTAGTACCATTGCCTTTAACAATGCCGGTTTATCCAGAGCTTTCATCTGTCCTGCAATGGCGATGGCCTTGTCGAGCCGCGGTAAATTTATATCCTTGTGACTTGGCAGTGGTGTGACCTCTATACCCAAAGCCTTGAGGCCTTGCTCATAAGCCCTTTTGGCAGGTAGATACTCACTATTGCCCGAATGGGCGATAGCGGCGAGAAGGAAACAGTTGGCATCTTTGCTGGCTCCCTTTTTATTGGAAAGCCGCTGTCGGTCAGGAGAGCCCTCCAGTGCGTGCATCAGTACCCGATATAGGGCCCACTCCCAAATCTCAATTTTCCCATCGCTGTGCAGCAGTTTGATCAGGTTTCTCTTGAATACTTGATACTGCTGAGGGACCAGTGCTCTCAGGGCGGGAACACAAAGATCCAACAGGGCCAAGCGTGCACTATTGGGCAGGCTTTCCAGCTGTGTCTCCAGTTGTCGCATTTCCCGCACCACTGCTGGATGGGCAATTTTATTGAGTAGTTCGCGTTGTACTTGCCGCTCTGCCCCCTCCTTGTGTAACAGCAGGTGATAAATTAGCGCGCGTGCGGCGAAGGGGTCATGAGCTGCCTGCTGAAGTCCAGAGGGAATAGATTGAAGCAGCTGGCGTCCGTATTGCACCTGTTGTTCGCTCGGGTTGGCAATGCTGTTATCTACAGCATCCAGCGCTGCCTGGAAGGGTGCGGATTTTGCGAAAGTGGATACTTGCGCGGACTCAACAAATGCAGGGGGCTGTGATTGTGAGGCGTTATTAGTATTGTCGGGGTAAAGGCCATTCCAGCTGGGGTCGAGTCGGGTGATACGATCTGACAGAGGCGGATGTGTGGCGAAGAGGTTAAATAGCGAACGCTTCATGCTATTGGCAAAAAACATATGGCTGTATTCCGCTGCCCTGCCGCTGGTCAGAGTCGATTTTGAGCCGTAACTGCCAATCTTTTTTAGTGCGCTAGCGATACCTATATTGTTCCGGGTAAATTGTACTGCAGAGGCATCTGCAAGGAACTCCCGTTGGCGACTAACTGCAGACTTAATCAGGTTGCCGAAGAAGGTTCCTGTATAGCCCACAACCATTAATGCTGCACCGAGCCCAAACAGAGCCGCACGCCCTCGGTTTTCTCGATTGCCAGGGTAAATTCCGCGAACCAGCCAATGGCCGAGCAGGCCAATAATCAGGATACCGTTCAGCATTCCTACGATACGGATATTCAAACGCATATCGCCATTTAAGATATGGCTGAACTCATGTGCCACTACACCTTGCAGTTCCTCTCGATTAAGGTTTTCAACACAGCCTCGAGTGAGGCCGATCACTGCATCGGTGGGTTTGGAGCCCGCGGCGAATGCATTGATCGCATCATCCTCAATCAGGTAGACATCCGGCACAGGGGTACCTGAGGCGATTGCCAATTCCTCTACAACATTCAGTGCGCGTTGTTCGTTGGAATTCTGCGGAGCAATATTGAGCTTGCGTCCGCCGAGGGATTCGGCCACTGCGCTGCCGCCGGCGTTGAGTTGGTACAGTTTATATAGGCTGCCGAGGGCGACAATGGCAGCAATCGTCAGGGCGATGGATATCACAGTTTGCCAGCCCAGTAATTGCTCGATAGTACTGAATGAAAAAGGCTGGCCGCGAGAGAGCGCTATCGCTGCGGCAGCGACTAAAGTGGTCAGGGAGATCAGCAAAACTACGGCTAGAGCGAAAAGCCCTACAAGCAGGAGACTGTTTCGTCTGGCGCGATCCTGGTACTCAAAAAATTCATCTCTTAAAACTCGATACGAGGAGCTACCTGAGCGGCATCTGAGTCGGCAAATTCCAGCAGTTGGGCATTGGCGCGATGCCCGAAAAAACCAGCCAGCAATACTGGCGGAAAGCTTTGTTTGTATATGTTGTAATTTGTGACCGAGTCGTTAAATGCCTGCCGTGCAAAGGCAACTTTATTCTCAGTACTGCTCAGCTCCTCGTTGAGTTGCATCATGTTCTGGTTGGCTTTCAGGTCCGGGTATGCCTCCATTACTGCAGTAAAGCGTCCCAGGGCTCCATTCAGGGCGCTCTCTGCACGGCCAAGTTTGCCGATGGCAGTGGCACTTGACGGGTTTGAGGCTGCTGCCTTGAGATCGCTGATGGCGGTATTGCGCGCAACAGTTACGGCTTCGAGGGTTTCCCGTTCGTGTTTCAGGTAACCTCGAGCAGTTTCCACCAGGTTGGGGATCAGGTCGTGGCGCCGTTTCAGTTGTACCTCTATCTGTGCAAAGGCGTTCTCATTGCGATTTTTTAGGGAAACCAGTTTGTTATAAACCCCTACTCCATAAAACAAAAGTGCAGCAATAACCACCAGCACGATAATGCCTGATAACTCCATAAGTCCTCTCGCCACTTTTTCTTATGATTGGCGCCGATAGTAACACGCTCCATCTGCCGGGCGACGCTAGTAGTGAAACTGGCTCTGGCGGAGCAGGGTAGTGCTTCGGCTATAATGCGGCGACTATAAAACACAATTGCCGCCACAGCAGAGAGGGCGGTGTAGAACTGGGAGCAGACAGAATGAGTGATGTAACTTCAGACCCCGTAGTGATCGTCGGAATGGCGAGGACCCCGATGGGTGCCATGCAGGGTAGCTTATCCTCCTTGAGTGCCCCACAGTTGGGCGCAGCGGCAATTCGTGCGGCTCTGGAAGATGCAGGGGTAGCCCCCGCAGATATCGATGAAGTCCTGATGGGTTGTGTGCTTCCAGCAGGTGTGGGACAGGCGCCTGCGCGCCAAGCTTCGCTGGCAGCAGGTATTCCAGACAGCACGCCCTGTACTACCGTCAATAAGGTGTGTGGTTCTGGTATGAAGACTGTGATGATGGCCCGGGATGCGCTGTTGTTGGGGGAGGGCAAGGTCATTGTTGCCGGTGGTATGGAAAGTATGAGCAACGCCCCCTACCTTTTGCCTAAAGCCCGTTCCGGCATGCGCCTGGGGCACGGTGAGGTTAAGGACTCCATGTTTCTCGATGGCCTTGAGAATGCTGAAGACGGCAAATTGATGGGTGCTTTTGCTGAGGGTACTGCGGATAAGTATGGGTTCTCTCGTGAAGAGCAGGATGCGTTTGCCCTGGAGTCCCTGGCTCGTGCCCAGGCAGCAATTGAAAATGGTGATTTTGCCCGTGAAGTTACCCCGGTAACCATTGCTTCCCGACGTGGAGAGGTAGTCGTCAGTGTAGATGAGGCTCCAGGCAGTGCTCGTCCAGACAAAATCCCGCAGTTGAAACCGGCTTTCCGCAAGGATGGCACTGTCACTGCAGCCAACTCCAGTTCTATTTCCGATGGCGCTGCGGCATTGGTACTGATGCGAAAAAGTGAGGCTGATAAGCGCGGACTCAAAATATTAGCGGTTATCAAAGGGCAAGCTCAGTTTGCCCGTGAGCCCGAGTGGTTCACTATTGCCCCAGTGGGTGCCATGCATAAGTTGCTGGAAAACACCGGCTGGTCTGCTGCCGATGTTGACCTGTTTGAGATTAATGAGGCTTTCGCCGTGGTAACCATGGCAGCCATGCGTGAGCTGGAACTCCCCTGGAATAAGGTTAATGTGAACGGTGGCGCTTGTGCCCTAGGCCATCCATTGGGTGCCAGCGGTGCTCGAATCTTGACCACCCTGTTGGCCGCTATGGAGAAGCGCGATGTTAAGAAGGGCATCGCTAGCCTTTGCATCGGTGGTGGTGAGGCCACGGCGATAGCTATTGAGCGCCTGTAACTTTGGCTTAAAGCTTCACCAATAAAAAACGGAGGCTTAGCCTCCGTTTTTTATTCGGATATCAAATTGTTAAATGGGGTACAACATCACTGTATCAATTGATGTACTCCACGGCTTTTACGACCTTCTGTACTCCACCAATTGAACGGGTTACGCCCGCAGCGCGTTCTGCTTCCGCCGGGGTCAGAAGCCCCATCAAGTAAACCACCCCATTTTCTGTTACCACTTTGATGCGAGCCCCATCAATTTCCTTATCTGCAAGCAAATTGGTTTTCACTTTAGTTGTCAGCCAGGCATCACTGGTGGAGGCGAGAAAGGTGACTTTGCCGCGTACCTGTGTCTCGTTGTACACCTGTCGTACGTTCTGAACCTGCTCAGCAGTGCGGCCGGCAAGCATGCGAAGTTCCTGGTTGGGTACCTGGCCTGTGAGCAAAACCACCCCATTGAAGGAGGTTACGTCAACATTTGCTGCTTTCAGGTCGGGGTGGGCTTTGTTGATATTCACTGTGACAATGGTTTCGATTCTCTCATCATCGATATAAGTCCCCAGCGAGCGTTTCCCTGGGTCTTGCTGGATGGGGCCATCGTGAGTGGCCTCCATAACTGTACTGCAGCCGCCAAGCAGAGAGGCTATGGCAAGCGCGGCCAGAAGGCATTTTCCAACAGAAGATAGTTTTGTTTTCATGGTTCAGTCCTCATAGCCACCGAACAGGCTGCTGTCGATCAAGTCGCACAGGCAAAAAATAGTCAGAAGGTGTACTTGGTGTACCTCTGCTGCGACATCGGAAGGCACGCGCAGTTCAATATCGTGGTTATCCAAGAGGGCAGCGCAATCGCCACCATCTCCACCGGTGAGGGCCAGGATTCCCATGTCGCGGTCTCGGGCGGCGCGCATAGCTTGTACCAAGTTGAGTCCCCGCCATCGCTACTAATTATTATCAGCAGGTCGCCGGGTTGGCCAAGAGCGCGTACTGGATGGGCGAAAGTATCCGCACTGCCATGATTTTGTGCGACGGTGCCCATGGAGACACCGTCACTATTGAGTGCCATTGCTGGCAGGCCGGGGCGCTCGCGTTGGAAGCCGCCAGTTAATTGCGAGCTGAAACTCTGCGCCAGGGCGCCACTGACACCATTGCCGCAAAGAAGTATTTTGCTCTCTGCTAGCAGTGTGTGCACCACCATCTCACTGGCCTCCGCAATCAGGGGCGCCAGTATCTCACCGGCGTTCATGGTGGCTTCCAGACTGTGGTGAAAAAGGGTTACGACTCGCTGTTCCATTGTGTCCTTAATTCAGGCGAACCGCAGTTCGCCGTAACTTGGCAAGGTAAATCTCGGTTTTGCCTTAGGCTTCGAAGGCGTTCTTAATCCACTGAATGTTTTGCGCATCGCCGTCTATGGCAAGGACATCGAAGCGGCAGGGACAGTCCAGTTTGTGCTGTTGTAAATAGCTGTGCGCGGTGGCTAGCAGCTTTTGCTGCTTGCGAATATCCACGCTGGCTCCGGCACCGCCAAAGCGACTGCTACGGCGGAAGCGCACCTCCACAAACACGACAGTATCGCCTTCACGGGCGATAAGGTCTATCTCTCCGTGACGACAGCGGTAATTGCGTTCAGTCACCGAGAGCCCCGCGCGTTGTAAGTGAAGCGCTGCGGCACCCTCCATGCGTGCGCCGACAGTACTGGCTGGACGCTTAAAGAGCTTCACTGTTTCCTGTCAGCTGGCCGTTGTCTTGAGGTATCGACAGCGGCTCTACAGTTGTTATTGGCACAGGCACCCCCTTCTCGATTCGTGCCCACATCTGTTCTCGCACAATGCGGCCATCAGCACTCAGACTGAGTGCCCCAGTGAGACCATGTACTTTCTGTTGCGGAAACTGGCGCAACATGGGAAGGCGTGGGTAGAGGCGGAATGCATCGGCGCCCAGAGCGTATAAACGGGCAAATGCTGGTGCCGGAGCGGCTTGTTGCTCTATGTCTTGCTTGGTCTGGTTATTCTCAAATAGCCAGGGCAGGGCGGTAAAGCGTACGCCGTTAATATCGCGGTCACGATTTGGATTGACACTACCACCAAAAACATGGGAGGTGGCATAAACCGGTAGGTCGCCGGCGTAGTAGTAGGTCAGCATAGGATTGAGTTGGCGGGCCTGTTGGGGCAGGGCTGCTACAAACACCATATCGACATCATCGCGGCGCCGTGGGGTGAACTCCAATGGCGCGGCCAAACGGCCCTGCAGTTCCTTTTTGCGCGCTTTGCTGGCTGGGATTAGTAAAGCATCGCTAACCAGGCTGGCAAACTTGCTGTTATTGGAGAATGTCTTGCCAATACTGACTGAGCCGCCGAGATTTTGCCATTCCTCCCGGAATGCTTCGGCCCCCCGTTGACCCCAGCTGCTATTGGTGGTGAGTACCATTGCCTGGCGGTGGCCCTGACGGTAGGCATGTTGGGCGATCTGACGGGCTTCGTCCTCAACAGCGAGGCCAAACTGCACTAGGTCATTGGTGAGTCGTCCCTGGTCACCATAGTTTAGCGCCAAGGTGGGTACTGGCAGCTTCTCTGTCGCCAGTAGGTTGGAGACTTTGCTCTTGTTCAGGGGGCCAATAATGAACTGAGCGCCTGCATCCACGGCATTCTGGTAGATTTCCTCGAAGGGCTGCTCTGTGCCGGTATCGTATACCATGACCCTGGGAGTGGCTCCTCCGGCGTTCAGGGCTGTGTAGTGTGCTGCCATAAAGCCATCGCGGATCGCGCGACCGGCACTGCCAAGTGAGCCGGATAAAGGCAGTAGCAGGGCGATGCTATCGGCGCGTTGAGCCGCTAGCCGTTCGAGCAGCTGTAATGCTTGTGGTGGATGTGTGTTGGCGGTATGCGCTGGCCAGCGCTCACGCCAGCGGCTAAGGGCGGTAAGTTGTGAGCTGATATCAGTCTGAGTATCTCGACCCAGTAGCGCCAGCTGATACCAGCCGCGCATTTGGGTGTCGCTGCTTTTATTGGCGCGATTCTTTAATTCACTGGAAGGTAGCTGGGTAAGTAGTTGCCAGAAGCCATTGTTGTTCTCAACGATTGCATCATCAGACTTCACAAGGTAAGAAATCTCACGTCGCTCACTAATGGCGCTGTCGAGATTACCAAGGAGGCCCCAAAGGTCTGCGCGCAAGTTGCGTAAGGGTAGCGCAGTCGACTGTGGCAATTGCGTCCAAGCACCCTCAAGGCGTGGAGATGTAGCTAAGTCCAGGGCTTCGAAGAAGTCATCGCTATCGGCAAGTAAACTGCCATACACCTGTGCATAGCTGGCATAGAGGGTGTTATCCAGCTGTTCGGGAATAATTTTCACAACAGCTTCTTTGGCTGACTCTTTCTCTCCCAGCTCGTATAGAATGGCGGCCGCCCGAAGGCGCTGCTGGTCCCGCGCGGGAGCCGGCAAGGTCTCGGCGCTACGCAGTAGGCGAACGGCATCGCTGCGGCTGGCTTTGTGGCTGGCCGGGAAAGTGGGCTGGTAAGCCCCCGGTCGGGAGGCTGGAGTTTGGCAGGCGGTTAAAGCCAGTGCCAGTGCTGCCGCAGCCATGCTGGTGATCACAGTAGACGTGCGCCGGGAAGAGGCGGACATATTCTTCTCCCGCAATATTTATATTTGGAGTGAACAACTATGGGGCCGGATCAGGCGATGCTTTATATTGTCGCTACGCCTATTGGTAATTTGGCCGATATGGTACCGCGAGCTGTTGAAGTTCTACAATGTGCCGACCTGGTTGCGGCGGAAGACACACGTCACAGTCAGAGACTCTTTTCCCATTTCGATATTGAAACGCCCTTGATGGCGTATCACGACCACTCTGATGACAAGCGCACTGGCCAGATTTTGCAGCGGCTTGAGCAGGGGCAGACGGTGGCGCTGATTTCTGATGCGGGTACCCCTCTTATTTCAGATCCAGGTTATCGTTTGGTGCGAGAGGCGCGTGAGCGGGGAATCCGTGTAGTGCCGATACCTGGGCCCTGCGCCTTTGTAGCTGCTTTGAGTGCTGCAGGCTTGCCTAGTGATCGCTTCAGTTTTGAGGGGTTTCTGCCGGCCAAGGCCGGAGCCCGTGAGCGGGCTTTGCAAGAGTTAGCTGGTGCTACCCGCACGCTGGTTTTTTACGAGGCGCCACATCGAGTTGCGGATACCCTTGAAGCAATGGCAAAAGTGTTTGGTGCTGGGCGTGAAGCAGTAATTGCTCGTGAGCTTAGCAAGGCATTCGAGACTTTCCGCCTTATGCCGCTCGGTGAGCTGGTCAGCTGGGTGCGCTCGGATGCTAATCAGCGGCGTGGCGAAATTGTCCTGCTGGTACGCGGAGCCGAGCGTCGCCTAGTCAATGAGCTGGATGCGGAGGCGCAGAGAGTGATGTCGCTACTCCTTGCGGAGTTGCCGCCCAAGAAGGCTGCGGCTATCGCTGGGGAAATTACCGGCGTTAACAAGAAAGAGCTTTACAATTGGAGCTTGCAGCAGAAATAAGGCGCGGGCTTTTCTTTGTAATTAAGCTTTGCCTGTTGCAATCCCGCTGTCGCCTCATTACTCTTCGCCGCGAGCTGGCCGGGCAATCGCTGTCACCTTGTGTGATGGAGGAAAGTCCGGGCTCCATAGGGTGGAACGCCAGGTAACGCCTGGGGGGTGTGAGCCTACGGAAAGTGCAGCAGAGAGTAGACCGCCGATGGCTTCTTCGGAAGCACAGGTAAGGGTGAAAGGGTGCGGTAAGAGCGCACCGCGCGGCTGGTAACAGTCCGCGGCATGGTAAACCCCGTTCGGAGCAAGACCAAATAGGCCCTCTATAGGTGTGACCCGCACTGAGGGCGGGTAGGTCGCTTGAGGTGTCTGGTGACAGGCATCCCAGATGAATGATTGTCCTCGACAGAACCCGGCTTATAGGCCAGCTCATCCATTCCCGAAGCCCGGCAAGTGCCGGGTTTTCTCTTTTCTATAAATCCGGAACCCTGTTTTTGACGCTTAATTCATGTGGCGAGGCTGCAGTGCGACTATGTGGCGTGTGTCACACGACTTGAATTGTTAGTTTAAAATAATCGATCATTTTGTGAGTGAGTACTCGCACTAATTTGTTGATATGTGAAGATGACATTGGCGCCACTCGCCAAATCTATTCTGTAAGCCGCGAGTTTACTGGGGTTTATGGGGACTTTGGGGTCGATTTCCTTGACTTTGCGATACCCAGTTTTATAGTGTCAAAGGTGGGAAAAAGTGGAAAATCGTGGAACTTTGTGGTTTATTCGCAGCCAGTAAGTGGGTGTTTACATTGCGCGAATAAAGTTTGGGTTTTCCCGCTAGCAACCTGCAAAGGTGCAGTTCGCTGCGATAGGCGTAATTGATAGCGAGTGAAAATCTCAAAGTGTATTTGGGTAGCCATGCAATCAATATGGATGCCAAGGGGCGTCTGGCGATACCAGCGCGGGTCCGCGACCGGCTGCTGGATGACTGCGCCGGTTGTTTGGTGATTACTGCGCATACAGAGGAGCGTTGCTTGCTGGTTTACCCTGCGCCCCAGTGGCAGCAGATTTTACCAAAGATAGAGTCCCTACCCAGTTTTAATAAAGTGGCGCGCCGCGCCCAGCGTCTTTTAATTGGCTATGCCTGCGAATTGCAGGTGGATGGTAATGGCCGGGTATTGATCCCACCTACCTTGCGTGAATACGCCGGGCTGGAAAAGAAGCTGATGCTGGTAGGGCAGGGAAAAAAATTAGAACTTTGGAGCGAGGAACGCTGGATGTCCTGGCTCGATGACAGTGAAGATGAGGAGGGAATGCCAGAGGAAATGGCATCCCTCTCTTTATAAGGAGTACACGGGGTGTCTCAAGAATTGCATCGCAGTGTGTTACTGCGCGAGGCCGTGGACGCCCTGATTACTGATCCAGACGGCTTTTATATCGATGGGACTTTTGGCCGTGGTGGCCACAGTGCCGCAATCTTGAAACAGCTAGGTCCCAAGGGACGTTTGCTGGCCGTTGATAAGGATCCACAGGCGATTGAATACGCCCATCAGCGCTTTCAGTCTGATTCACGTTTTTCGATCTGGCACGGCTCTTTTGCCGATATGGACAGTGCGGCGGCTGAGCAGTCGGGGCGGGTCAACGGCATTTTATTGGATTTGGGCGTCTCATCCCCGCAGCTGGATCAAGCTGAACGCGGTTTTAGTTTTATGCAGGATGGGCCACTGGATATGCGCATGGATACCAGTCGTGGTCTCAGCGCAGCCCAATGGGTGAATACCGAAGATGAGGCTGAAATGGCCAGGGTCTTCAAAGAGTATGGGGAGGAGCGTTTCGCTCGCCGTATGGCTGCCGCTATCGTGCGCCGCCGGGTGGAAAAGCTCTTTGAGCGAACTTTAGATTTAGCGGAAGTAGTCAAAGCGGCCAATCCCGCCTGGGAGAAAGGCAAGCATCCCGCCACCCGGGTTTTTCAGGCAATTCGTATCCATGTTAATGGCGAGTTGGGTGATTTGCAGAGCGCGTTGGATAAATCCCTGCAGCTGCTGGCTCCGGGAGGGCGGTTGGTCATTATCAGCTTCCATTCGCTGGAGGATCGCATGGTCAAGCGCTTTATTCGCGAGAAGGAGCGTGGCCCGCAACTGCCCCGGGGGCTGCCGGTAATGGATAGTCAGATCGCCAGGTCTCTGCGCTCTCTGGGTAAGGCAGTGAAAGCCAATGAAGTTGAGGTGGATGAGAATCTGCGCTCGCGCAGTGCGGTAATGCGGGTTGCGGAAAAGCTGTCAGGGAACTGATAGCAATGCGGGGCAAACTTTTGATCGGGCTCGGGTGTTTGTGGTTAGCCGCGATGGCTTCAGCCCTGTCTGTAGTTTATTCAACCCAGCGCAGCAGAGAACTGACCGCTGAATTGGGTAGAGCACAAAAAGCTCAGGATGAACTGCGCTATGAGCAGGAGCGTTTGCTGTTGGAGCGAGGAGCCTGGTCTGCCTACAGCCGCGTGGAAAAGGTAGCTCGCGAAGAATTAAAAATGCATGTGCCAGCTCCATCTGATCAGGTGCTGGTAACGGTGGATTGATATTAAGAACTACAAGCCTTAATAGATTAGGCCCCGTGGTTTGTATGTCTTTGTGCTTTTAAGAGTGGCACCAAAATAAGCATAAGAATTTTGAGCGTAAAGGGTTTTAGGCGGGTTGTTCAAGAGAGCCCTGAAGGAATTTGATTTCAAAGTGAAAAAATAACGCCAACTGGAAAAATATGGGCGCAATCAAGAAAAAGCAAGTTCAACCGGGAATTGCCCGCTGGCGTTTTGTGCTGGTGGCAGCTCTGTTATGCCTGCTTGCAGTGGCTTTGGTGCTACATCTGGCGCGCTTGCAGGTTGTGCCCGCTGCAGAACGCGGTTATCAGTTTCTACAGGACCAAGGGCGTGCGCGGACTATTCGCACGGAGGAAATCGCTGCTTATAGGGGCTCCATTGTCGACCGCAACGGCGAACTACTAGCGGTCAGCACACCGGTGCATAGTTTGTGGGCAAACCCCAAGCTTTTGAAAGAAAGTGGTATTAAAAAGCTTGATGAGTTAGCCCGGGCCCTTGAGTTAAAGCCATCTAAATTTGCCACGCGCTTGGAAAAGTACCGCAATAAAGAGTTTATGTATTTGCGCCGTCACTTGACCCCTGAACAGGCCGGCAAGGTACTGGATCTCGGGCTTTCTGGGGTTTATAGCAAGAAAGAATACAGACGCTTTTACCCTGCTGGGGAGGTGGTTGCCCAACTTTTGGGTTTTACCAATATTGATGATCGTGGCCAGGAGGGTCTGGAGCTGGCCTACGATAAGTGGCTTTCTGGCCAACCTGGTGCACAGCAAGTAGTAAAGGATCTAAAAGGCCGCACTGTCCAGGAGCTGGCCATTCAGAGAGAAGCACAGCCAGGCCAGGATTTGCGCCTGTCCATCGATATGCGCCTGCAATACCTGGCTTATCGTGAGTTAAAGCGAGCTGTTGCTGAAAATGGTGCTGCCTCGGGTTTTATGGTGATTCTCGACACCCATAGTGGCGATGTGTTGGCGATGGCCAACCAGCCCTCATTTAACCCCAACAACCGCAAAGGCGTGAAGGCCTCAGCCATGCGTAATCGCGCCCTAATCGACCAGTTTGAGCCCGGTTCCACGGTAAAACCCTTGACTGTGTTAGCTGCTCTGGAAACCGGGCGCTACAAACCTCACACCCAGATTGATACCAGCCCCGGCTATATACGTGTGCCAGGCAAAACCCTGGTTGACCCGGTTAATTATGGCAAGTTGGATCTCACTCGCATTATCACCAAGTCGAGCCAGGTTGGTATCACAAAAATTGCCTTGGATCTGGAACCAAATTCGCTACGGGAACTCTTTTACCGCCTGGGCCTGGGAGAGGCAGTTGGCAGTGGGTTTCCTGGAGAGACACCGGGCATTCTGCCAAGCCGTAGTCGCTGGCACCCAATCGAGCGGGCCAATTTTGCCTTCGGCTACGGTTTAACAGTAAATGCTGTGCAGTTGGCTCAGGCCTATAGCGTGCTGGCCAATGCCGGGCTCAAGCGACCAGTCTCCCTAGTGTTATCTGGGGATAAAGTCGATGTTGAGCCCGAACGGGTGATTGAAGGGCCGCTGGCGCAGCAGGTAACCGCCATGTTGGAGACGGTTATTGGTGCTAGTGGTACGGGGCGTCGAGCCAAGGTGGACGGTTATCGTGTTGCTGGTAAGACCGGCACGGTGCACAAAGTCGGCCGCAGAGGTTATGAAGATAGTCGTTACCGCTCGGTATTTGCTGGCTTTATCCCTGCTGACAAACCCCGCCTGGCTGCGGTTGTAGTTATTGATGATCTCAGCCATGACAAGTATTCCGGTGGTGAAGTGGCGGCACCGGTATTCGGATCGGTAATGGCTGGAGCTATGCGCCTGCTGCAGGTACCGCCAGAGCAAGTGGAGCCAGCGGAACGACAGCTGGCCGCGCAGTTAAGCGAGAGAGGTTCAAAATCGTGACTCAGCGCGAAAAACAATTTATTTCCCTACAGGAATTAGTGCCAGGTTATGCGGGTATCCCCGATATTGCCGTTAGTGGCGTTGCCCTGGATAGTCGCAAGGTAAAAGCCGGCGATGTATTTATGGCGCTGCGCGGTTCTATCGTTGATGGGCGGGAATATATTGACTCTGCAATTGAGGCTGGCGCTGCAGCAGTGCTAGCTGATGGCGATACACTGGAATGTAAAAGCCGCGGTGACATTCAGATTGTCAGTGTGCCGGGTTTGGCCAAGCGTGTTGGTGAGATTGCCTCGCGTTTTCATGGAAACCCCAGTGGAGAAATGCATCTGGTTGGGGTGACCGGTACTAATGGTAAGACTACTTGTGCCTACCTGACTTCTCAATTATTGGCCCATCATTTTGGCAACGCCGCTGTGATTGGCACCATTGGTAATGGTATTTGGAATGACGGGGAAATTGAGTTACAGGAAACTGGGCTCACAACGCCAGACCCTGTGTATCTGCAGGCAGACTTTGCCAATTTTCGGGATCGTGGAGTACGAGCTGCGGCAATGGAGGTTTCCTCCCACTCCCTTTCCCAGGGGCGTGTGCATGGTCTGATTTTTGATACGGCTATATTCACCAACCTTTCCCGCGACCACTTGGATTACCACGGCAATATGGCTGCATATGGTGCTGCCAAGGAAAAACTGTTCGGGCTGCCGAAGCTGAAACGCGGCATTATCAACTTGGATGACCCTTTTGGTGCCCAGCTGGCAGAGCGCTGTAAATTGCGCGGCCTGCGTGTGCTGACTTACGGACTGCAAGCTGGTGACCTGCATGTGACCGATCTTTGCCGTCATGAAAAGGGCTTTTCTGTTGAACTCGATTCACCCTGGGGGCGTGGTGAATTAAACGCGCCCCTGATCGGGGATTTCAATATTTACAATGCACTCGCGGTAGTTGCAGCGGCGGCATCTGCAGGCATGCCGTTTGAGGAAATTCTCGCTGTTTTTCCCACTATAAAAGCGGTGCCTGGCCGTATGGAGCGAGTACAGGTAAAGGGGGCGGATGAAGTGGGAGTGTTAGTGGATTATGCCCACACCCCGGATGCTCTGCGCGCTGCCTTGGCTGCTGCCCGCCCATACTGCCGAGGCAATTTACTCTGCGTGTTTGGCTGTGGTGGCGACCGGGATAGCGGCAAGCGTGCATCCATGGGGCGCATTGCCTCAGAGATGGCCGATCGTGCAATTGTGACCAGCGATAACCCCCGCAGTGAAGAACCACAAAAAATTATCGACGATATTCTTGAAGGCGCCGCCAATAATATTGAAGTGGAAATCGATCGTGCCAAAGCTATCGCCCAAGCTGTCGCAGCGGCACAACCGGGGGATATCGTCCTTATTGCAGGCAAAGGTCACGAGGATTACCAGATTATCGGTAGTGAAAAAATTCATTTCTGCGATCGAGAACATGCTGCGGCAGCACTGCGTTTGCGCGCTGGCAAGTCTGCGCAGGCTGAGGGTATGGAGGGAGAAACCCAGTGATCAGGTCTTTGTCCCTGCAGGATTTACAGGCCCGTTTTGGCGGTGAGCTGGTTAACGGTTCCGTGGAGTTTTCGCAGGTGTTTACTGATACCCGGAAACTCAATCCCCAAGCTTTGTTCGTGGCATTAGTGGGTGAGAACTTCGATGCGCATGATTTTGTAGGCGAGTTGGATGGCCAGGTATTGGGGTTAGTGGTTGATCGCGAAGTCCCCGGTTGCAGCTTGCCGCAGTGGAGGGTGGAGGATACTACTGTAGCCCTTGGACAGATTGGCCTGATGTGCCGCGAACAGTTTACGGGACCGGTAATTGCTATCACTGGCTCTTGTGGCAAAACCACTGTCAAGGAAATGCTCTCGGCTATTTTTTCCCAGCGCCACACTCCCTGTGTGACCAGGGGAATTTGAACAATCAGTTCGGCTTGCCAATGACCCTCTTTGGCCTTTCTGATCAGCACGATGTACTGATTCTGGAAATGGGGGCCAGTGGGCCTGATGACATCGGTTATTTGTGCGGTATCGGCAAGCCTCTGGTCAGCGCAGTCAATAATGTGATGCCTGCCCATGTGGAAGGCTTTGGTTCGGTGGATGCCATTGCTAGGGCAAAAGGGCAGATTTACTCAGGTCTGGAAGTTGGTGGTACTGCAATTATCAATGCCGATGATAACTATGCGGATTACTGGCGGCAGCGCATGCCGGAAGGTGTGCGCACTTTGGAGATAGGTCTCTCCAATCAGTGTGCGCTGTACGCTGAGAATATTGAGTTGGATGCAACCGGCTGCGCCGCATTTGACTTGGTTATTGAGGGTGTTACGCACCCAGTTAAGTTGCAGTTACTGGGCGAGCATAACGTTCACAATGCCCTTGTTGCTGCCGGCTGCGCTTTTGCCGCAGGCATCCCGGCTGCGGAAATTGTTCAGGGGCTGGCAAATATCAGCGGGGTATCCGGGCGTCTGCAGGAGCAGCCAGGCATCGCCGGAGCGACGGTGATTGATGATAGCTACAACGCAAACCCGGGTTCAGTAGGGGCCGCTATAGAGCTGCTCGCGCAACGGCCGGGTAAGAAAATTTTGGTATTGGGCGATATGGGTGAATTGGGCCCTGACGCCGAGGATATGCACCGTGGTGTCGGTGCCCTAGCGCGCAAGCGGGGGCTTGATGCGCTATTTACTTTTGGGCCGCTGGGTACTGCCGCCAGTATGGCTTTTATCGAGGGGCGCCATGAGTCTCTGCGCAATTACCGGGAAAGAGAGCTGCTGATCGCGGCTGTGACTCAAGAGCTTGACAACAATACTACCGTACTGGTGAAAGGTTCTCGCAGCGCTCGAATGGAACTGGTAGCGCAGGCACTGCTTGGCAACAGCAGAGGGGAGATGTAATGCTGCTTTGGCTGGCGGAATTATTACAACAACATGTGAGCACCTTTGCGGTGTTCAATTATTTAACTGTGCGCGCAATTCTGGCAGCACTTACTGCCTTGGGAATTTCCCTGATTGTTGGGCCGCGCATGATCAACTGGCTCAATCATTTACAGGTTGGGCAAGCCATCCGTGACGATGGCCCTCAGAGCCACTTAAGTAAATCGGGTACACCCACTATGGGCGGTACACTGATACTTGCCTCTATTTTTTCCTCTGCACTGTTGTGGTCGGATTTGGGTAACCGCTACGTATGGGTAACCCTGTTGGTTACCTTTGTATTTGGTGCTGTCGGTTTTGTCGATGACTATAAAAAAGTTGTACATAAGAACCCGCGCGGCTTAATTGCCCGGTGGAAATATTTCTGGCAATCCATTGCTGGCTTGGGCGCAGCGATTTATCTCTATATGAGTGCAACAAGCCCGGCGGAAACTCAATTTTTTGTGCCTTTTTTCAAGGATGTTGCCATTAACCTGGGGCCAGTGAGCTTTATTTTACTGACTTACTTTGTCGTAGTCGGCTCCAGTAACGCGGTCAACCTGACCGATGGCCTGGATGGTCTAGCCATTATGCCAACGGTAATGGTAGGCGGAGCCCTGGGAATTATTGCTTACTTATCTGGGCACGTTGAGTTTGCCAATTATCTGCATATTCCCGCAATTGCCGGAGCTGGGGAGTTGGCAGTGTTTTGTGCAGCTCTGTGTGGCGCCGGGCTCGGTTTTTTATGGTTTAACACCTATCCCGCCCAGGTATTTATGGGAGATGTGGGTGCGCTGGCACTGGGTGCGGCACTGGGAATCATTGCGGTAATTACGCGGCATGAAATTGTACTGTTCATTATGGGTGGCGTTTTTGTAATGGAAACAGTTTCTGTCATCCTGCAGGTGGCGTCATTCAAACTGACTGGTAAGCGTATTTTCCGCATGGCACCGCTGCATCATCATTTTGAATTAAAAGGTTGGCCGGAACCACGCGTAATTGTGCGGTTTTGGATTATCACTGTGATCCTCGTATTAGCCGGGTTGGCAACACTCAAGCTTAGATAAAAACAAATGAGCCTGATCGCGACTTCTTCGCAACAGAAAGTGGTAATTGGTCTTGGCGCTACCGGAAAATCGGTGGTGCGCTATCTGCTGCGTCACGGTCACACACCTGTGGTTGTCGATAGTCGTGAAAAGCCGTCGGGATTAGATGCTTTTTATAAAGAGTATCCGCAAGTGCCGGTGGAAACCGGAGCGTTACGTCCAGACACACTGCTTGCAGCCAGCTTAATTATTGCCAGCCCAGGCGTTGCCCTGGCTGAGCCTGTGTTGCAACAAGCTGTGGCCGAGGGTATTCCCGTGATTGGGGATATTGAGTTATTTGCCCAAGCGCTTATACGTGAAAAGTCTACCGCAAAGCTAGTGGCAATTACCGGCTCCAATGGCAAAAGCACGGTAACCACCTTACTTGGCAAGATGGCTGAGGCGGCAGGTGTCGATGTGCGTGTGGGGGGAAATATTGGCGTACCGGTATTGGATTTACTTCAGAAACCTTTGCCGCAATTGTTCGTTTTGGAGCTTTCCAGTTTCCAATTGGAGACGACCTATTCGCTAGCGGCAACTGTCGCCACGATTTTGAATATGAGTGCGGACCATATGGACCGCTACCCCAGTATGGTGGAGTACCACCGGGCCAAGCAGCGGGTTTATCGCGGTGCTGAACAATTTGTTGTCAATCGCGCTGACCCCCTCACTCAGGGGCCCTTGTCACGAGAGAGACGTGAGTGGACTTTTGGCCTGGACCAGCCTGATCTTAATCAGTTTGGTGTGCGTATTGTCGATGGGCAGGGTTGGCTGGTTCAGGGTACTGAGCGACTGCTGCCGATAGAAGCAATGGCCATGGTGGGCAAGCACAATGTTGCCAATGCTCTCGCAGCGCTCGCACTGGGTAATGCTGTTGAATTGCCTATGCAGGCAATGCTTGGAGTGCTGAAGACCTTCCGAGGGTTACCACATAGATGTGAGCGGGTGGCCGACCTGGATGGGGTTATTTATGTCAATGACTCCAAAGGTACGAATGTGGGCGCAACCCAGGCGGCGCTGGATGGCCTGGCAACGGAAAGCCGTAAAATAGTATTGATTGCTGGTGGCGATGGCAAGGGCGCTGACTTTTCTGCATTGAGCAGCAGTGTAAATACACTGCGTGCAATGGTTTCTATTGGTGCCGATGGCGATAAGGTCGCTCAAAGTTTTGCAGACGAGTGTGAAATTTGTCGGGCTGAATCTATGGTGGATGCCGTCGCTCAGGCTCGAAGGTTGGCGCATAATGGTGACTACGTATTGCTGTCGCCGGCTTGTGCCAGTTTTGATATGTATCGTAATTTTGAAGCCCGAGGCGATGATTTCCGCAATTCGGTTCTCGCACTTTGTGAAGCTGGGGGGCCGGATGAACGAACTCCCGGCACCTTCAAATAGGCGAGATTTCCTCGATGCCCTATTGCCGCTCAGTGTACTGGCACTGGTCAGTATCGGAGTGGTGATGGTCGCTTCTGCTTCTATCGCGTTTGCGAGTGATATTTATGCGGATCCCTGGTATTTCCTTAAGAGGCATTTGGCATTCCTGGCGATAGGTGCTGTGGTGGCACTGGTTGTGAGCCAGATTCCGTTGGCTATTTGGTCGCGCTTGTCATGGCCGCTTTTACTGTTTTCCTGCCTGTTACTGATTGTCGTATTGGTGCCGGGTATTGGGCGTGAAGTAAATGGTAGTCGTCGCTGGTTGGTTCTTGCCGGGATTACCATCCAGCCTGCCGAAGTGGCCAAGTTTTGCATGCTGGTATTTTTTGCGAGCTTTTTGACTCGCCGTAACAAGCAGTTGCATCACTGGAGCAGTTTTATGGTTCCGGTGGTTATTTTAGGCACTGTTGCACTATTGCTGTTATTACAGCCGGACTTTGGTTCTGTGGTAGTGCTTTCCGGTACAGTGCTTGCAATGGTTTTTTTGGGTGGGGCTCGGTTGCCACACACATTCCTGCTGGTAGCGGCAGCGGCCTGTGGACTTGCCTTGATGGCTCTCACGAGTCCCTACCGCTTGCAGCGACTACTGACATTTTTAGACCCTTGGGGCGACCAGTTTGCCAGTGGCTACCAGTTGACCCAGTCGTTAATCGCTTTTGGTCGGGGAGAGTGGTTTGGTGTGGGTCTTGGTAATAGTGTGCAGAAACTATTTTATCTTCCCGAGGCGCACACCGACTTTATTTTCGCCATCCTTGCCGAGGAATGGGGCATGGTTGGCGGCCTGGTGGTAGTTGGTCTTTTTGTGGCATTGACCTACTCGCTACTGTGTCTTGTACGTACGGCTTTGACTCAGCAGAAATTCTTCGCAGCACTATTGGCCTTTGGTATGGCTGTGCAGTTGGCTGGACAGGCTTTTGTAAATATGGGGGTGGCCTCGGGTTTATTACCAACCAAGGGACTGACCTTACCTTTCGTCAGTTCCGGTGGTAGCAGTTTAATAATTTGCTGTGCGCTACTTGGATTGGCATTGAGAATTCGCAGTGAATTGCACACGCAATCAGATGGTGGTAATGCAGCCCTCGGTCTTTTCAGGCAGCTACCAATGTTCGGCCTGGCACGTTCCGGCGGCACCATGACCCATGGGGAGGCAGTGTAATGTCCCAGAGCGAAAAGATTTTTCCCGGCAAGAAATTTTTGGTAATGGCAGGTGGTACCGGAGGGCATGTCTTTCCCGCATTGGCGGTGGCTAAGGCCTTGCATGATCAGGGTGCCAGTGTTGAATGGTTAGGCACCGAGCGCGGAATAGAAGCGCGTTTGATTCCCGAGGCGGATATCCCGCTACATTTTATTCGAGTGGAGGGGGTACGTGGTAAAGGTAAACTGGCCCTCTTAAAGGCACCATTACAGATAATACGCGCTGTTTCTCAGGCGCGCGCAGTGATTAAAAAAGTACAGCCAGACTTGGTACTCGGTTTTGGAGGGTTCGCGACAGGCCCTGGTGGTGTGGCTTCAAGGGTTTGTGGGGTTCCGCTGATTATCCACGAGCAAAACGCAGTGGCGGGGACTACTAATCGTTTACTATCCCGAATTGCCAACAGGGTATTAGAAGCTTTTCCCAGTGGCCTGCCCGGTGCTGTACAGGTCGGCAACCCTGTGCGCAGTGAGATTGCCTCCTTACCGGAGCCTCAGTTGCGTATAGGTACAGAGTCACCTTTGCGCTTGCTGGTGCTGGGAGGCAGCCTGGGAGCAGTGGCTATTAATGAGCTGGTGCCCAGGGCGATAGCTCAATTACCAATTTCTCTGCGGCCGCAAGTAGTACATCAGTCGGGCGAGCGCCACTTGGACTTGGCTCAGGAAGCGTATCGCACTGCAGGCATAGAAGCTGAGGTTGTACCTTTTATTTCAGATATGGCTGAAGCTTACAGCGCAGCGGATCTGATTATTTGCCGGGCAGGTGCTTTAACTGTATCTGAAATTGCCGCCGCAGGAGTAGGCGCAATTATGGTTCCTTTCCCATTTGCTATTGATGACCACCAGACACGTAATGGGGAGTGGTTGCAAAGTGCGGGGGGGCTATTGTGGTTCAACAGAACGCAATGGATGTACAGGCGCTTTCCATGTTGTTACAGGAACTTCTTTCGAGCCCAAAGAAACTACTGGAGATGGCTGAGGCCGCACGGCGCGCAGCTAAAACGGATGCGACTGAGCAGGTAGTGACTGCCTGCAGTGAAGAACTGGCTTTGGCCAGATAATTAATAGTAAGTGGACGAAGGTTAAGAGAATGTCTTCTGAGCGTACAAACGCAGATAAAAGTTACGCTGTTCCTGCGATGCGCCGCATCCGCCGTATCCACTTTATTGGGGTTGGTGGTGCTGGAATGAGCGGCATCGCAGAAGTATTGCAGAACCAGGGCTATGAGGTTTCCGGTTCTGATTTGCGTGAGTCACCGGTGACAGAGAGGCTGCGTAAACTCGGTGTCGAAGTGCAGATAGGGCACAGTGAGGCAAATATTCAGGGCGTAGACGTTGTAGTGAATTCGTCAGCAGTACATGGGGATAACCCTGAGTTGATTGCTGCCCATAACAAGCGTATTCCGGTGGTGCGTCGGGCAGAGATGCTTGGTGAGCTAATGCGCTATCGCTATGGGATTGCTGTTGCTGGGACTCACGGCAAAACTACGACAACCAGTTTGATTGCTGCGATTTTTGCCGCAGATAAAAAAGACCCCACCTTCGTTATTGGTGGTTTGGTCAATGCAGCTGGAGCTAACGCGGCGTTGGGTGAAAGCCGATACCTGATTGCTGAGGCGGATGAAAGCGATGCTTCCTTTATTCACCTGCAGCCTATGGTAACCGTAATTACCAATATTGATGCGGATCATATGGAAACTTACGGCGGCGACTTCGAAAAAGTGAAGCAGATCTTTATCGATTTTGTTCACAACCTGCCATTTTATGGTCTTGCCGTGGTCTGTGGTGACGATGCAAACGTGCAGGAAGTGATACCGAAGTTTTCGCGCCCAGTGCTCACGTACGGTTTTTCTGAGGGCAATGACTTCCGTATCGTCGAGGTAAACCAGGAACCCTTAAGAAGCCACTTTACTGTCCAGCGCCCTGGTGGTGACTTGTTGCGGGTATCAGTCAATACACCAGGTATCCATAACGTACTCAATGCTACTGCAGCGATAGCCGTTGCATCTGATGAGGGTGTCAGTGATGAGGCTATCCGCAAAGGGCTGGATGGTTTCCAGGGAGTGGGGCGTCGCTTCCAAATCTACGGAAATTTCTCAGTTAGTGACGACGGTAGCGCAGAAAAAGTGATGCTGGTGGACGATTATGGCCACCACCCTCGAGAGGTTGCTGCGACGGTCAAGACTGTGCGTGATGGTTGGCCTGAACGGCGACTGGTAATGATCTACCAGCCCCATCGCTATACGCGGACCCGGGATCTTTTCGAAGACTTTGTTCAGGTTCTGTCAGAGGTGGACAAACTAATTTTGTTGGATGTATATAGCGCGGGTGAATCGCCAATCCCAGGTGCTGATGGTCGTACCTTAGCACGCAGCCTGCGCAATCGCGGTCAAGTTGATCCAATATTTGCTGAGACCATCGATCAGGTTCCACCAGTGTTGGCGGATTTGTTGGAGCCGGGAGACATAGTTTTGACTCAGGGGGCCGGGAATGTCGGAGCTTTGTCCCAGAAGTTGGCACAGTGGCGCCTGGGCGAGAAGACTTCCGAGGCTTAAGGTACGGTGAGGTCTGCAAAAAAAAGCTAACGCGAAAGAAAGATAAGCCAATTCGCGGAGCTAGCCCCATGGGGGGCGACGGCAGCACAGGCAGAATTAACTGGCGCCCCTGGTTGCTGTTATTACTGGTGGCAGGCTTGGTTATTGGGCTTGGCAGTGGAGGATTGTGGTTGTGGCAGCGCCTACCAGCAATCCAGCTGAGTGAAGTGGATACACTGGAGCAGGTTGAGGTTCGTGGCACTTTTAATGCGGTGTCTGAGGAGCAATTAAAAGAAATTTTGTTGCCCTATCTCCAGGCTGGTTTTTTTCCGCAGATATTCGGGCGATGCGCTCTGCGATAATGGCCAACCCCTGGATTACTTCGGTGTCGATTAGCCGTCATTGGCCTAAGGGTGTTGTGGTTGAGGTGACAGAGGCTCAGCCATTAGCAGTTTGGGGTAAAGCGCACTTACTGGTAGCTAGTGGAGCTTTACTACCGCGCCCAGCGCATATGCGTCTCGGTGCATTACCTGAACTTGCTGGGGACGAAGAGCTGGTTGGACAAATTATGTCTCAATACCAGGCTCTCGCGGGTCTTTTAACTACGCGGGATATGGAAGTAAAACGCTTGTCATTTGATGACCTTGGCGGCTGGCACCTGGAGTTAGTGTCGGGAATTGAATTAAAACTCGGGCATGATGCGTTACTGGAGCGGGTTAACCGCTTCCTTTTCCTGAGTCGTGGCTTGCTCGCGCCGCATTTACATAAGATAGCGGGGGTGGATACCCGTTATGGTAACGCGGTTGCGGTTCAGTGGAAGAACGAAGAAAAGTAAACAGGGATGCAGCGAGAGCTGCTGTTGAAAGTAAAGTTTAAAGGCGAAGCTTGTATCCAGGTGGAATGAATAAACAGACCCTGGACGCAGCCGAGCGAGGTTGGAACAAAAATGACACAAGTATCCGATCAGCGCATGATTGTAGGACTGGATATCGGCACATCTAAAGTAGTCGCCATTGTCGGTGAGGTCTCGGCGAATGGTGAACTCAATATTGTCGGTATAGGCTCCCACCGTTCCACCGGAATGAAAAAGGGTGTAGTAGTCAATATTGAGTCAACGGTGCAGTCCATTCAACGCGCAGTAGAAGAAGCAGAGTTAATGGCTGGTTGCGAGATTCACTCAGTTTATGCCGGGATTGCCGGCAGCCATATTCGCAGTCTCAATTCCCACGGTATTGTTGCCATTAAAGACCGGGAAGTAACCCAGCAGGATCTCGATAGGGTAATTG
Source organism: Microbulbifer sp. MLAF003 (assembly GCF_030012965.1). Classification (NCBI taxonomy): domain Bacteria; kingdom Pseudomonadati; phylum Pseudomonadota; class Gammaproteobacteria; order Cellvibrionales; family Microbulbiferaceae; genus Microbulbifer; species Microbulbifer sp. MLAF003. The sequence continues at coordinate 1,147,270 of NZ_CP120232.1, forward strand.
ATGCGGCTCGGGCAGTGGCTATTCCTGCTGACCAGAAAATTCTACATACACTGCCTCAGGAGTACCTGATTGATAACCAGGAAGGAGTGAAGGAGCCGCTGGGTATGTCTGGCGTGCGACTGGAAGCGAAAGTACATCTTGTCAGCGGTGCTGTTAATGCAGCTCAAAATATTGAGAAATGTATCCGTCGCTGTGGCCTTGAGGTTGAGGATGTCATTTTGGAGCAATTGGCCTCCAGTTATGCCGTACTGACTGAAGATGAAAAAGAGCTGGGAGTGTGCATGGTGGATATCGGTGGTGGCACCACTGATATTGCAGTCTTTACCGGTGGCTCGATTCGCCATACGGGTGTCATTCCCATTGCGGGAGATCAGGTCACCAATGATATTGCTATGGCCTTACGTACTCCGACACCGCATGCAGAAGATCTGAAAATTAAATATGCCTGCGCCCTGGCAAAGCTTGCGCGGGAAGGTGAGACCATCAAGGTGCCGAGCGTTGGGGATAGAGCGCCCAGGGATTTGTCTCGGCAGGCGTTGGCTGAAGTCGTGGAACCGCGTTACGACGAACTGTTTACTTTGGTTCAAGCAGAATTACGTCGCAGTGGTTTTGAGGACCTGTGCGCAGCAGGTGTAGTTTTGACTGGAGGCTCTTCAAAAATGGAGGGTGCAGTTGAGCTGGCTGAGGAAATTTTTCATATGCCGGTGAGGCTTGCAGTACCTCAGGGAATTTCTGGATTGACTGATATTGTGAGCAATCCAATTTACTCCACTGGAGTTGGATTATTGATGTATGCGATGCAGCAGGAAGAGGCTGCAGAGGGCAGAATGCAGCCTGCGCGTAACGATAATCCGTGGTGGGATAAAGTAAAGCACTGGTTTCGCGGTAATTTGTAATAGCGTGCAACCAGAATTAGCCGTCCCATAAGGGATTTTTTTAGGCGTGGCTGTAAAATTCGACATGAGCAAGAAAGGGGAACAGCGATGTTCGAGCTAGTTGATAGCGTACAGGATAAACCTGTCATCAAGGTAATAGGGGTCGGCGGCGGTGGCGGCAATGCTGTTAAGCATATGATGGCCAACGACGTGGAGGGTGTGGACTTTATCTGCGCAAACACTGACGCCCAAGCACTGAAAGATATTCAGGCGCAAACAATCCTGCAGCTTGGCAACACCATTACCCGCGGCTTGGGTGCTGGAGCCAATCCCGATATTGGCCGTCAGTCAGCACTGGAAGATCGCGATCGCATCGCTGAGGTTCTGACAGGTGCAGATATGGTATTTATCACCGCAGGTATGGGCGGTGGTACTGGTACTGGTGGTGCCCCAATTGTTGCTGAAATTGCAAAAGAATTAGGTATTCTCACCGTCGCAGTTGTTACCCGCCCCTTTAAAATTGAAGGGCGTAAGCGCACTGTAGTTGCCGAGGAAGGTATTCTTGAACTGCGCGATAAAGTCGACTCCCTGATTACCATCCCTAATGATCGCTTGCTGGAAGTATTGGGCAGCAAGATCACTATGAAGTCTGCCTACAAAGAGGCTGACAATGTTTTACTTGGTGCGGTACAGGGTATTGCTGATCTGATGATCCGCCCCGGTATTATGAACGTGGACTTTGCCGATGTGCGCACAGTTATGTCTGAGATGGGCATGGCGATGATGGGCTCCGGTTCCGCTATCGGTGAAAACCGTGCCCGAGAGGCAGCGGAAAAAGCTGTGCGCAGCCCATTACTGGATAACGTGAATCTGTCCGGTGCCCGCGGTATCCTGGTGAATATTATTACCGGCAGCGAAGAAGCCGGCTGTCAGGAGCTGACTCTGGGTGAGTACTCAGAGGTTGGTGAGATTGTTCAGGAAATCGCTTCCGACGAAGCTACTGTTGTGATCGGCACCGCGGTGGATGACAAGCTCGGAGATGAGATGCGAGTAACCGTTGTGGCAGCAGGTTTGGGGGAGGGTACCCCGGCAGTTCGCCCTGCTAAGGTGGTGGACAACGCTCGCCGCGCAGATGCGCGAGAGGTGCGTGAGCCTCGTGAGTCCCGCGATATGCGAGAGAGCCATGGCGCAGCTGGTCTGGTGTCCCGTGAAGCTACTGACCCTCGCCCCCGTGTAGAGGTTGAGCGTCCCAAGCGACCAGCACCTGCACTGAATCCTGCTGATGCGGATATGGAGTACCTGGATATTCCAGCCTTCCTCCGCCGCCAGGCAGATTAAGTGTCGGCACCACAGTGGCAGTACACCGCTCATGTCCGCCCGATTCCCGGATCGGGTGTCGCTTCTGTGGTGCGGCTCACCCTGAGTTTGCTCGGATTTTAGTGTAAGCAGTTTTTTAAATAAGGCTTCCTTGGGAATCTTTTAGACTGGCAGGTCGAAAAAAATAAGATAATTAACAATTTTTTACAGTGCTCATGGAGTTTGAGATCTTAGAATGCTGTCTTAGCGACTAGGATGTGGCGCTCCAATCTTTGCTTGGGCTATCCTTTAAGGTAGGTGGCGGATGTTGTAGTGACCACCCCCTCATAATTGGTATTGGCGTCGCAATTATGCTAATATCGGCGGCTTGCTGCGCATTAGGCGTAGACCACCGACTGGGAAAAGATAGTTTCATGATCAAACAGCGCACGCTTAAGAATGCTATTCGCGCCACTGGCGTAGGTCTGCACACTGGTAAAAAGGTTGTCCTAACCCTTAAACCAGCGCCCGTAGACACCGGCATCGTGTTCCGTAGAACCGACTTGGACCCGGTGGTTGAAATAGAGGCCCGTGCAGAGAATGTTGGGGATACCCTCCTTTCCACTACCCTGGTAAAGGGTGATGTACGTATTGCTACCGTTGAGCACCTTCTCTCGGCCATGGCTGGACTCGGCATCGATAATGCGGTTGTTGAGCTGTCTGCCCAGGAAGTGCCGATTATGGATGGTAGTGCAGGCCCGTTTGTATTTCTGATTCAGTCCGCAGGTATTCAGGAGCAGTCCGCGCCGAAGAAATTCCTGCGTATCAAGAAGCCAATTACAGTTGAGGAAGGCGACAAAGTTGCCAGCTTCCTGCCATTTGACGGCTTCAAAGTGTCCTTTACGATCGACTTTGATCACCCGGTATTCCAGGGGCGTAACCTGACGTCTTCTGTAGATTTTTCCAGCACTTCTTTTGTTAAAGAAGTGAGCCGGGCACGCACCTTTGGTTTTATGCACGAAATTGAATACCTGCGTTCCAAAGGATTGGTTCAGGGTGGATCAGTGGATAATGCTATTGTGATCGACCAGTACCGTATTCTGAATGAGGGTGGGTTACGATACGAAGACGAATTTGTGAAACACAAAATTCTCGATGCTATTGGTGATCTGTACCTGCTGGGCACCAGCCTGATTGGTGAGTTCAAGGCATTCAAATCTGGCCACTCATTGAATAATAAGTCCCTACGCCACCTGATGACCCAGAAGGATGCCTGGGAAATGGTGACCTTTGAGGGTGAGCAGGAGGCTCCTATCTCCTACATAAAGCCAATACTGGCAGTATGATCCTCTCGCGAAAAGCCGGCACGACATTGCCGGCTTTTTTACGTGCCTGATTCACAGAGAAGCTATTGGCAATTCTGGTATCCTTGGGTTAATTGAAGTCGCCAGATGATTGGCATGAGGTGTAGCGTACAGATAACGTCTCATATCAGTGGTGATCAAAATTAGAATATGTCGAACTTCTTCCGCTTACTATGAAAGTAATCCTGGTCAATGAGCGCGGTGCAACCCGCAGTTTCAATTTCGGTGGCCTGAGCAAAGCTCTACTGAGCTTGTGCCTGCTCGGCCTTCCGGTAGGTGCTTTTTTCTCGGTGCAAACCTGCCTGTGGCTAAAACAGACCTGTTTGATGCGCGCACTGCTAAAGCTTGGGAACGCGCTCTGCGCAAGCAGCAGGAAGAGATTGCGGAGGCTGATCAGGAGGCACGTGAACAGCTGGTGGCCTTAACGGTGAAGCTGGCTGAGCTGCAGGCCCGCCTTACCCGTCTGGATGCCCTCGGTGAGCGACTCACTGCGGCCGCCAATCTCGATGAAGGTGAGTTCGAGTTCAGCGCGGCGCCTGCTATAGGTGGACCTGAAGATCCGGGCATTGCTGGCGCTTCTGAACTTCCCTATCAGCCCCCTGAATTTATCGATGTTATTGGTGATCTGTCGCATCAGGTTGACGATCGCCAGATGCAGCTCAATACCCTTGAGTCCCTGATGGCCAACCTGAAGTTTGAGGACGAGCAGTTTATTGCCGGACGTCCGATCACCAAGGGTTGGATGTCTTCCCGTTATGGGTATCGTACCGACCCATTCACTGGGCGCCGTACTTGGCATAAGGGTGTTGATTTTGCTGGCAAGATGGGCTCCGATGTGGTTTCCGTCGCTGCTGGTGTGGTGACTTGGGCAGATGAGCGCCATGGCTATGGCCAGTTGGTAGAAATAAATCACGGCAATGGTTATTCAACCCGCTATGGCCATAATAGCGAGCTTAAGGTTGGCCTCGGTGATGTGGTAAAAAAAGGGCAGGTTATTGCCCAGATGGGCTCTAGCGGTCGCTCTACCGGCCCACATGTTCACTTCGAAATCTTTAAGAATAATCGCACGGTCGACCCGGCCAGCTACATCCGCCGCACAGGCAGATAACAACTATTCTTCCTTTACGCGTAATTGCCGGCAGCTTGGCATAAGAGTTGCCAGCGGTTGCGCCTTCCTGTTTACTTGCACCCCACGCATAAAGGAGTGTCGGTGCAACAATCTGCCCAGAATTGGCGCCGACAGCGCACATAAGATAAGTGGTTTCTAGATAATGATTGGCAAACTGATTAAATCGGTCTTTGGTTCAAAAAATGACCGCGAGCTGAAGCGTATGCGACGGATCGTGGAAAAGATCAATGCATTGGAAGAGGATTTCCAGAAGCTTGATGACACGGCCCTTCGCGCCAAAACAGATGAATTTAAAAAGCGCATAGCGGATGGGGAAACACTGGACCAGCTGTTACCGGAGGCTTTCGCTGCGGTGCGTGAGGCCGGCCGTCGCACCTTGAGTATGCGTCATTTTGATGTGCAGATGATTGGTGGTATGACTCTCCATGAAGGCCGTATCGCAGAGATGCGTACCGGTGAAGGTAAGACACTGGTAGCGACCCTGCCAGCTTACCTGAATGCACTGGAAGGCAAGGGTGTGCATATTGTTACGGTAAACGACTACCTGGCATCCCGGGATGCCAACTGGATGCGCCCTGTCTTCGAATTCCTGGGCATGAGCGTGGGTGTCATTGTCTCCCAGCAGCACCCGGATGATAAGAAAGCTGCATATCAGGCTGACATTACTTACGGCACCAATAATGAATTCGGATTCGATTACCTGCGTGACAATATGGTGTTGCGTAAAGAGGATCGCACCCAGCGCCCGCAAAACTTTGCGATTGTCGACGAGGTAGACTCGATCCTCATCGACGAGGCGCGTACGCCGCTGATTATCTCCGGTGCCGCGGAGGATTCCTCCCATCTTTATATGGCCATGAACAAGCTGGTTCCTCAGCTTGAGCGTGCGGAAGAGGGGGAAGGTCACTACACGGTAGACGAGAAGACTCGCCAGGTAGAGTTGACTGAACAGGGCCATTTGCTGATCGAAGAGTTACTGTCCCGCAGTGGCCTGATGAAAGAAGATCAGTCCCTCTATGCGCCCGGTAACCTGGGCTTGCTGCATCATGTTCACGCGGCTCTGCGTGCGCATGTACTGTTTAATAAAGATGTGGATTACATCGTGCAGAATGGCCAGGTGGTGCTGATTGATGAGCATACTGGCCGTACCATGCCAGGCCGTCGTTTGTCTGAAGGTTTACACCAGGCGTTGGAAGCGAAGGAAAACGTTCAGATCCAAAGTGAGAGCCAAACTCTGGCCTCTACAACTTTCCAGAATTTATTCCGCTTTTATCCAAAGCTTTCCGGTATGACCGGTACTGCCGATACCGAAGCCTTCGAATTCCAGCAGATTTACGGTCTGGATGTGGTAGTAATCCCTACCAACAAAGATATCCAGCGGGAAGACCTCAACGATTTGGTCTACCTGAGCAAAGAAGAGAAGATGGATGCGATCATTGAGGATGTGAAGTTCTGCCGTGAAAAGCAGGCGCCGATCCTTGTCGGTACAGCGTCTATCGAAACCTCTGAAGAAATGTCGCGCATGCTGCAAAAGGCCGGTATCCAGCACCAGGTCCTGAACGCAAAATACCATGAGCGCGAAGCGCAGATTATTGCCCAGGCTGGCCGCCCTGGTGCAGTTACGATTGCCACAAATATGGCCGGTCGTGGTACTGATATTGTCCTGGGGGGAACTGGGAAGCCGAAGCTGCGGAACAGGCTAAAGAGAAGGGCCGTGAGCTGGCAGAGAATGAGATTGCTGCAGTAAAAGAAAATTGGCAGAAGCGTCATGACCAGGTAATCGAAGCCGGTGGCTTACATATTATCGGTACCGAGCGCCATGAATCCCGTCGTATCGATAACCAGTTGCGCGGTCGTGCCGGGCGTCAAGGTGACCCGGGTGTAACCCGTTTCTACCTGTCTCTTGAAGATAATCTGATGCGTATTTTCGCCTCTGACCGGGTGAAAAACTTTATGCAGATGCTGGGTATGGAGCGCGGTGAGGCTATTGAGCATCGCATGGTTTCCAACGCTATCGAAAAGGCCCAGCGTCGCGTTGAAGGTCGCAACTTCGATATCCGCAAGCAGTTGCTGGAATACGATGATGTGGCCAATGACCAGCGCCAGGTCATTTACAGTCAGCGTAATGAGTTGCTGGAGGCGGACCAGATTAGTGACACCATTGGTGCGATTCGTGAAGATGTTGTCAATGAAATCATTTCTGCCTCGGTGCCCCCGCAGAGTGTTGAAGAGCAGTGGGATATTCCTGCACTGGAGAAACAGCTGGCGGGAGAGCTGGGTATCGAGTTGCCGGTACAGCAGTGGCTGGATGAAGACCGTACTCTGCATGAGGAGAGCTTGCGCGAGAAAGTGATTGCTTCAGCCCAGGAAGCCTATGCAACCAAGGTCACGCGTATCAGTGAATCCTCTGGTGATGAAAATTTGATGCCGACAGTCGAGCGTCAGATTATGTTACAGGTGCTGGACCAGCTGTGGAAAGAGCACCTCTCCAGCATGGACCACCTGAGGGCTGGCATCGGTCTGCGTGCGTATGCCAACAAGAACCCCAAGCAGGAATTCAAGCGTGAGTCCTTCCACCTGTTCCAGAGCATGCTGGAAAACCTCAAGCACGAAGTGGTGCGAATCCTCGCCCATGTAGAGCCGATGACCCGCGAGCAAATGGATGAATTGGAGCAGCAGCGCCTGGAAGAGCAGCGCAAGCAACAACTGGACTTGCAGCATGCCGCGGCTTCCGCCTTGCCCGAGAGCGAACCACAGCCACAGGCAGCGTCTGTACCTGAGCGTCGCGGGCCAAAAGTAGGCCGTAACGATCCTTGCCCCTGTGGTTCCGGTAAGAAATACAAGCAGTGCCACGGCAAGCTGGCTTCCTCTCCGCAAAGCTAACGTCTTGGACGAGTTTTAGCGCGTAGATAGAGGCATTTAGCCCGCAAAGACCCCGCCATGAGTGGGGTCTTTTTTTATCTCTTTTCAAAATATTCTGCGGCTAGATACTTTGAATCCGCATTAAGTCCTGAATTTATCTTGCCCAATCTTCGTTACGCTTTAATAATGACGCTCTTTTAATCACTACTGGCCTCCGAGAGCGCTTGCTCCCAGTTGGCGCAAAAGTCTTACTGTTATGTCTAGCCCATTACTCCCCCCAGTTAAAGGGGTCCGCCTCGCCAGTGTTCCAGCTCGAATAAAGGACTGGCAGCGTGACGATTTGCTTTTGATCGAAATCTCTAAAGAGGCCTCGGTTTCAGCCACTTTTACCCAGAACTCTTTCTGCGCAGCGCCTGTGGTTGTGGCGAAGGAACATATTTCCAAAGGAAACGTGCGCGCTTTGCTGATCAATGCGGGCAATGCCAATGCGGCCACCGGGAGTCGAGGGCTTAGTGATGCCCAGGCCTGCTGTGAGGCCGTGGCCAGGGCGATCAATATCCGTGCTGAGCAAGTGCTGCCATTCAGTACTGGTGTGATTGGTGAACATCTGCCGCTCCAGCGTTTGCTGGATGCGATTCCCCGTGCTGCCGAGCAGCTGTCAGATAGTGGATGGGACGGTGCTGCGAAGGCCATTATGACCACGGACACTCACCCAAAAACAGCGAGCCGAACCCTGGAGATTGGTGGCGAAGAGATTACTGTCGTCGGTATCGCCAAAGGCTCCGGCATGATCCAGCCAAATATGGCGACTATGTTGGCTTATGTCGCTACAGATGCGCATGTTGCACAACCTCTGCTTGATAAGATGGTTAAGGAAGCGGTGAATGCTTCTTTTAACAGGGTCAGTGTGGATGGGGATACCTCAACTAATGATGCGTGTGTGCTTATTGCTACAGGAGCGACTGGCAGCCAGATTGAAAACAGCGAAGATCGGGCTTATTCCGCGCTGATGGGGGCCATTACCCAGCTGCACATAGAGCTGGCGAAGGCGGTTGTTAAAGACGGTGAAGGTGCAACCAAGTTTGTCACTGTACAGGTTGAGGGTGCTGGGAGTAGCGCAGAGGCATTGCGTGTTGCTTTTGAAGTTGGCGAATCCCCCTGGTAAAAACCGCGCTCTATGCCTCAGATCCCAATTGGGGGCGCCTGGTGATGGCGATTGGTAATGCAATCCCGGGAAGTCTGGATACCACCAAGGTCAATATATACCTGGATCAGGTACAGGTGGTGGAAGCCGGAGGGCGCTCAGTAAATTATCTTGAAGAGCAGGGTGAACAGGTATTTTCCAAGCCTGAATTTACTATTCGAATAGAATTGGGCCGTGGCAACTGTAGTGAGCATGTCTGGACCTGTGACTTCTCCCATGAGTATGTCACCATCAACGCCGAGTACCGTACCTGAGGAAGTTGTAGTGACCAGTGTTATTCATGTTGCTGTTGGGGTTGTATCTCGTGATGATGGCAAAATCCTGATTGCCCGCCGCCCGGATCACTTGCATATGGGCGGGCGTTGGGAGTTCCCCGGTGGCAAGGTGGAGGAAGGGGAGAGTGTGCAGCAGGCGCTCTCCCGCGAGCTGCGTGAGGAAGTGGCAATCGAGATAACTGAACTGACTCCTCTGGTGGAAATTCGCCACGAATATCCAGAAAAAACAGTCTTGCTGGATACCTGGCAGGTAACGGCGTTTACCGGGGAGGCTATGGGTCGGGAAGGGCAAGAGACTGCCTGGGTAGCCGTTCAGGAGTTGGATAACTTTCAGTTTCCCGATGCCAACCAGGCGATTATTGAGGCGATTAAAACCGCTGCGCCAGTCTCTTAAAGGTCAGCAAACAAATCAGCTCGGGCCAGTTAGGCCCGAAACTTAGTTGCGGCGCTGCTTGGTCGGGTCCAGGTCGTCACTTAGAACATCATCATAAATAGATTCACCTGGAATCTTATGCTCTTCGTTGGCCCATTCGCCCAAGTCAATCAGCTTACAGCGTTCACTGCAAAAAGGCTTAAATGGAAACTTATCATTCCACTCCACAGGCTTTTTACAGGTGGGGCAGCTTAAGGTTGGGGTTTCTTTACTTTTGGACATATTAACTTGGAGTATTACTAATTCAGTTGTGTTTAGTGGTGGCCGCCATTTGTAAGTACTTTTGATGCAGTAATTCAACTTGGCCGCGCAGCTCCGCCAGGCCGGCAGAATTGTCCAGCACATCATCGGCTTTATCCAGTCGTTCCTGTCTGCCCAGTTGTGCCGCCATGATTTTGCGAATCTGCTCTTCGCGATTGTTATCCCTTGCAGTGGCCCGTTCTACCTGCAAGTTCTCTGGCAGATCCACCACACAAATCCTGTCCACCAGCTGGTACTGGCCGGATTCAATTAAAAGGGGCGATTCCAGTATCGCATACTGGCTTGGGCTTTGTTCCAGGGAGCCGAGGATCTCCTCCCGTATCAGAGGGTGTAGCAGGCCCTCCAGCCAGGCTCTCTCTTCAGTATCCTCAAAAATCAGGCTGCGCAGCTGCGCTCGGTTCAGTTCGCCATTCTCAAGTAAAATCCCAGCGCCGAAATGCTGGGCAATTTTCTCTAGTGCCGGCTTGCCGGGCTGTACGACCACCCTGGCAGCCCAGTCTGCATCTACCACATGGATGCCCAGCTCACGAAAGCACTCAGCGGCGGCAGATTTTCCACTGCCAATACCACCAGTTAAGCCTACCCGGAACAATATGTTGCCTCCTTGAACTAAAAAACTGGGGTTATAAACAAGAAACCCGGCCAATGCCGGGCCGGGTTTATGTTAAATCACTTACTCTGCTAGAGCTAACTGAGAAGAGTTTTCAGTTTGCGAGCCCCGAAAAGTTCAAATACCAACCGATGATCTGATCTCCCCATAACATGGCAATCCAGCCCGCTCCAGCCAAATAGGGGCCAAAGGCGATTGGTAGTCTATGGTCTCGCCCTTTGGCCAGGCTCCAAGCAATACCTGCAATAGCGCCTACTGCGGCAGAGAGTACTACCACCAATGGTAATATCTGCCAGCCAAACCATGCCCCGATAGCGGCGAGTATCTTGAAATCCCCAGCTCCCATACCCTCTTTGCCGGTGACCAGCTTAAAGATATGGAATACAAGCCACAGTGACAGGTAGCCAGCAATTGCACCGATCACGGCTTCTTGCAGGGGGCAAATACCCCCCACAGGTTGATGAACAGTCCCCCCAGAGTAACGGCAGGGTAAGGTTGTCTGGCAGTAGCTGTTTATCAAAGTCTATGCCGGTGAGAGCGATCAAAACCCAGGTAAACACACAGCCAGCCAGTGCCTGCCAGGTAAAGCCCAGTTGCCACACAATTACTGCGGTGAGAATCCCTGTGATCAGTTCCACCGTGGGGTAGCGTCTGGAAATCGCTGTGCCACAGGAGCCGCATTTACCACGTAGAAATAAGAAACTGATTACCGGTACATTCTGCCAGGGTTTGATTTCGGTTTTGCACTTGGGGCAATGGGAGTGGGGCAACACCAGATTGAACGGTTTATTCAGCTCCTCTTGCTCGGCTTTGTCAGGTTTTGTGTCAAAGTAGCTGTAAAAATCCCGCTTGTATTCGCGCTCCATCATTACTGGCAGGCGCAGAATAACGACATTGAGGAAACTGCCTATAAGTAGGCCCAAAATAAAAGCGCTGCTTAGGAGCAGCGCTGGGTATGAAGCTAACGTTTCGAGCATCGTATTCTTTCTTATACTACTTGACCTAACTGGAAGATAGGAAGATACATGGCAATCATCAAGCCGCCAACCAGAATACCCAAAACTGCCATGATCATTGGTTCCATAAGAGTTGTAAGGTTGTCCACCATATTGTCGACAGCCTCCTCGTAATAGTCGGCAGCCTTTCCCAGCATATCGTCCAGAGCTCCGGACTCCTCACCAATGGCTGCCATTTGTACCAGCATGGTCGGATATAGGCCAGAGGAGCGAAGTGCCGCATTGAGGGGGATACCAGTAGCTACAGAGTCTCTGATCTTAAGCGTTGCCTCCTCATAGAGGCTATTACCCGTAGCACCAGCCACAGACTTTAAGGCATCAATAAGAGGGACACCGGCAGCAAAGGTAGTAGATAGTGTGCGCGCAAAACGTGCCGAAATGGAGTTGTAGGTGATTGTTCCCAGAATGGGCAGTTTCAATATTAGGCGGTCGAAGAACTCAGCCACTTTTCTGTTGCGCTTTTTGGCTTCGATAGTTCCGCCGATGCTGATTACTACAGCGAGCAGCGCAAAAAACCAATTGGCTTGCATCCATTCGGACATGCCTACTACCAGCTGGGTAAAGGCGGGCAGATCTGCCCCAAAGCTGGAAAAAGTCTCTGCAAATTGGGGGACAACTTTAATCAATAGAATTGAGGTGACTACAATCGCTACCACCATTACCGCGATGGGGTAAGTCATCGCCTTCTTGATCTTTGCTTTTAGCGATTCCGTCTTCTCTTTGTAAGTAGCAATCCTATCCAGCATAGTTTCCAGTGCACCGGATTGCTCACCAGAGGCTACCAGGTTACAAAAAAGATCATCAAAGTAGAGTGGGTGTTTGCGCAGTGCCTCCGCAAATGCAGTGCCCGAAGCCACATCATCACGGAGTTTGAAAATAAGCTCCTTGACCCCCTGGTTATCCAGGCCATCGGCAACGATTTCAAAGCTTTGCACCAATGGAACCCCGGCCTTCATCATAGTGGCCATCTGCCGGGTGAATAGAGCGATATCTGCAGGCTTTACTTTCTTTTTGCCAGCGCCAAACAGGGGCTTTGGTTTTTTTGTACCCGGTTCGCTATAATACCTTGTTTGCGTAATTGGGCTTTTACCAGTGCGGGGCTGGTGCCATTTATTTCCCCTTGAACCTTGGCCCCTTTACTATCCACCCCTTTGTAGATGTATGCAACTGCTGTAGCGTTGGCCATATTTGCTTTTCCTGCTTTTTATCTCTTATCTCAGAAAAACCTGAAATTTCTTGTACTTCTTAACTCTATTGTTCGTGAGTGTAGAGCTTCAACTGGGCGAAGATCCGAAAAGTTGAAGTAGTGTATGTTAATTAACTCGCTCTAATGTCTCTTTCGAAAATAGATGCTAATTCTCGGGTACTGGAACTAATTTTGATCAAAATAAAATTCAGGTTCCAGAGCTGTGCTGTTTAGGACAAATAGGTTTTCACTAGTCGTAAAGGGCTAATCTTTGGTCACCCTGTTTGCCTCTTCCAGGCTGGTGACACCCATCACAACTTTGCGCAGTGCCGATATCCTCAGATTATTAAAGCCCTCTTCGCGGGCCTGGTCCGCAATCTGAATCGAATTGCCGCCCTCCATTATAATTCTGGAGATGCCATCGGTGATGCGAACCACTTCATACACGCCAACGCGTCCTTTGTAGCCCTTGGAGCAATGCTCGCAACCAACGGGCTGGAAAATCGCCCACTCACTTTTAGGAATTGTAACCGTAGCGAAACCTTCCGCCTCCAAGACCTCTGATGGCAATGTCACCGGTTTCTTGCACTCATTACACAGACGTCGTGCCAATCGCTGTGCAATAATTACACTGACAGAAGTGGCGATGTTAAAAGTGGGAACCCCCATGTTCATGAGGCGTGTCAAGGTTTCAGGAGCTGAGTTGGTATGTAGCGTGGAGAGCACCAGGTGACCGGTTTGCGCAGCCTTGATTGCAATTTCCGCGGTTTCCAAGTCCCGAATCTCCCCCACCATAACAATATCTGGATCTTGCCTTAGGAAAGATCGCAATGCCTCGGCAAAGTTAAGCCCTACCTTGGGGTGTACATTGACCTGATTGATGCCCTCCAGATTAATCTCCACTGGATCTTCCGCTGTGGATATATTGCGCTCTGCGGTATTTAAGATGTTAAGGCCAGTATAAAGGGATACGGTCTTGCCTGAACCTGTGGGGCCGGTTACTAAGATCATTCCCTGAGGTTGGGCCAGGGCGTCCATATAGATTTGCTTTTGCTCATCTTCATAGCCGAGCGCATCAATTCCCAGTTTGGCAGAAGAGGGGTCCAGAATACGCAGAACGATTTTTTCTCCCCAAAGCGTAGGCAAACTGTTAACCCGGAAATCGATCGCCTTGGTTTTGGACAGCTTCATTTTGATACGGCCATCCTGTGGAATACGCCGCTCGGAAATATCCATTTTGGACATTACTTTCAGGCGGGCTGAGAGGCGGGGTGCGAGCTGGATAGGAGGTTTGGCTACCTCGTGGAGTACGCCATCAGTACGGAACCGGACCCGGTAGGATTTTTCATAGGGTTCGAAATGGATATCTGAAGCACCCGATCGTATTGCGTCGAGCAGTACCTTGTTGACAAAACGCACAACAGGGGCCTCATCTCCGCCGGGGTCATTATCATCGGCCTCGCTTTTCTCATCTCCACCAACATCCAGAGCATCCAGCTCTTCATCGTCCATACCCTCCAGGCCGGCACCCATATCACCGCTGTCGGACAGATAGTTTTCAATGGCCTTGGCCAGTTTATCCGCCTCAACCAATACCGCGTCGGTGCTTAGGCCGGTATTGAAGTTTATCTCATCCAGGCCGGCCAGGTTGGTGGGGTCTGCCACGGCGATAAACAGGCGGTTGCCGCGTTTGTATAGTGGTAGTGCGAAGTGCTTGCTGATTAATTTCTCATCGACAACATCCTTGGGGATCAGGTCGAAGTTATAGCCACCCAGGTCAAACAAGGGGGTACCAAAGGCCTGGGAGGCGATATTGGCCAGCTCGCGGCTTTTGACCAGCTTGGCCTCCACGGCATGCTGGGCAAAGGTCTGGTTCTCCCTGCGCGCAGCTTTTATGGCAGAAGTTGCCGTCGATTCATCGAGAACCTGATCTGCGACCAGGCGTTTGGCCAGGCCGCTAAGGGAGGAAGTTGTCATTGATTACGCTGCCGCTAAAATTACCTTGGGCCAAGTATTGAGAATGGGCCAGTTTATTGCCCGCCCTGTGTAAACCCAGGCGTATAAAAAGAAGGAAGGTAAAATATAGCGAATTACCGGGCGCGAGCCAAACATCACTATGAGTATCATGCAAGGCCCTGATAAGTACATACACATACAGAAGATGACAAATTTTGTCATAACTGGGCATCTGCTGTCAGCGGTAATGCTATAGCACTACGCACTTTCTAGTGGGAAGTGATGGGTTACTCACTGACAACTCTTAATTTTCCTTACAGCTTGCCAAACTTGGCACAGTCCTTGTATCTTGTTCCGGGACTTCCTCACGGGATTCACCATTATTTAAAAGTCTGTATGGAGACGGTTACAATGAAAAAGCAACAGGGTTTTACACTGATTGAATTGATGATCGTGGTAGCGATCATTGGTATTTTGGCGGCGGTAGCACTGCCGGCTTACCAGGATTACACAGTGCGTGCACGTGTTTCTGAAGGTATTGGCTTGGCATCTGCCGCTAAAGCCACAATTGCCGAGAATATAGCTAATGCGGGCACAGGTACTTTGGATGCTTCTACCTGTAATGGGGTAAATACATTTACTACTGCAGTAGGTGATGTAGCCTCATTGGCATGTTCTAGTGGAGAAATCACTGTAACTATGGGTGCTGCAGCTAAGAGCGTTTCTTTTAAATTAAAACCGACCGTTGAAGCCACTGGTAGTGTAAATTGGGCATGTGGTAGTGTTCCTGAAGCTAACCAGAAATACGTTCCAGCAGAATGTCGCAATGCTTCTTAATATACAGTAAAGACTGACTGCTTTATTGAAAAATGGACCACTTTAGTGGTCCATTTTTATTTGAAAATCCTGCTAATAAAGAACTCTTTGCTGTTGGCTGCCTTGCACTAGCAGATAGTATTAAAAATAATAATGGCACAGCTTTATAAAATATTACCTGCTCGTGATTCAGTTTCTACCGTGCATGGAACTGATTTCTGTCGTGAGAGTAAATATGGTTGGTTTTGTATTGCCATTTGTTCATTATGGTTTTTTCTAACCATTAATCCTCTCCACCTTTTGATATTGGATCTCGGCTCGGGTTATTACAATTATAAGAGGTTTGTGCAGATAGTATTGATAGGGATTGCGACCCTATTGGTTTTTTTAGAGAATACAGGGTTGGAGTCTCCAAGACTCTCAATCTTAGAGGATTGGTTCTGCCCTGGCTGACTTCCTGCTTTTTTATATTTGGCTCCGCGGTCTTTTCTGATAATAAATACCATTCTATTTTAGAGGGTCTCCACTGGTTGATGTTGCCCTCGGTTTTTTTGTTGGCATTTATATCGCCAAGGCAGGTCTGACTCAAAGGCTTTTGGGCATTTATTTGCTCGTCCATGGAATGGTAGTCTTTAAAGGCCTACTTGATTTGGGGTTTGAAGTTTTTGTAAGTGAGTCTTTGCGTGCGGGAATGATATTTTCTTCTTTTGGTAATATCCGTTTTTTTAATCAGGTGCAGGTTTTTATTATTCCGCTTCTGCTGATATTTGCTTCAAGAACAAAGTTTTATAGTCTGGCGTATTTATTCTTATTTGCTAATTTTCTGTTGGCCTTCGCTAGCGGCGCCAGAGGGTTGCTGTTGTCGATTATTGTAACTGGGTTGCTGTCGTTTGTTTTTCTTAAGCCTTGGCGCCGTCAAATTCTATATGGTTTGATTGTATGTGCTTTTGCTTATATGGCGTACTTCCTGATTTTGGAGTGGCTGGGTAATGTGGGTCATATTTTCCGTACCAGTACCTCCGGACGCCTAGCTATTTGGTGGGAGTTGTTAAGCAAACTTTCAACTTTGAATATCTTTTTCGGTAATGGGGTGGGCGCTTACACATTCCAGACTTTGTTTATTTTTTTGGGCATCCCCATAATAGCATTCTGCAGTTTTTATATGAATGGGGGGCTATTGCTACGCTTTCGGCGGTGGCTGCCATACTTTGGGTGTGTTGGACTTCTTATCAGCAGCTTAAGGGTGATGGCGATAGTACAAAAAAAGATATTCAGGCCGCCTTACTTTATGCCTTGTGTGCGGCATCTTTTTATTCCCTTTTCAGTGGGGTTTTTGTGATGCCTGCACCTCAGGTGCTGTTCTTTTTGTTTATGGGGCTGCTCTTAGGAGGGGCTAATCTAGAAGGCCATAAAGTTCTGAGAGTAAATCAGTCGGTCAGCGTTGCTGTGCGATTCTTGTGCGCTATTTGCTTAATTGTGTTTGTAGATCTTGCAGGGAAATACCTTGTTCAGCAGGCGGGACAACAGGAGCAAGTCCGCGGCCCAAGATTTTGGGGGAATGGAGCGCCACTGATTTTGTCGGATTACTAAGATCTAACTTTAGTTAGTCTTATTTTATCGGCAGCATATAATCTTGGTGAATTATTCAGTTAGGTGTTGAGTGCTTGCCCAGAACATAATCATACAGATATGAATGCTCATGTATACAAGAGTGGGATTTAGTGAAAGTTTCTTGTTTTCTGGCTGGATTTATAGCTGAGACAGGTAAGCCTATAGCCAATCAGGTGAATGGTTTGGTAGTTTAAGTTGTCAGGGTCTTTGACCAATTGTAACTTCCCGCTTACCACTAAAATATTCCCGCGCGTAACCTCTCTTTTATACCGTACCTGTTGCTGTTTGTGGATAATTATATTGGCGCTCCCTGTCTCGTCCTCTAAGGTTAAAAAAATGATACCTGTGGCACTTCCAGGTCGTTGTCGGCAGGTAACCATACCAACGAAAGTGATATATTGTTCGTTTTTACAAAGAGTAAGGTCTTTTGCGCGAATGCAGTGTTCAAATTGCTTCTTCCGACGTAGTTGGGCAATCGGATGTTCATTTAAACTTAGCCCTGTGCTGGTATAGTCGCTATCGGTGGCATCTTTTACTATATAGTGTGTCTGGTAATTGTCCCGGTGAGTGTCTTGTACATCTCCCAGGGATAGCCAGCTATCTTGAAAACGATTTTGTGCAAAACTTTGGAAAGCATTGGCTTTTGCCAAAAAGGTAATTTGTTCATTATCCAGTTCGTAACATTGTTTAAGCTGAATTATTGAGTGCAGCCTTTGCTTTCCCCTAAGCTTGATAATAGCTTTTGCCGCGGTTTTCTTCAGGCCCTTAATCAAGCGCATCCCCAAACGAAGGGATGGGTGAATAATGTCTGGTTTATTATGAAAAAATTTCGATTGCTCTCGAGGTTCCAGGTGATGATCCCAGTAGCTGTAAAGTACATCAATAGGCAGCACCTTTACTCCATGCCTTTGCGCATCGTAAACAAGCTGTGCCGGTGCATAAAACCCCATAGGCTGGCTATTGAGCAGGCCGCAATAAAAAGCAGCTGGGTGATGAAACTTAATCCAGGCAGAAAAATAAGCCAAGAGGGCAAAGCTGGCGGAATGTGACTCGGGGAAGCCATAAGATCCGAAGCCTTTCATTTGGTTAAACAGCTGTTCGGCAAAGTCAGCCCTATAGCCATTCTCCAGCATACCTTTAACCAACTTGTCTTTAAATTTATAGAGATCTCCATTTTTTCCCCAGCTGGCCATAGCACGGCGTAATTCATCTGCCTCACCCCCGCTGAAGCCTGCAGCAACCATGGAGAGCTGGATAACCTGTTCCTGGAAGATCGGTACGCCGAGGGTACGCTCTAATACTGGTCGTAAGCTTTCATGGGGGTAGCTGACGGCTTCCAGACCCTGCTTACGTTTCAGGTAGGGGTGTACCATGCCACCCTGGATTGGTCCTGGGCGAACTATGGCGATTTCAATGGTGAGTTCATAGAAGCTGCAGGGTTGTAGCCTGGGTAACATACTCATTTGCGCGCGGGATTCTATTTGAAAAACCCCGACGGTATCTGCGCGGCATATCATTTCGTACACTTGCGGATCTTCAGCCGGGATATCCTGCAAACGTAGTTTGGGGCCATAGAGTGAAATATAGCTCAGGGATTTGCGCAGGGCGGTCAGCATACCCAACGCGAGCACATCTACCTTCATCAATTTTAAGTCTTCAATATCCTCTTTATCCCACTGCACCAGGGTGCGGTCTTCCATTGCAGCATTTTCAATAGGAACCAGCTGATAAAGTGGCTGCTCGGTAATAACGAAGCCTCCTACGTGTTGGGAAAGGTGTCTCGGGAATCCATATATCTGCTGCAATAGCAGAGGTAGGTTTTTACCAGTGGTGCTGTTTGGGTCTATGCCGACCTTTTGCATCTGTTTTGGGAATTCATCGAGTGAGTCCCACCAGGCACGCTCCGCAATAAGTTGTTCTATGGTGGCTGAACCTATACCAAGCGCTTTACCAATATCCCTAAGGGCACTTTTAAAACGGTAAGTAATCTTACTGGCGGCAAGACCGGCCCTGTCTCGACCGTATTTTTGGTAAATATACTGGATGACTTCCTCGCGTCTTTCGTGCTCGAAGTCTACATCGATATCTGGTGGCTCATTGCGCTCACGAGAGATAAAACGTTCAAACAAAAGGCCGATTTTATGTGGGTCAATTTCAGTAATAAAAAGGCAGTAGCAAACAACTGAATTAGCGGCAGATCCTCGCCCCTGATAGAGGATATTCTTATCTCTTGCGAACTGGACAATATCGTAAATTGTGAGGAAGTAGTGCTCATACTCCAGTTCGGCGATCATGGATAGCTCTTTTTCGATCAATATATCAATACGTTCTTCCGGTCCTTTAGGCCAGCGAAATTTTCGGCCCAGCTTTACCAGTTCCCGTAAATAGCAGGCTGGAGATTTATCTTTTGGGATAACTTCAGAGGGGTATTGGTAGCGGAGTTCACTGAGACAGAAGCTGCACTGCTCTACGATAGCTATAGTTCTATAGATAGCCTCTTCAGGGTAAAGTCTTTCAATATCTTCAAGACTGCGTAAGTAGCGCTCAGCATTCTGTTGGAGTTGGTATCCAAGTTCATTCAGGGTGCAGTTGTGAAAATTGGCATTGAGTACATCCTGTAAGGGCTTTCTGCTGCGACAGTGCATCAAAATGGCATTGGTGGCGACAAGGGGAATGTTCTCTTGCTTTGATAGCTGGGCAAGATCCTGTGCCAGTTTATTACTATCTGCATTTAAAAGGTTGCTGTAAGCAATATATAGCCGGCCATCAAAGTGTTGCTTGATAGGCTCGGGTATGCTGACTTTTTCAGGTTCTGGCAACCAGATTGCAATAGTCTCGCTGCAGATTTTAAGTAAGTCTTCCTGAAAAGTTTTATACTGGCCTTTCTCTGCTCTTAATCGAGAAGTGGAGATAAGTTGGCAGAGTTCACTATAGGCACTTTTGTTTGGGGCAAGTAGAACGGCCTTTCCGCCATCTTGAAGGCGAAAATAACTTCCACAAATAAGTTTGAAGGGCGTTTCCCGTTTTTTTCTGTCTTTTGAATTCTCTTGGGAAAGATTGATGTTTTTAAGTTCCTTATAAGCGCGAACTATACCGGAGAGGGAACACTCATCAGTTATTGCTAGTGCTGAATAACCTAGATTGTAAGCCTCCTGTATCAATTCCCAGGGATGTGATGCACCCTGCAAAAAAGAAAAGTTGCTTTGGCAAAAGAGTTCTGCGTACCTCATGCTGATGCTCTTTGATATTTAAACTTGAAGAATGTTCAGCTTCTTTTTTAAAAAGTTAAGTTTCTTTTCTGAAGATTTGTTAGATATGAATTGTCAATAATTAAGAGAATATGCCGTGTAAAAACCACTCTTCAGTTGTCAGATCCTGGAATATCCAACAAAGACTGCCGTCCTGGTCTTTAGCTATATAGTAGTCTCGTCCATGGCGGCCATGTTGCCACCAGTAGCCATCAATTCGCTCAGGGCCCTGTAGCAGCTGTAATTCACTATGATGAAATAGTTTTTGATTGCGGCTGAGTAATTTGGTAGGGCGGGGAAGCAACCAGGAGGGGCGCGGTGCTTTTATTGGTGTCAATTGGTGAGTTTTTTCTTTGAGCTGGTTTTTATTAGCAAGCTATCGGCGCTCTGCCAGGCCTGCTCGGGAAGGTAGCTCTCTTTCAGGGCAATACCGGAGATCGCTTGGTGTCCAAGACGGGCCTTGAGTTTGTCCAAAAGTTGAGAGCTGCGCTCGCCTTGGTTGCCTGCATCAAAGAAGTCCTCTCCGAACTCTTCTTCCACTAACGGCTGTAGTTGCTTGCTACTCAAGCGCAGTGTTTGTACCGGGCACTCCAGGGATACTCTTTCAAACTGCAGCTTGGTAAGCGCTATTAAGCGCTGTGGATCTAGCAGTGGGTGTGAGACTTCCACGATGAGTTCCTTGTTTTTTCCTGCCCATAATCCAGCTGCCAGTGTAATTGCTGGGTATAAAGCTGGCGGCGTTGTAGCTGCTGGCATAGCTCTCTAATCAGGCGGCCGGCGGGGAAGAGCAGCTGTTCACTGTTATCCAGTGGATCGGGAAAAAATAATTCGCTATCGAACCGGGCGGGAGGGTTAAAGTTGGGTACGGGGTCCTGACGGCTACCATTTAAACGTGCCAAATAATCTACAAAAGGACGACCAAAACGGGAGCCCACTTCGGATAGGGGAATGGCAAGCAATTGGCTTACTCGCTTAATACCACAGGCATATAGTTTGGTAATGGTTTTATTGTCGCAGTCGAGTAGCTTGCTCGGGGAAAAACTAATCCATAGTTTCCACTGTTGTGGGCTGGGGGCTACACGAGTTTCTGCCAGCCACTGGCGATGTTCTCTCAGTTGGCTTAGCATCCGTGCGGCACTGGGGCTGTGTCCGAGTCCCATAACACTGCTAATCCCCATTTGGCCCAGCTCATTCTGTAACTGATCCAGAAAGGCCCTGAGGCCACCATTCGCTTTCAGGCATCCGCTGAGCTCAAGATTCAAGCAGGCTGGGTCACTGCTTCCGTTTTCTACAGTGTTGGCAGCCTTGGGGGAGACGACTGGGGTAAAGCTGTAGCCCCACTGGGCCAGCCGTTCGAGTTGCAGTTGCTCTCTCTGTATATCCCGCTCTAACAGTTGAAGGTCTGCGCTCAGTGCGCAGGCGGTAGCGATACTGAGGCCTGGCTCAATACCGAGATCAGTGGCTGTTTTACTGCACTGAACAACAAGTTGCTTCTCGACCACGGCGAGAACGCCTGGCTGTGTATCTCGACCCTGGGCGCGGATGAGGGCTTCAAGAGGAAGCTTGGGAAATTGGATGCAAAGCCAAAGCATGAGCTGGACCTCGGGGCGATGGTCAATGTATTGGCCTGTCACGGCGAATCAAATTGGCGCCTCGGGCCAAGTGCAAAGACTGGCCGCCAGTGCCTCCCCGTTGCTTTAATAAATTCACAGCCAGTTGTTCCCCATCACTGCCTAGCTGCAGGCGCAGGCTGGCGGGAGAGGGGTTCTGGGATTCAGATATAGGGCGGAAATGAAAGTGCAGGCACTCCCCATTGCGAGCTGCCAGTTGCAGACGCCGCAGTTCCTTATCCTCTAAAGTATGATTCCCTTGCCAGCTCAATAAGGCACCACAGCTTCCGGATTGTAGAGATTGCTCCACCGCCCAGAGAGTATCCTTATGTCCCCGGGGGTGTATAAGCAATAAATTTCCCAGTTGAATGCCACTTTGAGCCAGTGCTGGAGCGTAGGGAATAAAAGGCGGACTGACCAGTATTACCATTTGTCCTGCTTGAGTCAGCTGGGCCAGAGTTGGCAGTAATAAGGTCATTTCGCCAATACCGGTTTGATTGAGCAGAAGTTCAGTAGTGGCATTGCGAGGCCAACCGTGGCCTCTGAGAACGGCATCCAGGCTTCTGAAACCAGTGGGGATACCGCTGAGAGGGCGCCGCTGCTCATTGGCTGCCTGCCAAATATCCGTTCTCGCCAGTATCTGCTCTAGATTTCGGCGCTCAGACTGATGCTTTAACTGCTTGTTTTGAAGGAAGTTTTCTGCGCTATTCACGGATTCCGCCGCTCCATTCAGGCCCTCCTACCGGCCTGAAGCTGGCAAAGAGCTGTATGCTTGTACAGTATTGCTGTTAATTTATACAGTAAATGATTGAGGGCAACAAGAGAGGGAGGGGTTGATCGGCACTTTTTTGCACAGCCTAAACCGGCTATGATTCCGCTTCTTTTGTTGAGTACTGATTATTCTTTTTAGGGGGACGGAGTGAGTATCAAGTCCGATAAGTGGATTCGCCGGATGGCTGAGCAGCACGGCATGATTGAGCCTTTTGAGCCGGGCCAGGTACGCCATGGCAATGATGGCGACAGACTCATCTCCTACGGCACTTCTAGTTATGGTTATGATGTGCGCTGTGCCCGTGAATTTAAGATCTTCACCAATGTGCACTCTGCTACCGTGGATCCCAAGACATTCGATGAGAACAGCTTTGTCGATGTCGAGGGCGAGTACTGTATTATTCCACCGAATTCCTTTGCCCTGGCACGTACGGTGGAGTATTTCCGTATTCCCCGCTCGGTGCTGACTATTTGCTTGGGTAAATCCACTTACGCGCGCTGTGGGATTATCGTCAATGTCACTCCGTTGGAACCCGAGTGGGAAGGGCACGTGACCCTTGAGTTCTCAAATACTACTAATCTGCCGGCGAAGATCTATGCCAACGAAGGCGTGGCACAGATGCTGTTTTTCGAATCTGATGAGGTCTGTGATGTGTCTTATGCAGATCGAGGTGGTAAATACCAGGGGCAGCGTGGTGTAACCCTGCCCCGGACCTGATCGCCAAGGGCGATTGAGCTGCATAAGCTATCTTTCCATGTCTGAAGTATCCAATAGCCAGTTGCCTGAGTGCGTCGATGTATTGATTATCGGTGCCGGGGCAGCGGGATTAATGTGTGCTGCCACAGCTGGGCAGCGTGGTCGCAGTGTGCTGGTACTGGACCATGCGAATAAGGTCGGTAAAAAAATTCTGATGTCCGGTGGTGGTCGCTGTAATTTCACCAACCTCTATACCAGCGCTGAAAATTTCTACAGTCGTAATCCCCACTTTTGTAAATCCGCCTTGGCGCGTTATAGCCAGTGGGAATTTATTGCACTGGTTGAAAAATATGGGATTCCCTATCACGAGAAAACTCTCGGCCAGCTATTCTGCGATAACAAGTCCAAGGATATCGTCGACCTGCTGCTAGCTGAGTGTCGTGCAGCCAAAGCACAGATTCGCACCCGTTGTTCTGTATCCACGATAAAGGCACAAGCCGCGGGCTATCAGGTGAAAACCAGTTTGGGCACCGTTACCTGTGAATCCTTAGTTGTGGCTACAGGTGGTCTTTCGATTCCCACTATGGGGGCTACAGGGTTTGGCTATGAGATTGCCAGGCAGTTTGGCCTGGACTTGGTTCCCACTCGTCCAGCGTTGGTACCTTTTACCCAACACAAACGCCAGCTGGAACGGCAAAGCACTCTGCCGGGTAGTGCTCTTGAAGTCTCTGCTTCCTGTGGCGAGGGCAGTTTCCTAGAGCAAATGCTATTTACTCACCGGGGGTGAGCGGCCCAGCAGTTTTACAGGCTTCCAGTCACTGGAGTGAAGGCAAGGAAGTTGTAATTAATCTTGCCCCTAACCATAGTCTGCCTGACTGGCTACAGCAGCGTCGCCAACAGAATCCGGAAAGCCATTTACATAGCGTATTGGCCGAGATCTGGAGTAAAAAGCTGGTGCAGTATTTCCTGCAACGAGAAAACCTCTCCAGCCGCCCCTTGAAGCAATTTGGGGACGGTGAACTTCGCGATATGGGTAGCAAGCTGCAAATCTGGAAGCTGGTACCCGCGGGCACCGAGGGGTATCGCACTGCTGAAGTTACCTTGGGTGGGGTGAATACTGAACAGATTTCTTCGCGCACAATGGAATGTAAAACCCAGGCGGGGCTCTTCTTTATTGGGGAAGTGCTTGATGTGACCGGATGGTTGGGAGGTTTTAACTTCCAATGGGCTTGGGCTTCAGGTCATGCTGCAGGGGAGGTTGTCTAATGGCGTCTGGGAACAGTAAAGAGTATACACTCCTAGCACTATAATCTTTGAATAAGTGACTGAAATTATTTAGAGGCTGTAACCTGCTGGTTTATAAAAGCTTTTATTGAATTGATGCCGCCATCACCTATTCAAATTTACAAGTCTCTTGAAGCTTGTCGAATAGATTTCAAAGTATAGCTTCCACGCCCAATGACGTAGTGGTTCAGCTCTGTGTCCTCTGGGCTTCAACAGTCTCTAGGACCGTGTGACGGCTGTTAAGTGAGCTATATCTATCTGACTATGAACTATTTGTG
This sequence comes from Microbulbifer sp. MLAF003, assembly GCF_030012965.1. Classification (NCBI taxonomy): domain Bacteria; kingdom Pseudomonadati; phylum Pseudomonadota; class Gammaproteobacteria; order Cellvibrionales; family Microbulbiferaceae; genus Microbulbifer; species Microbulbifer sp. MLAF003. The sequence goes on from NZ_CP120232.1 coordinate 1,172,052, forward strand.
GCAGCTCTCAGGGAAATGAAAACAGCGATCGGCGTAAAGTTTGGAAAAGCCCGACTACCCGATGAGCTCACCCGGACGACTAAAGGTTCCCAGCTCCCTTCCTTTTCAGTGAAATAAATACTGTCTTTTTTTGTAGGCATCACTGTTACACGCTGTGAAGTTGGTCGATTAAAATTCGGCATAAGACCAAAATTATTGCCAGGTCAGGCATAAGTTGGCAGCTATTTTTACTTATACGAGCCATTGCACTTCATGAAATTTATTTTTACCAATCACAGTTTTCTATTATTTTTAAACTCTTATGAGAGATCTCTGCACTAGCCAATTGTCACGGATGGTAAATAAAAGCTCGACGTTGTTTGGTAGGTCGGGATAAAAATTGATTTTTATCAATTCATATCTCTGGTTGGTAAAACAATATGCGTTGTAATGTTCGATGAATAAATTACTTCAAGAGCGCTTTAAAAGTATTGCTATCGATATTTTTTGGTCAAATTAAAAATAAGTGACACCATCGTTTTAAGTAGGTAAAGCTTAAAGCAACCTCTAATGATCTATGAAAAATAAAACTCCAACTAAAAATTGGCCGCGTGAAAATTTTAGAAATATGATTCCTGTAAGGGCTTTGTAAACTTAAGTTTAATTTTTTGTAAAAAATAACAAGCATTTAATACTTTAATGCGATGTTGATTGGTTATACCAAATTTGAAATTTAAAATTATATGAGAAAAAATGTGACATGGTCATCTATTTTGGCCGTGAAAGTTTTATTTTTGCATTGGCGGCTTTTATTTTTTTTTCACCTCTGTAATCTATGTTTTTAAGTTGACTGCTATATTTGCTTGAAAAAATTCTGATGTCCAAAGACGTAAAATTGTAGGTGTAAAGAGTTTCCATCACCTTGCAGATGATCGGTTAATAAATTCAATTAAATAAAGCATGAGTGCCGAGAGTTGAGATTTTAACTGTAGAGGGGATGCTATACGTGTTGTTCATCTGAGGGTGCACAGTGAAGGGGATGGCCGAAAGATCAAGAAATTATTTGCCAGGTGGAGGTATTTGCCATGGTGGAATTTGAAATTCGCACCGATGTTTCATTATAAGATTTAATTCTATGAATATCTAGAAAGGTGAAGCGGTTGCTCAAAATGATAACCGTTAAGTGAGTTATGTGTGCTTGCTTTTTATAGTTAAGGGTGAAATTTCTCCACAGAAAAAAAGTATATGACGGTGTTTTGTAATGAAACTGTATATTTTGAATGATAATTTCATCTGAGTTAGCTAGAGCATAGTTTCTTTATAAAGTAATAAGGTTATTATCGATTCATTGCAGGATGCTGTGAAATATTAAAGTGTTGCAATTTACCAAGCCTGAGTTGGTATATAGTAATAATGTCAATATGGCTTTAAGTGTCGGTCATATAAAATTATTTTTATAAAATGGAAGAGTGTAATGCATATTCTTATTGTGAAAACTGATAGTTTTCTTATAAAGAAGAACTAGTCGCTTGTCTGTGACTCTCGTGCAGAAAACACTCTAATTGTGAATTGATTTAAATCAAGAGTACATTATGTAAGATTTAATTTTTTGTACTGACAGGATTCCTTTTTTGTTGATCTGGGATTTTCATTCTGGTAGGGATTCATTTGTATTTTAAATTTCACATAGTGGTTAAAGGTATTTTATAGATTGTAAAGTTGGTTTCTATTGTTGAATAAGGATTGTTGATATGCTCGATGTTCTTGTGCCAAGTCAAACCAATAACCTGAATTTTGTTTCAGCTAATCGCATCGTAAGCCCGAGAAAACTCTGGTCCGCCTATCCTGTTAGCGTTGATGTGGCTGATTTTATTCAGCGCTCCAGGCAATCAATAACCGAGATTTTACATGGGAAAGACCCGCGATTTTTAGTAATTGTGGGGCCTTGTTCAATTCATGATATCGATGCCGCCAAGGAATATGCGAGTCGCCTCAAGTCCCTGAGTGACAATTACAGTGAAAATCTACTAATTGTTATGCGGGTCTATTTTGAAAAACCAAGGACGACAGTTGGCTGGAAAGGATTTATCAATGATCCTAAGTTAGATAGCTCCTTTGATGTGGAAGCTGGTCTAACCGCCGCCAGAAAACTATTGATCAACCTGGCGGAGCTTGAAATTCCCGTAGCAACGGAAGTATTGGACCCGGTAACACCTCAGTATCTGGGAGATTTAATAAGCTGGGCGGCCATCGGTGCCAGAACCACTGAGTCACAGACCCATCGTGAAATGGTTAGTGGGTTATCCATGCCGGTTGGATTCAAGAATAATACCGATGGAAATATTCAGGTAGCCATGAACGCCATGAAGTCTGCGTCTGGAAAACACAGTTTTCTTGGAATCGACTCAGATGGAAGAATTTCAGTGATCAACAGCCTGGGAAACCTGAATACTCATATTGTTTTAAGAGGTGGGGAGAATCCCAACTACGAGAAACGAGCAGTCGAAGAGGTAGCTCGCACTCTATCCGAAGCAAGGCTGCCCAGTAATTTGGTAATTGACTGCAGCCATGCAAATTCCAATTACGATTTCAGGCAGCAGAGGGTGGTTGTCGATAACCTTATTCAACAACTAAAACACAGTAATAGCTCAGTTGTCGGATTAATGTTGGAAAGTAACCTTAATGAAGGTAAGCAAGCCATTCATTTACCAAAGGATATGATGAAATACGGTGTTTCAGTCACCGACGGCTGTATTGGTTGGGATGAGACAATTGATATCATTTCCCAGGTTAATGACGTTTTTATCCAGCGCCAGTAAAAAATATTTCCATTTATCTCAAACTGAACTCTAGCCGGTATTTGGAGCTAACCTGTTGGGCTGATATCCATTTGGCCTTAAAGTTTGGATGTTCTATACGAGGTTGGTTCGGTTGAAGTTAAATGAATGCCAAGACAGGAATATTTCGATATAGATTAAATATTCTATTCAAAATATATCGGGCCAAATAGAATTTAAGGATATCTTATGAGCGAATATGATCATGCTGATTTCAATGGTGTGTATGAAGGCAAATCATTAATCGGGAGTGCAGAAATAACGAGCGTTCCCTGGGAAATCGGAGTACCGCAACCCGCGGTTTGCGAAATTCTTGATAGAGCTCATCCCGGTCGCCTGTTGGATATCGGCTGTGGTCTTGGTCGAAACGCAAAAGCAGCTGCTGATCGAGGTTATCAAGTGATAGCAATAGATACTTCTTCTACAGCGATTGAGAAATGCCGGGAAGTATATCCTGATTCTGGCATATCGTTTGAGGTACGTGATGCTTGCAATACGGGTTTGCAGTCGGGGTTCAACTTCATTTTGGATTCGGCAGTTTATCATGCCATACCTGCAGATAAGCGCATCGCCTATTTAGAGGAAATGCGCCGACTGGCCACAAAAGAAACGGTTTTTCATTTGATTACTTTCGCACCCTCGAGACTAGGAATGCCCAAGCCCCTGGCTAACGAACTATCTGAGATTGCAGCTAGTGTTGAGGCCAGTGGCTGGAGCATAAAGTGTGTGGACAGAGTTGAATACAAAGGGAATGCTGCCGCTATTGAAGACTTCCAGAGAAAGAAAGGGTTAAGGATTGAGAAGGATAGTCATGGCAGGACAAGACTACCCGCATGGCATTTAACCCTTCAAGCTTCCGTATAGAAATTCACCAACAAGGAAAAAGAAGAGTGAAATATAAGCACATTTCTTTTGTTGGGCTATGCCTTGGTTTTTTTATTGTCATGATGGATATGACCACTGTGCCATTGATGTACACAACTCTGATGGATGAATTCACGGTCAGTCCAGCCAGGGTTGCCTGGGTCAATAATATTTATCTTATCACTTATGCTGCATCTCTTCTTTTGGGGGGCGGCTCGGAGATTCGGCAGATAGAAAAATTGTATTAATAGGTGCACTTCTGGTTTTGGGTTTGGGGGCTGCGATTAGTGGGGCAGGACAAACCTTTGTAGAGGTTATTGTTGGGCGGGCATTGATGGGAATTGGCGCTGGCTTTTTGACATCTCAAAGCATGGCCTACATTTCTATCCTCTTTGCTAAAGGGGGACGGGGGACAGCGTTAGGGATTTGGGGTGCAGTTGCAGGAATTGCAACTGCTACCGGTCCGGTGATTACACAATTACTATTAACGACTGCGGATTGGCGTTGGGTAATGTGGATTAATATTCCTTTTGTGCTGGCCGCTTTAGTTATCGCCCTGCGGTGTTTGCCCAGTGATCCCGGTAGTGGTATCCGACTATCGGAAACCTTTGCCAGTGCAGTTTATGGGCTCTGTTTGGCTGGTGTAATTATAGGTATTCACTATATCAGTGTCGCGGGGATATTACGGGGAGTAGGTATAGCTTTGATATTAATCGGAGCTGCAGTCATTGCTATTTTGATTCGCAAAGAAGTGAAGAATAAAAGTGCTTACATTTTATCCCCTGAGTTGTGGTTTGACGGTACTTTTTTCAGGATCTGTTTTATTTCGGGATTACTGGGATTAGGGGTCGCTAGCTTCTATTTACCATTAGCTTTCCTCCTGGATGTATGCATGAACTTTGGTCCAGTGGCTATCAGTGTACTAATGATGACAATCGCCCTGTCCAACGCCGTGGTGGGCCCCTACGCTGGCCATCTATCCGATCGTATAAAACCTGAAGGAATAGTTAGAAGTGGTTTGATGTTATTTGCTCTTGCCAATGGGTTACTGGGTTTTATTGGTGTTCTTATGCCGGGAGGAACAGTCACTTTTATAGCGCTTTTCCTGGTCATGATGATCGGAGGGGCGGGTACCGGCCTGGCCTTTGCACCGCTCGCCAACTTGGCACTTAGCAGGGTTAGCTTTGAGGCTCTGGGGCGGGCCGCAGCATTTTTTAACTCTATACGTCAGGCGTTGAGTGCTATGGGGGCAGTTATAGTGGCAATTCTTTTTGACTGGATTGTACGGCTGAAATTAGGAATTGATCTCGAGATAACTGCTACCAATCTCCGGGAGTCTCCGGGTATCACGGGATTAGCAACGTTGGTGTGCTTCCTATTGATTGCTCTGGGCTTATCAATTGCGGCCTATCTGTCTCGAAGCAGTAGGCAGGATTCAGTACAGGGGGAGGTTTTAAATACATGAATATTTGGGTGCTAAGTGGATGTTCAAGTGGGCTGGGTCGTTGCTGGACAGATTCGATCATTAGGGATCGTGGTGAACCGGTTATTGGTATTACTCGCTCTGATAATGCTGCTGGAGCAATGTTGGAGGAATACAAAGATCTCTTTGTGCCGTGTATTGCAGATGTCAGAGATTCATTCACACTAAGCGAAAAATTACATCAAGCGGTTAAGGAAGTTGGAAAACCAACGCGGGTAGTCACTGCTGCCGGTTTCGCACAATTTGGAACACTGGAGGACTTGTCCAGCGAGCAAATCAGGGAGCAGTTTAAAACGAATGTTGAGGGTACGCTTAATGTAATTCGGCCACTAATACCAATGATGCGTGAGGGCGAAGCGTCACGAATATTACTGGTTTCGAGTATGAGTGGTGTGGCCTGCTGGCCTCTTTTAGGTGCGTATCAAATTAGTAAATATGCTATTGAAGCTATAGCCGATACCTTGCGTCTTGAACTACAGGATTTTGGAATTCAAGTGGGTTGTATTGAACCCGGCCCCCATAAAACCGGGTGGGCGACGACTTACGCCCGCCGCCAGGAAACCCGGTCCGAATATAATAAACAAGATCTTGTCAGTCGATCCTCATGTGGTTACACCATTAATGATCCGGCAGCGAGTCTGCCCTTCTTTTGGAAAATATTTGATTCGTCAGTGATGCCTAAACGTATGGCGACATCGCCTGAGTTTGTTGATTTTGCCATAAAAGAGGCACAGGAAAAATTAGAGATTGGAGATCCGCGCATGTCGATTAAATTGAATGCTTTACCACTGTCAAGTACTGACAACGATATTGAAATTGAGAGAGTAGTTAGTACTTTTTCTGAGGGGGATCGGGAAGAGCTGTCGAGTGGTTTGATAGAAGTGCTTGGTTCCTCTGACATCGTAAAAATCCTGGATGAAAACAGAGATTCTGGCCCGGGGTCATTACGTGAAGTTCTTCGTGTTTGCCGAATTCTCGGGAAGACCGATGCATCTCTAGCATGGATTGCCGGTGTATCCAATTCAGCGTGGACTATGCGTGGTTGTTTTCATTCGCTAGAGGCACAGCCCTACTCCATGGAGCGGAATAAAATTCTGGCCATGGTACTTGGGCGACCAGGGTTGCTGAAAAAAATCCCACATCGAATCAATGGCTTCTAAATGGTGAATGGCGATACGCATCAGGATCGACCTATGCCAGTTATTTTTTCTGTCTGGCGACCGTTGAAGGTGCGGATACCCAAGATATTCAAGTGGTCGCTGTTCCCGCAGAGCAGCTGGATGTAGCTGCAAGTTGGAACTCAGCTGGCTTGCGAGGTACGCAAAGTCTCACAGTGCGGGCTAGGGATATTGAGATCCCCAATAGTAATGTGGAGAACTATTCTCATATTCTCTCCGGTGAGAATCGTAGGTTAAATGCGTTAGCTGGCAGGGAAGAACATGCATCCTACGGAGGTCTTTTCACTGGTGTACTGATGAATTGCCTGGTGGGTTCTATGCTCGGCGCGACAGAAGCAGGTTTGGAGTATGTTGCAGCCGCTGCCGGAAAACACCCTGTTCTTGGTAGTACCTATACATCAATGAGCGATTCGGGGGCTATCAGGTCTGAAATAGGGCGACTTTGGAGCAGTTTTGATATCTACCAGCGGGCAGCGGAATTTAATGCTGACACCATTGACCATGCTGCGCGAGAGCCAGAAATAACATTAACGACTGAAGATCGGGTTGCTATTCGTGGACGTGCGACACAGATCATGCGTGGTTGTTTGTCGATTGTTCAAGACCTGCTTTGGATATATGGAGCTTCGGGACTGGATAAAGGCAGCCCTTTGGAACGAATCTGGAGGGACGTTAATGTGGGAGCCCGCCATGGTGGATTTTCCAAATTTGTACCAGAAGAAGCCATTGGTCTATCAAGAGTTGAGCGTGATCCTAAAGAGCTTACGCGAATGTTTTAACCCGTTTATTCATTAACTTTAGTTAAAAATCCGTCCTACGAATATCGCGTATTTAAGTGGGTACTTGGGAATACTGTTTAGGTCAGAGGTCGTCCTGTTCTGTAGAGCCTAGCCGTGACAGTACAACTGTTTAAGCAGAAGAAAGAGTATGGAAGCGTATAGAGAAACGGTGATGCAGCTGGGTTTTGGGCTACAACCTGTAGTTGAGGCATTAAATAAGGCCCTGGAGGAGAACCCGGAGGCTCCTGCTGTAATACATAACGATAAGGTGAGATCATATCGCCAACTCTGTGAGTCCGCACAAAATATTGCTACCCAATTAACAGAGATGGCTATCTTACCGGGTGAGCGCCTGGCTTTGGATATACCTCGATCCATAGCGCTATATGAGTTGATGCTTGGCTGTTTGATCACGGGCGTATCCTTTATGTCATTACCCCGGGGCTTCGATAAATCCGAACAGCTTCAGGAAGCTAAAAGAGCAAATTGTGTGGGTATCCTGACAGATACTGAATTACCACTTAATGGTGGCCTTTCATTAAGAGGAATTGGGACCTTCTGGAAGTTACCCGAATCAAACCGGGGTCTGGTAAGAAGTGATATCGCCGGTGATGAAGTCTATTGCGTGAGAACCTCTGGTACAACAGGTGAACCCAAAATTGTACCTATTATGCGTGGCCAGCTCTCCTCCTTTTTGGAAAATTCCCAAAAAGCATTGAAAATTGACCTGTATGCTAAATGGTTGTGGACTCACGATCTCTCTTTTGACTACGCGATATGGGAAACCTTTGGATGCTTGGTTCATTGCGGGTGTCTGGTAGTTCTGGATGAAAATAAAAAGCGTGACGCCAGATCTACACAAAGGTTGATGGCTAAAGCGGGAATAAATGTATTGTCGGTGACGCCCTCTGAATTCCGCTACCTGTTCTCCAGTGAAGCAGGATCTGTAAATTGGGAGGACTACCCTTTAACGGAAATCCTATTTGCAGGAGAGAAGCTGTCAACCAGTACTTTTTCACCCTTCTTTAACCAGTTATACAAAGCGAAGGTGAGGCTAATTAACGCCTACGGACCTTCGGAGACAACGGTGTTTTGCGCAACTCATGTTGTCACCAAAGGTGACCTGGCTCTGGAGTCGATACCTATCGGCAAGCCTTTTCCCGGCATTAAATTTGAATTGCTGAATTCTAATGATCTGGAAGCCGAAAATTTGGAGCTTAATGGAGTTGACGTTCAGGATTTGGAATTCGGCGAGCTTAAAATTTGTGGTGCACAAGTATTTGCGGGCTATGAAGGTGGAGAGCCTCTAACCGACGGATATCAATCTGGGGATATATGCAGGCTCGACGAACAGGGCAGATTTGTTTTTATCGGCCGATCCAGTGGTTACCAAAAAATTAACGGTTTTCGTGTAGAGCCATACGAAATTGAGGAGTATTTACAGTCCCATGAGAAAGTAGATGAGGCTGTGGTTTGGGTCGAGAATACCAGCAATCAAGGAGATCTGTTATTGGCCTGTGTTAGGGGATGCAGAGATGTTGAACTTTCAACGCGGGAGCTACGACTGGCCTGCTCAAAGCTACCGCCTTACTTAAGGCCCAGTCGATATAGATTGTTTGATGATAAACAATGGCCGATTAACGAAAGAGGAAAAACCGACAGAATGTCGTTAAGGAGGAGTATGTATGAACAGGAAGAGTACTGATCAAAAAGCGCTAATTCGCGAGGTAGAGCAGCTCCTAAATGAAACGGACGTTCGGCCAACTGATAATTTTATTGAACTGGGTGGGAACTCATTCCTGGCACTTCAGCTCGCGATCAATTTGAAGGACAGGGACAATATTGAGGTTGATGTGGCTCGGCTGTTAGGTAATACCCTGGAATGCGTTTTGATAACGACTGATGTAGAACGTGACAAAACTCAATCTATTCAAACGATCTGTGGACAAACTACTGTGGAGGTCGTGGAATGAGAATGATTGGACTTGGCCATGTCCTGGCTAAACCTCATCGATTGGAGGATTTGGACCATCCTAATGAAATGCATCTGAGGGCAATTCGACACGCCGGATATGACAAATATTGGGTGCACAATGGCAGTGTCCGAGAGTTCGGCGCTCAGGCTGTCGTCAAAGCTTTGGATGAGTCAGGATATAGCGTCGATGATATTGGTTTTATAGTTGGTGGCCAATCCAATGTACCAGATTTCATTGGTATCGACTTCGCATGCCAGATTGGTGCTGAGTTGGGAGGCCTACAAGTTAAAACCCTAAACCTGGTGGAAGGCTGTGGCTCCAGTATCAGTGCCTGGATTAGTGCTAGCGCCCTGATAGACAGTTTGGAAGTGGGGCAAGTGGGTGTGATTGTGCATGCCCAACGCGTTAGTGAGCCTCACCTTGACCGGTTCGGATTAATGAATGCGATTCTCACAGATGGCGCTGTGGCTGCCATTGTGAGCAAATCTGATTCGCCGACGAAAGGGTGTAGTTTTTACTATAGGGGAGGTCGTGATATCTCTGAAACCCGCTTCGTGGATATGATGCGAATCGAGCGGGGTGGAGGTCTAAATCCGGTACTACTGCCCAATCATGACAGTCGCGAGGACCAACTCGGTCGTGAAAGGGTAATGGATCTCTATCGTTTTTCCGGTAGTGATCTCGAAGGTTTTCTGAAACTACGTGCTGATAATACTCTTCAAATGATTGAATCCTGTATGGCTGAAGCGGGGTGGAGTTTAAAATCTGAATTTACCCTCTTACATACATTAGAAGGTCGGCAAAGTATGGAGAGTCTGGCATCAAGGCTAGGGATACCATTGGATAAAACCAACGCAGATCTAGTGGCGGAAATCGGCCATATGGGCAGCGCTGAGCAGTTAATTTCTCTCGATATCAAGCGGAAGCAGGGAAATATCCACCCAGGTGATCGGATTGTGCTGAGCGCAATTTCAAGTGGCATGAAGTGGGGATGTTTTTTACTGGAATGTGAAAACCCCAACAAATAAAAATCTGACTAGATCAAAATAGGGATGTTGGATGTCTAGTGACTTGATATACCTGAAAGAAGAAGCCTATTTCGAACCTTTAGTTAATCACTGGTTTGCATGGTCTTATTTAATTCCGCCGGTTCAGGCCGCACGTTACATGGCCATTACGCACAAAAGGATTATGTCTTCTTTTGTTGAAAATGCCAGAGTTCACATTATGGCAGCACAAGTGCCTGCTCTTACGGGTGGAGAATTTCTTAATGCCCGAGCTGACCAGGTGGAAGATATTAAATCACTGTTGCTTGAACTGGAAAATCAACTTACCGATGTACTAGAACTTTCTGAAGCGGTTGAAGAACTGGATAAATTAATCCGTGCCCATAGTGACGGAAAATCGATTGAATACCTGTATAAAAAAACTCCAGAGCCTCTAAGGGGGTTCATTGAGATTGTACAGGACATCAATCACAATCCGGGTTATCGTTTAATAGAACCTTTACTCTATCATTCAAAACACTATCGAAAATCACTACAAAGTGTTTACTTTGGTTTGCTTTCCAAGGTGGGGGAAAGACCATTCTGTTTCTCTACCCCCGTCTGGCCGATGAGAATCATATGCAATGGATGGTCGATTTCTGCACGCCAGAGGTAGACTTAATAATTAAATCACGTACAGAAGGAATAGTGCGGGAAGTAGCTGAAGCTATATTTTCAAGAACCGAAGTGCGTGGCGGACTACATTACAATGAATTGTTTACCTCGCAACCGCCGACAAGACGTCATAAGCCAATATCTGATGGTGGAGTAAAATTAACTTTTCTCGGTCATGCCTCATTTATGCTGGAAACCCGTTCGATTAATATTTTAATAGATCCGGTAATTCCTGTTAGAGGTGAACATTATGCCGATGATGTTATCAGTTACTCTGAGCTACCTGAGACAATTAACTATATCTGTATTACCCATAATCATCACGATCATTTCAATCTGGAAACTTTACTACAGTTACGTCATAAAGCGGATAAACTGATTCTACCCGTTAATAATGGTGGAACAATAATTGACCCCTCCATGAAACTAATCGCCCAACAGCTGGGCTTTAAAGTGATAGAGGTGGGCGACATTGAGGAAGTTGAAGTTTCTGATGGAAAAATAAAGGCGATACCTTTTTTGGGAGAGCACGGCGATCTTAATATACGTTCAAAAACCGTTTGGTATATTGAGCTTATGGGTAAGAAATTCTTATTTGGCGCCGATGCCAATAATAGCGATCCAGTAATGTATCGCCATGTTCATAAGTTGGTTGGGGATGTTGATGTTCTGGCTATTGGCATGGAATGTGTTGGGGCGCCTTATACATGGATTTATGGTGCGCTTAACACTGAGCCTGTGAGTAAAGATATCAGTCATTCACGCCGCTTAAACGGCTCAAATGCTGAGCAGGCATATCATATGGTTGAAACCTTCAACGCCCGGCAGGTTTTTCTTTATGCCATGGGATTAGAACCCTGGTACAAATATTTTATGGGTCTGGATTATAAAGATAATTCAGAGCAAATTATTGAATCTGACAAGATGATTAAGCTATGCAGCGATAAAGGAGTAGCTTGCCAGCGACTGGTAGGAAAAAACGTTACTTTTTACTGATAGGGCATCAACGGTGTTCCCTTCGTAAATTTGTTCTACATCATAGGAGATGACTACATGACTCAAGATGAGCAAAGACAACACAATCGTCGTATTGTTGAAAAGTATATGAATACCCAGGGACAAGATCGATTAAAGCGCCATGAACTGTTTACTGAAGATGGCTGCGGAGGTCTTTGGACCACCGATACTGGTGAGCCCATTATGATACGCAGCAAAAAACTTTTAGCGGAGCATGCTGTATGGTCTCTCAAGTGCTTTCCTGACTGGCTTTGGTTCAACATTAAAATATTTGATGGCCAGAACCCGGATTTCTTTTGGGTAGAGTGTGATGGCAAAGGCCGTATCTGTTTCGAAGGGTATCCAGAAGGTTTCTATGAAAATCATTTTATCCATAGCTTTGAATTTGAGAACGGTAAAATAAAAATTCAACGTGAATTTATGAACCCCTGCAAGCAGTTCGAGGCATTGGGTATTGCGGTACCTCAGATTGTTAGGGCAGGCATACCGGCTTGATTTAGATTGTTTCAAGGGCGAGCAGCTTATTTTACTGCTAAGCCAGAATTATTTTCTTCTTGAAAATATATAATTAAGAGGCTACGGCAATGTGGGGCGGGGCATGAGTATTCCAAGAATCGAGAATTACACACTTCAAGCGTCGGATTTAAGTGCAGACAATATTGTTAATTGGAGCAAAGTAAATAGTCGCAGTATTTTGCTGGTTCATGACATGCAGCAATATTTTCTGAAGATGTTTCCGAACCCACTACGTAGAGCACTGATTGAAAATTGTCAGGCGCTTGTTTTGTACGCAAGAAAACATAACATACCAGTGGTTTATACGGCGCAATGCGGAGATATGTCGGAGAAACAGCGGGGGCTTCTTTTTGATATTTGGGGAAAGGGGATGAGCAACAGTCCTGAGCATACCGCTATTACTGAGGAAATTGCACCTAGGGAAGAAGACTCGGTGCTGGCCAAGTGGCGTTATAGTGCGTTCCATGCCACTTCCCTTGATGATATTTTTCATAATACACACCGTGATCAAATTATTATTTGTGGTGTTTTCGCTCATATTGGGGTTCTCGCTAGTGCTGTGGATGCTTATTCAAGAGATATAGAGGTCTTTCTCGTTCAGGATTCTATTGCTGACTTTTCCAAGCAGGACCATTTGCAAGCATTAAATTATGCGGCGGAATGTTGCGCTAAAGTATTGCCAACAGAGGAGGTATGCCAATGACCTTTGATGGCGCCGCCAATGCATCGAATGTTTTACAAAATGTTATTGATGGTCATTATGATGCCTATGCATTGGTTTACCGACCCGAGCGATATAAACAACCGACACTTGAGGTTTTGACGGGAACCGAGCGCATACTGGAAAATCTGGCTGAACTGGAACTCATTCAGGAAGAGCAGAAAAATACATGTCGTTGGGGAACACTTGTTGTTACCCCATATCGTCAGATTGAAGAACGTGGTTTTACAGTTATCGATGATCAAGTGCCTTTTCGGGCACTTGACGTTGATCAATATAGAACAATACCGCTCGAAACAGGCCTGTCTGAATTACCGGATGTCCCCGTCAATCTCAGAGATGCTCACTTTATACCCGATGATGCAAGTTATGAAAATATAGTAAGGGCAGTGATCGAACAGGAAATTGGAACGGGAGAAGGAGCAAATTTTGTAATCAAGCGTACCTTTACTGGTGAGCTAGCTGATTACAAGGATCACGTTGGATTGACTATTTTCCGCAACTTGGTAAAGCAGGAAAAGGGAGCTTACTGGCTATTTTTTATCAGAATGGGCGATCTTACTTTAGTAGGCGCCTCCCCGGAAATGCATATAAAACTTAATTCGAAATCGCTTTCCATGACGCCTATCAGTGGTACCTACCGATTTCCCTCCTTGGGTCCGACCCAGGATGGACTTTTGGAATTTCTGAATAATGGCAAGGAGGAAGATGAGTTATCAATGGTTCTTGATGAAGAACTGAAAATGATGACTCATATATGTTCTTCCGAAGTCATTGCAAAGGGTCCCTATCTTATTCAGATGTCCCAATTAGCTCATGTTGGTTACCGAATTGAAGGTTCCACGGATTTGCCACTTTCTGAAATATTGAAGCGATCGATGTTTGCACCAACGGTAACTGGCAGTCCTCTTCAAAATGCTACCAGGGTGATAGCCCGCTATGAAACCAGTGGGCGTTCCTACTACAGTGGTTTTGCAGCGATGATCGAAAATAATGATTGTGGGACTTTGCTAGACTCGGCAATTCTTATCCGTACCGCTGAGATATTAAAGAGTGGAGATATGAGAGTAGGAGTAGGTGCTACTTTGGTACGCGATTCTGACCCTCACTCGGAAACTAAAGAAACAGCGGCGAAAGCTGCTGCACTTCAAGCTGCCATGGGTGTCAGTGCAATGGATTCCCTGGCAAAGAAGGAGTGTATTGGCCAGTCTCTACTTAATAGAAATAAACGTCTATCCAGTTTTTGGTTGAGTGGGACTTCAGGTATGAACGATCCTACTTTGGAGCAGGATGAGAGGCTTACAGTTACGATTCTTGATAATGAAGATGCATTCACTTCAATGATGGAGTACCAACTGCGCGCTGCAGGTTTAAAGGTTAAGGTCGTGCCTCACACCTTAATTAATTCAGTTACAGATTCCGAACTTATTATTGTAGGGCCAGGTCCTGGTGATCCATGTAATCACAACGATCCACGGGTTGTTGCCAGTCGACGTGTGATGACTGAAGCTTGGGAAAATAATCAACCTTTTGTTTCTATCTGTTTTGGTCACCAGATTTTATGCTCGCTTCTAGGTTTACCGATAAAGCCACTTGAACAGCCTAATCAGGGGCTGCAGAAGCAGATTTCTATCTTTGGAAAAACAGAGACAGTCGGCTTTTACAACACATTTACTGCGATATCTGACACGGATTATATCGAAAGTCCAGTGGGTAAAGTACGTATTTATCGTGATCCGGGGTCAAACCAGGTTCACGGGTTACAAGGGCCCAACTTTTGCTCGATGCAATTCCATCCTGAATCAGTATTGACAATGGATGGCTTCAGAATTCTGAGGGATGCCGTTTTATCAATGAGGGTTGAATGCGTATTGAACTAGCCTGGTGGGATCTTGATGATAATGATCCCGCGCCCGATGAGCTTAAGGGCTGTTTAACCGATGAAGTTCTCAAGGAATGGGAGCTTGTGCCTAATATGATAACGAAGCTTTGGCTTGTCTCAGAGGACACTCCCCGCTGGGGTGCTTTAATGATCTGGTGTGGAGATAAACCTAATCTCTCTGATATGCCACCTAATATCTCAGCGGAAATTATTAACAGACCGCCTGATCATCGAATAGCCTTTGATGTGTGCTTTGAAAGCAAACCAGCTGGATAGAAATTCATAGGGCATAGCATCAAAGAATGGCATTAGCCCTTTGCAGGAACTGCAACGCAGTAACCGTGACCTTTAAGGCCCACTCTTCGGGGCTTGCGGAGCGATTCACACCCCGCATTGCGACTTCTTGAAAGGTCTAGATATTCCTGCGAAGCCGCGCCTTAATTTTAAACCACTCTGCAAGCCAGAGGCATCACGGAGTTGTTCAGAGGCTCCTTAATTTGGTTAGAGTTTTCAGTATTCGATTAATGGAATAATAAAATGCATAGATACACTGTTGTAAACGCCTTTGGTAGAGAACCATTTACTGGTAATCCCGTAGCCGTTTTCTTTGATTGCGATGACCTGGACAGCAATAGTATGCAGAGAATTGCGGCTGAACTTAACCTTTCAGAAACAACGTTTATTGGAACCCCGAGCAAAGGTGGCGATGTCAATGTCAGGATTTTTACGCCTGTCAATGAACTGGATTTTGCGGGGCACCCGCTGTTGGGCACCGCATTGGCTTTATCGAAAGCAACTGATCTTACGGAATTAAAGATCGAAACCAAAAAAGGCCTTTTTAACTTTGCAGTGCAACCCGTTAAAGAAAATCCTTTCTCAGCTTACATACAGATGGAGCAGCCCTGCCCGGTAATTTCATCCTTTGATTATCAAGAGGCATTACTTGAGGCGCTTGGAGTGAGGCGAAGTACATTGCCGGTAGATATGTATGATGTGGGGCCCAGACACGTCTTTGTCGGGGTGGATAATAAGGATGAGCTTGCCCAAATCAGTCCAGACCTGAGGAGACTATCAGATTTCCACAATATGGCAGCGCTCTGTTTTAGCCCGGATATAGGAGAGAGCTGGCGACTTCGTATGTTTTCTCCAGCCTATGGTGTTGCAGAAGATGCGGCCACAGGTTCTGCAGCGGGGCCATTGGCACTGCATCTTTCGCGTTATGGATTGGTAAAGTTCGGTGCAGAAATAAAGATCACACAGGGGGTGGAAATGGGGAGACCTTCTCGTATGAATGCTATTGCCAATATAAAAAATGACTCCCCTTTCCTCAAAGTTGGTGGCTATGGGTTTCAGGTAGCTACTGGTCAATATTTTATCTAGGAAGGAATTATGAGCAGTACTTTTGAAAGCATGACAGGGAAAGTGGATCAAAGCTTTTCTGAATACGAGACCCCTCCTAGTGACCCCATGTCTCTTGCACGACAATGGCTCCAGGAGGCTATCGATAACAAGGTTCGTGAACCTCGGGCGATGGTAATGGCGACAGCGAACCTCTCAGGCGCTCTGTCATCGCGAGTCATGGCTATATTGGATTTTGCGACCATTGGTATCATCTTCGCCACGCACAGCTGTAGCCGTAAAATAAAAGATACCGAAGAGACCCCCTTTGCCTGTGGACATTTTTACTGGCGCGAGCTTGGTCGCCAGCTCTCCGTAAGTGGGAAAATTAAGCAGCTTGATCGAGAGCGGGCAGTTAGAGAGTGGGACGCTCGCCCAATACCTCTGCACGCGATGTCGACGGTTTCTCATCAAAGTGAGCCTTTGGATTCCTATGATCAACTGCTAGCTGCTGCGCAAGAGCTTGATCGTGTAGGCGCATTGCCTTGTCCCGAGAGGTTTTCAGTGTATGTTCTCGAGCCTCAAGCAATCGAGTTTTGGTCGTCGAGTTCTAATCGGCTTCACAAGAGGTTGCGATTCGAACGGGATCAAACGGAGTGGAAGCATATACGACTTCAGCCTTAGTCACCTACTCAACGGAGGAACATTCCTATGGAATCACCTGACTTCCAACGTCATTTGGCTGACATTTTGAACTGGCATTTTTCGCCGGATACCGGCTCTCCATTTTGGTTATCAATGCGCAGTCAACTTGATTTTGATCCAGTTAAGGATGTCCGATCATTGGCCGATCTGTCTTTATTTCCTGATATCAGCCAGTTGCTTCGTGAGATAGCGATTGAAGATCTGCAACCTAAAGGACTGGCCGATTATAGGCTTGCCGGGATATTTGAAAGTGGCGGGACAACGGGGACAGCCAAACGGGTTGTTGCTTATGAGGCGTGGCTTGAGCAGGTGGTTAGTTGGCGTTTGGAGGGATTTGAAACCTCAACAGATAAGACTCCGAAAAATACGCTGGCAATTATACCGACGGGCCCTCATATCGTAGAAGCCATCAACCGTCGTCGTGCCAGAGCTTTTGGTGGGCAGTGCTTCACTGTAGATTTAGATCCCCGTTGGGTAAAAAAATTGATCCAGGCAGGAAATATGGAAGGTGCCAGGGACTACTCCGATCATCTTATTGACCAGGCGGAACCCATCATTGCTACACAAGCTATTAAATATCTTATTGCAACACCGCCTTTGTTAGAGGCGATAGCGCGTCGCCGCTCCTTAGCTGAAACTCTCAACAGTACCCTTGAGATGATCACTTGGGGAGGAACTCATATGGATGTAGACACACTAGATTATTTGAAAACGATGGTATTCCCTGATGTCCCTATAACAGCGAGTTATGGAAGCACTATGATTCTTTCGGAGACCAAAGCGCGGATTAATCAGGACTATAACGGATCTCCTATCTTTGACAGCTACGCACCTTATGTCATTTTGGAGGTGGTCGACCCAGAAAGTGGAAAACCCGTTGAGTACAATGGGCGAGGACAGGTGGTGATGAATCACCTGAGTCGCTTTGCATTTTTCCCCAATATCTTTGAGCGTGATACGGCAGTGCGACTTCCCACTTTAGGGAATTGTCCCGGTTCTTCTGTCAGTGATGTAAAACCCGTTGCGCAGGTCTCCGGTAAAGCAGTGATTGAAGGAGTGTATTGATGGCAGCGCTCACTAGTGATGTCCGGAAAACTCCTTTTGAGCAACAGGTACTACAGGTGGAAGCACGTTGCCTAGGTGCTTCTCATCATACCAGGCGACGGCAGCCGATAATGGATGTATCTGATCGCATCGTTGGTGAAAGTGCGATCGTCCCTACCGTTTATATACAAGATAAAATCGTACAGATGCGGAAAGGGGAATCACTAACACTTTCGCAACGCTATGAGCGATTAGCAAAGGCTGGCCAGATATATAAGGAAGCAAATTTAGCAGGCCTGGAACCGGACGCCTATATTTCGATGGTTGCTAATGTAACGGGGTTGCAGAAATCCCTGGTGGCCGAGTCTATGACTCACATTTCTCATAGTCTTAATAATATGCTCGGGATTATGCAGGCCGCTACCCCAGCCGGCGCTGTTTGGGATTACCGAGACTCCGCCGCCAGTAACGGTTGTAGCTTGTTGTCACGTCGAGGGGATGTTGTTTCAATTATTGCGGCAGGTAACGGTCCGGGTGTCCATGGCCTTTGGCCCCAGGCTATTGCTATGGGATACCGAACCATGGTCAGACCTTCATCCCGCGAACCCTTCACTGCACAGAGACTTATTTGCGCTCTTGAGTTGGCGGGGTTGGAACAATACGTTGCTTTGATCCCGACTGATCACAGGGGGTAGATAGCCTGATTGAGCTAAGTGATCTGGCAATAGTTTATGGTGGCCCAGAGGTTACTACGCGGTATGGAAGCAATCCTAAAGTTCTAGTCCAAGGTCCGGGACGATCGAAAATGGTTGTAGGTAGGGATGTTGATCATGAAGAGGCTGTCACTGTTGTTGCTGAGTCTGTTTTATCACGAGGTGGTGCGGCCTGCGTCTGCGCCAGTGCAGTATTGGTGGAGGATGACCCCTATGGCTTTGCTCATCGGCTAAGGCTTGAACTAGAAGTTCGCGCGAAACAGCAACCCCTTACCCTGGGTAGAAGGCGGGAGGTTGATGCATATATGAATCTATTGCAAGCTGAAGAAAATCCATGGCTATATGATCATACTTCAACTAATGGGTACCCCTTAAAACCCCATGTTACCTTAGTTGAGAGTGCTACCGATGCCAAGGTCCAGCGTGAACTGCCATTTCCCTGTATAACTGTTGCACCTTTTAATCGGCAGGAAGATTTTAGTGCATTATCTGGCTCTCTTGTTGTTACGCTTTTATCCCGCGAGAAAGAACTAATTCACCGAGTACTATCGGATGCTTCCATTTCCAATGTTTATATTGGCATTATTCCCACTACCTGGATGGATTATCGGGTACCTCACGATGGCTATTTAGCTGATTTCTTAATGTGTAATCGGGGACTTCGGGTTCACACTCAATGGTTAAAATCCAGTTAGCAGAATAGAAAGCAAATTTAACAGCTTGTATGTGAAGTGGTAATGAAATTTGGGATGATGAAGGAATATTAAAACTTTTTCAGGATGAAAGATATGATAGTAAAATCGAGTACCAATTTATTGATTTGTCGAGTAATTGGAATATCAAGTTTAATCCTAACCATAACCAATAGCGCGACAGCCAACATGAACTCAGTCATGGACGAAGTAGTAGTTACGGCAATGAAGAAAACGACGGTGATTAGTATTCAAGATGTTCCTACAGCTGTCACCGCATTTGACAATGTTCAACTAGAAAATAGGCATGTAACTTCTTTGGGTGACTTGGGATACAGTGTGCCGAATGTATCCCTTGATGATATTGGTACTTTTCCTGGATATGCAAATTTCTCCATACGTGGACTTGGTATCAATAGCTCTATACCTTCTATTGATCCAACAGTTGGTGTTTTTGTCGATGGTATGTATCTGGGCATTAGTGGTGGTGTGCTTTTTGACAATTTTGATCTACAGAGCATAGAAATATTGCGTGGCCCTCAGGGACTTTTGTTCGGTAGAAACGTTACTGGCGGTGCAATTCTATTAAATACAACAGTCCCAGGTGATGAATTACAAGCTAATGGGCGTTTTGCTCTTGAAAGTGGAACAAAAAAGATCACTAGTGGAGTGCTGTCTGGACCGGTAATTAACGATCTTTTAAATGCTAAGATTGCCGCCTATTACTCCGACGATTCTGGGTGGTTTGAAAACACACACACCGGTGACCGGCACGGTCGCTCTGAGACCAAAATTATTCGTCATGCATTAAATGCTTACCCTCTGGATGGACTACAAATGATCCTAAAGTTGGAGTTGGGTCAAATGGAGGGAGATGGTCCTGCCAACCAAAACAGGGACATTGCGGCACTGGGCGAATTCGACATTCAAATTGATGAACCCGGGTATTCCGATGTTGATTGGAAAAGCGCAGTATCGGAGAGCAATATCAATATTGCACTTGGAGATGGTGTTCTCACCAACGTTTTTGCCTGGCGTCAGTACGAAGCCGGTACCTTATCGGATATTGATTCTTCTCCAATTATAGGTGCTCATGCTGAAACATGGACTGACCAGGAGCAATTCAGTAATGAGCTGCGTTACTCAGGTACTTTTAACTTAGTAGACGTGACCGCGGGTATCTATTACTTTACTCAGAATATTGACTATATCGAAGACCGGTTGGTGAATACTGGAGCGTTACGTTTAACTGGTGGTGGGGATCAGACCTATAAAACTTTGGGCTTTTTTGCTTCAACAGATTGGCACTTATCTGAAAATTGGCTATTAAATGCAGGTATTCGCTTTACCCACGAAGAAAAAGAAGCGGCCCTTGCAGATCTCGTGCCTAGTGGATGCAGCCTCATGAGACAAAGTTGTAATGTGACGTTCAATGACAATGAAGAGTGGAAAGCCTATACTCCAAAATTTGGGTTTCAATGGGTACCAGATGATGATACTCAGGTTTACGCTTTTTGGACTCGCGGATTTCGCAGTGGTGGCTACAATTTCCGTAATAACGATACCACAATTCCTGGCCCATTCGATCCAGAAAAACAGGATGCCTATGAGGTTGGTGTCAAAAAAGATTTCTCAAATACCACACGAGTTAATTTATCGGCTTTCTATAACGAGATTCACGATCTTCAGAGGGAAATTTCCTTTATAGGACAGGATAATGTTACTTTTCAAACAATAACTAATGCTGCGGATGCACAGATATTGGGTGTTGAGTTAGAAAGTCAAGTATACCTATCGAACAAAATTTCATTTACTGGTCATATTGGATATATGGATGATAAATATACACATATATTTTATGATCTTAATGAAGATGGGGAAATTAATAGTTTTGATAAGAAGCTGAGCCTGCCGCGTTTAGCTCCTTGGAGTTATGGTGCCTCGGTAATCTATTCCCAAGATATTGGCTCTATTGGCATTTTCAGTGGCAGTGTTGCTTTCAATCACCGGGACAGACAATTCTATGACGATAACAATCGCGGTGTGCTGAGCGCGGCAGATATGCTCGAAGTGAACCTTTCGATAGAACCAGCTGATGGTGGCTGGAAGTTTTCGCTTTATGGCCGTAATCTTCTTAATGAAGTAACGGAAGGCCTTAATACCAGTATGCCAATTTATAGCCAGGAATCGACATTTACAATTTTAAATAAGGGACGAATTTTCGGTACGGAGTTTGTTGTTAATATTTAGAGTTGTAATTTTCCAATGCTCGAATTTTTGACTGTGCAATGTAATCAGCGACCTTAGTGTTTAAAATATATTGATTTTGTTTGATTGTACGCTATTAAAATTTATTTATTTATTTTCTATAGATATCAGCATCCAGCGATAAAACTATTCTTGCTGCTGATTTTTAGGCCTTGTATAATTAATTTGGTACAGGATTTTTTAACCTGCTTTAGGGAAGTGAAGTTATATGATTAAAGTATCCCCCAAACCTAATCTTCAACTTATCTACGTGTCTGATATTGAACGTTCAACGGGCTTTTACAAAATGCTTTTCAATTCAGATCCGATATTTTCCAGTCCTCGTTATGTGGCATTTGCAGCGGATGGCGAAGCATTATTTGCCCTTTGGACAGGGGGAGCAGAGCCAAATGCTGATACCCCTCGTTTCTCTGAGATTGGTATTATGTTGCCTTCTAGTGAAGATGTAGATTCTCTTTATGAGAATTGGCGAGAGAATACCGAAATCAAGTTTGCGAAAGAACCTTACAATGAGGTCTTTGGCCGTACTTTTCTTGTTGAAGATCCAGATGGCCATATAATTCGAGTATGTCCTGTAGATTAAGTACTAAATAATATTCTGTGAAGAGTTTTGTGTTTTCTTCGTCTAATTGAAGTTTTCACAAGGTGCTTGGTTTTTAGTGATTTCATGTGTATTTAATCAAGTTGCACTGCAGTTGGAGTAATTGATTGTCCATTGCAGTGCAGTTGTAAAATATGATTGGGTGCGTGGGTAGAAACTCCAACCTCCTAGCCAGAAGGATTCTCGTAGGCAAACAATTCCCTTGTGAATACTGGAATTGTCGATTGATAAAAATCAATTTCCGAATAAGATCAAGATCACAAATTTAGAGAAAGTGGTTGGGAGATGTGAAGTAGGAAAATGACTATTTTGAATGCAATTGATTACCGTTAAGCCGATTGATTTTAGAGGCAATATTGCGGTTCTTAAGTTAGACTACTCATTTTTTTGAGAGTTTTTCTGGGTAGTATGGGACCCATACCGAATACCCGGAGTCTAGTTAATTTTATTCGTAACACCACTAAGCAAGTTTTTATTAACGTTATCCTCAAACAATTATCCAAAATTAAAATCTTAATCCATATTGATAAGGTTGATGAATCTACATATATAGGGCGTTATAGTTTATTAGGTCTTTCCAGTAAAAATTCTCGGCTATTACCAAGGCATAGAGAGAATTACATTAATGCACCGGTATTTAAATTTTACACTTAAGAAAGAAGTTGAAAACAGGTATTTTGGTAAAAATTAATATTCAAAATGTCAGTTGATTTTACGGTGGGCTCTATTCATTAAATCGTAAAGCTTCTGACTGCCAATTAGAGTCTTTACTATTGATGCTTCAGTTGATAGGTGGAGTCAAGGTTAACCTCTCTGCCAGCTTCGCTCATAAGCCTCTCATTCAAGAGATTTAACTAGCTTTAGAATATTAAGATTAAGTAGGCTTTGTATGTTTATGGGGCTCTTAGCTTTAAAGAGAGAATAGAAGTTGACTGTTCGGTCAATTGATTCTTAGTCATATGATAAAAGCTTGTATATGCTTGCCAAGATTAACGATGAATAGTTATAGTACGTCTTATTTTAGCGTGGCCTAGGCTCCGCTCCGGAAGCATACATTTGCTAGTTTTTTAACTGGAGTTCAGTTTTTATTATTCCAAATGATAGTTAGAATTCAAAATATGATGTGTGAAAATATATGGGAGATGTAATCCCTTTTAAAAAGAAAACTGCCTGGCAGAAACACAAGGGGAAAACCCTGTGTAGAGAGGGTTTCCATAAATGGAAGGTGATCACCGAGCGTAAGTTTGATGTTAAACAGGGAAAGCTGGTCACTGAGTATCGTTGTGAGCGCTGTGGAAAAAATAAGACCCGGTTACTCTAAGGATGTTTCCCACCGGTAATTTCTGTCCAGGTTGAATCAATGTGATTAGACAACTCCTTTAATGGTTGGGGAAGCGTCTTTTCTTAACATTAAGGGTGGGGGCGGCTTTAAGTTGCACCCACCCGTAGACCATTATCTACTGACTGTCTGTTCCTGTCCTGGATCGATAGCAGTAAATTAGTAGCGATAGTAGCGACCGCGATAACGATAGTAGTCTCTACGTTTGCGCTCCCTGTCGTAGAGATAGCCGGCTCCAGCCCCAATAACTGCCCCTGCAGCGGTACCGCCTGGACGTCCGCCGCTAATCAGGGCGCCGGTAACGGCCCCAATGCCAACCCCGGTGCCTATTCGGCGGTCGGTATCACTCATATTGGCACAGCCTTGGCCTCCCAGGCTAGCGCTGAGCACAGCTGCCAGGCTGAGATATTTAATAGCTTTAATACGCATAGGCACCTCTGTTAGTAATTGCCTGAGGTATAGGAACGGCGGATTAGGCCGAACAATTTCGGAGCCAGTGTAAGGTGGGCAGAAAGCAGCAACAAATTTCCAGGGCGAGAGCTTGCTATAGCACAAAAGTGAAGTTTTGTCGGATTTTGATATGTTTGAAAAACAGTACCTAATAGAGGTAGCGCGGACGCCGATGCCTTTTGGCAAATATACGGGGCGAGCGCTTATTGATCTTCCTGAAGAGTATTTGCTTTGGTTCTCCCAAAAAGGATTTCCCGAGGGTAGACTGGGGCAACTGATGGCGTTGACTTTGGAAATCAAAGTTGAAGGGTTGCAGGGGCTTATCACCCCATTAAAGCAAAGTAACACTTGAAAAGCTTTTATAAGTTTTTCCTATTTGTCCAAATTCTTAAGTGCAATATGTATCTTCTTTGATATCCCTCTTTGAGTGACTAATATATTAATGCCTAGGTGTGCTTCGCGGAGCGAAGTGAAACAATAAGCGGTCCGTAATGGAGACTGGACTTACCCGGAAATAGGCCCACAGCGGGTGACCACTGGTCTGAATGATTTCAGCGAGGTTGCAGCGGGAGTAGAGCCAGTCAATTGAAAGAGGGAGCGGTCGAAATGATTTCGGCCGCTAATTAATTGTAAGCAGCTCAAATTTAAGTTGCTGATCTCGGTCCGCGAAAGCGTTCAATTCGCCCAACTCTTATGAGTTAGGTGCTTAGTTTTCCTAAAAAATTTGATTGGTTGGAGATTGTGCGAAAAATCAGAAATAAAGTAGGACTT
This sequence comes from Microbulbifer sp. MLAF003, assembly GCF_030012965.1. NCBI lineage: Bacteria > Pseudomonadati > Pseudomonadota > Gammaproteobacteria > Cellvibrionales > Microbulbiferaceae > Microbulbifer > Microbulbifer sp. MLAF003. Next base: position 1,196,866 of record NZ_CP120232.1, read on the forward strand.
GACGGGCCCAAGTACTGATGCGTTGAGCATAGGAAGGCGTAGGGGCCCAATGAAGGCCCCTTTAAGATTGTGCTATTTTTAAGTCAGAGCGGGATACGGATAACTACACCACCCATAGTTTCTCCGAGCTCAAAGTTGTCTCGTGGACTGTCCACATGGTCATTGTGGCAGCTGACGCAAGCGGGGGATACGCCGACATCAGCATAGACTGCAGTAAAGTATTCTGTGTCGCCCAGTTTTTCACGGCCGTAAAAATTCTTACCTGGGTTATCGATTACATACTGTAGCCCTTCTTTTTCCATATCAGTGCGCGGTTTATTCTGTTTGTTAACAGGCCAAAGGGATAGCAGGGCATAGTTAAAACCAGAGTCTTTTTCTGCAACACGCTCAGCTCCCATACGCATCATTTGCGCGGGTAGCGGCAGTAATTTTTTATCCTGCCAGTGTTCGTCAGCGTCCAGAATTTTCTCTTCATTCTGCAAACGGTTAACTACCTTGTTGGTGTAGTTTGCTCGATCCGCCTCAATCACGGCAAAGATGGCATCCGCCATTCGCTCGGGCGCAACTCCCTGATTTTTTTCGCAGCCAGTGAGCAGTGCCAGTCCGGCGATAAAACAAGCGGCAATACGCATAGTGTTCCCCTCCTATTGGGATTGTGTTTGCTTATTTTTGCTGTTGGAAATCTTCGCAATACGGTCACGAATCAAGTCAAATGTCTCGTGTTTATCCGCAGGTTTATACTTGAAATTCTGAGAGATCAATTTTTTGTCTGCCATTGCTGCCAAGGAAAACTCAGCCCCATGGCAATTTAGGCAAACCGGTAACATTTTTTCGTTGGGGCGGAGATTATGGTTCTGGTTGTGATTCACCACGATTTGTTCACTATGGGCTTCCCGTGGGAGATGGCAGCTTGCACAGTTGGCACCCTGCTCGGGGTTAGACTCCCACGCATTAAAATGGGGGGACTCTTTATAGGCCAGGCTGTGCTCATCACTATGACAACTGAGGCATGCCTCTACTGCAGCATATTGCAGGTCTACTTCGTGAGGGCCGTGACAGCTGATACAGTTTAACTCACCTGATGCATTACTCTGCATAGGAGTCCTGGCCAGTTGAGGAGACATGGCGCCGACCTGTTCAGCAAAATTTTCGGGCAGTTTGGAAGAGAGGCGCATGCCATGTTTGCCTTGGGTGAAAGACTCTTTCTGCTCGCTGTGACAGCTGGCACACTGCTCAAGAATTTCCACACTGTTAAATTGCATTTTCCCGTCGGCGTGGCAGCTGGTGCAATTCACGTCTGCCTGAGCGTGAGCGCTTTGCGCCCAAGCAGCTGCAATTTCTGTACTCCTACTTTCAACTTTCAGGTCAGCATGAGTCAATTGCAGCGGTTCTTTGTTCGGGTTTTTCCGCAACCAGGCAGCCATTGCGGTGCGTGCTGGCAGTTTTGCCTCATCAAGAAGGTCGGGTTGCCCAACATGGGCAATCAGGAAGTCCTCATAGAGAGTGCCATTGTCATGATAATTATGGCAGCCGGCACTGGCACAGGTTTCGAAGCCCATACCCTGGTGACTACTGCGTTCCTCGGCAATATCGCTATGGCAGTGGAAGCAAAAATCCCCGGCTAGGGTTACACCCATTTCACGAGTAATTTCCTGCTTGTGTTCTGTGTGACAACTAATGCACTGACGCGCATCAAGAGTCTCTAGTAATTGAGCATTTCTGGGATCGAGAAACTTCTTCCGCGGATGGGAGTCGTCGGCGAGCTCCAGTTCTTCCGCATGGCAATTCAGGCAGGACTTCTGGATTGCATCTTGTCCAGCAAAACCATCTGCGTGACAGGAAGTACATGCGAGTTCTATTTGATGGTGCCCATGGGTAGGCTCACCGGTTACGAATAATGACTTATCGGCTACGGTTAGGTTGTACGCAGCCAATGAACCAACAGTGAGCGTCAGCAACAGGCCGTAATGCCAGAATTTAAATTGATAAGATTTCATTTAGAAGTAATAAACAGCGAGAATATGATAAGCAAGGAGTACCGGCAGCGCCCAGAGCAGGGCGTAGTGAATGCGAGACCACCACTTGCGGTGTTCGCGCAGCCTGAGATCCGTCCAGTGATGATTGCGAGCCATAAAGACACCGACCAGTGAGCCGGTTGCAGTTACCCCCAAAAACACCAACATCAGGACCAGATTGAGATTTTTCCCAAGGCGAAACCCTGTATGCACTGCAAGTGTTGCAAGGGCGACAACGCCAATCAAACTGTGTGCGTAACGCCAATGGTCCATATGCCCGAGAGTTATTTTTTTCCAGCGCTTGCGTACACTGAGAGCGGCAGTAAATATACACAGCACTAATATGCTGTAACCGGTAACCTGCTTCCAGAAATTGTCATACCACAATTTGTCCCAGAGTTGTCCCGATTGTACGGTGTCTGAGACTGGGGGGAGGGCATCAAAAATGCCAGCGCTATGAGGAGTAATGATATGAGCGAGGTAATTAGTATACCTTTGGCATGGCGCATCACCAGGTTGGGAACAGGAGCATCCAATAACTCTGCCATCAGAGGGCGACAACTGCCGCATACAGAACCCGCGGTGGTGGCCTGCTGTAACTCGTTGAGAGTGCGCTTGCCATCAGAAATGGCTTTGCAAAGTTCCCCTTTACTGACTGAATTACATTGGCACACCAGATAGCCATCAGGAAAATCCTTGATGCTATTGGTTTTTTTCTTGCCAAATAGACGCCCCTCACTTTCGAAGTCACTGAAGGCGCGTTGACTAATTTTTTCTTCCTGGGCCACGGCTTGGCGCAGACTACTGGCCTCATCCCAGCTACCAATATAGACGGCGCCGAGGATAAGCCCATCCCTGACAAACAGGCGCCGGTAAATTCCCTTGAAGCGGTTGCGGTAGATGTAGCTCTGTACATCATCCCCTTGCTTGAGATTGTCCGAGGCGACATCCCCAATAATTGCACAGGGAATATGGGCAATTTTAAGCTGGATATCGGTGTAACTTCCGGAGTAGGGGCGCTCTAGCACCTCACCGCCATGATTGCGGCGAATATGTGAGCAGCAACTCTCAGCTTGTTCATAACCGGGGCGCACCAGCTGATAAACCTTACGGTCATGCTCAGCACACTCTCCAATTGCGTAAATGTCGGGATCGGAGGTTTGCATCCACTCGTTAACAACAATTCCCCGCTCGGTTTCCAGACCGCTTTGTTGGGCGAGTGTGACCTCAGGCTGGATACCCGTACATAGAACTATGGCATCTACGTTCAGGTACTCACCATCAGAAAACTGCAGAATGTTGTTTTCTTCGTGCTGCTCAATCGCCTTAAGGGCATCGCCGACTTTAAGTTCAACGCCGAGTGCTGACAAGGAGGACTTCAGAAACTCCTCTCCCTCTTCACCAAGCAGGCCACTGAGTAATTTACCGCGTGATTGTAGGGTGACGGAATTTTTGGGGGTCTTTAGTGCGGTTGCGGCTTCAAGCCCGAGCGCACCGGCGCCGATAACGCAAATGTCCGCGTGGCGCTCACGTAGGGCAATCAGGTCATTCGTGTTACGCAGACTGCGAAATGGATAAACACTGGGTAGGTTCGCTCCGGGGATTTGAGGAATGGTCGGATTGGAGCCTGTAGCAAGGATCAGCTTGGTATAGGGTTGTATATTGCCCTCGGCATCGGTGACCGTTTTGTTTGCGCGATCAATCGCCACAATTTTCCGATCGATATATTCGGCAAGCCTGTGATCAGTCTTTCCGAGGATTGGGTTGTCGAGTTCCTCCCGATCCACATGGCGAGAGAGATATTGTGAGAGCTTTACTCGGTTATAAGGTGATTCTATTTCTGCTCCATAAATAACAATTTGAGCTTCGTCACAGAATTCCAGGAGTTTTTGTGCGCAGCGGACCCCGACGGGCCCGGTACCCACAATCACATAAATCGGATAGCTGCTATCACTGGTGTGGGTGCTATCTGGCGTATATTGTTGAGCAGCTGAACTTTCTAGTTCAGTCATATTTCCCCCAAGTACTCCGGCTTTTACTACTGGCCTTTTTGTCATTCTTGTTTTTAAGCCACAAAGCTATCAGAACTTCTTAGACCAATATCCCATCGCGGAAATTTTTTTAAATTCTAATTCCCCTATGTTTAAACAAAATTAAATAAACGTCTAGTGTTGAATAAGAATGACGATAGAGAATAGGAAGTTAAGGGAGGTCTGGATGGAAAGTTTTATTAAGTTATTGTAATTGCGCACTTTTTTTGGGCTTGCCCAAATTGCAAATAAGTAGAGCAGGTGCTTGTTCGATGAATTTTGACAAATTGCTTTAGTGGTGGGAGCCTGTAAGAAACTATTTTCTAGTGAGTCTTTGATTAAGTGGAGATGCAGTGGTGCTTTATTTTTTGAGGGTTGGGAAATTGCGCCCCGTCCTTGTGGGCCGCAGTGAAATTCCCGTGGATTTTTATTCAATAAGTTGTTGCTTACTCAGCGGCTTACGCCCAATTCCTGTAGAGCTGAAGTAACAGTATATTCCACTGATTGGAGAAGCTTTTGTCAGGAGGGTTGGTAAAGAACGTAGAGTTCTTTTTCTTCCAATGCAGTACGGCGAGTAAGTGCTTCGCCAATCTTTTGGTAGTCCATCTTAAAATCGCGAACCATCTCTGGAGTAAATGCCTCGTGGTTGTAGCGCTTACAGAATTGCACCACAGCATTGGCAATTTCGTTCATGTCAGTACGAAAGTCTTTAACTACCTGCAGCGTGTGGGCATCGCCGGCCAGTGCTTGTTCCAGATAGACATAGAAACGCACGTTTTCCTTGATCAGGTGCGCTTGAAAGCCAGACTTAAACTGGGTTAATAGTTGCGATAGCTGGCGGTAGTTCTGTTTTTCAAAACCCTCAGACCACATACGCTGAAAAATTCCGATCAGGTGACGGTGATCGTCTTCCAGGGCTTTAATTAATGTTGGGTCATAAGAGATTGTGCGGGCGCCCTTGGAGCCGGCATAGGTACTGCGGGTGTATTTTTCTTCCAGGTCGGCAGACTCTTCCGACTTGCTACTTCGGAACATACCGGAGATAAAGCTAAGCATATGCTGTGCCCTTAATTAGTATTGTGGTTTTGTGTTTGTACGAGTAAGGAGTTCCGCGGATGGAAAGTAACTGCCGAGTGGGAACGCAGTGTTATTTCGCTATGGCCGGGGAGCGGCGGATTTTACATTGGATGACAGCTTATTTACTGCCAAATAGGGAAGGGGATTTGAGCAAAATTTAAAAAATGAGGTGCGCGTCACATTTTTTGCGTGAAACCACTATTGCGCTATTAAAATTGTGTTGAATATTTATTTGTTCAAGACGCATAAAAAAGCCCGGTGATACCGGGCTTTTTTGGGGAGCTAATTAGCGCTGTTCCAGGGGGACATAGTCGCGCTGAGTGTAGCCAGTGTAGAGCTGGCGCGGGCGGCCAATCTTGTACGGGTTGGAAATCATTTCATTCCAGTGGGCGATCCAGCCTGCGGTGCGGCCAGTGGCAAAGATTACGGTGAACATATCGGTGGGAATACCGATCGCTTTCATAATAATGCCAGAGTAGAAGTCTACGTTCGGGTAGAGCTTTTTCTCCACGAAGTAATCGTCCTCAAGGGCGATTTTCTCCAGCTTTTTGGCGATCTTCAGCAGCGGATCATTCTCTGCACCCATAGCACCCAGAACTTCATCACAGATGCCTTGCATTACGCGGGAGCGCGGATCGAAATTCTTGTAAACGCGGTGGCCAAAGCCCATCAGGCGGAAGGGGTCGTTCTTGTCTTTGGCGCGTTTAACAAACTCATCGATGCGGCTCTCATCACCGATTTCCTGCAGCATGTTCAGTACAGCTTCGTTGGCTCCACCGTGTGCAGGTCCCCACAGGGCGGCAATACCGGAAGAGATGCATGCGAACGGGTTGGCGCCGGAGGAGCCGGCCAGGCGCACTGTAGAGGTGGAGGCATTCTGCTCGTGGTCTGCGTGCAGCAGGAAGATGATATCCATCGCCTTGGCGACAACCGGATCGATCTTGCTGGTTTCGCAAGGGTTGCCAAACATCATGTGCAGGAAGTTTTCGGAGTAGCTGCGGCTGTTATCCGGGTACATGAAGGGCATGCCTTGGGAGTGCTTGTAGCACATGGCAGCCAGGGTTGGCATTTTTGCGATCAGGCGGTGTGCGGAAATCTCACGGTGCTGTGGATTGTTGATATCCAGGGAGTCGTGATAGAAGGAGGCGAGGGCGCCTACTACGCCACACATCATGGCCATTGGGTGGGCGTCGTAACGGAAGCCTTTAAAGAAGCTAACCAGGGACTCATGTACCATAGTGTGAGACATGATGGTGTCTACGTACTTCTTTTTCTGCTCGGCATCTGGCAGTTCGCCGTTCATTAACAGATAGCAGGTTTCCAGGTAGTCGGATTTTTCTGCCAGTTGTTCGATGGGGTAGCCGCGGTGCAGCAGTTGGCCCTTGCCGCCATCGATAAAGGTAATCTTGGATTCACACGAGGCAGTGGATACGAAGCCCGGGTCATAGGTGAATAAGCCTTTGCCGGTCAGGTTACCGACATCGACAACATCTGGGCCGAGGGTGCCAGATCGTACGGGCATCTCTATCGCGCCGTCGATACCATCGACTGTGAGTTGCGCTTTTTTATCGGACATTGCGGACTCCTAAAACTGTTCTTATGGCGGCCTTTTCCTAGGATTTTCGGGTGCTGGCAGCCTTTTGAGCGGGCCAAACTTAAGTGCCGGGCCTCAAATTGTCAAACCAAAAGGAGTGGACGGTCAGTCTGCGGGCAACAGGATATCTGGCGACAGGGCGGGCCTGTAGAGCTTTTGCCTGGAGTGAGGCGTGAAAATCTGCGGAAATCCCGCGGCGCCAAATGACAGGTCATGAAGACCGCCAAAGCCGGCAGTTTCCCAGGCGTTCGTTGTGTTTTGACTATTGAATGCCTATAATCCGCGCGGCTTGCGCCATGGTACGGCTACTTTGTACAAGGCTTCAACAGGTCGAGTGCAAAGTGATCAGCAAGCAGCTCGTCCCTCCATTGAAAAGCTAACGGGCGCCCGGTCGTTCAGGGCAACAAGGTGTTTTTCCTGTGAACAAAAACAGACCTGTCAATTTAGACATTTCCACTATAAAGCTTCCCGCTGCCGCTTTGGTTTCCATTTTGCATCGAATTTCTGGCGTTGTGCTCTTCGCCGTTGTAGCGCTTCTGCTCTGCATGCTCGATGCCAGTCTGGAATCAGAGCAAGGCTTCGCCGATGTCGCGGCAGCATTTAATAGTATTCCAGCCAAGCTCATCCTATGGGCCTCTCTGGCAGCTCTTATATACCATCTGGTGGCGGGTGTGCGTCACCTGTTTATGGATATGGGTATGGGTGAGAGCCTTGAGGGCGGCCGTCGCAGTGCTATTACGGTGCTGGTGGTGAGTGTAATCCTTATTCTTTTAGTGGGAGTATGGTTGTGGTAAGAACAGTAACTAGCTTCGGCCGTAGCGGCACTTTCGACTGGCTCTACCAGCGAGTTACCGCAGTGATACTGCTCGCGTATGTCCTCTTTATAGTGGGCTTTATCTTTTTCACTAAAGACTTTGGCTACCAAGCCTGGTCTGAGCTGTTCGCCCAGCGCTGGATGCGCGTATTCAGCTTGGTTGCTCTGCTTTCCACCATTATTCACGCCTGGATTGGCCTCTGGTCCGTGGTTACCGATTACATCACCAATCGGATGATGGGCGGTAAAGCCACTGTTCTGCGCTTGTTCGTAGAAGTGGTTCTGGCTGCGGTTGCCGTGTTGTACACGGTGTGGGGCATTGAAATTCTTTGGGGTGTATAAACAATGGCGAATATGCGTACTATTTCTTTTGATGGGATTGTAATTGGCGGTGGTGGTGCTGGTATGCGCGCTGCCCTGCAGATGGCCCAGTCAGGTTACAAGACTGCGGTAATTACCAAAGTATTCCCAACCCGTTCTCACACAGTGTCCGCCCAGGGCGGTATTACCTGTGCGATCGCCAGCTCCGACCCCAATGACGATTGGCGCTGGCACATGTACGATACCGTTAAGGGTTCCGACTATATCGGTGACCAGGAAGCGATCGAATATATGTGTTCCGTAGGTCCGGAAGCCGTGTTCGAACTGGAGCACATGGGCCTGCCGTTCTCCCGTACTGAAGAAGGCCGTATTTACCAGCGTCCTTTTGGTGGCCAGTCCAAAGACTTCGGCCGTGGTGGTCAGGCTGCCCGTACCTGTGCCGCTGCTGACCGCACCGGCCACGCGTTGCTGCACACTCTGTACCAGAACAACGTAAAACATAAAACCGAATTTCTGAATGAATGGTTTGCCATTGACCTGGTGAAAAACCAGGATGGTGCCGTTGTTGGTGTTATCGCCATGTGCATCGAAGATGGCGAAGTGGTATTTATCAAGTCCAAGGCGACCGTATTCGCTACCGGTGGTGCCGGTCGTATCTTCGCTTCCACCACCAATGCACACATCAATACCGGTGACGGTGTCGGTATGGCCCTGCGTGCCGGTATGCCGGTTCAGGACATCGAGATGTGGCAGTTCCACCCAACTGGCATTTATGGTGCCGGTGTTTTGGTGACCGAAGGCTGTCGCGGTGAGGGTGGTTACCTGATCAACAAAGACGGCGAGCGTTTTATGGAGCGCTACGCCCCCAATGCGAAAGACCTCGCGTCCCGCGACGTTGTAGCCCGCTCCATGGTGCTGGAGATCCTCGACGGTCGCGGTTGTGGCCCGGAAGGCGATCACGTATTCCTGAAGCTTGATCACCTGGGTGAAGAGCTGCTCAACAGCCGTCTGCCCGGTATCTGTGAGCTATCTAAGACCTTTGCACATGTCGACCCGGTTAAGGCGCCGATCCCGGTAGTGCCGACCTGTCACTATATGATGGGCGGTATTCCCACCAACGTTCACGGTCAGGCCCTGACCCAGGACGCTGCCGGCAACGACCAGATCATTGACGGCTTCTATGCCTGTGGCGAGGTTGCTTGTGTATCCGTGCACGGCGCTAACCGTCTGGGTGGCAACTCCCTGCTGGACCTGGTGGTATTCGGACGGGCTTCCGGCCTGTTTATCGAGAAGGCCCTGCGCGAAGGTATCGAGCACCGCGAAGCTTCCGAGTCCGATATCGAAGCCGCTATGGCTCGTCTGAACCGTCTGGAAACCAACGAAACCGGCGAGAAAGCTGCCGACCTGCGCAAAGAGCTGCAGGGTGTGATGCAGAATCACTTCGGCGTATTCCGTCGCGGCGACTACATGGCAGAAGGTGTGAAGAAGCTGGCTGATCTGCGTGGGCGTATTGAAAATGTGCGCCTGGACGACAGAAGCCGCGCGTTTAATACTGCCCGTGTTGAAGCCCTGGAGCTGCAGAACCTGTTGGAAGTTGCTGAGGCTACTGCAATTGCCGCGGAGACCCGCACTGAGAGCCGCGGTGCCCATGCCCGCGAAGACTTCCAGGAGCGCGACGATGAAAACTGGCTGTGTCATTCCATGTATTTCCCGGCTGAGAAACGTGTCGGCAAGCGTGCGGTAAACTTCGCACCGAACACCATGGAAGCCTTTGAACCGAAAGCTCGGACCTACTGATTCGGGAGCGGAATAGAGTATGTTGAAAGTAAGCATTTACCGTTACAACCCGGAAGCCGATAAAGCGCCGTATATGCAGGACTATGAGCTGGACACCAAGGGCAAGGACCTGATGGTGTTGGATGTTCTGGAGCTGCTGAAGGCCGAGGATCCGACCCTGTCGTTCCGCCGCTCCTGTCGCGAGGGTGTGTGTGGCTCCGACGGTATGAATATTTCAGGCCGCAATGGCCTGGCGTGCACTACGCCACTGTCTGAAGCTGCCCCTAAAGGTAAGCTGGTCCTGCGTCCGCTGCCCGGCTTGCCGGTAATCCGCGACCTGGTCGTGGATATGGAGCAGTTCTACGAGCAGTACAAAAAGATCGAGCCGTACCTGCAAAATGACACTCCGGCTCCGGCGATTGAGCGCCTGCAATCTCCAGAAGATCGCGAAAAGCTCGATGGCCTGTACGAGTGTATCCTGTGTGCCTGCTGTTCCACTGCCTGTCCGTCTTTCTGGTGGAATCCGGATAAGTTTATAGGCCCGGCCGGCTTACTGCAGGCTTACCGCTTCCTGGCGGACAGTCGCGATCTGGCCACTGACGAGCGCTTGTCAAACCTGGACGATCCTTTCAGCGTATTCCGCTGCCACGGTATCCAGAACTGTGTGAATGTGTGTCCAAAGGGATTGAACCCAACGCGCGCCATTGGCCATATTCGCAATATGCTGCTGACGCGTGCGGTATAGGGGAATCCGGGTCATTAATCGACCCGTTAGGGGCCACTTGTAGTGGGTCCGGTGCCAGGTAAGGCGCTTATCTAATGATAAAGCCGGTGAGAACCGGCAACTAATTGAAAAGGGGAGGTGGCTTTATGCGCCTCCCCTTTTGTGAGTGAAAGGAAAGCGCAGTGGCTTAGGCAAATAAGAGCCCACTGCAATCGAGGTAGGCATCAAAATGCACGAAAGTACCATGGAGCAGCTGTGGCGTAGCTCCCATATCTCCGGGGGCAATGCCGCCTACGTGGAGGAGCTTTACGAGACCTATCTGCACGACCCCAACGGTGTACCGGAGGAGTGGCGCAATTACTTCGACAGCCTCCCCCGCGTTGGCGGTAGCAGCGACGTTTCCCACGCCGCAGTGCGCCAGCACTTCGAACTGCTCAGCAAGCATCGCGCCCGCCCTGTGGCGGCACCAGGCTCCGGTTCCGGCTCTATTAATCTTGAGCACGAGCGCAAGCAGATCAAGGTTCTGCAGCTGATCGATTCCTACCGCCATCGCGGCCATAAGAAAGCTACCCTGGACCCGCTCGGCCTGATGGCCCGCGAACAGGTGCCCGACCTGCAGTTGAGCTACCACGGCCTGACTGAAGGTGATTTCGATACGACCTTCAATACCGGTAGCCTGTTCCTTGGCAAAGAAGAGGCGACCCTGCGTGAAATCGTAGAGGGCTTGGAGCGGACTTATTGTGGCAATCTGGGTGCGGAGATCATGCATCTCTCCAATCTGGAAGAGCAGCAGTGGTTCCAGCAGCGCCTGGAGCGCAGCCAGTCCAAGGCCAACTTTGGCACCGATATCCAAATTGAAATTCTACAGCGTCTCTCTGCCGCAGAAGGCCTGGAGCGTCACCTGGATTCCAAATACCCAGGCACCAAACGCTTTGGTGTGGAGGGCGGTGAGAGCCTGATCCCGATGATGGATGCGCTGATCCGCCGCTCCGGCACTTACGGGGTGAAGGAAATTGTGATCGGCATGGCCCACCGCGGCCGCCTGAATACCCTGGTGAATATCCTCGGCAAGAACCCTGCGGATCTGTTCCAGGAGTTCGAAGGTAAGAAAACCCTCGATACCTCTGGTGATGTGAAATATCACCAGGGTTTCTCCTCCAACGTAATGACCCCCGGTGGTGAAGTTCACCTGGCCCTTGCCTTTAACCCATCGCATCTGGAAATCAGTGCGCCTGTAGTGGTTGGCTCTGTGCGCGCCCGTCAGGACCGCCGCAAAGATGCTGCTGGTGAGAAGGTAATGCCGATCAATATCCATGGCGACGCGGCTTTTGCCGGCCAGGGTGTTGTGCAGGAAACCCTGCAGATGTCCCAGACCCGCGGTTACTACACCGGTGGTACTGTGCACATCGTACTGAACAACCAGGTGGGCTTTACCACCAGCAAGCGCGAAGATGCCCGCTCCACTGAGTACTCCACCGATCCCGCCAAAATGATCGATGCACCGGTGCTGCACGTGAATGGCGACGATCCGGAAATGGTCGTATTGGCGGCTCTGCTGGCTGTCGATTACCGTTACGAATTCAAGAAAGACATTGTCATCGATCTGGTCTGCTATCGCCGTCGCGGTCACAACGAGACCGACGACCCATCCGGCACCCAGCCGCTGATGTACCAGACCATCCGCAAGCACAAAACCACTCGCACTCTCTACTCCGAGAAGTTGGTGGAAGAGGGCATCCTGGACAAGGTTGCAGCGGACAAGCTGGCGAACGACTACCGCGATAAGCTGGATGCGGGTGAAGATGTGGCCACTGGTCTGGTTAAGCAGCCGGACTCGTCCATGTTTGTAGACTGGAGTCCCTACCTGGGCCACGACTGGCAGGTGCCTGCAGACACCGGTTTCGCAATGCCGAAACTTCAGGACGTCGCCAATCGTATGACCACGGTGCCCGATGGCATTGTGATGCAGCGTCAGGTTTCCAAGATTTATGATGATCGCCGCAAGATGGCCGGTGGCGCCCTGCCGCTTAATTGGGGTATGGCGGAAACCCTGGCCTACGGCACCCTTCTGGAAGAGGGTTTTATGGTCCGCTTTACCGGTGAGGACGTGGGCCGCGGAACCTTCTCTCACCGCCATGCGGTAATTCACAGCCAGAAAGACGGCCAGAGCTATGTGCCTTTGCAGCATATGTTCGAGGACCAGCCGCCTTTCTACATGTACGATTCCCTGCTGTCTGAGGAAGCGGTACTGGCATTCGAATACGGCTATGCCACTACCACGCCAAAATCCCTGGTGGTGTGGGAGGCTCAGTTCGGTGACTTCGCCAACGGCGCCCAGGTCGTGATCGACCAGTTCATTACTTCCGGTGAGCACAAATGGGGTCGTATGTGCGGCCTGGTATTGATGTTGCCACACGGGTATGAAGGCCAGGGTCCGGAGCACTCCTCCGCGCGTCTCGAGCGCTTTATGCAGCTGTGTGCCGAGCACAATATCCAGGTGTGTAACGCCACTACCCCGGCACAAATCTTCCACTTGCTGCGTCGCCAGGCGGTGCGCCCGATGCGCCGCCCGCTGGTGATTATGAGCCCTAAATGGATTCTGCGTCACAAGCTCGCTACTTCCAGCTTGGAAGAACTGGCTGAAGGTCGTTTCCAAAATGTGATTCAAGACCAGGGGGGACCCGGCAAAGGTTAAACGTCTGATCCTGTGTTCCGGCAAGGTGTACTACCACCTGCTGGAAGCGCGCATGGAGCGCGAACAGGAAGATGTGGCGTTCGTACGTATCGAGCAGCTGTACCCCTTCCCGGACGAGGAGTTCGTGGATGCGGTATCCGCATTTAAGAACATTAAGAGTGTTGCCTGGTGTCAGGAAGAGCCCATGAACCAGGGCGCCTGGTACCACAGTCAGCATCACTTGCGTCGCCTGCTGGCGGAAACGCATCCGAAGCTGGACCTGGAATACGTGGGCCGCGCCCCGTCGGCGGCACCTGCGGCGGGCTATATGTCCACCCATTTAGAAGAACAGAATAAGTTCATCAACGAGGCGCTGACCGTCAAGTAACGGGCGGCAGTATTTTAAGCAGAGACAATCTCAGGAAACAGGAAAAATGACGATCGAGATTAAAGCGCCAACTTTCCCGGAATCCGTTCAGGACGGTACTGTCGCCACCTGGCATAAAAAACCCGGTGAAGCCGTGTCCCGCGATGAACTGATCGTGGATATTGAGACCGACAAAGTGGTACTGGAAGTGGTTGCGCCGGCAGACGGCGCTCTCTCCGAGATCATTAAGGACGAGGGCGACACGGTTCTCTCCAATGAAGTGATCGCCAAGTTTGAGCCGGGTGCCGGCGCCGCTGCCGCTCCGGCGGAAGCAAAGGCCGAAGCACCTGCTGCTGAATCTGCAGCACCCGCTGCCGGTGAGAAAATCGCCATGCCGTCCGCCAAGAAAATGGCGGCCGAAAAAGGCGTTGATCTGGCTGGTGTGGAAGGCACTGGTAAAGGTGGCCGTGTTCTCAAAGAAGATGTCATGAAAGCGGGTACTGCACCTGCAGCTGCTGCCCCCGTCGCCGCTGCCGAAGTGGCTGTGACCCCGGGTGAGCGCGTAGAGAAGCGTGTTCCCATGACCCGCATGCGCAAGCGTATTGCCGAGCGCCTGCTGGATGCATCCCAGTCCACCGCCATGCTCACCACCTTTAACGAGGTGAATATGAAGCCGGTCATGGACCTGCGTAAGAACTACAAAGACCTGTTCGAGAAGACCCACAACGGTACTCGCCTGGGCTTTATGGGCTTCTTCGTAAAAGCTGCGGTGGAGGCTCTGAAGCGCTACCCGGCGGTGAACGCGTCTATCGATGGCAACGATATCGTTTACCACGGTTACCAGGATATCGGTGTAGCGGTTTCCTCGCCGAAAGGCCTGGTTGTGCCAATTCTGCGTAACGCCGAAAATATGGGCCTGGCGGATATGGAAAACAATATCCGCGATCTGGGCGTGCGCGCTCGCGATGGCAAGCTGTCTATTGAAGAGATGACCGGCGGCACCTTCACCATCACCAACGGTGGTGTATTCGGTTCCCTGCTGTCTACTCCGATCCTGAACCCGCCGCAAACTGCAATCCTGGGTATGCACAAGATCCAGGAGCGCCCAATGGCGGTAGATGGCAAGGTGGAAATCCTGCCGATGATGTACCTGGCGCTGTCCTATGACCACCGTCTGATCGATGGTAAAGAAGCGGTTGGCTTCCTGGTAGCGATCAAGGAAATGATCGAAGATCCAGCGCGTATCTTGCTCGAAGTTTAAAAAATAAGTTCTGGGGCCTATGGGGCCCCTCGATCACACTGCATTAGAAATATCTGGAACTGATCATGTCGGAAAAATTTGACGTAATCGTAATCGGCTCTGGTCCTGGTGGTTATGTCGCTGCCATCCGTGCCGCTCAGCTGGGCCTGAACACTGCTTGTATTGAAAAGTGGAAAAACAAGGAAGGCAAATACGTAAACGGCGGTACCTGCCTGAACGTAGGTTGTATTCCCTCCAAGGCACTGCTGGACAGCTCCTGGAAGTACCACGAGGCCAAAGACGCTCTCGACGTGCACGGCATTGAAGTCGGCAAGGTCAAGATGGATGTGAGCAAGATGATCGAGCGCAAGGGCGAGATCGTTAAGAAGCTGACTGGCGGCGTAGCGGGCCTGTTCACGGCCAATAAAGTGACCTCCATTTTCGGTACCGGCAAATTGCTGGCGAACAAGAAAGTGGAAGTTACCGACGACGAAGGCAACAGCACTATCTACGAAGCCGAAAATGTCATTCTGGCTTCCGGTTCTGTACCGGTAAATATTCCGCCTGCTCCGGTAGATAATAAAATTATTGTCGACTCC
The DNA here is from genome assembly GCF_030012965.1 of Microbulbifer sp. MLAF003. Classification (NCBI taxonomy): domain Bacteria; kingdom Pseudomonadati; phylum Pseudomonadota; class Gammaproteobacteria; order Cellvibrionales; family Microbulbiferaceae; genus Microbulbifer; species Microbulbifer sp. MLAF003. The sequence continues at coordinate 1,212,097 of NZ_CP120232.1, forward strand.
ACCGGCGCTCTGGAATTCTCTGAAACGCCCAAGCGTTTGGGCGTTATCGGTGCCGGCGTTATCGGTCTGGAGCTCGGTTCAGTATGGAACCGCCTGGGCTCTGAAGTGGTTGTTCTGGAAGCGATGGATAAGTTCCTGGCGATCATGGACCAACAGGTTGCCAAAGAATCCCAGAAGATCTTCAAAAAGCAGGGCCTGGATATCCGCCTCGCTTGCCGCGTAACCGGCTCCGAAGTGAAGGGCGAGGAAGTGGTTGTTACTTACCAGGATAAAGATGGTAAAGAGCACCAGGAAACTTTCGACAAGCTGATCGTTTGCGTTGGCCGTCGTCCTTACACCGAAGGCCTGTTATCTGAAGATGCCGGCGTGAAGATGGATGAGCGTGGATTCATCTATGTCAACGACCTGTGCATGACTTCTGCACCGGGCGTATGGGCGATCGGTGACGTGGTACGCGGTCCGATGCTGGCGCACAAGGCTTCTGAAGAAGGTGTTGTAGTCGCTGAGCGCATCGCCGGTCAGAAGCCAATGATGAACTACGACGTGATCCCCAATGTTATTTACACTCACCCGGAAATCGCTGCGGTCGGTCGTACCGAAGAGCAGGTGAAGGCTGATGGCGAGCCCTACAACGTAGGCAGCTTCCCGTTTGCTATCAACGGTCGTGCCATGGCCGCCAACGATACCCAGGGCTTTGTGAAAATCATTGCGCATGCGGAAACTGACCGTGTACTGGGTGCCCACATCGTTGGCCCATCTGCTGCCGATCTGGTTCAGCAAGTGGCGATCGCGATGGAATTCGGCTCCAGCGCCGAAGACATCGGTATGACCGTATTCGCACACCCGACTCTGTCCGAGACCGTGAAGGAAGCGGCATTGGGCGTAAACGGCCATGCGATTCATACCGTAAATCGCAAGAAGCGTAAGTAAGAAGTTTTTTCGATGTCGGGGCACTAATTATTCATTAATTAGCTGCCCCGGTTTCATTTGCGAAGTTCAAAATTTGCAACGACGGAAATTTTGAGTTTTGTCTTTCAGGTGCAGAGAGATCTGCAATTAGTAAACACATTTTATATGTGAATTGGTATTGACTATGAACTTGCATGAGTATCAGGGCAAACAACTGTTTGCGGCATACGGATTGCCGGTTTCCAAAGGCATTGCAGCGGAAACCCCGGCAGCGGCAGTAGCAGCGGCTGACGAAATTGGCGGTGATAAGTGGGTAGTAAAGGCCCAGGTGCACGCTGGTGGCCGCGGTAAGGCTGGCGGTGTAAAGCTGGTAGATTCCAAGGCAGAAATTGAAGAGTTTGCCAGGAAGTGGCTGGGCGAGCGTCTGGTAACTTATCAAACAGACGAAAATGGCCAGCCGGTTTCCCGTATCCTGGTTGAGAGCTGCACCGACATTGATCAAGAGCTGTACCTCGGCGCCGTTGTTGACCGCTCTACCCGTCGTATCGTTTTCATGGCTTCCACCGAAGGCGGCGTTGAGATCGAGAAAGTAGCGGAAGAGACCCCGGAAAAAATCCTCAAAGCCACTATCGACCCGCTGGTGGGTGCTCAGCCTTACCAGGCACGCGAGCTGGCTTTCAAACTGGGCCTGAACCCGACTCAGGTTAAGCAGTTCACCAAGATCTTCCTCGGCCTGGCAAAAATGTTCCAGGAAAAAGATCTGGCCCTGCTGGAAATCAACCCGCTGGTAATCACCACCGAAGGCAACCTGCACTGCCTGGATGCCAAAGTGGTTATCGACAGCAACGCGTTGTACCGCCACGCGGACCTGCGCGAAATGCACGATCCTTCTCAGGATGACGCGCGTGAAGCGCACGCTGCCAAGTTCGATCTGAACTACGTAGCGCTGGATGGCAATATCGGCTGCATGGTAAACGGCGCTGGTCTGGCCATGGGTACCATGGACATCGTCAACCTGCACGGCGGCAAGCCGGCTAACTTCCTGGACGTTGGCGGCGGCGCCACCAAAGAGCGTGTTGTTGAAGCGTTCAAGATCATCCTGTCCGACGAGAATGTCAAAGCCGTATTGATCAACATCTTCGGTGGTATCGTTCGCTGTGACATGATCGCCGAAGGCGTTGTGGGCGCAGTAAAAGAAGTAGGCGTTAAAGTACCGGTTGTTGTGCGTCTGGAAGGTAACAACGCAGACCTGGGCGCCAAGGTTCTGAGCGACAGTGGCCTGAACATTATCGCGGCTACGAGCCTGACCGATGCGGCTCAGCAAGTGGTTAAAGCTGCGGAGGGTAAATAATCATGTCAGTACTGATTAACAAAGACACCAAAGTAATCTGTCAGGGCTTCACCGGCTCCCAGGGTACTTTCCACTCCGAGCAAGCGATTGCTTACGGCACCAAGATGGTTGGTGGTGTAACTCCGGGTAAAGGCGGCCAGACTCACCTGGGCCTGCCGGTATTCAACACCGTGAAAGAAGCGGTAGAAGAGACCGGTGCAGAAGCTTCCGTAATCTACGTACCTGCGCCTTTCTGTAAGGATTCCATCCTGGAAGCGGCCAACGCTGGTATCAAACTGATCGTTTGTATCACCGAAGGTATCCCGACCCTGGATATGCTCGACGCTAAAGTGAAGTGCGACGAGCTGGGTGTGCGCCTGATTGGCCCGAACTGCCCGGGTGTGATCACTCCCGGTGAGTGCAAGATCGGTATTATGCCGGGTCATATCCACAAGCCGGGTAAAGTGGGCATCGTTTCCCGTTCCGGTACTCTGACCTATGAAGCGGTTAAGCAAACTACCGACTACGGCTTCGGTCAGTCCACCTGTGTGGGCATCGGTGGCGACCCCATCCCGGGCTCCAACTTCATCGATATCCTGGAAATGTTCCAGAATGACCCGCAGACCGAAGCGATTGTTATGATCGGTGAGATCGGTGGTACTGCTGAAGAAGAAGCGGCGGCTTACATCAAGGAAAATGTTACCAAGCCGGTCGTTTCCTATATCGCCGGTGTAACGGCTCCTCCCGGCAAGCGCATGGGTCACGCGGGCGCGATTATCTCCGGTGGTAAAGGCACCGCTGACGAGAAGTTCGCTGCTCTGGAAGACGCGGGTGTTAAAACCGTGCGCTCCCTGGCTCAGATTGGCGACGCTCTGAAGGAAGTTACTGGCTGGTAAGAGCTGGGTAAGTACCTTGTCTGTGAAAAGGCCGCTTCTTTCGAAGCGGCCTTTTTTATTTGATCTCAAAAATATTTCAGGAATGTTTTTCTATTTGGATTGGAAATAATCAGCCGGATGTTTGCTGAGTACCATATAAACCATATTTTTGACCGTGATTGCGTCCCCGCTGATAAAGGATAAAAGCCGTTAATATAAGCAGCATGAGTTCCGCGACTGGACCCGCATACCATATTCCCACTTCGCCCATGAGTGGGGGTAAAATCAAAATGAGTGGCAAAACGAAAACGTAAGTTTTTGCAATTCCGAGAATGGCGGCACGTTTGGCATCGCCTATAGCCTGGAAAAATGTGCTGATCATCATGAGTGGTCCGGCCAAAAAATAGACCAGCGTCATCATGGGCAGGATACGTGCAACCTCTGTAATAATCTGTTTATCGCTGACAAATAAGGCTCCCAAAGAGTCTTTCAGTATTAACACGCCAAGCTGTAAAGCGAGGCAGTAACCGAACGCTACTGTTAAAGCGATATTGATACTGCTGTCGGACCGAGACCAGCTTTTAGCGCCAACATTATTGCCGATCAGAGTCTGAAATGCCTGGCTCAGCCCGAGAAGTGGCAGGAAGATAAAGGTCATAATACGGGTAGTGATCCCGTAGGCTCCTACTGTCGCATCGTAGTTACTAACCCCCAGGCCTGGATACTAAAAATTACAGCAATAGATGTGAGTGATACACCGATGTAACTTAAGCTGGATGGTAAGCCCAAAGATAGGTATCCAGGCCAAAAATCACGCCTGCTTGAGATCCGGATAATCTGTGTATCAATCACCGTGCGGCCATAATGGCGATAGCACGCCACTATCAAAAGGGCGATTGCCTGTGCAAGGGCAGTGCCATAAGCAGAGCCGGCCACCCCCATCTCCAAGTGCGCAATAAAAATATAATTGAAAATAATATTGAGCATTACCGACGCAAGGGAAACCATCGCCATTAGCGACAGTTGCCCTTCGCATCGCAAAGTATCGGAATTCACAGAACTGATAAACAGAGTTGGGGAAAGGAAGATTAATATCGTTAAATAGGTGTACCCCATCCCTGCTAGATCTGCTGAGCCATTGGCAACTAATAGTGTTAATTGTTTACCCCAAGCCACAAATAACAACATCAACACAGTGCAAACCACCAGAGCCAGTGTAATAGCTTGGGAAAATGCCTGCCTCGCTTTATCTTTTTCTCCCGCGCCGAGTAATCTGGCCAATACACTCGAATATCCGCTGGAGATTAATGAAGAAAGTGCTACCAGTAACATAAACATTGGGAATGTTAAGGTTACTGCGGCTAATGCTTCAGCTCCTACATATTTCCCGAGGAAATAGGCATCTAATAGGGTAAACGAGCCGTTTACCAGCATTATCAGAATAATAGGCGCAGCAGTCTTAAAGAAAACCGGCAGTAAGGCGCCGTTAACAAAAATATTGTCGTGTTGATGAGTCATAGTAAGTTCACTTTACAAATTGCCGCTGTGCATCTCCGCGACCTCATTAAATTTACTCAATAAAAGTTGTTTGAGGTCCTCAGGCCAATATTGGATGGCTTTTGCAAAGCCGACCTTGCTGTTTCTGTACAGTGCACGACTGGCCTCTTCGAAGCCTGGAGTATCTCCTGCAACTAACAGCATGAATCTATCGAGTTGATGCTGTTTTGCGGTGATTCTCTCCTCAAGCGAAACGTGCTTTTGTGCCTGCTCCACCAGCTTACGAAGAGTGGCAGAAGCACCGCCAGGCTGCTGACCCAGCCATTCCCAGTGACGGGGAAGCAGGGTAACCTCCTTGGGAATAACGCCTAACTTGGGGCGTCCACGTTTAGTTTTCGGGGCCGGTACATCCACCGATAAGGCTGCCAGTACTTCCTCGGTATCTCCGTGCCAATCCACCTCTATCCGTTTACAGCTATCGGCTTCAAAGACCATGGGCTCATGGGTTGTGCCCATACTCTTCACCCGGCGCACAATTACTTCCAATGTCCCCCGCGCAACAATCTGTTGCTGGTCGATAGCGATATAGTCAGTAGCCAAAGTATTTCTCTATATTTACCCGGGTTAAATATTTATGTCCGGGTAAATATAGTGCATTGATCACCATATGTACAAGGAATGTTTCTCTGCATGCCCTCTGCCTTTGATGTGACCCAATGGGGAAGGGCCTCCCAAGCTGAGGTTGACCGCTTTGCTCGCGCTTAATTTTTGTTTACATGTCAGTGATATACACGGTCTAGGAGCACTCCTATACTGCGGAAAAACCAACTGTTTAGGAGTGGACATGGCCAGGGCTTTAATCGGTGTTATCGGCGGTAGCGGTCTTTATGAGATGCAAGGGTTAACCGAGGTGGAGGAAGTCCAGATGGGGACCCCCTTTGGTGGCACCTCGGATGCAATTGCCTGCGGCAAGCTTCATGGTATTCCTGTTGCTTTCCTTGCCCGCCATGGACGCGGTCATCGGCTGATTCCCTCCCAGGTGCCCTATCAAGCCAATATCCACGCATTGCGCCAGTTGGGCGTACGCTATGTTCTTTCCCTTTCTGCCGTGGGCTCCCTCCAGGAAGAGGTGCGTCCACTGGATATGCTGATCCCGGATCAGTTTATCGATATGACCCGCAAACGGGAGAGTACTTTCTTTGGCGATGGTGCTGTAGCCCATGTTTCCATGGCTGATCCGGTATGCCCTGCTGTGGCGGATAGCCTGGCGCGGGCTTTTGCCAATACCCAGGGAGAAGAGCCGATCAGGTTGCATCGAGGTGGCAGTTATATCTGTATTGAAGGACCCCAGTTCTCTACCCGAGCTGAGTCGCACTGGTATCGCAGTATGAATGCTTCGGTGATCGGAATGACCAATATGCCGGAGGCAAAACTCGCCCGCGAAGCGCAGATGGCTTATGCAACTCTCGCCATGGCAACAGATTATGACTGTTGGCACCCTCGGGAAGAGGCGGTGACAGCGGACGTGGCTATCGCCAATTTGCAGCAAAATGCCGCCCGTGCTCAAAAGATTGCCGCAGAGGCAATCCGCTTGCTCGGTACTGAGCAACCTGAATCCGCCGCCCATACTGCATTGGCGAGCGGGTTGGTGACACCTGTCGATGCGATGCCAGAGGAAAAACAAGCTGTAATAAAGCCGCTACTTACGCCGACAGAAGCAGTGCCTGAAGAAATGGAGCACTGAGGGGAATGCACGAAACATTACCGTTACTGGAAATATCGGACTTCCCGGCGATTCGCCGTGAGGCTATTGAAACCCTGCAAATAAATATCGGTTATCGCTGCAACCAGAGTTGTGTGCACTGCCATGTGAATGCAGGTCCCAATCGTACCGAGATGATGTCGGACGACAATCTGGAGTTACTACTGGGCGTTATCAAGGCCAGGGGGTGCGAACCCTGGATATCACTGGGGGTGCACCAGAGCTCCACAACGGGTTTCGGTCTTTGGTGAAAGCTGCACGGGCGCTGGGTGTGCATGTAATAGATCGCTGCAATCTCACAATATTATTTGAGCCAGGACAGCAGGATACAGCAGAGTTTCTCGCGCAGAACCATGTGGAAGTGGTTGCCTCTCTACCCTGCTACTCCATGGAAAATGTAGATAAGCAGCGAGGCAAAGGGGTTTTTGATAAAAGTATTGCCGGATTGCAGAAGCTAAATGCCTTGGGCTATGGCAAGTCGGAAACTGGCCTTCAGCTTAACCTGGTCTATAACCCCCAGGGTGCTTTTTTACCCCCGGAGCAGGGGGCCCTGGAGGCAGACTATCGACGAGAGTTGGCCGCGCATTTTGGAATTGAATTTAATCACCTCTTTGCTCTCGCCAATATGCCCATCAAACGCTTCGGTTCCATGCTGATTTCCAAAGGGCAGTTTAAAGACTATATGACGCTGCTTCGGGAGAGCTACTCTGCATCTAATCTTGAGGGCGTGATGTGTCGCAGTCTGGTGAGTGTTGACTGGCAGGGAAATTTATATGACTGCGACTTTAACCAGCAGTTGAATATACCAGTGCCAGGCCGATTGCATCTGCGTGATTTACTCGAAGCTGATCTTAAAGATTCGGCAGTTTGTGTGGCTGATCATTGCTATGGCTGTACTGCGGGGCAGGGCAGCAGTTGCGGTGGGGCACTGTAAGGGGATAGGGTTTAATAGCCGGAGGGCGGGAATGCCATGAGAAAAAAATACTGCTGCTGGCGATTATCGTGATATTGGTGATTGCTTTTTACGCATTTGATTTACACCACTGGTTGAGCCTGGAAAAGCTGCAGGAAGGCGGTGAGCAGTTTCAGCAATGGAAAGCCTCATCGCCATTTCTGGTGAGCTTCCTGTTTCTAGTTTTTTACATTTTGGTAACCGGTTTATCCTTACCCGGTGCTGCGATTCTCACTATTGCCGCGGGTGCTATTTTTGGCTTGTTGTGGGGCACTGTCATTGTATCCTTCGCTTCCAGTATTGGAGCCACCCTGGCGTTTCTAATGGCCCGCTATTTATTTCGTGACTATGTTCAAGAGAAGTTTGCTGTACGCTTACAGGTTGTAAATAACGGTATTGAGAGGGAGGGCGCCTTTTATCTTTTTGCTTTGCGTCTCGTACCAATCTTCCCATTTTTTCTGATCAATATTCTGATGGGATTAACCCACCTTCGAGTCTGGACATTTTATTGGGTGAGCCAATTAGGCATGCTGGCGGCTACGATTGTTTACGTTAATGCCGGTACGCAACTCGCTCGTATAGACAATCTGAAGGATATCGCTTCTCCGCAATTGTTATTGTCTTTTGCCCTATTGGGTATATTCCCGCTATTGGCAAAATACTTCCTCAACTGGCTTAAACGTCGCCGTGAGGCCAAGTGAGTGACTCCAATGAGAAAACCCAAAAAGTTTGATCGCAATATAATTGTTATTGGTGCAGGCGCTGCGGGCTTGGTGAGTGCCTATATTTCTGCGGCGGTAAAAGCCAAGGTGACTTTGATCGAGTCGGGAAATATGGGTGGGGACTGCCTGAATACCGGCTGTGTGCCCAGTAAGGCGTTGATCAAGTGTGCTCGCGTGGCACACTCTGCGCGCACTGCGAGTAATTTTGGTGTGCGCCTGCCGGAACTGGAGATTGATTTTCCCGGGGTGATGCGCCATGTGCGTGAATCTATCCAGCAGATTGAGCCTCACGATAGTGTGGAGCGCTACTCAGATCTCGGTGTGGAAGTAATAAAAGGGTACGCGCGATTAGTAGATCCCTGGACAGTCGATATCACGTTGCATAGTGGTGGTGAAAAGTCCCTACGGGGACGAGCCATTATTCTGGCCACCGGTGCTGAACCTACAGTGCCACCATTCCCCGGCCTCGACACGGTTAATTATCTGACTAGCGAAACACTCTGGGATAGGTTTGCTCAGTTGAATAAGGCACCACATAGATTGGTATTACTGGGAGGTGGTGCCATCGGTTGTGAGTTGGCTCAGGCATTCACCCGCTTAGGGTCAAGAGTTACCTTGATAGAGCGAGATGAACGTTTGCTCCCCCAGGAGGACCACGAAGTGTCGCAAGCTGTTTCCCTGGCATTGGAATCTGAAGGAGTGTGTCTTCTCACTGGGCATGAGGCGGTCTCTTTTACTGGAAGTGAAGATCGCCGAGAGGGGGTATTAAACTTGCGTAATGCCGTGGGTGAAACACAGGTGACATTTGATGAAGTTATCCTGGCACTTGGCAGGCGTGCCAGGACTAAAGGGTTTGGATTGGAAAAACTGGACTTACTGCAAGATGGTAAATTGACAACGGATGCCTTCCTGCGCACTCGTTACCCCCATATTCTTGCAGCTGGGGATCTCGCGGGCCCATTTCAGTTTACCCATATGGCTTCGCACCAGGCCTGGTATGCAGCAGTGAATGGCCTTTTCGGCGATATCAAGAAATTTGCTGTGGATTATTCACTGGTACCTCGGGCAATCTTTATTGATCCAGAGGTGGCCAGCGTTGGGCTTAGTGAGCATGAGGCCGAACAGCGTGCTATTGCCTATGAGGTAACTCGCTACAACCTGGATGACCTGGATCGCGCTATCGTGGATGGCGCGGCACAGGGTTTTATTAAAGTGCTTACAGTACCGGGTAAAGATAAAATACTGGGTGTTTCAATTGTTGGTGAGAATGCTGCGGAGCTTATAGCCGAGTTTGTGTTCGCTATGAAGCAGGGTTTTGGACTGAATAAAATCCTATCTACCATTCATATCTATCCGACTATGACTGAAGGCAATAAATTTGTTGCGGGAAACTGGAAACGAGCCCATGCGCCCAAGGGGTTGTTGCGTTGGCTCGAAGTGTTTCATCGTTGGAGACGGGGTTAGTGCAGTGTTCTGTTGTAGTTCCGCTGTTGAATGAGCGGGAGCAACTGCCCGATTTAATTGTGCAGTTAAAAGAACTTAAGGCTTTTACCAGCTGTGAAATTATCCTGGTGGATGGTGGTAGCATTGATGGCAGTGTGGAAATTGCTACTGCTGAGGGGTTCCAGGTAATTACTTCCCGCGCGGCCGAGCCTCGCAAATGAATGCAGGTGCAGCCATTGCCTGTGGGAACTGGCTGCTGTTTTTACACGCGGATACACGCCTGCCCCAGGGTGCATTGAGTGCGGTTGCATCGGCAGTGGCTCAGGGAGCAGAGTGGGGCCGCTTTAATATTCGTATTGAAGGGCGGAGTTTGTGGTTTCCCCTAATTTCCAACCTGATTAATTGGCGTTCACGTCTAAGTGGTATCGCCACTGGTGACCAGGCGATTTTTGTCCGGCGTACTCTTTTTGAAAAAATTGGCGGTTATGCCAGGCAGCCATTGATGGAGGATGTTGAGCTAAGTCGGCAGTTGTTAAAAATAAGCCGTCCCTATTGTCTCCATCAAAGAGTCTCAACCTCTGGGCGACGCTGGGAAAAATTTGGGGTGTTGCGCACGGTATTGCTGATGTGGCGCTTGCGTTTTGCTTATTGGCGCGGCGTGCCTGCAGATACCCTGGCTAGGCGCTATGAGTAATCGTCTTTCGAGGAAGTTCCTGCGCCTTGTGGTGATGGCTAAGGCTCCACTGGCTGGTTATGCCAAGACCCGTCTTATTCCGGCACTGGGGGAGCAGGGAGCCGCGTCGCTTGCGGAGAAGTTGTTGTGCCATACCCTTGAAGAGTGTGTGAGAGCTGAGCTGGGACCCGTGGAGCTGCATGTGACACCTGATCCGTCCCACGCTTTTTGGCGGGGTTTCCCATTGCCTGCGGGAGTCACTGTTTATGGGCAGTCCCAAGGCAGCCTTGGTCAGCGCCTTTGGCATGCTACGGGAAACGCACGAGCATTGGGGCAGGGGCTTCTTTTGCTTGGTACCGACTGTCCGTCCCTTACCGCGCAGCGTTTGCGAGCTGCTGCAGAAGAGCTACAGGTGTCTGATGCGGTAATGTATCCGGCAAAAGATGGTGGCTATGCGTTATTAGGGCTCAAGGAAATACAGGTGCGGCTGTTTGAGGATATTCACTGGAGTACTGAGGTTGTTGCCCGGCAGACTCTGGATAGACTTTGGGAGTGTGGAATGAATTGCCAGCGCCTGGAGGCGCTGGCAGATATTGATGAGCCGGGAGATTTATCTTTTTTGCCAGAAGGTTGGCGGGACTTAATACGGCTGGGCTAGAGTGCCGGAGCTGCGCTAGCTTCGGCTTCTATTGCGCTGCCGTCAGCAAGAATTTCGCGATTTGCATCATTGGCTGCAGCCAGGCGTTGCTCCTCAATACGACTGCTCCAACTCAGCAGGGCCTGGTAATGGCGGATATTCTGCACATAGGTTACCGGCTCCCAGCCACGTGCGTAGCCATGTTTGGTGGTCTTGTAATACTGACGCTTGGCCAGCAGAGGCAAATGGTCGCGCACATCGGGCCACAGATCCGGGTTGCCGCCCATACGTTCGGTGAGGACGCGGGCGTCCTCAAGGTGGCCGTAGCCCACGTTATAGGCTGCTAGTGCCATCCAGGTTCTGTCGGGCTCACGAATGCGCTCAGGCAGTTTATTGCGAATTTGTACTATATAGCGCGCACCTCCCTCAATGCTCTCCTCGGGATTGAGCCGGTTAACACCGAGGTCTTTGGCGGTATTCAGAGTAAGCATCATCAGGCCACGGACTCCGGTACGGGAGCGCGCGCGTGGGTTCCAGTAGGACTCCTGGTAACTGAGCGCCGCCAACAAGTGCCAGTCCAGATCATACTGGTCTGCCACTTTCTGCATCGCTCCACGCCACTTTGGTAAACGCTCTCGGCTGCGCTTGGCAAATGCCTGGGCGCCACCGACATTCAGGTCGCTGACATGGCCAAAAAACTCTTCGCGCAGCTGCGCAATCATGCCATTGGTGTTTGCGCGCAACATAAACAGGCGGGCACTCTGGTAGAGGCTGTCATCGTCGCTTTTAGGGAAAGCCCAGGAGACCGGTTGGAACTGAGTGAGATTGAAAGCAACAGCGGTGTTTGGATAAAGGCCGCGGTGTACCGCATAAGCATTGGAGTCCACTACTGCGTAGCTGTACTTGCCCTGTTGTACCATCTCTACCAGCTCCATTGCATCCACATCAGACACTTCTTCCCAATCTAACAGTGGGTAGCGCTGGGAGAGTTTTTTCAGTTCCTCCGCGTGGGCACTGCCGGCGATTACGGCGACAGTCTTGCCCTCCAGGTCGCTGGTCTTTCGTGGGCGCTGCTCACCAACACGATAAATAACCTGCTGGCGGATTTCGAAGTAGGAGGGGGTAAAGCGTACCTGTTCACGGCGCTCCGGAGTGACGGTAAGGCCAGCGGCAGCGAAGTGTGCACCCTCTTCCGGGTCACGCAGGCGCTCAAACATTTCGTCTAGATCGTGAACGTCGCGAATTACCAGCTTGACGCCGAGCTCTTCGGCAAAGGCCCGCAGCATTCCATATTCAAAGCCAGTGGGATTACCGGATGCATCTTCGTAATATGTAGTGGGGCCATTTTGTGACAGCACAACCAGCTCACCAGAGGCCTTGATCCGCTCAAGAGTACTCGGTGCTTTGCTGGCAACTAACAGGGAGGCGCAGCATGACATGGCCAGCCCTTTTAACAGGCGGCGGACATAGCGCAGCACGCGGCTTTTCATCATCATAGGCTGTCCCCTCTAGCTCGTCCGTTAGTTTTATTGCTGTTATGCCTAAGGCCCGGTGAAGTTCGGTTCGCCAGGGCTTTTATGGCCAAAGCTGGCACAGTCCGCCAATTTTACATTATCCGGCGTCAATCTGCCCAATTTGGCATTTGGACACTGTGATCTATGCGCTTGAAAACCCTGCCGGACTTTTGTAGGAGTTTTCTTTCGCCTCTTGTTTAGGAGGTTTTAAGCAATAAGTTTGCTCGCCTTTTGAACATATTGATTGCTAATTAGTTCATGTATATGCAAGTGGTCGGCGGGTGTGTTGGACTGGCGATGCTTCAGGTACAATTGCGCCTCTCAAATTTTCGGGGCCTTGTGCGATCCTTCTTTTGCACATTTTTTCTCATTCAGACAAGAGGCAACCTCCCGCAATGCTAGTTCTGCGTGGTGCTCCCGCACTGTCGAAATTCCGCCATAAAAAACTGCTCAATCAACTGCGCGCGCTGCAACCGACCATAGACGACCTCTACGCTGAGTTCGTGCACTTTGCAGATAGCGACTCACTGGATAACAAGGAGATGGCGCTGCTTGAGCGGCTGCTCCAATATGGTCCGACTGAGGAACAGCATGAGCCCAAAGGAGAGCTGATCCTGGTGGCGCCTCGTCCGGGTACTATTTCCCCCTGGTCTTCCAAGGCCACGGATATTGCCCACAATACTGGACTGACAAAAATCCATCGCCTGGAGCGGGGAATTGCCTACTACCTTACTGGCGTGGAATTAACTGACGCTGAACGCCAGGCTCTGGCTTCACAGCTGCACGATCGCATGGTTGAGGTGGTGTTTTCCGGCTTTGAGCAAGCGGAGCAGCTGTTCGTCGAAGAAGAACCGCGCCCATTGCGCGGAGTGGATATCCTCGAGGGCGGCCGCGAGGCGCTTGAGGATGCCAACGTTACCTTGGGCCTGGCTCTTGCCGAAGATGAAATTGATTATCTGCTCACCAGTTTCCAAGAACTGGAGCGTAATCCGACTGATGTAGAGTTGATGATGTTCGCCCAGGCGAATTCCGAGCATTGCCGCCACAAGATCTTTAATGCCTCCTGGACTATCGACGGCGAAGAGATGCCGCATTCCCTGTTTGGCATGATCAAGAATACCTATCGTAAAGGAGGTGACAATGTATTGTCTGCCTATGCCGATAATGCCGCAGTTGTGGCGGGCAATGTAGCCGGTCGTTTCTACCCCGATCCGGAAAGCAAGGAATATAGCTTCAGTAATGAAGCTATCCATATGCTGATGAAGGTGGAGACCCATAACCACCCTACAGCGATCGCACCTTTCCCCGGTGCCGGTACCGGTGCCGGTGGTGAAATTCGTGATGAGGGTGCGGTGGGTCGCGGATCCAAGCCGAAAGTCGGTCTGACCGGCTTTACTGTTTCCAACCTACAGATTCCCGGCTGGGAGCAGCCTTGGGAGTCCAATTACGGCAAACCCGAGCGTATCGTGACCGCCCTGGATATTATGATTGAGGGTCCCATCGGCGGTGCGGCATTTAACAACGAATTTGGTCGCCCAAATATCTGTGGTTACTTCCGTACTTTCGAAGAGAATTTTGACGGCGAGCGCCGCGGCTATCACAAGCCGATTATGCTGGCTGGTGGCTATGGCAATATCCGCGAAGAGCATGTGGAGAAGCCCGAATTTTCCCCTGGGGCCAAACTGGTAGTGCTGGGTGGCCCGGCCATGCTGATTGGACTTGGTGGAGGTGCCGCTTCCAGTATGGCCAGCGGCTCCAGCTCTGAAGATCTGGATTTCGCTTCGGTACAGCGCCAGAACCCGGAAATCGAGCGTCGCTGCCAGGAGGTTATCGACCAGTGCTGGCAGCTGGGTGAGAGTAATCCCATTGCTTTTATCCACGATGTGGGGGCGGGTGGTTTGTCCAACGCTTTCCCCGAACTGGTGAAAGATGGCGGTACCGGCGGCAATTTTGAATTGCGCAATGTGCCCTGCGATGAGCCGGGTATGAGCCCGCTGGAAATCTGGTGTAACGAATCCCAGGAGCGCTATGTACTGGCGGTTATGCCGGAAGACCTGGAGCGCTTTGAGCAAATCTGTGAGCGCGAGCGCGCGCCTTACGCCGTTGTTGGTGAGGCCACCGAAGACAAACACCTGCTCTTAAATGACAAGCAGTTCGATTCCAAGCCGGTGGATCTGCCGATGTCGGTACTGTTCGGCAAGCCGCCGCGCATGCACCGCGAGGCAGAAACTCGCCAGGTGGAAACCAAGGCGTTTTCCACTGCCGATATCGATCTGAATGAAGCGGCTGAGCGGGTGCTGCGCCTGCCCACAGTGGCTAGCAAGAGCTTCCTGATCACTATCGGTGACCGCACTGTAACCGGTCAGGTTTCCCGCGATCAGATGGTCGGTCCCTGGCAGGTGCCGGTGGCCGATTGCGCGGTAACTACCGTTGCCTATGACAGCTACGCTGGCGAAGCCATGTCTATGGGTGAGCGCACCCCGGTGGCATTGCTGGATGCACCGGCCTCGGGCCGCCTGGCAGTGGGTGAGGCAATTACCAATATCGCCTGTACCCCAGTGAAGCAACTGTCCGATATCAAACTCTCCGCCAACTGGATGTGTGCAGCGGGCCATCCGGGTGAAGAGGAAAAACTTTATCGAACCGTAGAAGCGGTGGGTATGGAGTTGTGTCCTGAATTGGGCATTACCATCCCGGTGGGCAAAGACTCCATGTCTATGCGCACTGCCTGGGAGGAAGAGGGCGAGCAGAAATCGGTTACTGCACCGCTGTCTCTGGTAATTTCTGCCTTTACTCCGGTAACTGATGTCCGCAAGACAGTGACACCGCAGCTGCGCACCGATAAAGGTGAGAGTGAGTTACTGTTTATCGATCTGGGTGCCGGCAAAAATCGCTTGGGCGGCTCCTGTCTGGCGCAGGTCTACAACGAGCTGGGTGACAAGCCTGCAGACCTGGACGATGCCAAGAAACTGAAAGGTTTCTTCGAGGTGGTACAGCAGGCTCTGAATGAAGACCTGATCATGGCCTACCACGACCGCGCTGACGGCGGTTTGTTTACAACCCTAGCGGAAATGGGCTTTGCCGGCCGCGTGGGTATGGATGTGGAAATCTACGAATTGGGTGAAGACCCGATTGCGGCGCTATTCAGTGAAGAGCTGGGTGCGGTATTGCAGGTTCCCGCCTGTGAAGCGGATATGCTGGTACAGCGCTTTGCCGCTGTGGGTGTACCCACCCACAAGATCGGTTACCTGAACAATAACGAACACCTGTGCATCACTAATAACGGTGTTGAAATCTTCAAGCGCTCCCGTGCTGAATTGCAGCAGATCTGGTCGGAAACCAGCTACCGTATCCAGTCCCTGCGTGATAACGCCGAGTGTGCCGAGCAGGAATTCGCTGCCATTGCCAAAGAAGACCCGGGCCTGACAGTAAACCTCACTTTCGATATCAACGACGATATCAGCGCACCTTATATCGTTAAAGGTATTCGCCCGAAAGTTGCTGTACTGCGAGAGCAGGGCGTGAATAGCCAAGTGGAAATGGCGCACTCTTTCCACCGAGCTGGCTTTAACGCTGTCGACGTACATATGAGTGACATCCTGTCTGGCCGTGTAGCGTTGGATGAATTCAAAGGTTTGGTGGGCTGTGGTGGCTTCTCTTACGGCGACGTACTGGGTGCCGGTGAGGGGTGGGCTAAAACCATCCTGTTCAACGGTCGTGCCCGCGATCAGTTTGAGGGCTTCTTCAATCGCAACGATACCTTCGGCTTGGGGGTGTGTAACGGTTGCCAGATGTTCTCAGTGATCAAAGAGCTGATTCCAGGTGCAGATCACTGGCCGCGCTTTGTGCGCAACCTCTCTGAGCAGTATGAAGCGCGCTTCGCACTGGTAGGCATTGAAGACTCACCTTCCGTGTTGTTTAAAGGTATGGCGGGTACTTACATGCCGGTTGCCGTTGCTCATGGTGAGGGTCGCGTAGAGTTTGCTGACCAGCAGGCGCTGGAGAAGTGTGAAGCTTCCGGCACTATCGCGATGCGCTACCTGAATAACAAAGGGGAAATCACCCAAACTTATCCGGCCAACCCCAACGGCTCGGTAAATGGTATTACCTCCCTGAGTTCTGAGGATGGCCGCGTGACTATTATGATGCCGCATCCTGAGCGTGTTGCCCGAGCTGTCAGCAATAGCTGGCATCCAGATGAGTGGAAAGAAGATTCCGGCTGGATGCGCTTGTTCCGCAACGCGCGGGTGTTTGTCGACTAAGTCAGATCTTCTGTCGGTGGTACTTTTCGGATGGGTGGAAATCCCAAGGTGCCCCGATGTTTGTCGTGGCGACATTGTCGTTGTCGCCACGATTTCCCTCCTAGGCTTTCACAGTTTTTAAATGTCCATGGCGCCTAATCCGCCATGCCAGAAGATGACTTGATATTTCCTGCTACACTTAAACGATTATTCGAAATAACTTTTTTCGCTATGGTGCAGTTATCTGTATCGATTATTGAATACTTTTCTGTTTGCTATGGGTGCTTGCAGCGAGGAAGGGCACTCATCATTCCCTCTCAATTTATCTTTTGTCCGCCAGTTTCTAACCAGAGCGGATCACGGCAGTACCCAAAGCATTTTTCCCCATTTAGCAAAAGTAATTAAGGAGATTGTCATGGCGTACAATGAAACATTGGCAGAAAAAGTGCGCAACCTACTGCAGGGAAATCAAGGTCTGAGTGAGAAACAGATGTTTGGTGGCCTGGCATTTATGTTAAATGGCAATATGGCTTGTGGTGTAGTTGGGGAAGAGCTAATGGTTCGTGTTGGGCCGGACAATTACCAGGATGCATTGGCGGAGCGCTATACCAGGCCAATGGATTTTACCGGCAGGCCCCTTAAAGGTATGGTGTATGTTGAAGAGGATGCCGTTGCGGAAGATTTGGATAACTGGGTAAATCGCGGTGCCGAGTTTGCCGGTTCTCTGCCTCCCAAGTAATTTTAACATAGCGAGGCCAGCATAACGGTGAGAAAAAGAGCCGACAATTGCACTCCGGTTCTGAAGCTTTATCTGCTATTTCCCCTCAGTAAGCCTTCTCGCTAAAAAACACTGTGCCATCTACAATCAGCGCCGAGCACTTTTAATAGAAGCCGTAGGAGATTGCTGTGACACTCGGTCGCGGTATTCGCTAAGGGTATCGATCATGTATTTTATCGAATTAAATAATGGTGTGGAAATTCCCCAGATTGGAATGGGAATGTCCGCGCTGGGCAGCTGGCAGCAGGATGATGAGTACGTCACTGATGTTATTTTAAAAGCTATCGCTATTGGCTACCGGTTGTTTGATACCGCTTCGATTTGCGGAAATGAGCGGGCATTGGGCCGTGCAATAAAGGAGTCTGGCCTACCCAGGGAAGAACTTTTTATTACCAGTAAAGTTTGGGATACGGAGCAGGGTGGGACAAAAACCCATGATGCCTTTGCTCGGAGCCTAGAGCGATTGCAGCTGGAATACCTGGACTTGTATTTGATTCAATGGCCTGTTCCCGCTTATACGCGTGAAACCTGGGAGGCTATGGAGGCATTATACCAGCAGAAAAAGGTAAGGGCGCTGGGCTTATCAAATTTTCGCAAATCGGATATCGAGCAGATTGCGACCTTTGCTGAAGTGCGACCGGTTATTAATCAAATAGAGTTGCATCCATACTTTACTCAACAGCCTTTGGTCGATTACTGCCAGTTTCACAAAATTGCTATTGGCTGTTGCTCTCCTCTAGGATCGGGAAGTTGGAGCGGTGTGCCTCTTGCTGAAAAGCCAATTGTGGATCCGGTGATAGCCGAAATCGCCGATAAGTATTCAGCTACGCCTGCACAGGTAATTTTGAAGTGGAATATCCAACAGCACCGTATTGTAGTGCCCAAATCGGAGTCCTTAGAGAATATTAGGACCAATTTTTTGTTGAGTGATTTTAATCTGAGTAATGCAGATATTCAGGTAATAAACAGCTTGAATTGTAATAAACGTTTTGGTGGTGACCCGGATTATGTACATAAAATTAATATGACTTTAAAAGTGCCGGATTAAGAGAGAACTTAAGAAATTTACAACTCTACTGATTTTGATGTCAGGTTCTTTGTTAAATTAAATTTTCTGGATTTCTCCATTTCAATCTTGATGTTTAGAAGTTATCTTGCGCAGAATTTCATAACTTGCAATAGCGCAGGCTGATGTCACATTCATTGAGGAGTTAACACCCTGCATAACTATATGTACAGTTGCATCGGCTATCTTCAATAATTCCTCACCAATTCCATCTTTCTCCGAACCTAGAACCAAACAGATCTTATCACCCCCGGTAACTGGGGCATGACTTAATTCAACACTATGTGATGTAATTTCCAGGCAGATAATTTGATACCCCTCTGTTTTCAATCGTTGGGCAGTTTTTAGGGCATCATTCTCGTATTGATA
The DNA here is from genome assembly GCF_030012965.1 of Microbulbifer sp. MLAF003. Lineage (NCBI taxonomy): Bacteria > Pseudomonadati > Pseudomonadota > Gammaproteobacteria > Cellvibrionales > Microbulbiferaceae > Microbulbifer > Microbulbifer sp. MLAF003. The sequence goes on from NZ_CP120232.1 coordinate 1,230,865, forward strand.
GGGGATCTGCTGTTCTGTTGAACGGGAAACTTTGCGGATCTTGGAGTTTGGCGGTACTAGGCTCTTTCCTGCCAGGTAAATTTTCTCCACGCCCAAAGCATCGGCAATGCGAAAGAGCCCCCCACGTTGCTGGGGGTACGGATGTCAGTGGCGAGGTAGCAGAGAGAAAACTTATGTCTGCCAGGTGAATGATCGTTGTGCTCTTTTTGCATGTTACTACTGCTGAAGTTCTTTGCCAGGTCCCTAAAATGTTTCAGGGGTGTTCTATTGTTGATGTCTGTGAGCCTATTTTGGCTTCTACGTGAGATCTACTCTGCAGCTTACGCATTCTCTCCACCAGGGAGGGTTCGCGACTGGCTTTCTGGTTTTGGATCTGCATGGCCTGGCGGTAGACTTTGTCCGATACAATAAACTCTTCGGCTCTTTGATTGATTTCACTATAGCGGGTGTTTAGCTCGGAGACCTTGTTGGAAAGGTGCTCGAGGTCGAGGATGCGGTCGAAGTAGAGTGCAATCAGGCGCTCACACTCCCTGGCAATCGCCAGGTATTCATTGCCTACTTGACGATGACCTTCGTAGTTCTTTTTGAAATTGAAAAAAGTCTGAATTCCCCCAGCAGCGCCGCTATTAATGCCAGTGCAGCGCCAGTCCATTTGGTCCAGTCAGGCAGTTCAGCATTGATCAGGGAAAAGAACAGGGAGCCTAAGAACAAGTTAACTACTACGATTGGTACACCGCAGAGCACGTGCAGGTTTCGGCCTTTCATAGAGGCCCGGAAGTGGCTGTGCTTACACAGGTGTGCGTTCCAACGCAATTTATCCAGTACTTCAACTGTATTGGGTATCGAACTCATGAATCCCTTCCGCCTGTTTTGCACTCACTTTGAGGGTGATAGTTTGCCGGATAATCATGATATGTACAGGAAAAGGGAGGGGAGGAATTATGGGCGTGTATGTTTTATAGGCAAGTTTTGTGTGGGGCCCCGTGTAAACAGTAAGTGAGTACCTGCCGAACAAAGCCCCAGTCTCTTGGCGTGGGATCAGAAACTATAGGTTATGCCCACTGCAGAGAAGTTGGCTTTATCATCTTGAATCTCGTAGACAGTGTGCTCCAGGCTAATACTCCAGTCACCAGTGGTCCAATTCACTTCCACACCATAGTAAGGGTTGCTGCCGCTATCCTTTTCATTGTCCCAGCTGTAAGACCTATAGTAGGGTTCTACCTCCAGCAGCTCACGATCACCGTTATACCAGTTGAGAGTACCGGAGGTCTCACTTTGGCCGCTATTGTTTTCACACCACTGGTGAACACCAAGGCGAATACCAGCATTTAGGTTTTGCTGAATTGGTGCTGTGAGAGCTAATCCTACGCTATAGGAGTTATATTCAGCTTCCTGTTTACTTTTGTAATCATAGTTTTCCACTATGAAATCATCATCGTCAATGTACCATTCGAGGCCGTGAACATTAGATTCATAGTCTCTGCGGATACTTCCCAGATCAGTCATACCCCCCTCAACAGCAATATAGCGATTTACCCGGTAGCCAAAAATAAAGGCATAACCTGTAGAACTAAGGTTCTCTCTAAGTGCGTAGGAGCTTTCTGAATCGAACTCTGTATGGCCGAGTGAAGCTTTCAAGTAGAAAGGTTTTTCTTCAGCGTAAACGCCGGTGCTGGTCAGCGCAATAAGGGTAACAAGAGTGGTGTATTTCAAAGGGTACCTCTAGAAGCAGATGCTCAAGCCTTTAATCAGTGCCTCCTACAAAATAATAGGGTTCGTTGAGGTCCCTGGCTTATGTGGAGGTCTTTAGCTTTTGCTTGGAAAGAAAATAACAAAATAATAAATTGTCACTATTGTACATTTGCGCCTGATTTACTAAAAGTGCCTCATTTCCAATTTGTAGGCCTGTCGGGCTTTCCTGGTAAGTGAATATTTGCTCTTTTGATGGCATTGTTGTTATCGATTGAGTGAAATTTAAACAGCGACTGATAGGGTTTTGTGTACTGCGGATACTTTTGGATTTTCTTATCTCAAACTACTGCGCTTAGTGTCTGCTTTCTTGTATTTTGTGTGCCCACCTGGAGGGCTGAGGACACCGAATCTGATTACCCGAAAGGATAGATAAACCAATAACAAATTTACCCTTACGCATTTTGGGGGCAGGTATGTCGATTGCGCGGCAGCGCTTCATAGTTTTGGGGCCATTGTTGGCAGTGGCTTTCTACTTCTTTTTATCCATGGTAGGGATGCAGTATCTGCCTGCAGTTACCGCAGCAATTACGTTGCTGACGGTAATCTGGTGGATTACTGAGGCCCTGCCTATTCCCGCCACGTCTTTGGTACCTTTTGTGCTTTTGCCCTTATTTGGAGTTGCAGACCACAAAATGGTAGCAGCCTCTTTGGGCAGTCATGTGATATTACTGCTGATGGGCGCATTTATTTTATCGAAGGCCCTGGAAAAGAGTGGTGCCCATGAGCGCCTTGCCCTCTATATGCTGCGTCTCTTTGGGGTCTCCAGTGGCCGGCGCTTGGTTTTGGGTTTTATGCTGGCTGCCGGGTTCCTCAGCATGTGGATTTCCAACACTGCCACAACCCTAATGATGTTACCCATTGCTTTGGCAATCCTCTCCCGCATAAAAAATGAACGTCTTACTATCGCATTAATCCTTGGTATCGCTTACGCAGCCAGCCTCGGGGGTGGGCACGCCCCTTGGGACCCCCCTAATGTGATTTTTATGGGAATCTATGAAGAGGTGACTGGCAGGGAATTCAGTTTCTTGGGTTGGATGAAGGTGGGAGTGCCGGTTGCCCTGGTAACTTTACCAATAATGGCTCTTTGGCTAACCCGTAATGTGCATCTGAAAAATAAAATTGAACCGCCGGTGATTGGAGAGTGGCGGGCTGAAGAAAAGCGCACACTGATAGTTTTTGGAGTGGCAATCTTTTTTTGGGTTACGCGCAACGCACCATTTGGTGGCTGGAGTGATTGGCTGGGAATTGGGGCTGCCGGGGATAGTACGGTCGCCCTCGCGGCAGTGGTAGCCATGTTTATGGTACCGAATGGCAAAGGGGGGCGTCTGCTGGATTGGCAGACTGCTGAGACAATCCCGTGGGGAATGCTACTGCTTTTTGCTGGTGGTATTGCCCTTGCCAAGGGCTTTACTGCCTCAGGGTTGAGCGACATGCTTGGGAATGGGCTCTCATTCCTGACTGCAATGCCGCTGTGGTTGATGTTGGTTATTTTGTGTCTTGGGGTTACTTTCCTGACAGAGATTACCAGTAATACAGCTACGGCGACTTTACTAATGCCGATCCTCGCTGTAGCGGCCACCTCCGCAGGTTTCGATCCCATGGTGTTGATGATTCCCGCCGCTATGAGCGCAAGTTGTGCTTTTATGCTGCCAGTTGCCACGGCGCCTAATGCCATTGCCTATGGCACAGGAAAGGTGCGTATGCAGGATATGGTGCGGGAGGGTGCAGTGCTGAGCGTGACCGCTTCACTCATTATTGCGGGGATGTGTGGATTGATATTGGCATAGAGCGGCTGGCAGTTGCTTTTTTGATCGTCTGGTCATGTATTTTGAATAAGAAAATGGAACTGTAGAGGAATAAGAATCAATGAAAACCACCACCGCGACGTTAGTACTCGCCCTGGGCCTTGCCGCTTGTGGCAAGTCCAGTGATGAGACAGCTAACGCTAATTTAGATGCAATAACACCTTCTGAGCAGCCATCGGCTCCAGTTGCTAAAAAAGTGCCTCATAAGATGATTGTGCACGGTCATGAGCGTATAGATAACTACTATTGGATGCGCGATGATGAACGCAAGGCTCCAGAAGTCATCGCGCATCTTGAGGCGGAAAATACTTATACTGATACTGTTATGCGCCACACTAAAGAGTTGCAGGAACTACTCTTTGAGGAAATGACGGGGCGACTGGAGAAGGATAAATCAACTGTACCTGTGTACCACAATGGATACTGGTATTACACCCGTTACCTGCCGGAAAAAGAATATGCTATTCATGCACGCCGTAAAGGTAGCCTGGAAGCTGCTGAGGAGGTGATGCTGGATGTCAACCAACTGGCGAAAGATTCAGGTTATTTCAGTGTTGGGCGCCTAGGGGTGTCTCCCAGCAATAGGTTGTTGGCATATCCGGAGGATAATGTAGGGCGTCGTGTTTACACTATTCGTTTCAAAGATCTGAAAACTGGGGAATTGCTGCCTGATAAGTTGGAGAATGCCTCCCCGGTAGCTGTTTGGGCTAACGATAACCAGACAGTTTTCTACATTAATAAAGACCGCCAGACCTTGCTTGGTTATCAGGTAATGCGCCATAAGTTAGGGACGCCGCAAAGTGAAGATGTCGTTGTTTATGAAGAGCGTGACAAAGCATTTTATACTTGGATTTCCAAATCAAGAGATGGGGAGCTGGTGAGGATTCACCACAGTTCCACAACCAGCAGTGGCCAGTCAATCCTGAATGCTAACGCCCCGCTCACTGACTTTTCACCTTTGCATCCCCGCGAAGAGGATCATGAATATTCAGCTCTAAAGCTGGGAGATGAATTTTATATCCTGACCAATTGGCAAGCTGAAAACTTCCGCTTGATGAAAGCTGCACTGGCAGATGCTGCAGATAAGTCTAAGTGGCAGGAGGTGATACCACACAACAACGATGTTTTATTGGAAGATTTCACCTTATTTAACCATCACCTTGCTGTGATAGAGCGAAAAGCTGGTCAAACGGGTCTTAGGATTATCAATCTCGAGAACAATAAAGATATTCAGGTAGGTTTTAATGATCCAGTATATAGATTGGGCCTGAGCGCGAACCCCAACCTGGATTCTAATAGCGTACGGGTATCTTATTCGAGTTTGACGACACCAAATAGTGTTTATGAGGCCGAGCTAGATACCGGTAATCTGGAGCTGCTTAAGCAAGATATAGTTCCTGGTGGCTTTGATCCAGAGCACTATCAAAGTGAAGGCATTCTGATTACTGCCCGCGATGGGGTAAAAGTGCCGGTATCTCTTGTGTATCGGAAAGATAAATTCCGGCAGGATGGTTCTAACCCTTTACTGCAGTACGCTTATGGCTCCTATGGTAGTACGGTGGACCCCTGGTTCCGCTCTTCTGTGATTTCACTGCTTGATCGCGGCTTTGTATTTGCGATTGCTCATATTCGCGGCGGCCAAAAATTGGGGCGGGCTTGGTATGAAGATGGAAAGATGTTCAATAAGAAGAACACTTTTACGGACTTTATCGATGTAACCAAAGGCCTTACTAAGATGAAGTATGGCGCTCCAGATAAGATATTCGCTTCAGGCGGTAGTGCCGGTGGTCTGTTAATGGGGGCCGTCGTGAATATGTCTCCGGAGTTATATCGGGGAGTGACTGCGGCAGTACCATTTGTCGATGTTGTGACCACTATGCTGGATGAGTCTATTCCTCTGACAGTCAACGAATATGATGAATGGGGAAACCCGAATAATAAAGATAGCTATGAATATATGCTGTCATATTCACCCTACGATCAGGTGAAGGCACAAGACTATCCCAATCTGCTTGTAACTACTGGCCTGCATGACTCCCAGGTACAGTATTTTGAGCCTATGAAGTGGGTGGCTAAGTTACGTGAGTTTAAAACTGATAAAAACCGGCTGCTGTTCAATGTAAATATGGAGGCCGGACATGGCGGCTCTTCCGGTCGCTTTCGCCGTTACCATGAAACTGCTTTGCAGTATGCCTTTTATCTGGATCTCATCGGGCAGGAGGCAGTTGCTGTACCTGTAGAGTAACTGGAGTCTCACTTTAAGAAACGCGCACTTCTCCACTTTGAGGATGTAGCGAAAGTTGCAGCTTGGAAATAAGGGAGGCAAAGCTTTTGGTAGGCTTGCTTCCCTTTTCTAATTCAAGAGAGAGTGAAATTTACTTATTTGCGGTAGTCAAGCGGTGGCTTGCGATTGCCGAGAAGGGGGATGTACTCAAAGCTCTCTCCACGCTTTTGGCTGAACTCTTGCTTAGCCTGTTCCACCAGTTCAGGGTACTTCAGTAATTGAATTCCAGTGAGTGCCAGGGTTTCTGCAGCTAAAAGCATCCCTTTGTGACCAATACTTGTCCCTCCTGCCGCTACGGCCTGCCAGGTATGGGCTGATGTGCCCGGAACCCAGGTTGCGGTGGTAAAACCGCCTGTAGGCACATTCCAACTTACGTCCCCCACATCGGTGGAGCCGGGGAAGGGGGCCTCGCTAGGGTTATAGTCGACAATGTTTTCTTGGTCACCGATTTGACGACCGGGGCGGTGAGTAAGTCCCTCCAGGTTCTTGGCAAATTCCAATTCATCGGTTGAGTACTGGATACCGCCAAATTGCCGCATACTGGAATCGATAAGGCGATTCAGCGTTTGGTTTGGTAGAAGACTATGGTTACCATGAATTACCTCCCACTCCACTTCAGTACCTGTGCCTTGGGCGGCAGAGCGCGCTATCTCTTCCACACGTGACCATACTGGCTCTAGGTCTGCAGCGCTGCGATCACGTACATAGTAAAAGACCTCTGCATTGGCTGGAACGACATTGGGTGCCATTCCACCATTTGTAATTACATAATGAATGCGGGTGCTGTCTGGTACATGTTCACGCAACATGTTTACCATGAAGTTCATAGCCTCGACGCCGTCCAAAGCGGAGCGGCCATGTTCAGGTGCAGCGGCTGCATGGCTGGCAATACCCTTGAAACGAAATTTTGCAGACTTGTTTGCCAGGCTGGATTGTGGGTGAGCTTCATTTTGGTCACCCGGGTGCCACTGTAGAACTATGTCGGTATCTTCAAAAGCGCCAGCTCTTACCATATAGACCTTGCCAGAGCCTCCCTCCTCAGCTGGCGTACCATACAGGCGAATCTCACCGTCCGTGTCAGTTTCCTGTAACCAACGACTGAGCATAACCGCTGCTGTTGTTGATCCAGCGCCAAACAAGTGATGTCCACAGGCGTGCCCAGCGTTCTGCTTCTCAATCGGGCTATGGTAGGGCACCGCTTTTTGGGAGACTCCGGGTAGCGCATCCATTTCTGCCAGTAGTCCAATGGTTGGTCCTCCTCGTCCCTGTTTAAAGGTGGCGACGAAAGCAGTGGGTATGTCTGCGATACCCTCTTCGATCCTGAAACCCGCAGCTTTCAACTGAGCTTGGATGGCCGCACTGCTGAGGGTTTCCTGATAACCTACCTCGGCCAAACTCCACAGGTGATCAGCGAGTTCAATAGCCTGGGATTTCATCTGTTCAGATTGGCTGCTAACCCAACTAGCATCCTCTGGTAGTGATTCAGGCCCTGAAGCATCTGCTGTAGCAACTGAGATAGCAAAAATAAGGGCGGGGAGTGTACGTCGGACCATATGGAACTCCTGCTGTTATAAAATAGATATTCAAGAAAGTAGGTGTATACAAAGTATCAGTTTGGGGAGAGTTTTTCTCTGTTTTCATTACTCAGGTGAGTCCTAATTTACTCACCAGAAATCAGGCTGGGAGTGAGTCCCTATTTAAAAGTCTCTTGTCATTTTACTAGTCGTCCTTGCTTTAGGCTGATATAAGTCGGTATGAATTTTTACGGAGTATTTTTACATGCGTAATTTTTTAGATATTGAGGCTCCGGTAATTGATAGATTTGGAGGAGAGGCAGGCCTTGAAGCAAGATTGACAAAACCCAAGGCGGCGGAGCAGATCCAGTCTATTCCCAATAGTCAGTGGCTATCTGCCGCCTCAAGGGCTGTTTTTCAGGCGGGATTTAGCTGGAAGGTGGTGGAGAAAAAATGGCCAGGTATTGAGAATATCTTTCATGGGTTTGACCTATCTTTTTGCCGGTACTTGCCGGAAGAGGTACTTGATGACCTGATGCACCAGGAGGGAATGATAAAGCATTGGACGAAAACACGATCGATACCAAGGAATGCAGATTTTTTTGGCAGCTGTCTAATAAGCACGGCAGTCTGGGAAGCTATTTTTCCAGCTGGAATACAGCTAATTATATAGAGAATCTAAAGTATCTGCGTAGGGGCGGAGATAGGTTGGGAGGTAAAACTGCTCAAGTATTCTTACGCCGAATGGGGGTAGATACTCTGGTTTTTGCTAGCGATACCATAAGGGCGCTTGTCAGGGAGGGAGTAGTGGATAAATCTCCCTCTTCAAAAAAGGACTGGGCAGCATTGCAAGAAGCAATTGAAACCTGGCAAATGCAATCCAATCGCAGTTTGAATGAAATTAGCCAGATATTGTCACTATCTGTAGGGTGAGTTTAGGGGTGCTGGATAGGGGATGGTGATAGCTATCCAGCGCTTCATTCAGATACCGAAGTCAAGCCCTTATTCAAAGGCTGATTTATTGGGTTCTGGACTCAGACTGAATTCTAAAATCTACTGCAAGATCTGCTTCATATAGAATCTCATCAAAGGAAGGTTCCTGCTCGAAAGAGTAAAGGTCATCCTGTTGTACTCTGGAGCCAGTGACTACGACTTCCTCAATAGCCATGGCACCACCGGTGGCTCGAAAGTACGTGTTATTTTTCCGAATGCCGACGGGTATTAGTTTTACACCCAAAACCATCTCATAGTCGGTTTTCTGTTGTAAAATATTTTGTAGGGCTTGAGACTGTACCTCTTTGTTGGTCTGCCTCTCTTTTGAATGCTCAAATGCAGTGTTTACAATCATTACCTCTTTATTTTGATCTGCGAGCCGGGCGACAGCTTGTAGCTGATCTTCTCCCTCTATTGTAATTGCTACTCGATTCATTACTTTGTAGCTGTTAGGCCTTTTGCCTAGCCAGCCAAATTGTGGAGAGGAAGAAAATCTGGAGTTCTTGATTTTATCTTGATCAATGCCTGTTGTAATGAGGCTCTGTCGGAGCTTTGTACGAAGAGAGTGATTTGCTGTGATGGCATCTGATAATTGTTCTTCTTCGGTAGTAACGACTAAGCTGATGATGGCACGGTCAGAATAAGCGGTTTCTTCAGCGCTACCACGGATTGTGACAATATTGTCTACAGGATATAGGATTCCGCGTAATTCTTGGGGAGAACCCTTTATCTCTGGTTCTGCTACGCAGATATTGGATAGAAGAAAGGTAAATAACAGTAGCATCCTGTTCATTTTGATTTCTCACTTTGAAAAGTCGTTGTTGGTGGGCTTATATTAAAAATTAGCTGAAGTTGTAATTATATTTGCAAATCCCGCCGAGGTCATTAATTAGTCATAAGTGACCAAAATCACTAAAAACTGATTTAAATTGCCAAAGTGTGACAAGTTGAGTGTTAGGCGTTCTGGGGAAATAAATTCTGATTTTTATCAAATAATTTTTCTAGATGACTTTGGGTCGCCCGGGGGCTAAGGAAAGTCTTTTTAGGGAATTTTTCTGGCTAATTTCATCTATATAAAAGCTTTTATCTATACTTTTCCCAGGTTTTTATCCTATGCATATTTATTCCCCGGGCTTACTTTGAACCAGTAGACACTTTTTGCTTTAGCTACTTCGCAGAAAATCGATTGCATAGCCTTTAAGGTCGGCCGTTGTTTCTAGGTGGGACAACCTGGCTAGGCCCAGCCAATAACTATATTTGTAGCGACTTTCTGGAAGAGCAGAACTCATGGGAACATTATTTAACAAGAAATTACTTGCAGTTACCTTAGTAACACTTCTGACCGCCTGTGGTGGGGGCGGCGGGGGAGACTCATCTTCTGATACTGACCAACCTGCAGGAGATGGTGGTAGTGGACAGGGTTCCGGTAATGGGCAAGGAGGCGCAGGTGATACGCCAATATCAGATAATGTCGGTACTTCAGTGATGGTCGGTGATGTAGAAGTCACTGAGCTTGGATTTGCCACTTTGACAGCTGTGGATGTGACCTTGCCTGATGCAATGAATAACGCCAAAGAAGTCTATCAAATGGCTCACTATATTGCTCGGACAGATGGTGAGCAGAATGAAAATGACATTGATATCCCTATTCGTAACTATGTAGCTACCTGTGCGACGGACACCGAGACCCCCCGAATGTTTGTCTCAACAACTTTATCTGAGGGGACCAGCGCTGACGATACCACCTATGGTTCCGTGTATGAACTAAAATATAACCCCGAAACCTCCAGCTTCGACCAGACAGGCAATGCGACAATTTTAAAACAATGCCATGAATCCCATGGTATTGCCGCGAGCAAAGATTGCTCCCGAGTGGCAGTACTTTGTAATACAGATTACCAGGCGCATGAACGCTACGAGGTTCAAGGGGACCTTGTGGAGCAGTATGGTAGCGGTTGGATGACAATGGAAGATAATATTGACAAAATTGAAGCACGAATTAGTAATGAAATTGGCTTAATGGTGGCCACTAATCATGGAAAATTCATTGATTTCTTCACTGAGCACCCGACATTAAAATTTGATGATTTTCTCCCCGGTTTGAAAAGCACGTTCCCTGATACTGATTTCGGTGAATCACCTTCCTTTACTATCATTAAAGGTGCTGAAATGCAGGAGGAAATGGAATATATCATAGATAATTTATCCTCTGCCGATCACGATGCTCTTCTACAACATATTCGTGACAATGGTTACAAATATAATGATCAGATATGGCTGCTGGAGTGGGAGAGCGAAGCTCTGAGTGAAACGCCCGATGCTTATGTAGTAAATAAAATGCATGGCGGATCTCATGTGGGAACAGAAGAATTGGTTTACGTGGATACAGATAGCCAGGGGAGGTCTAGCTATGCTTTCTCGGCCTCAGCCCGTGTATTCGATAATGAAGGGGACTCACATTATTCTGCGGGCTTAACGGTTATCAATCGAAATGATTGGTCGCTGAATATGAGTGGTTCGGATAATCGCGGTTGGTATTGGGCTTGTGGCGATGGCCATGTTGTCAATATCCGGGCATTCTATAATCCCGATAATGAGAAATATGGGGCTCTTTGCACTAGCGACTGGAATGACTGGATTGGCAGCACTCACGGTCAGCTTGGAACTATCGCGATTAAAATGGAAACCTCAAGTTCGAGCTCTGAAGGCTATTTTAACCATTTTGTACCTTCAACCGCGGCAATGGTCTCCAATGGTGGAGGGCATACTGTTGTGCCCCTGGATGCAGATACTAATTTGTCATTAATTGTCTCTCCAAAATTTATTGCTGATGCCGATATGGATCGGTTTCTACAAGATGAAGTGGGTGTAGACCCTAGCAAAGAGGGGCCATTTGACGAGGAGTGTTCAGATTATGATGAAAATAACTGCTTCCTCTCTTATATGTCTTACAATTATTGGTACCCAGAGAAAGCCCAGTTTCCTTCAATTGAGCGTCAAGGACTTTATTCAGGAGATGCTCTGGATCCTTCCTCTCTGACACGCATTGGTATTGCTAAGGTCAATGGTAGTGGAAGCATTAGTGGGCAAGGCTTTAAGTGGCTGGTAGAGGATAATGATTGCCAGGTTAGTGATCCTCAGCTAGTTGACTTAAAAAATGGTCGTTATTTATTCGGATATGCCAAGTTCCAGTGTATCTCGGATAACTTACCCTTTGATCGAATTTATAGCCCAAAGTCATTACGTCTCTTGGTTCCCAAAGCCTACTATGTGATGGAAATTGATGCGGACTTGAATGTTCTTGAGGGGCCGATTCAGTTGCCTAATCATGGTTGGGGTGGATTGGATGAGCCTATGTATATGGGTGGTGGCAAGGTAGCTTGGAGTTACATCAAGAACCCAACTTTTGAAAACTATGGTGGTGGTCAGCAGAATACGTGGCAGGCGATGATTTATCACTCAAAAAGCGTTAACTAATTCGATTGTAATTTGATCAGCAGTTTTAATTTTCTGCGCGCTTTTTATAGAGGGTTTGTTGACTAAAAAAGGGGGGAAGCCCCCTTTTTCACATTTGCTATTTTTCGGCCTGGTTAAAATTTGGACAAAAAATCTATCCAGATGTGGGGTTCTTCCTGTGCGGTCTGTTTGATTTACCAGGGCTTTGGTCAAGATTTATAAGTTTTTTAAAATATATTTGGTTAACTGCCTGAATTCTTGCCTTCTGACTAACTGGTCTGCAAGCATGTCGCTCCGGGTTCTCGTTTGGCGCTTGAAGTCCTATTACCGCAATATCTTCTCCAGATAAGTTTGCCAGTCCAAAAATAGTATTCCGGCCAATAAAAATAATTTTTTGGAAGTGTGAAGTGGGGCTGGGAAAAAATATAAGGATACAACAATGACATTCTACAAACGATTGGGTGTAAGTCTCTCTCTTGCACTTGCTGGGCTCATGGCGTCAGCTTTTGCAGCAGCTGACAACTGCTATATTCTCGTCCATGGTCATGGTACCGAAGGGCATATTAAACAGCGCACTGATTCTCAAGGTAAGCTGGAACAGCCAGCCCTGGATTATTGGAGCGAGGCCTTCTTTGATAAATACAATGGTAGTAATTTTATCCAGCAGTTGCGCATGAACGGTGGCAACTACGGAGTAGTTGGATATAACTCCACCGATGAGGGTGAAATGCCCTATTGGCATGATGGTACAGCAGGTGAGATTGCCCGGCAGATCATTGATATTCGCAGTGGTAAGGGAGATGGATACCAGCATGATAATCAGTGTGAAGCCGATGATACCTTTTGGGTGATTGCTCATAGCCAGGGTGCGGCGCAAATGATGTACCTCACCGGCAATGCTGTACCCGGATCTCCTTACTACAATCGCGCTTATAACCAGTTTGACACAAATACTGTTACTGAAAGCTCAAAGGTTTGTACTGGCAGATGGTTCTGGAAGAGATGTAAAACCGAAACCAAGACCTATAACGTAGCTGGTTTAGATGACCGTTATGCGGTTGAGGTTGACTTTAATAAAGCGATTAGTGGTATTGCTGCAATTTTCACTACTGGTGGTGCTATTACCGGCACAGAATTTGTCGATCGGCTGTGTAACGGTAGTTGGATAGAAAGCGTGGTCAATGATCTGTTTATAGGTCGAGAGTGCTCAGCGGTGCGCTATCTGCAGACAAATGATGTTTATGCGGTGCGTAACTATGTAGGTACAAATTTGGCTGCACCGGTTTATACCATTGGCGGTTATGCGGGCTTCCCTGGCATTGCAACTGCAAGTTCCCTGTTGTTGGGCGGTGAAGACGACGGTTATATTAACCTGGCGTCTCAGATGAACTGTTCTGGCTCAGGGAAGCGCAACCTCTACTCAAACCTGAAAGAATACAAAACCTTCCTGGGTATCGCATACGGTAGCGCGATCTTCTCCTGTGATAATGATCACAAAGGTACTGCACGCTCTTATAACCTGGCGAGCCTCTATACTGACCATGATGCTCAGCGTAACGGCGGTATTATGGCCCCAGACTACACTGGTATCCCCGGTGGCCTGAACTGTGGTGCCGGTAAAAATACGGCTGGTCGTATTGCTGCCTGTACAGAGTAATTAGCTCATCGTTTTAAAAAGCCCGCTTTTAAGCGGGCTTTTTAGTTTGCGGGAATCACATATTTACTGCTATTAATTTTTAGCTCTAGTGATCCTCTGCCACTTGTAAATTGTTCTCTGCTTTCATACGAGATACTTCGATCTCTTCCGCAAAAATCTCATGGATGCCGAAACGGTAACTGTCAGTACTGTTTGCCGCATGGGTACCGCCCGGAATCGTTGTAAATGCAATGCGCCAGGGAATGTTCTCTCGTTCTTTCCAGTGCTTATGCCAGGAGAGTGCATCATTGCGTAGGTTTGGCATGTCTTTAGAGCCACTGGTTACTACCAGAGTCAGATCCTCTCTTGTCGCTTGTACAGGTTCCCTATGGAAAAACTCCTGCTGTGGAAGAAAGGTGGCGTTACTAGCTATCAAGCCTTGAAATAAGTCGGGCTTAGTAAAGGCCGTGTACAGTACAAAATGCCCCCCGCGGCTTTGACCGAAGAGAACCCGTTGCTGAGGGTCTACCGCGTAGCGGCTTTCAACTGCTGGCAAGAGCTCCTGCTCTAGAAAGTTGAGAAACTGTGCTGCACCGCCGTACTTAAGTGTGTCACTGTCACTGGGTAGCGAAAAGTCAAAACTGCGATGATTGATCTCGGGTTTAAATGATCCGTATGCAATACCTACGATAATCGCCTCGGGGGCGTAATCGTCGTAATGCATAAACAGGTGATTAGTAGCCAAAATTGGGAACAGGGAATCCCCATCGAGGAGATAAATTACCGGGTAAGTTGTATCCTCGTTTGAATTGTAGCCCTCAGGCAGGCGAGTATAGATATGGTAGGGGCGCCCAATAATCGTTGAATCCAACTTAAAGTAGTCCCCTTTCAGGGCAGGCAAAAACTCGAGTGGTTGGGAATGATTTTCAGGAGAAGAGTTACTTTGGTGGTTAGCAGGGCAGCCACTTAGCAGTCCGGTTGCTAGTAGCGTTGATAGAAAACGAATAAGGGGCTTTTTCATCGAGTCTCCTATACTAACGGTGGGATTCATTGGTTGACTAGGTCTCTACTTATATTCTCAAGTGGGGTGCTAATGAGCAATATAAAGCTTGCTTCTGGTAGAGATTTCCCTTCCATAAAGGTACAGCGACTTGGCGGAGGTGAGTTGGTGCTGGGGAAGCCCGACGGTAGTTTTCATTGGCAGATGGTAGTCGCTTACCGAGGTAAGCACTGCCCTCTTTGTACCAAGTATTTGCGTGTATTGAGTGTGCTACTACCCCGCTATCATGCGGAGGGTATTGACGTGGTTGCTGTCTCTGCCGATACCGAGGAAAAAGCTTCTCTGCATATGGAAACAATTCAGCCGGGATTTACTATCGGTTACGGTTTATCAATACCCCAAATGCAGCAGCTTGGGCTCTATATTTAAAAACCCCGCTCCCCAGAAGAAACAGACAGGTCCTTTGCTGAACCGGGTGTTTTTGTCATCAACGAATCAGGAAGGCTGCAAATAGTCGATATTTCCAATGCACCTTTTGCAAGGCCTGACTTGCAAACGCTATTGGTGGGTATCGAGTTTATTCGAAATCCTGATAATCATTACCCAATTAGGGGAACATATTAGGAGTTTTTAAATACACAGCTAACTTGGGGAGACTGCTTTTTGGATTAAAAGTTCATAGTAAAGTTAGAGGTCTTGAATTTAAGGGGGAGGGTAGTGATGAACGCTTTGCTATCTAAAGTTAATGATTCCAAGCTTACTCTAATTGCTAGTAGAAAATTTATATTTATTGATGGCCTTAACAAAAAACTATATCTGTTTATGGTAGAGAGATTATTACTCAGTATCAATTTCTCGATAAAGCGTTGGTTACCCTACATGATTGGTGGTCTCTGGATCAGGGAGTTAATATCTATCTGCTCTCTAGAGGGGGAGTTGTGGATTTTACTTTGAATTCGGATGTCGACTTGTGGGGAGGTTTGGATGACGTAAAAGTTATCTAGCCGAATACTATTTGCTTTGCCGAATTCTTTGCGCTGGCGACTGCGCTGCTATGAGTGAGCAAAGCCGATTTTTATATCTTTCTACGCCTTTTGGCTTTTGGTGGTATCGAAACTTATTTCATTCCTGATTTTCATTGCAGCGTCTCAAGTGAATCGTATATATAAATATCAGGCGGCGAATCTGTAAATGTCTATTTCCTAAGCAAGAAAACAGGTGTTTAGCCTGTTATCTTACTTTTATTCAATGGAATTAAGCTTCTTTGTCAGATTCTTGAAACGATAGCTTCAATATGAATGGCTCATTTAGAAGTTGTTCAGTTCTTCCCGCAGATCGACCTCTAGCTCCTCTGAGTTAGTAATCCATACGCTTTTATCCGACGCAGGAAACACACCTATTTCAATGCCGTCACCTTTTAAGCCGGAAAGCCACTTCTTTAAAAACTGTGGTAAGGGAATACTTTTAGGGGTGAGGCCTGCTTCATTCTCAGCATAGGCTTGGGCAAATTCAGCGCTTGGCCATACTGGTAGATATTCAAAGCCACCGTCTTCATCGGTGTGTATTTTAAGAAAGCAATTTTGGCTATCGATCAGTATCCAGATCTCCCGCTCTTCTCCGGCTATGCTCAGGAAATACTCATAGCGATCTTCACAGCTCAAGGTAGCAATATCGTTCAAATCAGGGGTGTTCATAGAGAATTCACAATCATAAATTTAAGACGGGCGGCTACGACAGACAGCGTCTTCTTGGGGGTTGAGTGCAGCTAGTATGAGTTATTATGCGCCAATTTTGAATCTTGTCCAAACTGTTTAACCTATTGATAGGCGTCAATGGTGATCTATAAGGGCTTTAGTGGAACATAAATCTAGTTTGAGGGAGGTAGTAAGAATAGGGACTCACTATATGCTGTATTCCCAAAGTCACTATCTATACATGGTGATTGCTATTGTTATCTGACTGTACATATCTCAAAAACAATCCTCTCGATGTTTCACAAAGGCCTCTTGAGCACATCTTATTTGGCTTTTCCCCCTGTTTATTTAGGTTCTCCCCCGTTCACAGCTTTCTTCTAGAACACTTTCCTTCTACCCCCTAACTTTGAGGTTTTATTTAGGTAAGGTAGTTAACATGGAAAATCAAAGACAAGTATCAAGTCATCAAAGCAAAATTAATGTACTACTAGCATTAAGCGTACTTTTTTTGGGCGGCTTAATGGGGCTTAAGAGGGATACAGTTGAGTTTGAAGAGATTTTTGTCGAGCGAATCAATATTGTAGAAAAGAACGGATTAAATCGTATGGTTCTAGCAAACTCAGATAAGGCGCCAGGGGTCGAAAGGTATGGGCGAGAGGTATTTCGATCAAAGTCCTCTAGGCCTGGGATGATTTTTTACAATGATGAGGGGACTGAAAATGGGGGATTTATATTTCGAGGAAGTCAGGACGGTGGTATAACTAACCATGGGTTACATCTATCTTTTGATAGATATAATCAAGATCAAACTCTAATGGTGCAACACATTGAAAGTTCTGATTATATGGTCACGGGCCTTACAGTAATGGACCGTCCTGATCAGGATATGGATTTTGATCTGTCTAAGGAGTTTAGTGAGGCTAAAAGGCTTGGCGATAAAGAGCGAATAGCATGGTTAACAAAGCGGTATAAAGAAGAAAAGCTTGGCGGGACTAGAAGGGCTTTTTACGGTACCCTAAATGGTGATTCGAAGCTTCAGCTAAATGATATTGATGGAAACAAACGTATTCAGCTAATGGTTACCAAAGATGGTGAGGCAAAATTAGAGTTTCTCGATGTCAATGGTCAGGTTATTATGCGTCTTCCGCAGTAAATAAATAAGTAAAGTATAAAGATGAGCAAGGCAGCCATTATTTTTTTGACGACGTGTTTCTCAATTTTGGTTGTCTTGTACTCTGCTACAATAAAAGCTACTCCGGGAAATGCCATCGTTATACATTATGATGCACCAATTTGGATTGTATTGCAGTGCTTTCTCTCTCAATGGTTATCGTTGAAAGTATATGGCACGTTAATACCAAGTAAAAAAGAGGATAATATATCCATCCAATTCTTCCTTGCAGTTTTTGTAATTAGCGGCTTTATCTACCTTTTCCTGGCAATATTTCTTACTTTGTCTTTGGAGCTGTTCTTTGGTATCCAGGAGATAGATAAAAGACATGTGTCCTTACTTGCGTTGAGTTTGATTTTTTTACATGTTTTAAATTGTGGTGCAGTTATTTCCTTTAAGCTAATTAAAGGGGTTAATGAGCAACGTCTAGATTTGGAGAGAGTGCAAAAGTTACTTTTGGAGAAGCAGCTTGAAGCCATGCAGCAGAAGCTGGATCCTCATTTCTTATTTAATAATCTTAATGTTCTGTCGGCACTTATAGGTTCCAATCCTGAGATAGCTGATGAGTTTCTAGATAAATTTACAAATATCTATCGCTATGTCTTAGAGTGTCAAGATTTCAAAACGATAAGTCTTGATCGTGAAATTACTTTTGCAATGGATTATATGTCATTGGTGGAGCAAAGGTTTTCTCATGCGTACAAATTAGATGTTGAATGTAGAAGAAATACTTTATATCAACATGTAACTTTACCTTGCTCTCTTCAGTTGGCGCTGGAAAATGTAATCAAACATAACCAGGGGGATAGGGAGAATCCTTTATGGGTTAAAGTAATAGTGACTGATCACTGGCTTGAGGTGAGAAATAAAATAAGGCCAAAAGTTACAACGGTTCCTTCGGGAAAGTTAGGACTAATAAACCTGAGGAAAAGATCGGAGATGATCCTAGGTAGGTCAATAGAAGTCATGCAAAAGGATGGTGAATTCATGTTGCGCCTTCCACTAGCCTGTAACTAATGTAATCATTCGATGAATATTCTATTGATTGAGGATGAGCCGTTAACGGCCGAGAAACTAAAGAACTATATACTGAAGTATAACTCTCAAGCCAAAATCTTGGGTCCGTTGGATAAGGTTGAAAAGGTTCGGAGATTTTTCCTGGAGGAAATCGAGTTAGATCTTATATTCTCAGATATAGAGCTGCTCGATGGGCCGGTGTTTCACGTGTTGAGTGAGATTGATTTACCCTGCCCGGTTATATATACCACCGCCCATGATTCCTATTGGATGAATGCTTTTCAAAATATGGGAATTGAATATTTACTTAAGCCATATTCTTACAAGCGTTTTACCGGTGCTATGCTGTCTTTCGAGCAGTTAAAGAGTAGTTTTTCAGATAAAAATTATGCCAAGGAAGAGCCGGCTGGCGGCGCTGGATTTAGATATAGATTTCTATTGAGAAAGGGCAGAGGTGTAGAGGTTTTATGGGTAGAAGATATTATTTGCCTAAGGGCTGAGCAAGGAATTATTGTTGCGCACGATAAAAAAGGGATGATTCACCCGTTAGTGCAACAGTCGGTGACTGATCTTGAGTCCCAGCTGAACCCTCAAAAATTTATTCGAATCAATCGTAGCGATATTGTCAATATCCAGTATGTGCAGCGCTTTGAGGCTTACGGTAAAGACACTCTCGCCGTTCATCTCTCAGGTTTGAACGAACCTCTCATAACTAGCAAGACAAGAAGTTCTGCTTTTCGGCGCTGGCTTGATAGTTAAACTTAGGCAGAAGTATTTGTGGGGTGAATACTAGGGAGAACCTTCAGCAGGCTATTATTAGGATAAAAAAAACGGGCATCAAGCCCGTTTTCAATACTTCTCTTCCTGTGAGCGACTACTTTCTCCTTTTTTAGTAATTCGCTTACCAGGAGGCGCTTACCACTGTAGTGCGCCACCGGTTTGATATTCAATAACCCGGGTTTCGAAGAAGTTTTTCTCTTTGCGCAGGTCCATGATTTCAGACATCCACGGGAATGGATTCTGGGCACCTGGGAACTGCTCTTTCAAGCCCAGCTGGCTGAGGCGGCGGTTGGCGATAAACTGGAGGTATTCCTCCATCATGTTCGCATTCATACCGAGCACACCGCGGGGCATGGTATCGCGGGCGTAGGCGACCTCGAGTTCCATACCTTCGAGAATCATTTGGGTTACTTCCTGTTGGAATTCTGCAGTCCACAGGTGTGGGTTTTCCAGCTTGATCTGGTTGATCACGTCGATGCCGAAGTTAAGATGCATAGACTCATCACGCAGAATGTACTGGAACTGTTCGGCAACCCCCGTCATTTTGTTACGGCGACCCATAGACAGTATTTGGCTGAAACCGCAGTAGAAGAAGATGCCTTCGGTGACGGCGTAGAAGGCGATCAGGTTGCGCAGCAGCTCCTGGTCGGATTCAACAGTGCCGGTTTTGAAGTTGGGATCACCGATTGCCTGGGTATGGGAAAGGCTCCAGGCTGCTTTCTTGGCAACTGCAGGCACTTCGCGGTACATATTGAAGACTTCACCTTCATCCATGCCCAGGGACTCAACACAGTACTGGTAGGCGTGAGTGTGGATAGCTTCTTCAAAAGACTGGCGCAGCAGGTACTGGCGGCACTCCGGGTTGGTGATATGGCGGTAGATCGCCAGCACCAGATTGTTGGCAACCAGGGAGTCTGCGGTGGAAAAATAACCGAGGGAATACTCCACGATGCGACGCTCATCCTCGGTGAGACCGTTAGGGTCTTTCCACATGGACACGTCTTTGTTCATGTTGATTTCCTGGGGCATCCAGTGATTGGCACAGCCATCCAGGTACTTTTGCCAGGCCCAGTCGTATTTAAAGGGCACTAACTGGTTGAGGTCAGCGCGGCAATTGATAATACGCTTTTCATCCACCTGGATACGGGCTGCGCCCATTTCCAGTTCTTCCAGGCCGGGAGCTGGGTCCATATTGGCAACTGTTGCCCGTGCAGCTTCAACAGCTGTGGAGCCACTTTGGGCCGCAGGCGACGCCGGAGTGGCTGTGGGAGCTGTTGCTTCCGCTGTGTAAGAAGCACTGGGTTCTTGCACAGCTTTCGCCTGGGTCTCCGGCGCCGGTCGCGGTTCGGTTGCTTTCTCAGGTTGTTGGGGCTTTGTTTCGAAGTCGTCCCAGCTCAGCATAGTTGGCCCTTTTGATTGGTCTCGGTATCGAAAGTTCGATATTAATTTTCTTCAATCTTCCTGGCGCGATACTCGCAGGGAGGGGCCAGGGGTGATGTACCGGTTTTTTCCGGCAATAATTCTTTGGAGTAGGTATTTTCTACCTGCCCGGGCACAAAATTACTGTGCCAGATCAATTACTGCTTTGCTTTTTACCCGTATTTTTCCGGGTTTTAGAGCCTGGGAAGGCTGCTTGGGCAAAGGAGTTCCGATGCTTAAAGTCGGTGTATTACAGCAATTTTGTATTTTGCACTTTGGGAAAATTCCTGTTGCTTGCAGGTCGCAGACGATCCCCGGCCCGTAACTTCTTCCGGCTTTTTGGTACCGGGCGGGCCGGGGTCGCTGCGCATGGTCATGCCCGCACGTGCGGTTACGACGCTCTCCCCGAGAGTTAGTGCAGCCCCTTAAAAAAGGGGCAATAATTTTACTGACAGGCTTCGCAATCCGGGTCGTCCAGGGAGCAGGCCTGAGGTACCGCAGCTGGAACCGGTGCCGCCTGTTCAGCAGGCTCTGCAGCGGCCATGCCGTTACTTCCGTGTGCGCTTACCGCATTTAAGGTGCCGCTGTTTACGGTGGATTTCTCTGTGGTCGTGGCAGCCAGGGCGCGCAGGTAGTAAGTGGTTTTCAGGCCGCGGAACCACGCCATGCGATAGGTCAGATCCAGCTTCTTGCCATCGGCACCGGCAATATAAAGGTTCAGGGACTGGGCCTGGTCGATCCACTTTTGGCGACGGCTGGCGGCGTCCACAATCCAACGCGGTTCCACTTCAAACGCGGTGCGGTATTTCGCTTTCAGGTCTTCCGGTACGCGATCGATTTTCTGTACGGAACCCTCGTAGTATTTCAGGTCGTTAACCATGACCTGATCCCAAAGGCCGCGATCTTTCAGATCGTGTACCAGGTAGGGGTTCACTACGGTGAATTCGCCGGACAGATTCGATTTCACATACAGGTTTTGATAAGTCGGTTCGATCGACTGGGAAACCCCGGTGATATTGGCAATGGTCGCGGTAGGGGCGATCGCCATCACGTTGGAATTTCGCATACCCTGAGATTTTACTTTTTCGCGCAGGCCGTCCCAGTCCAGAGTGGAACTGGTGTCCTGTTCGATAAACTGCTGGCCGCGCTGCTCAGCCAGGATCTGGATAGAGTCCAGTGGTAGAACACCCTTGCTCCACAAGGAGCCTTCGTAGGTCTGGTACTTGCCGCGCTCGGCAGCCAGATCGCTGGAAGCGGAGATGGCTTCGAAACTGATCGCTTCCATGGTGTTGTCGGCGAAGGCGACGGCTTCGTCGCTGGCGTAGGCGATGCCGGCTTTGTACAGCGCATCCTGGAAGCCCATCAGGCCCATGCCTACCGGGCGGTGACGCATGTTGGACTGTCGTGCACTTTCAACCGCGTAGTAGTTGATGTCGATAACGTTATCGAGCATACGTACCGCGGTTTTTACGGTATTGGCCAGCTTGGTGCGGTCGAGTTCACCGTTCTCACCAATGTGTTGAGCCAGGTTGACGGAGCCCAGGTTACACACGGCGATTTCGTCGTCGGCCTTGGTGTTGAGAGTGATCTCGGTGCACAGGTTGGAGCTGTGTACCACACCGGCGTGCTGTTGCGGGCTGCGCAGGTTGCAGCTGTCTTTAAAGGTAATCCAGGGATGGCCGGTTTCGAACAGCATGCCCAGCATCTTGCGCCACAGGTCGAGTGCGCGGATTTTCTTGAACAGGCGCAGCTTGCCTTCGGCAGCCAGTTGTTCGTAGTGGTTGTAGCGCTCTTCGAATGCGGTGCCGAACAGGTCGTGCAGGTCCGGGCAATCCGCCGGGGAGAAGAGGGTCCATTCTTTGTCTTCGAACACGCGCTTCATAAACAGGTCGGGGACCCAGTTGGCGGTGTTCATATCGTGGGTGCGGCGGCGGTCGTCACCAGTGTTCTTGCGCAGCTCGAGGAATTCCTCGATATCCAGGTGCCAGGTTTCCAGGTAAGCACACACAGCGCCCTTGCGCTTGCCGCCCTGGTTGACTGCTACTGCGGTGTCATTGGCCACTTTCAGGAAGGGCACAACACCCTGGGACTTGCCGTTGGTGCCTTTGATATAGGAACCCAGGGAGCGCACTGGCGTCCAGTCATTGCCGAGACCGCCGGCCCACTTGGACAGCATGGCGTTATCGCGGATAGCACCGTAAATACCGTGCAGGTCGTCCGGTACCGTTGTCAGGTAGCAGGAGGACAGCTGCGGGCGCAGGGTGCCGGCGTTAAACAGGGTCGGGGTGGAGCTCATGTAGTCGAAGGAGCTCAACAGGTTGTAGAACTCTACCGCGCGCTCGTTCTTATTTTCTTCATTAATGCTGAGGCCCATGGCGACACGCATAAAGAAGATCTGCGGCAACTCAAAACGAATGTCATCGCTGTGCAGGAAGTAGCGGTCGTACAGGGTCTGCAGGCCCAGGTAGGTAAACTGGTGGTCGCGTTCGCCTTTTAAAGCTTCGCCGAGTTTTTCCAAGTCGAAGGTGGCCAGCGCCGGGTCCAGCAGGTCCAGTTCGATACCCTTTTCCACGTAGGTGGGCAGGGTGGAGGCGTAGAGCTTTTCCATCTCGTGCTGGGTGGCGCGCTCTGCAACACCAAGGAAGCGCAGGGCTTCTGAGCGCAGCTTGTCCAGCAGCAGGCTGGCAGTGGCAAAGGTGTAATTGGGCTCCTGTTCAACCAGGGTACGCGCAGTAATCACCAATGCGGTATTGATATCGTTTTCGGAAACACCGTCGTACAGGTTTTTCAGCGCTTCACTGAGGATGGCGTCGGCGTTTACATCCTTGAGGCCCTCACAGGCTTCACTGACAACAGTGCGCAGGCGCTCCATATCCAGGGGGACAAGGCTGCCATCGTCGAGTTTTACACGAATACTGGGGTGGGCATCGATAGCTTGCTCAGTTTGCTGAGCGGTTTTCACTTTCTCAGCGCGCAGACGGGCGTGCTCTTCGCGGTAAAGTACATAGTCGCGCGCAACCTTGTGCTCGCCGGCGCGCATCAGGGCCAGTTCTACCTGGTCCTGAATTTCCTCGATATGAATCGTGCCGCCAGAAGGCATGCGGCGTTTGAAGGTAGAGCTGATCTGGCCAACCAGTTCTTCAACTTGTTCGTGGACACGGCTGGACGCAGCGGCGGTGCCGCCTTCAACAGCGAGAAAGGCCTTGGTAACGGCGACGGAAATTTTACTGTCGTCGTAGGGGACAACGGTACCATTGCGCTTAATTACGCGGATTTGTCCCGGTGCAGTAGCGGCCAGAGTGGTGCCGCCAGTAGCCTGGTCGCTTGAGGTGCCCGACTTTTCCGCAGGCACGGTTTGAGAGCGCCCTGTCTCTGTGTGCATGTAAATCTCCGAAAGGTTGTTTTGTTGTCTGTCCGCGTGTGTTCACTAGAACAGCGGCCACTGGACTACGTGGCATGTGCGGAGCGGGTCCATCGCATTCAGTAATTTCTCCCACTCTGTGGGGGATACTGGAAACAGGCGGCTTGATGACCGGCGCACAGTTAAGGTCTGCCGGCTGCTGCCTGCGGCGGATAATTCCTTTCCGCCCGCTTACCTCTGATTCTGCTTTGAAAAAAGCAGCGTCTGACGCCCACCGCCAAAAAGTGTGGCAAGGCGCCGGAATTTGCCCCTTGAATTGGGGATGCCCTTAGCCCTCTACCCCAATATATAGGGGTACGGCCTCGAGTGCGCTACAAGATAATGCGGTAGGCGGGTCAGTTCAAGGCGAATAACTTTGTAGTTGTTTGTGGATAAATTGTGGGTAGGCTGGTTGAGTCAGTAGCCACTTCCGCGGCAGAGCCCGCCATAGCTGGGCTGCATGGGATTAGGCACTTCGGGAGTGGGTTAAATACAAGCTCTTACAATTTTTTTTAATAGCGAAGGCGTTCTAAATTAACAACGGCAATAACCATTTTTATATGACCGTAATTTGAGCAAATTGGTACTAAGATGATCAACTTTGTGGCGTGAATTTAATGTTGGCGCGGGCTTGTTTATTAGGTATGCATTGGTGAATATTTATCTAAATAATGAATTTAGTGTCACAAGTGTGAGCAGCTAGATGAATTATGCGTTACGTGACAGGGACCGAGATAAAGTGGCTGGGCATTTCCGGTCGATTGGTGGCAGTGGATGGTTGTTCAAGGTGGCCGGTATTGCGAAATGATGCGCAACCGGCCGGCGCAAAAAATACTCAGGCGCTGTACTCCTGAAGAAACTCCATCAATGCTTTCTGTGCATGTAAGCGATTCTCTGCTTCGTCCCAGACAACGGAGATGCTTTCATCTTCCAGCAGCTCGGCACTTACTTCCTCGCCGCGATGGGCAGGCAGGCAGTGCATAAAAACTGCGTTGCTTTTGGCGTAGCTCATCAGTTCATGGTTTACCTGGAAGTTGTCAAAAGCCTTGGTGCGTACCTGCTGTTCCGTTTCCTGTCCCATCGAGGCCCAGACATCAGTGCTAACCCAATCGGCTGTACGCACCGCCTCTACAGGGTTGTGCACAACTTTTACCCGGTCGCCAGCGGCGGCGACTATTTCGGCATCCGGTTCATAGCCTTGGGGGCAGGCGATCCGCAGCTCAAAGTCGCACAGGCGAGCGGCATTGATGTAGGAGTGGCACATGTTATTGCCATCGCCTACCCAGGCTACCACCTTGCCCGAGGGGCTGCCTCGATGCTCGACAAAAGTCTGGATATCGGCGAGAAGCTGGCAGGGGTGATAACTGTCAGACAGGGCATTAATGACTGGTACCCGTGAATGGGCGGCAAAGAGCTCCAGAGTCTTATGGCCAAATGTGCGGATCATCACCATATCTACCATGCGTGAAATCACCCGCGCACTGTCCTCAATGGGTTCTCCGCGTCCAAGTTGGGTATCCCGCGGTGACAGGAATAGGGCGCTGCCGCCCATTTGCGCCATACCGGCCTCGAAGGAGACCCGTGTACGGGTGGAAGATTTTTCAAAAATCATTCCCAGTACCTTACCCCGGAAAAGGTCAGTGGTTATGCCCTGGCTGCGCAGTGTTTTTAGCTCGATTGCGCGCTCAATAATTTGTTTTAGTTCCTTTGAGGACAGATCCATTAGGGTGAGGAAATGTCTGGTTGCCATAAGCTGCTCTCCTTAATTGGTGCTTCAGACTGCTTGCAGCGCAAATTGTTGAATCAAGGTGCTGATATCACCTGCCAACTGCTGGCACTCGGCGTCGGTGAGGGTGAGAGGTGGTAATAGTCGGAGTACATTGCCTGCTGTCACGTTAATCAGGATTCCATATGCTCGGGCCTGCTCAACCAGTTCTGAGCAAGGATGTTCCAGCTCTATACCGATCATCAGGCCGAGACCGCGAATTTCCAACACTGCAGGGCAGTCTTGTAGTTGCAGTTGCAGAGACTGCATTAGCTGTGTGCCAAGCTTTTCGGCACGTTCAAGTAACCACTCACTTTCCAGTGCTTCCAATACTGCGAGGCTGGCGCGACAAGCTAAAGGGTTACCGCCAAAGGTGGAGCCGTGACTGCCGGCGGTAAACAGGCTTGCAGCTTTCCCTCGGGCCAGGCAAGCGCCGATAGGTACCCCGTTTCCCAGTCCTTTGGCTGTGGTCAGTACGTCCGGGACTATACCCGCGTGCTGGTAGGCAAACATCCTGCCGCTACGGCCGTTGCCAGTCTGTATTTCATCCAGCATTAGCAGCCAGTCATGTTGGTCACATAGCATGCGTAGTTTTGGCAGGTAATCTGCAGCGGGTACACGGATTCCGCCCTCGCCCTGAATCGGCTCCACCAGCACGGCGACGATATCGTCATACTGTTCGGCCAGGTGTGTAACTGCGTCAATATTATTAAACGGGACCCTTAAAAAACCCTCTGGCAGGGGGGCAAAACCCTGTTGGACTTTTTCATTGCCTGTTGCTGTGAGGGTCGCGAGGGTACGGCCGTGGAAAGCCCCCTCCATCACAATAATGCGCGGTGTTGATAGTCCGCGTTCGTTGCCAAGTTTACGCGCTAACTTGATTGCGGCCTCGTTGGCCTCCGCCCCGGAGTTGGAAAAGAATACGTTGTCCATGCCCGACATATATACCAGTCGATCGGCCAGCTGCTGCTGTGCCGGAATGTTATATAGGTTGGAGACGTGCAACAGGGTATTGGCCTGGTCCTGAATGGCCTCGGTTACCTTAGGATGGCAGTGTCCCAAGCCGCATACGGCGATGCCGGAAATAGCGTCCAGGTATCGTCGACCCTCGTTATCCCACACATAGTTGCCTTCCCCCTGACCAGTGTCAGGGTTCTCTCGCCATAGTTGTCCATCAGTGTGGGGGTGCTCACTGCGGGTTCTCCTTAATTCCAGGTCATCGGCTTCAAAATCTTTGCCGCAGAAAATTTTGTATTGGTGTGTTCATTCCGCATCTATTACGGATTTGACAATACTACCACAAGCTTTGTGTCGCGTGTGCTATCCATTTGAGATAGCCAAGCGGGCGATATTTCAGGTAAGACATGGCGTTTTTTTGCTTCGATCTGGGCTGTGGGTACTTATTCCTCCCTGCGCTGGGGTACAATACCGGCCCGTGCGCAATGGCTGGGTGCCGATGCGGAACACACGATCATTTTTTGCTTCTACCACCTGAGGTTTCTCAAGCTTATGGATACACTGGAGAACATCAAACAGCAGATTGCTGACAACGCCATCCTGCTTTACATGAAAGGTAGCCCTAACGCCCCCCAGTGCGGCTTTTCCATGCGTGCTTCCCAGGCGATGATGGCCTGCGGTAAGCGCTTTGCTTATGTGGATATCCTATCTAACCCGGATATTCGTGCCGAATTGCCGAAATATGCCAACTGGCCGACTTTCCCTCAGCTGTGGGTAAAAGGAGAGTTGATTGGTGGCTGTGACATCATTATGGAGATGTACGAGAACGGCGAGCTGAAAACCTTGATTGATGAGGCGTCAGCGGAGGGCGAAGGCGAAGGTTAACTTTCGCTTTTGTTCCAATGTTTCTGTCTGGCGAAAGCGACAGTGCATTGTGAGAAAAAAACCGCAGCGGAAACTGCGGTTTTTTTATGCCTGTGAGAAGACTTTAATTACTTGCCTGAGTGGCCGGCTGCAGTTTCCATTTGAGTTTGCAGGTAGTTTTGAATGCCAACTTTGTCGATCAACTCCAGTTGGGTTTCCAACCAATCTACGTGCTCTTCCTCAGACTCAAGGATTTTTTCCAGTAGCTCGCGGCTGCCATAATCGCGTACTGATTCGCAGTAAGCGATAGCTTCACGTAAATCGGGAATGGCTTTGGATTCGATTTTTAAATCACACTTGAGCATTTCCTCGGTGTTTTCACCGATTAGTAATTTACCCAGGTGCTGTAGATTCGGAATACCCTCCAGGAAAAGAATACGCTCGATCAGCCAATCGGCGTGTTTCATTTCATCGATGGATTCGTGGTATTCCTGCTTGCCAAGCTCTTTTAACCCCCAGTTGTCGTACATGCGAGCATGCAGAAAGTACTGGTTGATTGCCACAAGCTCATTGCCGAGCACTTTGTTTAAATGTTCGATAACCTTGGGATCGCCCTTCATAGCTTTTGCTCCTGTGGCCCTGCGAGCTCAATATGGCCAGCAGAGAATTCCTAATTGTTAGTCGCTGATAAGTAGAAATAAAAAGTTACTAAATAGGTTTAGTCACTAAAGTCTGCGGCTGACCGTTTTCCCACATATTATTTTAGGGTGGCAACTGCAATCCGGGCCGAGTTTGCGTTGCGATTTGCGGCAAGTCAAGGAAAAATATTTGTTGCAGAATGCAGGAAAAACAAGGGTTTAAACATTAATTTAGCCGAAAATCGCAACGAAAATGATTCCTGTTTAGGTTGCATATGTGGGAGATACTTAGTTGCAGATATAAATAAAAGTTGATTAAGGCGATAGGCCAATTAGAAAAGAAATGCGATTTTCAGGAAAGTGTAATTCGATAAATAGTAAAATATGCAGCGTAATTTATAAGGGGGCAAACTAGGTAGAGGCGCTCGGACCTGGTATTAACTTTTGCCTTAATGTTAATTGATCCCGAATTAATCCGTATGCTAGAAGAAGGGCTTAAGGCGGCATGGCCAGTGCGCGGGCTTGGTGTAATAGAGCGCAGTAGAATATGGAATTCAAATATTCGAATGTCAGGGCTGCTTTCACAGGCAGGAGTGTAAAGTTGAGAGAAGTTCCTACCAACTTATCGTGAAGTGACATTATTCACTAGGATGAGATCACTGACCGGTGGGGGTGAGTAGGGCAATAAGTAAAATACGTATATATAGATTGATTAACTTTTTACTGCAGGGCTATATCAGTGTAATTGCCACCCTATAGGTACCCAGTAGCACTAACTGCCTGAGATTGTGCTTGTATCCTGCTGCGAAGGTGCCAGAATTTTTCTCTTATGCCGTAGAGCCCATACCGCTAATGCTGTCGCCAGTCGCTAATTTCAGGTTGTTATCGTTTTGATCATGGAGGGTGAAATCAACCGGTTTTAAGTACCTATAGAATTAATGGCAATACTAAGCAGTTTTCCTCTCCCACAGGAGATAATCTATGCGTCGAGCCTAAATGCAAAGCGTGCCGAGCACCTGTGATAAAAATGTGATGATTCGGTGATCAATATTGGATATTTCCCCCTTAGCTTAAAGGAGGCTGTTTGGCCCTTTACTTATAAAAGCTCAGATTTTGGGGATAGCTATGAAAATAAAATCCATTCTCGGCACCTTGGCATTGGCCGCTATGGCGACGGGAGTTCAGGCACAAACCACTTCAGTAGTCGTTACGAATCTTACCCACGGCATCTATTTCACACCGCTGCTGGTTTCAGCCCATGTTGATGAGTTTCATCTGTTTGAAGTTGGCTCCGGTGCGAGCCCAGAACTGCAGATGATGGCCGAAGGCGGAGATATCAGCGGCCTTGCTGCCGCTGCCAGCGCAATGGGGGCAGTCAATATGGAAACAATGGGATTACTGGCTCCTGGCAGCAGCGTAGATATTGAGGCGTTTGACACCGGCAGTAATGGGTTTTTGTCTATCACCGCCATGTTGCTGCCAACTAATGATGGTTTTGTTGGGCTCGATGCCTGGGAAATTCCTACTGAACCCGGTAGCTATACCCTATATCTCAATGCCTATGATGCCGGCACCGAGGCTAACAATGAGTTAGTTGTTGAGGGCAGCGGTGCACCCTTTGTTGCAGGTATTCCAGCCAGCCCTGATGGTAATGGTGGTGTCGGAGGTACTGGTGTCACCTCAGAAGAAGTTAACCAACTGATTCATATTCACCGTGGCAACGTTGGTGATACCGACCCGGATGCTGGTAACAGCGATCTGGATGCGCGCATTCACCGCTGGCTTAACCCAGTAGCCAAGGTTGTTGTAACGGTTCAGTAAGTAAGCCAACGGGAGAAATCATTATGAATAAAACCAAGTTGGGCTCCTTACTGTTGCCTCTGGCCATCACGGCCTTGCTGGCCGGCTGTAGCAATGATAATAACAGCCGCTCCAACGCGACAGATAATCCTGCACCGGCCCCTGACCCCGTTACTATGGGGTTTGAGATAACAGTAACCAATTTAACCCACAATCAGCCGCTGTCGCCGGTGGCAATAGTGGCCCACGATAGTGCCTTGCATGGCTGGGTCGTTGGTGAGCCCTCCAGTGCTGGTCTCGAGTTGCTCGCTGAAGGTGGTGACAATAGCGAATTCAGGATGGAACTGGAGGATTCCGGCGGTTTCGCTTCAATGAGTGCGGAAGCACCGCTTGGTCCCGGTGCCAGTGAAAGCCTCAGCCTGGAATTTGCTGAACAAGAAGAGGTGCTGCTGACGATTGCCACCATGCTGGTCAATACCAATGATGCGTTTAGCGGTATTACTCGAATTGATGTGTCATCCCTGGCGGTGGGTGATTCTTTACAGCGCCTGGCTCCGATATATGATGCGGGTACTGAATTCAATAGCGAGCTGGTGGGTACTATCCCAGGCCCCGCCGATGGTGGTGAGGGTTTTAACGTAGAGCGGGAGGATGTG
Source organism: Microbulbifer sp. MLAF003 (assembly GCF_030012965.1). NCBI lineage: Bacteria > Pseudomonadati > Pseudomonadota > Gammaproteobacteria > Cellvibrionales > Microbulbiferaceae > Microbulbifer > Microbulbifer sp. MLAF003. The sequence goes on from NZ_CP120232.1 coordinate 1,261,466, forward strand.
AATTTTGTTTCACGTCACCCTGGGGTTGTCAGTCGGGCAGATGGTTATGCTGAATCGACTTTGGATCAGTCTCATCGCTTTGATCAAACAGCCATGCTTCTGAGTATTACCCGAATAGAGTAACAATTACGCTGCTGGTGCGACAAATAGCCTGAGACCCGAGTACAACTCCTCCTCTGGGGGAGTTGCCAGGGGAAGAAGGCCAGAAATGGTGGGGCACGCATGAACAAGCGTATTCTGATAATCGAGGATGATCACGACATACTCCAATTGTTGTGCATGCATCTGGAGAGCTTAGGTTATTCGGTAACCGCCTGTGATAACGGTGAGCAGGGGCTGATGAGAGCCTTAAACCAGAAATTCAATTTGTTGCTGTTGGACCTGACGTTGCCGGGCCTGGATGGGGTGGAGATTTGCCGTCGCCTGCGTGATGTCGGTAGCGCCCTTCCAATTCTGATGCTCACCGCACGTAACTCTGAACTGGATCGGGTATTAGGGTTAGAGATGGGTGCCGATGACTACCTATCTAAACCGTTCGGTATGCGTGAGATGCAGGCACGGGTAAAAGCCTTATTGCGTCGCTCTGAATTCAATGCCCAAGTAAGTAGCAGAAACAACCAAATGATCACCTGTGGTCGCTTGCATATCGACTGTAGCAGGCGGCTCGTAAAGCTGGACTTACAGCCACTGGAATTAACTGCGCGGGAATTTGACCTTCTCTATTATCTCGCAAGTCACCCTGGTCGAGTGTTTCGGCGAACGCAAATTCTGGATGCAGTTTGGGGCTATCAACACAGTGGTTATGAGCATACCGTGAATTCCCATATCAATCGCCTGCGCAACAAGTTAGAGCAAAATCCTTCACAACCGGAATATGTACTGACAGTCTGGGGAGTGGGCTACAAATTCAATGATGCCATTATTGCGTGATGCTTTTTATCGCCGCCTGATCCTGTTGCTGCTTTGTAGTTTCATAGTTGTGGGGGTGTTTTTCTTGTTGCTTATGGGCTGTGTAGTTGCAGCCTACCAGAGTGAAGTAGCGCAAAACCTACACCGGGATTTAGCTCGACATCTGGCAGAGCAAAATGCACTTTTTGTCGATGGTCAGCCAGATAAAGAAGGTCTTTATCACCTATTTCACGACCTCATGGTATTGGGGCCAAACTTTGAATTCTACCTGTTGAGCCCTGAAGGCGAAGTCCTTGCTTATTCCGCCGAGCCGGCAAAGATAAAGCGTCAATTTATTGACCTTGACCCTATTCGGGTATTTCTAGATAGATCGACGGGTATTCAGCGAACAATTTACGGCCCAGACCCTCGTGATAGTGAGCGCCTAAAAGTATTTTCCGCAGCTCCAGTAGAGCGGGATGGCCAACTGCTAGGTTACATGTATGTCATTATTGGCAGTGAGCTATTTGACGATGTGGTTCAGGGAGTTTGGCAAAATCATCTGCTGCGCTGGGTGGCAGCGGTTTTTTTAGGATGCCTGATACTCAGCTTGATTGCCTCCCTATGGGTGTTTGCACTGCTTACCCGTCCTCTGCGAAAGCTCACTAGAGATATGCAGCATTTTCGCGCTGCCGGTCTGCAAGGGGATTTGCCATCAACCTCCTGGAATACTGAAGAGAATGACTTGGTTCAACGCCTTGGAAGTGCTTTCAATGAATTGTCTACATCGTTAAAGCAGCAGTATCAGAGTATAAAGACCATCGATGAAATGCGTCGTGAATTACTGACCCATATTTCTCATGACCTGCGTACACCGCTCTCATCGTTACAAGGGTACCTGGAAACCTGGCTGATCCGGCGCGAAGAGCTAAACCCGGATGACAGCCGGCATTATGTGGAAACGGCTTATCGCAGTAGTAAGAAAGTGAATCGGCTAGTGGAGCAACTGTTTGAATTGGCATGCCTGGAAAGTGCTGATGTGCCGATGAAGATAGAGCGGGTTGTACTGGCTGAATTAATTCAGGACGTACTGCAAAAATTTACTATAAAAGCGCTCGAGCAGGGTGTGCACGCAGCGGTAATACCACAGGATTCAAGTATCGTCGTCTATGGTGATATTGAAAAGCTGGAACGGGTTTTCTCCAACCTGGTAGAAAATGCCCTGCGTCACTGTGGCTCGGGTGATGAGATTATCGTGCAGCTGCGGCCACACGGTGACCAGGTCTCAGTGAGTGTGAAGGATAGTGGCATGGGGATTCCCGTTGATGACCTGCCTAATATCTTCGACGCACACTATCGGGCTGCTAATAGCAAGAAAAGCAGCCGTGGGCTGGGAGGACTTGGGCTTGCAATCACCAAAAGACTGTTGGCTTTGCATCGAGCCGATATTTACGTGCGTAGCAGGGAAAACTTTGGCACCGCTTTTGAATTTCAGCTGCACCGCCGTTGGGGCGCGCCATGCGGTCATATGGAAGAGTCGGACTATTGAGCGCAGATTGAGAGAGAAGAAGTGGAGTGGCGATCGCCAAGGGGGCGATCGCAGGTCGAAAGAAGAAATCAGTTGGCGGAGTAAAACAATCCGTTGTTGGCAGAGTTAATCATTCCTCCGCTCATGGTCTCGTCGATGATCTCTTTGGTCTGTTCTGCACAGCGGCCACACTGAGAGGAGACACCCAGTTGGCGCCTCAACGCCTTAACAGAAGTGGAGCCATCATAGACTGCCTCTTTGATTTGGCGGTCGGTTATACCTTTACAGATACATACATACATCGTTGTGGGCTCTGGTCGATTTCTGTTCAATATTAGACTTATGTAAATCCTATTGCAATTGAGAATGAGTGTCAATAAGATTTCAGAAAGAGTGTAATTTAGTCACTTTGATCTTTTTTTACTCCTGCTGATGGGTATTCCTTCCCTTTTGTGGTTCAGTTCACGCATAGCCATTCTGCTATCAGGCTGATTTAAAAAATTTATGGGCCTGTAATAGGTGGGTGTGTATCATAGCGCTCCACTATTAATCCCTATTCGATTTATAGCTGTTGCGTATAAATTGAACACTTCACTCTTTATCAACAACCCATCATTGGATTGAGGAGGTTTTCATGGCAGTTTTGGTAGGTAAGCCGGCTCCGGATTTCACCGCTGCAGCGGTATTGGGTAACGGCGAGATCGTCGATACTTTTAACCTGAAAGAAGCAATTGAAGGTAAGAAAGCAGTAGTTTTCTTCTACCCGCTGGACTTCACCTTCGTATGTCCTTCTGAGTTGATCGCTTTCGACCACCGTTTTGCTGAGTTCGAGAAGCGCGGCGTTGAAGTAATTGGTGTTTCCATCGACTCCCAGTTCTCTCATAACGCATGGCGTAACACCCCGGTAAATGACGGTGGTATTGGCCCGGTTAAGTACACCCTGGTTGCTGATGTTAAGCACGAAATCTGCCAGGCGTACGACGTAGAAGCAGATGCTGGCGTTGCTTTCCGTGGTTCTTTCCTGATTGACGAGGAAGGTATGGTTCGTCACCAGGTAGTCAATGACCTGCCGCTGGGCCGTAATGTTGACGAGATGCTGCGCATGGTTGACGCTCTGGCGTTCCACCAGGAGCACGGCGAAGTTTGCCCCGCTGGTTGGCAGGAAGGTGACAAGGGTATGAACGCTTCTCCGGAAGGTGTAGCGGCTTACCTGAGCGAGAACGCCGAAAAGCTTTAAGCTTAGGGCCCTCGCTGTGGGGGTATCCCCACAACGAAAAAACCGCCGAGAGGCGGTTTTTTCGTTTATATAAGTGCCATTGTATTGCTTTATGGAACTGGCATAGGTGTCCGCGCGGAGTCTGAGATTAGCGACTAGAATTCTGCAGTCAGTCCTGCGTGGCGCCTAAATAGAGTTTTTGCCCGCTGGCTGCTAGTCTTATCTGCAAGTACCGGATTGCTTTGGCGGCTCGATTTGCGTATGAGACCTGCAATTCTTTCAAATATCGTCTACCACCTACGTGCCGGGAAGGCGCGTATTTTTCTCTCGGCACTACTTCTGTGCGGGCTGTCCCTGCCTGCGCGGGCAGTGGATATTGACGCCAGGGCCAAGGCATTTGACCGCTACTTTCGCCAGATGATGGCGGGTAAGTCAATTCCTGGGGGCGCTTACGTTATTGTCGATGGAAACCGCGTGGTCGCCATGGATACCTATGGCGTGCGGATCAGGGGTAAGGCCGGCAAAGTGGATAACGACACTGTGTTCCGCCTGGCTTCTGTCTCAAAAACCTTTGCGGCGAGCATGGCCACCATTTTGGAGCACGAAAAACGCTTCAATTGGAGTGACAAGGTAGTCAACTATGTGCCGGATCTGAGCTTCAAAACGTCAACCCTATCGCGGCAATTACAGGTAGAGCATTTGCTCAGCCACTCTTCCGGCCTGACTCCCAATGCGTACGACAATTATCTTGAGGACAACAAGCCGCTCAGTAAGATATTGCCGAAATTTGCCAATATTGATCCGCGCTGTACCCCGGGAAAATGTTACGGCTACCAGAATGTGCTATTCAGCCTGATTGAAGATGTGATTTTCGAAGCAACGGGTGTGTCTTTTGCCAGCCAGCTTAAACAGCGCATCTTTGTACCGCTGAAAATGCAGAATGCCTCGGTGGGCTGGGAGAGCTTTATGGCCTCTGATAACCGCGCTGCGCCCCATGTACAAACCGGCAGTGGCTGGCGCCCGGTTAAGGTAGAGAAAGAGTATTACTTTGCCGCTCCGGCAGCTGGCGTTAACGCCAGCATCTCCGATATGGCCCAATGGCTGAAGGCCCAAATGGGATATTACCCAAAAGTGCTGTCCCCAGAGATGATTGAGGATATGACCACCGAACGGGTCGCTACTCAGCGCCATATGCGCCACCGTATCTGGCGGGACTACCTGTCTCATGCCGGCTACGGCCTGGGCTGGCGTCTGTATACCATCGGTGATGACCGTATTATTTATCACGGGGGTTGGGTAGCCGGCTTCCGCGCTGCGGTGGCCTATTCAGAGAAGTTGAAGATTGGTATCGCTATCCTGATGAATGCGGAGTCTCGTGTAATCTCCGATCTCACCGCCAATTTCGTGATCGATATTACCGGCAAAGGCAACTCTGCCACAGTAAAAACCAGCGGAGATCGTTAATCTCCGCTGGAGGACCTCTTATCCCTCCCCTTGAAACCTGCCAGAAGGGCCTCATATCTGCTCCCTGTTCCGATTGACGTGTATGGGGAGACTTACTAGATGACCGTTGAGGCCCAAAAAGAGAGCCATGGATTCCAGACGGAAGCCAAGCAGCTACTGCACCTGATGATCCACTCGCTCTACTCCAACAAGGAGATTTTCCTGCGCGAGCTGGTATCCAATGCTTCTGACGCCGCTGACAAGTTGCGTTTTGAATCGCTGTCCAAGCCCGATTTACTGGGCGAAGATGCAGACCTGCGCATTCGCATTGAGTTTGACAAGGAAGAGGGCACGCTCACCATTACCGATAACGGTATTGGTATGAGCCGCGATGAAGTAATCGAAAACCTCGGCACCATCGCCCGCTCTGGCACCTCTGCATTTATGCAGCAGCTGACCGGAGACCAGAAAAAAGATGCGCACCTGATCGGCCAGTTCGGTGTGGGCTTCTACTCAGCATTTATCGTCGCTGACAAAGTCGACGTATTCACCCGTCGCGCCGGTTTGAATGCTGACCAGGGCGTGCATTGGGAGTGCCACGGTGAAGCGGAATACTCCGTGGAAACCGTTGAATGGCCCCAGCGTGGCACCCGAGTGGTTCTGCACCTGAAAGAGGAAGCGAAGGAGTTTGCCGATAACTGGCGCCTGCGCTCCATCATTAAAAAGTACTCCGATCACATCGCCATTCCGGTGGAAATGCTGAAAGAGGAAATGCCGGCTGCGGAGGAAGGTGAAGAGCCGAAAGAAGAGAAAGCGCCAGAGTTTGAAGCGGTAAACGCTGCCCAGGCCCTGTGGACCCGCCCGCGCTCCGAAGTGAAGTCCGAGGAGTACAAGGAGTTCTACAAGCATATCTCTCACGACTTTGATGACCCTTTAACCTGGAGCCACAACCGCGTAGAGGGCAAACTGGATTACACCAGCCTGCTTTACATTCCTGCACGCGCACCGTTCGATCTGTACCAGCGCGATGCCGCTCGTGGCCTCAAGCTGTATGTACAGCGCACCTTTATCATGGACGATGCCGAGCAGTTCCTGCCGCTGTACCTGCGCTTTGTGAAAGGTGTTCTGGATTCCAACGACCTGCCGCTGAATGTATCCCGTGAAATCCTGCAGAAAGATCGCAATACCGATGCGATCAAGAGCGCGCTAACCAAGCGTGTACTGGATATGCTGGACAAGCTGGCGAAGAAAGATGGCGATGAGTATCAGAAATTCTGGGAGCTGTTCGGCAATGTACTGAAAGAAGGCCCAGCTGAAGATTTCTCCAACAAAGAGAAAATCGCCAAGCTGTTGCGCTTCGCCAGCACCCACACCGATACCGAGAAGCAGGATCAATCCCTGGAAGAATATGTAGGTCGCATGAAGGATGGCCAGAAGGCGATCTACTATGTGTGTGCCGACAATTTCGCTACAGCCAAATCCAGCCCCTACCTGGAAGTATTCCGCAAGAAGGGTATCGAGGTACTGCTGCTCACTGACCAGGTGGATGAGTGGTTCGTGGGCCATATGAACGAATTCGACGGCAAGCAGTTCCAAGATGTCGCCAAAGGTGCGCTGGATCTGGGTGAAGCTGAGAGCGATGAAGACAAGGCCGAACGCGAAAAAGTCGAGAAAGAGTCCGGTGCTCTGGTTGAGCGGGTACAGGACGTTCTGGAAGGCCGCGTTGAGTCCGTACGCGCTACTACACGTCTGGTGGATTCTCCGGCGTGCCTGGTAGTGAGCGATCAGGATATGGGCCCGCAGATGCGTCGTATCCTGGAACAAGCCGGCCAGGCCCTGCCAGATGCCAAGCCGATCTTTGAAATCAATCCGTCCCACCCGCTGGTGCAGCGTCTGGATCAGGAAGCGGATGAAGATCGCTTTGCGGATCTCACCAATATCCTGATGGACCAGGCTAACCTGGCGGCAGGTAACCAGTTGGCGGATCCGGCAGATTATGTGCGCCGCCTGAATACGCTTCTGCTGGAAATGCACGGCTAAGTAACCATGGCTTACGGGCTCGCCCTGTAAATCCCGCGCGCTAAAATCTGCAACGCGCCAGCGCGCTTTTGATGTACGGCCCCTGCGTAACCAGCCCACCAGTTTATTGGATGGGTGGTTAAGCAGAGGGCCGTTTTCTGTTTTTTCCGTGTTGTTTTGCAAATTTACGAACAAATTCCCGTAAATTGAACCCTTTGGGCTTGGAGGGTCATACCTCTATAATCCCAGGCCACGAGAGAAGCTTTATCGGTATCACTATGCAAAAGGAAACTTCCAACCCCTCTCCATAGCCGTATTGGGCGGCGGCAGTTTCGGGACCGCAATTGCCAATATCGTAGCGGGGAACGGTCACGACACCCGCCAGTGGATGCGGGATTCGGAGAGCGCGGAAACTTGCCGGGAAACTCGGGAGAACAGTAAGTACCTACCTGGTGTAGCTTTACACCCGGAGCTTTGTATTAGCAGCGACTTGCACGAAGCTGTGCAAGGCTGTGACATTGTGTTTGTAGCAATTCCCAGTAAATCTTTCCGCGAGGTGGTACGCCGCGTAGCGCCGCTACTGAAGCCGGGCACCATGCTGATCTCCACTACCAAGGGTATTGAGCACGATCACTTCCAATTAATGAGCGATATCCTGCGCGAGGAAACGACTGGCATGCGTGTAGGTGTGCTGAGCGGGCCTAATTTCGCAAAGGAAATTGTCGCGGGCCACTACACAGCTACAGTAGTTGCCAGTGAAGATGAGGCCCTGTGCAAAGATATCCAATCAGCCCTGCATTCGGAAACCTTTCGGGTTTATTCCAGTAATGATGTGTTCGGAGTAGAGCTGGCCGGTGCCCTGAAAAATATTTACGCGATAGTAACCGGCATGGCCGCAGCACTGGACCGCGGGCAAAACACCATTAGCCTTTTAATAACCCGCTCCCTTGCCGAAATGATGCGCTTTGCCGAGGCGATGGGTGCAGATCCCATGACATTTATCGGTCTAGCCGGTGTTGGCGACTTAATTTTGACTTGCTCTTCCGATCTCAGCCGCAATTATCGCGTGGGTTATTTGGTAGGTAAGGGCAAACCCCTGGATCGTGCTGTCGCAGAAATCGGTCAGGTGGCCGAGGGCGTAAACACTGTTCGGCTGATAAAAAAGAAAGCTGATGAAATGGGCGTCTACATGCCCTTGGTTTCCGCGATTCACGCCATATTATTTGAAGAGCGACCGATCCCAGAGGTAATTCGTAATTTAATGTCGGGCGCACAAACGTTTGATGTGGCCTACTCGGCCAAGCCTTGATGGAAGCCTCTTATGAAAAATGATGAATTGAAGCGCAACCTGACCTCCGGTAATCAATGGGTGCGACTGATCTATATGGTGCTGTTTGGCATCTGTTTGCAGATTGCCGGCTGGGTACTGTTGGCTGTGGTGGTGCTGCAGTTCCTGTTTTCGATTATCGGCGGTAAGTCTAACGATAACTTGCGTCGTTTTGGCGATCAGCTCGCCTCGTATATCTACCAGGCTGTACAGTTTTTGATTTACAACTCAGACGAGAAGCCCTTCCCCTTTGCGGAGTGGCCGGAATCCGATGTAGAAGATCTCTCCGGTTATGAAGGAGCTGAAGAAGTCTCTGCGGAGGTGGTCGCTACAGAGGAAAAAGCTGAACCGGTCAAGAAAGCGGAATCAAAAAAAGAGGAAGAGGCTGAGGATGCCATTATTCTCGGTAGTGATGAACCTGCCGATGATAAAAAGCCTGAGCTGGTAGAAGAGGGTGCTGATGAGCCGCCGGCTTCTTTTGCTGAAAAGAAAGGCGAATCTGACGAGCGCGGCGAGAAAAACTAGCTACCTGCTCAGCTCTAATTGAGGCTATGTCAATGCAATTGTTTATCCTGCGCCATGGCAAGGCCGAGCCGATGCTTGGCAATGATGCCGCTCGCTCCCTGACGGAACGTGGGCGCAAGCAAGTGGCGCAGGTATGCAAAAAACGCTCAAAAGAGTTATCGGCTGTGCACGCTATTTGGGCCAGTCCTTTTGTTCGAACCCAGCAAACAGCTGATATTGTCTCCGCTCATTTGGGCCTGCCCGTTGTTACCGAGCCACTACTAATCGGGGATAGCAATCCCCAACAGTTGCTTGACCTTTTGCAGGAGCAGGATAACTTCCCCATTCTATTGGTTAGCCACCAGCCGTTGGTTGGCAGTCTGCTCAATGGCCTTTGCGGTAGCGGTAATGAGCATCCCATGGGTACTTCAAGCCTTGCCTGTGTGAGTGCTGAAGTTTGGGCCAATGGCTGTGCTGAGCTTGATTGGCTGCAACACGCAGAGTAGGCGCCATTTAATCTTCCTCCCATGCTTGCACCTAAATCACTAGCTCGCTGGTGCCAAGTGTCATTGCAGTTATGACAGAGCAGTAGCACCATCTTGCCTTATCAAAACCAGTTACCCAGTGGAATTACCACTTATGAAGCAAAGCGTCGCCAGCGAAATCACCCTCGAGTTTGAGAGTAAAACTATTGCTGCACGGCAGTGGGGTGACCCCTCTGGTGAACCAGTTTTGGCCTTGCATGGCTGGCTGGATAACTGTGCCAGTTTTAATCGACTTGCCCCCCTGCTTGAAGGAATTAACCTGGTTGCCATGGACATGGCTGGGCATGGCCGCAGCTACCATCGTTCTCCTCATGCCAATTACAACATCTGGGAGGAGGCTGAGGATATTATCGGTGCTTCGGAGGCTCTAGGTTGGCGAAACTTTTCCCTGCTCGCTCACTCACGAGGAGCCATTGCGAGCGTGATTACTGCCGGGGCTTTTCCCAACAGGGTAAAGCGCCTCGCATTGATTGATGGCTTGGTGCCCCCGGCCACAAAGGATGAGGAGTCGCCGGATATCCTTGCCAGGGCCATCGCCCAGCGCGCTCGTTACAGGCACCGCAAGGCAAAGGTATACCCGACCTTTGAGGGAGCCGTGGAAGCTCGTATGAATGGCCTCTTCCCACTTTCTGAATGGGCTGCACGGGTTTTGGCTGAGCGTGGAACTCGCCCCTTGGACGGTGGTTTTACCTGGAGTAATGATCCCCAGCTGATGGCGGCTTCCACCGCGAAGCTCAATGAAGTGCAGATTCGGGCCTTTCTTTCACGGCTCAGTATGCCGGTACGCCTGGTTCTGGCGGAGGGGGGATTACAAATATGATTAAGAAGCTGCGCCCAATTCTGGCTGATTATGAAAATATTGAAGTGCGGGAGCTGCCTGGCAGTCACCATTTGCATATGGAGGACGGAGCCGAGGGCATTGCGGAGTGGTTTGGGCCTTTCTTGCGCGGCGAGGCCGACTAATGAGCTAGAAGGGCACGCGCTTTGAATAGCAGCTGGGGTCCATTTCCCGCACTTCTACCGAGACCGCAGGCACGCCATCGGCGAATTGGCACAGGCAATTGAACACTGCCGAGCTCAGTGCTTCTCGCTCCCTGGAGCTGCGGCCTTCCAATAGCCGGATTTCGGCATGGATAAAGCTGCTGCCATTATCGCCGGCGATAAATTGCTCGTAAGCCTTGGCACGGGTCTTGATGTTGTGCGACGCAAATAGCCCGGAGCGGTTCATCGCCTCTTGTGCGGAGCTGACCAGGGCAGCCACGGAAATCCTGTCTTCCAGATTCTTCGCATACTCTATGATCAGGTGGGGCATAGCAATTCACTCCGTGAACATTGGCGGCTCTTTTTGAGCCGCGATGTGCTGGTGAGTCGACCCTGTTACTGGCGGAGCAGGGAGAGGAACTCGTTGCGCGTAGCCTGGTTACTGCGGAAAGTACCGAGCATTGCCGAAGTCTTCATCACAGAGTTCTGTTTTTCCACCCCGCGCATCATCATGCACATGTGTTTGGCTTCGATGATAACACCGACACCGGCAGCACCAGTGACGTTTAGCAGGGTCTCGGCGATCTCTACAGTAAGCTGCTCCTGGATCTGCAGGCGGCGCGCAAACATGTCGACAATACGTGCTACCTTGGACAGGCCAACAACCTTGCCATTGGGAATATAGGCTACGTGGGCGCGGCCGATAAATGGCAACAGGTGGTGCTCACACAGGGAATAGAGTTCGATATCCTTAACGAGCACCATCTCACTGCAGTCGGAGGGGAAGAGTGCATCGTTGACCACGGCTTCGACGGTCTGTCTGTAGCCGCGGGTCAGGTATTCCATGGCCTTGGCGGCGCGCTCAGGGGTGTCCTTGAGTCCTGGGCGTTGCGGATCTTCGCCGATTGCTTCAATAATTCGCGCGTAGTGTTCGTTCATGCTGCTCTTTCCAACATCTCAGCCCGAAGGGCGGGTGCGCTACCCTAAGCGTTTGTAACCCGAGAGTAAAGATCCGCGCGGACCCAGAGGCCTGTTGACAGCAATTTGATAGCCAGTGCCAGGGGCCATTTTTTGTTCGGGAAGGCAGATGGAGTGAGGCCTAGTTACTCTATTTAAACGACTGATAAAGTAGTTGGGTGGACAAATAGCCTAGGTCCATTGGGTACAGCTATAGAATTGCCACAACAGAGGCCATCCAATGAGTGACAATAGGCCCTGATGAGATACACAGTACTTAAGGATAGATTCGATGATAGAAAGGCGTGAATCCAGCCTGCACGAGCTGACCACGGTTTTGGACTACATTCGCTGGGGCACCAGCAGATTCCATGAGGTTGGTCTTTGGTATGGTCATGGCACCGATAACGCCTGGGATGAGGCGGTATTGCTTGTCACCCACGCGCTGCACCTGCCACCTTATAGTAAGCCGGAGATATTGCAGGCACGCCTGACGATGGAGGAGCGTCGCGATGTGCTCACTATCCTGGAGCGACGCTTTACCGAGCGGGTACCAGCTGCCTATTTGACCCATGAAGCGCACTTCTGCGATATGACTTTCTATGTGGATGATCGGGTGCTGGTACCTCGATCGCCTATTGGGGAGATGATACGGCACAACTTCCAGCCCTGGCTCAAGGTAGAGCCCTTGGCGATTTTGGATCTTTGTTGTGGAAGTGGCTGTATCGGTATTGCCTGCGCAGAAGCTTTCCCTGAAGCGCGGGTCGACCTGAGCGATATCTCTGAGGGTGCCATAGAAGTTGCGCAAATTAACATTAATCGCCACAACTTGAATGAGCGCGTGCGCGCTGTACAGTCGGACCTTTTCGCCGGCCTGAAGGGGTTCAGCTACGAGCTGATTGTCTGTAACCCGCCCTATGTAGATGCTCGTGACCTGGCAGAAATGCCAGAAGAATTCCGCGCAGAGCCAGAAATCGCCCTGGGTTCAGGAGAGGACGGTTTGGATTTTACCCGTCGCCTGTTGCGAGAGGCTGCCAATCATCTGCAGCCAGAGGGTTTGCTGGTTTGTGAAGTGGGCAATAGCTGGGAGGCATTGGAACAAGCTTTCCCCGAGGTACCCTTTATGTGGCCTGAGTTTGAGGATGGAGGCCACGGTGTCTTTGTCATCAGCCGCGAAGAACTGCTCGCTTACCAACCTTACTTCGAAAAAGAGTAATTTCTTTTGCCAACCCGGCAATCTACATTGCCGGGTTTGTTATTGGAGGCAGATGCGCGGAGCAATTGTGCTTTTTGTTCTTGGCTGCGTGCTGGGCCCCGGGGTTCCTTTATAATGTGCGGCTTCACTTGAGGCCAACTCCTGTTTAACCACCTACTAGCTGGAAAAGTCGTCTATGTCGGGCAATACCTTTGGCAAGTTGTTTTGTGTCACCACCTTTGGCGAAAGCCATGGGCCCGCCCTGGGCTGTATTGTTGATGGCTGCCCTCCGGGCCTGGAGATTAGCGAAGAGGAGATTCAGTTAGAGCTGGATCGCCGCAAGCCCGGTACTTCCCGTTATACCACCCAGCGCCGCGAGCCTGACCAGGTAAAAATACTCTCCGGTGTTTTCGAGGGGAAAACCACCGGCACGCCCATTGGCCTATTAATTGAAAATACCGATCAGCGCTCCAAGGACTACAGTAATATCGCCGAGCAGGTAAGACCGGCCCATGCCGATTTCACCTACTGGCAGAAATACGGCATTCGTGATTACCGTGGGGGTGGCCGTTCTTCCGCCAGGGAAACTACTATGCGGGTTGCCGCCGGGGCCATCGCCAAAAAATGGCTGAAGCAAAAATACGGCATTGAAGTGCGAGGCTACCTCTCTCAACTGGGCCCGATTAAGGTACAAAAACTGGATTGGGAGCAAGTGGAACTTAATCCCTTTTTCTGCCCGGATGCAGAGCGAGTTCCTGAAATGGAAGCCTATATGCAAGACCTGATCAAAGAGGGAAATTCCATTGGTGCGCGCATCTCAGTGCACGCCAGCGGTGTACCAGCTGGCTTGGGTGAGCCTATTTTTGACCGCCTGGATGCAGACCTTGCCCACGGCCTGATGAGTATTAATGCGGTAAAAGGCGTGGAAATTGGAGCGGGCTTTGACTGCGTGGAGCAGAAAGGCACCGAGCACCGGGATGAAATCACCCCAGAGGATGGCTTCCTATCGAATAATGCTGGTGGCGTGCTAGGGGGCATTTCCAGTGGTCAGGATATAATTGCCCATATCGCTCTAAAACCAACTTCTAGCCTGCGTATTCCAGGGCGCAGTGTCGACCGGTCTGGCAACCCTATTGAAGTAGTTACCAAGGGCCGCCACGATCCCTGTGTGGGAATACGTGCGACACCTATTGCGGAAGCCATGATGGCTCTTACACTTATCGACCATGCCCTGCGCCATCGCGCACAAAATGGTGATGTAACACCTGGGTAGTTCGAGCGCTCCTGATCTTTAGCTATAGGGATACCGCAAGAGCCGGTATCCATTGCCTTAGCCGTTAACATACAGTAAAGAAATTAAGGAGCCTCTAATTTAACCCAAGGCCCCATTAAAATAGTTAGCTCCAGTCTCCTTAATTTTATTAATACTACGAAGGCGGTCTGAGGGGCTTAATACGCCTTTGTTACCACGATTCACTACATGGGTGTAAATTTCAGTAGTGTTAATGTCAGAATGCCCCAATAATTCCTGGATAGTGCGTAAATCGTAACCAGCTTCGAGTAAATGTGTGGCAAAGCTATGCCGGAATGCGTGGCAGCGTGCCGGTTTGTTGATTCCCGCCTTTCTCACAGCACTATTTACTTAGCGCGTCAATGTGGATGAGTGTATATGGTGTCTTCGGTATATGCCTGAACGGGGACATTTACTGATAGTGTTAGCAGGAAACAGGTATTGCCAAGCAAGTTGTTTGGCGGCTCTGGGGTATTTGCGATCGAGTGCATCCGGCAGATAAACTAAACCGTAGCCGGTCAGTAAATCCTGCTGATGAAGAAGAGATACATATTTAACTTGACGTTGTAGATCTTGGATTATTCCCTGTGGAAGAAGGGTAGTTCGATCCTTATTTCCTTTTCCACCGCGGACAAAAATATTATTGCTACTAAAGTCCACATCTTTTATTCGGAGAGATAGTAATTCGGCACTACGAAGCCCTGAGCCATACATCAGCTCAATCTGTAATCTGAAGACCCCCTGTAAATGACTAAGAACCGTAGCCACTTCTTCACGACTGTAAACAACAGGCAGCCGCCGTTGCCTCTTGGCAATCGTAAAATCCAAGTCTGGGATGTCCTTACCTAAGAACTGCTTGTAGAGATAAGCAATAGCATTCAATGCCACTCTTTGAGTATTGGATGCGCGGAGATCATGAACAGCGAGATGGGTAAGGAAAGTCTCAACTTCAGCCGGCCCCATACCGGCAGGATGCTTCAATCGATTAAAGTGAATAAACCGCTTTATCCAGTGCGTGTAAGTTTGCTCTGTTCGGTACGATAGTCCCTGCTTGCGAATATGCTGACGTAAAATATCCATAAAACGTTCTGGTTTAGGGGGTAGCTTAGGGCAAATATCATCCATGACAATTTCTTTAAGCTGTTTTTTTATACAGTGTTTGGTGTTTTTCGGGATTGTCAATACCTAAGATCAAAAGCAGCTCCACATAACCACAGTAATATGAGCGTTAACTTATTGATTTTGAATGATTTACATCTGTGATCAAAAGCAACAAAATATGATGCAGCTGCAATATATCCACTTGAGGTATTACTATGTCATTGACGGCCAACTCCTTGATTTATAAATATCTTTCCTGGCTTTGGTAATTTCTTATTTTGGGATATATTGGCAGATAATATAATGCAGCTGCTTTTGAATACACTGTTAAATGTCAGGTCCACCATGAGCGATTTAAAAGAGATCTACTGTGACCTCAATGCAAGAATGACAGAGAACGGTTACTCTCTGGAGCGTCGTGGCAGCGTCAATGACCTCGAGAGAGTAGGTTTGACATTAGAATTAGCTCTGGGTATGAAATTTAGGTTTTATATGGATGATCTCGACAAACATGGGAAGCCTGACGACATAATGTTCGAAGGTATAGTCATCCATGATAGTGAGTTTGGGTATTTAGCTAAACAGCAAAGTGAGGTTTTTTGGCGCAGTGATATATCCGACTTCGAAAACATTTAACAAGTCAAAGCAGCAAGGGCCTTCGGCCGGGACGCACTTTCAGTGCGCCCCTGTTTGAGGCGTTAGTGGTAAGCAAGAATGAGATTTCAGTGCCCACATTGCAAAAATTTTGGAGTCAATGCTTTTTCAAAGATTGGGGCGCATTCACTTGGTCCTGCACGATGTTCAAGCTGCTGTTACCACAGCGTTGAGCCAACACAGTGGCAAAAAGCAAAAAAGGCTTTGTGGGCAATAACTGGCCTATCTGCGTTTATTTCAGTGTTTATGGTAAGTGTACTACCGCTTCTTATCTGTTTTTCCGCGAGCGTTATACTCTCTCTATTCACACTATTTACGGTAAAGCTTCAACCAATTACAAACGCAGAAGTACACAATGGCCAGCTAAAGTTTTTAGTCGTGGTGCTCGCAGTGTTAGGGTTAGCGATTTACGGATACATCTTACAGTGATTGCCACTAACAAGCGCAAGCAGGTTGCTCCGGCCCTTGGGGCCTCCGCGGGACGCCCAACGCAGTGCAAATTTTGTGCAGGTCGCTGCGCTCCCAGTTTCACACAAAATGTGCACAGCATTGGTCGCCCCTGTTGCGGGCGTTATTGTGGCGGTCATTTTGTAGGTAGTTTGAAGTTGCTGTAAGCACCAATCTCTTCCTGAGCACATTTCTCCAGAGAGTTTTCCTGCAAGTTGGCACCGCAGCTCCGTTCAAGTGCCTTCGTTTAAAGCCAACAAGTTCTGCAAGCTAGCTGCAGCATTGTGGAATGCCAGTCAGTTAGTTAACCGGTGGGGAAAGTATGGTATTTTTCCCAGTAAATTTATCGAGCAGTGGCCAGCCAATGTTGGCTGGCAAAGAGCAAGTAGGTTGTTCTGTGCGCGCCAGCTATAACCAGGCCAGGCAAGATCGCCCAGCCGGAGGCTGGGCTGGACAGCCTACGCTTTGCTCCGGCTGCCCTTGCTGGCAACGTTCTGTTCGGTTGAGAGTTCTGATATGAGATTTAAGAATGTATTTTTAGCTTCGGTACTTATTTTAATGTCTCATAGCTTAATTGCTGCTGGTAACTTCGATACTTTAGTCAACGGATGTAAGGCTTACAGCTCGATTTATTTATTGAAGTCTAGGGTTCCAAATGAGGCAGATTTGATTGGTGTAGGATTTTGTTTCGGCTTTATCTCAGGCATCGTGGAAGGAGTAGATTTTTTTGATGGTAACTCTGACAATCCTCTGACCTGTCTTCCTGAGAAAGATATTTCAAATAAAGAGATGGTTAGTGTGGTTGTCGAATACATCAACAATAACCCTGAAACTGTTACTAGGTATCGTGAAAGTGGTGTCGCAGGTGTTGCTGATTTAGTCCGAAAAGCATTTTACACTAAGTACCCATGTGCAAGTAGCACAGAACAAGGCAATTAACTCAGACCTCCGCTGCTGTGCAGCTCCGGCCGGTTATTGCGAGCGTTAAGTGTTAGTCATGTCAGAACAAGAGATGGCATTTTTACTGGTTGCTCTAGTTTGTTTTTTATGTGTCGTAATATATTCTCACAAAAAGACCAGCAAACCATGTGAACAGTGTGGTGGGAAAATGAGTCTTGTAAAGATTAGAGATCCAGCTGGCAATAATATAAAGCCAAAAATTACTCTGTCATTTTATGTGGGGCCAAGAAGGTACGAAGAAACTTGGAAGTGCAAAAATTGTGGGGTGTCAAAGATTATAAAGTACTGGGGGAGCTAGCAAGTGCTTTCCGCAACACTTAACAAGTGACTATGGTTCTTCGTCAAGCTTTTAAGCCATATTCTCATCCCAATATGTGTTGTTTTTTACCATCGTATTCAGAATGGTAAGTTGCTTTCTCATACAGGCAATGAGGGCCACTTTTTTAGGTTTGCCAGCGTCGATTAAGCGTTTATACATTGGCTTTAATTTAGGGTGGCACTGGATCGCCGACATTATGGAAACAAACAGGACCGTGCGCACACGATGCCGTCCACCACGAATATAGCGTTTACCTTGAAAGTTCCCACTATCTCGGTTCATAGGGGCGATACCAACAAGTGCAGCAATCTCTTTTCGGTTCAGTTTCCCCAATTCAGGTAATTCGCTCATCAGGGTGTAGGCCAATACATTTCCTACCCCTTTAGCGCTTAACAATAGGTCACGTTTTTGTCGCCATTCGGCAATACTGCTGACGAGTTTATCCAGCTGCTTATCGATTCCTTCTAACTCTTTTTTGATGGTTTTCAATATGGCTTGAATAGGTTTGTGTACAGATTTAGGCATTCGCTTGAGACGGTTCTTTTGCATTGTACTCATCTCCAAGCACTGGCTTCTTACAACGAGTAAGTCATTGATATTCCTTAATTTTTCAGGTTTTAACGACGATAACCTTGGCTTCATTGCCTCTCCAAAGTGAGCAATGTCGACAGCATCCAGCTTGTCAGTTTTGGCGAGTCGCCCCGCTGACTTTGCAAAGTTTCTTACCTGCGAAGGATTGCAAACAACTATCGACACCCCCGCTTTGTGGGCAGAACAGACAAACTCCAGTTCAAGCCTTCCGGTGGACTCGATAAGTACTCTTTTGGGTTTAAGGGGTTGCAGTCGTTTAATGGCGTCCTTAATACCATCTTTATCATTGGTAACACTAAAGAATTGGCCAGTTGGTCTCACAAAAATATCGAGCTGTTTGCTGCTAGTATCGATACCGACATTGATCTCTTGAGGTTCCATAAGATAAGCTATCTCCGCCTTGCTATTCGGGCTCGAGGCCCACATGACTATTCGAGTTATGCCTAATGAGTGTCTGTCACGTTCCTACTTGTTAGCGGTCTTTATGAACCAGCGCAGCAACGAACTGTGGCAAACAAGGCCTTCGGTGGCCGCCGAAGGTGGGTCTCAATTTACCCGTTAGGGAAAAGGATTTTCAACATCAGAACCGGGCAAGAACAACCATACAAGCACAAGCAGGTTGCAACGGGCCTTTGGCCCTTCGCGGAAGGCCTACGCTGCGCTCTAGCCGCCCCTGTTGTAGTCGTTATTGTGGCGGTTAATTTTCAGATAGTTTGTAGTTGCTGCAAGTACCAATCTCTACCTGAACACTCTCCCCAGAGAGTTTTCCTGCAAACTGTCACCGCAGTTTCGTTCAAGTGCCTTCGTTTTAAGTCAATTAGCATTACAAGTCAGTTACACCATTGTGGAGTGCCAATCAGATAGTTAATTGGTGGGTAAAGTATGGTATTTTTCCCAGTAAATTTATCGGGCAGTGGCCAGCCGAAGATGGCTGGCAGAGAGCATGTAGGCGGTTCAGAGCGCGCCAGCTATAACCAAGCCAGGCAAGATCGCCCAGCCGGAGGTTGGGCTGGACGGCCTACGCTAAGCTTCGGCTGACCTTGCTGGCAACGTTATGTGTAAAGTAGGGAAGTACTAATGAGTATAGACAAAGAAAATATTCCAGACTTTTCTGGTAAATGTATTTCAATGTGTTTGGCCGACTCGGAATGCAGTCATGATTTGGACAATCCACGCTTTGAATATCAAGGTGGAAAACTATTTATTGTTGGTAAGATTCCAGTTGGATGCAGTGAGTCAGGTTGGGATGCTGGTCATGTTGGCGCAGTTGAATGGGCGCAAGTTATAAGCTATGTGCTTTTCGATGATTTTGAAGCGTATACAAAAGCAGTAAAAGTGTCTGAGTTGTATAACGAAAATAGTAACGAGAAAAACACATAACAAGTTACTGCATCCGACCACCTACACTACGCTCCCTTTGTGCTGTACGCTACGCTATCACAAAGGCGGCTCCATTCCGGTGGCGGCTGAGTAAGGTGTTATACGAGTTTTCAATGAACGAAATCCCTTCTAGAGTCATACATCAAAGACAGCTTGTTTCTGTAATGAACAAGACTAAGTGGAGAGAGTTGTGTTCATCGTTCGCTGGCCAAGGTGATGCATCTCCAGAAGTGAGATACAAGCTGATATACGAAGATAAAATACTTGGTTTTAGCAAGGTATGGTGGGATGAACTTTTTGATGATTCCGTCGCGATAGAATGGATAGATTTCGACCCATATGAACATGAATTCAGAGGTTGTTTAGTATCTGACAAGGATGCTGATATAAGTAGTGGAATACTTGAAGTACTCCATAAGTTTAATATTCCTTACTCTATTGAAGGTAAATACTATAGGGTATGGGGTTACATTAATGCGGATTCTAATCCAGAGTTCGTATAACAAGGGCCCGCAATCTGACCTCCGGCAGTTGAGGCCGGCGTTATAATTCAGGATAGAAATGAGCACCTTACAAGAAGTCTGCGATAAGCTATTAAATAATGCTGATTTAACTTTATCAGTTGATGGTTTGAGCGGCGTAGTAAAATTGGAGTTTTATCCAGCAGCATTCGATGGTGTTATTACGCTATATTGCGCTGATTATTCAAGACTAAACTATAGAAAGTCAGCAGATGACGAAGATGCAATATTCGTAGGTGAAGTAAACGTTACCATAAAAGAAGATATTGCCAGTGTAGCAAGGCTATATAAGGAAGACGGATGGCAATCTTACAGCCAAGAGTTGCTCAATCCGGTAGCTCATATAGAGGTTGAAGGCGGAGCTATGCTTAGCATCGTGTGTGAAAAGCTTAGCTGGCAAAAAAGCAATGGTGAAATTCAAATTGTACTGTAGAAAAGTTATAACAAGCAAAGGCGGCCGACGCAAAAATGCGCGGCTGCTTTGAGCGTTAAGCATCAAAAACATGGAAGCTCTCAAAGAACTTGAAGAATGGTATTTTTCTCAGTGCAATGAGGACTGGGAACATACCTATGGCATTGAAATCGGTACTCTTGATAATCCAGGCTGGTTTCTAAAAGTAGACATCACCGATACAGATATAGAAGAAAAGAAATATGAAGGTTTTTCCTACGGTGTAGGTGATGATGCCGAAGCGAGTGGGAACGACTGGATTATTACAAAACTAGAAGGCGGTAAGTTTGTTGGCTATGGCGGCCCTCACAAACTAAGCGAGCTGATAAAGCTCTTTCTAAAGTGGGTAAAAAATGCTTAACAAGTGACTATGGTTCTTCGTCAAGCTTTTAAGCCATATTCTCATCCCAATATGTGTTATTTTTTACCATCGTATTCAGAATGGTAAGTTGCTTTCTCATACAGGCAATGAGGGCCACTTTTTTAGGTTTGCCAGCGTCGATTAAGCGTTTATACATTGGCTTTAATTTAGGGTGGCACTGGATCGCCGACATTATGGAAACAAACAGGACCGTGCGCACACGATGCCGTCCACCACGAATATAGCGTTTACCTTGAAAGTTCCCACTATCTCGGTTCATAGGGGCGATACCAACAAGTACAGCAATCTCTTTTCGGTTCAGTTTCCCCAATTCAGGTAATTCGCTCATCAGGGTGTAGGCCAATACATTTCCTACCCCTTTAGCGCTTAACAATAGGTCACGTTTTTGTCGCCATTCGGCAATACTGCTGACGAGTTTATCCAGCTGCTTATCGATTCCTTCTAACTCTTTTTTGATGGTTTTCAATATGGCTTGAATAGGTTTGTGTACAGATTTAGGCATTCGCTTGAGACGGTTCTTTTGCATTGTACTCATCTCCAAGCACTGGCTTCTTACAACGAGTAAGTCACTGATATTCTTTAATTTTTCAGGTTTTAACGACGATAACCTTGGCTTCATTGCCTCTCCAAAGTGAGCAATGTCGACAGCATCCAGCTTGTCAGTTTTGGCGAGTCAGCTCCGCTGACTTTGCAAAGTTTCTTACCTGCGAAGGATTGTAAACAACTATCGGCACCCCCGCTTTGTGGGCAGAACAGACAAACTCCAGTTCAAGCCTTCCGGTGGACTCGATAAGTACTCTTTTGGGTTTAAGGGGTTGCAGTCGTTTAATGGCGTCCTTAATACCATCTTTATCATTGGTAACACTAAAGAATTGGCCAGTTGGTCTCACAAAAATATCGAGCTGTTTGCTGCTAGTATCGATACCGACATTGATCTCTTGAGGTTCCATAAGATAAGCTATCTCCGCCTTGCTATTCGGGCTCGAGGCCCACATGACTATTCGAGTTATGCCTAATGAGTGTCTGTCACGTTCCTACTTGTTAGCGGTCTTTATGAACCAGCGCAGCAACGAACTGCGGCAAACAAGGCCTTCGGTGGCCGCCGAAGGTGGGTCTCAATTTACCCGTTAGGGAAAAGGTTTTTCAACATCAGAACCGGGCAAGAACAACCATACAAGCCGTAGCAATCGGTCCCGTTGGTCGCTGGGACAGCCAAAACGCTACGCTTTTTTGTCTGCCCCTGTGCGGGGCGTTAAATTTCATCATGGTTATATTCGCAGTTACAAGAAGTGGCTACACAGAATTAGAGCAAATAATTAGATCGGCGCTGTATCCAGTATGGGTGGGCGATGGCGTGCTGAATGAGCAGGAGATAGATTCGCTACGATCAAGCGATATCGACCTGACTAACTTCAACTATGCAATAGATCCTAGCGATGATAGCGCGTTAGATGAAGCACTAGCCACGATTGCAGAGCACCATCCAAATGAACGGGTTTGGCTAGAGTGCCTACCCTAAATTTAACAAGGCGTGCAAGCGGGACAAAGTGTTGCGCATTTCTCCCCTTCGCTTGGCGTTAGGGCTCAAGGTAAACAATGATTGAACTACCCGAATTTGACACAGGGCTGTATGAGGGATGTGAATTACACATGCTTAATGGGGGAGCCTTATTGAAGGTAAATATCGCTGAGAAGCCGAGCTTTTCAATCTGCTTCAACAAGGTCCGGTGGCATCAATTTACTGTGCTACCTAATTGCAGTGCAGAAATGATAGAAAGCTCTTATTTCAAGCTAAGCGAGCTAAAAAATTCAGAAAAACTATCCAGCTTCCTAGCTAGCGATACTGCAACTGTAAAAGCATATAAAGAGCTTCATCATTTCAGAATATTTTTGGATGAGACAGGATGCCATGAGTTTATAGCGGAGTCTGCCCATGCTGAAAAGCCCTAACAATCACTTCAACTTCGCTCCCTTCTGTCGCCGGACGCTCCTTTCGTCGCGCCGGTTAAGTGGTCGTTAGAAGTCTTAAACACGTAGAGCTAAAAATGTATTCGAAAAAGGTAATTCTATTAGCGGCAAAAGCTGCGTTTTTAAGCATCGCGTGGCCGGTTGTGGTGATTGGTGTGCTCTCGCTCTTTGCTATGAGTAAAATGTCACTACTTGAAAAATCAGTCTTCCTGCTCGGATTTCAAGTATTAGCTTGGTTATTGTTCTTTGGCGCATGCATACTATTTCATCGCCGTAGAATGCGAGTTTCGGCGTTCAAAGATTCTTTTCTTTCAAAAGGAGATAAAGAACGCGGCCAAGAGCTGGGTACATATTTGGAGGGGTGGTAGTGTACCCAACTTCTAACAATCACAGGCAGTTTGCGTCGGCCTCTGCGGGACGGTCTACGCTACGCTTCGGCCGCCCCCGCTGTGGGCGTTATGAGTCTTAGATAATGGATTTCGAGCTAAAGAGAATTATAGAGAAATTTAATGTTGCTCAAGAAAAGGCTGTGGCTGTACTTGAGTCGAATTTCGAGTGCCAACGTCCGCAATCCAGCCACGATTTTATTCTTCGATGTGTTACCGCTATTCGAAAAGCTAACTATGAGAAGGACGGCTACAAGATAAGACCGCACGGTATCGGTATGGAAGTGAATATCGATGGAACTAAGATAGGCTTTGATTTTGGAATGAATGGAGAATTTAACGGATTTGATGCTTGGCAATTATCAGAGTTTGTCCGGTCTAATAAAATCAAGTCTGACTTGAAGTCAGAAGACGACTTCAAGAGTGCTATAGAAAAGGCAGTCAAAGACGATGAAATCGTCAAATCAACAGGCATGGGCAGTATATTTTATGTCAACTCATAACAAGTGCCACCATGTTCAGCACACTTCGTGTGGTTGGACCTTCCCGAAATCTTCCCCCATTGAGTAGACGCCTACCTTTTGAATAGGGTAGGAAAAAATGCCGAAAATACTGAGTGAAGAGCGGGTTGTTGAATATTCAACAGAGTTCAAAGTTAGAGTGGTAGCTCTCACTAATCAACTGAAAGTAGATACGACTACAATCGCCAACATTATTGGTTTGCATCCAGTAATGGTGTATAGATGGCGACAGGAAAGTAGAGAAGGCAAGCTGGTCGAGAAGCCCAGTCGTAGAATAAGTATGACCAAGACAACGAAAACTCAGTCTCAAACTGATGATAAAGAGATAAGACGTCTAAAAAAGCAGGTTGAGAAATTGCAAAAGGAGAATGATTTCCTAAAAAAGTAGGAAATGTACCTGAAAGATCCAAAGTCGAAAGATTCTCGTTCATAGCTCTTAATCGATCAGACTTTGGTGTCAGGTACTTATGTAGATACTTGAATGTTTCACCCCAAGGGTTTTATAAGTGGCTCAACCGTGATGAGAGCACTCGAGACATAGAAAATAGGCGAATTCTAGGGTGTATCGAAGCTATCTATGCGCAGCATGATGGTAATTATGGAAGTCCAAGAATTAGCGCAGAGCTGAAAGCTAATGGTGAACGAATAAATCACAAACGCGTTGAATGCCTTATGAGAGAGGCTGGAATCGTGGGGAAAGCTGGAAGGATCTATCGTCGACGCCCT
The DNA here is from genome assembly GCF_030012965.1 of Microbulbifer sp. MLAF003. Lineage (NCBI taxonomy): Bacteria > Pseudomonadati > Pseudomonadota > Gammaproteobacteria > Cellvibrionales > Microbulbiferaceae > Microbulbifer > Microbulbifer sp. MLAF003. The sequence continues at coordinate 1,285,767 of NZ_CP120232.1, forward strand.
TTGCTTGGAAATCCTTGCATTAAGGTTGAAAATTTACAAAGAGAGCATGGTATGCCGAGTAAACCAGACTCTCAATGGGCTGGTGATGTAACCTATCTGAAGATCAATGGGCAATGGCAATATTTAGCTGTGATTATTGATCTTTACTCTCGGAAAGTGTTGGGTTGGGAATTGTCGGATACTCGAACTGTTGAACTAATACTGTCAGCGCTAAATAAAGCTGTCCGTCTCAGAAATATTGAATCAGATCTAATATTTCACAGCGACCGAGGGTCTGAGTACGGTGCTTATGCATACCAAAACCGACTCAAGGAACTGGGTATTGAGCTGAGCATGAACCGTCCAGGATGTATGAATGATAATGTGTATGTAGAATCATTTTTTCAAACACTGAAAACTGAGAGTTTTAAAGGATTTAATTTCGAGTCCGTTAAGGAGCTAAGAGCTAACTTAGCTTGGTATCTTGATAGGTACTATAACTTTAAAAGAAGACATGGTTCACTTGGGTTCAAAAGCCCAGATGAATATGAAAGAATGGCCGCATAAGATGAATATAAGGTGGCGTCTACTTTAAGGGGGAGGCTTCCAATGATCTTGCCCCGTTTTAACGGACACCAAAGTCAAACAGACGAGGTGTCTTATGCCAAAATACAACAAACCTAGAAAGACTTGGCAGTATTCAAACGAATTCAAAGTGAAAGCGGTAATGCTTAGCTTGATAGAGGGCATTCAAGTTAAGGAAGTGGCTGAAACTCTCGACATTCACCCTTTCATGCTGTCACGATGGCGAAAAGAGTTTCAGGAAGGGAAGATTGTGGCAGATAAACGAAGAAAGCTTACTGATGTAGTCTCTAGAACAGAAAAGGAACTTTCTAGGGTAAAGCGTTTAGAGGCGGAGAATCGTAAATTAAAGTAGGAGCTTGATTTGCTAAAAAAGTGGCAACGGTTTCTTGCAGAGGAACATCAGCAAGATATCGATTTATCCAGAGGTTCGGATCAGCATTAGGTATCAAAAGAACTTGTTAGTGGCTAGGAGTATCGCGCAGTGGCTATTATTATTGGCTGAAGAGGCCGCGATCGCACCGAAAACACCAAGATGATGATCTAAAAGTTCAGAGATTCAAAAGATTTCGGATGACTCTGCAGGGCGCTATGGTAGTCCAAGAATTTGGAAAGCCCTGCTGACTAAGGGCTATGAAGTTAGCCGTAAGCGCGTAGCCCGGCTGATGCAGGAATTAGGAGTCGTAGCCAGAGTTACGAGAGTGACACGTAGGGCACCAGGCGTAAAGCGTTTCCTAGCCTCTGGGGGGAATCTTAGACCGGATGGAGCTGTGCCTAAAAGCAAGAATCAAGTTTGGGTTGCTGACATAACTTACCTTAAGGTTAAGGGTCAATGGCAGTACTTGTCAGTGGTGATAGATTTGTATTCTCGCCGAGTAATCGGTTGGAGTTTAGACACGAAGAGAGCAACAGAATTAACCCGAAAAACCCTGATGAATGCTGGAAGGAAAAGAGGATCACAACCAGGATTAATATTACACACGGACAGAGGTGTAGAGAACAGAGGGTCCGAGTATCAAAAAGAGTTGGGAAGATATGGAATCCAGCATAGCTTGAGTAGAGCGGGTAAATATACGGATAATGCTCATATGGAGTCGTTCTTCCATAGCTTAAAAGCTGAACTGATTAGAGAAACTAGCTTCCAGACAATGAGCCATTTAAAGTATGCTCTGGCTCGATATATTAATGATTTTTACAACCGTAAGCAGCTGCATTCAGCTTTAGGCTATCAATCACCAATAGAATATGAGCGAATAGCAGTATGAAAAGTAGTGTGTCCGTTTTATCGGGGCAAGATCACCTTTCACTCAAATTGCTGGTAGAATTACGTGCTAAGTCCGCAGGCCACTGTGGCCGGCGTTAATTCTACTGACACCTTGGCTCACTCTTTTTTAAACGAGCTGTTAAACCACTGGTATAGAAGGAGCTAATTATGGAAAGCATGGAATTCAATACCCCAAAAGTCGTGCTCTACACTTTCGCTACCAGTCCATACGGTCTTAAAGTCCAAGCTTTTCTCGCTTTTAAAAAGATCGCTTACGAAATTGTCTATGTATCTCCGTTTAATATGAGGGAAACACTTCCGATGGGGCATACCGTGCCTGTTTTGACAATTGATGGTGAAAGCAAAAATGATTCACAAGAAATAGCTCATTGGCTAGATGAACGCTTCCCTCAGCGTCCCCTGTACCCTGTAGACGGTGATCCGTGCATTAACGAACTTGATGATTGGGTCCAGCATTGCATGATTCCTGCAAATTTTAGGTTTGTGCGACCGGCTTTATCGCTAGCACTTCCTGTGCAGCTGATCAACGCTTGGCGCCTCGGTTGTGCCATGAATCGCACGGTACCAGATAACGCAATCGGCGCATGGCGTTTTGTATGGCCTCTAGTCCTTCGGTGGGCTCCTTTTGTCCGCAGGGAAGCTGAAAATGCTCCAGGAAACAGCATAATGGCTGCTGCACGTCATGTCGGTGCACGTTTGAGTAAAGAGCTTGAGAGAGGTCCTTTTATGTGTAATCGTAGTGAAGTGAGTGTTGCAGACCTCTCTGTCTATGCGCTCCTTGCTTTTGGTTATGAGGCTGGGCTTACAGGAGGAGACGGACTTTTCCGTCGTAGTCGCATACGAGAATGGGCACTACGTGTGCAGGGTGAACTCGACCCTTCATTGCCTTTGGTTCCAAGCCAGATTCAAGCTAGGAAGCTAGGAAGCTGATTGCAACCTTTTTAATATCTGCCCTCCCTCTAAGGGTTTGTATGGAGGGTAACTACCAGTCTTCTATCTCGAAAGAAATATGAGATGTCCCTACAAATTAGATACTGGGAAATTAACAAGTTAATCCGGGCGGGCACAAAAACCTCCAGTTTTTATTCCGCTGTTTAAAGCGTTAAGTACCTAGAGTATGGGGTAGCAATGCCACGGAAAGTTGGATTCATTCATCTGCTGTTTGCTATTTTCACGTTAGCCTATTGCGTGTTTGCTGTTGTGAGTGGCAAGGTATCTGTCTATAAACGAGCTGGTCTCTCAGAAACAATCAGTATTGATGTTGAACCAGAACGGTTTTGGGGTGTCGTGTTACTTTATGTAGGTATGGCAGTAATTATGGTTATACTAAGTATAAAAAAGTACTTTCCCAAAAAACTCTATGAACTTATTGATTTTGGTATACATTCTAAACTATCTATTTTACAAGTTATATTTTTAATCAGCTTTACAGCTTTAACGTACAGCACCATTTTTTGGTTGGCTGGGGTGTTGGCAAATACTTAACAAGCGACTATGGTTGCTCGTCAAGTTTTTAAGCCATACTTGCATCCCAGTAAGTGTTAATTTTCACCATCGTATTCAGGATCGTAATCTGCTTTCTCATGTAGGCAATTAGGGCGATCTTCTTAGATTTACCAGTGTCGACTAATCGCTTATACATCGGCTTTAGTTTGGGATGATGTTGTATGGCCGACATACTGGAAGCAAACAGAACCGTACATATTCAATTTGCAATTTATGAGTTAGGAAATTTTCTGGTTTAAAAGATTTTTATCATGGATTTGCTGAAGTAAAATCTTCCAACGCTGTTGGGAAGTGAAGAGGTGTGAATGTATAGAAATCCATATCAGAATTTTATTCAATAAGGATGGATAACGACTTTCACTTTGGAAGATTCTGCAAGTATTCGATTGCTGCTTATATTTAGTATGGAGTAGATGGAAAATTTATGGTTAGATTGTTTGACTGATTTCGGATAAAGTTGGCTGATTATCAGTGTGAAGACTAAGCAAGGAGGTATTAGTTCATGGATTTAGATATCCCCACATTCATTTCTTCTTTAGGCGTTTCTTCACTCACTGCTATATGGTTGACTAAGTCACTAGTTGCTCATAGATTGGAAAAGGATCTTCAGAAATATAAAAATGAGCTAGATAGATCTTTAAGTGATTTTAAGAGTGTGCAAGATGGCCTAATTAGAAAGGATGTAGAAGTATACCTGAAGGAGAATGAAGCTGATATAAGATACAATTTTGAGGCGAGGGCCAGGTTGTATCAAGCTATTGGTCCCCTTAAGTTCCAGCTTCTTCTGGCTGCCCGTGATTTTAAAGCCAGAGTTACGAATATTCCGAAAAAACCCTATAAAATTGATTTGAATGGCCATTATGGAAAAAGCACCATTTACAGGCTAGCAAGACTGCTCTGTTTGTCAGAGCTGATAGAGAGTAAAGTTGCTTATGCTGATTTTGCTGTAGATGAGTCTTCTGTTAAGTTGCTTGAGTTCAAAAAATCGCTATTTCTGATGTTGTCCGGTTCAAAAATAACTAGTCATCACCCAAATGCTAATTGGAAAGTACAAAAGGAGCATATTTTCTTTGATACCTTATCAAGTATAGGAAATGCGCTTACCATTAATGAAGGCGAGTCAGTAGCGAGGTGTATGTCTTTTTCAGAGTTTACAGATGCCCTAAAAGGATATAATTTTGTTGAGAAAATTTCTCCCCTTGTTAATGTTATGTCTGGGCTATGTCTTAGAGGAACTCCAATCCTCTGGGTTAGGCTTTCTTGTGTTGCAGTGCTCTGTAATGAATTAATAGAAAGTTTGGGACGATCAGTCGGGTTTAAATATAAACCTCTTGATCTCAGTGCTCTTATTAGAGAAAGTAATGATGATTTCGTTCAGCGTAAAGCTGATAAATATGTTGAGCTATGTAATGAAACTATGAGTGAAGGTCTTTAGGGGGTATCAACACTCCCAATAAGGTACAGATTTATATTTCCATTTATAAGTTTGCTCCCTTCGCTGAAGGGGATCTGGCGGTGCAAATATCAAACACTATCCTCTATAGTTGCTGTGAGCTGCCAACTGCTTATTATACTTTATTTGGTTTTTGTCGCAGAAAATTAATAAGATGGATAGATCATTTTTTATAATTTGAATTGAATATTTATTGTGTTCTTGGTTGCTGATGGTGATTGTTCATAGGCACAGACTGTAAAACTATCCTGTTCTACTTGATTCAATAGAATTTAACTTATTATCAAAGAGTTTAGCATCCTGACCTAAATAGCGTATGCTAAAGAATTTGGCTGTCTTTCTCTTTTCCCAAGCTTACTAAATATAACTGATTATTTTTAATAGTTAGTTCAGTTATTGATGTATACTCTGGTCGAAACTGTTGAATTTTTTGGCTTTTATGAATATAAGCAACGATTGAATTTATTACCATAAAATGACAAAAAACTATAGTATCTTCAGTAATGCTAAATAAATATCTCTGAATTCCATTGCGCCACTCTTTTTGCTGTTTATCATTTATAGTCCATTCTTTATTCAGAAGAGAGCGTATCCATGGTAGGCGTTGACTTGATAGAATACCTTCGGGTGTTGGTATCTCAGTAACTAAGTTGACCACTTCTATTGAAGCGCCCCATATTCTTGCTAGGGGTTCTGCTGTCTGCTTGGCTCGCAGCTTAGGGCTGCTCGTGATTTTTAATCTTCCTTGAATAGCAAGTTTTTGAGCTAACTCTTCAGCTTGTATAAATCCTAACTTGGTGAGGGGTGGATCAAGGATATTATCTCCTTTAGCTGCCTCACCATGTCGTGCAAGTAAAATTCTGGGCATGTTATTTGGGATTATAGATACTGGTTTAATACTTCATCTGGTATATTTTGCCATAATGATAGCAGTTCTGCTGTATTGAAATTCGTGAAATGTGGATGATTACCGATACGCTGGCTTTGCTTTCCTGTAAATATTGGCCAGTTGTTTCCCGGGTTGCCACATTCAGCGAAGTTCAGCCAGGCTTCTTGCATACTTTTACTTAAGGTGTGCGGGGCTGGCTCATCGCGATATAATTCCTGTAAAGACGCTTCACCATGAGTACCAAATAGATAGGCTAGTTCTGCAGCATGACACGCACCCAAAAAGGGCTGTGCCGCTAATGGTTGGGCGAAATGATAATGGAAACTTTTTCCTTTATGTTGGGTTAGATACCTAAGCCCTGGTAGGGTAAAAACCATATCGGTCAACATCAAATTCCAGGTTTTACTCCATTCTGGCCAGGGATTATTTTTAATAGATAAAGCCTGCTGGTAATAGTAATCAATAATAGGTTTTAGTGTGCTCTCAGGTAGCAGCCATTCTAACTTTTTGCAGATTGAGTGATAATTCAGTGTGAAAGTTTCAGGGTTTGTAACACTAAATAGATTCCACTCTTCTAGATTACTGCCAAGAAGAATTGGATGGGCTGTATTAGTTTTAATATTTACTAAAGACGGTCGTCTTTTTCTTAATAAGCTTTCGTCTAGCACCGGCTTAAATGGAAGTTGCCCCCAGTTTTGTGTCATGCGTGGATCTTTAAGAATTTCGCTTTGTGCCTGAAGAAGTAACTTTGTAGAGCATTTGTGTATTGGTATTCCACCGCTTATGTTATTAAGATGCTCGATGAATGCTGCTGCCATGTTATTGGCTCTGGAAATCGAATGAGCAGCCCTTGGGTGGCCACTTTGTACAATCGCTCGAGAGTATAAATTATGATATTCAGTTACCTCTAATAGAGAGATGATGCTCATTGCGCCGGCAGATTCACCAAAAAGAGTGATATTGTTAGGATCTCCGCCAAAGGCTGCAATGTTATCTCTCACCCATTTGAGCGCTGCTATTTGATCCAATAGACCTTCGTTGCCAGTAGATGGGATTTCAGAAATGTCCTTTAAACGTAGAAAGCCTAGAGCGCCAAGACGATAATTGAATGTCACAATTATTGCTCTACCGCTTGAGGCAAGATGGCACCCATTATATATATCTTGGCAGCTTGACCCCATATAGAAAGCTCCACCATGAATCCAGAGCATTACAGGTAGCTTTCTTCCTTGGTTTATAGGTGGCGAGAAAATATTTAGATAAAGACATTCTTCTCTATCAGGAATCTCTCCATTTTTCCCCGGACCTGCATCAGGTTTGAGGGATTTTGTGCAGCTGGCGTTCCAAATTGCGCTGCATCAAATGGCACACTCCAATTTGGCATTGGTTCGGGTGCTTTCCAGCGGAGGTCGTTAATTGGGGGACGAGCATAGGGTATACCTAGAAATTTATAGGTTCTTGTAGCTTCGTCTACTTTGCCAACAATCGGTCCAGCGGGTGTATCAATGACAGGTGTTGACCTCTTATTTGTGAGCTTTCTAATACTTGGGTCCGTTGTCATGAGTAGTTTTCCTACTGTATTTCTCTCTAACGTTGCACTTATTTAGTCGGCGTTATTCTTCAGACTTTCCTTGAAATCATTTTAATTTACGTCCATACAAAAAGAGTGTGTGGAAAAAATTTGGCACAGTTATTTTCCGGAGGGATCCTGGCAAGGAGATGCATTGACGAATCTAGTCACGGATGGGCTCAAGGTGGGGAATTTTCCGTCTTTTAGCTCAGGCCATGAACAGTGTATTTAGGAAGTTGCACCGTTTGAAGTTGGTGAGAGCATGATCGTAAAAATCTTTGACAAGTCTACGGGCTTGATTGCTGAGAAGCCACTGGATAGCTTGAAGTTAACCGCGACAGGCTTGGTTGAATTGCCGGTAGATCCAGACGAGATAGCCTCGTTATCTCAGGAAGGAAATGACCTAGTAATAGTTTTAAAGACGGGTCAAATCTTCACTTTATTTGGTTTCTATCATGAAGACAGTGATGGAGATCATAGTGAGTTGACTGTAACTGGGGGTTCAGAGCCCTTATTCCTTGCGGCTTCGGGGGGTTGATACCAGCTTTTACCGTAGCCGGCGGCCCAGCTGGTGAGCCTCCTCCCCCTCCTCCCCCTGCCGTTCCGTGGTTTGTCCCTGCTTTGATTGCTCTCGGTGTTGTTGTCATCGCTGTAGCATCAAATGACGATAGTAACCGTGGGGGCGGCTTTGTGCCTCCGGATTCAGATGCGGACGCAGATTCGGATGCTGATGCGGATGCGGATGCGGATGCGGATGCGGATGCGGATGCGGATGCGGATGCCGATGCGGATGCCGATGCAGATGCAGATGCAGATGCGGATGCTGACGCCGATGCCGATGCCGATGCCGATGCCGATGCCGATGCCGATGCCGATGCCGATGCCGATGCCGATGCCGATGCCGATGCCGATGCCGATGCCGACGCGGATGCGGATGCCGACGCCGATGCCGACGCAGATGCCGATGCCGATGCAGATGCGGATGCCGATGCAGATGCAGATGCAGATGCCGACGCAGATGCGGATGCCGACGCGGATGCCGACGCGGATGCCGATGCCGATGCGGATGCTGACGCCGATGCCGATGCCGATGCCGATGCCGATGCAGATGCCGATGCGGATGCCGATGCCGATGCCGATGCCGATGCCGACGCGGATGCCGATGCCGATGCCGATGCAGACGCGGATGCAGATGCCGACGCGGATGCCGATGCCGACGCGGATGCCGATGCCGACGCGGATGCCGATGCCGACGCAGATGCCGATGCCGACGCAGATGCCGATGCCGACGCAGATGCCGACGCGGATGCCGACGCGGATGCCGATGCGGATGCGGATGCGGATGCGGATGCTGACGCCGATGCCGATGCCGATGCCGATGCCGATGCCGATGCCGATGCCGATGCCGATGCCGATGCCGATGCCGATGCCGATGCCGACGCGGATGCCGATGCGGATGCGGATGCCGACGCAGATGCCGATGCCGATGCAGATGCGGATGCCGATGCAGATGCAGATGCAGATGCCGACGCAGATGCGGATGCCGACGCGGATGCCGACGCGGATGCCGACGCGGATGCCGATGCCGATGCGGATGCTGACGCCGATGCCGATGCCGATGCCGATGCCGATGCAGATGCCGATGCGGATGCCGATGCCGATGCCGATGCCGATGCCGATGCCGATGCCGACGCGGATGCCGATGCCGATGCAGACGCGGATGCAGATGCCGACGCGGATGCCGATGCCGACGCGGATGCCGATGCCGACGCGGATGCCGATGCCGACGCAGATGCCGATGCCGACGCAGATGCCGATGCCGACGCAGATGCCGACGCGGATGCCGACGCGGATGCCGACGCGGATGCCGATGCGGATGCGGATGCGGATGCGGATGCTGACGCCGATGCCGATGCCGATGCCGATGCCGATGCCGATGCCGATGCCGATGCGGATGCCGATGCGGATGCCGATGCGGATGCCGATGCAGATGCCGACGCCGATGCCGATGCGGATGCCGATGCGGATGCCGACGCCGATGCGGATGCCGACGCCGATGCCGATGCCGATGCGGATGCCGACGCCGATGCGGATTGTGATGCTGACGCCGATGCCGATGCCGATGCCGATGCCGATGCCGATGCCGATGCCGATGCCGATGCCGATGCCGATGCCGATGCGGATGCGGATGCCGATGCGGATGCGGATGCGGATGCCGATGCGGATGCCGATGCCGATGCGGATGCCGATGCGGATGCCGATTGTGATGCGGATGCCGATTACGACTATGAGGGTGGTGAGCTACCGCCGGGATTCCCGGATTTGGAAATAGATTTTGACATTGATGAAATCATTTCCCTGGAAGCTATTGCGATCCCCAGTGTGTTTGAGGAGTATCTCGATACCGTTGGATATGCTTCTGCTTCAAAGGTTGAGGAGTCCGTCAGTGATGGAAGCGAGCAGGAAGGTTCTGCCGGGTTGGATATGATGCAACTGGCTGAGCTTGAGCTGGACTTTGTTGATAGTGGTGTTGATAACCACTATCAACAGGTAATGACTGCAGACGGGTTGGCAGAGTTTGCCAATGACTATCTGCGGTTTGACTCAGTAGAAGAGTCCTTACTGGATGAGTTACTAGATTCTGGTGATCGGGATATTCAGCTGATAGAGCTCAATCTTTCTTATGATGTATCTGGACAATCAGAGCATCAGACGACTGTAACAGATATTGGTTCTCTAACCAGTCCTGAAAATTACGCAGTCATTGAAGATCCGATGGGAGATATATGGCAGCAAAATGGATTTAGTGATATGTGAGGTGAGAAGTTCAAATTAAGCAAAAAAACCGGGCTAAAAGGCCCGGTTTTTTTGAGCTAAACTTTTATGAGGCTTGGGAAAAGTCTTGCTTATATGGCTTCTTAATTCCAGGTTGTGGGATCTCAAAACTGTCAATGACAAGTGTGAAAACATGGATGTATTAAAAAAACTGTCATTTTTTGCACTCTCTATCCCTTCTCTATTTCTATCCGAAGTAGTCGGAGAGGAAGTATTTGTCAACTCCGTATCAGCGGAAAAAACAATTGTCGGGCACGGGGAAGGGCAAGATAAGAGAGCAGAAAATGTTACTTATCGAGTTTATAAGGATGAGGTAGCACAAAGTGAACTCAGTATATTTGATACTGTTCACCGTGCGGTTGGTTGGCATCCATCAATTGCAGAATCGATCGGCTATCTCTACCAGCAAAGACAGGGAGTTAAAGCAGCGAGATCCGCTTACTTCCCACAATTGAGTGCTGGGATAGTTGCTGGTGAAGATACCGAGTACAAGCGAGAAGGTGACGGACATGCAATTCAGTTAAACGTCACCCAAATGCTGTTTGACTTTGGGAAAGTTTCCAGCAATGTAAGACAGGCTAGAGCGGGCGTGCGACGATCCCAAGCTCAAATTTTAAAATCGATAGAAGAAGTAGCTAGACAAACTGCTAAAGCAACTATAGAGGTGCAACGATATCAGGCTCTATTGCAGAGCTCTGATGAGCAGGTTGATGGGGTGTCTGCTATCGCAAATCTTGTAAAGATTCGAAAAGAAAAAGGTGCTAGCTCCAGATCTGATGTTCTCCAGGCCCAGTCGCGAATTGACGCAGCGCAAGCGTCCAGGCAACAAATTCAAGCTCTTTTACGTAGGTGGAGAAGTACACTGCAGAATTTAACGGGGTTAGATGAAAAGTTTAGTGTCTCCATGTCAGTACCAGATGATGTGACTCAGGCTTGTGACTTGGATTCTTTTGACCTATCTGCGGTACCTGAGGTGCTTATTGCTGAATCTTACAGGGCTGAAGCAATGGCGCGCCTGGATGAATCTAAAGCAAATGCATGGCCAACCTTCTCATTAGACGCCAACATTAACCAGTACCTTGATCAGGACTACGTTGATGCGAATGCTTTTGACACGAATGAAAGTGCAGTTTTCTTCAATGTGTCTATGCCGATTTATCAAGGAGGTAAAATTTCGGCCGGCAAAGAAGGCGCTGGTTTTGCACTCTTATCGGCAGATGCAGCGAAAGATTCAATACGGTTATTGACTATACAAAAGTATCAGGAATCCCAGGAAGAGGCTGCCGGGCTGATGCAAAGCCTCAAAGCTTTGAATTCCAGAGAAAGTGCGATTGCTGAAACTCGGGATTTGTATAAACAGCAATATGAAGTACTCGGTACCCGTACTTTACTTGACCTGCTCAATGCAGAGCAGGAATTACACCTGGCACGCATAGAAAAGAACAATACTATTTTTGATCTTCACCTCCTTAAGATTGATTGTCTGTATAGTCGCGGTGGATTACGTAGTGCATTCAGTCTTGATGGGCGGCAAATACAGGGTGTGGAGGTCCTTCCTTGAGTGAAAACAGTAGTAATGTTTTAAGATCTCTCGATGAAAGTGAAGGAATAAAGACTGACACTATGGATTTTGAGCCATGGTGTGAAGCAGTAACCTATGTGGCTCGCCACTATCGAGTGGAGTGTTCACCCGAAAGTATCCGAATTTCCGGACAATGGGATCAGAACTCTCCAGTGGACCACACACTAAGAAGAATGGCACGTCAAGCTGGTTTGACGATAAAGTTTTGTACCCTAAAAGATACTGATATTAACCCATGGCGCCTACCACTCGTAGCTCAATTGCGTGGTGGTCAGATAGCGGTAATTGAAACCATTTCCAGTGACTTGAACGTTGGATTTATGCTGTGTGGTGACCAGGGGCTTAAAAGTACTTTACCTCTAGAGAAGATCAGCAAAGATATTGTTAGTCTGATAATCCTTAGGCCGAGGCAAACAACAAGAGATACCAGGATAGATGATTATATTAAAACAGATAATCAACATTGGCTTCGTAAAATAATACTTAGGGATATAAAACCCTATGGACATATCATGTTGGCTACCACGGTCGCCAACACTCTGGCTTTATCGGGCATTATTTTTTCCAAACAGGTGTACGACAGAGTAATTCCAGCGGAATCTATTCCCACTCTTTATGTTCTATTTAGTGGCGTTTTGGTTGCTATTATATTTGATTTTGTAATGCGTTCAATGAGAGTGAAGATTACAGATCTTCTTGGAAAGCGTGCGGACATCCGAATGTCTGATTTGGTTTTTGGGCATGCCGTAAGAATTCAAGCGCAGGCCCGTCCAAAATCTACTGGTACTTTTATTTCACAAATTCGTGAATTAGAAAAAGTGAGAGAAATATTCACATCCACTACAATTTTGGCAATTGCTGACTTACCATTTTTTCTGTTGTTTTTAATTGTAATGTGGTGGATTGCAGGGGCCTTAGCTTTGGTACCTCTACTGGCTGTTTTTCTTTTGCTTATTCCGGGTCTATTACTTCAGCCAAAATTAGCCAGGCTTTCACAGGAGTCGATAAAGGAATCCTCACTACGTAACGCCATATTGATAGAGACGATTCAGGGGGTAGAGGATATCAAATCACTACAGGCGGAGCAGTATTTTCAGGGGCAGTGGAACCACTTTAACATGATAACCGCAGATGCGAGCCTAAAGCTGAGGTCTCTTGTGGGGATGCTACTTGCCTGGACTCATAATGTTCAATCATCAGTATTTGCGGTCATTGTACTGTTTGGTGCACCGATGGTTATGAGCGGCACTATGACTACAGGAGCATTGGTTGCAGCATCAATCCTGGGTTCAAGAATGATGGCTCCCATGGCAAATATCACAAAAGTTTTGAGCCGTTGGCAGCAGGCAAAATTTGCAATGCAAGGAATTGACAATCTAATGCAATTGCCGGTGGATAATCCTCAATTAGAAAAAAGAGTGAAGAAAACATCAATAACTGGGGATTTTCACTTCAAAAATGCAGTTTTTCAATATGGTGAAGAGCGGCAGGACCCTGCTCTTATCATACCCGACTTAAAAATATATGCAGGAGAACGAGTTGCAATTCTTGGGAAAAATGGTTCAGGGAAATCTACATTTCTTCATGCAATGGCGGGTGCAATTGTAACTCAACGAGGACAGTTGCAACTGGATAATGTCAGTATTAAGCATATTGATCCTGCGGATGTCCGTAGGGATATTGGTCTTCTTAGGCAGGAAGCCACTTTATTTCATGGGACCATCCATGAAAACCTTACGTTGGGAGCTCCCAATGCAAATGATGAGGAAATTCTCTGGGCGCTTAATATGAGCGGCGCGAGCAACTTTGTTAATAAACTTCCCAAAGGTGTAGGTTATTTAATACAAGAAGGTGGTTTTGGTTTATCCGGGGGCAGAAGCAATCACTACTTTTATCAAGGATGCTGTTGCGACATCCCAATGTTCTCTTGCTAGATGAGCCTACAGCTGCACTTGATGAGTCAACAGAGAGAAAATTCATTCGGAATTTACAAGACTGGGCCGCTGAAAGGACTGTTGTTGTCGCGACACATAGAACCAATATCCTGACCTTTGCCCAGCGAATTATTGTTCTTAATAATGGTTATGTCGTCCTTGACGAGCCAAAAGAGAAGGCATTGGAAGTATTAACCCGGTCGCAAAGAAAGACATCAACTGAAGGAGAGAAAATTTCCTAATTATGTAAGAAATGAATGATATAGGTAATAGTTAACTGCAGTAGGAATAATTTTGGCTATTGATAAGCGGCGAGTTGCGTTGCTGGATATTGATCACCAGATTCATGAGCAACAATACGGTGATGATGTAGATGAATCCTCCTTGATTCGATCGGGGACCGTGGTTTGGGTGTTCTTTTTGTTGATCATTGCCTTATTTATATGGTCATACTTGGCGCGTGTAGATGAGGTATCTTCTGGCAGCGGGAAGGTTGTGCCGACTTCACGAGCACAAATTATTCAATCCCTAGATGGTGGCATACTGGCACAGCTAAAAGTTTCTGAAGGGGATATTGTAGAGAAAGGACAAGTTTTGGCCCAGCTAGACCCGACAAAAGTCCGCTCTAATATGGATGAAAGTTCAGCAAGGTATCGAGCTGCCTTGGCGAAGGTGGCTAGATTAAGTGCTGAAGTGAACCAGACGCCTCTACGCTTTCCTGAGGAGTTGGTGGAGCATGAAGAATTGCAAGCTAAGGAAAGAAAATTATTTGATATTCGGAAGCAGGGGTTGCTGGAGTCAGTGCGAGGATCAAAAGAGTCTTTGGAGCTGGTTAGGAGGGAACTGGCCATGACCAGCAGCCTAGTAGATTCAGGTGCTGCTAGTAGTGTCGATGTTCTTAAATTGCGAAGGCAAAAAGCGGAGTTGGAAACGAAAATTCGTGAGCTTAACTCCCAATATATGGTGAGAGCTCGGGAGGAACTTGCGAAAGTAAGTGCTGAAGTGGAAGTTTTGGCTTCTGTACTGGAGGGGCGCTCAGATACGTTAGTCAGGCTTACTCATCGATCTCCAGTTCGAGGTATCGTAAAAGCTATTGAAATTACAACCATTGGAGGAGTTATTCCACCTAATGGAAAACTGATGGAAATAGTACCTCTGGATGACCAGTTACTTATTGAAGCAAAAATATCTCCAAGGGATATAGCGTTTATTCATCCTGGACAGCTTGCCAAAGTAAAAATTACCGCTTATGACTATGCGATTTATGGTGGCTTGTCTGGCGAGGTTACGATGATATCACCCGATACTATACAGGATGAGGTGGCACCAAATGAATTTTATTATAAGGTTTTTATTTTAACAACTTCTGATTCGCTGGAGAATGGTGCGGGTAAGAAGTTCTCAATTGTGCCAGGAATGATCGCTTCTGTAGATATTAAGACTGGATCAAAAACGATTTTTGATTATCTGATGAAACCAATAAGTCGTGCCAAGGAGGCAATGCGAGAGCGGTAGCAGGTATGTTGATGAATAAGTTAACAATACAGTTTATTTTTGTTTTCTGTATACAGTACACACTTTGTGCTTATGCCGATGAATCCAAGGTTATAGCGCTTACAGCATCTGTAACTGTAAATAATAAATTGGATCGCGATATTTCGGGATATATTCATCGTATTTCTGTTCCGGTGGAGGATGGTGTTCAGCAGAGACTGCTCTCTGTTCGCTACAAGCACCCAGAAGTGCTGAAATATAAAAGGCATAAAAGGGGCGATACAAGATATGTTGAATTTAAATTTGATGTGCCTGCGCAATCATCAGTAACGAGATCAGTTATTTTTGAAATGGAGCTAAAAGAATACAATTATAAAGATTTGCCAAAAGGTACAATCGCCTACCCGAAAGGGCGCTATATCAGGCCGCAGAAATATATAGAGTCAGAGTCCCCACCAGTTAAGTTACTTTCCCAGAAAATCCAGTCCAGTTCGAAAAGTGATGAAGAACGCTTATTGGCTGCATTTCAAGCGCCCCAAGATATAATTGAATATCGGGTACAGTCAACCAAAGGTGCATACTATGCAGTGATTCACAAGACCGGTGATTGTACAGAATACGCTACTCTTTTTACGGCTTTGGCGAGGTCAATGGGTTATCCGGCTAGAGTTACCTCTGAATTTCTATTTGCCAGTAGAAATGAATTTTCCCAACCTAATCACCATGCTGCAGAGGTCTATTTCAATGGTAGGTGGTTACCGGTAGATCCAAACTTAGCAATAGATAGCAAATTTGGATATGGATTTGGAAGTGGAAGAGTTAGTAAGATTACTTTAACCAGGGACTTTACTTGGGTCTGGTCTAATGTATGGCCTGAAAGGTTTCAGCCACATGAGGAGAGACCGAAGGTAACAATCAATTGGAAAGTTGAAATCATTCGAGGGTCTTGAGAATTGAATGGGGGAGAATAGATTACTATCAGGCATAGCCAAACTGGAGGTGCAGTGCCATGTATAAGATCAAGTCGGCTTTCGGAACTCCAATTTTGGTCAAAGATTGGCCTGACTCGGAGAGGGTTAATGAGCAGTTAACGGATATTATCCTCGGTAAGGAATCATCTATTCCTGCTGCCAAACGTTCTAATATTGGAAGTTGGGACTCTAAAAAAGACTTACTCGAATGGCCATACAAAGAAGTAACTATTGTAAAGCAGCGTATAGTTTCAGTTACCCGGGAGATGACAATGAAGGTCACTCGGGGGAAATACAGCCCTGCTGCCCAGGATATGTACGCCCATGCCTGGGCAAATGTTTCACGTGCAGATAGCTATCGAAAAATACATAATCATGAATCTTGCACATGGTCGGGTGTTTATTATGTGCGCTCTGTGTTATCTCAGGAGAAAAGTAAAAGTAGCGGCATTATAGAATTTGTTGATCCGAGAATGCTATGTATAACTACTGAGTTACCTAATAGCAATTTTGGCGGTAGAGTCAGGGTAATGCCGAGAGCTGGGAGAATGGTATTGTTCCCTAATTGGTTATTACATTATGTAAACCCTGTAGAAGATAACTCACTAAGAATTTGCATTGCCTTTAATGTAAAACTGGAAACCAGTACATTAAAGCGGCGTAGTGCAAGTATGCTTTCCCTAGGAGATGTAATGTTCTCTGAAGATCAGGTGATGGATCAGGGATAAATTCGTGCCTATTTCGCCATAGAGGCTTCATCTGATATTTTTAATGATGTTTTTTGTAAGAGGGCAGGAATTTTACCGAAGTCCGAGTCTCTTCTTGAGCCCTTAACCAGGATAAGGTCAAAGTTTTGACAGAATCCTGTAATATGATCCACTAATGCAGGAGCGTCGGAAAAGTGAGGGCCCAAAATATCTGGTGGTAGACATTCTCGTAGATATAGCATGTCTTCCCCGTGGGTAATAACCCAATCTACTTTACTTTGTAGTAATGGCTTAGCCAGACTGGCATGTATTTCCTTGGATTTTTCACCGAGGTGTACGATTCTTCCCAGAACGGCAACCTTTCTACCCCCTTGTTTTACCATACTTTGCGAAAATACAGAGAAGGCATTTAACATAGAGCTTACAGTGGCGTTCCAGCTGTCATCAATTAACGTGATAGACTGGCCCCGTATATTCAAGCTTAATCGCTGTAAATGACTTTCATCAAGGTGAAGCTCTTGTAATCGCATAGCGGCTTCATCGAGATCTCTGCCAAGGGCATAAGCGACACTGATTGCGGCTAAGGCATTATGTAACATTCCAATGCTGGGTATGGGCACTCGCAATTCAAGTTCCCTGCTTGGTAATTGTAATCTTACCCAACTACCTAATTCGTCCGCTCGAGTATTTATTATCCGGATTTCGGCATTAGCGCTTTCGCCAAAAATAATTACTCTTCGTGCATGTTTCTTGGCTTTGTTTAGTACATAGTCAAAACACTGAAGGTGTTCACCGACGATGGCGATTGCGGATCCCACCAAACCATCATATATCCTTGACTTCCACCTAGCAGTGTCCTCCACATTTTTTACTTTCCGATCCGTTTGGGAAATACCGATTTCAGTGATCAGTGATATGGTGGGTTTAATACGATGAGTGATAGGGCCCCGTTTCATCCACAGTGCACTTTGTGCAACCTCTATAACCGCTGCCTCGTGATCCTTACTCAGGCTAGCCAGCATAGAAGGTGCCCCTACGCGGGAATTATAGTTTCCCAGGCTGGTCAATACTTGGTCCCTTGGTCCCAGCATTTGCCCGATCATTTTTAACGTGGTGGATTTTCCGGCGGTGCCTGTAAGTGCAATTACCTCTCCGTCAAATCGATCTCTTGCTGCGAGACCCAGCTCAATAATAGCTTTGATCGGGTCATCCACTTTCAGAATCGGGAGCTCCTTTGGTAATCCTTCGACTGGTCGTGCGACTATGGCTCCTGCAATACGGTGAGCAAAACTAGGTAACTTTTGATGGAAATCCCAAAATTTTGCGGACGTTTTTGAGCTTTGCTCGTGATACATACGATCGAGATTGGTATGGGCAACAAATAAGATTGGATCCAGGGAATCTTCGATAAACGCACTACCGGAAATAACACTACGTACAAACCATCCCTCGGGTGGGGGCACGAGCCATGTACCACCGGCAATTGCAGTAATTTGCTTCGCATTCCAAGTCTGTCCTGGTGGGTGATCGTAGATTATGGATGGGAATTCTGATCGATACTGTGGGATTTTCCGTTTGCGGTTTTCCCCGTTCCTGGAAAAATTTATTTTTGTGATCATACCAGCAATAGGTACTGGTTTGATCTTAGTGCTATTGGAAACAAGACCGATATGAAGTTGAAGATCCACATCAGTGATGTCTCTACTGGCTGGTGGCCTTAAGCCGTATAGATCACGGTAGATAGTACCGGGCTTCCAGCGACTTGTAGGCAATTGCCAGTCACATGGATCATGGTCCATGGATTTGCCCCAGTAGGGCATTGTGGTTTTCACCACTGGAACTGCACGACAATCCAGGCGAAAGTCCTCCTGGATTTCATTGTCTGTTCTCCAGAAGGATTCCACCCACAGTATCTGCCGGGATTTGACCTCTCTTGGGTAGAAACGCACTCCTAACAATTCCAACGGGCCTATTTTAATTGAAGTGGTTTGTGCATCCACGGGAACAGCTTTTACCTGCCAGCGCGGATTGAGAGATGGTTGCTGCTGGAGCGCAGTGATTTGGTAGAGAGTCTTTGGGAAGCTCGGAAGATTAACATGATCGCGCCTGGGGGGCGTGAGTCTTAGGATTGCGGTGCCTTCCTCGCATAAGCTCAGTTTGGTACCAAGCGGTAAGCACTGGTTGGAAAACTGTCGGCTAAGATTCACCGCTTCTTCCCTCGACAATTGCGTACTAAAACCAAAGCCAACTCCTACCGGGACAAAGGTAATCTGCTCGACTCCATGTGTACTGAGTTGCAGACGAAAGATGCCGCTATCCGCGAGGCTGTTACGAACGGCATCAAATAGTAAGTCTCCCGCGTCGTGGATAATAGGGCGGTTGCGATAAACCTCGATACCCTGCAAATTATGAGCACTGGTTCCGAGTATGGCGTCTGCCCCGGCATCAATAATGGCATGGCCCACATCAATTTGTTCTTTACTGGGATAGGTTTCGCGATTTGCTCCCCAGTGTACAGCCACAATTACTACTTGGGCTTGTGTGCGAGCGGCTGAAATCCGGGGGCCTAAAGTCTCTCTCCAGAGCTCGGGCAAGGATAATGGCAAGTATGCGCAACCGGCAGAGGTTGGCCCAGCGGCAAAACGGGGCTGAGTCGCATCTATCGAAAATAGGGCCACATTAAGGGCGCCGGCAGGCCTAAATACCGGCTGTAGAGCTTCATCCAGGTTTTCGCCGGAACCTGTATGGCCTATGCCGGTGATGTCCAGCCAGTGTTCCTGTTCCAAAAGAGCCTCGGGACCATAATCTCCACTGTGATTATTAGCAGTGGTTACGATATCAACTCCAGCAGCAATAAGCACTGACAACATTTCCGGCCTTGCGCGATAGTAGTAGGAAGAACTCTCACCCTTGGAGATTCCCTGTTCTCCTTGGGTGGAGACAACGCACTCCAGATTTACTGCACTGATATCAGCGTTCTTAAGTGCGGGAATTTTCCCGAGAACCTCATCGACTCCCAATTGTGCAGTGCGATAGTGTTGGCGTCGGCCTAGATTTACATCTCCGCCCCAGGCGAGTACTGGTAGGTTCTCTATTTCTAATTGTGCTGTTTTTTCTTCATTGACATTGTCTACCGTTTCAGCCGGTTGATTGATAGGCTGCTCAGAAGCATTTTGGGCGATAAGGAATTTGCGGTATGCAACGAAACCAGATAAATAGTGTTCAACATCATCAATTCTTATCCTGAAAGCGTGATGTCGGATGAAGAAGCTACCCAGGATTTTTTCTGGGTTCTTGAAGAACATGGCAAATTCAGGCCAGAAATGACCGTTGAGTAAGTAAGCCGCTCGTTTATGTAACGCTCGGTAAAAGTGCTCCAGGTCAACCTGGTCCAGTAAGTACTGGAATTCACTCTGTTGCCCCAGCCGCACAATCATTTTTTCGGCGGCCATCATTAACTCAAGAAGGGTTGGAAAGGTCGTAATCCGGTTTTCGACAAAATCCAGGTAGTTGGTAAAGTTACGGATGCCAAACTGGTAGTACTTCTCTTTTGGCCTATAAATGGTAAGTTCATTGACACAGTAGCTCAGCCAGTGATCATGGGCTCTCCAATGGCCGGATACGATAAAGTAGTCAAATGCTTTTTCCACTACAGCCAGCCAGCGCTCGTCCTTGCTCCAGTCATATAGGCGCATTAAACCAAACGCGGCTTCCCCGTCGTAGTAGATAACCCGATGCTGGTCCTTTATTTTGAGACTGGGATATTCAAGAACATGACAAAATTGGCCATTTTCGGGGTTTTGCATAAATGCAATACCCACCGCGAGTTGTTCCATGAGCTCAGCATATTCTTGGGTTTGTACCACCTCTGAGTATTTTACGAGGGACAGTAGGCTTACTGCATTGCCACCAAGCTTGATTTCGTTATTCGGCTCAACCAGGAATGCACCCACCTGCCCGTCACTGAGCGCTATTGGTTTAATTAATTTATCGGTGAGTAATTTGAGTGAACGTTGAATGGCTGCTATCAGGGATGGCTCTTTGGTGACCTCCCAAGCCTCGATCATTGCATAAGTACTGCTCGCGTGGCGCAGGTTATTGTAGGTGTTGATCTCCCTGTCGAAGCAGGCATGCCATCCATAATGGAAAAGCCCATTGGGTTTTACCTGGTTGGCCAGGTAATGACTGCCGCTTCTAATAAGCTTTGTTACCTGCTCGTCGCCCAGTTTGTCGATAATCCGTCGCCCGGCATTTAATCCCGCTTCGTATAAGTACACAGGTTCCTGATCTTTTTCGCAGAACAGCCCTTCAGTAGAGAGAAGCATGACGCTGCGCTCTTCAGATAGATTCAGGTCGCCCTGCTGAGGAAAACGTTTTTTATAGTAGGAGAGGAAATTCTTTTCGTTGAGGAATGCGTGGTCGATTTTGTTGCCGCCATAGAGCATGGCGTTTCCATTGAGTTCCTGTTCGAGGAAAGCAATTTTGCAATTGACATCCAGTGCGAGACCGTAGCGGAAGTAGGAGCGCTTGGTGTCCTGTAGAAGTTCATGCAAACCGGCCAGAGTCATCGTACTCCTGCGGGTCACCCAATCTATTCGCAGCCAGCAGGGCTCCATTTTTGACTGTTGTGCAGCCCTACGGGTATTTTGAGCGAGCTCCTGCCAAGCACTTGGAAAATCTTTTGCATGAGAATGTCGTACTTCAGCACGATGCTTGGCATCACTAATTGAAAAAAAAGCGTATAGGGTGGACTGACCTCACGCAGTGCCCGCTCTACCAAGGGGCGCGCCTGCATCAGCATGCTGGATAGGGACATGTCGCTATTGTTCTCTCTGGATTCCGAGTTGGCAGAAATTACAGTTTTTATTTCTGTGATAACTACGGGAGGACTTTCCTGCTGGAGTATAGACTTACGTACAGATCCTGCCGGTAATGGGAGAAATATCGAATGATAAGTTGTTCCCAGATAAATTTTTTATGAACAAAGAAAATTGGGTTTTCAAAACTAATTAACTTGGATAGTATTGGGGATACCGCGCTGAAGAATGGAAGGCACGCAAAGTGCCGAAGGTTCTCATAATTAACCCTCAGGCTATTTAGGAGGGTTAATATCCAGGTTGAATGATTTTGCAGGTTATACGCTTGCCAATCCCTAAAACCCGAAAGGCGATCCTTTCGGGTTTTTTGTCAGAAAATTATTAACCGACTAATAAGATATTGGCCCTCGCGGTTGATTACCCTGTCGACTTTAAAGGCGATACATGGGCATTAGGCCTGTGAGAAAGGCTGTTTTCCCTGATTTTTGCTTAGGTCTTGCTGTTTGGCGCGGAGTTCAAAGAGCCTGAAAGGGCTATTTGAGAACAAGGAAGAAATTGATGTGGAGTATTAGGTAATGCGTTGGAATTGGTGGCAGAACCTCAGGAGTTTTCCTCCTCTGGTCTGGATAATATTAATAGGCAGTTTTTTTAGCCGTGGCACTTACTTTATGGTTTGGCCTTTTCTGGCCATTCTTCTCTTTAATAAGTTTGAGTTGGGGGCAGCGGAAATAGGTTTAATTCTCAGTGCTTCAGCAGTTGGTGCGGCTTTGCTGGGCTTTTATGTGGGTGCACTATCTGACCGTTATGGGCGTAGAAATATTCTGTTACTGGGTTCTGCAATTAACTTATGTTCTTTTGCCCTGTTGGCAGTAACCCAGACATTACCGGGATTTATTCTGGCAATGACCCTTTGTTCAATCGGTCGTGCTGTTTGGGAGCCGCCAGCAAGCGCCTTGATTGGTGACTTAATGGATAACAAGGCAAGTCGTGAGTTGGCCCTGCAGCTGCGTTATTTCCTTATTAATGCGGGAGCCGCATTAGGGCCTATTGTTGGTGTATGGGCGGGGCTCAGTGCGCAGCAGTCCACCTTTGGCTTAACTTCTCTCAGTTATTTGCTCCTGGCACTGGCGTTTATTTGGGGATTTGCAAAAACAGAGACGGGACAGCTCGCAAAGAGCAATGGTGATGGCTCTGTCGATTTAGGCAGTACCCTGTCGATATTGCGCAGGGATCAGGTGTTTATGGTTGTGATTGTTGCCAATATCCTCACGATGTTTATCTATGCCCATATGGATTCCAGTCTGGTGCAATATCTGACACGGGCAGAGGCTCCGCGATTGGTTGAGCTGATATCCAGCATGATTTTTGTGAACGCAATGACCATCGTATTATTGCAGTTTCCACTTATGCAGTTGATGCGCAAGCTGGATATTAATGGGCGAATTATGATCGGGCTGGTGATATTAGCCGCGGCACAAATGTGGTTTGCCCTCAATCCGGTGCACTGGTTTTGGGGCTGGATGGGGGCGACCTTTGTCCTCAGTTTGGCTGAAGCGATTCTCTTTCCAACCATGAGTGTACAGATAGACCGGTTGGCGCCTGAGCATTTACGCGGTACCTATTTTGGGGCCTCTTCCTTTTACGCTCTCGGTTGGGCCTTGGCCCCACTGGCTGGAGGGGTGGTTTTAGAGTGGTGGGGTGGACCGACGCTTTATTGGATGTTGCTCGCGCTTTGCGGTGTAGTATTCGTGCTTTATCGCACAACAGCCTACCTCTCCCGCCCACACTGGCCGGAACGGGAAGAGCCGACAATCTCTTCAGGTGAAAGTGCCAAAGCCACTGGATAGTAAAAGGCACCCTAAATAAAACGTTTTTCGGATATATAAATAGAAAGGTATCTGTGAGGCATAAAAAACGGGAAATCCAATAATAAGCAGATGGAGTTTCCCGTTTTGATTTGATAGAGAAATTCCCCGACAAGAATATTGCCGGGGAATTTTTTAGATCTCTGCTGCGAGGCGTGAGCCCTGGTCAATAGCGCGTTTGGCATCGAGTTCTGCGGCTTCGTCGGCCCCACCGATCAGGTGGGTCTTCACACCGCGCTCCTGTAACGCTTCATAGAGTTTGCGAGCGGGTTCCTGGCCGGCGCAGATAATAATGTTATCCACTTCCAGCAGTCGCTCTTCTTCACCTATGCGAACATGCAGTCCTTTATCGTCAATTTTGTCGTAAAGAGCACCGGCAATCATCTCTACCTTGCGGTGTTGCAGGCTTCCACGGTGAATCCAGCCAGTGGTTTTACCTAGACCTGCACCTACTTTGGTAGTTTTGCGCTGGAGCAGGTAGACCCGGCGAGGGGTGCTTACTGCTTCGCGGGGTTTCAGGCCAGAGCGCTGTTCCAGCTCAATATCCACACCCCATTCACTAAAGAACTCTTCTTTATCGCTGGCAACTACTTCCTCTTCAGTGGAGTGGGGCCCGTCGTGAGTCAGGTATTCCGCCACGTCGAAACCGATACCACCCGCGCCAATAATGGCCACTTTTTCGCCGACTGGTTTTTTGTGCTTCAGTACATCCAAATATCCCAGCACCTTGTCGCTCTCAATACCTGGGATCGGTGGAGTGCGTGGTTCGATGCCGGTGGCGATAATCACTTCATCAAAAGACTGCAGGTCTTCTTCGGTAGCGATAGTGTTGAGCTTGACCTCAACGCCAGTCACTTCCAAGCGGCGTTTGAAGTAGCGCAGGGTCTCCTGGAATTCTGCCTTGCCGGGAATCTGCTTGGCGATATTAAACTGGCCACCGACTTTGTCGCTGCCTTCAAACAGGGTTACCTGGTGTCCGCGCTCGGCGGCAACAGTGGAGGCAGCCAAACCGGCGGGGCCGGCACCGATAACAGCAACTTTTTTCACGTTTTCGGCAGGCAGGTAGTTCAGCTCAGTCTCATGACAAGCGCGTGGGTTGACCAGGCAGGAGGTGAGCTTCAGCTGGAAGGTGTGATCCAGGCAGGCCTGGTTACAGCCAATGCAGGTGTTGATTTCATCGGCGCGGCCCTCTGCGGCCTTGTTGACGAAATCGGAATCTGCCAGGAATGGGCGCGCCATGGAGATCATATCGGCCTGTCCGGAGGCCAGAACTTCTTCGGCCACTTCCGGTACATTGATACGGTTACTGGCAACTACCGGGATAGATAGGTGCTGTTTCACCTTGGCAGTAATATCGGTAAATGCGGCGCGGGGTACATTGGTGGCGATAGTGGGAACACGCGCTTCGTGCCAGCCGATACCGGTATTGATAATCGTGGCGCCGGCTTTTTCGATAGCCTGGCCCAGGGCCACTACTTCGTCGAAGTCACTGCCGTCTTCCACCAGGTCCAGCATGGACAGGCGGTAGATAATAATAAAGTCTTCGCCAACAGCCTCGCGCACACGGCGAACCACTTCGATCGGCAGGCGGATACGGTTCTCGAAGCTGCCGCCCCACTCATCGGTACGCTTGTTGGTGCGCTTTACGATGAACTGGTTAATGAAGTAACCCTCGGAGCCCATGATCTCCACGCCGTCGTAGCCGGCTTCGCGGGCCAGGGTGGCGCAGCGTACGTAATCGTCGATCTGGCCTTCAATTTCCTCACTGGTCAGCTCGCGCGGAGTGAAAGGGTTGATCGGAGCCTGGATGGGGGAGGGAGCAATCAGGTTTTCGTTGTAAGCGTAGCGGCCTGTATGCAGGATCTGCATACAGATTTTGCCGCCTTCGGCGTGAACGGCCTCGGTCACTTCCCGGTGCTGTTGCGCCTCTTCCGGGGTGTTCATTTTAGAGGCACCCTTAAATACGCCACTCTCTTCGTTGGGCGCGATACCCCCCGTTACAATCAGGCCAACGCCACCGCGGGCGCGCTCAGCGTAGAATGCCGCCAAACGGGTAAAGCCACCGGGGTGTTCTTCCAGGTTGGTGTGCATGGAGCCCATCAGCACCCGGTTTTTTAGGGTGGTGAAGCCCAGGTCCAGGGGGGCAAGCATATTAGGGTAGGCTTGGGACATGGCAAAATTCTCTTCTTGTAACCTTTGGGGTTCATGTATATATGCAAAAAAGTGCATATCGTTGCCCAGCAGGATAACAAGAGCCTTTGACGTGAAACAGTGACCTTTCCGGTCGAATTCAGTGATCAATTCCTGACGTTTTATTAAACTATTTGCGTCCCATTCTCATTTGGCGGAGATGTCTGTTTTTAAAGGGATTTTCATCTGTTTATTTACACAGCCAAAACCGCGAGAAGCTGCTCTCGCAGCCAGCGATTGGCGGGATCTTCGTGTAGATTTTTGTGCCACAACAGGTGCCAGTCCATCAGGGGTATTTGGAATGGCAGCTCGAATAGACGGGCAGAATATTGACTGGCCAGACTCGCCGGTACTGTTAGAGCCAAGTCGGTACGTAACACTACCAAAGGCGCCACTCGGTAGTGCTGTACTCGAAGTTTGATATTGCGTCGCCGCCCCAGTTTGTTCAGAGCTATATCTGCCAACCCAGGACCCGTGCGCCTACTGGAGACATGGATATGTTCCAGCTGTAGATATTGATCCAGTGTCAGGCTTGACTCCCCGGCCAAGGGGTGCCCATTGCGCAACATACAGAGATAGCGGTCTTGGTGCAGGCGCTGTTGCTGCAGCTGGGGTGCTGTTGCCAGAGGAATATCCAGGGCGAAATCCAACGTATTGGCGGCCAGTTCTTTTGCCAGCTGATCCCTGGGCACGTGGAATGACTCTACTGTTACACCCGCCGCCTCTTTTTCCAGGCGTTCCAAGAGGGGCGGTAGCAACAGGGTTTCTGCCATATCGTTCATAGATAGTCGCAATGTTTTGCGTGCCAGGGCGGGGTTGAACTGGCGGTGTTCATTCAGGCTGGTACCAAGCAGGGAAAGGGCCTGCTGCACCCTGGGCATAATGGATTCCGTAAGGGGGTGGGAGTCATGCCGGATGGGCCGCGAATAAATAGTGGGTCGTCCAGGGTACGGCGCAGTCGTGCCAAAGCATTACTCACCGCAGGTTGGGTGATATGCAACTGTTCAGCCGCACGGGTGAGGTTGCCCGCGCTATAAATGGCCTCCAGAACCAGGAACAGGTTCATATCCATTTTTTGCAGCTGCATAAGTGCCCCATTCATAACCATTGTGAATGATCACATATTCGCATAATAAACTTTGATGATTCAAACGAGAGGGCTAGGGTTGGAGCTCCATAAAAAGAGGAACTCGCTGTGGCCGAATCAATTGTGGTGCGCCATGGACAGGCGTCCTTCGGCGCCGATGATTACGACAATCTCTCCGATGTTGGCTGGCAGCAATCCCGCTGGCTGGGAGAATACTGGCGGAAGACTGGCCAGAAATTTGACCGGATTTTATGTGGCAGCCTGCGCCGCCACCGGCAGACCACCGTGGGCATTTGCGAAGGTCTTGGCATCGATTTAGACAGCCACTTGACGGTAGTTTCCCAGTTGGATGAATTTAATTTCCATGAGGTGGCGCGTCTTTACAGTGAAAAAATTCCTCAGCTACCCCCGGCCCCAACGCACCCCGTGCCGATTTTTACCGTTTTTTGATGCAGGGCATGCTCGCCTGGTCCGCAGGGGAAATTACTCCTGCAGAGAGTTGGCAGGCATTCGAAAATCGCATTCGTGAAGTTTTGAATTTCATCAGCGATACCCCCAAAGGCAGTAAAACCCTGGTAGTCAGTTCCGGTGGGGCTATTGCCATGATGGTGCGGCAGGTATTGGGAGGTCCTCCCGAGACGGTGATCAAACTCAACATGCAGATACAGAATACCGGCACTACCCGTTTTTTCTCTAGCGCAGGGCAGGGCCTTAGCTTGAACAGTTTTAACCACGTGCCTCATTTGGAGAGAGAGGAGCGCCACACTTCCGTGACTTACAGCTGAATTAAAACCTACAACGCAATTAAAGGTGAGAAGACATGGAGTTTGAATATTCAGAAAAGGTAAAGGGCCTGTTGGAGCGGCTCAAAAGCTTTATGCAGGAATATGTATATCCTGCTGAGAGTACCTATATTCAGCAGTTACAGGATGATCCCTGGGGCGAGCCCCCTATTATGGAGGTTTTAAAAGAAAAGGCCCGGGAGGCTGAGCTGTGGAATTTATTCTTACCCGACTCCCGCTATGGTGCCGGCCTTACCAACTTGGAATATGCGCCTTTGGCGGAAGAGATGGGGAAGGTCTTATTTGCCTCAGAAGTTTTTAATTGCAGCGCCCCGGATACCGGGAATATGGAAGTACTGACCCAGTACGGATCGGAAGCGCAACGGGAAACCTGGCTGAGGCCATTGCTGGAAGGCAATATTCGCTCGGCATTCGCCATGACCGAACCCAGGGTAGCCTCTTCCGATGCCACGAACATTGAAACTTCCATCGTGCGCGATGGCGATGAATATGTGATTAATGGTCATAAATTTTATATTAGTGGCCTGATGAATAAGCGCTGTAAGGTCATGATTGTGATGGGCAAGACCGATCCCGCTAATCCGGATCGGCACCGCCAGCAATCTCAAATCCTGGTTCCCACAGATACCCCTGGGGTAAAAATAATTCGGCCCATGCGGGTATTTGGTTACGATGATGCCCCGGAAGGTCATGCGGAGGTGATCTTTGATAATGTGCGGGTGCCCGCGTCTAACCTGATTCTCGGAGAAGGGCGTGGTTTTGAAATAGCTCAGGGACGTTTGGGGCCGGGCAGAATTCACCATTGCATGCGCCTGATTGGCCAGGCCCAGCGCGCCCTGGAAATGATGGCAAGCCGCGCGGAAAAACGTATTGTGTTTGGTCGCCCCATGAGCAA
This sequence comes from Microbulbifer sp. MLAF003, assembly GCF_030012965.1. Taxonomy (NCBI): domain Bacteria; kingdom Pseudomonadati; phylum Pseudomonadota; class Gammaproteobacteria; order Cellvibrionales; family Microbulbiferaceae; genus Microbulbifer; species Microbulbifer sp. MLAF003. The sequence goes on from NZ_CP120232.1 coordinate 1,314,211, forward strand.
ACAGGGGTCTGTACGGGAGGATATTGCCAAGTCTGCCTGTGAAATTGAGCAGGCGCGTCTGCTAACTTTAAAAGCTGCAGCGCAAATGGATCGGCTTGGCAATAAAGCGGCCAAAGACCTGATCGCCATGATTAAAATTGTTGCACCGCAAATGGCCTGCAAGGTGATTGACCGCGCTATCCAGATTCACGGTGCGGCAGGGTTGAGCCAGGACTATAGCTTGGCCCACCATTATGCTTACGCGCGCACTATCCGTTTAGCCGATGGACCGGACCAAGTGCATATGATGCAGTTGGGACGCAACCTGGCTGCGCGTTATGCCATAGAGACTGCACAGGGAGAGGAGCATGTCTGAAACAGTAAAGGAATCCCGTAGTTCGGTGGAAGCTTTGCCACTGGAAAAGTTGCGCGAATACCTCAGCGCAAATGTTGAAGGTTTTTCCGGGCCACTGAAAGTGAGTAAATTCTCTGGGGGTCAATCCAATCCCACCTTTAAGCTGGAAACCCCTTCAAATACCTATGTATTGCGCCGGCAGCCCCCGGGAAAACTATTGAAATCCGCTCATGCTGTGAATCGTGAATACCGTGTTATGTCTGCTTTGGCTGATACTGATGTACCGGTACCTAAGGTTTTTCATTTATGTGAAGACCGGGATTTGATCGGTTCCATGTTTTACCTGATGGAATACTGTGAGGGGCGGATCTTCTGGAATGCTTCAATTCCCGAAGTGGACGCCCCTGCGCGCAGTGCGATGTACGATGAAATGAATCGAGTACTCGCTGCTTTACATAGTCTCGACATCGACTCTTTGGGGTTATCTGATTACGGCCGCCCAGGAAATTATTTTCAGCGGCAGCTGGAGCGTTGGACGGGGCAATATCGGGCTTCCGAGACACAGTCTATTGCGGCGATGGAAGAGTTGATCGAATGGCTTGGCAGTGCGCTACCGGAAGACGATGGTCGGGTAGCTCTGGTACACGGTGATTACCGCCTCGACAATATGATTTTCCATCCTAAAGAACCCAAAGTTATCGCGCTGCTGGACTGGGAGCTTTCTACTTTGGGCCACCCGTTTGCGGATCTTGCCTATCAGTGCATGCAAATGCGTATGCCTGCTGGGGGCGACAAGATGTCCGGGTTGTTGGGGATGGATATTGCTTCGCTGGGTATTCCCTCGGAGCAGGCTTATGTGGCTAAGTATTGTGAGCGTATGGGGATTGAGGGCATTGATCACTGGCCTTTTTATTTGGCGTTTAGTTTTTTCCGCCTGGCGGCGATAGTCCAGGGAGTAGCCAAGCGCGCACAGGATGGAAACGCCTCAAATCGCAATGCGGCGAGCCTTGGCGCGCTGGTGGCGCCACTGGCACAAACGGCAATGAGCATCGCCAGCGAGGCGAGTTAGTTAGAAGGTCATCTCGATACAATTTATTTCGCTTTTGGGAAAATGATAAGGATAAAAAATGGCAAAGAGTCTTTTTGATCTCACCGGAAAAATTGCTCTGGTAACCGGTGCGAGCCGAGGCATTGGTGAGGCAATTGCAAAACTGCTGGCAGAGCAGGGCGCCTATGTATTGGTATCCAGCCGGAAAATCGAAGGCTGCCAAGCCGTTGCTGATGCGATTGTCGATGCCGGTGGTAAAGCAGAAGCGATGCCCTGCCATATAGGCAATATGGAAGACATCCAGAAAGTATTTTCCGATGTTCGCGAGCGCTTCGGGCGGCTGGATATCCTGGTCAACAATGCGGCTACCAACCCCTACTTTGGTCATATCCTCGATACCGATCTTGCGGCATTTGAAAAAACGGTTGAAGTGAATATTCGCGGCTATTTCTTTATGTCTGTGGAGGCGGGCAAGTTGATGCGCGAACAAGGTGGTGGTGTGATTGTGAATACTGCCTCCGTGAATGCCCTGCAGCCTGGCGTGGGCCAGGGGATCTACTCCATCACCAAGGCGGCAGTAGTCAATATGACCAAAGCCTTTGCCAAGGAATGTGCCCAGTTCAATATCCGTGTTAATGCCCTATTGCCTGGGCTGACCAAAACCAAGTTTGCCGGGGCGCTTTTTACTCACGAGGATATTTATAAAACTGCAATCGGCCATATCCCCATGCATCGTCACGCTGAGCCTGAGGAGATGGCGGGCACTGTGCTCTACTTAGTTTCTGATGCGTCCAGTTACACCACGGGGGAATGTGTAGTGGTGGATGGCGGAATGACTTCCTGTGGGGGAATTTAACATGCAAGATCCAATATTGGATTTCGGCAACCAGGTTGCCCTAATTACTGGCGCCGCCAGTGGTTTTGGCAAGCTGCTGGCTAAAGAATTGGGATCTCGTGGAGCGCGCCTGGTGCTTGCAGATATCAATGAAGAGGGCCTGATGCAACTTGCCGATGACCTGGGTAGTGATGGTATCCAGGTGCGCGCTCAACGCTGTGATGTTTCCTCTGAAGCGGATTGTGTTGCTCTCGTGCAACTGGCTGAGTCCGAATTCGGTGGCCTGGATATGGCGGTAAATAATGCCGGTATCGCTCCGCCGATGATGTCTCTGAAGCAGACTGACGAAGCGATGATGGACCACCAGTACAATGTAAACCTGAAGGGCGTATTTTTCGGACTCAAGCACCAGCTGCCGTTAATGAAAGATCGTGGCGGTGTAGTGCTCAATGTATCCTCTATGGCTGGACTGGGTGGCGCACCCAAAATTGCCTCATATGCAGCCGCCAAGCATGGGGTTATCGGGCTGACCAAAACTGCGGCGATGGAAAATGCCAAATATGCCATTCGGGTCAATGCCATTTGCCCATTCTATTGCCTGACGCCTATGGTGACCTCTGTGGAGGCCCCTGGGGCCAGCCCGGAAGAGGTACAGGCTTTTCTCGCCGAGGGTTGTCCGATGAAGCGTCTTGGCGAGCCTGAAGAAGTGGTAGCGGCTATGTTGATGCTACTCTCTCCGAAGATGACTTATGTTACGGGCCAGGCACTAGCGGTGGATGGCGGTTTATCGGCATACTAGCTCCTTTGTGCTAGTAATATCGAGGGCAGCCGCAATCTCATTGCAGCTGCCCCGATTTGTTAATCCCGCTAAAACACAGAAGAAGGAACCTTCTATGCCTACCCTAATTCCGCCAGAGAGAATTGGTGAGTTTATCGGACTGGAAATTGAACCCACTCACTGGTTGGAGATAGATCAGCAGCGCGTTAATAATTTTGCTGAATGTACTCTGGATCGGCAATTTATTCATGTTGACCCTGAAGCTGCAATGCAGACACCATTTGGGGGGACTATCGCTCATGGATTCCTCACTCTGTCACTGCTATCGCATTTTATAGAGAAGCTCGATATTCAGATTGAGGGAATGCATATGGTAGTAAACTATGGACTGGAAAAGGTTCGATTTATTCGGCCAGTTAAAGTCGGTAGCCGAGTCGCTGTAAGGGCAAAAATCTGTGATATCAATGAGAAAAAGCAGGGCCAGTTTTTGATCAGGTTACAGGCAACTATGGATATCGAAGGAGAGGTCAGGCCGGCATTCGTGGCGGAGTGTTTGTTTCTACAGCTGACCAAATAACAAATGGTAGGGGCTCAGCTTTATTAAAGGTCTTTAGCCCAGGGGAAGACCTTTCTTTCTTTGTTGGAATAAATAACTTCTATTTGTTTTTTTGTATCAAAATCACCTATATGAAGCTCATGTTCTACCGCGTCAGCTTCGTGTTTCCAGCGCAGCTCATAAGGGCCGGCTTCACTGATATTAAAAGAAAAACGGCCATTTCGATCACTCCGGGCAGTTGCAATGCGATCCCAACTTTGCATCGACATTACCGGTTCATTCAATCGAAGTAGATATAGATCCAGCCCTGCTTTGGGTGAGCGTGTCCGCTCTGTTAGGACCCTGCCTTCCAATACTTTATTGACAGCAGTCATTATTTATAGAGATGCCAGGGATTGGCGCACAATATTCAAGTGGGAAACGGGAATCCCTTTCTTATAGTAGGCACCGGTAAAGTTGACCTGCTGTACTTGAATAAAATTTGATATCAACGGGCTCCCCCAGTAAGGATTTCTTCCCCACCAGCCATAACGTCCAGCGCTTCTCGGATTTCTCTGAAAAAATTGTGGGCCTGGAGGACGTTGTCATACAGAAGGTGGAAAGTCCTACTATCAAAAATGCTGTGTGCATCAAAGACCACCAAGTGATTTAGAGTGACCCCAACACGACCGAGCATATTGGCAAGCTTAATTGCGGAGGTACCTCCGCGGCTATAGCCAAATAGCATCAGGCTTTTTTCTGCCTAGCCTCTTGGACAAGATACTTTCGAGCCCGGCGCTTCTCGCCTGGGCCAAACATGCTTCCACCCATTTCATTGATCAGGGCGCTGAGTGCTCGGTTGTCTCCCGCACTTGGGCCACCGGCACCGTAGATACCAGCCACGGCTAGGCTATTTTTTAATACTGGATTTTTGCCTGGTTTTTCGGTGGGGAGTTTTTCGTCAATCAAGGTCATTTCAGTAAAGCCAAACTGCACTTGAAAGGTTTGCCTTAATTACGACTTCCATCTGTAGAGTCGATTGGTAAACCGATACCCGGATTTCAAATAGGAGCTGCGGTAATACACAAAACTGACTGTCGCTAGTGCAGGATGCGACAGTGCTTTTGTGCGAATTTGCGCAGCTCACGAGGTAAGGGTTGTTCTGCTGTGGTCCTCTGTTGTGATCGCCACTCTTGGCATAGAGCAATATAGTTTCCCGCTGTAACCTGATTTCTCAATGCCTGCCAGGGGTCTTCCTGTGTTTCAGGCTCTATTTGAGGAGGCTGCCACCGGGCGATTTCCAATTCGGGTTGTGGACTTTCGTTTTCTGGGGTCATCCTTGGGGTCAGGGCTCCCAGGTGCTGTGCTGGATGCACCAACATTAAGATGGCAGCGATGGTGGCGCAGCCGAGTGAGGCTCTGGACAGTATTCGGCCGATATCTTTTTTCGGCTGTAGCCTTTTTGCTTGCTGTAACACCTGGGTATCCAGTTGCTGCGGGGAGGTAAAAGCTGACACCTCTTCGCGATATTGGTGCTCCCAATTGCTCATGCTTCTACCTCGATCACTCTTCTATAACCTCCACTTGCCAGGGTTTTGGTTGTACTCCGTACACCAGCGTTTCAATTTGCTCCTTTGCCCGATGATAGTATTCCCGACACTTTTTCAGGGATATCTGCTCAATATCTGCGACAGTGGCGAGGGAAAGCTTGCACTCCATATGGAGAAGCAAAATGTTGCGCTGCAAGGAGGGAAGTTTCTGGATAGCTACGAGCACGGCACTTTTTCGGTAATCGACTGCAGTAGACTTGTGCTCGTTCAATGCTTGTTGTTCACGCAGAGCTTTGTTGATTTGAATAAATAACCAGTTGCGAAAAAGCCTGCCATGTAACTGTGGCGGGTTTTCCAATATTTTTTGCCAGAGCTCTTGTAATATTTTTGCGGAAGAAGCTGGCGCCATTTGTATTGAATAGCGATACAAGGCGTCTTTGTGGCGCGTATAAAGTTGGTGAAATACGACAGTTTTACGCGTTTCCTTGTAGTGATCGAGGAGCGCTTCGTCTGTCAGGTGTTGAAATGCTTTGCGGGACAAGTTGTCGCGCCTCCGTACGCGGATAATCCGAGCTCTGGTGGCTTCTGGAGCCTGGGTTTATACGGCGTTGATAATGGAAATTGTAGTATGTTTAAGCGTCTTACATATTTTCTCAGGCACCGGTGGACTCTGGTTTTTTAGAGGTTGGCTAAGAGTCTTTGGGCTTGCGAAGTATAGATGTCCGTTTCTTACCCGGTTTTACATCGGGTAACGGCCAACGCCAGTTTTTGACGAACGGTTGATTGTCGCTTTAAGACTTTTTTAAAGGGGAGGTGGCGCAAAAAGAAATATTATGTCTGGTGGAAAAATTATCGAAGTAGTAATTCTGGTAGTGGCAGAGGCAGCTGCTCAGGACCTTTGCCTGCGCGTAAGTCGGTCAGCCTGAGCCCGACACCTAGGAGGCGAATAGGGTTCGGCCGTTTTTCCCAGCACTCTTGTAGCAGCTGCCGAAACTCAGAGATTCTTCCCGCGCGGCTACTGCGCTCATGGGTACTCTGGGTAAAGTCCGCGTATTTTACTTTTACGGTGGCGCCATTAACTTCGTAGCGATCGCCGAGCTTTTCCACCCGTTCCAATAGGCGCATATAAAGTGCGCTTAATTGCTCCAGCCATTCCTCAAATTCACACAGGTCTTCGCTGAAGGTGCGTTCTACACTGACGCTCTTACGTGCACCGTCACCACTAACCGGGCGCTCGTCGATACCACGGCTCAGTTCATAAAGGCGGCGGCCAAATTTACCAAAAAGTTTACTTAACTCGATTTGAGAATAACGTCTCAGATCCGCGCAGGTATGAATGCCTTGGCGATGCATTTTTTCAGCGGTTACCCGGCCGACACCATGGATTTTGCCAACCGGCAGGCGCACAACAAATTGATCTACTTCGTCGGGGGTAATAACTGTGAGGCCGTCGGGCTTACGCCAGTCACTGGCAATCTTGGCCAGGAACTTGTTTGGCGCCACCCCAGCGGAGATGGTGATACCCAGGTTGTCTTTTACCCTCTGGCGGATTTCTTCAGCAATGAGAGTGGCGCTGCCCTGGCAGCGAGCACTATTCGTGACATCCAGGAAGGCCTCATCAAGGGATAAGGGTTCAATATCATCGCAGTAGTCGAGGAATATCTCGCGGATCTGCCCGCTAACCTCCCGGTATTTAGCCATGTTACCGGGTACTACAATCAAGTCAGGGCAGAGTTTCTTGGCCTGGGCGGTAGGCATAGCGGAGCGCACCCCATAGCTGCGCGCTTCGTAGTTGCAGGTGGAAATAACCCCACGGCGGTCACTGCTACCTCCTACAGCCAGTGGTCGCCCACGCAGGTTGGGATCGTCTCGCATTTCAACCGACGCGTAAAAACAATCACAGTCGCAATGGATAATCTTTCGCATGCTGTGATTATATACAGTCTTTTAGGGCGCCAGGAAGTCAATTGTGTCGCTGGGGCCGGAGCCAGTTAATAACAGCCAGGTTAACAGGTAGGTGAACGATGAGCAGCATCCCTTTGGTGGAGAGCCCGGATGGTGACGAGGAGGCCAGGGTTTTTGTAGAGATTCAGGATCAGCTGGGCGGCATACCGAGCCTGTTTCGCGTTTATGCACACCACGAGGGTTTGCTTAAAGCCAATTGGGACAAGTTTAAGGCGGTCATGCTGCACGGTTGCCTGTCTGCCCAGCTGAAAGAAGCTATCGGGCTTGCTGTTTCCGCGGACAATCATTGTGACTATGGCATCTATCATCACAGTACGTCTTTGCAAATGCTGGGAGTGGATGCTGCGGAGATTATGCGCATCCGTACCGACCCCAAAAACGTGCATTTTTCAGAAAAAGAACATGCTCTGTTCGATCTGGCCCGCAATGCCAACAGTGCCCCCGATGATCATCGCCGGCACTTGATCGCTGAAGCGCGAAAGCTAGGGGCCAGGGATGATGAGCTGCTTGAAGCATTGGGAGTGATGGAACTGGTTTCGGGCTTTAACCACCTGGCAGAAGTACTAAGTCTGGTCCCGACTCGCACACCACACCAAAAGTAACCCCGGTACATACCGGGGTGACTGGCTGAGTCCCTGAGCTACTTGTCAGGCAATACTATTTGGGCGGCCTGGATTTACCGAATATCAGTGCCAGTACGAACAGCACAATAAAGATAAAGAAGAGAATTTTAGCGATTTCCGTCGCCGTGGTGGCAATACCACTGAAGCCAAAGAAGGCGGCGATCAAGGCAATTACCAGAAAGAGTATGGCCCAGCGCAACATGGCGATAGCTCCCAATGTGAGTACGGGAGTGGGCCGCAGAGTTCAATACCCGGCTCCCATTGGCCTTATTGATAATGTCGTCTGCTGTCTCTTACAAGTTTTCGATTTTCTCGCTCTCTGCTATTTGGGCGAGAGTAACAAAACGAAATCCTTGCTGGTGGAGTTGAGTGCTGATCAGCGGGAGGGCCTCAATAATCTGCTCACTGTGTTCATACATGGGATGAAACATCACCACACTGCCATCGGTAGCGTTTTCTGCCACATAGCCGGCAATTGACTCAGGTTCACTCATGTCGACATGAAGGCGGGGCTCAAGATCCCATTCAGCCAGCTGGAACTCCTGTTCTTCCAGTAAATCACTGAGCTCAACGGATATATTGCCAAATGGCGGCATAATCATTGGGCGTTCCTGGTAACCATGGCTTTGGAGTAATTTACAGGTTTTTTTGATTTCCTCCTTAGCACTGCTTAGGGGTAGTTCAGCCAGGTTGATGTGGGAGTAACCGTGATTTCCCAGCTGGTGACCGGCATTAATAATGGCGCGAGTTTGTTCGGGAAACTGTTCCATTTGCATGCCGACGGGAAAAAAGGTGGCTTTGATTTGGAGTGCATCGAGTTGCTGTAATAGGGACTCTGTTACCCCGGGTACGGGGCCCTCGCCAAAGGCCAGGGCAATCTGTTTTTCCTTCCCAGTATTAGCCAAAGTGGCTGGAGAAAAGCTTAAAAAAATAATTGAAATCGCAGTTATTATTATTCTCATTTAGCTATCCTGCTTTATTAAAGCTCAAAAATGAAAAAAGCCGTCAGTGACGGCTTTTTTGTAGGCTGTTATCGCTCGAGAAGCTCGAGCTTACCCTTCTTACCATCCCACTCCTCGGCATCTGGTAATGGGTCTTTTTTCTCAGTGATATTGGGCCAGACTTCAGCGAGCTCAGCGTTCAGCTCAATATACTCCTGCTGGTCATCAGGAACTTCATCCTCCGAGAAAATCGCATTGGCGGGACACTCCGGTTCACACAGGGCGCAGTCAATACACTCGTCGGGGTGAATAACCAGGAAGTTGGGGCCTTCGTAAAAACAGTCTACCGGGCAAACCTCTACACAGTCAGTGTATTTGCACTTAATGCAGTTTTCCCCAATTACGAATGTCATGTTTGTCCCTCGATAGTGCCACTGAATTCTTCGTGCAGCGGATTTTATCAATTACTGGCGCGAATTGTAGTGGCTTTTCAGTCGATTTAGTTCACTGTTTATAACAAGTTGCGTTGGACGACAGCTGTCGCCCAAGTCTTCACTTCAATAACTTGCGTAAAGAGTAGAGTGCTTCCAATGCCTGACGTGGTGTCATATCGTCCGGGTCCAGCTCTTCCAGGGCATCCACCGCCGGGTGGCTGGGGCTGCCGAACAGGTCAACCTGCTGGGGAGAGCCGGGTGCCGTAGCCGCTGGAGCTACCGCTGATTCCGGTTCCTGCCTGGGGGCCGGCGCGGGTTTGGGGAGAGGAGGCGGAACATCTACTGATTGGACGCCGGCCTCCAATGCTGCCAGGCGGGCGCGGGCTTCGGTAAGCACATCTGCAGGAATACCCGCCAGCTTGGCGACCTGCAATCCATAACTTTTAGACGCGGGCCCTTCCTGAATGCGGTGCAGGAAGACGATACCTTCACCGTGCTCAGTGGCATCCAAATGGATATTGGCTGCTTCTGCACATTGGCTGGGTAGATCGGTCAGTTCGAAGTAGTGAGTGGCAAAAAGGGTAAAGGCGCGTACTTCCCCTGCCAGATAGTGAGCACAGGCCCAGGCCAGGGAGAGGCCATCGTAAGTACTGGTGCCGCGGCCAATCTCATCCATCAGCACCAGGCTGTGCTCGCTGGCATTACGCAGGATATTAGCTGTCTCGGTCATCTCTACCATAAAGGTAGAGCGGCCACCGGCCAGGTCATCGGCGCTGCCGATACGGGTGAAGATACGATCCAGTAGACCGATCTGGGCGCTGTCTGCGGGTACATAGCTGCCGCAGTGGGCCAGCAGTGCAATCAGCGCAGTTTGGCGCATATAGGTAGATTTACCACCCATGTTTGGACCGGTAATGACCAGCATGCGTCGGTCGTTGCGAAGCTCGATATCGTTGGCTACGAAGGGTTCGTCTAAAACTTGCTCGACTACCGGGTGGCGCCCGCCGGTAATATACAGACCCGGCTCGGTACCCAGTTCGGGGCGGCAGAGGCGCAAGTCGTCCGCTCGCTCGGCCAAACAGGCCAATACATCCAGTTCAGAAATACCGGCCGCAGCGGCTTGCAGCTCTGCCAGGGACTCATTTAGCTGATTGATCAGCTCCTCATAAAGTGCTTTCTCCCGAGCCAATGCGCGGCTCTTGGCGGAGAGTGCCTTGTCCTCGAACTCCTTTAATTCCGGAGTAATAAAGCGCTCGGCATTTTTCAGGGTCTGGCGGCGGATATATTCGGCTGGCGCTTTGTCACTCTGGCCCCGGCTGATCTCGATAAAGTAGCCATGCACCCGGTTGTAACCCACTTTTAAGGTTGGGATGCCTGTACGCTCTTTCTCTCGCTGCTCCAGCTGAACCAGATAATCCCCGGCGTTCTCGCTGATAGCCCGCAGCTCATCTAAATCTTCGTCATAGCCGGTGGCGATAACCCCGCCATCGCGTATTACGACAGGCGGGTTTTCGATAATGGCTTTTTGCAGAAGCGCCACGGTCTCTGGCCATTCACCGACCTGGCTGCATAACTCTCTAAGCAGCGTGGCACCTGAATCTTCTAACTGCCCCTGAATTTCGGGGAACTGTGCCAGGGATTGGCCTAGGCGTGCCAAGTCGCGGGGGCGTGCAGAGCGCAATGCCAAGCGACCCAGGATACGCTCCATATCCCCCACAGGTTTCAGGGCATCACGCAGTGGTTCAAAACCATAATCAGCAATCAGGGCCGCAATAGCATCCTGGCGGTTGCGCAGTGTAGTGAGCTGGCGTAGAGGGTTATTTAACCAACGGCGTAGTAAACGGCTACCCATTGCGGTTTTGCAGCTATCAAAAACTGACAGCAGGGTATTGTCATCGCCGCCGTTGAGGTTTAGGTCGATTTCCAGGTTGCGGCGGCTGGCACCGTCCAAGGCAACTGTTTCATCGCCGCTTTCGGTGAGCAGGCCGCGAATATGGGGAAGTTCGGTACGCTGGGTATCCCGCGCATATTGCAGTAGGCAACCAGCGGCGACTACCGCACCGTGCATATGGCTGCAGCCGAAGGCTTCCAGATTCATGGTGCCAAATTGCTGATTCAGCAGGCGCAGGGCAGTTTCCAATTCGAATTCCCAGGGGGCGCGGCGGCGCAAACCGGTGCGGCGCTCAATCTCCGCCGGCAAAGTGAGATCTTCTGGAGCTAGAAGTTCTGCGGGATTATGCCGTTGAACCTGTTCAGCAAGAGCCTCAAGGGTATCGGTCTCTTGCACCACAAAGCGGCCAGTGGCCAAGTCTAATAGTGCCAGGCCAAAACCATCACCTAAGTGAGAGATGGCAGCCAACAGGTTATCGCGACGGTCATTGAGGAGAGCTTCATCAGTGACGGTACCAGGGGTGACAATCCTTACTACTTGCCGCTCAACGGGTCCCTTGCTGGTGGCTGGATCGCCAATCTGCTCACAAATCGCTACAGATACACCAGCCTTGATCAAACGCGCTAAATATCCTTCTGCGGCATGGTAAGGAATGCCTGCCATGGGGATTGGCTCACCGCCTGATTTGCCTCGTGCTGTAAGGGTGACATCTAACAGTTCTGCAGCCTTCTTGGCATCATCAAAGAACAGCTCGTAAAAGTCCCCCATACGGTAGAACACCAGCTCCTGGGGGTGCTGGGCTTTGATACGCATGTATTGCTGCATCATGGGGGTATGTTCGGATGTCTTTGATTTTACTGTGTTTTTTGCCAATTTATTGCCTATTGTCTAAAAGCTGTCTAAGACTAGGGTCGGCTACATTATCAGTTTCGCGTAGACGAATGTACCGCTCTGTCATGGCTGGACTAACGTGCCCCGCCATTACTTGTGCATCTATACATGCTCGCCTGGCATCTGTGAGCGATTTTGCTCTGATATCGTGAATGGTGGTGTCTTCAACTTCAGACTTAACTCGGGCTCGCTCGTACGCGTCGCGGATGCCTCGATAGCTAAATGGAGTGCGCTTGCCATGGGGGTGGAATAGATAAAGGCACATGACCTTATGAAGCTGCTTGGCCTCAGCAATTATTCGCTGAAGCTCGGGCTCCATCGTTACTAATAGCTTTTTCCCGTCTTCTCCTGCTGAAACTTAATACCGTCTTTGCCTATATCACTGTGCTGGATTGATAGAACATCTGAAATGCGTTGAGCTGTCAGGTAGCACATATCCATCACTAGCTTGATATTCGGATTGGCTTTTGAGCGTATAGCCCGATACTCATCATCAGTTAGATATCTACTTCCTCCGACCTGATCGAATGCTGGGAAACCGGCGGCAACAATACCCACTTGGCCCCTATTGTTGGAGCAGTAGATGCAGAACCAGAAATACCCTGTGTCTTGCTTACCATGAGCAACGGCGCCCAGGTTATTTGCAGTCGCGAAACCCCCGTTACCGACCCGACCGTGCAGGCCGTGTCTATGAAGCGCAGCACTGTCAGGGTGTTGAGCTTGGGGTGTTGCATGAAGAGGAGCCGCTGACCTGGGAAACCGTAGAGCGGGTCGAGTGCGCTGGCCGGCGCACCGTGTACAAAATTTCTGTGGGCGTTAAGAGCTACGCCGCTGGGATCAATCCATTACACCGAGTCATCACCCATAACAGAATGCATAAGCCATAGGAGGCAATATGCCTAGACCATCGACGAGGGCCACAGCGCCGGCACTATTGTGCGCGCAACGATAACCCAGACCACAGAACCCACCAATATCGAAGCTCAGGCTGCTGCGGTGCTTAAATACACCATTGCCGTAATCGATGAGCAGAACAAAGTACAGACCGGTGGTGCCGGCGATCTAATGTCTAGCGTTTATGTAACAAGCAAAACTCTGCAGACTGATGCAGGCCAGCCGGTAAACGTCGCCGACCATGCAGCTGATTTAGTAGCGAGTTGTATTGTTGAGGTTCCAAATCGCCTGGCTATGCATAGCTCGATTGCGGTGATGGCGATACCGAGTGGGTGATACTGGCTGTGGTTTTCAGTAGTGGAGTGGGTGTGTCACCGGTGCGAAAGGCCGAATTATAGAGCCATGGCTTACATCTACAGAAAGTCCCTCCTAACTTATTGATTTAATTGCGGGTAAAATGTGTTCAAGAGCGGGAGGTCGAGCTAGGCGACTTGAGCAGATGGCTCACTATCTCTGGTTACTATTTGAGCGAAAGCCGATAACCTACCGCAAATAAAGGTTTTTCTGCGGAGCTTGAAAGCTCCATCCCAGAAATAGTGGCCAAATGGATAGTGAGCCACTGGCTCTTTAATAAACTGTCAAGTAGCCATAGCTATGCAGAAAATTAATAGTACAGTGCTAGTAGTTGTCGCAATAATTTTTTATGTAATTAGTATGTATTGCTTTATGTGGGCTATGTCATCGGTTAGCTTATCTTTCACTACTTGTTCTGGTGAGCACAGCGTTTTCCATGAGGTGCCCCGTTGTAGGTGGGCTTCAATAGCAGGTTATGGGTTCTGGGGTTTTGGTATTGCTGGTTTTACATTGTTGGCAATTGTCGTTTACCGCAGAGTTAAAAACAATGAAAAAAGCACTTAACAAAGGTAGGCAAAATCGCCCGCAAAAAACGCGGGCTGGACTCGCTAACACTCGCCTTTGCTACCGGCGTTAGGCAGTCATGTCACTGAAACATCACATGGTTCTACAAATTTTTAAGATAACGATAGGAATTAAAAAATGGAAATAAGAGTTTTCTCGTTGCTTATTGCAGTATTTTTATCTAATTCGGCTTTAGCTGAAAGGCTGACTATCCCAGAGTTAATGCCTGTTGATGTCTATCAAAGCCTAACGGCATTGGGCTTCTCTAAAAAAGGCCCCAAGAAAAGTGGCTCCTCAATCCCTGAAGCATTTGCATTCTATTCATGGGAGCTAGCAATGACAGAGGGTACAGACTCATACAATGTTGAAATATTCAGCGACTCAGGCTCTGATGTATATAAAATCGACGCAACATTAATGCAGCAGATTGCGTTGAAACCCAATAAAGCTAGTCCAGAAATGTTAGAGTTTTTGAGCTATATGTGTACGCTTCCTTACGGAGGTTCTAATATAGAAACAGCCAAATCTTGGCTAGAAAAAAATATTAACATTAATGAAGCAACTACTGACATAGGTGGAGTTTCTTTTACAGTGTATTCTCCGTCAGGTGCCTTAAGAATGCTCACAATAGAGAAAAAGCAGCCTTAATTAAAATTGCCTAACAATGCGTGCAATGAACGCCCACGAAAAGCGTGGGCTGGACAGCCAAACCTGCGGTTTGTCTACCCATTCACTTAGCGTTATAGCTAGAGGTGTATCATGGAATTATCCCCTGAAGATATTAAGAAGCATCGTGCGTTAGTAAAAATGCAGCGAGGATATGAAATATCTATATTCATAGCATTGGCAATACTGTGCACTTATTTTGTAGGTATATTGGACTCAAATATGGCATTAATTCTGATAGGTATTGAGCTTCTAAGTTTATCTATTGCCTATGCGGTTAATCCGGTAAGTAAACCGTATAGAAACCTGCTAAGCACCGTAATCAATAGAGACAAAAACAACATAATCAACCAACATAAATCAAAATCGTAAATGGCTATAACAAGGCCAAGCACAACGCCCACTGCGTGGGCTGGATTCAGCACTACGTGCTTCGCCTGTGTTGGCGGCGTTAAGAAAAAGACTTGCCCACGTTTGGTAGACACCCTGTATAGTTAGGTTTAGGCCTAACGGAGGTGTATCATGGGTAAGAAAAGAACTCAGGCGTAGACGGAGGAGTTCCGCAGAGAAGCAGTTAAGAGAGCGGAAAAGCCTGGAGCAACAACGGCTTCTGTGGCACGAGAGCTAGGCGTCAGCGCACAGCAGATCTACAACTGGCGTCGTCAATTTAATCGGCTTTCTGATAAGTAGTTCAATAGTTTAGACGGCGTCAACTATTCCAAGCAGGAAAGCGCTGAAGTTCGCAAGCTCAAGAAGGAACTGCATGAAGCTCGTCAAGAGGTTGAGTTTCAAAAAAAGGCAGCTGCGTACTTTGCGAACCACCAAGAGTAAAGCATGCACTGATACAAGAGCATGTAGGGTCATTCCCGGTTAGCTTGATATGTTGGTGCTTAGAAGTCTCAAAATCGGGTTATTATCGATGGCGAGGACGGTTGCCACCTCCTCGCACGATTAGAAAGATACGAACAATCGAGAAAATCCGAGAGACGTTTGCTGAGTTTAAAGGTCGTTATGGAGCGCCTAGAATCGCTTGCGAGCTTCATGAGTTAGGTGAGCCATGCTCACGGAACTATGTCGCTAAGCTTATGCAACAGGAGCATATTAAAGCGAAAAACGGCAAAGGCTTTCGATATAGTCAGCCCGTCGAGGGGAATATCAATGTCGCCGCCAACCTACTTAAGCGTTGCTTCGATCGACTCCCAGATGACCGATGAATTGACACGTCGAGCATTAAGAATGGCTCTAGAGAGACGACAAATAAAGCCTGGGCTAATAGTTCACTCTGACAGGGGTGTGCAATATCGATCGCAGAAATACAGGATCTCTTGTCCGAAAGCAAGTGCAAGCCGAGTATGAGTCGCCAGGCTAACTGTTGGGATAATGCGGCAATGGAATCATTCTTTATCAGGCTAAAAGTCGAGCTGGTCTATGCCGGAACATTCGAAAGTGAAGAGCAAGCAAAATCTGAGTTGTTTGAATACATTGAGATTTTCTACAATAGGGTTCGTAGGCACTCTGCATTGGGCTATGTAAGTCCAGCAGAGTATGAGCGAAAATACGTATAGTTAGAGTGTCTACTTTTTGTGGGCAAGACTAACGACCAAAAAGATTTGACTCTTCGTGAGAATCAATCAATGAGAAATCTAGCCATACTGATATTTCAAACGCTTGACGGCGTAATGCAGGCACCGAGTATACCCGAGGAAGACTTTTCAGGCGGTTTCAGTCATGGAGGCTGGGCCAAGGATTATTGGGATGAAGTCATGGAACAGGTCGTAAAGGAGGCAATGGCGGAACCGTATGATCTGCTATTAGGACGCAATACATACAATTTGTTTGCCTCAAATTTTGCAAATGTTGAACCAGGTAATCCAGCTGCGGAAAAACTTAATCAGGCAAAAAAATACGTCGTGACATCAAGGACTGATGATCTTACATGGAATAATTCATTCAAGCTAAGGGGCTCGGATGCGGCCGAAGAGGTCGCCAAAATTAAAGAAATGGAAGGACCACTACTACAGGTTCACGGAAGTTGGCAGTTGGTGCAGTCACTTCTCAAGCATAATCTGGTAGATGAGCTTAGACTTTGGACATTCCCAGTAGTTGTTGGAGAAGGAAAGCGCTTATTTGAAAACGGTGAAATTTCGTCAAAATACAAACTCATCAAATTTGCGACCTGTCCTTCAGGGATTTTTATGCACTTCTATCAATCACTGGATGGCGGTGCCGTATAACAAGTGCATGCAAACGGACACTGATCTTGCCCTGTTTTATAGGAGAAAGATCACATATTTCCGCTGGACTTCAATAAAGCTGCTAGTGCGGATGTTAATAGTAAAGAGGAATCAATGGAAGTTTTAGGTCGTTCTCCCATTGAAAGGGTAAAATTAGTTACTCTTGATAGCCCTAGATCAGTTTCTATTAAAGCTTTGCTTTTTAGCTTTGATGGTAGAATCGCAAGAAGGCAATTTTTGCTGGCTTTTTTACCAATCTCTCTAATGCCGACATTGTTGGTCGATGTAAGCATAAATGCTGCTTTGAGCTTATTTGTCGTTCTTCTTTGGCCACTATTGGCTGTTACGGCCAAAAGGTATCACGATATTGGCAAGAGAGGCTGGTGGGGATTAATTCAATTTTGGCCTGTAATCGGCTGGATTTGGATATTGTTGGAGTGTGGAACCACAATCGGTGATTTTAAAGATAATAAATATGGGAAATCAATTTACCGAAAGTAAGTGCCGCATGCTAAGTTTACTGCCAGTCAGTTACATTTCGACGGTTTTATGCTGCGCGACACACGAGTACTCAACAGATCCAATTCTCCCGGGGTTTTATTCGTGAATCGTGAGTTTTGAGCTAAAAATATACGGCGTTTAAAACGGAAAAATTTATTCTGGTTGAGTTCTTAATTCTGAGGATAACAAGCATTTTGGGTTTTCAGGGCTTTATGGAGACGATCTTTATTTCGGAGTGGATTCCCAGATGCTTAACAATTGGCTTTTTTGCCCCCTCTAGGGCTTGCACTATTAAATAGTGTCATTACCTCCTCAATGCTAGGCTAAATGGCCTTGCAAGGAAGTATGGGTTCACTACGGGCGCTTTCTGTTGAGAGAATCCGCTTCTCAGTAATTTTTTTTGCCGGCTTTTCGCTTCTTTTGAATCCGCATAAAAATTTCTTCGCGGTGTACGGCCAAAGACTTGGGGGCATGTATTCCTTTCTTTACTTGATTACCCTTAACCTCCAATACTGTAACAGTGACACTTGTCCCAATCCGTAGGTTTTCGCTTGTCCGGCGCTTTAAGGTCAGCATATTCATTTCCTAATGATACTCAATTCATGAGGGGCATTCTTTGGTGAGAAAGTTTAGAAAGTAGTACTTGAAGGAAATAAGAGGTGGTGCAGGAGAACGATAGGCGTAAAAGAAGAAAAGACGGATGCAACACTCCCAGAGCTTAGGGCGTCGCTCCAAGCTGCTGAATGTACTCCACTTTATTGAAGACGAGTGGGTTTCTAGCGTATTATCCATATAACCATCTTGATACTTGTTCTATCAATTTGGTTAGCCGGCCCCTGGTGTTGCACCTTGGGTCAGTGCCTTTCATCTACTCTTACGTTACTCTACCGTTCTCTTCTTGAGGGGATGGGGCTCTTAGAAATTTGGGTTCTAATGCAGTTCTTAAGCTGTTGGCCTGTAGAAGCCTGTTCAATTACAGCTTACAATATTGATAAAAGTCTATCGATTTTACGCAGCTTTGATGTTAAAGGAACTTAATGAAATATAATGGGTTAATTTTGGCGCCTATATTTCTATATGCGCTCGCTTGAAGAATCAAACAGCCTATAAATGGGCCTCTAGGATTCACAAAGCTGCGAGTACTCTAAATGTGATAACGAATTGCTACTGGAAGAGTATCAGTTTCTTTTTAGATAAAGTAAATGGAACTAAAGCTATTTGGAGCTGAACGAAACACCGGATTTACAGTAGTATCTACGCAAATTTATTTGGCAGCAATAATTAATCAGCGATCGGCTTAAAGAGATGTAATTGTTTATTAAAGTGCAATGGGAGCAAAGGCGTATTTAGATTGCTCCCAATCCCTGAGTAACGTATTAGTTTCTTATGAGATTTCAGGTGTTGCTTTAATAGCGCGTAACTCTCCCCATACCTCAAGAAATTGATGCCGCTCTACCTTTCGGTTTGTAGTGAGTGTCAGTAGAGAATCGATACCTACTTCAGTAAAAAGTGACTTAATAGCATCTTGTTCTTTTTGATTGGCGCGCTGATAACATTCTTGCAAGCGTTGTAGCAGATAAAAACGGTAAGGTAGTACGTGTGTTTTTAAGCGGATACCTCGCCAAGTAAACTCAGCCTGCCCAATTGTTCGAGCAGTTGGGTTATCCATACCATTGGTTCCAGCTTTTAAGGTGGTGTGCTGATCCAACCAATTATTGGAAAACTGGATATGCGCTTTTAATTCAGGCAAGTACTCTATAGCAATATATCGCATTAAGGCCTTTAAGGTCGGTGGGAGACATGCTGGGTCAACAAGGGGAGAATTTGACTCCATATGTTCTACCCAACAATCCTCAGTTGTATTCATACGCTCCACCCAGCGCGCAACTATAGGGGCGTGTTGCCGCATCAACATTCCGGGTGCTGGGTCCCGATACAAGTGGGCATACAATGGTCCCATTAGTGCGTAGTCACCTAAAGTAGGTTGATGTCCCAGTAGATAGGGAAATTTCTTTAGATGGTGAGAGAAGAGATCAAGGAACTCTTTGTAGGAGGCCTCAATCAAAGCTGCACTCTGCTCGGATACTCCAAAGCCTTGGCAGGCTTTCCGCATACGGTTACAGGCAAAGCCGAACAAACTATTTTCTGTTTCCTCGTCAGCATTGGGGGGAGCGAGTCCCGCTACAAACTCGTTCTTGAGATACTGCAGGTTCTGGGTATCAAAATTCCAGCGATAATGCATCGCGGGTCGCAGTAAGCCTTCTCCGCCAAATAGTTCGAATAAGTACGAGATTAGCTGTAAAACAGTGCTGGTCGGGTAGGCGGAGTTGTGAGTACTACCTTTCCGTTCAAAGTACTCAATAATATCTGAGCTGTCCTGAATTACTTCGCCGTTTGGTGTTTCTATGGCGGGCATAATAAAGCGGCCCAGCACAGGAAGTAGTTGCTGGCCATAGTGATCACTATTGACACCGTACTCTTTAAAATCAATCCCTTGCTTACGCAGATAGCTACGGGCCTTGGCGGTATAAAGGGAGGCAGCCATACCATATAACTTATAGGGTTTGCTCATGTCGTGCTCCTAAGATTCTCGGATCAAACGCGCTAAAATTAAACTATCTACAGACGGAGTGGGGGTATCGCTATCACTTATCTGGAGCAAGCTACAGGTACATCAGGTATTTGAACTCTTGACCATATTGTACAGCTACGTTGTTGGAGCTGATAGATAACTCAGGGAATAATCAATTGCCAAAATGCAACAATTTGTGATGCGCTGATCATTTCTGGCATAAAGCTTGCTCTTCATTGATTGTCAGTGATCGCAGACATACCTTACGTTGGAAATTGTGAAACCATAGAGGGAGCTAGCTATGTCATCGTTACATTTATCATCTCATGCTATACCACTTAGGGTTCCAGATTATTGCTGCTTTAATTTGGGCTCGAACTCTGACTATGAATATGAAAGTTATAAAATAGCGCTACTTAAAAAAGGTATCGTACTAATACGGTTGGGCTTTCCAGATGATTCAGCCGAAATTATGAAGAATATAGTCAGTACCATAGGCTTAATTCATGAACATGATGGAAGGGGGCGCACAGTATGGGACGTTAGGATTGGTGGAGAAACAGGCGATGAGGCACTTGCAATATCGCATGGCGACCGGGAATTTAATCTGCACAATGATGGTGCCTTTGAGCAGGAAATGCCAGGGTACTTCGGCCTTCATGTGGTGAGAGCAGATACTCTTGGAGGAGGTGAAAGTGTTTTGGTATGTGCTGATAGGATTATTGAGAGCTTTAGCGAGAGAGCTTTTCAAATACTTTCAAATAAGAGGTTTAGATTAAGAGTGCCAGAAGAATTCCATAAAAAAGCCAGCTTTATTGAGGCGACCCTAATTGATGAAAGCCATGGGTTTAGATATAGGTATGATATTATCGAGCGAAGCCTTTGTTCTAAGGATGAGCTGGAGGCATTAAGTGAACTTGAGCTGAAGATTTCGCTGCCACACAATATGTTTAGATTTCATTTGGGTGATAATCAAATATTATTGTTAGATAATCGGCGTTATCTTCATGCTAGGACCAAGATAAAGGATAAGAAGAGGCACCTTAAGCGCATACGCTTCAATATGCCTGCTACTTTGAGGGTTGCTTAGCGAGTGGCGATAGAGATAATTTTAGTTGGTTTGCTTTTAATATTGATTGCAGGCTTATTCCATGGAGCATTGGGCTTTGGCTTTCCAATGCTCTCGACCCCCATTCTGGCACTGGTCTATGATCTGAAAGCTGCTGTTATTTTAACGATGGTACCTTCACTGTTGGTGATAGTATCAAGCTTATATAAATGTAGGAGTTTTCAGATTGACTTGTCTAAATATAGTTTAGTTATCCTTCTTGTTTCGTTGGGAAGTTTGTCAGGAGCATGGCTGTTAACATGGGTTAACCCTGATATTCTAAAGCTGTTACTCGCAGGGTCCATATTAATTTACCTGTTCTCTGGAGTCTTGAGAAAATACTTATCTGCGTTATCGAAAAGACCACAGTTTTTTGCAGTTCTAATGGGCCTGTTGGCAGGATTAATAGGCGGCGCTACAAATGCTATCGCGCCAATTCTTATGATCTACCTGCTTGAAATGACAAAATCCAAGCTGGAAATTATTTTTGTCTCAAATATCTGCTTTTTTATCGGTAAGTTGATGCAACTTGCGATTCTTTCTTTGTACCTAACCTATAATGAATTTGAATTGATTCCGTTATCCATAATAACTATTGCTGCCTATTTAGGGTTGGTGGTAGGTTTTAGGTTACAGACTAGAATTGATAGCGACCGATATCGCTCGATGATTCGATATGCTTTATCTTTTTTTATGTGTTTGCTGGTCTATCAAGGGGTGGCAAATTTGGTATCTATTGAGGCAGGAGTGACGTGAAACCACGGAGAAGAGGATATCTACAACGCCATGAGTTAATTGATAAGTGGGGCTACATCTAGCCCCATTATTAATTTACATGTAAAAGCATTACCCTACTTTCCCTTTAGTACCTCCAGTAAACTGCAATCCCTTAATCAGTAAGTCCAATATACGATATGTATGTTGAATATCGTCTTCACTGCTTGTGACAGACAGGTTGCCGATCGTGCGTAACAGATCAAAGGGATCAACCTCTTCCTGAATTTCTCCGGATTTCATGACTGCAGCGAGTAGTGTACCCAAGGCCGGTTCGAAATTTTCACGGAAATAGGCTGGCAGTGCTTCGAATGCAGGATCACCGGAATGGAGGGCTGCGGCCAATCCTTTTTTATCAGCGAGAAAATTAACATAGCGCTTTAACCAGAGGGTTAGCGCTTGCAGCGGACTCTTTTCAGCAGCAAGGGTGGCGGCTTCCGCAGCGCAGTCATCCACTTCTCGACGGAATACGCTGGCCACCAAATCTGACCGCTGCGGGAACCTGCGGTACAGGGTACCTATACCCACGCCGGCTTTAGCGGCAATCTCTCTGACGGGTGCATTCATACCTGAAATTTGAAATACCTTTTTGGCTGTCTCCAGTAACGCATCCTCATTACGCACTGCGTCTGCGCGCAAGGCGCGCTTATTTGGGGCCTTTTGGTCTTTCACCTGTTTCCTGTGTGTTGCGGATTCGTTTTCTGATGAAAATTAATAGCTTGGGCCTTTCCTCTGACAACTCCAGAAAGGCGTTACCGTTGGCAGCGTCCGATTGGTTAATCTTCATGTGACTTCAATACGGCAATCTATTTGACATAAAGAGCTGTCTAATCCCTATGGAGTCATCTTATGCCTGCTTCTATTAGGCAAAGACGTATCAGTCTGGACATTGCGACATATTTTTTCGATTTAAGGTGTTAACTATTGTTTTTTTATGAAGATGTCGTCAAGAAGTCATGGCTTGGCCATGTTGCCTGCCCGTTCTTAGGGCTGTATGGGTTGAAAACGAATATTTTCGATTAGCTCTTACTGGCTGGTTATGGGGGTCCAGTTTTTAATGAGTCTTTTGTAAGTCAAATTGTTAATGAAGGGATTTTGTGGCCGTAGAGGAATTAGCTAAAGGAATCAGGTCGGCTGATACCTTTAAGGGGGAATAACACATGTAGTAGAAATAATACTTGGGTTGGGGCGAGTAGGGTTAGTTCAGGTAGCTAAGTTTCTGTAAGGCGATCATCCTCTCAAATGGCTTTAGTAATCTTTGAAAATCAGTTTTTTGTTCAAGCAGTTGCATTGCCTGGACAATACTTTCAATTGTTGATAAACCATTTGATATTGAGGTTTTTCGAATTGTGTAATTGGACTTTAAACCACCACTGAGATTGACTCTGGGAAGGGTTTGAAGTTGAGGGTTTAAGTGGAGAATCTTCTTAGACTTTTTCCAGGTAGCATCAATAACTATCAGCTGTGTAATTACCGGTTGTTGGTTGCTGTCACTGTCGCTTATAAAGGAATCGATATCCAAGTCAATATTATCGGGTAGCCAACCTAGGGATGGGTATAGGAGTGCTGAAGGTGTGTCGAGAAGTGTATCCAGTTCTGAGCCTGAGAGCTTCTCAGCAATGATCATCTCACTGTTACTGAGGCAAAGATGCGCCATACGCCCGGTATTAAATGGGTGCTTCCCTCTAGAGGGTGCTGTATGATCAGCACCTTTATGGTATTAGCTACCTTTACCAGAGCGGTACAGTAGCACGCATTCTGTGGGCGCAGGCAGGTATCACAGGTTTTTCTGGGCATTTCTTTTCTACATCATGCAGGCGGAATAGTGACGTTAACACAGCCTTCCTATCGGGCTCAGTGGTTGTCAGATATTGAGATACCACTGGCGAATAAATTTTATCGCATGCATGGCTTTCGAGGCAAAGCTAGGCGTTATGAGGACTGTGCTGTGGTGCGGGATGAAAAGGGGAGATTGTAGCTTGTGGCTACTTAAGGGGGTACGACACCTTCAGGCTGCTTGCTGGGGTTTCGGTGGCGCCGTTGCATCAGGGGAGGGGAGTGGCGCGTAGCCTGTTAGCGCTCCTGGCTGAAAGGTTTAACCAGAATACTTACACCTTTCCGTATACTGACTTGGAACCCCTTTATTTATCCTTTGGCTTTAAGCGACTCGGCGCTGAGGTATTGGTAGGGCCTGTTGGTGACCTGTACCGCAGTTATCTGAAGCAGGGCCGTGGGATTTTGTTGATGGGGTATAGGTAGCTGTCCTGTTTGTGTATTTTTGCCTAGGCTAAATCTTTGTTGGTGCGGGGCATAGTTAATATTTAATTTCACTTCAAGTGAAACTTCTTCCCCTATGGGCACCATCAATTGGGTGCTCTTCCTATGGAATTTAGTGGGTGTTGATTCCTTAGGCTCTTTATTCGAATAATGCGTTTTTTTTGGGGCTAAACGGTGGACTAGCTTATTTCGCCGGTGGAGATGGGCAATTGTGTGTTTCCCTCGGCTGGTACGGAGTGAGCGTCTTGTCTTCATGCTAGGTGTTTACATCATCTATGCTCTTGGTTATTGAAATTCCTGGCTTGTACTTTCTTTTAAGTAGTAGCTGGCGTTTTTTACAGGAGGGGACTATTTGGCCACTCTCAGCTTTCGGGGAGTATCTTGGATGGCCACTCGAGCAGAGTTGCTTGAAATCCCGGCTTGGAGGGAGGGGCTCGCAACAATCATATTTGGGGGGGGCTGGGTTCATGTGCTCGCCAAGCGAAGCGCTCCCCTTTCTGTATCAAACAAGACAATATGGGCCCATGATTCGCGGTAAGGTGCTTGAGGTTGGTTAAAATCCATAGCTTTGACTCAAAGGCATGTAGCCGACGGTCGTTACTTCTTTAGCTGGTGATGAGCGGTGGGAGTGATTAGTGGTGGCACGGTACTAAAATAAGGTAGCCATTCACCCTAGTGAATTAATCTTCATTAAGAGATTTGGTCTGTAACTTGGTTCTCAATTCGTATATAATGGTCGGTTAGCTTGGTGCTGGGGTGTTGTATGTTCCGACCCCCTTCTATTTCCATCGTCGAAATGCTGCTAATTATTTGGATTCTGGGGATTGTCCAATCGTGGTTGGTAGGGTGGGTAGCGAATCTTAGCTTGTTGGGTGCGAGTAGAATGTGCAAACACTGTTACGTGTGGCTATGTACCCACATCTATCCTGTGGTAATTACGAGTAAGTAGTAGTCGCGTCGCATCTGGATGTGCACGTACAACTACGTAAAGCCACTTTGTTTGACGTTAGCCGTACTCTAAAGGAAAAACCTTGCAATTTTCTGGTCGAAGCTAAGTTAGTTGACAATATAAAGGGGGCATGAGGGAGCGGGCCAGCTTCGATACCGGTTGACCTGCCCCAGAGCAACTTGTCTTGGGGGTTGCAATGCACGAGGGCGATGGCAAAATGCCCCGTTTTTGCGCGAGCGCTTAGGGAGTCCATTCGCTCTCGTGGTAAATGAAAATAAGTCAAAACAAGGTGGATCGAAAGTGAGTAATGCTAATAACCTCAGGGGCATACCTGGGGGGGACGAAATTGATTTGATTGCCTTGGTGCAGGGCCTATGGGCTCAAAAGTGGATGATAGCGTTAGTAACTCTCGTTGTTACCCTTGGAGCTGCACTTTATGCATTCCTGAGTAAGCCTGTTTACGAAGCGCGTATTGGTTTGTTGCCGCCAACACTCAGCGATATTGCCGATTTTAACTTAGCGCGAGGGAGCAAGAGTGGACTCAAGCCCTTTACTGTAAACGAAATATTCTCTGAGTTTACAAGTAACCTTCAATCCGAAAAGAGCCGCCGACAGTTCTTCGAAGAAGTGTATATGCCATCCCTCGATAGTGATCAACGCTTAGGGTCCCGGGATCGGCTATACGAGAAATTTGCTGAAGTATTGAGGGTCAAACCTCCTACAAAAAGACAGCCAGCTTACTTGATTATTGTAGAGAGCCATGATGCAGCTGAGTCAGCAGAGTGGGCTAGACAGTATTTAGATCAGGTAACTCGACGAACTTTGGCAAATGTATTGAATCATACTCAACGAGAGTCTGAAGTGAGGATTCAGCAGCTCCAGCAAGAACTCAAAACCTTGAGGGAGTTTGCAAAAATTCGCAAAAATGATCGCCTTTCTAAGCTTAGGGAGGCTTTAGCAGTGGCGAGTAAAGTCGGGTTGGGCTCCCCTCCAGTACTCAGTGGGCAAGCGGCGGAACAGCTGTCGGCCTTTATGAGTGGTAACTTAATGTATATGCGTGGTACTAAAGCGATCAATGCCGAGATCGAGGCACTGGAAAGTCGTACTTCGGATGATCCATTTATACCTTCGTTGCGCTTTGTGGAAGAGCAGCTCAGCCTCCTCAAAGGAGTCCAGTCTATATCAGGGAAGGAGCTTGCTGTTTCCCGTCCGGATGGTGTTGTAAAAGTTCCAGATGCGCCCATTAAACCTAGAAAGGCATTGATTTTGGCGCTGGGTATTATTCTTGGAGGGATGCTTGGCCTCTTCATTGCTTTGGTTCGTTTGATGTTCAGTAAGGAAGCTGATGCATTCCATGATTTCTCAAGCTCAGCTGAGCCTCCAATGCTGAGAACTTGACAATCCACTTGTTGAGAAAATCGACCGGCTATTTAATTAATGCTTGCAAGGTTAGGGAAAGTGTGAGCTGGTAGGGTAGAGCACAGCATCTACCTCATTGAGTTAGTTGTAGCTTGACCTTGAGTGGTCCGATTTAATGGGATAAGTGAAGTAAATCTAGCATGTGAATTAGGTTTGCTCTCACACCTAGTTACCTCAAGCCCAAAAGAGAATAATTTTCAATCGGAGTTAGACCTGATGACTGAGATTAAGCAAGAAATTATTGCTAAGCTCAAAAATAAAGAGGCCATCATAGGTATAGTTGGGTTGGGCTATGTTGGCCTTCCCTTGATGCTGCGTTATAACGATATTGGCTATTGTGTTCTCGGCATTGATATTGATGAGGATAAGGTTTCTAAGTTAAATACTGGGCAGAGCTACATTGAGCATATACCTGGTGAGAAAATTGCCAGCGCTCGGGAAAGTGGTTTTGAGGCTACAACCGATTTTCGGCGAGTCAGTGAATGTGATGCTCTTATCCTCTGTGTACCTACTCCGCTCAATAAATACCGTGAGCCGGACATGAGTTTTGTGACCAGTACAGTCAGTGCGGTTAAACCCTATCTTCGTAATGCTCAAGTGCTTTCGTTGGAGAGCACTACATATCCTGGCACCACTGAAGAAGAGCTGTTGCCGCGTATAGAGGAGAGTGGTCTGCATGTCGGTAAGAATATATTTTTAGTTTATTCTCCTGAGAGGGAAGATCCAGGTAACCCTGATTTCGAAACCCGTACGATTCCGAAGGTGATTGGTGGTCAAACTGAGTCTTGCTTGGAGGTCGGAAATGCATTGTATGAGCAGGCAATCGATAAGGTCGTCTCTGTCAGCTCGACTAAGGCAGCGGAAATGACCAAGTTGTTAGAAAATATTCACCGCGCAGTGAATATTGGCTTGGTTAACGAAATGAAGGTGGTTGCCGATCGTATGGGTATTGATATCTTCGAGGTAGTCGATGCAGCTGCTACCAAGCCATTTGGCTTTACTCCCTACTATCCAGGTCCGGGGTTGGGGGGCATTGTATCCCCATCGATCCTTTTTACTTGACTTGGAAAGCTCGAGAGTATGGCTTGCATACTCGATTTATCGAGCTATCTGGCGAGGTCAACCAGGCAATGCCCGAGTATGTCGTCAATAAGTTGGTGGATGGCCTCAATGATAGTGGCAAGGCTTTGAAAGGGAGTAGGGTGCTGGTTCTCGGTATCGCCTATAAAAAGAATGTAGATGATATGCGCGAGTCGCCTTCTGTCGAAATTATGGAGTTGCTGGAAGCTAAAGGTGGTCAGGTGGCTTATAGTGATCCTCATGTGCCAGTTTTTCCAAAAATGCGTGAGCACCATTTCAATCTGTCCAGCGAGCCGCTGACAGCTGAAAAGCTCGCTAGTTTCGATGCTGTTGTTCTTGCGACCGACCATGATGAGTTCGATTATGATCTGATTTGTCAACATGCGCGCTTGATCGTTGATAGCCGTGGTAGATACCGCGTTCCTAAAGCCCACATCATTAAAGCCTGATTTGCTGGAGTTACACTTTTGAAACGTTTTGCCCTGATCGGTGCGGCCGGTTATATCGCTCCGCGCCATATGCGCGCAATCAAAGACACTGGTAACGAGTTGGTGTCTGCTTATGATATCAATGATTCCGTTGGTATTATCGACAGCATTTCTCCGCAAAGTGAATTCTTCACCGAATTCGAGCGATTTACAGAGCATGCCTGGACTTTGAAGCGTAACACTGAGACGGCATTAGATTACGTTTCCGTCTGCTCGCCCAACTACTTGCATCACGCTCATATCGCTGCTGGCTTGCGTTTAGGTTGTGATGTGATTTGTGAGAAACCGTTGGTTCCAACTCCCGTGATACTTGATGAGTTGTCCCTGATCGAGCGAGAAACCGGCAAACGCGTGTACAATATTCTTCAACTGCGGCACCACCAGGCAATCCTTGATCTCAAGGATAAGGTTGCCCGCGAGGCAAGTGAGCATAAATATGATGTGGACCTTACTTATATCACCTCGCGGGGCAAATGGTATATGGAGAGCTGGAAAGGCGATCCACGTAAATCCTTCGGTGTGGCGACCAATATTGGTGTTCACTTCTACGATATGTTGCATTTTATTTTTGGCAATTTGCAGAGAAGTGTCGTGCATTTTACTGGTGAGCATAAAGCGGCGGGTTATCTCGAATATGAAAAAGCTCGTGTTCGCTGGTTTCTGTCCATTGATGCTAACGACCTGCCTGCTTCGGTTAAAGGCAAAAAGCCTACCTACCGCTCGATTACTGTAAGCGGAGAAGAGATGGAGTTTTCTGAAGGTTTTACCGACTTGCATACTACAAGTTACCGGGAGATCCTTTCTGGGGGGGCTATGGCATTGAAGATGCGCGTCATTGCGTTGAAACCGTAGATGCTATCCGTTCTGCTGCCATTGTTGGCCCTCAAAATCAGGAAGGTCATCCATTCCTTCAGCAACTCATTTGATAAGTTTTAGGCGCCAGCTAGCTGGTGGTCAGAGTAGTTGAAAGAGAGGACCTCATATGACTCATTACCAACATTCAAGCGCCATCATTGACGATGGTGCGCAAATTGGTGACGGCTCTCGTGTGTGGCATTTTGTTCACGTTTGTGGTGGCGCACGTATAGGTAAAGGGGTGTCATTAGGGCAGAACGTCTTTGTCGGAAACAAAGTCGTAATTGGCGATAACTGTAAGGTGCAAAATAACGTATCAGTATACGACAATGTTACCCTTGAGCAGGGAGTATTCTGCGGGCCAAGTATGGTTTTCACCAATGTCTATAACCCGCGCTCTTTGATTGAGCGTAAAAATGAGTACAGGGACACTTTAGTAAAAAAAGGGGCTACTCTCGGGGCCAATTGTACAATCGTTTGCGGTGTGACTATCGGGGAGTTCGCTTTTATCGGAGCGGGAGCAGTGGTGAACAAGAATGTGCCGGATTATGCGCTGATGGTTGGCGTTCCCGCGAGGCAGATCGGCTGGATGAGTGAGTTTGGTGAGCAGTTGGCATTACCTGTGATGGGCGAGGGGAAGGTAGTTTGTCAACACACGAATGCACACTATGTGTTGAAGGGTAGTATGCTCAGCAAAGTGGGTGTGTAATATATGATTGACTTTATCGACCTGAAAGCTCAGCAAGTTCACATCAAGGATAAAATCGATGCTGGTATTCAGCGTGTCCTGACTCATGGCAAATATATCCTAGGGCCGGAAGTCTCAGAGCTGGAAGAAAAACTGGCAGATTTTGTTGGAGCTAAATACTGCATTACCTGCGCCAACGGTACTGACGCTCTACAAATCGCTCTGATGGCTTTTGGCATTGAATCCGGTGATGAGGTTATCACGCCTGGTTTTTCTTATATTGCCACTGCTGAAACTGTAGTATTGCTGGGCGCGAAGCCGATATACGTGGATATTGATCCACGTACTTACAACCTCGACCCGCACCTGCTGGAAGCTGCTATCACTCCGCGTACGAAGGCGATTATCCCAGTGTCGCTTTATGGTCAGTGCGCCGACTTGGATGCTATTAATGCCATTGCAGCTAAATATGGTATACCAGTGATAGAAGATGCTGCACAGAGCTTTGGTGCTACTTATAAAGGTAAGCGTTCTTGTAATCTTACGACTGTTGGATGCACTAGCTTCTTCCCGAGTAAGCCATTGGGGTGTTACGGTGATGGTGGCGCCTTGTTCACAAATGACGATGAGCTAGCAAAAGTACTTCGCCAAATTGCTCGTCATGGACAAGATCGTCGCTATCACCACATTCGGGTAGGTGTAAATAGCCGACTGGATACATTACAAGCCGCGATACTATTACCTAAACTAGCTATTTTTGCTGAAGAAATAGTTTTGCGTCAGCAGGTCGCTGACTTATACAACCGAAAGTTACATGAAGTGGGGTGTACCTTTACTCCTTATGTAGAGCCCCATAATACTAGTGTCTATGCCCAATATACCATTCGTGTTAAAGGGCGAGAGCATTTGTTAGCTGAGTTTCACAGGTCTGGCATCCCAACCGCAGTACATTACCCCATACCGCTTAATAAGCAACCCGCAGTTGCAGACAGTAGAAGCTTTCTCCCTGTAGGGGATCGAGTCGCTAATGAAGTGATGAGTTTACCAATGCATCCTTATTTGTCAGAGCAGCAGTTGTCGGCTATTGCTACAGCATACGGAGCCGCGGTAAGTGTTATTTGCCAAACTGAAAGTTAATTCCTTTCTAGCATCGGTTATGCTTCTTGCGGGAAGTGCCGCAATTGCCCAAGGTATAACTTTAGGGGTGACGCCGATCCTGACAAGGATTTTCTCTCCAGAGGAATTTGGATTTTTGGCGGTATTTACATCAGCACTTACAATTTTGCTTGCAGTAAGTTCTTTACGATATGAGTTCGCCCTGCCAAAGGTGCGAAATGTAAAGCAAGCTCAAACACTAGTCTTTTTATGTCTTTGGGTTCTTCTAGTTAGTGGTTTTTTTGTATTTGTTTTTGTCGTGCTCACAACATCGTCGGGGTTTGTATTTTGGGGGGATCAGGGATTAATTTGGTTTTTGCCGATCGGTGTAATATTTGCTGGAGCTTTCCAAGTTGCTAATTATTGGGCCGTAAGGGGGAAATCTTTCAATGATTTAGCAAAGGCGAATGTGAGTCGGAGCTTATTTCAGGCCGTGACCCAGGTAGGGTTGGGACTCGCGGGTATTGGTGTGATTGCCCTTGTGGCTGGCTATGTGCTTAGCCAGGCAGTGGGTGCAATAAAGATTTTATCAGGTGTGATTAGAGATACCCGGCTCCCTTCGTATCCGAGATTGAAAGTTGTAGCTGTCAGGTATATACGATTCCCACTGTTTTCTATGCCAGCAAGCGTCTTGAATGTTAGTGCTTTACATTTGACTCCGTTTCTTCTCGTTTATCTTTACGGTGCTGCGTCTGCAGGTTTTTTTCTTTAGCACATCGAGCTATGGGTGCGCCTATGGCGTTTTTAGGGATGGCGATCGCTAATGTTTACCTTTCTGAACTCCCAAAGATTAAAGAGTCTGAACCTGAGCGGCTATTGGGGTTTTATTTGCGATCTTGCCGAAACCTCTTGGCCGTCGGTTTACCTTTGGTTTGCTCGGCTACCCTCATTCTTTGGTGGGGGGTTGACTATATTTTTGGCGCGCAGTGGTCAAAGGTAACAGATTATGTCATATATCTTATTCCTTTTTTCTTGGGACAGTTTGTAGTTGCGCCTCTTAGTCAGACACTCAATGTTATAGATAGACAAGATGTTCAGCTTCTCTGGGACCTGATTAGATTATTGGTGCCTAATTTGGCGCTGGTCTTGTGTTTTTTAACTGGATTTGGGGATGTGGAGTCTCTTGGAGCTTATGGGGTTTCTATGTGTCTTATTTATGTGCTCAATATAATCCTAACAGTTTTCAGTATTAATTCGTTTGTTCGTCGCGAGCAAGTGGTGGCATAAGGATGAGACAGT
Organism: Microbulbifer sp. MLAF003; assembly: GCF_030012965.1. Taxonomy (NCBI): domain Bacteria; kingdom Pseudomonadati; phylum Pseudomonadota; class Gammaproteobacteria; order Cellvibrionales; family Microbulbiferaceae; genus Microbulbifer; species Microbulbifer sp. MLAF003. The sequence continues at coordinate 1,345,853 of NZ_CP120232.1, forward strand.
TTGTTTTTTTGCTGACTTCTATTCTATTTTCTATATTGCTTTATGTCTTGCATCCATTTTTTTATGAGTGGAATCTTTTTGCCGCATTAAGAAATGAGAGTCATAATGTGTCTCTTTTTGTGGTGTCTCTTCTCTGTGTTGTTTTGGTGGCTATCCCGGCAGCCTTTATTAGGTCGGGTGTATATGCGATCTTTAACGCTTGTTTACTATTTACCCTTTTTATCCCTTTTTTCTCTCTGATGCCATATTACAACCCTAGATATGTTTTTTCGGAGGTCTCATGCTTTGCGGTTGTTATATCTGTGATGTTCTCAATTATGGGTGTATTTTTTGGGTTGAAGAGTTTTAAAATTGATTGGTGTGGGTTCGGCTATATTCGAAAGACACAATTCCTATTTGTATTATTCTTGATTAACATTTTGAATATTTGCCTTATAGTTTTTACTTTTAAGGATGTTTTTTCATTTGGTGCGATTAGTAATATTTATATGCAGCGCGCGATTTATACTGAATCGGCTAATGTAGTTTCATATTTTGTGAATTGGCAGTTTATGGTTTTTTCGCCTCTTCTTTTGTTGATATCCATGATGCGACGCCGGCTTGATCTGATTGTTCTTGCACTGATTGGCTTTTTTGTTGTGTTTTCAATAACAGCCTTCAAAGTGGCTCTTTTGGTGCCGTTTTTGATGGTTGTTGGCTTTGTTACTTCAGGCTTGTGGAAAAAAGGGTCGGTGTACACCTTGTTTCCACTCTGTTTTTGCTAATGATTCTAGTTGCTTTTTGGAATGATTTTGGCTCTGAAGATAAATCTGTGTCTGCCCTCCTTGTAGATAGGGTTGTCTATGCGCATGGGGTGATTAGTCTATTTATAATTGAGATGTTCTCTGATGCTCAGCTTGTATATTGGTCTAATAGTTTTTTGAGACATTTTGTCGATCCTGTCTATGATGTTGACCCCTTTGTTATGGTTGGTAATGAATATTGGGGGAAATTTGTAAGGGCAAATACAGGTTTTTTTGGTGATGGCTTTATTAATGCCGGGTGGTTGGGGGTTTTGGGCTCTACATTAGTTGCAGCCTTGCTTCTTGGAGTTGCTCAGTCGTTGCTGGAGGATAAGTATGGTCATTATGCTTATTTGATATTTTTGCCTCATATCGTTTCTATGCTGAATGGCCCAATACAGGTGTCACTAATTACAAATGGCTTAGTGGTTTTGCTCGTTTTATCTTTGTTTTCACCTGCATTCAATATGAAATTAGAACGTAGTGATAGAAGCTATAAGGGGCCGACTATTGCTTAAAGAGTGTGAGATTCATGAAAATTGCCTACGTTGTTGAGACTTATACAGAAGGTCTCGGTTATATTGATAATGTTTTGCCCAAGGAGCTTGGGGCTGAGGGGGATCAAGTGCACATAATAACTTGCCGTCTCCCGGCGTATTATCAGAATTCGGCAGCATTCTTTGGGGCGCTGCCTGAAAAGGGCGATTATTTAGAAGAGGAAAAATCTGAGAATTGCACTATACACACTTGTGCTTATAAGAATCTGGGGAAGCGAATTCTTATCAAGGGACTCTTCAATAAGTTAAAAAGTATAGATCCAGATGTTGTCATAGTCAGAGGTATTGCGTCCCCTGTTCTGGGTCAAGTAGTGCTGGCCAAATTGCTCTTGGGGTTTGAGATTTTCACTTCTACTGGTCAAGCTTATTCCGCTCTTCCTCAGGCTCTGAGGGAGGGAGGTCTATCTATGGTAAAGGTTCATAATTTCTTTTCTCGTTTCTTGATTGGAAAATTTTTCAGCTATTTTGTCACCAAATGTATTGGTTCAACGGAAGATTGTATTGATGCAGTAGTGGATTTCTATGGTGTGCCTAGACGTAAAACAGTAGTCATATCCCTTGGCGTAGACACGAATATATTTTTTCCTGCTGTGGACCCTTCTGTGCTGAGGGCTCGATTTGAAGTAAGAGAGAGTCTGGGAATCTCGAATGAAGAAATTGTGTGTATATGGACGGGCAGAATGACTACGGCTAAATCAGTTGAGGTTCTGGCACAGGCGGTGGAAGAGTTAAATTCTGAAGGATACCCTTTTGTTGCTGTTTTCGTGGGTGATGGGCCTGAGAAAGAAAAGTTAAAAAAGTATAAAAAATCTACTATTCAGCCATTTGTGCCTTGGTCTGAGCTGCCAGCATTTTATCGTGCAGCTGATATTGCAGCATGGCCTCGCTCGATTACTACTAGCACCCTTGATGCTTCCGCGTGTGGTCTACCGGTTATCCTGAGTGATCAGGAAAAAGCGCAAGAGCGCTGGGAGGATATTGGCTCGACTTATGAGCTGGGTAATGTGGCATCAATGAAGGCGACATTAATGAAATATCGAGATATTAAACGGCGTTCTGCTATTGGTTTCCTTGCCGCTGCTCGGATGCGTGAACACTATAGTTGGAAGGTGATTGCTCGGGAGTTTAAGCGAGAGCTGAAATCTAGAGGGGTTAAATTATGTCGTTACGTATATACCTGAGAAACATTGATGCTATATACATTTTTTACCGATCGTCACTTATGTTGCTGAAACGTAAGTTTTATGGGCTTAAGCATGTGCACTCGACTTTTTTTATGGCTGGAAAGGGGCGAGTCTCAAGAGACTTTGTGGCTGCCGAGTATAGCTTTATTTCTGATGGTTGTAGAATATGTCCGAAAGTGAGTATTGGCCGGTATACAATGTTTGGTCCAAATGTAACGATAACAGGCGGAGATCATAGATTCGATATTCCTGGGACGCCCATGATATTTTCAGGTCGTCCGAAGCCAAAGCAAACGATTATTGAAGATGATGTGTGGGTCGGCTACGGCAGTGTGATAATGAGTGGAGTCAGAGTTGGGCGTGGGGCTATCATCGCCGCAAACTCTGTTGTGACGAAAGATGTGCCGCCGTATGAGATTTATGGTGGTGTACCTGCAAAGAAAATCAAAGATCGATTTTCTTCAGTTGAGGATATTAACATACACGACGTAATGCTTGAGCAGGCTCCTAGGCGCGGTCGCTTTTGCTCTGATATTGGTAAATAGGAAACGACTTATGTTTGTTGGTAAAGTTCTGTTAATAACGGGGGGGACAGGCTCCTTCGGTAATGCTGTACTTAAGCGCTTTCTTGATACTGGCGTCAAAGAAATCCGTATCTTCAGTCGTGATGAGAAGAAGCAAGATGCTATTCGAAAGCGCTACTCAAATCCCAAATTGAAATTTTACATTGGTGATGTGCGTGATTATCAAAGTGTGTTAAATGCTACACGCGGTGTTGATTTCATTTTTCATGCTGCTGCGTTAAAGCAAGTGCCTTCTTGTGAATTTCACCCTATGGAAGCGGTGAAGACTAACGTTTTGGGCACTGAAAACGTGCTAGAAGCTGCTATCCAGAATGGGATCAAACGAGTTGTTTGTTTGAGTACCGATAAAGCGGTGTATCCGATTAATGCCATGGGCATCTCTAAGGCTATGATGGAGAAGGTCATGGTGGCGAAGTCACGCAATGTAGATGAGAGTAGAACAGTAATTTGCGGTACCCGGTACGGAAATGTTATGGCCTCCCGTGGCTCGGTAATTCCCCTGTTTATCGAGCAGATTCGTTCCGGGCAGCCTCTGACGTTAACTGACCCAAACATGACCCGCTTTATGATGACGTTGGCAGACGCCGTAGACTTAGTGCTTTACGCCTTCGAGTATGGCAGTAACGGTGACCTATTTGTGCAGAAAGCACCGGCCGCTACAGTGGAAGTTCTTGCCAAGGCATTGACGCAAATGTTAGACAAACCTGACCACCCCATCCAGGTAATCGGCACTCGGCATGGCGAGAAACTTTATGAGGCATTGCTTAGTCGTGAAGAAATGGCTTGTGCCGAAGATAGGGGCGATTACTATCGCGTGCCGCCGGACTTACGTGATCTTAACTATGCCAAATTTGTAGAGCAGGGGGAGGAAAAGATCTCGCTTATGGAAGACTATAACTCGCACAATACCAAACGCCTGGATGTCGAGAGTATGCAACGTTTGCTCCTCAAGCTGGACTTTATGAGTGCTATCCAGCGTGGTGAGCACGCTACGCTGGAGGAGTGATCGATGAAAGTATTGATCACCGGTTCAAATGGTTTCATTGCGCGGAATCTTATCTCGCACTTGGAAGAGCGGCAAGATATTGAGATATTATGCTTTACCCGAAATGATTCGTTAGATGCCTTGGAGAGCCTTGTAGAGCAAGCTGATTTTGTGTTTCACCTGGCTGGAGTCAATCGCCCACAGGATCCTAAGGAGTTTCAGAGTGGAAATACCGACCTGACTCGTAAGTTATGTGAGACTATCGAAACTAGTGGCCGGAATATCCCTGTGTTGTACACCTCATCAAGCCAGGCTGAGCTGGATAATCTCTATGGGAACAGCAAGCGCAATGCCGAGAAAGAGTTGCTTGACCTGAATTGCAGGTATGGCTCCGAGGTGCATATTTTCCGCTTGCCTAATGTGTTCGGCAAATGGGCCCGGCCAAATTACAATTCGGCTGTGGCGACATTCTGCCATAACATCGCACGAGACATACCAATACAGGTCAACGACGCTCAGGCGTCCATCACCTTGGTTTATGTCGATGATGTGATTGCTCACTTTATCGCAGTGATGGAAGGCAGAAAGGTAGGTACCCCGTTTGTTACTATTGATCCGCAATTCCAAGTTACGGTCGGTGAGTTGGCTGAACAATTATACGCATTCCGTGATAGTCGCACCACTTTAGTTAGTGAACGTGTCGGTTCCGGCTTAGTTCGCGCCCTTCATTCTACGTATTTGAGTAATTTACCGCCCGAGCGTTTCGCTTATGAGGTGCCGAAATATGGCGATCAACGTGGAGTGTTTGTGGAAATGCTTAAGACCAAAGATTCTGGGCAGTTTTCTTTTTTAGCGCCCACCCAGGGGTTACGCGGGGTGGCCATTACCATCACACCAAAACGGAAAAATTTTTAGTTGTCAAGGGGCGGGCCTGTTTCCGCTTTCGCAATATCAGCACTAGTGAATTTCATGAGCTGATCACTTCGGGTGACCAGCCGGAGATAGTCGAAACAGTGCCCGGTTGGACCCATGACATTACTAATGTTGGTGATGAAGAGATGATAGTGATGCTCTGGGCTAATGAGATTTTTAATCGCGAGCAACCCGATACCTATGCCTGCTCCATCGGGGTTGAGGCATAAACACCCTCTTGTTGAGAATTTCCATGAAAAAGTTGAAAGTTGTCACTGTAGTAGGTACTCGTCCAGAGATTATCCGCCTTTCGCGTGTTATGGCCAAGCTGGATCAGCACTGTGAGCATCTATTGATTCATACTGGCCAAAACTATGATTACGAATTGAACGAGGTTTTTTTTCAGGATCTCGGTATTCGAAAACCTGATTTTTTTCTCAATGCAGCTGGAGAGACCGGTGCCGAAACTATAGGAAACGTGATTGTTGCCGTGGATCGTGTGCTGGCTGAAGTTCAGCCGGAGGCATTGCTGGTATTGGGCGATACCAATAGTTGCATGGCAGTAATTCCTGCTAAGCGACGCAAGATACCGACTTTTCATATGGAAGCTGGCAACCGTTGCTTTGATATGCGTGTTCCTGAAGAAATCAATCGCCGTATTGTGGACCATACGGCCGATATTAATCTGACTTACAGTACAATTGCCCGAGAATATCTCTTAAGAGAGGGGCTACCGCCTGAGATGGTGATTAAAACAGGTAGCCCCATGTTCGAGGTACTTAATCATTATCGAGACGGCATTGAAGCTTCAGATATATTAGGCCGCTTAGACCTAAAGGCTGGAAAGTTTTTCTTGATAAGTGCTCACCGGGAAGAAAATGTCGATTCCGATAATAACTTTCTCAAGCTAGTAAATGTTCTTAACTCTGTTGCGGAGCATTATGGCTATCCAGTGATTGTTTCAACCCATCCTCGTACTCAGAAGCGGGTTGACGCAATGAAAATTGTATTTCATGAAAATGTGCGCTTACTCAAACCGCTCGGTTTCAAGGATTACAACAAGCTACAGCTTACAGCAAAAGCCGTGCTTTCAGATAGTGGAACGATCAATGAAGAGTCCTCGATTCTCAACTTTCCAGCATTGAATATCCGTGAAGCTCATGAGCGCCCTGAGGGTATGGAAGAAGCTGCTGTCATGATGGTTGGGCTTGAAGTCGAGAGAGTTATGCAGGGCCTACAGATACTTGAGACTCAAACAAGGGGTATAGAGCGCAGTTTACGTACGGTAGCAGATTACAGTATGCCTAATGTTGGTGAAAAAGTGGTGCGTATTATTCATAGTTATCGAGATTATGTGATGCGCAATGTCTGGAAGCGGAACAGCTGAGCTTTTGCATGCCTGAGCAAAAATTGAACATTCTGATTGTCAGTCAATATTTTTGGCCTGAAAATATGCGTATTAATGACCTTGCTGAAGGCTTGGTTCAGCGCGGGCACTCAGTTACTGTTTTGACAGGTAGGCCTAACTACCCGGAAGGACATATATTTGACGATTTCCGTCAATCGCCAAATGACTATGTTGAATATCGTGGTGCAAAAATTGTACGGGTGCCGATTGTCCCTCGGGGAAAAAGAAGTATTACTCTTTTCTTAAATTATGTATCGTTTTTCTTAAGTGGAGCGGTATTGGGTGGCTGGAAATTACGCGGAAATAAATTTGACGTAATTTTTGTTTATGCGGTCTCACCGATCATGTCGGCCATCCCAGCTCTTGTGATTGGAAAGTTAAAGAAAGTACCAGTATTTATCTGGGTTCTTGATTTATGGCCAGAGACATTGAAAGCAGTTGGAGTATTGAGTAATGAGCGCCTGCTTTCGGCGGTAGGAAAGGTCGTGTCTTGGATATATAACAAGGCTGATTATTTACTTCTCCAATCAAAAGCTTTTTCCACCAGTGTGCAGCAGTACTGCACGCGTATGATGCCTCCCAATAGGTTGGTGTATTTCCCAAGTTGGGCTGAGGATGGTTTTTCTAGTGTTCCTGAAGAGAAGTCGTTGCTAATTGAGCATGCTCCCTGTTCGTTTACAATTTTATTTGCAGGCAACCTGGGAGAGGCCCAGGATTTTCCTGCGATTCTTGATGTGGCTGAGGGGTTGCGCAGCCAGCTAGACATCCGCTGGGTTATTGTTGGGGACGGTAGGATGAGCAGGTGGCTTGAGGAGCAAGTCAACGAACGAGATCTGGATAACGTATATTTACTTGGGCGTCACCCTCTCGAGGCTATGCCCCCATTATTTGCAATAGCTGATGCACTCTTGGTCTCATTGAAGACCAATGAGGTATTCGAGAAGACCATTCCAGGTAAGGTGCAGGCTTACTTGGCATCGGGTAAGCCTATTTTGGGGATGATCGATGGGGAGGCGGGTCGAATCATTGAGGAGGCTAATGCAGGACTGGTCTGCAACTCGGGAGACCGTCGCGGCTTAACAGCGGTTGTTAGCCAAATGGCACAGATGAGTGCATCACAAAGGGAAGATATGGGGGACGCAGCTAAACGTTACTATCAAGACAATTTTTCTAAGGAGAAGCTATTCTCAAGGCTGGAGAGCTTATTTCACCAGGCTACCCTGAGGCAAAAAAATTGACTGCAAAAAAAGTACTTTTAACTGGTGGTAGTGGGTTTGTTGGAAGAGGGCTGCTTTCTCGTATGTCTGCTGACGGATACAGGATAGTAGCCTGCTCTAGAACTCCAATATCAGAATTACCTGTTGGAGTGATTAACTCACATTTTGATTTTCTTGATGGCACTACTAGCTGGGAATCTTCATTAATAGATACTGATGTAGTGATCCATTTGGCTGCTCGTGTCCATGTTATGCAGGATACGTCACCTGACCCGTTTGCGGAGTTCTATAAAGTCAATGTTGAAGGCACGTTAAACCTCGCTCGCCAGGCTGCCGAACAGGGTGTACGCCGTTTCATCTTCATCAGCTCGATTAAAGTTAATGGTGAGTGTACGTCAGGGAGAGAGCCTTTCCTTGCCGATGTGAAGGCGGCTCCTAAAGATTCGTATGGTATCTCCAAATTGGAAGCTGAGAAGGGGTTGCGTGCACTGGCGGTTGAAACTGGGATGGAGGTGGTGATTATCCGCCCGACACTTGTGTATGGGCCGGGTGTGAAAGCTAACTTTTTCAATATGATGCGTTGGTTGCATAAAGGCATACCTTTGCCTTTCGGGGCTATTTACAATCAGCGCAGTCTGGTCGCGTTAGATAATCTAGTCGATCTGATCGTAACTTGTGTTTGCCATCCTGCTGCTGCCAATCAGACTTTCCTGGTTAGCGATGGTGAAGATCTTTCTACTACGGGGTTGTTGCGTAGGATGGGCATAGCATTAGGTAAGCCTGCACGATTGTTGCCTGTTCCAGGCAGGCTTTTGGAGGCTAGTGCGGCGGTTTTAGGGAGGCGATCTCTCTCTCAGAGGCTGTGCGGATCTTTGCAGGTTAATATCGATAAAACACGAGAGCTATTAAACTGGGCTCCCCCGGTTAGTGTTGACCAGGCGTTGCATAAGACGGCGAAGCACTTTTTGGAGCAGCAATGCAAATGACTATTTTGCTGCTGTTTGCTGTGGCTTGCGTTTCACTTTTTATGACTGGTGCCTTGCGTCGTTACGCACTAACACGGAGCCTGATGGATATCCCGAATGCACGCAGTTCGCACTCTGTGCCGACGCCGCGCGGCGGTGGGGTGGCCATTGTGGTGGCCTTCCTGGTAACTTTGCCGGTTTTGACTTGGGCAAATATGTTGTCCTGGGACGTGATGTGGGCGCTACTGGGAGCAGGTACCGGTGTGGCCGTAATTGGCTTTCTGGATGACCATGGCCATATTCCCGCTCGCTGGAGATTATTGGGGCACTTCACGGCTGCCATTTGGGCATTGTTCTGGTTGGGTGGGCTACCGCCACTGAGTCTATTCGGTATGCCCCTGGACTTGGGGTGGATTGGGCATGCGCTGGCGGCTGTCTATCTAGTTTGGCTGTTGAATCTCTACAATTTTATGGATGGCATTGATGGCGTTGCCAGTGTAGAGGCCATTTGTGTATGCCTGGGCGGAGCTCTGTTGTATGCAGTCTTGGGTTTTACCGGCTCACTACAGACTCCGGTATGGATCACGCCGCTGCTTCTTGCTGTTGCGGTCGTAGGCTTTTTGTTTTGGAACTTTCCTCCTGCAAGAATATTTATGGGCGATGCGGGCAGCGGTTTTCTAGGTATCACTTTGGGGATATTGTCTCTGCAGGCTGCCTGGGTGGCACCGCAGTTATTATGGAGCTGGTTAATCCTGCTCGGGGTCTTCGTATTGGATGCCACTTGGACCTTGATGCGTCGCTTGCTGCGTGGAGAAAAGGTGTATGAGGCACATCGAAGTCATGCTTACCAGTACGCCTCACGTCAGTTCGGTAATCACTTGCCTGTAACTCTGGCAGTGCTGGGTATTAATTTACTTTGGTTGCTGCCAATTGCATTGTGGGTTGGACTGGGAGAATTGAATGGTATGCTAGGTTTGCTTATTGCTTATTTCCCCCTGCTGGTACTGGCGGTGAAGTTTAAAGCGGGCGGGCAAGAATAGGTAATGGATCTTACTGTAGTTAATTTATTGGTTATTCCTGGTAGCGAAAAGTACGTCCTAAAATGAAACCCTTAAAAAGTAATGACACTTTGCGTGACAAGTAATTGAGATATGAGCCTAAAAAAAACACTGCTAATTCTGGGGGCAGGTGGCCATGGCAAAGCCGTGGCTGAGGCCGCAATGTTGTCAGGAGAATGGCAGCGGGTTTGTTTTGCTGATGACCGTTGGCCGGAATTGAAAGAATCTTTCAATTGCCCTGTAATAGCGAATAGCTTCACTTTGGCTGAGGTTGCTGGAACAGTGGATGCTGCCATTGCAGCAGTTGGTAATAATGTATTAAGAGAGCAGTGGTTGGCAACTCTACAGCGAGAGGGCTTTCCAGTGGCTACGGTCGTCCATCCCTCTGCGTCTGTCAGTGCTAGTGCAGTGCTGGGGGCGGGAAGTACGATAATGGCGTTAGCCATGGTTGGAGTGGATGCACGGATTGACTGCGGTGCAATCGTCAATGCTCACGCAACTGTGGATCATGATGCTTGCTTGGGGGAGTTTGCCCACTTAGGAGTTGGCGTACATATAGCTGGCGGAGTGCAGGTGGGTGCAAAAGCCTGGTTGCAGGCGGGGTGCAGTGCTGGGTATCGCGTAGTTATAGCCGAGGGGGAGGTCTTGGCTCCGGGAACGGTGCTGACAGCATAATGATTACTATTATGGGGTCCAAAGAATAATGGATAAGCTGCGCAACTGGCTACTGGGGCTGCCCCGTCGCAATAAACGCATCTTACAAGTGGTAACTGATGTTCTGCTAGTGTGGCTAGCTCTTTGGCTGGCTTTTGCAATTCGTTTGGGTTTGGATAAGCCTGTTAACCCCTTTGCCGAACACGCTTGGTTATTTATCAGTGCACCGTTAATCGCGATACCTATTTTTGTTAGGTTTGGGATGTATCGTGCGGTGATGCGCTATTTCGGCAAGGATGCGCTGATTAGCATCTTCAAAGCGGTAATGCTATCGGCTTTGGTACTTGCTTTAGCTGTTTACTTGAACCGCGAGCCACCGGTAAGAGTGCCTCGCTCGGTTGTGTTTATCTACTGCTGGCTAAGCCTATTGATGATTGGCGGCCTCAGGCTGGTCATGCGACAGTACTTTATGGGCGACTGGTATGTGGCTAGCCAGCAGGTGCCCTTTATCAATCGAGTCGATCACTTACCGAAGGTGGCTATCTACGGTGCTGGGGCGGCAGGTAATCAATTGGTAGCGGCATTACGTATAGATCGAGTCATGCTGCCGGTGGCTTTTATCGATGATGATCGTGGCATTGCCAATCGGGTGATTGCGGGTTTACGGGTTTTCAAACCCAAGAATATTCAGCGGATGATTGAGCAAACCGGAGCTGAGGAAATTCTTCTTGCAATTCCGTCTGCCTCTCGAGCACGCCGACGCGAGATACTTGAGTTACTCGAAAGATTCCCTTTACATGTGCGTAGCGTACCGGGCTTCATGGATTTGGCCAGCGGTCGGGTTAAAGTCGAAGATATTCAGGAAGTAGATGTTGCTGATTTACTTGGCCGCGATGCGGTGCCGCCACAGCAGGCTCTTTTTGAAAGATGTATTCGTGGTCATGTAGTGATGGTGACTGGCGCTGGAGGCTCGATTGGTTCGGAGTTGTGTCGTCAGATTGTAGCTACAGGTCCAACTACACTGCTGTTGTTTGAGCACAGTGAGTTTAACCTTTACAGCATCCATACAGAGTTGGAGCAGCGGATCCGACGTGAATCGTTGCCAGTGCGATTGGTGCCGGTCCTTGGGTCTATCCGTAACCCAGGGCGCCTATTGGATCTGATGCGCTCCTGGGATGTGGCCACGGTGTATCATGCGGCGGCATATAAGCACGTCCCGATGGTTGAACATAATATTGCCGAGGGTGTGATGAACAACGTGTTTGGCTCTCTGCATACCGCCCAGGCGGCGGTAAAAGCAGGAGTTGAACACTTTGTATTGATTTCTACTGACAAAGCGGTGCGCCCAACCAATGTGATGGGTAGCACTAAACGCCTTGCAGAAATGGTGCTACAGGCGCTGAGCCAAGAGCCCGCTCCTACGCTGTTCAATGATGGTGAAGCTGTAAACCAGGTTAACAAAACCCGTTTCACCATGGTTCGATTCGGCAATGTGCTGGGTTCATCGGGGTCGGTGATCCCGCGTTTTCGTGATCAGATTAAGCGTGGGGGTCCGGTAACGGTAACGCACCCAAATATTACCCGCTACTTTATGACGATACCTGAGGCTGCTCAGTTGGTTATTCAAGCTGGTGCGATGGGGCAGGGTGGAGATGTGTTTGTACTGGATATGGGTAGTCCAGTGAAAATTGCCGAGTTAGCAGAAAAGATGATCCACCTCAGCGGTTGCTCTGTACGCTCTGAGAAAGACCCACACGGTGATATTGCTATCGAGTTTACCGGTTTGCGCCCTGGCGAAAAGCTTTATGAAGAACTTTTGATTGGTGATAACGTCAGCCCGACCGATCACCCAATGATCATGTGCGCGACAGAAGATCACTTGTCCTGGGAATCATTCAAGGCGGTGTTGGCCCAGCTACTTAGTGCGGTAGAGCGTGATGATTATGAGCGGGTACGCCAGCTACTGAGGGAAACTGTTTGTGGTTATATCCCTGAGGGCGAAATTGTAGATTGGGTTCATCAGAAGCGATGTGCGGAACCTGAGCTGGCTTAATCGCGCCGAACAGTTCATGTACCACCTTCGTCGTAACTTAGCCCAGGTTTAGTGCGAAGCTAGATGCAAGAATGGCGGAAAAATTTTCACCGTTGGCTGTTCAAAACAGCTCGTTAATAAATTCCGCCATGGCTAAATGATACTACCGACCTGAATTTCGTTTCCCTTCTCTTATTTGTGGACATGAGCCAATTGGATTTCAATAGACTTGGTTTTGAGTGGCTGGAGTAAAACCAGCCATCATCCAATAAGTGAACAACTCTGATCTCATGATCATGGTAAATATGGAGGTGGTTTTGATGGTCTCGCTTTGGGGAAGGCTCTCTGGCATTTTGTATTTCGTTTTCCCTGAAGTCAGCGTTGATCAAGGCTGTAAGCGATCAGTCTTTTTTAATCTCGATATGAAAAACTACTCTTGATAGCCGGCCCCCTAAAATTCGAAGCTAATAAAGCATCAATCGTATCGATGGTTTAGGAGCAATGTGTATCAAGGCTGCTGCCTGGCAGGGGGCTACTCCCGATTCAATTTAATGGGAAGTGTAATGATTGAGTATAGAGACGTTACCCTGTTAGCTCAGCAATTGGGCGAAGAGCTGGATAAACGTGCATGGCGAGTTACCGCTGCGGAGTCTTGCACTGGGGGGCTGTTGCCGCAGCGATAACCGCTATTGCCGGGGCATCAAGTTGGTTTGATGGCTCTGTCGTGAGTTATGCCAACCGCATCAAACACAGCGTTCTAGGTGTAGATGTCAAGGATTTACAACAGTTTGGTGCTGTCAGCGAGCCGGTTGCCCGCCAGATGGCCTGTGGCGTGTTGGCAATGATGGATGCCAATCTATCTGTTGCAGTGAGTGGTATCGCCGGTCCCGATGGTGGTACTGAAGAGAAGCCTGTAGGTACCGTCTGGATTGCCTGGGCTCATGCCGATGGGCAGGAACCCGTGCAGATCGATGCCCGTTGCTTTCATTTTCAAGGCGATAGGGCTGAAGTACAGGCGCAGACTGTGAGAGAGGCAATCAAAGGTATGCTCGCTATCCTGGATGAGCATCCGGTTTAGGGCTGCAGGGGGTTACCTTGGCAATGTTAGGGCGAGCTTTGCAGCTGCCCAAAGCCCATAATTTGCGCGATGGTGACTGGTACCGGTTGTGCCGGAATTACTGGTTGCCTATACAGTAATCCTTCGTTAAGCTTGCCACCAATCAACACAGCTTAGCAATATGGGAATGGTCATGGATTCCAATAAAGACAAGGCGCTAAAGGCGGCGCTCTCGCAGATCGAACGCCAGTTTGGCAAAGGCACAGTGATGCGCATGGGAGATAAAGAGCGCGAGCGTATCCCGGCGATCTCAACTGGCTCCTTAGGTCTGGATGTGGCCCTGGGTATTGGTGGTCTGCCCCGCGGCCGTATTGTTGAGATCTATGGTCCTGAATCCTCAGGTAAAACTACCCTGACACTGCAAGTTATTGCTGAGGCGCAGCGCAAAGGTGGCACCTGCGCGTTTGTGGATGCTGAACATGCGCTCGACCCCATCTATGCAGAGAAGCTGGGTGTTAATGTTGACGAGCTGATCGTTTCCCAGCCGGATACCGGTGAGCAGGCTCTCGAAGTGGCCGATATGCTGGTACGCTCCGGTGCCGTGGACGTGCTGGTAGTGGACTCTGTGGCGGCCTTGACCCCGCGTGCAGAGATTGAGGGCGAGATGGGGGATTCCCACGTCGGCTTGCAGGCCCGCCTGATGTCCCAGGCTTTGCGCAAGCTGACCGGTAATATCAAGAACACCAATACTCTGGCAATTTTTATTAACCAGATCCGTATGAAGATCGGTGTGATGTTTGGTTCCCCGGAAACCACCACTGGTGGTAACGCGCTTAAGTTCTATTCTTCCGTGCGTCTGGATATCCGTCGTATCGGTTCCGTAAAGGACGGCGATGAGGTAGTGGGTAATGAGACTCGCGTAAAAGTTGTCAAAAATAAGGTGGCGCCCCCTTCAAGCAGACTGAATTCCAGATCATGTATGGCGAAGGCATCAATATGGTTGGCGAGGTCGTCGACTATGGAGTGAAGCTGGGCTTGGTTGACAAGGCTGGTGCCTGGTACAGTTATAAGGGCGAGAAGATTGGCCAGGGTAAGGCTAACGCCACAAAGTTCTTACGTGACAACCCGGATATCCGCAATGAGATTGAAGGGCAGCTGCGTGCGCAACTGCTGGGTGACCTGGTTCCGGCAAGCCCCGAAAAGGTAGTGGAACTCCCGGAAGAGTAAGTGCCTTATTCAAACACGGATTTCTCCGTTGATCCCGCTCAAGTGCTGTTCGGTGCGGCGCTTGAGTTACTTGCCCGTCGTGAGCATTCGCGCCATGAATTGAAGCAAAAGCTTGCGGGCAAGTTCCCCGGTGCCGATTTCGATGCTCTATTCGAGCGCTTGCAAACACTTAATTATCAGTCAGATCAGCGCTTTGCTGAAGTATTTGTCCGCGCTCGTGTTCAGCGTGGGCAGGGGCCTATGCGTATTCGTCAGGAGTTGCAGCAGCGGGGGATTCGAGGAGAGCTCGCGACCCATGCGATTGAGCAGCTGGAGGTTGATTGGTTTGAGCTTGCCCAGGAGCAGCTCCAGCGCAAATACCGTGCTCCTATCAATATAGCGCTGCCCAGAGACCAGCAAATGAAAGAGCGCGCAAGGCGCCAGCGCTATTTGGCGTATCGCGGTTTTCCCGCAGATGCTATCAGCTGGGCGCTAGACGGGAAGTAATCGGGCTTATACTCTCATGCATGATTGGGTCACGGTGGTATTGTTGCTGTCCGACCTGTGATGATGAAAGCAAGAATAATAAGCGCGAGACACCCTATGATCCTATCCATTGACCAGGGCACTACGGGCACTACGGCCTTTGTCTTTAATAGTAGCGGTGCTCTGGTTGGGCGCAGTTACTCTGAAATCCCCAACTACTACCCTAAACCCGGTTGGGTTGAGCAGAATGCCGAAGAGATTTGGCAGGTGACGCAGCGGGTTTGCGCGGCAGCTCTGCAACGCGCCGGCATCCGCGCGTCCGATGTTGAGGCAGTGGGTATTACCAATCAGCGTGAAACTACAGTTCTGTGGGACCGGCATACCGGCGAGCCGGTGCACCCCGCCATTGTATGGCAGTGCCGTCGCTCCGCAGAAATCTGCCAGGAGTTAGCTGCTGCAGAAAAATCTGATTGGCTGCGCGAACGAAGTGGATTGCTGTTGGATGCCTATTTCTCCGCAAGCAAATTGCTGTGGATTTTCCGTGCACAGCCACAGCTGCTGGAGCGCGCTCATCGCGGAGACCTGTGTTTCGGCACAGTAGATAGCTGGCTGGTGTGGAAAATGAGCGGTGGCCGCGCACACTTGACTGATCACACCAATGCCAGTCGCACCCTACTTTACAACCTGGAACAAAAGCGCTGGGATCCGGAATTGCTGGCTCTCTTTGGTTGTCCAGAGTCTATCCTGCCGGAAATCCGGCCTTCTGCCGGTCATTTTACCGATACCGATCCTGAGGCGTTCATTGGGGCAAGCGCACCTATTTGTGGTGTGGCCGGCGATCAGCAGGCAGCGTTGTTTGGTCAGGGCTGTCTCCGTCCCGGGGAGATCAAAAATACTTATGGTACTGGCTGTTTTATGCTGGCTTTTGCAGGTGAGAAGCGACCGAAGCCATCTCCGGGGCTGCTCGCCACTATTGCCTGTGATATCAGCGGTGCCCCTGCTTATGCAGTTGAGGGGTCGGTATTTACCGCGGGGTCTGCGATCCAATGGCTACGTGATGAGATGGGCTTGATTCAGCAGGCAGTGGATACAGAGGTGATTGCGCAGAGTATTCCTGATACCCGTGGAGTTTACCTGGTGCCCGCGTTCAGTGGCCTCGGTGCTCCTCATTGGGACCCATCAGCGAGGGGCACTGTGTGCGGCTTGAGTCGCGGCGCTGGCCGGGCAGAAATAGTGCGCGCTACGCTTGAATCTATCGCCTATCAGAGTGATGAGTTGGCGCGCTTGATGGAGGGGGCTCTCGGGGTATCCATTAGCCATATGCGAGTGGATGGTGGGGCATGCGCAAATAATTTCCTGATGCAGTTTCAGGCAGATATTTCTGCGTTGCGGGTTGAGCGGCCAAAGCAAATCGAGTCTACAGCCATCGGCGCTGCTCTTCTGGCGGGTATTGGTAGTGGTCTGTGGCACTTTGACAAGTTGCCGGAATGTTTGAGGGAGATTGAGCGAGATTTTATGCCCTCTATGGCTGCTTCAGAAAGGAAATCGCGGTTGGCCGGCTGGCAACGGGCAGTTGCCGCGTGTAAGGCATTTTAGTTAGGCCAATAATTTTTCAAGATGGGCTTTCGGCACAGGGAGGTGGCCAAATGGCGGTTTGGGAGGAGTTACAGGCAACAGTTGATGCATTGGTGGATGGTCGCAGGGGAATTCTCGCTGCAGATGAGAGCAGTGGCACTATTGCCAAGCGTTTCAACACGATTGGGGTGGAGTCCACCGAGCAGAGTCGACGGGATTACCGTGCGGCCCTGCTAGAGGCAAAGGGCCTGGGAGATTTTATCAGTGGGGTAATTCTGTTTGAGGAGACGCTTGGTCAATGCAGTGCTAATGGCAAACTTTTGGCACAGGTGGCTGCGAATCAAAAGGTTGTCCCCGGGATTAAGGTCGACAAGGGAAAAGGGCCATTGGCTGGTGCTGCGGGGGATATGATTACATATGGCCTGGATGGACTTGCCGAACGACTGCGCGAGTACAAAAAGCAGGGAGCTCGATTTGCCAAGTGGCGTGAAGTCTATCCAGTTAGTCCACACAATCCCACCGAGCTCGGGCTACGGGCCAATGCCGAAATGTTGGCCCGTTACGCAGCTGTGTGTCAGGCCGAGGGCGTGGTGCCAATTGTGGAGCCGGAAGTTCTCATGGATGGGGATCACAGCATTGAGCGTTGTGCCGAAGTTAATGAACAAGTTTGGCATACTGTTTTTCACGCGCTGTATCGTCATGGTGTCACTCTTGAATTGATGTTACTGAAGCCCAGCATGGTCATACCTGGGGCGCAATCGGCGCGAGCGGAGCCGCAGCAGGTTGCGGAATCCACCCTGCGAAGTTTACGTCGGTCAGTGCCAGCAGCCGTACCGAGCATAAACTTCCTCTCTGGTGGCCAGGGGAACGAAGAGGCTTCTGAAAATCTCAACGCGTTGAACAAGATAAATAATGCACCTTGGCAACTGAGCTTTTCCTACGGCCGGGCGTTGCAGCAGCCAGCATTGGCAGCTTGGGCGGGGCGCTCTGAGAATATTGCCAAAGCACAGGGTGCGTTACTCAAGCGGGCACGCCTTAACCATTTGGCCATGTTGGGACAGTACCGCAGCAGTCTGGAGCGGGAGAGCTGACAGGTGCCGAATGGTCCAAGCTACAACAATAAGGAAAATAAGGAGGGGCAATGGAGTTTGTAACCAGAAATGTAAGCCTGCACTACCGCCGTTGGTGGGTTGAGAAAGCGCTTGGGGTAGTAGTTATTTCCCACGGCTTGGGTGAGCATAGCGGCCGCTACACCATGCTGGCCCAGTATCTGAATCGTGCCGGGTTCAGCGTCTACGCCCCCGATCATTATGGTCATGGGTTATCGGATGGAAAAAGGGGGCATATTGATGATTTCTCCCTTTATTGCGAGGACCTGCATGAATTTATTTGTTTGGTCAAAAGTGGTAACCCCGATACAAGTGTGCATCTGTTGGGTCATAGTATGGGGGCGGTGGTGGCCTGCGGCAGCGCTATTCGGTATGGTTTCGTGGACAGTGTGATCCTGTCTGCGCCTGGATTTCGCGGAGCTAAAGAGCCCGCTGGCCTGGAGCTGTGGCTGGTAATGATGCTGGCCAAATTATTTCCGAAGCTTGTACTTTCCAGTCGAATTGATGACAAGTGGTTGAGCCGGGATGTTTCTATTGTCGAAGCCTATCGCAATGATGAGCTTGCCCACCACGGGGTTTCCCTGCGTTGGTTTGAAAGCTTTCTCCAGGAGAGGGCGTTTCTGTCAGCTAACCTGGAGCGGCTGCTTACACCCTGCTTAATGCTGCTGCCGGAATCGGATCGTTTGGTGGATGTAGAGCTGAGCCGGGAGTGGTTTGGTCGAATGGGTTCGACCAATAAAAGGCTTCACTGTTTTCCGGCAGCTTACCACGAGCTGTTCAACGAGGTGGAGGAGGGGCGTCTAGCCCGTGATTTACTACTGGGCCACCTAAACTCCATTTTGCCAGCCTCAAACCCTGTCATCTCTGGATAAAAATAGGTAAAGATGGGTTAAAACGGGGAAATCTGTTGGCTTAAGCAGAGGCGAATACCGTGAAAAACCCCATGAAGCATTGTATGATACGCGGTCATTTTTGCCCCCCGGAAGTTGTGTCGGGGGGAAATAGTGGGGTGGAACATGGATAAGAAGTTGCTGAGCCTATTAGTGTGTCCTGTAAGTAAGGCACCGCTTGAGTACCGCGAAGATACCCAGGAGCTGGTTTGTCGAGCCAGTGGCTTGGCCTATCCGGTTAGGGACGGGATTCCGGTGATGCTGGAATCTGAGGCGCGTCAGCTGACAGCTGAGGAAAAGCTGGAAAAATAAGCCAATGGGTGAACCCAGCGTTTTCAGTCAAATAATCTCGGGCGATATCCCGGCCGAGAAAATCTACGAGGATGACCTTTGTGTCGTTATTGAGGATCGGGCGCCACAAGCCCCGACCCATCTCCTCATTATCCCGCGCAAACCTCTAGTTAATCTGTCCGATGCCAAAAGCGAAGACAAAGGTCTACTCGGCCACCTGATGTGGGTGGCAGCCGAGCTGGGCCGGCGCTTGCGACTCGAGGGCTTTCGGCTGGTGGTTAACAATGGCCGTAGTGCGGGGCAGACCGTATTTCACCTGCATGTTCACCTGCTGGCTCAAAAGAAGATGCCCGAACAAGGGCTTGCGCAGTAGCAGGACAGACGTGGCACCGCGTCATCGGTGTCGTTCACATAACTTTCAACTAACGAAGTGGAATTACGCCGGATGAAAAGCGCACAGATTCGCGACGCCTTTCTGAATTACTTTGCCGAGCAGGGCCATACTGTGGTGCCGTCGAGCTCTCTGGTTCCGGGCAATGACCCGACCCTGCTATTCACCAATGCCGGCATGGTGCAGTTTAAGGACACCTTCCTCGGTCAGGAAAAGCGTCCTTACAATCGGGCCGCTAGCTCCCAGCGCTGTGTGCGTGCCGGAGGCAAGCACAATGACCTGGAGAATGTGGGCTATACCGCGCGCCATCACACCTTCTTTGAAATGTTGGGCAACTTCAGTTTTGGCGATTATTTCAAGCGTGAAGCCATCCGCTTTGCCTGGGATTTCCTCACAAAAGTACTGGGTCTGCCCGAAGAGCGCCTGTGGGTGACTGTTCATATCAGCGATGATGAGGCCGCTGATATCTGGTTAAAAGAAGTGGGCGTTAGCGCAGAGCGTTTTTCTCGCCTCGATGAGGACAACTTCTGGCAAATGGGCGATACAGGTCCTTGTGGGCCCAGCTCAGAAATTTTCTACGATCACGGTGCCGATGTTCCCGGTGGCCCCCCAGGTTCCGATAACGACGATCTCGACCGCTATATTGAGATTTGGAACCTGGTATTTATGCAGTACGAGCGCACTGCTGATGGCGAACTGCACCCACTGCCCAAGCCCTCCGTAGATACAGGCATGGGTTTGGAACGTATTGCCGCGGTTATGCAAAGCGTGCACTCAAATTATGAAATTGATCTTTTCCAGGCGCTGCTTAAAGCTGCTAGTGAAATAGTCTCCTGCAAGAACCTCGAAGAAAAATCCCTGCGTGTCATTGCAGACCATATTCGCTCTTGCTCCTTCCTGATTGCTGATGGGGTGATGCCATCCAATGAGGGGCGGGGTTTTGTGTTGCGTCGCATTATCCGTCGTGCTGTGCGTCATGGTCACAAACTCGGCCATAAAGAGGTGTTCTTTTTTAAGTTAGTGGAAGCCCTGACTGAGCAAATGGGTGATGCTTATCCTGAGTTGCGTGAGAAGCAAGAGCTTATTGAGCAGGCTCTACGTAAAGAGGAAGAGCAGTTTGCCAAAACCCTGGACAAAGGGATGGCTCTGCTGGAGAGTGCGCTGGCCTCCCTGGAAGATAGCGAGATTCCTGGTGAGCTGGTGTTTACTTTACATGATACTTATGGCTTCCCCACCGACCTGACTCAGGATATTGCCCGAGAGCGTGGTTTGTCACTGGATATGGCAGGTTATGAGGCTGCGATGGAAGCCCAGCGCGAACGTGCGCGCGCAGCAGGTAAATTCAAACAGGACTATACCGAGGTTCTGGATCTGGAAGGTGTGACAGAGTTCCTCGGTTACGAAACAACTGAGGCGCGGGGCAGGGTTATCGCTATCGTCAAAGGTAGCGAGCAAGTCGATCGCCTGGAGGAAGGTGAAGAAGGTGCGGTGATTCTCGACCGCACCCCGTTTTATGCCGAGTCTGGAGGCCAGGCTGGCGATAGTGGCTATCTGAGTTCAACAGCTGGCCGTTTTGAGGTTCGTGATTGTACCAAGCAGGGCGGCCACCACTTGCACACCGGTAAAATGTTGCAGGGTGTCATCACTATTGGTGATCAAATTTCTGCCAAGGTGTCTGCAGAAGTGCGCCAGGCAACCGCACTGAATCACTCCGCCACCCACCTGCTGCACGCTGCTCTGCGCAAAGTGTTGGGCGAGCATGTTACGCAAAAGGGGTCGCTGGTGGACTCCGAGCGCCTTCGTTTCGATTTCTCTCATCCAGAGGCTGTTACCAATAAGCAGCTGCATGCCATTGAATCCCTGGTGAATGCCCAGGTTCGCGCCAATACTCCGGTTGATACTTGCGAAACCGATATTGAGTCTGCCAAGGAAATGGGGGCAATGGCCCTGTTCGGTGAGAAATATGGCGATACAGTTCGTGTTCTTTCCATGGGAGAGACTGAAACTGGCGCTTTTTCTGTTGAGTTATGCGGCGGGACTCATGTCAAGCGCACCGGTGATATAGGTCTTCTGCGCATTGTGAGTGAGAGCGGTATCGCCTCCGGTCAACGCCGTATTGAAGCCGTGACTGGCGCACATGCGCTGTCATTGTTCGATCAAACCCAGCAGCGTCTTGAACATATTGCAGCACTTCTCAAGGCGCGCCCGGATAGCCTTGCCGATAAAGTTGAGCAGCTATTGCTTAACAACCGCAAATTGGAGAAGGAAATTGGTCAGCTTAAGACCAAATTGGCCAGTGGTGCCGGAGGTGATCTCTCTGCTCAAGCGGTGGAAATTGCTGGCTTCAAGTTATTGGCGGCGTCTGTTGATGGCGCAGACCCTAAATCCCTGAGAGACCTGGCTGACCAGATGAAAAACAAGCTTGGTAGTGGTGTTGTCCTGCTTGCAGCACCTGGTGAGGATAAGGTGGCTCTGGTAGCGGCAGTAACCAAGGACCTGACAGATCGCCTGTCAGCGGGGGATCTTATGCGCTTTGCCGCTGCCAAGCTTGGTGGTAAGGGCGGTGGCCGTAAGGATATGGCACAGGGGGAGGAACTGATGTTGCCGCCCTGGCGGGTATGTTGCAGGAGGTGCCCACATGGGTTGAGGGCTCCCTCAGCAGCTGATTTCGGTAAAAACGGCGCCAGAAGTCGTATGTGAAGTTGATTTCACCGAAGTTTGGTGATTAAGTGCGCGCCTGCACAAGTCAGAGCAGTGCGCGTACTTGGCCAGGGGCTAAGGAAACACAAAGATTATGAGTTTGTTCGTGCAGAAATACGGTGGAACCTCTGTAGGCTCGATAGAGCGTATAGAGGCTGTCGCTGATAAAGTAGCCACGTTTCGCGCCAAAGGGCATGGCTTGGTTGTGGTACTTTCTGCCATGAGTGGAGAGACCAACCGCCTGATTGATTTGGCATATCAGATCCAGGAAAAACCCGATCCCCGCGAGCTGGATGTGCTGGTGTCTACCGGTGAGCAGGTCACCATTGCGCTATTGAGCATGGCTCTGAAGAAACGTGGCTATGATGCCTGCTCCTATACCGGGGGGCAGGTCAAGATCCTCACGGACAACGCCCATACCAAAGCACGTATCCAGCGTATTGATGTTGAACGCATGCGCGCTGACCTGGATAACGGCAAAGTAATTGTAGTAGCCGGCTTCCAGGGGGTAGATGATGATGGAAATATCACTACTTTGGGGCGCGGTGGTTCAGATACCACGGGCGTGGCTCTCGCTGCAGCGCTTGATGCCACTGAGTGCCAGATTTATACGGATGTTGATGGGGTCTACACCACTGATCCACGAGTGGTGGATAGTGCGCGTCGTATGGATCGGATTACGTTTGAGGAAATGCTGGAGATGGCGAGTCTTGGCTCAAAGGTCCTGCAGATCCGCGCCGTAGAGTTTGCCGGTAAATACAAGGTTCCGCTGCGCGTACTTTCAACTTTTGAAGAGGGTGAAGGAACCCTGATTAGTCTGGATGAGGAAAACAACGAGATGGAACAACCCGTCGTATCTGGTATCGCATTCAACCGTGATGAAGCCAAGCTAACTATTCGCGGTGTTCCGGATACCCCTGGGGTTGCCTGCCGTATTCTTGCACCAGTTGGCCGCGAAAATATTGAAGTGGACGTGATCGTGCAAAACATCAGCGCGGTTGATGGAACTACAGACTTTACTTTTACTGTGCATCGAAATGATCTGCATAAAGCGCGTGATGTTCTGGAGCGTGTTTCGGCGGAACTTGGCGCACGCGAAGTGATCACAGACGACAAGATTGCCAAAGTATCAATTGTCGGCGTGGGAATGCGTTCCCATGCGAACGTGGCCAGTCGTATGTTTAGTGCTCTGGGTGAAGACAATATCAATATTCAGATGATCACCACATCTGAAATAAAGATATCGGTGATTATCGATGAGCGCTACCTCGAGCTTGCTGTGCGTGCCTTGCATAGTGAATTTGAGCTCTCTGATAAACAGAGATGAAATAAACGCTATAACCGGAGCTAAGGCGGCAAGAGCCACCCATTTCGATTCAGTTGCTTGGCATTACATCCAACCTGTTGAGATTTTGTTCGACTGGTCAATACTGAATAGTGTGATGGGTAGTTTTTGACCTTTTTGCACCGCCATCCGGTTAAGATGACCAAATAAGAGCAGCGTCAGGAAAACACCGGCCGCTCTTTATCACAGGATGATCAAGGAGAAGTAGGTAATGTTGATTTTAACCCGCCGAATTGGCGAAACGCTGATGGTTGGCGACAATGTCACGGTTACCGTGCTGGGGGTGAAGGGCAATCAGGTGCGTATTGGTGTCAATGCGCCAAAGGAAGTCGCCGTGCACCGCGAAGAAATTTACCAGCGTATCCAGCGTGAAAAGCAATCCTCTGAGGAGGGTGGTAACGACTAGACGCACAGTTTCCCTAAAAAGGCCGGTAACCCGGCCTTTTTTTATTTTTGAATCTTCTCCTCAAAAGAAGTGCTTGGCGGGAAAGTCGTTTTTTTGCCCGTGTTGTCTAAAAGGTGTTCGATAAGACAAAAAAGTGCAAAAAGTTATTGATTCCCCATTGCTTTTTGTCGGGCCGTTGGTATTATGCCGCCCACTTTCAGCGAGCAACCAGTTAGGTTGTTGAGTAGAAAGAACCTCCTAAAAGAGGTTTTTCGGAAGAAAAGTTTCGAAGCAAATTAAAAAGGTGAGATGGCCGAGTGGCTGAAGGCGCGCCCCTGCTAAGGGCGTATGGGTTAACACTCATCGAGGGTTCGA